>CAWCBC010000013.1:0-396302 GCA_963793705.1 uncultured Acidobacteriota bacterium | reverse complement strand
CCCCCCGGACCGCCATGGAGCTGATGCTGACGCGGATCCAGGGCGAGTTCCTCGAGATGCCTGGCCTGCGTCTCACGCTCAGGCAGGCGCAGCGCTTGTGGAATCTCGATCAGGTGGTGTGCGAGTCGTTGCTGGCGGCGCTGGTCGATGTCCGCTTCCTCATCGAGTCGGACGGCCGGTTCCTGCAGCGCACCGACGCCATCGCCAGCGCGCGACTCCGCCGAGCCGACGCCCGGCTCTAATCGCTCCGGTGACGGCGTCCGCTGCCGCCAGACACTGCTGGCCGTCTCTCATCGCGCTTGCGCGAGAAACTCGCGACCGCGAGTCCAAGGCCGAAGCGATCGAGATGCTCGAACCGGCGCGCCACGTCCTCTGCCAGGCCTTCAGCGAGCGCATGCTGGATCGGTGCGGCAAGAAAGCGAGCACGCGTGCGCTCGTTTGTGTATACCTGTGCGAGGAAGGCCTCGAAATCGGCAGCCGCCCGCCGTTCCGCACCGTTCCCTGGCGCCGATACTCGTGACCGGTCAGGCGTGCCGTGACTGTGGCCCGCGTGCGCGGTCGGCGACCCTGACCTTGTTGCACGACCACGCGAGAGCGCTGCTCGCGCCACATCGAGCTGCGACAACATCTGTTCAAAGGCTGGAAATGCACCGTCGCGTTCGAGGACGACGTCCACCGGATGCGGAAGCAGCTGCCCGAGAATCTCCAGCAGCTGGTACACCGGATCTGGAACATCGTGCAGGTGGTCGTCCACCCGGCGCACTCCGCCGGAGGGGTCGGGCACGTCGACGCCGCCGGCGATGTGGATCGCACGAACGCGCTCCAGCGGCAGCGAGCGAAGGACGCGTTCGGGATCGAAACCGAAGTTCACGCCGTTCGAATAGAGATTGTGGACGTCGAGCAGCAGGTCCGCGGGTGACGCGGCCAGCATCTCGACTAGCCAGGCCGCCTCGGACATGACGCTGCCCGGCGGCTCGAGTGGCGTCGCGATGTTCTCGACGCGCGGGTAGCTGCCGACGCGCCGCTGCGCCAGCTCGATGTGCTCGGCCGTGGCTTCGACGGTGATCGCCGTCCGCGGCGGCGCCCCCAGATGTCCAAGCTCGACGCCGCCGGCGCGCACGAACGCCAGGTGCTCGGACCACGACTCCGGTTCCACTTCGCCGACGAGCCGTGCGAACGAATCGAGCCGCCGTTCGTCGATTGCCGCTGCGGTGGCGAGCCCGAGCGATACCCCGTGAATCGACACCGGCACGGTCCGTGCGAGGTCGCGCAGCGCCCGGCGCGCGCGGCGCGAGTCAAGAAAGCGACCTTCCGGGATCACCTCGATCACGTCGAGCCGATCCAGGTGCGCATGGATCGACGCCGCCATCGATGGATGCCAGGTGAGGCCGAAACGATCGCGCATCGCGGCCTTCATGATCCGCCGCACCCGCCGCATCCGCCTCCGCCGCCGCCCCCGCACGACGATCCGCAGGACGACCCGCCCGATCCCGAGACTTCCGCCGCAGCTGCTCCCGCACGAAGAGGAAGACCTGGCCTTCGGAAACAGCTTGGCGAGACCAAATCGCGGCGGGATGACGTCTGCGCCAAACACCGCCGCGAGGAGGGCAAAGTCGTAGCTGGCGCTGCCCGGAACAACCGAACCGCGCGCGCTCGCGCAGCCCCGCGAATAGCGACATGAGGCTCGCCAGCTGTGCGTCACCGTCCAGCGGTTCTCAGCGCATTCGTGAGCGTGTAGCAGAGGAAGAGAAAGACGATGGTTTCGATGATGAGGAAGGCGATGTTCGATCGTCCGCGCGAGAGGGCCACCAGGATCTTGGTTCCCGCCACCGCGGTGAGTACGAACGCCGCCGCGGCCAGCATCGATCGCCGACGAGCGACGGCGCGATCGTCGGGCAAGAGTCCGCGCTGAACCAGCGGCGGGGCGCACTCCTCGGTGGCGGCCTCGCGCAGTGCGGCGTCGGCCAAGACCGCCGATGCAGACGTCACATACTGGCATTTCGTCACGATCAGTTGCTCGAGACGCTTGCCGGCAAGCGCGGGCGCCTCCGCTTCCACTGCCTGCAGGTGGTCCTCGTCGACGATCTGCATCAGGCCGCGTACGATCAGGTTCATCGTCGCCACCCGGACCGCTTCGCCAGGTCCGCCGCGCAGGTACGCGATCTCGAGGTAATCACCGAGCAGCGGTGCGCCCGTCGGGGTCGACTCGAGTGAGCGCTGCGTGATCCAGAGGACGGCCAACGCCCCTGCGCCGAGCGCCGTGTAAAACGCCAGGAACTCAGGACCGCGAAGGTCGAACGGGTTCACCAGCGCTCACCGCAGCGCGGCTGCACGGCGATGCAGGTAGCGCGCAAGATCAAGCGTGTCCAGATACGCGGCAGCGGCCGTGCCGGGATCGAGCCGCCGCGTCTCGCGGGCGGTGCGGATCGCGGCGAAAAGCGTCGGCGCCTTGTCAGCGGACCACTCTTTTGCGAGGCGTTCGAGCGACTCGCGCGGGCTGCCAACCGTGGCACCTTCGAGGTCGAGAATCTCAGCGGCGCTGGCGCGCAGCGGGCCCGCCGCGTCCGCCAGAATGAACGCAAGCCGTTCTTCGCGGTCACGTTCAAGCGCGTAGCTGGCGCGGAGGCGCAGCACGAGATTGAGGAGCACCTGGCGCACGCGCGTCAGTGCAGCCTGCCGCGAGATCGTGACGCCCTTGAATAGGTCGTCCCCGAACAGCACACGATGCCGTCGGGCGATGTCGGCGAATTTCACTGCAAACGCGTCGCGTGCGGCGGTCATCTCGTCCTCGACCAGCCACATCACAGCGAGCCGCACGGCCGCATGCGCCGCCTGCAGCGTTGGACGCATGGCGTCGACGGCCGGGGCATCGAAACGCGTGACGACGATCAGGACGTTGATATCGGATGTGGCGCGCAGCCGGTTTTCGGCGGCGCTGCCAAACAGGACGATCGATCGAAGGGTCGTGCCGAGTGCCCGGGTCGCGGCGTCGACAACCTCCTCGATCACGCGAGCCGCCGCGGCGGGCAGGTCGCGCGTCGCATCAGTAGCAGGCACGGGCATGTGACGGCCGTATGGTAGCTGAATCCTGAAACGTCGAGCTGTCGCTCGAGAGGGGTTTATGGCCCGTCCAGCTTCCAGACCCGACTCACAGTTTCTTGGGATTTGGGATTTGGGAGTTCCTCTTGTGGCTGAGTTTACGGCCCGATGCGGTGGACGGTTATAATCGCGCCCGCAATCGGGAGGGGATGACATGCCGGCGGTGGCGACGCAGTGGTATTTGCGCGGCAAGGGCTACGAGTTCTGCAATTGCGCGTTCGGGTGCGGTTGCAATTTCGCTGGCGTGCCGAACTCGAAAGACGGCAGTTGCCGCGCGCTCGTCGGCTGCGACATCACCGGCGGCAGATGCGGAGACGTTGACCTCTCGGGTGTGAAGTGCGCGGCGATTGTCGAGTGGCCGAAGGCGATTCACGAGGGTAACGGTAAAGCCGTCTTTGTTGTGGACCCGGCGACCACCGACAAGCAGATCGAGCAGCTAGCGCAGATCTTCACCGGCAAGCTTGGCGGACTGCCGTGGGAGTTGCTCGGTCCGACCTTCGAAGTCGTCGGCCTCGAGAAGGCGAAGATCACGATCACGGGCAACGGACGCCGCAGTACCTTCATGATGGAAGGAATCGGCGAAGGACGCGGCCAGGCCTTCATCAACCCGGTGACCGGCGAGGAACACGAGGCCAATCTCGACCTGCCCGACGGCTTCATCTGGAAGAAGGGTGAGTGCGGCCAGGGGACGTTCAAGGCCAAGGCCGGTGTCCTCGCGCTTGAATTCGACAAGACGAACTGGATCTACTACGAGTTCGACTGGTCGAACAGGGATGCCGCCGCCGCGGCCTAACCTAACCACGAAGGCCACGAAAGATCTTTGATCCTTCGTGATCTTCGTGTTCTTCGTGGTTCAGACCGTCGCCGGAAGCGTGACTCTAAACACCGCGCCGCCCTCTGGCCGGTTTGCGGCAACCACCGTTCCACCGTGGAGCTCGACGAGATGCTTCACGATCGCCAGCCCAAGTCCAGTCCCCGGACGCGACCGCGATTTATCCACGCGGTAAAACCGCTCGAACACGCGTGTGAGATCAGCCAGGGGCAGTCCCGGTCCTGAATCAGTGACGGTCATCGTGCAGGAGCCGGCGGGGCAGGACGCTTCGAGCCTGATCTCTGTCTCGTCCGGCGAGTAGTTGACGGCGTTTTCGACCAGATTCCGGACGACGTCGTGCAGTTTGGCGGGGTCGGCCGACACCCGGCAGCCCTCGTCCGGCACGTCGATGACCACGCGCTGGCGCTTCGCTTCGATCGACGGGGCGAGATCGGCGACCACCGCCTGAAAGAGCTGCCGCACGTCGCAGCTCGCGCGTTCCAGCACCTCCTGTCGCGCATCCAGCCGCGCCAGCCGCAGCAGATCCGACACCAGCCGCTCCATCCGCGTCGTCTGACGCCAGATGATGTCGATGAAGCGCGTCGTGTTTTCAGTGTCCGTCGGGTCGTCGCGCAGCGCCTCGAGATACCCGCGAATCGCCGTCAACGGTGTCCGCAGCTCGTGGGAGACGTTGGCGACGAAATCACGCCGGATCTGATCCGTCCGGCGGAGGTCGGTGACGTCGTGCAGCACCAGCACCGCGCCGCCGCCGCCAGTGGCCGCGACGGGCGCGGCGCGCGCGACGAACGTCCGGTCGGGGTCACGGGTCAGCATCAGCTCGCGCGTCTCGACCTCGTCACCGCTCAGCGCGGTGGTCAGTTGCGCCGAGATGTCCGGATGGCGAATCACTTCGAGGTAATGGTGGCCGATGGCGGGCTGATCCACACGCAGCATCAGCGCGGCGGCGCGGTTCACGAGCTGCAGCCGCCCATCGCGGGTGACGACGAGCACGCCTTCGACCATGCCGGTGAGAATCGCGTCGCTGCGCGCGCGATCGCGCGACAGTTCTTCAACACGTTGGCCCAGCTCCTGGATCGAGGTGTCGAGAACGCGTGCGACCGTGCCGAGCTCGTCGTTGCCGTAGTCGAGGCTGGTGCGGGAGGGGCTGCCCGATGCATACCGGTTGGCGACCGCGGCGATTTCCTGAACGCGCCGCCCGAGCGGCGCCGAAAACGCCCAGGCGATGGCCAGCGCAATCGGCACCGCGGCCGCGAGCGCGACGAGGGTGAGATTCCGGATCGCCGCCAACTGCGCGTCCACCTCGGTCAGCGGCAGCGCGACGCGCACGACGCGGACGATCGGGTGGTTTGCAGGTGCAGCCACGTACAGCATGTCGGTGTTGACAGTCGTGCTGAATCGCTGGCTGATGCCCAGACCGTTCTCACGCGCACCGATCACCTCCGGCCGCGATGCAGGATTCTCGAGGGTGCGGAGCTGCTCCGGTGTTTGCGTCGAATCTCCCACCACGCGACCGTCGTCCGCGATGAGCGTGACGCGGCTGTCGCCGTACTGCCCGAGGCGGTCGGCCTCAGCGTCGAGGGCCGCCTCGTCGAGTGACGTGGCCGACGCAATCAGATCGGCGATCAGCCGCGCCTCGTCCGTCAGGCGCTGCGTGATGGCGTCGCGCTGCCGGTCCCGGACCTGCCACGACAGCAGCAGGGCGGCGACCACGAGCGAGACGCCCGCGGCGGCGACGGATGCGACAAAGACCTTGGTACGAAAGCTGGTCTGCACGATGTCTTCACGATGTCCGCACGGACGGCCGCTGCGTCAGGACTCCCGCTCGCCCTCGTCGCCAATCAGCTTGTAGCCAAACTGCTTGACGGTGACGAGCCGATCGACCAGGACTGGCAGCTTCTCGCGCAGCCGCCGGACGTGAACATCGACGGTGCGCGTGCCGCCGGTATAGCGGTATCCCCAGACGTCGCCGAGCAGCAGATCGCGCGACAGGACGCGGCCGCGATGCTGCAGGAAGTAGCGCAGGAGCAGGAATTCCTTGGCGGTCAGCTTCACGTCCTGGCCGGCGTCGGTGATCGCGTGAGTGTCGAGGTCCACGGTCAGGGCGCCGAGGGTGAGCCGTGTCTCCTCCGGCTCGCTGCGGCGCATCCGGCGCATCAGCGCGCGGATGCGCGCCACCAGCTCGTTGGGGCTGAACGGCTTGGAGATGTAGTCATCGGCGCCGATTTCCAGGCCCATGATGCGGTCGGTCTCTTCGGCGCGTGCTGTCACCATGATGATCGGCAGCGTGGCGGTGTTCTTATCGGCGCGCAGAAGACGGCAGACCTCGAGTCCGCTGATGCCTGGCAGCATGACGTCAAGAATCGCGATGTCAACCGGCTGCTGCCGGGCGTGGGCGAGCGCGTCGTCGCCGGACGTGGCGATGTGCGCCTGCCATCCGGCCTTCTGGACGTAGTGAGCGATCAGGCTCGCGATGTCGCGATCGTCTTCTGCAACCAGAATTTGCACGGGGTGTACGTAGTGTCCGCCTTCAGGCGGACCCTTGCGATGCTGCCGTTCAGTCTAGTTCGTGTTGCCAGTGTCGTGCTGATTCGTTCGGGGTTGTGGTGAGCCGCCTCGGAATCGAACCGAGAACCCGCAGATTAAGAGTCTGCTGCTCTGCCAATTGAGCTAGCGGCCCACTCGGTGGAGTGTATCCCTCGACTCAGGTGAACCCCCATTGTAAGTGCCGCGTTACACACCGCGCAAGGCGCGCGCAGCTGGGACGATCTTCCAGAGTGATTCAGTAAAGCCAGAGTGATTCAGTAAAGAAGGGGAAGCGACTTCCGTTTGAATCGGCGCTGCGCGGCAGCTCGACTACCTGACTGACCCGGTATACTCCTTGTCAAATCCATGATTCTCACGGAATTTGGCGACCTTATCGCTGAACGGATGCGCGCGGAGCATCAGATGCTCGCGGCGCGGTGGTTTGAGCGGCTCGTCGAGTTATTGCCGGTTGACGCCCGCGAGGTCTTTCCGACGGAGAGTCTCCTGGATCACATCCCGGCGCTGATTGTCGAGATCGGTGCGTATATGCGCCAGCCCGAGGCGGACGCGATCGCCGCCAACACGGCCATCCTCGAAAAGGCACGCGAACTTGGAGCGCTCCGACACGCGCAGCAAGCCTCCCTGCACCAGTTGTTGCGGGAGTATCACGTGCTGAGCGGTGTTCTTGTCACCTTCGTCCTGGAGGAAATGGACCGGCTCGGTGTCGCGCCAGCGCCGTCGGCAGGCGTGATACTGGTGGCACGGCTGCACCAGGCCGTGGACGTGCTGACACAGTCGACGGTGGAAGCATTCGTCGCTCTGTATGCGCAGACCATCACCGATCAACGCGAACGTCTCGAGCAATTCACGCGGATGGCGGCGCACGAATGGCGGCAGCCCCTTGGCGCCCTGCAATTCGGCGTCAAGCTGCTCAAGGTCGAGAGCCTCGATCAGGCCCGAACGCACCGCACGCTCGAAATTGTTGAGCGCAACGTCGATCAACTGGTTGCCTTGACCCAGAAACTTGAGACGGTCGCCCGGATCAACGACGCCGGCGATAATCTCCTCGACCAGGAAGTGTCGGTGGCGACGGTCGCCAATGAAGCGGCCCGCCAGCTGCGGGAGATGGCCGACGCTCGAAGCGTCGAGATCCGCGTCAGCGACACATTGCCGACCCTGACCGTTGACGTCGGACGTCTCGAGCTGACGTTGGTGAATCTGTTGTCAAACGGCATCAAATACTCCGACGCCACCAAGCCTGAACGCTATGTCGAAATCACTGGGGTGGACTCCGGCGACGAACTGTGCCGCATCATGGTTTCCGACAACGGCTTGGGCATTCCCGCAGCATCGCTGAAGACGATCTTCCACCGGTTTACCCGCGCACACGAGGATCGCGACGAGCTCAAGTACGTCGGCGGCATGGGGTTGGGTCTTTCGATCGTCGAAGACTCCGTGCAGGCGATGCAGGGACATATTGAGGTCGTGTCGACCGAGGGCGTTGGCACGACGTTCGTGCTGACGCTACCTATGACGCGACGCGACGCTCCTTAGACAGAGTCGGCAAAACGAAGCCGGCAACGTTACGTGGATCGCAGTCTTCCCATCGCCAATCGGATTTGGTCCAACAATCGGTCTGGATCGCACGGTTTGGCGAGGAAGGCATCAGCTCCAGCCGCGAGGGCCGTTGAGCTGTTCGGCGCATGAGTCTGCGCGCTGACCGCAAGCACCGGCACGTGTGAAGTCCGGCCATCCGCCTCTAATCGTCGCATCGCTTCGATGCCGTCAACCACGGGCATCCACAGGTCCATCAGAATAAGGTCGGGTTGGTCCTGCGTGGCCTTCTGGATTGCCTCGTACCCGTTGCGCGCTTCGTCCACCGAGAATCCCCAGAAGGTCAGCCACAACCGCCACAGTTCTCGGATATCCGCGGAATCATCAACGACCAGCACGCGTTGCGGTCGGGAACCCGTTCGTCTGTCCACGGCGTTGTGACTGCAAGAAACGCCCCGAATGTTGCCGGACTCCGAGAACTGTGCCGCTGCTCCACACGATCGAACGGAGGCGCACCACGCCTGAGTCACAGCAACTTTACGAGTGTTTTGCACGACGCTGACGCGCCCGTCACGGCGCGTTGATGCGCGCCACCTACGCTCTCCGTCATCCGACGACTGAACCAATTGGAGGGCGACGATGTCAATGAAAACGAACGTGTCGAGGTGGCTGGTGCTGGCGTGCTGGCTTGCGCCGGTGGTGGTGAACGCCGGTGGTCAGGGCAACGGGAACAAGAAGTCCGGCGTGCAGGTCGGGCCCCCGCCCTACTACCTCGTCGAGAAAATGCAGGACAGCCCGCTGAAGCGCAAGCTGGAGTCGTGCAGCGAGGGGCCGTTCCAGAAAACCGATTTTTCGATCGGCCATCGCGGCGGCGGTACCCTCGCAGTTTCCCGAACACACGAAGGAAAGCCACGAGGCGGGAGCTCGAATGGGCGCCGGCATTCTGGAGTGTGACGTGACGTTCACCTCAGACGGCGAGCTCGTCTGCCGTCATGACCAGTGCGACCTCCACACAACCACGAACATTCTGCTGACGCCGCTGGCCAACAAGTGCTCACGGCCGTTCTCTCCAGCTGAATTCGACGGCCTGGGTCGACGGACGAGAGCGGCGTCGGCACTCTGTTGCACGAGCGATTTGACCGTCGCCGAATTCAAGTCGCTGAAGGGCAAGATGGACGCCTCCAATCCAAACGCGCTGACGCCGCGGGAGTTCCAGGGTGGGACCGCCAACTGGCGAACGGATTTGTACTGCAACGGGCGCCACGCTCCTGACCCACAAGGAGAGCATCGCGCTGCTCAAGGAGCTCGACAGCAAGTACACGCCGGAGCTGAAAGCGCCGAACCGGGCAGCAAACCTGCAGGTGGAGCAGGTGTTCGGATCGCAGGCGAACTACGCGCAGGCGATGATCGACGATTACCGGGACGCCCATGTGCCGCCGTCGAAGGTGTGGGCGCAGTCGTTCAACAAGGCCGACGTGCTGACGTGGATCGAGAGCCGGCCGGAATTCGGACATCAGGCTGTGTACCTTGACGACGCAAATGTCCTTGGGGAGTTGCCGAGCGCCGCGGAACTGAAGGCGTACCGCACGCAGGGCATCAGGATCGTGGCCCCGCCGATGTGGGCGCTCCTGTCCGTCAGCAACGGGAAGATCGTCCCGTCGCAGTATGCGCGGAATGCGAAAGCGGCGGGGCTCGACATCATCACCTGGACCCTGGAGCGCTCCGGTCGGATCGTCGAAGAGGTACTGCCAACGAAGGGGACCCCGAGCCCGTCGTTCTACTACCAGACCACGCTGGACGCCCTGCACAACGACGGCGACATCATAGAGACACTCGATGTGCTCGCGAAGGACGTCGGCATCCTCGGGATCTTTTCCGACTGGGCAGGAACGGTGAGTTACTACGCGAGCTGCATGGGACTGAAATAGCACCACGCGCGAGGCAAAGGTCGTGATCGGCGCGTCCAACGATCGAAGGACGCGTCGAGTCATTTACGCGAACGTTACTGAGCGTTCATGTTCCTGACGAAGCTCCTCCGTATCCTCGAAGGCTGATGACGTTCGAGAAAACGGGGAGCTTGTTTGTGACCCGACGGCGGCTGGACAGCGTTCAACTTCCCAGGCACGTTCAAGAACCAAGGTGACTGTGTGAGCTATGTGGCCACGGGCGGACGAAACGCGCCGGCAGAACCATGAGGGCCGAGGACTGACCAGGCCCATGGTGCTTACCGTCGATCAGGTGACTCGCCTTGCTACCGATGCAGCACGCGATACGTCGCCGGACGTTCGTGTCGTTGGCGTAACGATGGGCCACGCGGCCGACGGTGCCTACGTTGAAATCCTGGTCGACATCGCGCGGTGCCGTGGCGGAGCCTGTCAGGTGAACGTTGGCGTCTTTCGCAATGTGGACGCGGCAGATCTTCGCAAAGAGGTGGCACGCAAGCTCCGTGACCACTTGGACACTCACGCGTGACGCTAGTCGTTGCACCTGGCGCCACGGCTCAGCGGTTACAGAAGTTACAGCCACGTCGCACGATCCCTCGTATGATCGAATTGGTTGTGCGCCGGCGCGCAGCCCACTGCAAGGAACCCTGCCATGTCATCACGCAAACTCAACGAACTCGCCACCGACATCGACGACGCATCTCTCACTGTGGAAGAGCTCCAGGACGTCCCCGAAACCGACGTGCGCGAGAAACTCGACGAACTCCACCAAACGCTCGAGGACGCCTCCGACACGATCGACGAGCTCGAGGACGAAGAATAGTCCTCGGTCGTGAGATGGATCTAAGCTGATCCATTGACATGACATAACGCGACAACAGGAGACAATAGGCGCCTCTTTGCGCCGTCATAGAAGCCTACGGTGCGTGCGGCATGAAGCCGACACTCCTGGCATGACACAGCAGGTCAAGGAACGACGCAAATACGTCCGTCGCCCTGTGCTCCTCAAATGCCGAATCGAGGGGACATCGGCCGTGGGAGCGATGCAACTTACCGACTTGAGCGAGAGCGGTTGCTTCGTCGCCACGAGCGAACCACTGGCAGTGGGATCACAGGTCATGCTCTTCGTCACGCTGTCAGGCGACGAGATCCCAATACTCGGTCGCGTGGTTCGTGTCCAAGAGGGTCGGGGATTTGGCGTTGAGATCGACCTGAAGCTTCTCAGCCAATACTCACGACAGACACTCGAGCAGTTTCTTGGTCAATCCCCAGCTGCTGTGTCCTTTTAGCCCTTCGAAGCGCGCGTGATGACACAGCGCGCCCGACCAAATCAAGTGCAGGCGGCTACGCCAGTCGCACGAGCCCGCGCCGTGTGGCGATTTTGACGGCTTCGGTGCGGCTGGTCACGCCGAGCTTCTCGAACAAGTGGCCCAGGTGCGTCTTGACCGTGCGGTCGCTGATGCCCAACTCGTTGGCGATTTCCTTGTTCGACTTGCCGTCGGCCATCAGGCGCAATGACGCAAGCTCGCGCGGTGTCAGCTGCACGCGCGTCACGCCCTCCGCAAGTTTGGCCGCAGCCGCGGGCGCCAGATAGCTCTTGCCGGCGAGCACGTCGCGGATGCAGGTCACCAAGTCGTCGGCGGAGATGTCCTTCAACACGTACGCCTTTGCACCGGCCTTCAGCGCGCGCGAAATCTCATCATCGGTATCGTAGGTGGTCAGCACGATCACTCGCGCCTGAGGGTCGCGCTCGCGCAGGCGACGGACGACTTCCACGCCTTCCATGACGGGCATGCGCAGATCGAGCAGCGTGACGTCGGGGTGATGGCGATCGTAGGCCTCGAGCGCCTCGACGCCATTGCCGGCCTCGGCCACCACGTGCAGATCGGCTTCCTGGTTGATGATGTTGGCCACGCCTGTCCGCATCAGCGCGTGATCGTCCACGAGCAGCACGCTGGCGCGTGTGGCGGGCTTGTCCGCCGTAGCCCCGGGCGGAGTCGAGCGGGCGGAGGCGGAGCCACGACCTCAATTGTAGGCATGAACCTGGGTCGGAAGATGCGAGGGTTCCCACGCGAGCACCACTTCGGTACCGCTGCGCGGCGCCGTGACGATGGTCAGCGAGGCGCCGATGCGATCGGCGCGCTCCTGCATGCTGGTCATCCCGAACCCGCCCGATGATCGCTCCTGCGGAATGCCGCGGCCGTCGTCCGCAATCGACAGACGCAGGCCGAGCGAGTTCGTCGATGCGCGAATCGTGATGCGTTTGGCCTGCGCGTGGCGGACGGCGTTCGTCAGCGCTTCCTGCGCGATGCCGATCACCTCGCGCTCGACGCCATCGCCGAAGCGCGGCAGCTCATCGACGTAGACCTCGATGGGAATGTCCGACGTTTTCCGCGCGAGATCGGCGACGCGCGTGATCGCCTGTGCGATATCCTCGCCGTCACCGACGCTGGGGCGAAGTGCGCCCACGGATCGCCGCGCTTCCACCATGTGTGTGCGTGCCAGGTCGACAGCGGTGTCGATGCCGTGCGCGACCTTCGGCGGCAGCGGAGTCCCCTCGCGCTGCGCGGCCTGCAGCTGCATCAGAATCGCGCCGAACCCCTGCGCCAGGTTGTCGTGAATGTCGCGCGCGAGGCGGTTGCGCTCCTCGAGGATGGCTTTGCGGCGCTCCTCGAGCCGGTTCTGCTCGAACAGCCGGCTTTGGTGCAACGCCAGCGCCGCGTGCCGCGCGATCGCCTCGACGAGCGCGATCCGCCACCACGATCCGCCCTCGGGCCCGGGGGGCGTGCAGATCGTGATCCATCCGAGATTCCTGCCGCCGACCATCATTGGCGCGACGACGGTGGACAGGGGAGTGTGCGCCGCGTTGAACTCGCGCACCGCGTCCGGCATCCGGGGATCGTCAGAACCATACTCGATCGTTGAAACCCAGCCCGGCTTGTAGTCGAACAAGTGCTGCGCCTGCGCCTCGGCCTTGCGCACCACGCCGAACTCGGACAGGTTCTTCGTGGTCACGACCTGGCCGCCGAAGTGGGCCATCCAGAAGTCACAGCACTGCTTGTCGTCGTTGAGCAGCCACACGCCGGCCACCTGGCTCTCCGCTTCTTCGGCCAGCGTCTTGAGTAAGGCGCGAAAGAACCCGTCGAGATCGGGCTCGCGCACGAGCAGGTCGAGCGTGTACTTGGTGATCTCGGTCTGAATGTTGGCCAGGCACTCGGCGCGACGCCGTTCGGTGACTTCGTGCGTCAACGCCGTTCGCAGCTCGCCCACGTCGCCTGAGTCGATCACCCGTCGCACGCTCTCGTCGATCGTGCTTCCGCACCCGCCGCTCGTGTCCTGGCTCATTGCAATGCTCCTCGGGTTCAACTGATGCTCTGAAGGGTCCGGCGCCGGACACTACGAGATCCCGCCGTCAATTATCGACCAGGCCGGTAACGAACACGTAGTGGACGCATGGACGAGCGCCGCCTCGGCCAAAAGTCGTAGATCGGCCTGAGCAACCCGGCTCGGATGGAGATGGTGCAGAAGCGCGATGCGCGCGTGCGTCCACTGCCCGATTGTTTGTGCGCGTTCGCGGGCGCCACACTGCACGGCATGAACGACTCACTCACGCCCGTTGCAGATCGCCTCATCGCAAGTCGCCGAGCGCTGCTGCTCGTAGCCGATCGCGCTCACCGTCGCCCTGGCTGCGTGCACGAAGACGGCGGCGCAGCAGGCGCCAGCCCCACCACCGCAAGTCACCGTCGCCAACGTCATCGAGCGCGACGTGACGGACTGGGATGAATTCACCGGACGCCTTCAGGCCGTCGACTCCGTGGACATCCGGCCGCGCGTGTCCGGATTGGTGTCCGCCGTCCGCTTCTCCGAAGGCGCCATCGTGCGCAAGGGCGACCTCCTCTTCCAGATCGACCCGCGTCCGTTCCAGGCCGAAGTCGATCGACTGCAGGCAGAGCTCGATCGCGCGCGCGCCACGGTGAGGCGCGGGAACAGTGAGCTCGAACGTGCCGAGCGGCTGCGCAGCGAGAACGCGATCTCGAAGGAAGAGCACGATCGCCGAGCGGCGTTCGCGGAGGAATCTGCAGCGCAGGTCGCGGCGGTCGAGGCCGCCCTGCGCGCTGCGGCGCTGAACCTCGAGTTCACGCGCGTCACCTCGCCGATCAACGGCCGCGTCGGCCGCGCCATCGTCACCGAAGGCAACCTGGTGGCCACCGGCCCGGCGGAGGCGACGCTGCTGACGACCGTCGTGTCGCTGGATCCGGTCTATGCCTACTTCGATGCAGACGAGCAGGTCTATCTGAAGTACACGACAGGCGGCGCGCGGAGTCGCGGATCGATCGATCGCCGCATTCGCATGGCACTCGCCAACGAAGACGGGTATCCGCACGAAGGGCGGCTCGACTTCCTCGACAACCAGCTCGATAGCGGCACCGGCACGATTCGCGCACGCGCCGTGTTCCGCAACGCCGATGCCCTGCTGACCCCTGGTCTGTTTGTGCGCCTGAGCCTCGCTGGCGCGGGTAGCTATCACGGCTTGTTGATTCAGGACCGCGCGGTGGGGACGGATTTGAGCAAGAAGTTCGTCTACGTCGTCTCGGCACAGAACCAGGTCGAGTACCGGCCGGTGACCCTGGGCCCGATCGTCGGGGGCCTGCGCATCGTGCGAAGCGGTCTGAAGGCCGGCGAGCCGGTCGTCGTCAACGGTCTGCAGCGGATCCGGCCGGGGGCCCAGGTGCAACCCGTTTATGAAGGGCAGTCATGAATTTCTCCAAGTTCTTCATTCAGCGACCGATTTTTGCCGCGGTGCTGTCGCTGATGATCGTCGCGGCCGGCGCGATCGCGCTGTTCCAGCTGCCGATCAGCGAATACCCCCAGGTGGTCCCGCCCACGGTCGTCGTGCGCGCGGCCTATCCGGGTGCGAACCCGAAGGTCATCGCCGAGACCGTCGCCTCGCCGATCGAGCAGCAGATGAACGGCATCGAGGACATGCTCTACATGTTCTCGCAGGCGACATCCGACGGACGGATGACACTGACGATCACCTTCGCCCTCGGCACCGATCTCGACAACGCGCAGGTGCAGGTGCAGAACCGCGTCGCACAGACCCTGCCGCGGTTGCCCGCCGAAGTGCAGCGCATCGGCGTCGTCACCGAGAAGTCGACGCCTGATTTCATCATGGTCGTGCACCTCGTCTCGCCGGACGAGCGTTACGACAACCTGTATCTCGCGAATTACGCCCACCTGCGCGTGAAGGACGAGCTCGCGCGCATTTCCGGGGTCGGCAGTGCGCAGGTGTTCGGCGCCGGCGAGTACAGCATGCGCATCTGGCTCGATCCGGATCGCCTGGCCTCGCGCCAGCTGACGACGACGGATGTCATTCGCGCGATTCGTGAACAGAACGTGCAGGTGGCCGCCGGCGTCCTTGGCGCACCGCCCGCGCCGGTTGACACGCAGTTTCAACTCTCGGTCAACGCCCGCGGCCGGCTGACCACCGAAGACGAGTTTGGCGACATCGTCGTGCGAGCGACTCCGGAGGGGCAAATCACGCGCGTCCGCGACGTTGGGCGGGTCGAGCTCGGCTCGAATCTGTACGCGCTGCGGAGCCTCCTCGACAACAAGCCCGCCGTGGCGATCGGCATCTTCCAGCGCCCAGGCACCAATGCCCTCGACGCCTCCGATCAGGTGCGCCAGACGATGGAGCGGCTGAAGCAGTCGTTCCCTCAAGGCGTCGACTATCGCATCGTCTACGACCCGACGAGCTTCGTCCGCAACTCGATCCGCGCTGTCGTCGAGACATTGTTTGAAGCGATTGTCCTGGTCGTCATCGTGGTGATGGTGTTCCTGCAGACGTGGCGCGCGTCAGTCATCCCGCTGGTGGCGGTGCCGGTGTCGCTGATTGGCACGTTCGCGGTGATGCTCGGCTTCGGCTTTTCGCTCAACACGCTGTCGCTCTTTGGGCTTGTCCTCTCGATTGGCATCGTCGTGGACGATGCGATCGTCGTGGTCGAAAACGTGGAGCGGCACATCGAGCGGGGACTGTCGCCGATTGAGGCGACGCGGCGCGCGATGGAGGAAGTGTCGGGCCCGATCATCGCGATCGCGCTGGTGCTGTGCGCGGTGTTCGTACCGACGGCGTTCGTCAGCGGGCTGTCGGGGCAGTTCTATCGTCAGTTCGCGCTGACGATCGCCATCTCGACGGTCATCTCGGCGTTCAACTCGCTGACGCTCAGCCCGGCGCTGGCCTCGCGGCTGCTCCGGCCGCGTGGAGCCCCGCGCGACGTCGTCCAGCGCGCGGCCGACCGTCTGTTCGGATGGTTCTTCCGTCGATTCAACTCGTTCTTCAATCGCGCGTCGAGCGCCTACACCGGCGGCGTGGCGCGGGTGCTCCGCGTGTCGGCTGTCGCGGTGGCGCTGTATGTCGGCCTGATCGGACTGACGGCTGCGGGCTTCTCGGCTGTGCCTCCCGGATTCGTGCCGACGCAGGACAAGGATACCTCGTTGCGTTCGCCCAGCTTCCAGACGGCGCAACGCTCGATCGCACCGATGCGGTGATCCGGAGGATGACGGATATCGCATTGAAGCACCCCGGGGTGCTCAGCTCGGTCGCCTTCCCAGGCCTTTCGATCAACGGGTTCGTCAACGCGCCGAATGCCGGCATCGCGTTCGTCGTGCTCAAGCCGTCGGAAGAGCGGACCGGTCGGGAGTCTGAGCGCGGGCGCGATTGTCGGTGCATTGAACCAGCAGTTCTTCGCGCAGATTCCTGAATCGATTGTCGCGATCTTTCCGCCACCGCCCGTGCAGGGGCTCGGCACGGTGGGTGGCTTCAAGCTCTACCTCGAGGATCGCGGCGGCGCGGGTTTCGAGGATCTCTACGGTCAGCTGCAGGCAGGCCTGGCACAAGGGCAGACGGAGCCGTCGCTGGCCGGCCTCTTCTCCAGCTTCCAGGTGAGCGTGCCGCAGATCGACGCCAACGTCGATCGCGAGCGCGTGAAGAGCTATGGCGTGTCGCTCACCGACGTCTTCGAGACGCTGCAGGTCTATCTCGGCTCGCTCTATGTCAACGACTTCAATCGCTTCGGACGCACGTATCAGGTGAACGCGCAGGCAGAGTCGGACTTCCGCTTACAGCCCGAGCAGATTCGACGGCTGCAGACGCGGAACGACCACGGCGAGATGGTGCCGCTCGGATCGCTGGTGACCGTAACGCGCGGCTACGGGCCGGATCAGGTGATGCACTACAACGGCTATCCGGCTGCCGAAATCAACGGCGGTCCGGCGCCAGGCTTCAGCTCGGGTCAGGCGCAGGCGGCGATCGCCGACGTGCTCACCAAGCAGCTGCCGCCGGGGATGTCGTTCGAGTGGACCGAGCTCGCGTACCAGGAGCTGATTGCCGGCAACACGATGCTGTTGATCTTCCCGTTGTGCGTCCTGCTGGTCTACATCGTGCTGGCCGCGTTGTATGAGAGCTGGACGCTGCCGATCACCGTGATCCTGATCGTGCCGATGACGCTGTTGTCCGCGATCGCCGGCGTATGGGTCACCGGCGGCGACAACAACGTCTTCACGCAGGTCAGCTTCCTTGTGCTCGCAGGGCTCGCGTGCAAGAACGCGATCCTGATCGTCGAGTTCGCCAAAGACCGCGAGAAGGACGGCGTGTCGCACCTAGAGGCGGTGCTCGAGGCGTGCCGCATCCGGCTGCGCCCGATTCTGATGACCTCGATGGCGTTCATCATGGGCGTCGTCCCGCTGGTGTTCTCGTCGGGCGCTGGCTTCGAGATTCGACAGGCGATGGGCATCGCCGTGTTCGCCGGCATGCTCGGCGTGACGCTGTTCGGCCTGTTCCTCACTCCCGTCTTTTACACCGTGATCGGCCGGCTGACGGATCGCGCGCGCAGACCTGCGCCAGAGCCAACGATCATCGCCACGCCAATAGAAGGACATTGATCATGAACTCCCCACTCCCCACTCCCCACTCCCCACTCCTAAACCCCAAGGTGTGGGGAGTTGTGCTCGTGCTCGCGCTCTCGGTGAGCGCGTGCACGGTGCGGTCGCCGTACAAGGCGCCGACAGTCGCTGCAACGACGATGAGGAATGCGGAGGCATCGTTGGTCGTCGAGCAGGCGTTCGATCCGCGGTGGTGGGGGCAGTTCGAGGACCCGGTGCTGGACGAGCTCGAGTCGCGAGCGCTGGCGGCCAATCATGACGTGCGCATCGCGGTGGCGCGCGTCGATCAGGCGCGGGCCGTCTTCGATGACGTCAGGCTCGATCGGTACCCGACCGTGTTTGCGGATGCGAGTTACGACAAGCGGAGCCAGGCTATCCCGGGCTTCTCGGACACGCCGCAAACGGTCAACACCTATCGCGCGGGCTTCGACGCGTTCTGGGAACTCGACGTATTCGGGAGGATCCGCAGCCAGATCCGCTCAGCGGCCGCCACGGCCGACAGCTTTGCCGCCGCGGTCGATGACGTGCGGGTGAGCGTTGCGTCGGAAGTGGCGCGCAATTACTTCGAACTGCGCGGACTGCAGCAGCGGCTGGCGGTAGCGGTGCGAAGCCTCGCGAATCAACAGGAAACGCTACGGCTCACTCGTGTGCGCCGCGACGCGGGGCTTGGAGAGGAGCAGGACGTCGCCAGCGCGGGAGCGCGTGTCGCAGCGATCGAAGCCAGCATGCCGCCGCTCCGCAGCGCGATCGCGCTGCGCCAGCATCGTCTGGCGGTGCTCATTGCCACGCGGCCGGGCGCGCTCGATGTCGACCTGGCGCCGCGCCCCTATCCGACGCTCGCGAAAGCGCTGGCGATTGGAGAACCGAATTCGCTGCTGCGGCGCCGGCCGGATGTGCGCGCGGCGGAGCGCCGTCTTGCGGCATCAACCGCGAATGAAGCTGTGGCAGCGGCCGATCTGTATCCACGCATCACGATCACCGGATTTCTCGGACTGCTGGCCGGGCGCGGGAATCTGTTCAACGTTGCCGACACGCGTGCATGGGCCGTGACGCCGGCGTTGAGCTGGGCGGCATTCGATCTCGGCAGCGCGCGTGCCCGGCTGCGCGGCGTCGAAGGCGTCACGCGCGAGTTCGTCGCCGAATTCGAGCTGATCGTATTGCGAGCGCTGGAGGAGACCGAGAACGCGCTCGTCAACTATCGCGAGGATCAGGAACGCCTCGTCAAGCTCGCCGAGCAAGCGCGAGAGAGCAGTCGCGCCGCCGCGATTGCGCGCGTGCGATATCGGGAAGGTGCAGCTGACTTTCTCGCCTTGCTCGACGCGGAACGCACCGAACTGCAGGCCGAGGACGCCGTGGCCGAGGCCGAGGCGGGCGTGTTCACCAGTGTCATCGCCGTCTACAAGGCGCTCGGTGGCATCCCGGCTTCGTGAGGAGCCGTTGTACGTAGGGTCCGGCTTCAGCCGGACCAGAACCATGGAGAAAATCGATGAAGCGTTCATTCACAGCACTCATAATCGTCATCACACTCGGCGTCAGCGCTTCGACATTCGCGCAGACGCGCGAAACATCATCGTCAGGTCCCGGCGTCGTCGAGATCACTATCATTCCAGGTGGAGGCACATTCTTCACTGAGGGGAAGGACACGCAGGGCCCCAGCTTCGGCAACTATGACCTTGGCGGCAGCGTCACCCTCAACTTCAATCGCTGGGTTGGCGTGGAGGGCGAGGTGAACGGCGCGCTCGGCATCTCGCAGAGCCTTGACTTCAGCGGGGCGACGCAGGCGAACGTCAAGACGCCGCACCTTCTCAACTACAGCGGCAACGTCATCGTCAACGCGGCGAAGGGGCCCGTGGTGCCGTACGTGACTGGCGGAATCGGCGCGCTCAGCCTGTTCGAGCGCTCAGGCCTCGGGATCAACGATACCGAGACATTCCTCACCACCAACGCCGGCGGCGGGGTCAAGTGGTACAGCGGCCGCTGGGGCCTGCGCGGCGATTACCGGTTCATTGTGGTGCAGTCCAAAGACGATGCCCCAGCCTTTTTTGGGCAGGAGACGCGATATGGGCATCGCGTCTACGGTGGCGTGATTCTCAACGTCGTGCGGTGAACTCCCCGGGGCCCGCGTCGGCTTGCCGTTCATACCTGTCGTTTATTCCGGCAGGCCGACGCGGAGGACTTGTGGTCCTCGTCACCAGGATGACTTCAGCATGTCGATGTTCTTCTTTCGCAAGCTCGTTCAGCGCATTCGAGAGGAATTCGAGGAGGCGCCCGGGCTGCGTCTGACCACAACCGAGGCCGCCAGGTTTTGGGGACTCGACCGCGCGACGTGTGAGCGGCTGCTCGAGGAACTGCTGCTGATCGGGTTCCTACGCCAAGGCCCCGATCAGCGGTACTACCACGGCGTCTGGCAGGAGGAGATCGCCCCGCGTCATTGCGGCATCACCGCCTTCAGGAGGCGGCGCAGGTCGGTACAGCTGGTAATTCCGCCCCGCGCTGTTCATCATCACGAGCAACCCGGAAGGGAAGCGATCGCCAAGACTGGCGATCGTGCCGTCGATCCCGTCGGTCGTGTCGGAGGCTGTCGTGATCGACGCCAACGCAGGGTCGTGACACGCCCCATCCAGGAGGAGTACTACCAGCGATGGGCGACCTTCGGTCTGAAGTTCAGTTTCTGAGAGCGCCCGTTGCCGGGTTCAGTAGTATCCCCGGCGACGGGACCCCCGGCGATCCCACAATCGGCCGGTGCGCCGCCTTTTTCGTCGAGCCAGGTGCGCGGCGAGAACAACTGTCCCGCCTCCCATCAATACGAGCGATGTCGGCTCCGAAATCCGCGCAAATGCCGTGCGCATCCCGTTGCTGCCGGTCGTGGACGCGGGTTCCGCGACTTCATGTCCGATGGCGTGTTCAGGCGTCTCGGCCTGTACCTCGCCGATTGCGGAACTCACCTGGTCGTTCGCACTGAAGGTGGGAACATTCACATCGCGCACGTCTGACGCGAGGCCGGTCATCAGTTGGTGAGCCATCGGTTGGTGAAGTCTGATCGGTTCCGCGAACGACGGAACCACGCCGCCAAACACGATCAAGGAGAGCACCGTACGAGTTATGAACATGATCGACGCTCCTTGCACGGTCGTGCGAGACCCTGCGCTCTCTGAAGACATCGAGGTTAGTCGCTGCACGTAAGCTCGCTCGTACGTGCAGGTAACGGTATCGACACGATGACGAACGGATGAGTTGCGATCTGTGCGGACTCGGCCGGGAACGGCCTACGCTCTGTCGCGAAGCTTGACTGCCAGCGTCGCGCCAACCGCGACGATGGCGCCCACGAAGAGCACGACGAACCAGAATCCGCCGGACCGATCGGCGAACGGAACGCCGCCGACGTTCATCCCAAACAGCCCCGGGATGATCGTCAGCGGCAGCGCGAAGACCGTGACCATCGTCAGGATGAAGAGTGTTTCATTGGTCTGCTCGCCGAGGAGCGCCGTCAATTCTTCCTGCAGCAGTCGGACCCGCTCGCCGAGGGCGACAGAATCCGCCACCGCTGCGGTCAGCTCTTCCGCAGATTGACGGAGCTCCGCCAGGTCGTTTTCTGTCAGCCAGGCGGGCGGCTTGCTCAGCAGCCGGAACAACGCGGCCGGTTCCGGAGCCAGCAGCCGCTGCAGCCGCACCAGAATGCGACGAATCATCCCGAGCTGCTGCCGGCTCGCACGGTGCCGGTTGATGATGCGATCTTCAATCGCGTCGACCTGGGTGGTCGCGTCGCGCATGATGTCGACCAGCACATCGGCTTGATCGCGGAGCAGGTGAGCCAGCAGGTCCGCTGGCGAGGCGAACCGCTCACCGGCCTTGACGGCCGCCCGAAGCCGGTCGACGGCGCGAAGGGCGGTCGTCCGGGCCGTCACCATCAATCCCGGGCTGACGTGCAGGGTCATCGTCGACGCGGCCGATGCCTCGGACGGGAAGAACTGGACGTCGTTGAGCACGCCCGTCAATGCGTCCTCGATCACTTCGAGACGCGTGGATGAACCGTTCTGCGGTGTGAAGAAGGATTCCGGCAGCGACGTGTGCTGCCGCAGCCAGCGCTCGGCGGCGATGTTGGCCAGGCTGAAGTGCAGCCAGAGAAACTCGGCTCGTTCGCGCGTCGCGGTCAGCAGCGTGGCGGCGTCTGCGGACTCGATGGCGCGTCCCGGGCCGCCGGGCGTAAATGCGTACGCGCAGACCAGCCCGGCTTGATCTGATCCGTAGGTCGCATCGGCCTTCACCGCGACTCGATTGGCACGCGCCGGTACCTCGCGAGGAAGCGGCGGGTTCCCGGCGGCGCCCTGAACCCGTCAGGCCGGCACGTCCCCGAGAGATCGCAGCAGATGCGCAGTGAGCTGTCGGTGACGTCAATGATCGCGGGCACCACGCGTCCGCGATGCGGCCCGCGCGTCGGGATGATGTCCAGGGTCTTGGGATGGACGTGGCGATTAATCACGGTCCGCCCTTCGTCGGTGCCGAACCGGAACGTGCCGTTCCGAAGTCGCAGCGTCAGATCGATCAGCGCTTCCTGGGGGAGACGGACGCCGCCAAGCTTGCCGGCCGTCGCCACCCACCATCCGTCGAGGTCAGGCTCTTCCGTCACCATCGGTCGATGGTAGACAGCCGCCGTAACGTTTCGTTGTCGACCCGGATACGGCTGGTCCACCCAATCGAGATATCAACCTGGTGCAACGCTGTTGTGACGGGAATGTGTCAGGCATGCATCGCGGGCGTCTGTTCCCGGCCCGTGTGTTTTCCCGCGCGTACTGGCACGATGTTGAACGCGCGTTACATCGGTCGGATAGATTTGCGACTCCAGCCTCGCTACGCGCAGGCGCCCCAATCGACCACGTTGTCGCCCAACGATGAACCCATCGACTCCGCAGCTCGTGGCCGTGCTCGACATGGGCGCGAGCGCCATCCGGCTGGTCGTCGCCGAACTCGCCGGTGACGGGTCGATCCGTATCGCCGAGGACGTCTCGCGCGCCGTCCTGCTCGGCCGCGATACGTTCGCGTCGAGTGCCATCCGGGCGCGCACAGCCGATGCCGCACTGGCCGCGCTGGAGGGGTTCAGGCGCGTCATCGACGGCTATGGCGTGCAGCAGGTGCGGGCCGTGGCGACCAGCGCCGTGCGCGAAGCGCGCAATGGCGACGCCTTTCTCGATCGCATCCGCACCCGCACGGGGATCGCGTTCGACATCATCAATGAAGCCGAAGAGAGCCGGCTGGCCTTTCTGGCCGTCCAGCATTCCGGCGACACGGCCGGCTTCGACGGCGAATGGACCCTGCTTGCCGAAGTCGGGGGCGGCAGCACGAGCCTGACGCTGCTGCGCCGCGGCCAACCGGTCCGGTCCGGCGTCTACGCCCTCGGCGCCATCCGCCTGCGGCAGCAGCTGGAGCTGTGGAAGCATCCGCACGACCTCCAGCTCGTGCTCCTGAAACGGCTGATCGCCAACGTCGTGGACGAGATTCGGCTGGAGATTCCGCTGCCCGAGATCACGGACGTCATCGCCATGGGCGGGGACGTCCGCTTCGCTGCGTCACAACTGAGCGACGCCGACGGGACGTCGATCTCACGCGACGCGTTCCTGCAGTTCTGCGACGAGGTGGAGACCCTGGACGACGATCAGGTCGTCGAGCGGTTCCGCCTGAACGCGGGAGAAGCGGAGACGCTCGTGCCCGCACTGCTCGTCTATCGCCGGCTCCTGGGCGAGACGGCGGCCAGGTCGCTGGTCGTGTCCGACGCCTCGCTGCGGATGGGCGTGCTGCTCGATCTGGCCGGCGGCGGCCGGCTGCGCGCGGCGGACTTTCAGGCGCACGTCCTTGCGAGTGCCGAGGCGGTGGGCCAGAAGTATCGCTTCGACGCCGCACACGGCCGTCACGTGGCGCACCTCGCGGCTCGGCTGTTCGACGATCTGTCCCGCGAACATGGGCTCGGGGAGCGTGAACGGCTGCTGCTGCAGGTGGCGGCGCTGCTGCACGACATCGGCATCTACGTGAGCCTGCGCGCCCACCACAAGCACTCGCAGTACATCCTTGCGGCGGCGCAGATTTTCGGACTGTCGGACGACGAGACGGCGGTGATCGCCAACGTCGCCCGCTACCATCGCCGCGGCGCGCCGCAGCGGAGCCACCTGCCGTATGCCGCGCTCGATCGCCAGGAACGGCTCATCGTCGACAAACTGTCGGCGCTGCTGCGTGTCGCCAACGCGCTCGACGCCGAGCATCTGCAGAAAGTGCGCGACCTGCACGTGCTGACGCGCGAGGGCGCCGTGGGTCATCGAGTACGACGCCATTGGCGATGCCACGATGGAACAGATGGCGGCGACCGCCAGGGCGGACATGCTGGCCGACACCTTCGGCCGGCGAGGTCATGATCCGTCCGCAGGGCGGCCCCGCATGAGCCCCGCCGCGGGCCGCGTCGCCACCGGCTTCGGCAACCGCGAGCTGTCGTGGCTGGCGTTCGACGAGCGCGTGCTCGAAGAGGCCGCGGATCCGTCGACGCCGCTGCTCGAGCGGGTCAAATTCGCCGCCATTGCCGCGTCGAACCTCGATGAATTCTTCATGGTCCGCGTCGCCGGGCTGCAGCAGGAGGTGGCCGACGGGACGTCGACCCCTGATCCGGCGAGCCTCTCGCCGGCGCGCCAGCTCGACGCGATCAGCGAGCGGGCGCACGCGCTGTCGGGCGCGTTGTACACGCTGACACGCACGACGCTCCTGCCGAGCCTGGCGGCCGCTGGCCTCCGGGTGGCGGGATGGGACGCCATCGATCAGGGGCCGCGGTCGGCGCTGAGTGCGTTCTTCGCCAATGAGCTGCTCCCGGTGCTGACGCCGTTCGCGATTGACGTGTCGCGGCCGTTTCCGCTCCTTGCGTCGTTGAGCCTGTACGTGGCCGTGCGCCTCGCACCGGCGCCAGGCGACGACCAGCCGCGCCTGGCGATTGTGCCGGTGCCGGCCGGTCAAACGCGTCTCGTGCCGTTGGCGGCCGGCGCCCCGATGGACGTTCGTGCTGCTCGAAGAGATCATTCGCGCCCACCTGTCGCAGTTGTTCCCGGGACAGCTGATCCTCGAGTCCGCCGTGCTCCGCGTGGCGCGCGACGCCGAACTCGAAGTAGACGATGAGGGCGGGCGCACGCAGCTGGAGGTCGTCGAGCGCGAGCTCAAACGCCGGCGCAGCAGCGATGTCGTCCGCCTCGAGATCGAGCAGGCCGCCTCACCCGAACTGTTGACGCTGCTGCAGGACCAGTTCGACATTGGGGCCCAGGAAACCTACCGCGTTGATGGCCCGCTGGACCTGCGGGTGCTGATGGGGCTGACGGACGTGGCCGGGTTCGAGGAGCTGCGGGATCCGCCGTTTCACCCGGTGGACGTCATTGCCACAGAGCAGCAGGCCGACATGTTCGCGCTGATCGACGACCACGATGTGCTGCTGCACCACCCGTATGACGCCTACGATCCGGTTCTCGCGCTCGTCTCGCAGGCGGCGGACGACCCGGACGTCCTGGCGATCAAGCAGACGCTCTACCGGACGAATCTGAGCTCGGCGCTCATCGCCAGCCTGCAGCGGGCGGCCGAGCGGCAGAAGCAGGTCACGGTGCTGGTGGAGCTGACGGCGCGCTTCGACGAGGAGCGGAACATCCGCTGGGCGCGCGCGCTTGAGGAAGCCGGGGCCCACGTGATCTACGGCATTCGCGGGTACAAGACGCACGCCAAGATCTGCCTGATCGTGCGGCGGCGTCCGGACGGGATCCGGCGGTATCTGCACCTGGGCACCGGGAACTACAACGAGCAGAGCGCCCGCGTGTATACCGACTTCGGACTGATGACGTCGTCGCAGCTGTTCGTCGAGGACGCGACGGCGCTCTTCACCGCGCTCACCGGCTATTCGGATCCGCCGCGGCTGCGCCGGCTGATCATGGCCCCGACCGGGCTGCGCGCCCGGCTGCTGAAGCTGATCGGGCGCGAGCGCCGGCGGGCGGAGGCCGGCCAGCCGGCCGAGATCGTCGCCAAGATGAATTCGCTCGTCGACGTCGAGATCATCAACGCGCTCTATGCCGCGTCGCGCGCCGGCGTGCGCATCCGCCTGAATGTCCGCGGCATCTGCACGTTGACGCCCGGCCTGCCGGGCCTCAGCGAGCAGATCGAGGTCGTCTCGATCGTCGACCGCTTCCTCGAGCACTCGCGCATCTTCTACTTCCTGAATGGCGGCGACGAGGAGGTGTATCTGTCGAGCGCGGACTGGATGACGCGCAACCTCGATCGCCGCATCGAGTTGATGTTCCCGGTGGAGTCCGTGGAGAACCGCGCCCGGGTGCTCCAGGTACCTCCGCATGATGTTCCGCGACACCGTGAAGGCGCGGTGGCTGCGGCCGGACGGCACCTACGAGCGGCGCGGGCCGTCGGCCGGCGAGCCTCCATTTCGCGTCCAGCAGCATCTGCAGGCGGAGGCGCAGCGGCGCGCGGTCGTCGCCCGCGAGCGCGCCGGCATCGTGTTCAGGCCCGATCGCTCGCCGCGCTAGTGCTGATCAGGGATTTGGCACGGCGACGCGGTTCGCCGGAACGATCTGCGCCTCGTACGAGAAGACCTCGCGCGTCCGCGCATCCACGTTCACCTTCAGCCACTGCACGTCGTTGGTGCCGTTGGCCGGATTGTTGCCGAACGTTTCAACGCGCGTGAAGTTCTCGAGGCGTCGACCGAGGGCATCCTGAAACGGCCTGTCGACGCGGAAGTAATGCGAGTCGCCGTGGACGTAGGCGACCGGGCGGCGGAAGCGGACGACCTCCGTCGCGCAGCGCCAGGAGGAAGTCCTTGAAGCCGTCGGGATTGGCGTCGGTCTCGACGAGCGTCCGCGGATTGCGCAGCGGCGCGCGGGTGGGGTCCGATCTCGTCCCAGCCCGGGTTCGCCTGCGAAATCAGCATCACGGCGGCGGACCCCTGCGCGACGGCTGATGCAAACGTCTGCCGCATCCATGCGATCACCGCCTGGTTGCGCGCGGCATACTCCTGGGGATCCGGAGCGGTGTCGCACAGGTTGTTACAGGAGCCCTGAATGTTCATCGTCGCGTAGGTGACGCCGCGAACGGTCCACCGGCGGTTTTCGACGCACGGCACCAGGCGCCGGAAGAAGTCGAGGCACATCGCGGCGGTTTGTACCTCCTGCGGCAGCTGCCGCTGGCCGAGTGAATACGGGTCTCTGAAGAAGATGAAGCGCTCGTAGTCGAGTCGATCGAGCGATGGAGTAGCCGCCGTTGGCCGGCCGGTCGCAGTCGGTCCAATCGTTGTCGCCGGGCGTGAACATCGCCGGCGCTTCCAGCGCGTTGAAGTAATCGAGCGAACGATCGTACAGCGCCGCGTCGCAGTTGCTCCCCGAGCCCTGCTTCAGGTCGCCATCGTGGACCGAGAACGCCAGCCGCTGCGCGTTCATATCCGCGATCAGATTCGGGACGCCGATCTGTTCCTGGGCGGGCGAATAGGGCAGATCGCCCCAGAGGCCGATCGAGTACGGGCTCCAGCCGTTGCGTTCGGCGTTGTCGACGCCGTTGCTTCCCCTGGGCGCTGGCGATCGCCAGCGTCAGCACCGCGATCAGCATCACCGCGGCCGCCCGTCGCCCACTCTTCGAAATTGATCCTCTGTCCACGTGACCTCCTTGGATTCCCGCCTTGCGGGAAACCGGAGCATCACATCAGACGGATTTAATGGTTCCGCAACGCCACGGCAACGGGGGTGAAACAGGGCGAGCGGCGGTTCATCCGTGGAGCTTGACGACCACCAGGCTGATGTCGTCGGCCGGCGGCGCGAACGCCAGCACGTCCTCCATGATCGCCTCGTAGATGCCGCGCGCGTCGCGATCCTTCACCTCGCGCACCCGGCGTTCGAGCGCGTGCGGCGAGTACTCCTCATCGCCACGCCGATGATCGGCCAGGCCGTCCGTGTGCAGCAGCAGGATGTCGCCGGCGCCCATGATCCACCACTCGTTCATTTCGTAGTGGTCCTTGAAGCCGAGCGAGCTGGCCTCCGTCGCGTTCCGGTCGATCGCATCGAACGAGGGCAGCATGCCCAGCGGTGGAAACGACACGCGCTGGCGAGGATCGGCGTCAACGAAGCCATCGTGCTGCTTCGAGAAGATGAGCGGGAAGGGATGCGCGGCCGACAGAAAGCGGAAGCGGGCGTCGGCCGAGATTTCGCCGTAGATCAGCGACAGGAACTTGTTCGTGGCCGACGACTGATAGAAGCGGGTGTTCAGGTTCTCGAACAGGTGATGCGTAATCTGGCCATTGACGTCGAGCTCGTAGAGCGCGCCGACGAGAAACGCCTGGTGGAGCATCGCCGCCAGCAGGGCGTCCGTCATCCGATGCCCGGCCACATCGACGATCGCAATCCCCGCGGTCGTCTGGCACCGCTGCAGGTTCTCGGCGACGTCGGTCCGGCCCTGCTTGCGCGCGCGGGCAATCCTGGCCTCGAGGTCGAAGCGCTGCTTGAAGTCGACGTAGATGATGTGGTCGCCGCCGACCGTGCCGGTCAGCGGCCGCGTGCCGCCCCAGACGTCGATGCCCGGCAGCCGTGGCACCTCGCCCGGCAGCGGAAGCAGATGGCTGGCGATGTCCTGAAAGTTCTCGAGCTCGCGCACCAGCTGCGTGAGTTCATTGGGTTCGTTGGATGTGTGCATGAAGAAAATGGGCCCTGGAGGGTATGACGCGCTCACTCAGTATGAGTGTCCAGCGTAACACCTGCCTCTCGCAGTTTTATCGGCAGCCAGGCCCGGTTGCCGTTGCCCAATGTTGCGCAGACGTGACCTTTCTGTAGCCCGGACGCGACAAAGCACCAATACAGTGGGTTTGCCCGCCCTCGACCAGGCCCGGGTTTTTCGCCCTGGCCCTATGTCATGACACCGGTGAAGAACAGCACCAGCTCGAGGACGAGGATGGCGACGATCGTCAGCTCGAGAAACTCGCCACGGGCCATCGCCGTCTGCTCGACGGTGAAGCGGTAAATTTCGTCGAGCGTCTGCAGTTTCTCCCGGACGTTGGCTTTCCACTGATCGAGCCCGAGACGGGACGCCGCCATCGCGAAGACGCGAGCGAAGTACACGTCGCCGGCGATCTTCAACGCGTTTTCCGTCTTGTCGGTCAGCTCGTTCACGTCGATGAACAGCGAGTGGAGGTTCTGAGCCGCCCGCGTATATCGCCGCCCCAGCCACGGGCGTCCCCAGCCGTGTGCCTGCAGCTGCGCGTAGATGCGGGCGAGCTCGGTGTCGAGCAGCTGGTCGTAGTAGCGAAACTGCAGCAGCTGCGAGTTGGCGTACTCGAGCAGCTCCATCGTGCCTTGCGCGCTGGCCTCGGTGTCGTAGATGAATGCCGCGTTCCAGGTTGGCACCACGAGATCGTTGGCGAGATAGGAAATGCGGTGGCGCAGCACTTCGTCGCGTTCCTGGGTGCTGAGCGGCGCCTGTTCGGCGCGCAGCAGCTGCGCGATCGCCTGCCCATGACGCGCGATCAGTTCGTCGGCGCCGGGAGTCGACGCGGCGTCGGTCACGGTGAAGACGAAGTAATCCTCGGACAGGAACGTGGTCCGCGGCCGCTCGATCGCTGGTGCCACGCGATCGACAAACGCCCGGCATAGCCGCTCCGCGGTCGTTGCGGCCGTCGCGGTGTCGTGCAGCGCGCGCCCCTCGACGAGCAGGGCCGGCCATGTATCCGGCAGGCGTCGCGTCAGCGCGACCGACACGACGCCGTAGTCGAACGCCTTGATCCGGCATCTGAAGTCGTCGGCGGCGGATGTGCCGAGTGCTGCGCCGTCGATGACCACCGGCGGCTGCTGATACTGGATATTCGACGCCGTGACCTTCGTCAGCTGGGCCGGAGCACTCGTTTCGATCAGTGCCCGAACGTGATCGAGGGCGATCGCATCGCCGACGTCATAGAGAAAGAAGGCGGTTGCC
Source organism: uncultured Acidobacteriota bacterium (assembly GCA_963793705.1). Classification (GTDB taxonomy): domain Bacteria; phylum Acidobacteriota; class Vicinamibacteria; order Vicinamibacterales; family UBA2999; genus Gp6-AA40. The sequence goes on along the minus strand of CAWCBC010000013.1, from coordinate 366,446 downwards.
GTGCCCGCCACCGCATCCGGCATCTCGGCATCCTAACGCATGCCGCATCCTAGCCGGCGCAGTGACGGGTTGCTGGCGCAGTGACGAGCTGGCTGTCCGATTACCGGCAATCGTTTCCCTTGGAATCGCTCTGACCGTTACGCGCGCCAAGGCTCGCGTCTTTGCACGGCTGCACGCGCAGCGTCCTCAATGGCACTCTCGATCGAAGGAGGATGATCTCGGTGCCGTCCGGTGTGCCCGGCACGCGGCCGTTCCCGCCCGGATAGTTGTTGTCCAGTCCCACCAGCAGGGTGAAGTCGTCGACGGGCGTCACCGACTCAACCGATTGCAGCGGGAAGTTGAATCTGTCGTCCGGGATGCCCGCCAGCGGGCCGCCGATGTCGCGTGGATCGTCGATGTCGAGGAGATCGACGAGCAGCCGTTTCCTCAGGACGCCCGTCGCGGCATCGACGTCGCCGAGGTCGAAGAGATACAGCTTCTTCTGGCGCGGCGGGTTTGCGCCGTTCGGCGGGCCCTGAAAGTCGTCGCGCTCAATGATGATGTAGCGGTCGCCTGTGACGTGCGTCATGTCGCCGGTCACGAAGATGTTCGTGGCGTTGTTGTCGTTGCCGGTGATGCCGTTCGAGCTGTCCTTCGCATACCGAAACGACCGGCCGGTGTATTGCCCGAGCCTCGTGTCGAACTCGTAGATGACCAGCATGCGCTTGTCGGGCTCGGAACTGATCGACGCCTCGGTCGTCACATAGAGCCTGCTGCCGTCGGCGTTGCGCGTCATCGACTCGAATCCGCGCGAGCTGGGGAGGTTCGCGGGGTTCTGCGCGGTGTTCTGCGGGTTCTGCGGTGCGCGCAGCACGGGATGACGAACCGGTGGTCCGAGAAGGAATGCCGTGGGCGTCGAAGTGGAGCAGATATGGCCCGAACTCCTCACCCACCCAGAACGTGCCGTCGTTCATTCGGGCAATCGACTCGACGTCGAAGTCCGCACCGGTCAGGAGTCGCCGGTTTTTGATCGACGGATCAACGGCGATCTGCCGCGCCGGCGCCGGATAGTAGTTGGTGCGGGCGTAGACCGGCCCGTTCGTGATGTACGACGCGTCCACGTATCCCGCGGGGTCGCTGAATGGCGTGAAGCGGTCCACCGACACGGGCCCCCGTGACGTCGTCCCATCGCCGATCGTTTTGAAGGTCGGCGTGATCTCGTAGAAGCCGAGCACGAAATCCGCGCTGTTTCCCTGTGCGCCGTAGCCATTGTCCGGGAGTCCGTAGAAGGTGCCCCATATGGGCGACGGAATGATTCCGGAGAATCCAGGGATCGGTTGTCCGTTGTATGGCGGTGTGACGCCATTGGCGCCGGTCGCGAACTGACCGGACACAGGACCGGGGTGGCGATACGTCGACGGAATCTCCGCCCATCCCCTCAGTTCAAAGATCTCGTCGGACGCAAACACCGCAGCGGTGGCGATCAGGAACGACGCGGCAATCAGGATTCGACGCATGGCAGGCACTCTCCTGCACGAGAGCGTAGGGGTGCAACGTCAACGACCTGTGACGGTCACGCAAAACGGGCGTAAAGATCTGGGTCGTTCGACGGTCGCGCTTGAGATGAAGTTTGCGCGGACGTCACATCACGTTGGCGCCGACGCAACACCGCGCCAGTACAACCGAGTCCTCCTCGCATGGACGCGCGGAGCGAACACTGGAGAACTCAACGATGAAGATGTCATTCCGACGTGCAGGTGTGGTGACTGCGGGCACTGTGCTGATTGCCGGCGGTGCCCTGATTGCCGATGGCACTCGCTTTTCAGATTTCACTCCGCTGGCCGCCTCGGCCGGGCCGACCGCGAACGAAGCCATGCCGATCACCTTCGGCAATCCTGACTTTCAGCAGCTCTCGATTGCCGACCGTCAGTCGCAACTGCTCCAGTCGAAACCAAATTCCGGAAGCTGGGATATGACCACCGTCAACGAGACGGGGCCGCACAAAGGCCGTTTCCTGTTCACCGTGTTCGAAACCGGAAGCTCGGGCGTGCAGCGGACCGACCTGGAGACCGGCCAGAGCGACACGATCTGGCAGACGCCGACGGCGGGCGGACACGTTGCGTTCGATGCGTGCTACTGGACGCCATGGGGCACACTCATCACGGCAGAGGAAAGCTGGAACACGGCGGCCGGGGGCTCGAACAGCCCGTATGGGCGATTGTTCGAGCTGCGCAATCCGCTCGACGCTCCCGGCATCTTCAACCCGGTGACCGCCGCCAGCAATGCGGGCGCCGACTTCGTGCACCGCAACGTCGTTCCGCGCGTGTCGCACGAGGGCATCCAGTTCGACAAGGCTGGCAACATGTACTTCATCGACGAGCTGGATGGGGGCAACCTCTACAAGTACACGCCGAAGGCGAATTGGGGCCAGATTATGTCGGGCAAGGCCGAGTACTTCGGAGCAGGGCAGACGTTCGTGCTTCGCGTTGGGGACGGCAACACCCCGAATGCCACCGGTAACTACGTGTGGGTGCCGATCACGAATGTGAACGGCGCGGGGCTTCCGGGGACTCTTACGATCACCGACATCAGGGGCGTGACGTCCGTCGACGCCCGGAACACGACCAACCTGCCGACGTTCAAGGGAACCGACTACATGCGGCCGGAGGACATGCAGATTCAGTTCGTCCACGGTCACGAGTTCCTCTACGTCACCACCACGTCGACGAACCAGGTCTACCGCCTGGATTTGCAGAACAATGCCATCGCGCTCTTCGTCGACCGAAACACCATTAACGTGTTGACGGGCGCTGCCGTCGGCACGGCGCTCGCCAGTCCGGATAACCTGGCGATTGACCACGACGGCAACATCTACATCATTGAGGATCGCAACGGTGGGACCGACGACGACATCTGGTTTGCGAAGGATTTGAATTTGGATGGGGACGTCAACGATCCCGGCGAAGGCATTGCGCGCTGGGCGTCCAACGGCACGCCCGGCTCCGAGTTCACCGGTCTTTACTTCGACCCGACGAACAAGCGCCGCGCGTGGGTGAACATCCAGCACCCGGCCAGCGGCAACGACCGGACGATCGAAATTACGATTCCGATTCAGTGAGGCGGACGGGGTCCGGCGTTAGCTGGACCCCGTTCTGTCCGCGCGCATCTCGCCCTCAACGGCCGGCGTCTGCGTCGGAAGGATGGTGAGCCCACCCTCCATCGCCTGGCGCCGCAGGCTCTCGGCACGCTCGGCCGCAGCGGTCGGCGTGCGGTGCGTCTCCTGAACGACCACGGTCTTGCCCATTCGAATCGACAGGCGATATTCCATGTCGCGCCGAATCAGGTGGCATTCGATGCGGTCATCCGCTCCCAGACTCGGGGGTCTCATCCGCCACAGCAGCATCGGTCCCTTTTCTCGGAGGCACTTAAGTGCCCCCTGCGAACGCGGGAGGCAAACCTACTGCCACGGTTGAGCCTGATCGCGCTCTGATACATAACAGACCGCGTGACTATAGTTTGCGCGAAAAGCTGGCAAGAGATGAGCAGTGAGGTGATTGCATAAAGTCGATGGCCAGCGCGCCTTTCTGGACCCCTGCGGCTGAACTCCCCGGGGTACGCCAACGCAATGGTAGAGCTGTGGCTCAGTCGCACGCCGCTCGCGCGGCGTCGTAAGAAGTCAAAATGCGATAGATTGTGGGCCTCGAACTTGCTACGAGACACCGGCACCATGGGTCAGTCTCAACTCACCTTCGCTGACGCGCTGTCCGAAGGGGCCGATCCGCTGCTTTGCGTTTCCGTCGCCGAAACCGCATTGCACGCGACTGCCGTCGGCACCATGCGAAAGAGGCGGTCAAGCTTCTATCGACGATGGGCGCGCCGGGTGGCCGCATCCCCTATTTCGTGTTCATGCTGGGGGTTGCTGTCGGAGCGTTCGCTGGTGGCATGACGGGCGCGCCTTCGGAGCGCGCGGTGGCTCCTGAAATGGTCGCATTGCCGACGACGTCGATGAGCGGGAGTCATGTTCAGCTCGAGAACGCTCCTGCGCGCGGTACCGCTGGAATCGAACAGTCACTCCGGTTGCCGTGACCGTCGTCCGAGACCCCGCGGGGGCCCAGAGTCCGCACGATCGCGCCGGATCCCCGCGATCGCGCCAGAGTCCACGCGATCGCGGCCAGCAGCATCGGTCGTGCGCCCGGCGCGTCTCGCAGCGGGCGCGCGTCCGTCGGGCCATCTCGGTACGTTACGGGTCGACTCGACGCCGAGTGGGGCGGACGTCTTTCTCAACAGCAGCTTCGCGGGTCAGACGCCGCTCGTCCTTCGCGCGCTGCCGGTCGGATCGCGCGCCGTTCGCGTCAGCCTCGAGGGGTATGCCGTCTGGTCTCGCGGCGTTCGCATCGTCGCCGACGAAGCGACGACCGTCTCAGCACGATTGGATCGGAAACAGTAGCCGTTCCGGGAACAAAACACTAAGGCTGTGTTTGCGGCAGGAAGGACTGCCTGAATACAATCGCGTTGCGTGATCGTCGCCCCCTCCAAGACCGTCGTCGTCCTCGTGGTCGAGGATGATCGACAGGCACGAGAAATGTTCCGCTCCGCCCTCCGCGCCGAGGGTTACAACGTCGTGGCAGTCGCGGATGGCATCGACGCGCTCAACTACCTCGAAACCCACACTCCTGGTGCGGTCGTGCTCGATCTCGGGTTACCGCGTCTCCACGGGCGTGACGTCCTGTTGGAGATGTCCGCACAGGGTCTGACGCAGACGGTCCCCGTCATCGTGGTGACTGGCGAATCCAACCCCCTCCTCAATGAGCTCGCCTTCGCATGCGTGCTTCGGAAACCGATTAGCGCCGAGGAATTGATCGTCGCCGTGCGCGGCTGCATCGCTAAAGCTGGCGCTCGCACTGACCGGTAGCGGCCGGCCTTACAAGGCCGATATGGAAAGACCGTCTGTCGATTGCGAGGGTGTGGTGCGCCCGGCAGGATTCGAACCTGCGGCCTTTGGCTCCGGAGGCCAACGCTCTATCCAGCTGAGCTACGGGCGCGTGACGGAGAGTTCATGGCTCGCCAGCCGTAGCTCGCGTTCCGCGTCAGACCGCGTGAGCGAAGGCTGGCGCGCCCGGCAGGACTCGAACCTGCGACCTACGGATTCGAAGTCCGGCGCTCTATCCAACTGAGCTACGGGCGCAGCGGGCGTTCATCATATCATCTGGAAACCACGAAGCCCACGAAGAGCTCCGCCTTCGCCGATGGCTACGACGGACCAGTCGAAGACGCACGGTGTCTGTCTTCGTGCTGCTTCGAACCCCTTCGTGCCTTCGTGGCTCTAAAGGAGAGATCTGATGATTGCTCGCCTGCTTGCCGGGATATTTGTGGTCGTCTGCACGGCGTCCGCGTTCGCTCAAGGGAACCAGCAGCCGCCGCCCAAACCCCCCGCCGAGGACGAGAAGGCGCCGACGTTCGAGGAGCAGGTCGTCGTCTCCGCGTCACGGTCCGAGCAGGCGCTCGTCAACGCGCCCGCCGCCGTCACGCTGATCACCGCACAGAAGCTCGCGAACTCCCCGGGCACCAACATGGGCGATCTGCTGCGGGCGGTGCCGGGCATCAACGTCACCCAGACTTCGGCGCGCGACGTGAACGTCACGACGCGCGGCGCCACCTCGACGCTGGCGACGTCGCAGCTCGCGCTGGTCGACGGCCGCAGCATCTACCTCGACTTCTTCGGCATGGTGATGTGGGACCTGGTGCCGACCAATCCCCACGAGATCAAGCGCATCGAAGTCATCCGCGGCCCGGCATCCGCCGTCTGGGGCGCCAACGCGATGACCGGCGTCGTCAACGTCATCACCAAGACGCCGCGCGAGCTGGCGGCCGACGGCGGCAACTCGGTCACCATCGGCGCCGGCGCGTTCAACCGCAATGTCACCGGCCTGGATCAGGACACCGGCTCGCTGTTCTACGTGAACGGCTCGCATGCCCAGGCGGTGGACGATCGCTGGTCGTACAAGCTGTCTGCCGGCTACTTCACGCAGGATCCGCTGCCGCGGCCGTTCGGCACGATCCCGAACGCGTTCAACACGCCGTATCCGCCGTTCGCGAACACCGGGACGTCGCAGCCGAAGTTCGACGCGCGCGTCGACTACGACCTCGCCGGCGGCAATGGCGGCCGGCTCGTCTTCGCCGGCGGCGTTGCCGGCACCGAAGGCATCATCCACAGCGGCATCGGCCCGTTCGACATCGACAGCGAGTCGCAGATGACCTACTTCACCACCCGGTACGAGAAGGGCGGCCGCCGCATCGCGTTCTTCACCAACCTGCTGGACGGCCGACGCCGTGAACCTGCTGGCCGCGGGGACCGACCGGCGCAGCCGCTGCCGCTGGTCTTCGACACCAAGACGTTCGACGTCGAGGCCAGCGACGTGCGCGCGATCGGCACGCGGCACGCGTTGAGCTTTGGCGGCGAACTTCCGGCACAACACGTTTCGACATCTCGCTGGCGCCGGACGGAGACGACCGCAACGAGGGCGGCGCCTACATCCAGGACGAGATCTTCCTCAGCGATCACTTCCGCTGGGTCGTCGGCGGCCGCGTCGACAAGTTCTCGTCGATCGACAACGCGGTGTTCTCGCCGCGGACGACGTTCATGGTCAAGCCGAATGCGGCGCAGACGTTCCGCGTTCTCGTTCAACCGCGCGTTCCGCGCGCCGTCGTTCATCAACAACAACATCGACACGACGATCCTCAACCAGGTCAACCTGTGCCTGCTCGCCCGCAGCTGTCGGTTCGTGTTTCCGATCCGCGCGATCGGGAACCCCGACCTGAAGCAGGAGACGATGACCGCGTACGAGGTCGGCTATACGGGCGGTGGTCGCGAGACGTCAACGTGAGCGCGTCCGTCTACTGGAACCACACGAAGAACGGGATCTTCTTCACGCCGAACGTGTTCTACTCCGCCGACGAACCCGCCGCCGACCTGGCCGGCGTGCTGCCCGACGTCATCCTGACGGCCTTCGCTGCCTGACCCGCCGGTCGTCCTGCCGGCGCAGTTCACCTATCTCAACCTCGGGAGGTGAAGGACAAGGGCATCGAGCTCGGCGTCGATACGGCGCTGAACCGCTACGTCAACGTCTTCGCCAACTACTCGTACCAGTGGAAGCCGGTGGTCGCGCGATCTGCCCGCGGGCACGAGCATCCTCGACGTCAACTGGCCGGCCAAGAACCGCTTCAACGCCGGGTTCGACTTCAGCTACTCACGATTCCTCGGGAACCTCTCGGTGAACTACACCGGCGAGGCCTACTGGCAGGACGTGCTCGACCTCCGCTACGCCGGGACGACCGAGGCGTTCACGCTGGTCAACGGCACGTTCGGCGTGCGCTGGCTCGACAACAAGCTGACGACGAGCCTCAAGGTGATGAACCTGGGCAACCAGGAAGTGCAGCAGCACATCTTCGGCGACATCCTGAAGCGGCAGGTCGTCGGCGAAGTGCGCGTCGGCTTCTAACCACGAAGAACACGAATTCGATGCACTTCGTGGTCACGCCGCGAGTAAGCCGGCGTACGTTGGATGGCGCAGCTTGCCGTCTGCCGTCCAACCGGAAAACTTCACGTTCACCGCGAGCGATGGCTTCACCCAGTGGGCCCGCTCGCTGGTTCGGGGCACGGTGCTGAACGGACAGACCTTGGTCTTCTGCGCGTGCAGCCGTTTCCAGAGACGACCAAGCTCGGCATCGTTCAAGCCGGCGGCCGCATGGCCAACATAGCGAAGACTGCCGCTGTCGTCAGACACACCAAGCAGCAGGCCGCCGATAAACGGTCTCGAGCCGCGCGGTTCGGTCCACCCGCCGACAACGCAGGTCAGCTCACGGACGTGTGTGTCGGCTGCGGCAGTGCCCATGGGTTAGCCATGGGAGGTGCAAACGGAGGGCCCGGAAACCTCTAGGAGGATAGGTAGCCTAGGTGGCTGGGTAGCTAGGTAACCCAGGCAAACCCAGGCCACCCATCTTTGCCCAGGCCACGCCATCTTCCCTTCACGAACGCCTGCGAAGCGAGCGCTCCGCATCGATCCAATCGTCGAAGTCATGGCCGTGCTGGCCACCGCGCTGCATGTAGCGCTGGTATGCAGCCTCAGCAATTTCTTCGAACCTGGGACTGGGATGTCCGTCGCCTTGCGTCAGCATTTCATTCGCGGTGTGCCGCTCGACAGCAGGGCTGCCGTCGGGCTCCGCAATGATGGCGTCAGGCGTTGATCCGCTGCGCGCCGAGGCGCGGGCCGTCCGGCGCCGTTCAGGCGCCGGCTGGCTTGTCGGGGACTCTGATTTGTCGGGACGAGTAGTCTTCTTCGCCATAGTGCAGCGTTCATTGTAGCGGCGCAGTCTCACGGCTGCGCAACGTGTGCCATCCCTATTTCAGCGCGGCTTCGTCTTCCTCTTCTTCCTCCATTTCCTCATCCGCTTCTTCGGCGACGTCGAATTCCGACGCGATCGCCTTGAGCTTGTTGAGCGTCATCTCTTCTTCCTGGAGGTTCTGCTCGAGCAGATCGACGGCATCGCTCATGCCGAGCTTTTCCGCCATGTCGATCAGGCCTTCGTAGGCGGTGATCTCGTAGCGCTCGACTTTCTGCGCGGCGCCGATGTTGTAGAACTCCAGCAGCTCTTCCGATGGCTTCTCGCGCATGAACGCTTTCTTTTCCTTGATCAGCCCTTCGATGCCGGGGCACGTGCCCGCCTTGGGCTTCTGGCCGAGCGCCTTGAAGATCTTCTCGAGCCGCTTGATCTGCCCCTGCGTCTCCTTGCGGTGCTGCGTGAAGCCCTTCTTGATTTCGCGGTCGGAGCTCTCGCCGGCCATCTGCTCGAGCGCGTCGAGCAGCGACTGTTCGGCCGAGTAGATGTCCTTGAGCTCGTGCTCGAAGAGTTCCTCGATCGTCTGCATCGCCATGCGTGCCTCCTGTATCGGTTGCGTCGTCAGTGATCGGTGCAGGCGGACGATCGGCCAAGGCAGTGTCCGGCTTCAGCCGGACGCCGTGCAAGCGCGTAGCGTCCGGCAGCCGGATGCCGTGCAAGACGCGCGGCTCACGCGTGATGCAGCGACCGCAGATTGCAGGAGGCCGGTCAGCGGGATGTGCACCCAGTCGGGACGGTTGTTCAGCTCGTAGCCGAGCTCGTACAGCGCCTTGTCGACGACGAAGCCGCGGAGCAGCGTGTCGAAGTCGTCGGGGTCGCGTGGCAAGCAGTGACGATCCGTCGCGTCGCCGCAAGATAGGCGCGCAGGAACGCCGCGCTGACCCACGCTTCCCAGAGCTCGCGCCCACGGCGCCAGCCGCTCGACGTCCTCGGGCCGCGTGTGTGCCGCGACGCCGAGGCCGGTCAGCGCCGCATAGCTGAACGAGCGCAGCATGCCGGCGACGTCGCGCAGCGGCGAGCACTTGTGCGCGTCGTTCGGCAAGCGGCCGCGCCGGCTCGCCCTCGAAGTCGAGGATCACGACGTCGCCTTCGGTGACGAGCACCTGGCCGAGGTGATAGTCGCCGTGGCATCGGATCCGCGCGCCGGCCGCCGCACCTGCGTCATCCCGTCGAACTGCTGCAGTCAGATCCTCGCGCTGCGCCAGCACCTCGCGCCGCAAGCTGCGCGCTGCGGTCGTCGAGCCGCGGCAGCGCCGTCTCCAGCAGTCGCAGCTGCTCGGCGCATGCTCGCGCATCGCGCGTCGGCCGTCGCCGCAACGTCCGCGGCGGTATAGGCTTCGACGGCGAAGCCGGTTCGTCTGGCGCGTCGCCGAGCGCACGTGCAGCTCGCCGGTGCAGCATTCGCCGGTGTCGGTCGGCCGAGGAGCTCGGCTCGGGCAGACGGTACGGCGCCGATCGAGCGTCCACGCCTGCGCTGTCGCGTGACGCGTCGGCGCGGCAGCGCCTTGACGCGATCGAAGTACCGGCCCAGCTCTTCGATCGTGACCTCCCACCCGTTGCCCTGGTTCGGGACGAACCGCTGCAGCATGACGACGGACGAGGGCTCGCCGCCGGTGCGCTCGTAGGTCAGCGTGCCCAGGAGCGGCGGCACGCGCGCTGAAGCCGCGCGACGTCAGGAACGCGCCGATCTCGACGTCCGGATTCACCCCGGGTTCGAGGCGGCGGAACATCTTCATGATCAGCTGCCAGCCGAAGAGCACCGACGTGTTGCTCTGATCCGGCGCGTTCGCGCGAATCGGCGTGGTCGGCGCCGCTGATCCGTGCGCGATCGACTCGACGCCGGGTTGCACGGCGCCGCGAATCCGTCCGTGGCGCATCGGCGATCGCGCCGCTCCCGCCGCAGCGTCGTCGAGCAGCAGGCCGCACACGCCCATCGTCGAAGAGGCCGTCGTAGAGCAGCCCCTTGCGCGCGCCGGTGATGCGCGCGAGCGACCGCGTTGCCGTGCTCGCTGCTCGATGGCGTCGGCCTCGGCGCCGCTCGCCATCGCCAGCGGCAGCGCGTAGCGCTCGCGTCCGCCGTCGCGGTAGTGCGACTCGACGATGGCTGAGAAACGCCGGGTGCGCGCCGCGCCGCAGCGTCGCCCAGTCGACGAAGCTGCGCCGACGCGATGGGCCGCGCCTTGCCGCCGAACCAGCGCTGCCGCTGCAGGAACGGCACGAGCGCCTGCCGCTCGATGATGCCGCGCATGCTGCCGTCGAGCGATGGAGTCCCAGACGACGCCGGCGAACAGCGCCGGCACGCGCCGGATGCTCGTCGACGACCGGAGCCGTGCGCGCATCGTCATCGGCACGACGACCTCCTGCAGCTGGAACCAGTAGAAGCCGTACGGCGCCAGCGTCAGGAAGTACGGCTGCTCGCCGATCCGCGGCAACTCGCGTCTGGCCGAGCATCTCGACCGGCGTCAGGCCGGCGAACTGCGCGAGCGGAATCTGCGACCGGCTGGACCGTCGCGCGACAGGTTGGCGACGCACAGGACGATGTCGCTTCTCGTAGCGCCGGACGTAGGTCAGCACCTTGCGGTTGTCGGTGCGGATGAACTCGATCGAGCCGCGGCCGAACACCGGGTGCTGCCGGCGGAGCGCGATCATCCGCTTCATCCAGTGCAGCAGCGAGAACGGCGAGCGCTCCTGCGCCTCGACGTTGATCGCCTCGTAGCCGTAGACCGGGTCCATGATGACCGGGAAGTAGAGGCGCGCCGGGTCGGCGCGCGAGAAGCCGGCGTTGCGGTCGCTGCTCCACTGCATCGGCGTCCGCACGCCGTTGCGATCGCCGAGGTAGACGTTGTCGCCCATCCCGATCTCGTCGCCGTAGTAGATGATCGGCGTCCCCGGCATCGAGAACAGCAGGCTGTTCATCAGCTCGATGCGCGGCCGGCTGTTCTCCATCAGCGGCGCCAGCCGGCGGCGGATGCCGACGTTGAGCCGCATCTGCGGGTCGGCGGCGTACTGCGCGTACATGTAGTCGCGCTCCTCGTCGGTCACCATCTCGAGCGTCAGCTCGTCGTGGTTGCGCAGGAAGATCGCCCACTGGCAGGTCTCGGGGATCTCCGGCGTCTGGTTCATGATCTCGACGATCGGATGGCGCTCCTCCTGCCGCAGCGCCCATGAACATGCGCGGCATCAGCGGGAAGTGGAACGCCATGTGGCACTCGTCGCCGTCGCCGAAGTAGGCGCGCACGTCGGACGGCCACTGGTTCGCCTCGGCCAGCAGCACGCGTCCGGTGTAATGCGCGTCGAGCTCGCGGCGGATCCGCTTGAGGATGTCGTGCGTTTCGGGCAGGTTCTCGTTGATCGTGCCTTCGCGCTCGATCAGATAGGGGATGGCGTCGAGCCGCAGCGCATCGACGCCCATGTCGAGCCAGAAGCGCATCACGTCGAGGACGGCCTCGAGCACCGCCGGGTTGTCGAAGTTCAGGTCCGGCTGGTGCGAGAAGAAGCGGTGCCAGTAGTACTGGCCGGCGACCGGGTCGAACGTCCAGTTCGACTTCTCGGTGTCGATGAAGATGATGCGCGTGCCGGCGTACTTCGTGTCGGTGTCGCTCCACACGTAGTAGTCGCGCTCGGGCGAGCCCTTCGGCGCGCGTCGCGCCCGCTGGAACCACGGATGCTGATCGGAGGTGTGGTTGATGACCAGCTCGGTCAGGACGCGGATGTCCAGCGCGTGCGCCGCGTCGAGGAAGCGCTTGAAGTCGTCGAGCGTCCCGTAGATCGGGTTGATCGACGTGTAGTCGGCGATGTCGTACCCGTCGTCCCGGAGCGGCGAGGGATAGAACGGCAGCAGCCAGAGGCAGGTGACGCCGAGGTCGTGCAGGTAGGGCAGCTTCTGCGTCAGGCCGGCGAAGTCGCCGATGCCGTCGCCGTTGCTGTCGTAGAAGGCGCGGACGTGGGCTTCGTAGATGATCGCGTCCTTGTACCAGAGCGGATCCAGGTCGCATCGATCGCAGTTCAGACTGCCGATGCACGACGAAGATGTGCGCCATGCGCTCGGCGGGATCGAGCCGCACGTAGTTCCACGCGCCGCGCCATGTGTAGCGTCGCGCCGTCGAGCAGGTCCTCGACGACGTAGGGCGACGTCGGGCGGAATGCCGAGCTCGCCAATCGGCATCTCGACCCATCCGTGCTGCATCTGGGCCGGGTCGGTGTTCGCGACGACGAACACGACATCGTCACGGTCCTGGTCCGCCGAAGCCTGGCGAAGGCGGCGCTGCTTGCTGAACCAGAGCAACGCGTCCGTGCTGCGTCGGGTGGAAACGCAGCGTCGCGTTCTGCTGCAGCGCCGGGTGCTCGCGGCGGATGGCGTTGACCCGCGCGATCAGCTCCTTGAGGTGTGCCCGGCTGATTCCAGTCGCGCGGCTTGATCTGGTACTTCTCGGAGTCGAGGTACTCCTCCGATCCGGGCCGCACCGGCGACGTTCTCGCACAGCTCGAAGCCGCTGTAGATGCCGTAGCTTGCGGCCAGCGTGGCGGCGAGGATCAGCCGCACCTCGAACGCCGGCCGCCCGCCGTGCTGCAGGTACTCGTGCAGGATGTCGGGGGTGTTGGCGAAGAAGTTCGGCCGCAGGTACTCGCGCAACCTCGGTGCGCGTCAGCTCGGTGAGGTACTCGCGCAGCTCGCCGGCGCTGTTGCGCCAGGTGAAGTAGGTGTAGGACTGCGTGAAGCCCGCCTTGGCGAGATAGCGCATCACCTTCGGCCGGGTGAACGCCTCGGCCAGGAAGATCGCGTCCGGATGCTGCGCGCTTGATCTCCGCGATGCACCATTCCCAGAAGCGGAACGGCTTCGTGTGCGGGTTGTCGACGCGGAAGATCGTCACGCCGTGCGCGATCCAGAACAGGAAGACGTCGCGCAGCTCGTGCCAGAGCGACTGCCAGTCGCCGGCTGTCGAAATCGAGCGGATAGATGTCCTGGTATTTCTTCGGCGGGTTCTCCGCGTACTTGATCGAGCCGTCCGGCCGATGCTTGAACCACTCCGGATGCTCGCGCACCCACGGATGATCCGGCGAGGCCTGGAACGCGATGTCCAGCGCGACCTCGAGCCCGAGGTGCGACGCGGTCTGCGACGAAGCGATCGAAGTCGTCGAGCGTGCCGAGGCCGGGCTCGATCGCGGTGTGGCCGCCCTCGTGCGAGCCGATCGCCCACGGGCTGCCCGGGATCGCCCGGCTCGGCCGTCAGCGAGTTGTTGCGCCCCTTGCGATGCGTGCGGCCGATCGGATGGATGGGCGGCAGATACACGACGTCGAAGCCCATCGCGGCGATGTCGGGCAGGCGAGCCTCGGCGTCGCGGAACGTGCCGCTGCGCGCCGGGTCGGGCGTGCACGAGCGCGGAAACATCTCGTACCAGGCGCCGAACCGCGCGCGCACCGGGTCGACGGTCACGCGGAGGATGTGATCGGAGGTCGTTGACGTGCGGCGATCCGGCCGCGCGTCCATCAGCGCGCGCAACTGCGGATCGCGGGCGGCAGCCACGCGATCGAGCTGCGGTCGACCGCTGCGCAGGACGTCGGCGATCTCGAGGAGCCGTTCGGCGTCCGTGTCAGGCTCGCCTCGCGGACCTGACAAGGTCCGCGCCACGATCTCCTGAGAAACGCCGCTCCCTCGAGCAGCTCGCTGCTCGACGTCCTGGCCGGCCTCCGCCTTTGCGACGAGACCCTTCAGCCACGATCCGAATCGATCGATCCACGCCTCGACCGTGTACTCGTACTCGCCGAGTTCGGTGACGATGAACGATGCACCCCAGCTGTCGTTGCCCAGGTCAGTGAGAGGTATCTCGGCCCATATGGGCTGTTGTAGGGCGGGTTCCGCCGCGGCGTCGAACCGGCGCGGCGGACCCGCCGGCACATGGCGGTATTTCACGACGCCCGCAAGCACATCGTGTCCGTCGGCAAACACGTCCGCCGTCACCGACACGGTCTCTCCGACGGTACGTTTGATGGGGAAGCGTCCGCCATCGATCTCCGGCTGCAGCCGCTCGACGACGACGCGCTGACCGCCGACGGCAATGTCGGGCGCTTGGCCCGTTACGAGCGATGCGGGATTGGCTACGGTTGACCTGGACACGGGTGCACTGACCCGTCCGAAGGTTCAAAACCTTTGCCGTCCGCCTTCGCGCTGCGCGCTTCGGCGGGACAAGTCGTCGAGTAGTCGAGCTTGGGAGAGCGTTACCTGTCGCGAGGCGCGACGGCGCGAGCCTCTCTGGGCGACTCGAGCGGCATGAGCGAGAAGCGCATCGCGAGGCGATCCGTTTCGACTGGCGAGAGATCGGTCATGCGGTCGTCCGCCGACACCACATCCTTCAGGCCGTACACCGGCCGCATCAGGCCCGTCTGCGAATGCGCAAGCGTCGTGAGCAGCACGTGACCCAGTTCGTGCGCAACGACCCGGCCGATCAGCAAGCCTCCGCGCAGGTCTCGTTCGCCGCCGCTTTCAATTCTGGCGAACTCCGGAAGCTGCGCGAGCATCCGAAATGCGTGGTGCGCCGACACGTACACGACGCGGGAGCTGGCCGGAAAAAATGGTGACGGCAAGGGCATCCGCATATTTGCCACGGCCCAATTTCGTCAACTGCTCCGCGTCGAACACAATCGGCACAACAGTCTGGCACTCGGCGCGTGGATGCTGTGTCCACGTCAGCGCGATGCCGTGCCGCAGCCAGATCCGCGTCGCCTCCTCGCGCATGGTGGTAAATGCCGGCCCCGAGAGATGGTCCTTCGCGGTGAGCTCAACGCACACCAGTCGCCGCGTTGCGGTAGCGATGCTGCCCTTCGCTGGACACTTTGCTGGACACGCCGGCGGCGCACACACCGACACGCCAGCGCGACGATCGCCACACTGTGTCGAATACTGCGCCGAATGCTTTCTGCCAAGCAGCGCCTTCCTTCTGGAGAACCACCCGGGGGACTCTTGCGACAGACGGCGAACGGGCACACGTCGAGTGAGCGCCGACGTGCGGCGTAGTTGCGAGGGACACCTATGGGGAACAGCCGTCAGGGCTGGGCCGAACTCCGTCCATACGGAAGCGGCGCAAGCCAGCCTGCAGTGCGCGTCAACGTCGTGACGACGTTGACGATCATCAATTACGGCTCATTTGACGCCTCGAGGTGCGGTTAGGTTCGCTTTTGAATTGTTAAATCTGCAGGAGCACAATGCTCGAAACTATGTGGGGTCGCGTGTCAGGAAACAGCCGTGTGACGCTCAGTTCACGAGCGCGAGGATTGCCGCGCCGACTCCGACAGCGGCGGCCACTGAGCCGACGATCAGAGCCAGCCGCAGGCGCCGCTGGACATCTTGCTGCGCGAGCGTGAGCGCCTGTTGTTGCTCCGCCATCTGCTGAATCAGACGCGCCGTTTCAACGGACGCCTTCTCCAATTGATCGAGCCGCGCCTCGATGCTCTGATGTCGCTCGTTGATTTTGCTGGACTGGTTGGCGAGGAGCGATCGTGCGGCCGAGACGAGTGTCGGCCCGTGCGTCAGAATCGCCGCCCACGGAATTGGAGACATGCGTAGGCCCTATCCTTCGGCCTTAGGCCTCGTGACGACCTACGGCCCGGTGAGTGCCACCGGGCCGTAAGTCCTTGAGTAAATTGGGGCGGATGACGGGTCTCGAACCCGCGACTTCCTGAGCCACAGTCAGGCGCTCTACCCCTGAGCTACACCCGCCATTCTGTGGTGCGAACCACTAACTTTAGCACAGCGATGTTTGAGATGACGGCGATCTTTAGTGCGGCTCGACGAGTGGCCTCGGCGAGTTCGGAGGCTCCGAGCTCCTCGGGCGCGCTTCAACGACCGAACCGTTCTCGATCCGCACGCCGACCCGATGCACCTGCCCGGCGCGTGTCCCTTTGGCCTCGTACATCAATTTGTCGGCGCGGGCGAGCAGGTCGTGCGCGAGCTCGCGCGCGATGGGTCGCCGCTCGGTGACGGTTCCGAGGCGGAGCACGACGACGCCGACGTCGACGCGCACCGGTTTCTGCGCCAGGCGCGCATCCTCGATTGTCCAGTCGAAGCACTCGACCGCTTCGCGGAAGCGCTCGGCGATGACCCAGGCGTCGTTCGGATGATCCAGCTCCGGAATAAGGAAGCAGAACTCGTCGCCGCCGAACCGGGCGTGCAGCTCCTGCGACGACCCGCGGGTCGGGCGCCTCCTGGGCGATCAGGTCGTCGGATCGGATCTGCTCGCGGAGCAGCCGGGCGACGCGGTCGATGATGCGGTCGCCGAGGGCATGACCGAGGGTGTCGTTGTACCACTTGAAGGAAGTGATATCGACCAGCCCGACCGCGCTCCAGTGTCCGCGCTGCTCGAGGGCGAGGAACGCCTCGAGCTGTTCGATGAAGCGCCGGAAGTTCATCAGGCGGGTCTTCGGGTCGCGATGCACCCGGTCCGTCAGGTCGGCGACGAGCTCTTCGAAATACTTCGAGATGCTGCTGACCGTGGCGTCGCGCGCGGAGAGCTCGTCCCGCATCTTGTTCATGCGCTCGGTAAACCCGGCCGAAACCGCCTGAATGGCGTCCTGCTTGGACTGCTGCCAGAGCCGCTCGTGCTGCAGAAACACGTTGTCGATGGCGTCGAGCAGGGCGTGCTCCTGATGAGCTGCCAGGTGGCAACTGCTCGCGTACCCACTGATGGAGTTCGGACCGCGTAGCCGGTGCTTCGGAGTCCGTGGAGATCGGTTTGCGCATCCTCATCGCGTCAGTTCGGGCAAAAATACTTCAAACGATGTGCCGGATCACGCAGCTCGTATGCCTGAGGTAGATTCGATGGACCACCCGACCGTGATTCAGCCGGCCCGCCACGCGCAGTGGCGACCCGACAAGATGGGGAAGGCGACGCTCTTTGAGTCCGCGCGGCTGCTCGTCGGACTCAACGCCTTTGAGCCAGGGCAAATGCACGAACTGCATTCGCATCAAGGAATGGACAAGCTGTATTACGTCGTCGACGGCGACGGACTCTTCCTGCTCGACGGACGCCAGCTGCGCGATGCAGGCCGGTGAGTTGATGGTCGCGCCAGAAGGCGTGCCCCATGGAATCCGCAACACCGGAACGGGTCGCCTGCTGGTGCTCGCGGTGCTCGCACCCGCTCCGTGATCGTATTACTGTCGGGTCCGAATACAGCAGAGGCTCGCTGATCGACACACCTGGAGACGCATGACATTGTCCGCCGCTGGATTTACACCGCCGTCACCAGGCGCGTGGGAGCTCGAACAAACGCATTTGACACGCCCGCCGTCGATGTTCAGCGCCGCGGTCATTCCCGACGCGATGATGGCCGGGTTCAAGGAGGGCACGCGCACCTACGGCCTGCTCCTCGACTACCTCGAGGTCGCGGTCATCAACCGTTTCATTTATTACGCGCCGCGGGCGGTCGGCGCGCCCAAGAGCGCAAAGGGCCCGCCGCCGAGGCTGGTGTTCGAAGTCCTGCGCCGCATTCACCCTGAAGTCCGGCGGCGTGTGCGCCGCGGCCGAGGAGGTCTTCCGCGATCGCGTGTGGCGTCAGGACGTGGAATGGTGGGACCGCGAGCTGAGGCCGCGGATGGCGGCGCAGGCGCGCGCGCCTCCTGTCGGAGGATCTCTCCGCGCGGCTCCGACGCGCAGCTTGCCGACCACGTACGCCGCGCGACCGACCTGCTCCGCGAGGCGGTCTTCACGCATCACCGGCTGAATTTCTGCGCGCTGCTGCCGGTCGGCGACTTCCTGGTTCACGCGATGGACTGGACCGGCATGTCGGCGGGCGAGCTGCTGCAGGTGATGCGGGGGCTGTCGCCGGTGTCCGCCGGAGCGCTCGACGAGCTGACCGCGTTGCGCACGGCGCTTCTCGCAGCTCCTGACGCGCTGGCGCTCGTGACGTCAGGCGGCTCGGACGCCGCCATCCTGGCGCAGCTGCAGGCGCGGCAGGACGCCGTCGGCGCCGCGGCGCGCGCCTACGTAGACGTCGTCGGCCTGCGGATTCTGGGCGGCTACGACGTCGCCGATCGCCACGCCCGCGAGCATCCCGAGATGATCGTGAAGGTGATCAGGGCGTCGCTGACCGGGGAGGATACGACCCGTACGCGTCGCAGCCGCGCAGGCGTTGGCGCGCATCCGCGAGCGGGTGCCGGCGCGATCACCGGGAGCAGTTCGATGCGCTGCTGGCGGAAGCGCAGAGCGTGTACCGGGTGCGGGACGAGCGCGTGTTTCACGGCGACACGCTGGCGTGTGGAGTCATGAGGCGAGCGATCCTGGCTGCGGGTGAGCGGCTCGTCTGCGCAGGGGCGGGCGAAGGACGCAGAAGACCTCGTGGACGCCACGCCGGACGAAATCGTGGCGCTGCTCGAAGGGCGGCCGGGTCCGAGCGCCGCGGAACTCGCCGAGCGGGCTCGCTGGCGGCGGGAGACGCCCATCACCGCGGCGCCGCCGAGTCTCGGCTTCCCGCCGTCGCCGCCTCCGCCCGCCGAATGGCTTCCGCGGAGCCGCCGCACGGCTGCAGCGCATCACGACGCTGATCATGAGCCTCATCTTCGACGTGCACAAACCGGAAGGTCCGTCGCAGCAGGCGCCGGCGACAAACGCCGCTGAAGGGCTTCGCCGGTCAGCCCGGGCGTGTACGAAGGGCCGGTCCGCGTGATTCGCGACGTCGAGGAGCTGCCATCCGTTCAGCAGGGCGAAGTGCTCGTCGCCTCGTCCACGGGATCGACCTTCAACGTGGTGCTGCCGCTCATCGGCGCGCTCGTGACGGAGCGCGGCGGCGTGCTCAGTCACGCCGCGATCGTGTCGCGCGAATACGGCCTGCCCGGCATCGTCGGCTGCGTCGGCGCGACGACGACGCTGAAGACCGGAATGCGCGTCCGCGTCGACGGGGACAAGGGCGAGGTATGGACGATCGCGCTAGTTCCGCTGGCCGACGCCGTGGATGAAGGGGCATTCGGCGGCAAGGCCGTGAGCCTCGGCGCCGCGATTCGCGCCGGTCTTCCGGTGCCGCCGGGCGTCGCTCTCGGCACGACGATGGTGAATCGTGTGGCGGCGGGAGATCAGGCGGCCATCGAGACCATCCTCGCCTCGACGCACATCCCTGACGCGCGGCTTGCCGTGAGGTCGTCGGCGGTTGGGGAGGATTCGGCGGACGCCAGCTTTGCCGGGCAGCATGCGACGAAGCTGAACGTCCGCAAGGCGGGCATTCATCAGGCCGTCCGCCTCGTCTGGGCTTCGGCGCGGACGGAATCCGCGCTCGCCTATCGCGCGCGCAAAGGGCTGCCGCCGGACCCCAAGATCGCGGCGTCGTGCAGTTGCTCGTTGAGCCGGTCGCGGCAGGCGTGCTGTTCACCCGCAACCCGATCACCGGTGCCGACGAACGCCTGATCGAAGCGTCGTGGGGGCTCGGCGAGGCGGTGGTCAACGGCATCGTCGTCCCTGACCGCGCCCGACTCAGCCCGCAGGGACGACGTCCTCGAGTTCGTCGCTGGCGACAAGGACGTGAAGATCTGGTACGACGAGGGCGACGGCACCAGGGAGGTGCCCGTCGAACCGGCCCGGCGTCAGGAACCGTGCGTCAGTGCCGCTGCATCTGGCGGCTCTGCACGACCTCGCCGACCGGTGTGCGCGCGTCTGGGGCCCGGCCCTGGACATCGAGTGGGCGCTCGGCGGCGACGACACGATCTATCTCCTGCAGTGCCGGCCGATTACCACGCTTGCCGGACCTGACAGGTCCGACCCACGTGACGTCCGCCCACGAAGCGCGGGTCGGTCCTCGCGTCGGCGGCGCTTGGCGCCGCGCTGACCCCACTGAATTCAACGATGGTGGCCGTGGCGCTGCCGGCGCTGAGCATGGAGTTCAACGCTCCGGCCGCCCGCGTCACGCTGTTCGTCGTCACCGGCTATCTCATCGCCACGATCGTGTCGCAGATGCCGGCCGGCAGCATTGCGGACCGCGTCGGCTACGCGCGGGCGTTGACCTGGGGCCGCTGGATATTCGGCGTTGGCGCCGCGGTCGGGATGCTGGCGCCGTCGCTCGCCGCCGTGGTCGTCGGGCGACTGCTGATGGCGGCCGGCGGCGCGCTGATCATTCCAACGGCGATGGCGCTGGTGCGGATAGCCGTGCCGCCAGAACGGCGATCGCGCGCGTTCGGCGTCATGGGCGTCGGTGATGGGCGGCGCGGCGGCCCTCGGCCCGGCGCTTGGCTCGTGGATGGCCGAGCACTTCGGCTGGCGCTCGCTGTTCGTGATCAACGTCCCGCTGCTCTCTCTCGTGGATGCTTCAGCCGCGCGTCGCCGACGAGCATCTGGCGTCGCGAGCGCACCGGAGGGTATCTCTCGCTCCTTCGCAATCGCGCGTTCATGACCGGCGCCGGCGTGATTGCGACGCAGAACCTGGCGATGTATTCGCTGCTGATCCAGGTGCCGTTTCTCTTTGGCGGGGGAGAGGGGGCAGACGCGGGACTTGGTCTCGCCATCATTGCGATGACGTTGACGATGGCGGCGACCTCGCCGCTCGGCGGCTGGCTGGCCGAGTGGGTCGGCGTCAAGGCGATCGTCGCGGCCGGCGGCCTGATCGCCGCGCTGGGCGTGCTGGGCCTGGGCGCGCTGCCGTCGGCGGCGTCACCGAGGCAGGTCGGTCTTCGCCTGCTGCTGGTTGGCGTTGGTCTCGGCCTGTCGACCGGCCCGGCCAACGCGTCGGCGATCAGCGCGGTGCCGCAGGAGCAAAGCGGCATCGCGTCCGCAACGGTATCGATGCTGCGCTATTTCGGCGCGATTACCGGGACGCTGATTTTGAGCCTGGCCTTTGCTCCGGGCGCCGATGGCGGTGCCCGCCAGCATCTGGCGCTGTGGGCGTTCGTCGGCGCGCTGGTGGTCTCCGCGGTTCTCGGCGTGCTGCTGCCGCCGCTGCCGGGGCAGCGCTATTTCCGCGCCAGCGCCCGCGCGAACTGAAAGAGCGCCTCCTCCACGGCGGCGAGCTCGCAGGCATGGTCCTCGAGCACGGCCTCAAACAGGTCCCGCTCCATCACCGGCAGCGCCTCCCGTACGGCGCCGATAGCGCCAGGGCGTCCGTCCCGGTCGAAGGCAAACCGCTCGTGGGTCTTGCGGATGGCATTGAGCAGCGCCAGGTATTCGGGTTCTGCGCCCTGCCGCACGGCGTCGAAGGACTGTTCTCCCGCCAGCCTGGCGGCCAGCTCGTCTGCGCGTCGTGTGACTTCCGTGTCTTCGTGGAGTCCCGGCATCCTCTGATCTTAGCCAACCGCCCGCAGCTATAGTGCGTCTGAGGACACATGAAGATCACGACAATCCTGTTGTCTGTTTTGCTCGTTGCGGTTGACGTCATCGCGCAGAACGCGTCGCCTGTCTTCGAGGTGGCGGTCATCAAGGAAAACAAGTCCGGGAGCCAGAACTCGAGTAACCGGACGGCGGAGACCGCTACAGTGCGACGAATGTGAGCCTCGTGTCGCTGTTGAGGACTGCGTACGCGTCCAGGAGTTCCAGATCGCCGGTTATCCGGCCTGGGCGGACATCGATCGCTTCGATGTCGAAGCCAAAATGGCGTCTGGTGCTGACCCGAGCGACTTTCCTCTCATGCTGCAGAGCCTGCTCGCAGACCGCTTCAAGCTCGTCGTGCATCGCGAGCAGCGTCAGGCCCCGCTCTATACCCTTGTCGTGACGAAAGAAGGTCCGAAGCTCGCCAAGGGTGATCCGTCGAAATGCACCGGAAGCACCTGCGGTTTCAACGCCACGCCGACCGAGATCGTCGGCGAGAGCGTGACGATGGCGCAGTTTGCGGCCAGGCTGTCGCGATCAACCGGAACGCACGTCGTCGACGGCACGTCGTTGAACGGGATGTATGACTTCAAGCTGACCTGGCTGCCTGACGATCGATTCGTGGGACGTGGAGCGAGCGCCAACCCGACTCTCTTTACAGCCATTCAGGAGCAGCTAGGCCTTCGGCTTCAGTCCGGCCGCGGGCCCGTGGACACACTGGTGATCGATCGCGCCGAAAAGCCGGTCCCCGACTGACCACGCGCGATCGCACCCCTCGCACCTCGCACCGACCGCGAAGCCTGCTCGCACCCTCTCGCACCCTCTGAGTATCATTCCCGGATGATGACTGGACGATTTGTCATAGCCGGGCTGGTCTGTGCGCTGACGGTCGGCGCTGGCTGCAGGCGCGCCGAAGCTCCGGGCGTGGGACAGACGGGCGACACGAGCAATGTGACCCAGTTCCTCGCCGACGCCAACACCAAGCTCCTCAAGGTGCTCAACGAGGCCAACGAAGCCGGCTGGGTGCTCGGCACCTACATCACCGTGGACACGCAGGCGATTTCCGCCCGGGCGGACGAAGCCTACGTCAACTTGTCCACGGATTACGCGAAGCGGGCGGCGCGCTTTCCCTCCGACGCAGGCAATGACGAAGAGCGCCGCCAGCTCACCGTGCTGAAGAACACGATGACGATGGCGGCGCCCGCCGATCCCAAGAAGACGACGGAGCTGACCACGATCTCGTCGCGCATGGCGGCGGCCTACGGCTCCGGCAAGTACTGCCCTCCAGGCGCCGAAGGCTCAGAAGGCTGCCTGGACGTGGAAGCGGTGACGAAGATCATGGCGGAGAGCCGCGATCCGAAGCGGCTGCGCGAGGTCTGGGAAGGCTGGCACAGCATCGGACCGGGGATGAAGCAGGACTACGCGCGCTTCGTCGAGCTGTCGAACGAGGGCGCGAAGGAAGTGGGCTTTGCCGACACCGGGGCGATGTGGCGCTCGCGCTACGACATGCCGCCGGACGCGTTTGCCAAAGAGGTCGATCGTCTCTGGGGCCAGCTGCAGCCGCTGTATCTGTCGCTGCATGCGCACGTTCGGGCCAAGCTCCACGAGAAGTACGGCGATGTGGTGCCGCAGGACGGCGCGATTCCGGCGTACCTGCTTGGCAACATCTGGGCGCAGGACTGGTCGAACGTCTACGACCTCGTGGCGCCGGCGGGGAAGCGAGCCGTCTCGATCGACGCCATCCTCAAGCAGCGCAACACGCAGCCGCTCGAGATGGCGCGGACAGCCGAGCGGTTCTTCACCTCGCATCGGGTTCGATCCGCTGCCGAAAACCTTCTACGAGCGCTCGCTGTTCGTGAAGCCGCGCGACCGCGACGTCGTCTGTCACGCCAGCGCCTGGGACATCGACAGCGTGGACGACCTGCGCATCAAGATGTGCATCGACCCGACCGAAGAGGACTTCATCACCATCCATCACGAGCTGGGACACAACTTCTATCAGCGCGCCTACAACAAGCTGCCGCTGCTCCTGCGCGACAGCGCCAACGACGGCTTCCATGAGGCCATTGGCGACACCATCGCGCTGTCGGTCACGCCCGAGTACCTGGTCAAGATCGGCATGCTCCAGCAGGCGCCGGATGCGTCCGGCGACATTCCGCTGCTGCTCAGCCGGGCGCTGGAAAAGCTGTCGTTCCTGCCATTCGGTCTGCTGATCGATAAGTGGCGGTGGGGCGTGTTCAGCGGCGAGGTCAAGCCCGACGCCTACAACTCCGCGTGGTGGGATCTCCGTCAAAAGTATCAGGGGGTCAGTGCGCCGACGATGCGAGGGGAGCAGTTCTTCGATCCCGGCGCCAAGTATCACGTGCCAAACAACACGCCGTACGCGCGGTACTTCCTCGCGGCGGTCCTGCAGTTCCAGTTTCACCGCGCGCTGGCGAAGGCGGCGGGCTGCACCACGCCGCTCCACCGCTGCTCGATCTACGGCAACGCCGCGGCGGGCGATCGGCTGAAGAAGGCGCTGGCGATGGGTGCGTCACGTCCGTGGCCGGACGTGCTCGAGGCGTTGACCGGCCAGCGCGAGATGGACGCGACCGCCATCGCCGACTACTTCGCGCCGCTGAAGACCTGGCTCGACGAACAGAACAAAGGCCGGAAGATCGGCTGGTAGAGCACACTTTGAATCACGTGACGGCTGTTCTCCGTTCTCGTATTTTTGAATTTTGCATTTTGAATTTTGCATTTCTCGCGCGCTCAGGCCTGCGCGCCTTCCACAAAAGGATGTGACGATGCGTTTTCGTATGGCTTCTGTGGTGATCCTCGCGGCCGTTCTGCTGGCAACGCTGCCCCAAGCTGCGCACGCGCAGCCGCCGCTGCAGAGGGACACCTGGCTGGTTTCAGGAGCACTAGGTCTGGCGCTTGACGCCGATGCAAGCCCGTCGCTGACGCTGCACGGCGCGGCGGCGTTTCCACTGACCTCCGTCCTGGCCATCGAAGGCGAGCTTGGGCACGTGTTCGACATCGCGCCCGGCAACGTCAACGTCGACTCGTCGCTGACCACGTTCCACGCGACGGCGCTCTACTTCTTCAACACGTCGTACGTGCTGACGCCGTATCTGGCGGCGGGTATCGGTGCGGGCAAGTATTCGATCGACGTGACGCCACGTCGTCGTTCAGCACGACCGAAGTCGGCTTCAATCTCGGCGGCGGGGTGACGTATCCCCTCAAGATCTGGCGCGCCACGTACTTCCGCGGCGACTTCCGCTACTTCAAGCACATCGACGACGTGCCGTCGGTGTGGCGCTTTTCCGGCGGCCTGGCCGTCCGTATCGGCTCGTAAATCGCCAGGATCGCCGCCCTTCCGAGGACACGCTGTCGATGGTCGCGCGTGTGCTGGCGTTAGTCCGCGGGCGTGTGCCGGCGCCGAAGTGAGGTATGGACGGCTTCGACGGCTGCGCCGACACTGGTTCCAGGCGCAAGATGCAGGACGACCGAGCGGCGCTGATCTTCCTCGAATTCGAGTTGAATCCACGTATCGAGGCCTGCGACGTGGACGCCGGCGACCCGCGCGGTCAACCGCTCGTCGCCGTCAAAGAAACTCCGCTGGTCGAGCAGATCGAACCACAACTCTCCGGCGGGAGGCGGGGCGGCCGATGGCGATGCATTCATGAGTGAGCGCCTGTTGGGGACTGTCGAGGTCGGGGGGATTTTACGTGCACGTTACGTGCTGACAAGCGAAGGCAGAGACGAAGAGGCGTGGATCTTTCGTTTGGACACGAAAGCAGGCGAGAATCCGGCGCGAAATATATTTTGTCCCCACACGTTTCCAACAAGATATCAACAGACTGTCCACACAATTTCCACAGTCGGACCCACTGGCTCTTTAGTGCCGGAACGTGGCGACTGGCCTTCCACGGTCGCGTCAGCACACTCGCGTGGACGCAGACGCGATCAATTACGAGATGACGGTAGAGGAGCCGGCGCGATCATGATTCAGCTGTTCGGACGCGAACATGAGCGTCGCAAGCGTCGTTCGCGGGCGAGGTGTGAAGCGGTTTATTGAGCGAGGCGCCTTTCACAGTGAACGGCTAGTTCTGGCGCGCGTAGCCATGTATGGTTTATCCGGGGGGGAGGGCTAGGCGATCACTCGCAGCATGTAGGCGTAATCGCCCTCCCGCAGTAGGCGCCACGTTGCTCCTGTCTGCGCGAGGTACTCATGCACCGCTCGCGCGCACCCCTCCCAGTACCCGTAATCATCCAGGATCACGATGCCACCGACGACCACCTGACCCGCCAGTGCATTCAGGATCGTCCTGGTTGAGTCGTACCAGTCGCCATCCGCGCGCAAGATCGCAATCGGCCCGCCCCGGTATGTCGGCAAGGTGTCAGCGAACCAGCCTTTCGTGATCGTCACGTGCTTGGCACGAGACCACGACATCGCCAGTTCCGCGTCCCGCAAATCGGCGCGGTCGTTGTGCGCGGTGTTCTCCTGCCACGATGAGGCCGCCTGTCCCCACTGATCCCGCCCCTCAGTGTCATCCACGATCGGCAGACCTTCATAGGAATCAAACAGGTAGTACTGCCGCTCCGGCCCGAGCAGCCCAGCGATTCCGGCGATCATGCCACCCTTCCACGTGCCGCACTCGATCACCGATCCAGTGAGGGTTCGGATGCTCAGCTGATCGCAGATCGCGAGATTGTCGCAGAAGCCCTTGCGGGTAAGCAGAGTATGAGTCCTGAAGCGTCGATAGAGCGTGCGATAGACCGTGAGTCGCCGTAGCCGGCGGTAGGCGCGATAGGCCGCCACCACGAGGGCCGCGGTGCGCGGCTTCCGCCAGTGAAAGTCGGGGGAGCGGAGGTACTCGAGCGTGGAGGCCAGCATAGAGCGAGATGGTAAGCCTATCTGGCGCTGAATCGCGGCTGTTTTTCGTGTCGCTGCAATCCTCGCCTTTTTTCTCTTGTCCGGATGCAGACGTGCGTAAGCCTGTAAGTCCTTGTGAACTGGCGCCGGCGGTGGGAGCCGAATCGCTGTTCCGGCCCTCACCGACCGAGAGCGGCTTCGATGAGCGAGCGTCGCCGGTCAACCGCAGTCAGCAGGGCGGCGATTGCGGTCGGGAAGTCCTCGGTTCCGCCAAACATCGACGCGGGCTTGTCCGACTTCACTGAAGCAGCCAGCAGCGTGTGCCACTTGCGGATTCGACGTCGTAACATACCTACCCAACGCGCCCGTAGCTCAGGTGGATAGAGCACCGGCCTTCTAAGCCGGGGGTCGAAGGTTCGAGTCCTTCCGGGTGCGCCATTTCCTAAAGAATTCGCCGACTTCTGATCCGAAGAAACTTCGATGGCGAACATTCATCGAAAAAGTGATCAGTCTCGCGATTTTGCGCCACATCTCGCGCATTCGTTTTCCCGAAGGGTTTCGAGAATCAGAGCATTGCGAGCGCCGCGAGAAGGTCGATTGCATCGCTCGACCTCCGGCCATGCACGCCGGAGGTTGCTTGGCGAATTCCGTGCGCTGATGGCATCGTGTCGCCGTGAACGAGTCGATGTCCCCGAGCACAGTGTCAACATGCGTGTCTCCTCCGAAGCTTCACCAGGACGCTCAGGGCTTTTTGACGCCTGCGTCCTTCAGCGACTCGAGCTTCGCCAGGTCGAGGCCCGAGACCGCTGCTTTCAGCGCGTCTACGTCGAGTGCGCTGCTTCTTGCGCTGACCATGAACCGCCCGGCGATGACAACCGCGAACTCGTCATCGCCGCTTTTCGAGCTTTTCACGTGCGTCAGCCGGCCATCCACGTTCAGGGTACGCTCGTATCCATCGTCGTTTTCTCGCTCCTGCTGCGCGCCCATCCAACTGGCCAGCCCCATGAGTCCACTCACACCGCCCGTGTCGGTGATCTCCAGTGTGACCTCCCGATCGGAGCCGCCGCCATAGGTCGCCTCCGCTCTCGAGACCATGATGGCGCCCATGCCGGTCTTCTCTACGTTGCTGCTCGTGCGTTGCAGGCCCGCGAAGCTGTCGGGCACCAGCGGCTTCAACAGATCGATGTCGACTGGATCTACGCGGCTGCCTCCACCGAAGAGCGTCCCGAGGCCCTCCAAGGCCGCCGCGACCTGGCCTGCCTGATCGCCGGCTTTCTCGGCGGCCTCGCCTTTCCGTGCGCTCTCCTCGAGTCCCTGCGTCAGTCTGCCGAGCGCACTGTCCGGATCGATGTCCGGGTTGGAAGCCGTCGCGGGACGGCTCAACGCGCCGGATAGCGCCAGGCGCGTTCCGGTGATTGTTCCGCCGACCGCCGTCAGCACGACACTGATCACGATGGCACAGATCACGACAACGGCCGTGTAGCCAATCGCCTTGTCCTGCGGACACTTCATCAGTCGCGGGAGTCCGAGATACAGCAGATACAGTCCGTACACGGCACCCAGCAGCGCCAGCAGCCCCAGCACGGGCAGAATCTGGAACACGCCGGCGATCCAGGCGGGCGTGAACGAATACGCCGCGACCTTGAGCGCCTGCGCGCTGTCTTTCTGCGCCGCGAACGTAGGCGCAAGGGCGTTGATGATCAGTGAGATCACGAAGACGCCGATGACGGCCGCAATCACGCTGAACACCGCCAGGCCGAGGCCGGTAGCGAGCGGCGTGCGGTACGTGCCGACGAACGGTACGCTCTGGCCGATTAGCGAGCCGCCGATAAATCCGGCCACCGCGGCCACACCCGCGAGCGGCAGGACGTACCCGGTGATCAGATTCGCAGTGGGAGTACTTTCCGTCGCAATCACCGACCATTCAGTCTTCGGCGTGAGGCAGATGTTCTTGACGCGCCCGATCAGATCCATGAGTCACCCTTCGATTCGGAGTTTGCTTGTGTCGGCGCCGAGCACGATATGCGACTCGCGCAACGGTCAGCGGGTTGCGATATGTCGCCAATTCTACGAATGCTTCCGTAGCGGCCGACGTGTCGGCAGCCCATCCCACGCTGAGCGCCCCTGTGGGGTGCGGCTGAAGGGTGCGTTTGCGACCGGCGCAGCCCACGCCCAGGCCCGGCGCAGATGATCGGTCGCCTCAGGCGACGTGTCAATGACCGATGAGACATGAACATCAACCCCAGACGATAAGAAACGAGTAGCGGAGTGTTGCCGCGTCGTTCCGTCAGGGGCCCGGTCTATTTCTCGTCCGGCCGGATTTGCGTGTCAGGACTGACCCGGCCGGCGAACACGGCCTGGATCGAATAAGATCCTTCCGTCCTTATCGAACTTGAACATGTGCACGTCGGGCAGTCCACCGCCGATCAGTAATGAAGCCGGCGGTGGTTCCGGTCTCCGTGTCGGTCACCGGGAAGCGGCGATGGCTTCGAGCGGTTCGAGCGTGGTGTCGAAGGCGTCTGTGATGCGAATCAGCGGCGCGCGCGAGCCCGGGCGAAGGGGCGAGCTAGTTGCCGACGCACAGTTTGGCGACACAGAGCTCCCGATCGAGAGATGGGATGAGCACGAGCGTAGCAGAGACTCTTCGGTGGCGTAATGGCGCTCTCATCCCCAACACGTTATCTGGGTGGCGTGATTGCGCCCTTCGGTAGGACCACCGCAAGGGCCACGCCATCCCACGGCGAATTCCCCGGACTGCCTGGTGAATCGGCGCTGAGCGGAATCGCGCCGGTTGCCTGGGGATCGAGACGAAACTTGGCGATCAGGTAGTCGCGCACGATCGACGAGCGCACTCGCGACCGCAGGTACTGCTCGTCGCGCGTGCCCTGCTGGGCATAGCCTTCGACGACCACGATGCCTGAGGCGACGTGCTCCAGAAACGGGCCAATCGCCAAGTCGATCGCGCCTTGCCGTGGTCGGTCAATCGCTCGTCCTCGCGGTCGCTCCGGCGCCGGCTCGAACAACACGTCGGACGCGCAGCCAGACGCGAGACACACGGCGGTCGCTGCCCTTGGTCAGGGCACCTCGTCGGTAGTCCGCAGGTGACATCTGTGCCAGGTCGAAATAGCCGCGGTCCTTGAAGAAGCCGCGCAGCAGGAAGTTGTGCTTCAACGCGTCCATGTTCTCGGCAACCCCGCCATCGCCGCCCGCGCATCATCCATGGTCTGCTTGACGCTTGCCGTCATCCCTTCCACCGGACCGTCCTTTGACTGGAATCCTTCGAGCGTCCGTTTTGCGCATTCTCGACGACCTGCCGCGCATTCGCAGCGATCTCCTCCGCCTGCGTCGCGATCGCGGTGGCGCGGTCGTGCAGCTCGTCGTCGTTCACGAGCTTGCCGATCGTCCCCTTCCCGCTGCGAATGGCCGTCGGCGATCTGCGCGGCGTCGCTGGCGAGCGTCGCGCCCGATGCCGCCATCCTCTTCAGGTCGCCGCTGACGTCGATGATCAGCGTGTTGGCGTTGTCGACGGTGTCGCCGATCGCCACTACCGTGCCCTTGCACTTCGCCCTTCATCTCGTCGAACGTGTCGTTCACCTTTTGATCGTGTCGCCCATCTGCTGCATCAGGTCGGCGATGTCGAATGGCTCCTTGCCCGCAATCGTCGCGTTCCGGGCCGACGGGCGGGGCGGCGTCCGTGCCAGTGCGATGCCGAGATAGCTACCGCCCACGAGCCCTTCGGTCTCGATCGTCGCGACCGAGTCGGTGCGCACCAGCTGATGCAGGATCTTCGGTGATGCTCGAGCTTGACGCGGAACTTTTCGCTCGGCGTATTCGGCGGGAGGATCTCGGTGATCGATCCCGCTTTGGCGCCGGACACCCGCACGATCGCGCCGGGTTGAAGGCCGGTGATCTTCGTGAACTCCGTGTAGACCGTGAACTTGTTCGCGAACGCCATCTGCCTGTCGCCGATCAGGAACAGCCCGATGCTGAACAGGAGCAGCCCGCCCAGCACAAACACCCCCACGCCCGCCAGCCTTGCCGGTGTCGCCATCTAGCCACCCCCCTGTGCGCGCATGAACGCCTGGACGAGCGGCTCTTCGCTGGCGTCGAGCGCTTCGACCGTCCCGCTCACGAGCATTCGTCCATCCTGCAGCACGGCGAACGCGTCACCGATGACCCGCGCGCTCGGAATGTTGTGCGTGACGACGACGAGCGTGGTGCCGCGCCTCCTTCGTCTTGACGAGCAGTTCGTCGATCTCGCCGGCCGTGATCGGATCGAGACCGGCGCTCGGCTCGTCCACGAGCAGGATCGAGGGGTCGAGCGCCATGGCGCGGGCGAGCCCGGCCCGCTTCTTCATTCCACCCGACAGGTCGCGCCGGCATCTTGTCGTAATCCTTTTCGAGACCGACGTCGGCGAGCTTCTGCGTCGCCCGCTCGCGAATGTCGGCGTCGGACCAGTCGGTATGGCGGCGCATCGGAAACGCGACGTTCTCGCCGACCGACATCGAGTCGAACAGCGCCGCGTTCTGAAACAGGAAACCCATGTGCTTGCCGCACGTCGGCGAGCTCGCGTCCGGCCAGCGTCGGTGATGTCGCGATCCTCGACGAACACCTTGCCGCTGTCCGGCTGCACCAGGCCGACGATGTGCCGCAGGGTGACGCTCTTGCCGCGTGCCGCTGCGTCCGAGCAGGCAGAACGCCTGGCCGGCCGGAATCTCGAATGAAATGTCGTCGAGGACCGTCAGCGGCCCGAACGCCTTGGAGACGTGGTCGAATCGCACGGCGTTCATCCCGACACCGCCGGATAGAAGAAGAAGATCATCTTCACGAGCATGCACGTCGCTCAGAATGATCAGCATCGACGCCATGACGACGCTGCGCGTCGACGCCTCGCCGACGCCTTCGGTGCCGCGGCTCGTCGTGAAGCCGAGATAGCTGGACACCACCGCAATCAGAAAGCCGAACACGACGGTCTTCAGCGTCGCGGGGATGATGTCCGAGTAGGCGATGTAGCTGAAGGCACTCTCGAAGTACAGCTGCCACGACATGCCGGAGACCGCGGCCTCGGCGACGTAGCCGCCGAAGATGCCGGCGAAGTCCATCATGATCGTGAGCAGCGGCATCACGATCATCAGCGCGATGATCCGCGTGACCGCCAGATACTTGAACGCATCGACGGCGCTGGCTTCGAGTGCGTCGATCTGCTCGCGTCACCTTCATCGCGCCGATCTCGGCGCCGATGCCGGCGCCGACGCGTCCCGCCACGAGGAGTCCAGCGGTCAGCGGACCTGTTTCGCGGATGAGCGCGATCGCGAGCCCCGCGGGAATCATCGCCTCGGCGCCGAAGCGCTCGAGCGAGGCGCGTGTGTGCATCGACAGCACGACGCCGATCGCGAAGCCCGCCGTGAGAATCAACGGCGCGGAGCGGTATCCGAACTGAAAGATGTGCCGGAGGATTTCGCGCGGCTCGTAGGGAGGACGCGCGGCTTCGACGACGGCGCGACCGCCGAACGTGGCGACCGCGCCGACGAATTCGAACAGGCCGATCGCTCCGGCGCCGGCGCGATCGACGAGCGAAATCGGTTGCATCTGCACTGGAGCCAGCTTGACAGACGCACGCTCGGCTGGATGTTCAATACTGGACCTTCGAGGTGGGCACGCTCAGCAGCAGAGAAGAACGCTCCTTGATGCCGATCGACCCTTATGTGCTTGGAACGCTCACGTCATATCGTGCAGAGGCACTTTGGCGCAGCGCGTAGGCGCGAGTGAACTCGGCCCCGAACAACAGTATTTGGCAGGAGTAGTAGACCCACAGCAGGAGGATCATCACCGATCCGGTGGCGCCGTAGATGGAGACCACGACGCTCTGACCGAGATAGAGGCCGATGCACTGTTGACCGATCGTGAAGAGCCCGGCCGTGACCAAAGCCCCCGTCGTCACATCACGCCAGCGCAGATGCACGTCGGGCAGGACGCGATACAGCAGAGCGAAGAGCGCGGTCGTTGCCATGAGCGATACCAGCACCCACAATCTACGCGTGGCTGTTTCAATCCGCCGCCCTGGTGTTCACAACTGGACAGACGTATCGGGCGCCTGCTGCCAGTATTGAAGACATGGATACTAATACGCTCCTCATCGTCCTTGTCGTGATCCTGCTCCTCGGCGGCGGCGGATTCTTCTATAGGGGCCGGGTCCGAAGGTAGGGAGGAGAGCGCGGCGCTGTGTCCTATTTCGGCGGCGGCCGTGATCGAACTGGACACCCTCTCGCCACGCGGTCGACTTCTCGCCGCAATACTTCACCTTCGTGCTCGACATCCCTGTTGATATGTCTGTCAGGGCGACCTGGGCGTCAACACCGCAATCAATCCGGAAGGCCGCAGGATTGTTCGGACAGCCTGCTGATGCCGGTTACGCGGGCATGCGCGCAGGATGTTCCAAGGGCGGGGCGTCCAGAAACAGAGGCCGGTGTGCCGTCACCCGCAAGTGGACGATCAGTTAAAGCCATGGCGATCAACCATCTGCTACGAACTTCAACAGGTGGCCGCGATCAGCCTTCTAAGCCGGGGGGCGAAGGTTCGAGTCCTTCCGGGCGCGCCACTCGACTCGGCCGCGACTAGCGGCCTCGTTCGTGGCAGGCCACTATCGCGCTGGAGCGTCGAGTGCCCTGAGCGAGCGCAGCGAGTCGAAGGGCAACGCTCTCTCGAAGCAGCCGGGAGGCGAGTGCGCGGACACCAGCGTCCGAGTCGTTCAGTGGCAGCGCGGACACGGGTCTGCCTCAGGCGTGTTGGCACCTGGATTGTAGCGGCGTGAGGCTCATGCTCTTGAGTGAGCAAGAAGAGAGTCTTGCAGCTCATCGGTCCCGTTCGTCGAGGAGATCACGATGAAGACATTGGCCCTTGTTCTTACGCTGATTGCGGTTCCAACCGCAGCGATCGCAGCGGACCCGTTTGTCGGGACGTTTAAGTTGAATCCGGCAAAATCGTCGACGTCGGGAGGCCAGATGCCCCCGGACCTGACGCTGACGATCGCGGAAGACACCAGCAACCTGCGCATCACGACATCCGGAACAAGCGCAAATGGCTCGCCAATCTCAGCCGATGTTCTGGTCATCCCGAAGGCCGGCGGAACGGTAAAAGCGGCCGATGGCGTCAGTAACTACGACTCGACCGTTGTGAGCCGAAAGGACGCAAACACGATTGACATGTCGGCGTCGCAAAAAGGCAAGGAACGGACGCGTGTGAAGCTGGCGCTCAGTCGAGACGGCAAAACACTGACACGCTCCTTCACCTCCACGAACGGACAGGGCCGGCCCGTCACCGGAACCTCGGTGCTGGAGCGCGAGTAGTCTGCGGTAACTCGGTCGCGGGAGGCAGGCAGTGGCCAAGACACGCCTTGACGATGCGTCGCACCTGGCGGCGATCGTCAACTCCTCGGACGTCGCGATCTACGCCGAAGACATCGACGGCATCCTGACGTTCTGGAATCACGCCGCGGAAGAGATGTTCGGGTACACCGCCAGTGAAGCCCTGGGCCAGTCGATCTATCTCATCATTCCAGACGATCAGCGCCAGGAAGAAGCCGACGTTCAGCGCCGAATCCACGAGGGCGAACGGGTCCCGCATTACGAGACGATTCGTCGGACGAAACGCGGCGAGCTGATTGACGTCTCCGTGGTTGCCTCGCCCATTACGACGCCGGGTGGCGCCATCGTCGGCGTGTCGAAGGTCGCCCGCGACATCACGGCGCAGCGGGCGGTGGAAGCGAAGCTGTCGCTCAAGAGCGCGCTCATCGATCTCTCGGACGACGCGATCTTTGCCTGGGATCTCGAGCACGGCATCGTCGAATGGAACACCGGGAGTGAGCGGCTGTACGGCTATCCGCGCGGCGAAGCGATCGGGCGGATCAGCCACGAACTGCTGGCCACGATCCATCCCGGGTCAGTCGATGAGCTTCTGAA
The DNA here is from genome assembly GCA_963793705.1 of uncultured Acidobacteriota bacterium. Taxonomy (GTDB): domain Bacteria; phylum Acidobacteriota; class Vicinamibacteria; order Vicinamibacterales; family UBA2999; genus Gp6-AA40. The sequence goes on along the minus strand of CAWCBC010000013.1, from coordinate 331,977 downwards.
ACGCCTCGCCAACCACCGCGAATGGTCTGGTGAAGTGCGTCATCACACGCGAGACGGCCGCCAGCTCATTATCGACAGCCGGCAGCAGCTGATTCAGGCCGGCGGACGGTCGCTGGTGCTCGAGACGAATCGCGACGTCACGGATCGTCGCCATGCTGAAGAGGCCCTCGCCCGGCTCGGCGCGATCGTGGAATCCTCAGACGACGCGATTATCGGGATGAACCTGGACGGCACCATCACTGCCTGGAATCAGGCGGCGGAACGCATGTACGGATATGCGGCCGGGGAAGCCCAGGGACGTTCGATCCGTCTGGTGGTTCCCAAAGAACGCCAGGACGAAGAGTCGACGGTGCTCGATCGCATCGCGCGTGGAGAACATGTCAAGCATTTCGAGACGGTGCGATGCCGCAAGGATGGCACCCGTTTCCCCGTGTCGTTGTCGATCTCCCCGATACGAGATGAGCGTGACCGCGTCATCGGCGCGTCGAAAATCGCCCGTGACATCAGCGAGCGTCAGCGCGCCAGTCAGCACGCCGCTCTGCTCGCCGAAGTCGGTGCCGTCCTGGTGGGTTCGCTCGAGTACCAAACGACGTTGAAAACGGTCGCCAACCTGGCGGTCCCGGCGGTCGCCGACCTGTGTGCGGTCGATATCCTGACTGAAGCGCGCACGCTCGAGCGCGTGGCTGTGGCGCACGTCGATCCCGCGAAGATCGATATCGCGCGCACCATTCAATCCCGGTACGAGGATCCGAATTCGCCCTACGGTCCCGCGTCGGTGATTCGGACAGGCACGCCGGCCATGGTGAAGGACATCACCGACGACATGATTGTCGCGTCCGCACGCGGCGACGAGGAGCGCGTTCGCCTCGTCCGGTCGCTGGGACTGCGCTCGTACATGATCGTGCCGCTCACCGCGCACGGTCGGACCTTCGGGGCGCTGACCATGGCCACCGCCGAATCGGGTCGCACCTACAGCGACGACGACTATCGATTCGCGCAGGATGTCGCGTTTCGCGCGGCGCTGGCCATCGACAACGCGCGCGCGTACGAAGAAGCGCAGACGGCCAATCGTCTCAAGGACGAGTTTCTGGCGACCCTCTCTCACGAGCTGCGGACCCCGCTCAACGCCATCCTTGGCTACTCCCGGTTGATCCAGTCGGGGATGATGACGGCGGGGAAGCAGGCGCATGCGCTGCAAACGGTCGAACGGAATGCCACGGCGCTCACCCAGATCGTCGGCGACATCCTCGACGTCTCGCGGATCATCTCGGGCAAAATCCGCCTCAACGTTCAGCCGGTCGATCTTCCGCGCGTGGTCTCCGACGCGGTCGAGACCGTGCTCCCGGCGGCGGACGCGAAGCTGATTCGCGTGCAGACGATCCTCGATCCGCGCGCGGCGCCGATCTCCGGCGATCCCGATCGCCTGCAGCAGATCGTCTGGAATCTCGTCTCCAACGCGGTGAAGTTCACGCCGAAGGAAGGCGTGGTCCAGGTGCGGCTGGAGCGCGTGAATTCGCACGTGGAGATCGTGGTCAGCGACAACGGCATCGGCATTGCGCCGGATTTCCTGCCGCACATCTTCGAGCGCTTTCGACAGGGCGACAGCGGCACGACACGCGAGCATGGCGGCATCGGTCTCGGGCTCGCCATCGTGCGACACCTGGTGGAATTACACGGCGGGACGATTCATGCCGCGAGCGGCGGACGTGATACGGGAACGACGTTCCGTGTCCGACTGCCGCTGATGATCGTGCATCAGGAAACCCCGGTCGAGCGTCGCGTCCACCCGACCACGGAAGCCGTGGCCATGGACCGTGAATTGCCGGATCTGACGGGCCTCTTCGTGCTGGCCGTTGACGATGACGCCGACGCGCGGGCGCTGGTCTGCGAGACGCTCGAAACCCGGGGCGCGCGCGTGGTCGCAGTCGAGTCGGCGGAGGATGCGTTGGAGGCGCTCGCGCGCGATCGCCCCGACGTGATGATCGCGGACATCGGGATGGCGCGCAGCGACGGCTTTGAACTGATCAGGCGAGTTCGACGATCACGCGATTCCGCGATCCGCGATGTGCCCGCAGCGGCGCTGACCGCGTACGCCAGAGCCGAAGACCGCAAGAAGGCCCTTCAGTCCGGTTTCCAAATGCATCTGGCGAAGCCGGTCGATCCCGCGGAACTGGTGATCGCCGTTGCGGCCCTGGCGAAGCGAACGTCCAAGCAGAACACATAACAGTCAGTTGAATAGGGGTGGGGATGGTCGATCTGAAGGATGCCGTGGGTCTGCTGCGGGCGAAACGGAAGGAGCTGATCGATCAGCTCGATGCGGTTGACAAGGCGCTCTCCGTGCTGAGCGGTGTCGCGGGCACGGTCACAGTGTCGCCTGAAGCGAATCCTCCGGAGCGTCAGAACGAACGCCGAACAAGTGACTTCCGACGCGGCTCAATTCACCGCGGACCTTGAGCGACGAGCACAAGCACGCCTTGAAGGAAGGCAGGCGGAAGGCACGTCATTCGAAGGATGCGGCTGCAGGCCTTGCGAGGGAGATGACAGACCTGTCGCCCGGGCTGGCGTCCGGGTCACATGCTCGCAGTCAGCCGCCCCGACTCGTGAAGCGGACGAAACCCTAGGCTACGAATGTCAGGCGCAACAGGAGCAACCGGATGGCCGTCATTACCGTTGGCAAAGAGAACTCCACACCAATCGAGCTGTACTACGAAGACCATGGTTCCGGACCGCCTGTTGTGCTGATTCACGGCTGGCCGCTGAGTGGAGCGTCGTGGGAAAAGCAGACCACGGCGCTTCTCGACGCTGGACACCGGGTCATTCGCTACGATCGCCGCGGCTTCGGCCGGTCGAGCAAACCTGCGGTCGGCTATGACTACGACACGTTTGCCGCGGATCTCGATCAGCTGCTCAGCACGCTCGATCTCAAAGCGGTCGCGTTGGTTGGGTTCTCGATGGGGTCAGGCGAGGTCACCAGATACATCGGGAAATACGGGACCGCTCGTGTCCGCCAAGCCGTGTTGATCGGGACGCTCGGACCGTATCTCGTCAAGGCGGCGGACAACCCGGAAGGGGTGGATGCCAACGTGTTCGCGGACATTAAAGCGGCGATCCGCAAGGACCGTCCCGCCTTTCTCATGGAGTTCCTGAAGAACTTTTACAACTACGACGTGACCGGCGGGACACTCGTGAGCGAGCGCGTCCTCGAAGACAACTGGAACGTCGCCGTCGGAGCCTCCGCCATTGGGACCGTTGCCTGTGTCGACTGCTGGATCGAGGACTTCCGCGGAGACATCCCGAAGAACGACGTGCCGACGCTGATCCTGCACGGCGACGCGGATCGCATCCTGCCGCCTGATGCCACGTCCCGGCGACAGGCCAAGATGATCAAGAACGTCACGCTCGGTCGAGCTGCCCGGCGGACCGCACGGCGTGCTGTGGACCCATGCCGACCGGATCAATTCGGAACTCGTGAGCTTCTTGTCCCGATAAGGCAGCTTTCGTGACGAAACGGACGCTGGCTCTCTCGGGCCTGGGGATTGGACTCGTCGCGCTGGCCTTTGCCGCTATTGCGACGGACAGGACTCGGCCCGGAGCCGACCGCATCCACCGAATCGAAAACGGGTTGCTGCCAGCGGCGGTCATCGCCGGCGAGCCGGCGACGATGAACCTCGCGGAGCGGATGTCACATTACAAGGTGCCCGGCGTAAGCGTTGCGGTGATCGAGAAAGGCGAAATCGCCTGGGCCAAAGGCTACGGCGTGCTGGCCGCGCACGGGACGGTGCCCGTGACGACCGAGACGCGGTTCCAGGCGGCGTCGATCAGCAAGCCGGTCGCGGCGATGGGCGCTCTGGCGCTCGTCCAGCAGCGGCGCCTCAGTCTCGACGAAGACGTCAACCTGACGCTCACGTCGTGGCACGTACCCGACAGTGAATTCACGAAGGACCAGAAGGTCACGCTGCGCCGTTTGCTCAGTCACAGCGCCGGACTGATTCGGGACGACGTTGGCAGCTATGCCGCCGACGAAGCTGTGCCGAACCTGGTGCAGGCGCTTGCTGGACGAATGCCGGCCAACCTGCCCGCACTGCGTGTGGAGAGCGTGCCCGGCAGGCACGTGGCGCTATTCCGGCGGCGGCTACAGCGTGACGCAACAGCTGCTGATCGACGTGACCGGCAGACCATTCGCCGGATTGCTGCAGGAACTCGTGCTCGGCAAGATCGGGATGACACAGAGCACGTTCAGGCAACCGTTGCCGGAAGAATGGGAAGCGATCGCCGCCAGTGGGCATGACGTCAACGGCCAACCCATCAAAGGCCGTTGGCGCACGTTCCCGGAGACGGCCGCAGCAGGACTATGGACAACGCCGTCGGACCTGGCCCGTTTTGCCATAGAGCTGCAGCGAGCCGCTCAGGGCCAGTCGACCAAGGTGCTCTCGGCGGACACCGCAAAGTTGATGTTAACGAAACAACAAAACGGCTACGGCTTCGGCACCTGGCTGGGCGGCGAAGGGAACGTCACGACCTTTAGCCACGGCGGTGCGAATGAAGGCTACCGGTGCATGCTGTTCGCGGTACGTCGCGACCGGGCAGGGCGCCGTGGTGATGACCAATGGCGACGGCGGCGACGGCCTGTTCAACGAAGTGATGCGGGCTATCGCCCACGAATACGACTGGCCGGACTACCGGCCAACCGAAAAGACGATGGCGCGGATCGATCCCGCTCTCTTTCAGATGTACGTCGGCCAATACGACGACAAACCTCATATCACCGTCAGGACCCGATCGAGGCCATCTGTACATCGCTTCGGTACCGTTCGGCCAGGAACGTATCCGGCTCTATCCGTCCGCCCCAGACCGATTCTTCATCTTGGAAGGGACGCTCGAAGTCAGTTTCCACAAGGATGCGCAGGGACGCATCACGGAACTTCAGATTCACGCCGGTGACCAGACGGCGAGCGCGAAGAAAGTGAAATAGCCAGTCGGCCTGATAATTGACGTCGATTGACCATCGACGAACTGCGCCGATACGCGGTCACGCGGAGCCTGTTTCCACCGACATCCCTGCCGAAGGCGCTCGAGGCGTTCGGTTTCGTGCAGGCTGATCCGATTCGAGCGCCGGCACGCGCGCAGGATCTGACGCTGCGGCACCGTGTGACGAACTACCGCGCGGGCGATCTGGAGCGCCGGTACTCCCGCCTTCACGTCCATGAGGACTTCTTCATCAACTACGGCTTCGTGACCGACCGCGTGTTCCACTTGATGCATCCTCGCCGCCGGGGTCACGGCGCCGTGGAGCGTCGCGCGCGGCAGACACGTCAAGGGCCTGCTGGAGTTCATCCGCGTTCGCGGTCCGGTGCACCCGCGACAGGTTGACGATCATTTCTCGCTCGGCACGGTGACGAACTACTGGGGCGGCTCGTCGAGCGCGACGACCCATCTGCTGGATGCGATGCATTACCGCGGCCTGCTGCGTGTGGTTCGCCGCGAGGCCGGCATCAGAATCTACGGGGTGCACGAGCACGCTCCCGGCCCAGTGGACGCCCGCGAGCGCCGCGTCCGCCTCGACGCGCTGGTCGACGTCGTCGTCAACGTCTACGCGCCGCTGCCGGCCGCGAGTCTGTCGTATGCAGTCCGGCGGCTGCGATACGCGGTGCCGCAATGGAGTAGCGCGGTCACTGATGCCCTGCAACGCGCGAGACAGCGCCTCGCGCATGCGCGTGTCGATGGCGTGGACTGGTATTGGCCGACTGCGGCGAACAGCCGGGTGTCGCCGAACGCGGACCGGACGACACGTTCGTCTGCTCGCGCCATTCGATCCGGTGGTCTGGGACCGGCGACGCTTCGAGCTGCTGTGGAACTGGGCGTATCGATTCGAGGCCTATACGCCGGTGCCGAAACGCCGGTGGGGATACTACGCGCTGCCGCTGCTGTGGCGCGACCGCGTCATTGGCTGGGCCAACGCGTCGGTCGCCGGAGGCGCCTTGACCCTCGATGTTGGCTATGTCGCCGGGCAGCCGCCGCGCGATCGTCGATTCCGCCAGGCACTCGCGGACGAGCGCGCTCGCTTGTGCGCGTTTCTCGGCCTCCCCTAAGGGCGAGCCTTCGCCTGCGCCTCGACGCGGTAGACGGTCTTGATCAGCTTGGCCCCGGTGTTCGGCGTCGGATTCGTCAGAATCACCAGGCGGATTCCGTCGCGTTCCCGCCAGAGCACATCGAGGCCGTCAGGAACATCCGGGGTCAGTGGCGAGAGCAGTACACGATCAACGCCTCTTGGGAGATCCCGTCTTCTTCGGCTCGCGCCTGCGCATGACGGCTGACCGCCACATTTCCTAATCCCGGAACGTCTCTGAAGAAGTGGTTCACGCGGCCCTCCAGTTTGGATCGTTGCACAGACGCTCTGGTCTCGCCGATTCATCGAGGGGGCAGGTGATCTAGCGTGTCGCGTCTTCCACTAACCGGGATTGCGTCTGTCATGCGCTCACGGCAAGAATCCGGAGGGCATCCGCTGCGCTCGGGAGGTCATGCGGCAATTGCTAGACCCGGCCGGGCAGCCCAACGAGCGCTGCGTCTCCTACGGCCTCGCGCTCAGGCGCTCGCTTAAAGCATCCCACGCCAATCAGCGCACGTTCTTTCGGTCTCCACAACCCGCAGCAGCGTTCCTGCGTGTCGCAGCGTCGGAGATCCGACCATCGCACGATCGGGAGTGCAATCTGCGCGACGTGCAGCGGTTACGGAAGCGAGGACCGTGAAGGCGGAACGGTATCCGGCGGTGTCGTGCCAACGGGGAGCTCGTATACCGAGGCACTGACGCACGACACGTTGGGATGTCGGTGCCATCGGTCAGACGATCGTTCGGAATCGCTATGTGCTGAGCGCACGGGTCGCGGCCATGCAACAGCGGCATCACCATCGATTCGGTGAGGCGCATCAGCGTGATCAACACGAGACCGCATTCGACGAAGTGACCGTGCGCGTACCCTTCGGCCGCCACACGTTCGTTGGTGGCGTGGCCGTTGAGCGCGATGCTTACCGGCCCTCTGACGTGCCTCAGTTCCGACATACGTTTACCGTGCCAGGCGTCTTCTTGCAAGACGACTTCGTTATCGCGCGATGGCTATCGGTGAGCGTCAGCGGTCGGGTTGATCATCACAGCGAATACGGGATGTTCTTCAGTCCGCGGATCGCCGCCTTGTTCCGATCCGGCGCGTGGGCCAGTCGGTTGTCGCTTGGCACGGGGGTTCGTTGGACCGTCCGCGTTGACTGAGGAGACAGAGGCCGCAGGTCTGACACGATTGCAGATTCCCCAACGTCTCCGAGCTGAGGAAGGAAGAAGCGCTTCGTTCGACATCAGCCGGACGGATGGGCCCGTGTCCTACACATTCACGCTGTTCGGGTCGCGCATTCACCATCCGATCGCTCCAGCGGACTGGTGCTCACGAATCTTGCAAAGCCGACAACCAACGTGGGTGTCGAACTGCTTGGAACCGTTCGCCGCGAGCCGGTACTCGCTGACGGCGACGTATACCTACGTGCGTTCGCGCGAGCGAGACGATGTGGCATGGCAGGACACGGCGTTGACGCCGCGACATTCGGCGGGTCTGGTCGGTATGTGGGAGCGGTCACCACGCGTTGAGACCGCGATACTCTGCGGGTCCGATCCTTAGGTGCGAGCGTGAAGACGTCGGCCGCGTCGGCGTGGAGTTCTATTACACGGGCGTTCAGCGCCTCGAGGAAAATCCCTACAGCCAGACGAGCAGACCGTATGTGATTGCCGGCCTGCTCGCCGAGCGTCAGTTCGGGCACATACGGCTGTTTATCAACGGCGAGAACCTGACCGGGGTCAGACAGACGCGCCACGCCGAGAACCCGAGCAGGTACGACAGACGCGATGGAATCCGCTTGTTCGGCCGACGCGAGCGGCGGACGGTCCGTGGACCGTTGATGCGTGTGCGCCGTTGGACGGACGGAACGTCAATGGCGGCGTGCGGCTGCATTTTAGGGCGATCCGGACCGACCCTAAGGATGAGCCTTCGCCTGCGCCTCGACGCGATAGACCGTCTTAATCAGCTTCGCCCCGATGTTCGGCGTCGGATTCGTCAGAATCACCAGGCGGATTCCGTCGCGTTCCCGCCAGAGCACATCGAGGCCGTCAGGAACATCCGGGGTCAGTGGCGAGAGCAATACACGCGATCGAACGCCTCTTGCGAGATCCCGTCCTCTTCGGCGCGCGCCTGCGCATGACTGGCTGACCGCCACATTTCCTAACCCCGGGACGTCTCTGTAGAAGTGGTTCACGCGAGTTCTTTCGGTCTCCATAACCCGACCAGCGTTCCGCGTGTCGCGGTGTCGAGATCCGACCATCGTGCGATCGGGAGTGCAATCTGCGCGAGGGCAGCGGTTGGAAGGGACTCCAACTCGCCGGTCAACTGCGCAATGAGCTGTTCCAGGCCGGGATTGTGTCCGACGATCATCACGGTGGCGACGCTATCCTGGACGACGCTCTGCAGCGCAGCGATGATTTCGGCCGCGCTCGCGTGATACAGCCGCGCGTCCAGCAGAATCTGCTCCGCCAGTGGCTTCTGCCATCGCCTCGGCGGTCAGACGCGCCCGGACTGCGTCGGAGCTGATGATGAGTTCGGGAGACAGGCCTTCGTCGCGCGCGAGTTGTCCCATCCGTGGCGCATCCATCTCACCACGTGCGTTGAGCGGTCGCTCGTGATCATCCAGGGCTGAATCATCCCAACTCGATTTAGCGTGTCGAAGGACCAACAGCGTTTTCATGTCGCCGCGCTCAGTCTCCCCGGCGCAGTACTTCCACCCGGACACGCGTCCGACCTGCTTGAACGAAATCCAGCCGCTCCGCGGCGGCGCGCGAGACGTCGATAATCACGCCACTCGCGCGCAATCGCGGGAGCCGGTCCGCGGTCGACGATGACCACAAGCACCGACCGGAGGTTCGTGAGGTTCGTGACGCGCACGAGGGACCCAAATGGGTAAGAGGGGTGTGCCGCGACAAGCTCACGGTTGTCGAACGTGGCCCCGCTGGCGGTCGTCCGTCCCTGGAACGCCTGGGCATAGAACGAAGCGAGCCCGTCTCGGACCTCGAGAACCTGTCTCGCGCCGGCAGCCGGTGCGATGGTGCCGAGGGTGCCGAGGGTGCCGCGGGTGCCGACGGTGCCGAGGGTGCTGAAGGAGGAGAGGCAACTGGAGGCGTGCGCTTGGCGCAACCAGTGACCGCGAGGATGATCACTACCGCAACGGCGCCGTGACTACGCTTGATCATTGGCGGCGTCCTTCTATCTGGGAACGTCGACGGTCCGCGAGTCGAAAGCGTCCCAGCGCGCGTAGCTCTCCAGCAACAACGCGTCCAACGCTTCAAGCCGCGCCAGGGTCTTCGCGATCTCTGCGGCTGGCTGGGTGTAGAACGTGGGTCCCGCGACCACCGCGTGGAGGTGCTCCTGCTCCGACTCGAGCGCCGCGATGCGGGTCGGCAATTGCTCGAATTCCTGCTGCTCCTTGTAGGACAGCTTCCGCGGCCGGCTCTGGACGTCATCGCGCTTGAGCGCCCGCGTGCCGGCGGGCGTGCGCGCTGGCACGCTCTCTATCTTCGGCCGCTGCCGCAACCAATCCTCGTAACCGCCGGGATACTCCACGACGCGCCCTCCGCCTTCGAACACGAGCGTGCTCGTGACGACGTGGTCGATGAATGCGCGGTCGTGGCTGACGAGGAGCAGCGTGCCCGGCCAGGTCGTCAGCCATTCCTCGAGGAGCTCCAGCGTCTCGATGTCGAGATCGTTCGTCGGCTCGTCCAGCACCAGAACATTTATCGGGCGAGCCAGCAGTCGCGCCAGGAGCAGCCGGTTCCGCTCGCCTCCCGACAGAGCCTTGACGGGCGAGAGCGCCCGCTCGGGCGGAAACAGGAAATTACGCAGGTAGCCGTGGACGTGCTGAGGCTGGCCGTTGACGATGACGGTGTCGTGGCCGTCCGCGACGGTCTCCCAGACGGTACGCTCCGGATCGAGCTGCTCGCGCTGCTGGTCGTAGTAGGCGAGCTGAACGTTCGTGCCGCGCCGCACCTCTCCGGAATCCGGCGCCAGCTCGCCCATCAGCATCTTGAGCAGCGTGGTCTTGCCAGACCCGTTCGGCCCGATGAGGCCGATGCGATCCCCACGCATCACCCGCAACGTGAGGTCCGTGACGACGGGTTGGCCGCCGAAGGACTTCGCAATGCGCCTCGGTCTCGATGACGACCTGGCCAGTGCGGTCGCTCGCCTCCGCCCGGAGCTGGACGCCGCCGATCCGCGCGCGGCGGGCCGCACGCTCTTCACGCAAGGCCATGAGCGCACGCACACGCCCTTCGTTACGCGTCCGTCTGGCCTTGATGCCCTGGCGCAGCCACGCTTCCTCCTCGGCCAGCCGCTTGTCGAACTTCGCATCCTGGACGGCCTCGGTCGCCAGCCACTCCTCCTTGCGCTCGAGAAACGTCGCGTAGTCTCCCGGCCACGAGGTCAGCCGGCCGCGATCGAGTTCGACGATGCGGGTCGCCAGCCGCTGCAGGAACACACGGTCGTGCGTCACGAACAGCACGGTGCCGGCATAGTCCGCGAGGAAGGTTTCGAGCCACGTCATCATCTCGATGTCGAGATGATTCGTCGGTTCGTCGAGGATCAGAAGATCAGGCGCGCCGACGAGCGCACGCGCCAGCAGCACCCGCCGGCGCCAGCCGCCGGAGAGCGTGGCGACGCGCGCGTCGCCGGGGATCTGCAAGCCGGGAGAGCACAAGCCGCACGCGTTGCTCGGCCTGCCAGTGCTCGTCTCCCAGGTCCCCGAGCCCTTCGGCGACGGCGTCGAAGACCAGACCGTCGCCGGCAAGCGGGGCATCCTGCGCGAGCCGCCCTACGCGGAGGCCGGCCGCCCGCCAGACGGTTCCGTCCTGCGGCGTTTCGTCGCCGTAGATGATTCGAAGAAGCGTGGACTTCCCGGTGCCGTTTCGGCCGATGACGCAGACGCGTTCCCGCGGCTCGAGTTGCAGGCTGGCCCGATCGAGAAGAGGGACGTGGCCATAGGCCATCGAAACGCGATCGAGCGTGACGAGCGGCATCCGCTGCGCTTACGCCCGAAGCGCCAGGTCCCCGACGAACTCCTCGTAGGTGCCCCTGAAGTCGACGATCTGGCCGTTCTCGAATTGCCAGACGCGGGTCCCGACTTCCTCGAGCAGGTCCTGGTCGTGCGTCACCAGCAGCACAGTCCCCTCGAACTTCTGGAGCGCCACGTTCAAGGCGTTGATCGACTCCAGGTCCAGATGGTTCGTGGGCTCGTCGAGCAGGAGCACGTTCGGCTTCTCCAGCATGATCTTGCAGAAGAGCAGGCGAGCGGTCTCGCCGCCGGACAGCGCCTCGGTCGGTTTGTAGCCCTCTTCGCCGCTGAAGAGCATCTGGCCGAGAAGTCCGTGGATCTCCTGACGCGACGCATCGGGATCGAAGCGATGCAGCCACTCGACAGCCGTCATGCCTTTCTCGATGATGCCGGTGGCGTCCTGCGGGAAGTAGCCGATGGACACTTCGTGTCCCCACCGCACCGTACCGCCGTCGACGTCGTCAGGGGACGCCACCACACCAGGCGCATCCGCCATCAGCGCCTTCAACATCGTCGTTTTGCCCACGCCGTTCCGGCCCACGAGAACGATGCGGTCGCCGCGGTTGACGATGGCGCTGAAACCGCCGATGACCGGAACGCCGCCGTGCGCCTTGGTCACGTCCTTGAATTCCAGGGGGATCTTTCCTGACGGACGCTTCGTCGCGAACTTGATGTAAGGGCGCTGGATGTTGGAGCGCGCCAGTTCGGTGGTCTGCAGCCGCTCCACTTCCTTGCGGCGTGACTGCACCTGGCTCGATCGCGTGCCGGCGGAGAACCGCGCGATGAAGTCGTTGAGCTGCTCGATCTTCTTCTCGCGCTGCGCGTTCTGCGACTCGATGGTCGTCCGGATCTGTGTCTTGGCGACGACCATGTCGTCGTAGCCGCCCGTGTAGGTGATGATCGTCTCGTAGTCGATGTCGGCGATGTGCGTGCAGACGTTGTTCAGAAAATGACGATCGTGCGAGATCACGATGAGCGTGCCGTCGTAGCGATTGAGAAAGTCTTCCAGCCAGTGGATCGAATCGAGGTCGAGGTGGTTCGTCGGCTCGTCGAGCAGGAGCGCGGCGGGATGCCCGAAGATCGCCTGAGCCACGAGCACTCGAACCTTCTGCCCGCCCTGCAGCTCCGACATCGGCCGTTCGTGGAGCGCGGCGGGGATATCGAGTCCGCGCAGGAGGATGGCGGCGTCGCTCTCGGCGGTGTAGCCGTCCTCTTCGCCAACGATGCCCTCGAGCTCGCCGAGGCGCATCCCATCCTCGTTGGACATCTCGGGACGCGCATACAGTGCGTCGCGCTCCTGGAGCGCGCTCCAGAGCCGGGCGTTGCCCATGATCACCGTGTCGATGACCCTGAACTCGTCGAAGGCGTAGTGATCCTGGCGCAGGACGCCCACCTTGGGTGGACGGACGATCGATCCACGCTGCAGCGGCTGCTCGCCGGTGAGCAGCTTCATGAAGGTCGACTTGCCGGCCCCGTTGGGTCCCGTGAGTCCATACCGGCGGCCCGCCGAAAACTGCGTGCTCACGTCTTCAAAGAGCACTTTCGAGCCGAACCGTATGGACACACCGCTGACAGAAATCATGGACTCGCCTCTGCTGGGAACTTATCGGCTCTGAGAACCATTCATTCTAGCAGGGGGAGACCGAGCCTTCGCTCGCGTTACAAGCGACCTACAGTGGCAAGCGGGGGCCAGCCTTCGCTCGCGTTACAAGCGAGAGCTACGGCTGGACAGGCGTGTCGGCAAGCGCGAGACTCCAGAACGTCACGCGTTGCTGCGATGCGGACACCTTCCCCAGTCTGCGGTTCGTCGCGTCTGCCCGCGGCGACCGAGTCAGCCGGCTCCGCGAGACACCTGCTGCCCACCCGGCCCCGTTTCAAGTTCGTACGTAGTGTCCGCGTTCAGGCGCACTGAGCCGCCGCCCTTCGTGCTAGCGTTTTTCCTCAGGTGCGCGATGGCATCGAGCCTTGGTGGCCCATCGCGGTGCCTTCTTCTTCTTAGCCTTCGGCCTTCCGAGATTCTCGGGCCGGGTCGTGCGGGTCGAATCCCGGCGTGAGACAATCACGCTTAGCTGGAGCACCGTCGATGGCCACCACAACCACTATCACCGTGGACGCCGCGTTGAAGGCCCATCTCGCTGAACTGGCCCTGCAGGCCGGGCAGAGTGTGGATCAATTCGCGGAGGCGTTGCTCCGCCGTGTTGCAGCTGCGGACATCCGCCTCGAGCGCGGCGTCCCAGCCTTTCCCCGGCGGCCTGGTGCGCCTACTCTCACCGCTGACGACGTCGATCGTTTGGTCGACGGTCCTGACGCATAGCTATCCTGATTGTGATCTCGCTCCTCGACGTGAACGTGCTCGTCGCACTGCTGGTGCCCGAGCATGAGCACCACGTACGCGCGCAGGAGTGGTTCGGCACTGAAGCGGTCGTGAAGGGTTGGGCGACAAGCGCGGTCACGGAGCTTGGCGCTGTCCGTGTTTGTGCCCAGCTACCCGGTGGTGTATGGCGGCCGGAAGCGACAGCGAACCAGCGCGGACTCAACCAGGCACGAAGGACGCTGTTCGGATCCACTCATCGTGCAACGATGCCAAAAAGAGATCGGTACTGCTGGGCCTGGCGCGGAAGAACGCAGTGCAGGTCGCGACGTTCGACCAAGCGCTCGCACAGTTCGGTGGTATCGACGTGGTTTGTCTGCTTCCCCAGTGAGGAAAGCCAGTCCCCGCCGAGTAACGTAAACACCGAGGTCACGCACCCTTATGCATCGTGCTCCGATGCCGTACCGTCCCTGAAGCGAGTAGCCCATCGGCGCGAACACGATGTTGTCCTCCCTTCGCCCGCGCGGTCACAGGCGAGCCTACGGCTGGCAAGCGGGGTGGGAGCGGATCTACTCCTCGATCAGGTCTTCAGTCTCATTGACGACGAGCCGCAGTTGGCCGTTGAGGTCCCGCTCGAATACCTGTCGCTCTGTTACCCATCGGCCGGCCCCAACGGGGCGGACCGTTGTCAGCGTCCGGCCCGTCACGCGCATGGGCTCGGTGGGGGCAACGCGACTTCGGCTTTCCACTTCTTCAACCGTATAGCGACCGCCATCCGCAGTGGCCGTCGTCGTCCGCTGAACGCGCTGGCTCAGCGCTAAAGGAGAGGATTCCGTCCGCATAGGGGGTATAGGTCTCGATCACCGCCTGCTCCTGGTCATTCGTCCTGGAGCGGCTGGTGACGTTCCTCTCCGTGACCCTCAGCGCTCCGTTGAGGTCTCGACGTTGAATCGTCTCTTCCTCCACCCGCTCCGACGGTCCGGTTCGCGTTTCACCGCGTCGCACTTCAACTGGATCGCCATCCGCCATTGATGTCGCGAACCAGCCTGTGGTTTCGTGCCGGACCAGCCCCGGTGCGGGTGACTTCGCTCCGTGGCTGGGCGATTGCCGCCTCAGATGTGATGACGACGCTGAAACAGATGCCGGCGATGCATTGAAGAGTCATATGTCACGCCGTCTCCTCAGTGAGGAGTGTCCGGCTTGCTTGTCCGCCGTAGCGCATAGCGCGAAGGCGGAAGCCGGACCTCGGTTCAGCAGTCGTACACGTCCGCAGCACAGCGTCGGGATGTCCTGCGCGCAACACCTGCGACGCTGACCGGCGTCAGCGGGCGACCAACGATGGCCTCCACCGTGGTGACGAAGAAACCGTTCACGCTTGACGGCAGGAATTGCTCGCTCAGTTCGAAGCCAAAGATGCCGAGTATTGCCGCCAGCACGAGGACTCGAATGCGCTTGGCCATGATCATTTACCTCCGCCGGCTTTCGTGATCTTAAAGATGCCCGGCAGCTCATCGAAGTCTTTAAGCTCGCCCGGGTTGAGCTTCCTGGCGTTCGCAGGAGCCTGGAAGGTGAACGGAGCAGACGCGACCTCTGCGCCCGTTTTCCAGGTCCTCACGTCCATGGTGTACTGCGGCGCTCCGCTCACCTTCGTGCTGGTGATGACGTAGCGGCACGGATAGGGGCGGCTCCCCTGAGCAATCCAGATCTGCCAGTCCACGTCCTTGGCTCGAAACGCCAGGTGGTCGCATTCGACGCCGTCGATCACGCCACTGCCCAGGTCTTTGGCATCGACGACCTCGGGCATGAGCTGATCATGAAGGTTCGACATCAGCAGATCCGCGCCCGGGTACCGGCCGATGATATTTGTCCCGCATCACGTCGACCAATTGATCGATCGTGCCTGGCGCTGCTGCTTGCGCGTACGCGTTGGCATTCTTCCCGAGCATGGTGACCGTCTTGCCGTCGAAGACGAACTCGACATTCGCGAATCCTCCCATGCGGGTTGCGCGGATCTTGTCGGGGCGGTTCACCGTCATCGTGCCGGAACTGGCCAGGCCCAGCTTCTGATTCTCTTTGCTGACGACCTCGAGATAGGTGTCGTAGTCGAATGAGAAGGCCTTCTGCGCCGCCATGTAATCAGACATCGCCTTGAGCTGGCTCCTGGCATTTGCTCCAGGACTACCCGGCACGTCGATCGCGACCGCTGTCATCCTCGCCGCGTTCGCTTCAGCGGTACGCGTGGCCCACATGGCGCCCGCTCCCGCTGCCGCCGCCAGAGCAAGCACGGCGGCCCACGTCCTTGCGTCTCTTATGAATGAGCTGATTGTGGATTGCATCTGCTCCTCCGCTGACGCACCATCACCTCGCGTCACGTTCTAACGGAGCAGGATTTGCGCCACGGCACATGCGTCGAATCGTTGCGTCGTGTCGTGCGGGCTCGCGGCGAGATTCACCACCGAGAGCGCCCCGTCACGAACGATTGAGAGTGAAGTGAGGACCGGGACAGCGACCTTCGGGCCGCTGAACCTGAAGCACAATACTGGTCGTGGATCGTGCGTTCAGGGCAGGCGGGACCGTCGAGGACTACTGCCGCGCGTGTAAGACGGATCGTCTCCACACCATCATCGTCGTGGACGGCACGGGCCGGCCGATTCGCGTCTCCTGCGACCAGTGCGGCAGTCAGCACAACTTCCGCGGCGGGCCTCGCCTCGACAGCGGCTCATCCGCCTTCGCTAAAGCTTCCGCCTTCGCTAAAGCTCCGGCGGACAAGCCGGCGGACAAGCCGGCGGCCAGGGAAGGTCGGCCTCTACCAACTGCGGAGACGACTAACCGCCAACCGCACGAGCCGACGTTTGCTCTGGTGACCGATCGAGAAAGGACCGGTGTTCACGTGTCTGCGAGTGATTCTGGCCACGACGACTTGGAGCTCCTGCTGCGCCGCATCATCCGTGAAGAAACCGGGCTGACGCCGGTCGCCCCGGCCGCGAAATGGCGAGGCGGAACCATGGTGCTACGTCCGGGCACCCCTGGATTGCAGGAGAAGACCTGGCCGATCGAGACGTTCTTCCACAAGGTCGTGATGCTGCGGAATCGGCTGCGGACGCTCGAACAGCAGGTCAACGCATCGGACCTGCCGGACGATGTGAAGATCAAGCTGCAGGGATACGTCAGCGGCTGCTACGGATCGTTGACCAGCTTCAATGTGCTGTTCGCCGACGAGGCGGACCAGTTCAAAGGGAGTGGAGGCGACTGACGCCGTTTCCCCGCGCCAGCTCTCAGTTGAGAGCGGGAGCGTTTGATGTTATTGTGACGATTCTCCGCCGACGTTTTTCGACCGACCGACTTTTTTCAACTCACTCCGCGTTGCGCGAGCTGCACCCGTTAGCGGTGTGGCTGGGTGTTGACGGAGTGTGCCGGACTCACTGCGAACGGGGGGTACGTGGTCAAGCGAGTGGTCGCAGTGGTGCTGGTGATTCTTGCGTCTGTGGCGACGAGCCACGCGCAGTCGTTCGGGCGAAACCGGGTGCGCTACGAGAATTTCGATTTTCAGATTCTCCAGACGCCGCACTTCGACATCTATTACAACGCCTCGGACCACGACGCCGTCGTGCAGGCCGGCCGGCTGGCCGAGCGCTGGTACGGCCGCCTCTCGCGGATCCTCGATCACACGTTCAGCGAGCGTCAGCCGATCGTGCTGTACGCGAGCCACGCGCAGTTCACGCAAACCAACGTCGTGCCGAACAGGCTCGGCGACGGCATCGCCGGCGTCACCGAACACGAGAAGGGACGCGTCGTCCTGCCGTTTGCCGCCGGCCTCGGCGAAACGGATCACGTGCTTGGACACGAGCTGGTCCACGCCTTCCAGCGCGACATCCTGAGGCGGGGCGGCCGGCCGATGTCGACGCTGCCGCTCTGGTTCGTCGAAGGCATGGCGGAATACCTCTCCGTCGGCACCATCGATACGAATACCGCAATGTGGCTGCGCGATTCGGTCGAGCAGGACTCGCTGCCGCGTCTCGACCAGCTCGACGACCCCTCCTTCTTCCCCTATCGATACGGGCAGGCGCTGTGGGTCTACCTCACCACACGATTCGGCGACGAGGTGGTGGCGAAGAGTCTGCGGAGCAAGGCGTCGGGAGGCGCCATCGGCGTCATCGCCGACGTCACGGGGATGGACGCCACGGCGTTGTCGTCGGCGTGGCACGAGTCTATTCGCGGCGCCGTCGCGCGACCGGAACGAGGCGCGCCTGCGCCATCGGCGTTCACCGTGCTTGGTGGAAAGAGCGCCGAGTCGCGGCTGAGCATCGGTCCGACGTTGAGCCCGGACGGCGGCGCGATCGCCTACTTCTCCGATCGCAGTCAGCGCTCGATCGACATGGTCGTCGCCGATACGAAGACGGGCACGGTTCGCCGCAGGGTTGTGACCACGGAAGGCGACCCGCACTTCGACAGCCTCCAGTTCATCGAGTCCGCAGGCGCGTGGGATCCCGAGGGCCGGCGGCTGGCGATGGCGGCGCTGTCGGGCGGTGCGCCCGTACTCACGATCCTGAATGCCGCATCAGGGAGTGCCGAGCGCGAGTGGCCCATTCGCCGGGCGGATCAGGTGTTCAACCCGACGTGGTCGCCAGACGGCAAGCGGATCGCGTTTTCAGTGCTGCACAACGGCTTCAGCGATCTCGAGGTGATCGACCTCGACACGGGTGCGGTGCGTCCACTCACGTCCGATGCGTTTGCCGACCTCCACCCGGCCTGGTCGCCGGATGGCCGGACGATCGCGTTTGCGACCGACCGGTTCTCTTCATCGCTCGAGACGTTGACGTTCGGCGAATTCCGGCTGGCCTTGATCGACGTGGAGTCGGGGACGATTCGCGCGCTGCCAGGTATTCCGGGCGCCAAACATATCGACCCGCACTGGAGTCAGGACGGCAGCAGCCTGTACTTCATCGCCGACGGTGACGGCACGAACAACGTCTATCGTCTCGCTCTCGCCAGCGGCGAGATCTTCCAGGTCACCGACGTGTCGACCGGCGTCAGTGGCATCACTGCGCTCAGCCCGGCGCTTGCTGTTGCGGGCCGCACGAACCAGCTCGCCTTCAGCGTCTATCGCCAGGGTGCCTACGAAATTCACATCGTGGACGCCACCGATGGAGCGAAGGGGACCGTGCCCCCTGCAACCGCCACCGTTTCGCCGCGAGGCGCCGTCACGGCGCCCACGTTCGGCCTGCTGGATGGCTCGCAGTTCATGAGCAAGCCATACCGCGCCGCCTTGTCACTCGATCGCGTGGTGCAGCCATACGTGACCGCGGGCGGCGGCGGGAGGGGAAGTTCTCTGCGCGGCGGTATCGGCCTCTCGTTCGGCGACATGCTGGGCGATCAGGAAGTGCAGACGACGCTGCAGGTGGGCAAGAGCCGAGACGATTTCGCCTATCAGGTCACCTATCTGAACCGACGTGCTCGCTGGAATTGGGGCGTGCTCACGAGTCAGGTACCCTGGTTGACCGGCTCGACGGTCACGCACGGCGCGATCGGCGAGCCCACAATCGTGCGCGAGACCGATCTGCGCAGGGAAGTGCACCGCCAGATTCACGGCGTCGCGGTGTATCCGTTCAGCAGCGCCAAACGCCTCGAGCTGTCCGGCGGCCTGCAGGCCATCGGATTCGGTTCGCAGACCCTGACGAGCGAGTACTCGGGCCTCACCGGCCGGCTGATGAGCGAGACCACGTCCGATAATCCCGCCGCTCCGACCATGTGGCTCAGCGAGGCTCGCGCCGCCCTCGTGTACGACACCGCCACGTATGGGCCGACCAGTCCCATCCTCGGCAGGCGTTATCGATTCGCGGCGGCGCCGACGTTCGGGGGACTGACCTTCACCACGGTCACGTCCGATTACCGGCAGTACTGGATGCCGCGGCGGCCGTTTACCGTCGCGGTCCGCGTGATGCAGCTCGGGCGGTACGGCGCCGACGCCGCCGATCCTCGGCTGTTGCCGCTGGTCTGGACCGTTCGTGACCTCGTCCGCGGCTACGGCGATCTTGGGCCTGGACGCTCGTCGCTCGGCATCCTGAGCGCCTCACGAATGCTCGTCGGCAATGGCGAACTACGGTTCCCGGTTGCTGGTTTGTTTTCGCCTGAGTCACAGGTTGGCGGTCTGCCGATCGAGGGGCTGGTATTTTTTGACAGCGGACGATTCTGGATGCCCGATCGTCTTCGTGGCGGCGCGACGTCGAACCTGCGAAGCGTTGGCACCGGCGTACGCATCAATGCGGCGGGCATGATCTTCGAGCTGGATGCAGTTCGCCGCATGATGTCGCGCACGGGTGGACGTTCGCCTTCAACCTGCGCCCTGGATTCTGATCCGCCTGACGACTGACACAAGTAACAGAGCCACCTCTCCACAACTGACAGGTCTTCGAACGATTCGGCTCCTTCGGATGGCTTCTTGCACAACGAACGAAGGCCGCCGGAAGACCCTCACAAGAGGGAAGGAGACTGATACATGAAACTTGCAGGCTATGTGATCACCGCCATCGTGGTTGGACTATCGGGCCCAGCATTCGCGCAGGGGAGCGGTCAGACAACTGCGACCAACGCGCCAGCGACTCAGGCCGCGAACAGGCCAGCGCCGCAGGCCACCCGACCCCGCGTCGACCAACCCCCGTAGCTGGATGGCGTCAGGATTCATTGGAACCAACTTCGGCAGCGGCAGGAGCACCGACGTGGACCTGTCGAACATCGAGGACTTCGAGCGCAACGCTGGGACGGGCCTCAACTTCGGCGCACAACTCGCCTACCTGGGGCGAGGCGTGATCGGCGGCGAGTTCCTGATGGACTTTTCGCCGGGTAACGACACGCTGGACAACGCGCTGTTCGAGTCGTCGCCGGACCTGAACAGCTACATGTTCAACCTGATTGCGGTGGCGCCATTCGGACGCGCGCAGAGGTTCGATCCCTACATCTCCGGCGGCATCGGTGCGGTGACGCTCAACGCCAACATCTTCACGTTCAACCCGATTGTCAACCCGCTGCTTGCGAACGCCGCCAACGTCGCAACCGAGAACATCAGCGGATCGAGATTCGGATGGGACCTCGGCGGCGGACTCATGGCGTGGTCCCCAAAGAACTGGGGCTTCCGCGGCGACATCCGGTACTACAAGACCGGCGGCGAGGACGAAACTGACGTGTTCGACATCGAACAACATCGGCGACGGGAGTGTCTTCTCGCGAGTCGAGCTCTCGGGGCTCTCGTTCTGGAAGGCGAACGTGGGCCTGTCCTACCGGTGGTAACAGCCGATCCATCTGCGCACTGACACGCACCGATACCGTTCGGCCATCGCAGGGGCGGTGAGACGGTATCGGCGCGTCGTCCGATGTACGAGTGTCATGCCAATTGATCCTCTCCTGGCGTCAGCGCCCGCCGCTACTTCGGCGTGACGCGGAACAGCCCGCCCGGATTCTAGTCCTCGGCGGTCCAGATCGCGCCATTGCCCATCAAGGAAGATCGGCTACGAAGCGGTCGTTCCCGACAGGGCAGCCTCCCACGAGGCGCCGGCAGCGAGCAGCTTCCTGTACTTGATCAGCGCGCGGGGTTGATTCACGGCGAGACACGCCATCAGGCGATCGCCGCGCCGGAAGAGCGCCGTAAACTGTCGGTCGGCGAGCGACCCGTCGACGATGACCATCTCGTCGTGCCCGCGTGCGAGACCGATGAACTGGATTTTCCGGTCGTACTGATCCGACCAGAAGTACGGCACGGACGAAAAGCTCGTCGAGGCTCCTGGGCCGGCGAGCGCGTTCTCCGCGGCGTGCACGCCCTGCTCCACGGCATTGGTCCAATGCTCGATTCGCGGCGAATCGCCGTGCCACCGGTTTGCGACCCGGGCCACGTCGCCGGCCGCATACACACCCGGCGCGGCTTCACCGGAGCCGTCGCAGACGATGCCGTTGTCGAGGGTCAGGCCGCTCGGCTCGAGCCACTCCGTATTCGGAATGACCCCGATGCCGACCACGACCACGTCGGCGTCTATCCGTGAGCCATCGGAGAGCGCGACGCCGGCGACGCGCGACTCGCCGATGACGTCGGTGACGGTCACCCCGGTGCGCAGATCCACGCCGTGGTCGCGGTGCATGGCCGCCACCATCTCGCAGAGCGTCGGCGGCAGGATTGGGAAAGCGGGGCGGGAAGCGCCTCGATCACAGTGACGTGCAGGCCGCGAGCGCGGCACGAGGCGGCAACTTCGAGGCCGATGAACCCCGCGCCCACGATCGCGACGCGGGACGCGTTCATCAGTTCCCGCCGCAACGCGATCGCGTCGTCCAGACCGCGCAGGACGAGCAGGCCGGCGCGTGGGGCAATGCCGGGGAGGGTCCGGGCGCGCGCACCGGTCGCGATAATCAGCCGGTCGTAGTCGACCCAGGTGCCATCGGCCAGGGTGACGCGCCTCACACGAAGGTCAAGCGACGTCGCGCGCACGCCAAGCCGCATGTCGAGCGCGAGCGCGTCGTACCCGTCCTTCCTGTGGAAAAAGGCCTGCTCGGGCTCCATGGTGCCCTGCAGCACCTGCTTCGAGAGCGGCGGGCGATCGTAGGGGCGATGTGGCTCGTCGCCGATGATGGTCAGCTCACCGTCGAAGCCTCGGGCGCGCAATGTCTCGGCCGCGCGCAGGCCCGCGAGGGAGGCGCCAACGATGGCGATTCGGCGCAGCATCAGTGGCAGTCACTCTTCGATCGAAATCGCTCCGGTTGGACACTCCCGCACCGCCTTGTCCACTTTCGCGCGGAGACCTCTCGTCGGGCGTTTCGATCAGGACGTGCAGCGCGCCGTCGTCGCCAATCTCGAATACCTCAGGCGCCGCCTCCACGCAGAGCCCGTGGAGGTCGCACGCGTTCAAATCCACAACGACCTTCATGATGTCCATCCCATGCCACGCTCCTTCGCCATTGTGACTCATGGGCAGGCTGCGACGATCGGGCGTCGGATCAGGTCCGCGCCATCCGGAAATCAACTGGGCGCCGCGAGGTCGCGGCGCGGAAAGACCAGCAGTGCCCACGCTATCGCTATCAGAATGACGGACGAGAGGACCGCCATGTCAAATGACGGGCAGAGCCGGTCAGTATGGCCTTCGCTTTGAGGTAGTGAAACAGCGAGTACGGCTGCAGCTTTTCCGCGGCGGGCCAGAGGGAACCGAGCACTTCCAGCACATACATCACGATCACGATGCCCAGCGTTACTCCGAGCGCGGGCGTGAGCCGGTCGAACGAGACCGAAGCCGCCAGCGCGATCGTCGCGAATGCGCCGAACAGCAGGACGGCGTTCAGCCACAGCAGCGGCAGGTTCCTGAACGCCAGCTGCCCGGCCACGCCCGAAAAGGTTGCGCCGCTGACGCTGCCAGCGAGGAGCGCGGCGATGCAGATGGCGATGAATCCGAACGAGGCCGCCAGCAGGGTGAGGTAGAACGCTCTCCGGGAGACCGGCCGCGCCAACGCAACTTCGAGCGTGCCCCGCTGCCGCTCGCCGGCGACGGCGGAGGCCGAAAAACCCACCACGAACACCGATGTCAGAATGATGCCGATCGGATGGATCAAGCCGAGGGCGATCGAACCAGAGAGGCTGAACACATCTCCGCCGCCGAAGCGGGAGAACTGCTCGGGCAGTATCCCGCTCTCCATCACGGCCGCGAATTGGGAGCCGTACCGCGCATAGACGACGGCGAGCAGGAAGCCCCAGACGGCCAGCGCGATCGAGACGAGCGCGAGCCTGGTTCGGTGCAGACGCCAGGTATGCCGCAACAGCGTCCCGTTCATGTCGTCTCGGTCTCGTCGTAGAACTCCAGGAACGCTTCCTCGAGACGCGCGGGCTCGATCGTGAGATCGACGACTGCTGTGTCGGCGATGGCCGCAAGGAACGGACGTACGTTCCCGTCGACACGACATGTCACATAACCGTCGCCGGGTTGGACGTTCGTGATCCCGGATACCGCGTCGAGGTGTGGGGGAGGGCCGGTGAATCGCATCAGCACGTTGCGCTTCCGGCGCGAGAGGAGCCCGGCCGTTTCTTCCAGCGCGACGAGCCGCCCCAGGCGAACGATTGCTACCCGATCGCAGACGCGTTCCACTTCAGACAGGACGTGCGACGAAAAGAAGATCGTCCGCCCCTCGGCTTTCAGGGTATCGAGCAGTTCGTAGAACGCACGCTGCATGAGCGGGTCGAGCCCCTCGGTCGGCTCGTCGAGAATCGCCAGCTCCGGATCGTGCTGGAGCGCCTGGACGATGCCTAGCTTCTGGCGCATGCCGCGTGAATAATCCCGGACGAGTCGCTTCAACGTGCGCGCGGACAGCTCGAGCCGCTCGCACAATTCCGCGCGGCGCGCGACCGGGCGGCCGCTCAACGCGCCCAGGTAGTCGAGCAGCTGTTCTCCGGTCAGCGTGTCGTAGAGCGCGATTCCGCCAGGCAGGTACCCCAGGCGGCGGCGAATTGCCACACTGTCGCGCACCGTGTCGAGTCCGAACACACGTCCGTGTCCGGCCGTCGGATGAAGAAACCCGAGCAGCAGCCGAATCGTTGTGCTTTTTCCGGACCCGTTCGGTCCCAGAAACCCGAAGATTTCCCCCTCGCGAACAGCGATATCGAGCGACTCCAGCGCCCGGACTGGCGGTGACGAGGACGGCCGAAGGCGTGTCCGAAGCGATTTGGCGAGCCCCGAACGCTCCCCGTAATACTTGGTCAGACCGACAGTTTCGATGGCGTGCACGCGGCCACATTCTATGGGGGCTGCCGATGGCGTGCAGCCGTGCGCATCATCACGCCGAAGATTTGCCTGACTTAATCCGATAGTAGAGGCGTGTCGGCCGCCTCCAGGACCACTCAGTCCGTTGTTTCTCCCGGCGAGAGCGCCTTCTTGATTGAATTCTCGGTCGCGCTTCACAAGCACGCGATGTATCCGACCGGGCATCAATCCCTGGAGCCTGCGGCGGCGCGGGTCGCCGAGCGTGCGGCGCGGTTACTCGAGAATCGCCCGACGCTGGCGTTCGGCGTGGCGCGTCACCAGCTCATCATCGAAGGTATCGCCACCGACCCGAACCATCCGGTCCTGCGTCGGCTGGCGGAAACGCTGCACCAGCATCACCTCGGCGCGGTCAGCATCCTGCGTGGCGTCGAATCTCACGAGATCAGCGGCGCACTGCTGGCATTAGCCGAAGAGGTCAGCCACGGCACGGCGCTCGGCCTGACGCCCGGCGGGCGGCTGCCGGAATGGCCGCATGTGCGACTGCATCCACTCACGCTGGACGCACTTGAGCTCGTCGAGGAGCATCCGTCAGCGCGCCACCATGGCGACGGAGAGCAGGTGCGGCGCCGGTCACAGCTGTGGATCGGACTGGCCAATGCCGCAATGGCGCGGGACTGGGTGGCTCAGTCCGACACCGCGTCGCCCGATCCGGCGTCGGTCGCGAAGGCGATCGATCACCACTCGGGTAGCGCCGCCTACGATCAGGTCGTCATCGGGTACCTCCTCCAGATCGCCGACGAACTGAAAAACGACGCGGGCGCCGACCAGGCTGGCCTCCGCCGCCGAACGGCACGGCTCATTCGCGCGCTTCGACCCGAAACGCTCCAGCGACTCGTTGAGATGGGAGGTGACGCCGAGCAGCGCAAGACGTTCGTGCTCGGTATGACCAGCGGCATGGCGGTTGATTCCGTCGTCAAAGTCGTCAAGGCCGCGGCCGCCGCCAGCGGCCAGACGATTTCGCACGGACTCCTGCGAATGCTCACCAAGCTCGCGACGCACGTCGAGGCCGGGGGAGAGCAGGCGCGGCCAATCGCCGATAGCGCGCTGCGCGAGCAGATCGATCGCCTGCTCTCGGGTTGGAGCCTCGACGATCCCAGTCCCGGCGGCTATACGATTGCCCTCCAGCATCTCGCCACCAGCGACGGTTCAGGCACGCGGCCAGTCGGCCGTTCCGATACCGGCGCCGATGCCCTCCGCGTCGTCGAGATCAGTCTGGAGGTCGGGAGGGTCCGGCCCGCTCGTCGAACGCGCCATCGAGGAGGCCATTGACGCGGGTCACCTCCGTGCCCTGCTCGCACTGCTCTCGTCGCTGCCTCCTGCATGCGGCGACGTTGCGGACACCCTCCGTCGCAGGGTCGGCGGGGCAGGGACCCTGTCGAGGCTCGTGCAGCGCGACCCGCTCGATCTCGAGACGCTCGACGCGCTGATGCCGTCGATCTCCATCGACGGGTACGAGGTGCTGCTCGACGCACTGGTCACGACCGGGAACCGCGCGACGCGGCGCAAGTTGCTCGAGCGGCTGGCGCCGACGCGCCTGGATGTGGCACCGCTGATCGCGGCCCGCCTCGAGGACCAACGCTGGTATGTGTTGAGGAACCTGCTGCTGTTACTGGAGCGCCTTCGCCAGATGCCGCCCGGGTTCTCCGCCACGCGCTGGGCGCAGCATCCGGACCCACGCGTGCGGTACCAGGGGCTGGCCCTTCAGCTGACGTTTCCGGACGAACGGGAGTCAGGGCTTCGCGCGGCGCTCGAGGACGCGGACCGTCGCATTACGCGGCTCGGGCTGCTCGCCTGCCAGGATGACTGTCCGCGGACATTGCTCCCCCTCATCGCGAACGTGGCGACGAATCCACAAATCAGTGAGGACCTGCGAATTCACGCGGTGACGCTGCTCGGCAGGTCCCACGAGCGCCAGGCCCTCGGCGCGTTGCTCCGACTCGTCCACGGCGGAACCACGATGCTCGGCCGGCCGAAGCTGGGTCCGCGCAGTCTTCTGCTGCTGCAGGCCTTACGCGCGCTTCGCGAGTGGTCAACCGACAAAGAAGCCAGCCAGGTTCTCGCACTCGCGCGCCGGTCGTCCGACCCGGAGATTCGCCAGGCCGCCGAAGGGGTCGGCGTATGAACGATCCCTCTGCCTTCCTGCATTCCCTCGGGCAGACGCTCGCGGTGATGGCGCTCTATCCGGAGGGGCATCCCTCGCGAGAGCGCACGATCGACGGGGCCTATGAGGCGCTCGACGGATTGATCGGAGCGAACGGCCGGCCAGTGTTTACGTTCCTCGACGGTGAGGTGGTGTACGGACGGGACCGCCTCCGCGATCTCAAGGACTGGGACTGGGGAAATCGCCTGGCGGGGGCTGGCATCGAACGACTCGAGGTTGAGCGGAAGGTCAGCCGCGACGAGTTCGAAGGCTTCCTCCAGGAGATCTACGCCCGCGTCACGCAGACCGTCGTGGCAACCGGCGAGAACCGCCAGATGCGCTCGCTCGGAATTCGCTTCGGGCCTGTCGGTTTGACGGGCCAGCCGCAGGACACGACGGGAGCGCCGATGCCGGCACCGCTGAATGTATTGCTCGGTGAAGAAGTGGAAACCCTGGAATGGCTGCAGGCGGAGACGCAGTCACAAGGCGCCATTCCGTTGCTCGAGGCCGAAGCCGTCGTGCGGTCGCTGTCGGTGGCGATGCACGGCCATCAGCACATGGTGCTGCCCCTCCTGTATCTGAAGGAATTCGATCAGTACACCACCACCCATTCGCTCAACGTCTCCGTCTTGGCTATGGCGCTGGCCGAGAACGTCGGCTGTGGCAAGAAGGAAGTTCGGGGCTTCGGCGTGGCCGGCCTGCTGCACGACATCGGCAAGATTCGCATCCCCATCGACGTGCTGACCAAGCCTGGCAAGCTCTCTGACGACGAGTGGGTGATGATCAGACGCCATCCGGTCGAAGGCGCGCGAATGATTATGAAGAGCGACGATGGACTCGATCTCGCTGCCGTGGTCGCCTACGAGCATCACCTCATGCTGGACGGCGGCGGATACCCCGTACGGCACTACCCCCACACCACCACGTTCGCCAGTCAACTGGTGCACATATGCGACGTCTTCGACGCGCTGCGCACGAAGCGTCCGTACCGCGATGCGTGGGAAATCGAAGCGGTGTATGCCTACCTGCTGGAACGCGCGGGGGTCGAATTCGATTCGATCCTGGTGGCCCGGTTTATCGAGATGATGCGCCGAACCAAGATGCAGCTCGGCGCCGTCACGGAGGATCTGCCCACCGCGGCTGACGAGACGGCCGAAACGGCTTGATCAGGCAAGCCGGACGAGACGTTACAGGCGATCCGCCGGCCTGGGATAGACTCACCTCTTCTCGACCGCTGTTTGGTGGACGAGGGAGAGGTAAGGATGGATCAGGTGGATTCCACGTTGCGCAAGGCCAGAGCTGCGGCTGAGGCGTCCGAACGCGAACAACAGACGACTGAGCGGACCGCGGCCGAGGCGGAGAAACGGGCGGAGCGCGCAAAGCTGGCCTTGAAGAAGGCGAAGAAGGAATCGAAGAGGGCGACCAAGGCTGCGCGTAAAGCGCGGAAGGCCGCCACTGCAGCTGCCAAGGCACTCACCAAAGCGATGCATCGAGCGGCTCGAGCGGAAGCCAAGGGTCCAAAAGCTGAGCGCGCGGGAGAGAAGAAGAAAGCCAAGAAGAAGGACAAGGCCGAACGAAAGAAGACTGGCGCGGTAAAGAAAGCTGCTGCTGCCAAGGCGAAGAAGACTGCAGCGCGAGTGACGAAACGTCAGAGGCCAGTTCGCAAGACCGCGGTCGGCGCCGGGCTCCCGCTTTCGGTAGCCGTCCGGCAGGCGGAGCCCGACACGTTCACAATGGATAATTCAGATCTCTAGTTGCTTGCCTTGTGGGACGACTCGAGCAGGACGAGTCCGCTCTTCAGCGACCCTGGGAGCTTGACGACGTTGGCGAAGACGCCCAGGTCGTAGCCGTCCTGAAGCCGTCCCGTCACTTTCACCCGCGCGCCTTGCCGCGGTGCGCCGCCGGTCGTGACGACCCAGAGGGACTGGCCGCGGTCAGCGATCTGATAGGCGCCCCGGCCCAGCAGTGAGGCGCTCTGCTCAACCGTACCTCCCACGGTGACAGATCGATTCCGGTACTTCGCCGGGTCGGCAATCAGGTCATTGATGCTCCGCGCGCCGCACCCGGTCACGCCGAGCGCCAGGACCAATAAGAAACCCGCGCCGAGGAATCGTGTTCTCGTCATCCGTTGTGCTCCCCGGTCAGTATAGGTCCATCTGCGGGCAGGCCTCCTGCGGCCGCGCTCTCGAGGCAGGCACGACAGAGGCAGTCGGTGAATCGCGACTGGAGTTCCGTGCGGACACTCGCGTCGAGCTGAACCTCGTCGCACCAGCAGCACGATCCGCCGCACGCGAACTCGGCGCCACAGTTCTGGCACGTCTTGACGGTCGTGACGAGCGCGCGGCAGTTACCCATCGGATCCCCCCTATTCTCACCCGGGAATCGCTAGCCTGGACGGAGTCTCGGTACGCTAGCATCCGCTCGAAACGGAGAAGGACACATGCTGAAGACATTGCGAACGGCTCTGGCTGGTTTCATCGTCGTGCTTGGTCTGACGCTGGCGTGGCCGCTCACAGCCGCGGCGCCGACGGCAAAGCCAGAGGAAGTTGGTCTCTCGACTGACCGCCTGAAGCGGGTTGCCGAGCTGGTGCAGCGGCACGTCGCCGCTGGCAGCTTCTCGGGTGCAGTGGCGCTGGTCGCGCGCAACGGCCGCATTGGCTACCACGAAGCGTTCGGGTCGATGGACCTGGAAGCCAAGAAGCCGATGGTCAAGGACGGCATCTTCGCCATCATGTCGATGACCAAGCCGGTGATCGGCGTCGCGACGCTGATGATGATGGAAGAAGGCAAGGTCCGGCTGCAGGATCCGATCTCGAAGTTCATTCCCGAGTGGAAGAACATGACGGTGGCGGTCGCGCTGCCGGCGGCTCCAGGCGCACGCGGCGCCGGCCCCGCTCCAGCGCCAGCGGCCGGCGCACAGGGCGGCCGGGGCGCGGCGGCAGAGCCCCGTTACTACACCGTTCCGGTCGAGCGCGAGGTGCAGATTCGCGACATCCTCACGCACACATCTGGCGTGGTCAGCGGCACCAACAGCAACTTCGCGAATCGCGCCGTTGCGGCCGGTCCCAAGGAGACGCTGGCGGATTACATTCCACGTGTCGGCAAGGTGCCGCTCGAGTTCCAGCCGGGCACTCGCTGGGCGTACAGCGCCGCCACCGGCTTCGACGTGCTGTCGCGGGTCGTCGAAGTCGCGTCCGGCATGCCGATCGATCGCTTCGTGAAGACCCGCATCTTCGATCCGCTCGAGATGAAGGACACCACCTACATCCTGCCCACGGGCAACGCGCGCCTCGTGAAGCTCTATTCCCGGACCGCGGACGGTCTGCGTCCGGCCCAGTATCCGAACTTCGTCAACGGTATCTACTTCTCCGGCGGCGGTGGGCTGTTCAGCACTCCGGCCGACTATGCGCAGTTCGCGATGATGCTGGCCAACGGCGGCGAGTTGAATGGCAAGCGCCTGCTGAGTCCGCAGACTCGTCGAGTTGATGGGCTCTGTGTTCGCACCAGACACGCTGCCAGGCCGCCCGAAGGGCGAGAGCTACGGGCTGAGCGTCCGCGTCGTGAACGACCCGGTCGCCAGGAACTCATTCCTTACAGAAGGCGCGTTTGGCTGGAGCGGCGCCTACGGCACGCACTTCTGGGTGGATCGCAAGGAAAAGCTGGCAGTCGTGGTGATGACCCAGACGTCGAACCAGGACTTCCTGCGCGACTTCGAGAACATGGTCATGCAGGCGGTTGTTGGTGGCGGGTCGGTCGGGAGCGTCGGAACGAACTAGGACGAACAACCCCTACGCGATTCTCTTCACACGCACGGCGAACAGAGCGGTGATCAGCACTGCAGCACACACGCTGATCACCGCCATCTCCATAAACGCGACATAGGCCGGCCGCCCCATCACATCGAACACGCTCAAGCCCATCGTCAGCGCGGCCAGCACCGCGGCTGCCCGCATCGCCGTGGGAAGCCGGTCGACGGTATTGGCGAGCAGGACGACCGCTGGCGTTGCGAGCAGGAGTACGTAGTCCCAGCCCTGCGGAGAGAGCAGCGGGATGAGCACCAGCAGCAGGCTCCCCTCGAGCGCCTCGGGAAAGGGCAGGCCTCCGCGGCGCAGGAACACCGCCACGGCGACGCCAAGTGCGGCGAGACCTGTGATCAGCGCCAGCGTCGTCGCCAGGGGCCCCGACCCCAGCCACTTCACGAATGCGCCGGCGAACGACACGTTGTCGGGATTGGCGAGGTTTGACGCCGTTGTCCCGGCGACGGTCGCCCACCAGTCTCGATACAGCGCGACGGTTCCCTCAATGCCGTAGAACGGGACCGGCAGCAGGCTGATCGCCGCCAGCGCGAGTCCAGCCGCGACCACGGATGTGGGCCTCCTTCTCGCCAGAAGCCATGGAAGAAAAAGAACGCCGTACGGCTTAATCGCGATCGTGAATGCGATGAGCACGCCGGCTAACGGTTCGTTCCCGCGCTTCATCGCCAGGAGCGCGGCGACCGCCAGCACGGCAAAGAGGATGTTCACCTGGCCGAGCACCAGCTCGTGTCCGAAGAACTTGCCGAGCACGGCGAGCGCCACGACCGCGAGAAATGCGGTCGATTTCCGACGCTCGGGAAGCATGTCGAGGCTCGTCTTCACGAGCAGGACCAGCAGCAGGACGGACGCCGTGAACCACACGGCCTTCGCGGTGTCGAGCGGCAGCAATCCCACCGGGATCGTCAGAACCGCAAACGCCGGAAAGTACTTGAATTGATAGTGCCCGTCTTCGGCCCGGTAGAGCGGCTCCGCAGCCGCGGCGCGTGTTGCTCCGCGCCAGTAGACCTCGAAATCAGCCATCTTGCTCGAGACGCGGAGAGCAAACACCGCAAGCGCCGCCAGCACAATCAGTGCGCCGATGGCGACGCGGAGCCGTGTCACGTGCGGTCGTGCGTCTTCCTGCGCCGCAGTTGCCACGGCAGCCAGACCGATTCGAGGATGACCGGCCAGTTCATCTTGGAACGCCCCAGCGCCCGTTCGACGAAGACGATGGGCACTTCGGCCACGCGAAGTCCGCGCTGGACAGTCTCCCAGGCCATCTCCACTTGAAACGAATAGCCGCTCGACTTGAGCGTCGACAACGGCAGCTGCATCAATGTTTCGCGCCGCCAGCAGCGATAGCCCGCTGTGGCGTCGTTGATGCGGAGGCCGGTCACGATCCTGACGTAGAGATTCGCAAACTGGCTGAGCAGCCGCCGATCGGCCGACCAGTTCGAGACCCCTCCGCCCGGTACGTATCGCGAGCCGATGACGAGATCGGCCGTCGCCGCGGCCGCGATCAGATCAGGGAGGTAGCGAACGTCGTGCGAGAGGTCAGCATCCATCTGCGCAATCAGATCGGTCTGGAACGCGAACGCGCGCTGCATCCCTTCGATGTACGCCGACCCGAGGCCGCCCCGGCCAGCACGGTGCAGCACGTCGATGCGGCCCGGGAAGGTCGAGCCGAGGCGTTCCGCAATCTCGCCCGTACCGTCCGGAGAGCTGTCATCCACGACGAGCACGCGGACACCGGCGACGTCCATCAGCTGTCTGATCAGCTGCGGAAGGGTGTCGCGCTCGTTGTAGGTCGGGATGACGACGGTGCACGTCTGGGCCGGTCGTGTGTTTGCCGGCTGGTCACCGGCTCGAGGGGAAGGGCTCTGCACGCGGGAGGTTCAGCGAGCATGATACCGGGATTGGCGAAGATATTCGTGCGGTCGGATCCGCAAAGGCGGCCTGCAGCAGGAAACGTCAAGATCCAGGACGTTGACACGGTTTAGACTCTCCGTCATCGCATGGCCGAAATCAAAACGAAGCTCACCGGCATGAGTCCCACGGCGTTCATAGGCACGGTGGATGAGGCGCGACGAGCGGATTGTCGCGAACTCATTGCGCTGATGCGCGCCGTCACGGGCCAGCCACCGAAGATGTGGGGCTCGATTGTCGGTTTCGACACCTACCGGCTCAAATACGCCAATGGCCGCGAGATCGACTTCATGTTGACGGGCTTTGCGCCCCGCAAACAGGATCTCGTGCTCTACCTGGGGCCGGGCCTCGAGCACAAGGATTTGCTGGCAAAGCTCGGCAAGCACAAGACTGGCAAAGGGTGCCTGTATGTGAAGCGGCTCGACGACGTCGATCGCGCGGTCCTGCGGTCGCTGATTGACGCCTCTGTCCGGGAAATGCGGACTCGGCACCAGCGATGACCAAGAACGTAGAAGCCGGGCGCCAAAAGGCGTAAAGTCTCGGCGATGGAACGCCGTCTCGCGAAGCCGCTGGCGCCAGTCGTGGTGGTGCTGTCCGTCGCCCTCATCGTATCGACATGGCAGGGTAGTGCCGCGCAGCAGCCTGCGACGACGCAGGCTCCCTCACGCCCCGCGCCTCGAACGGCTGACGGCAGGCCCGATCTGGCGGGGTTCTGGCGCGGCCCGCTGCTGCGGAACATGGACAAGAACGTTCCCGGCGGCTTCAAGGCGATCTTCACGCCGGCAGGCGCCGCCGCCTACGAACGCAACCGGACGAAAACGATTAATCCCGAAGGCCTGTGCCTGTTCGCGGGCATTCCGCGCGCCAGCATCAGCGGCGTGCCGTTCCAGATCGTGCAGAGCCCGAACCGGATCGCGTTCCTGTACGAGTTGATGTGGACGTTTCGATCGATCCCCGTAGACGGCCGGAAGCTGCCCGCCTCGCCGGAACCGTCGTTTTTCGGCACGCCGGTCGGCCACTGGGACAAGGACGTGTTCGTCATCGAATCTGCTGGCTTCAAGGAAGAGCAGAGCTGGCTGGACGATGACGCGCATCCGCACAGCGACGTGATGGCCGTCGTGGAGCGGTGGTGGCGGCCGGACGCCGATCATCTGGCGCATCAGATTACGGTGACCGATCCGAAGTACTACACGCGGCCGTTCATGTTCGACCGTGTGTTCGAGCACATGCCGCCCGGGCAGGAGCTGATCGAATACGCCTGCAACGAGAACAACCGCGATCTCCCGCGCCTCGGCTTCGGACCGCACGAGCCGGAGATCTACGACAAACCTCAGCCACCGCGGAAGTAGGGCGAATTTCCTATTGCAACAGGCGACGGGAGCGCCCATGCTACGCCTGCCCAGGGCCCCTAGGAGGGATGGGTGGCTAGGTGGCTTGAGTAGCCTAGGTAAGACCCAGGCAACCCATTCAACCCAGGCGACCCATTCAACCCAGGCAACCCAGGCGACCCATCTTACCGAGGCTAAGAGGCCTGGAGGAGGAACCCATGATCGGCAGCATCGCTCTCATGCTTCTTGGCGCGGCCGCGGCGCCCACGCCGTGCGACGCCCTTGCCAGCGTCAAGCTGGATAAAGCCACGATCACCAGCGCTCGGTTGGTTCCTGAAGGGCCGGTGCCGACGCCCACGCCGGCACGCGCTGTTGCCAGGGCTGGTGGTGGGGGTGGCCGCGGCGACGCGCCGGCCGGACGTGGTCGGGGCGCCGCGGACGCGCCGCAGGGCGGACGGCAGGCCGCGGTTGGTCCGCGCGCGGGTGGTGCGCCGCCGGCGCCACGGACCATCCCCGAGCACTGCCGCCTGCAACTGGTGCTCAAGCCCTCGTCAGATTCGCTGATCAACATGGAGCTCTGGCTGCCGCCCGCGGACAGGTGGAACGGCAAGTTCATGGGCGCGGGCAACGGCGGCTTCGCAGGCTCGATCCAGGGCATGACGACTGACATGCCGGCGGCGCTGCGTCTTGGCTATGCCACGGCAGGCACCGACACCGGCCACCAGGACGCCGGCGGCGAATGGGCGATCGGCCATCCGGAAAAGATGATCGACTTCGGCTACCGCGCCACCCACGAGATGACGGTGAAGGCGAAACAGCTCGTGAAGGCGTTCTACGACCGTGGCCCGCAGTATTCGTATTTCAAGAGCTGCTCGACCGGCGGTCGAATGGCGATGATGGAGGCGCAGCGGTATCCGGACGATTACGACGGCATCATCGCCGGCGCGCTGGCCAACCGCCACATTCACATGTGGACGGCTGGTGTCGAGCAACAGGCCCGCCTGGCGCGCAATCCGGATCAGAAAATTACTGCGGCCCACGCGGCACTTGTGAACAACCTGGTGACGAACACCTGCGACACGCTGAAGGAAGGGTTCCTGAACAACCCGCGTGCCTGCAGGGTGGATTTCTCGACGTTGAAATGTGCGGCGGGTAAATCCGACGACACATGCCTCACCGACGCTCAGATGAAGACCGTGGACACGTTCTACGGCGGCGTCAAGAATTCGAAGGGTGAGCTGATCTTCTCTGGCAAGGCGCTCGGCAATCCGATCGGCGCAAGCCCCGCGAATCCGAACCCGGGTGGCGGAACGTTCGATCTCGTTCGCATTGCGTATAACGACAAGGACTTTTCGCTGGGAGAAGTTCGATCTCGACCGCGACATGAAGTATCTCGACGAGAAGATCGGCTATGTCGATTCCGTCAACCCAGACTTGGGCAAGTTCAAGTCGAGCGGCGGCAAGCTGCTGCTGTATCACGGATGGGGAGACACGGGAATTACGCCGGAAAACACGATCCTCTACTACGAGTCGGTGCTCAACAAGATGGGCAGGAACCAGAGCGACTGGATGCGCCTGTTCATGGCCCCCGGCATGGCGCACTGCGGTGGCGGCCCTGGCGTCAACACGTTCGACTCCATCGGCGCGCTCGAGAAGTGGGTGGAGAAGGGCGTGGCCCCGGACACCATACTCGGGACCGGCGCGCAGGGCATGACCCGTCCGCTCTGCCCGTATCCACAGGCAGCGGAATACAAGGGCAGCGGCGACCTCAAGGACGCCGCGAACTGGTCGTGTAAAGCGCCGGTGGCTCGTTAGCGCCGGCAACTCCCAACTTCCAATTCCCAACTCCCAAACGTGCCCTCGAATGTGACCTTGGGCGTTGGGAGTTGGGCGTTGGGAGTTTCCTCTGACGCTCCCTTTACTTCGTCTCGCCGCTGACAGCGGCCATCAGGTCCGCCCTCGTCAGCCGTCGATCCGGATTCGGCGGGTGCGCCGGAATGAACGTGTCGAAGTCGAGCTTGAGCTGAGTCAGCGTCTGCACCACCGCCTTCGTGACGCCGATCTGACCGGGGTTCGGATTCACCGCCGTGATATCTGCGGTCCAGACCACCTTCTCAGCCGGCAGGTAGACGGCAAACATTCCGTCGCTGTGCTCGTTCGGGATGTGGTGCAGCTCGACGACCTTGCCGTTCGTGCCTTTCCGCACGTCACGGTCGCCGACGCGCCTGGACGGCGTTCGCGCGCTGGGTCGTCACCTTGGACAGGCTGTCGCCCATCAGTGTGCGTGGGCCCGTGAACAGCCGCCCGAAGACCGGCTCGTTGTTCCGGTGCGTCAGGATAGTCGCGCCTTCGGCGATGGCGGCGGCAACGCCGCTGGCGTGGTCGAAGTGCGGATGGGAGTTGACGACGAAGCGGATCGGCTTGTTGGGGATGGCCTGCTTCGCCGCCGCCATGACCGCCATGCCGCGTGCGTCGTTCTGACCGCTCTCGACCACCAGGATGTGGTCGCCCATGTCGATGGCGAGCGAGGCGTAGTTGCCGCCGATCTTGAAGGCACCCTCACCCAGTTTCTCAACCGGCGGTGGCGCAGCCGCCTGACCGGCGCCACCCTGTGGAGGACCAGCCGGTGCTCCTGCGCCCCGACCAGCCTGTCCGGGCGCGCCAGCACCTGCCGGAGGTGCAGCTGGTGCGCCAGCTGCCGGAGGTGCACCGCCTGGCCCGCCGCCACGCTGCGGCGCGGGCGGAGGCGTCAGCAGTTCGGTCAGGTTCGCCGGGTTCGCCGTCGCGGATGCGATGGTGGCTTCGAACGTCGGCATGCCAGCCTGCTTCTGGACGATGCGGGTGGGAACCTGGACGCCGTTCATGTTCTGGTAATTCGTGTACTCGAACTCGATCGGCAGGTTGCCAACAACCGCGTGCTCGACTTCCGTCACGACTCTCGTGACCAGGTTCTGTTTGTTGATGTAGCCCGTGACCTGATACGCCTGATCGGACGGCGACTTGAGGTTCGGCGGCGAGAAGGTCACGGCCTGCTCGTTACCCTGCTGTCGCACGGTGGCGTTGTTCGCCGCGGCAGCCTTCAGGAATCCCCACGGCGTCGTCCAGACATTCAACGCCTGGT
This sequence comes from uncultured Acidobacteriota bacterium, assembly GCA_963793705.1. Lineage (GTDB taxonomy): Bacteria > Acidobacteriota > Vicinamibacteria > Vicinamibacterales > UBA2999 > Gp6-AA40. Next base: position 295,440 of record CAWCBC010000013.1, on the reverse strand, counting down.
TCCAGTTGGCGGGGACGGGGCCGTTGCCGTCGCGCTGCTGACCAGTGATGTTCTGGTTGAACACCCCGGGCATTGGTGGGGGCGCCCCGGGCACCGTTGGCGGCTGGGTCGGTCCGGTCGCACGCGACACCAGCGACGCCGGCGTCGCCGCCGGACCGAAATTGATCGTGCGCGTGTACTGCGTGATCTGCGTCGTGTTGGTCGGCCCCAGCGGCGTGCCGATGCTCTTGCTCTGGCCGAAGGCCCCGTTGCGCGCGGTTCCGGAGTAGGTGATTGAATTCAGCGTGTCGACGCCCATCGCTTTCGATGCGGCGGTGATGACGGAGCTTGCGTTCTGTGCTGCCGTGCCCGTCCACATCAGTGTGACCAGAAGCGCGGCGACGGTAAAGAATCTGACGTGCCATGAAGACCTCCAGGGGTCGTGCAGTTCGGAGGGAAAGGAACAGGCTGCGGATTATATCGAGATGCGGCGCCGCGCGCGGATTCTACTTCAGCTCGGCTGCCCTACAATGAGCGCCCGCACTCTAGGGCTCATGCTCAGGGCAGCCACAGTCTTTCGATCCTGCCGCGTCGCACTCGCCTGTGCGGTGGCGCTCTCCGGGTGTACAGTCCTCGCCCGATGAGCCGCCCGCTCCTTCGCAATGCGTCGCGGCTGACCGGCGTCTGGGTGGCCGTCGGCACGTTCGAAGATCCTGCCGGTCCGCCGCCATGGTCCAACACGCCTTGGCCGTCGAATCCGCCGTTCACGCCCTGGGGCGCGGAACAGTCCCGCCGCCTCGCCGACATCAAGAACGTCGTGCCCTGCCAGCCTGGAGGGCCGATCTTCGCCATGCAGGACATCGGCATCTTCCCGATCGAGATCCTGGAGGCGGCCGATCGCATCGTGATCAAGCCGGAGAACAGCGCGCTGCCGCGCCGCATCTTCACTCGATGGACGCGGCCACCCTGCGGATCTCGAGCCGAGCTGGATGGGCCATTCGATCGGTCGATGGGAGGGCGACGTCCTCGTCGTCGACACCATCGGCACCAGCGGACGGACGCGCGGGATGAACGGCGTGGGCTCGAATGCGCGGGTCAGCCGGGACGACAGCAAACCGCGGCTCCCGGTCAGCGATCAGCTTCACCTCGTCGAGCGCATCCGGCTGGTCGCTGATGGCGAGATTCTCGAGAGACGAGATGACGGTCACCGACCCGAAGGCGTACACGTCACCGCTCGTCTTCACGCACTACTGGCAGCGCCGGCCGGACATCGAGGTGCTCGAGTACGTCTGCGGCGAGCGTCCGCGGGCGTCCGACGAGGTCATTCACACAGGGCCGACGAGGATCATGAAAAGCCTGCGCTGATCGCTGCTTGCACCGTCGTTGCCGGCGTTGTCACCGCGGACGCGCACCATTCGTTCGCGGCCTTCGACCGCTCGAAGGAGGTGACGTTCACGGGCGTCGTCCGCGACGTGCAGTGGAACAACCCGCACACGTGGATTCAGGTGCTCGTGACCGACGACAACGGGCGCCAGACCGAGTGGGGCTTCGAGTGCGGCAGCCCGAACATGATGTCGCGCACCGGATGGACGCGCCGAACATTGAAGAACGGGTGACCGCGTCGTCGTGGTCGGCAATCCACTCAAGAACGGCCGTCCCAATGCCTCGCTCGTGAAGATCACGCTGCCCGACGGTCGCGTTCTGGGGCCCGGCGACGCACCCCCGCCGAAACCGCTCGGCAAGCGATAAGGACGCGCGCTGCCGGCCGCGTCTCGGTATACTGGCCGTCTCATGGACGGTCGCTGATCTGGAGGTCACTGATGAAACGGATGTTCTTAGGTGTGTGGGTGCTGGCGGTGTCGACCAGCGCGTGGGCACAGGGAGAGGCGCGCCGCGCCGCGCGCCGCTCGAACCGGGCGCGTCGCAGGCCGAGGTGGACAAGGCCGTGCTCGCGGCGCCCGCAGAGCGTTCGCAACCAGGCGACGGTCATCAAGTGGAATCCGGCCAACTGGACCTACACGACGCTCCGGAAGGGCACGAACCGGATCGTCTGCTTCGACATGTCCGGCCTTCCGGGACAGCAGCCGTTCTCGGTCGAGTGCACGAGCGTCGGCAACCTGGATCGGGTTGCGCAGAACCTGAAATTCGAGGCCGAGCCCGACCGCGCCAAGCGCCAGGCGGCCCTCGACGCGGCGGAGAAAGACGGCACGCGCGCCAAGCCCGAGTTCGGATCGGTCTGGTGGCACCTGAGGGCGCAGGATCAGGCGACCGCGCGCTCGCACATGACGGTTGCCGTGCCGGGCGCGACCGCGCAGTCGATGGGCCTGCCCGACAACGGCAAGCAGGGCGGCGTGTGGATCATGGATGCCGGGCACGAGCACGGCCCATCTTGATGATCCCAGGCTAGCCATGAGGGCACGTCGTCATGAAGCCGGTGATCCTCAGCCTGCTCCTCGTCGTCGCCGTGTCGGCCGCGCAGGAGAAGCAGACGTTCACCGGCGTCATCACCGACGACATGTGTCCGCTCGGCACCCATACGCACATGCGGATGGGGCCGACGGACGCCGAGTGCGCGAAGGCGTGCGTCATGTCGCACGGCTCCACGTACGTGCTCTTCGACGGCAAGAGCGCGTACGTCCTGAGCGATCAGAAGACTCCGAAAAGTTCGCCGCGCAGAAGGTCAGCGTGGTCGGCACGCTCGACGCGAAGACGAAGACGATCCGCGTCGAGTCGATCGCCGCCGCTGCACGAAATGAATCGCCGGATTCTTGTCGGCGCGTTCCTGGCGGCCGTGCTCGCCGCCCACAGCACGTGGGTGGCCTACTCGCAGACCGCAAAGCCGCCAGGCGCGCTGAAGATCGCAACGCGTCCAGGGCGACCTGCACCTGATTTCAGGCGAGGGCGGGAACGTCGCCGCCTATGTCACGTCGGAAGGCGTGGTGCTGGTCGACGACATGTTCGACCGCAATCACGCCGGCATCCTGGCGCAGGTGAAGCCGCTGACCGACCGGCCGCTGCGCTACGTGATCAACACGCATCAGCACGACGACCACGCCGGCGGCACCTTCAAGATGCTGCCGCTGGCCGAGGTGATCGCCCACCGGAACGTCTACGCCAACCTGAAGGATCTGAAGCGGCCCGTACTTCGAGGACACGCCGGGCACGCCGATCGGACTGCCGCGGGTGACCTTCAGCGATCGGCTGGACGTGCACCTGGGTGGCAAGGACATCGAGGCCCATTACTTCGGCCGCGGTCACACGAGCGGCGACATCATCGTCTACTTCCCTGAGCTCAAGGCGATCCATACCGGCGACCTGTTCATCAGCGGCTCGCGCCGCGGTGTCCCGATCTACGTCGATGCCGTTCAGGGAGGAAGCCTGCTCGAATGGACGCGAACGCTCGAGCGGACGCTGCAGCTGGACTTCGATGTCGTCATCCCTGGTCACGGTCCGGTGGCAACCAAGGCCGACCTGGCGCGATTCAACGCCGACATCGCCGCAATGCGGACGCGTCTGCAGGGGATGATCAGGAAAGGGGCGAGCCGCGCGGACGTCGTGCAGGCGATCGAGACGGATTACGGCTGGCGCGCGACCGGGTGTCCGCCCGCGCCGCAGATGACTCCCGGCTGCCTGCAGTACCAGCAGATCGACGCGCTGATTGCCGAGTTGAAGTAGCGGCGCGCTCGTACCTGCCGAAACCGGGGTGCCGCCCCGCCATGTGGCGAGCGCAGCACCCCGGCTCTCTGACGCCGATTCTGTTACCTGTCGTTGCTTCCCGTTATTCGTTCCCAGATGCTGCCGGTGCGCTGACTGCCAGTATTGGTATTCCCATTCTGACGATAGGCGCTCGTCGTAGCCCTGAACGAATCCGGACCGGTATGCGGTTCGGTAGTCCTCTCTCGAGCCGTAGCTGGCTGTTGTAACCACGATCCCCGGACTTGTACCAGTCATGGCGCGCGGGGTCGTAGCGATCGCCGTCGCGGGTGTCTTCCTGCGCCTTCGTGATGCCGTCCCGGTACCCCGGTCGAAGCCCAGGCGCGTGTCGCGGCGGTCGCCATATCGATCGGCGCGTCCATAGCGATCATCCTGGCCGTAGCGATCGTCACGGTCGTTGCGCCCACGCGGCTGTTACGGACGTCGCTGCCGTAAATCACGCGGGCGGTGTTGCTGCGCGAGGCGATCCGTTCCGCCTCGTTGCAATTCGTGGCTCGCGGCTGCTGTCCGGGCGCTCGGCCCTCGTACCAGACGCGGCATTGCCCGGCAGGCGGCATTTGTCCCGGCGGGATTCCTTGATTGCGAGCGCTGTTGCGCCCGTTTCCCTGCGCGAAGGCCGTGCCGGCGATGAGAGTGATGACTGCGATTGTCGTTGCTGCACTGCGGAGCATGGGTTCGGTTCCTCCGCCCAGCCACGGGGCAAGAACCGGACCATGCGGTTTTCGGCCTGTTTCGGGAGAGTGCCGCCGCAGACGTCATCTGCGAAGGACGCCTGACCGCCCAGTCAGCAGTGCAGAAACAACGACAGCGTACTGCTGGGCTACCGCTTTACCCGGTTGCCATACACCTCGATCTTCTCGACGTGATGTAGCCACCAGCTTCCGTGTCCACTGCCAGGCATGAGGTCGGCAAAGCCGACGGCATCCACGGTGATTTCGTTCTCGTTGAAGTCGGCCTGCGATCCCGATGGACGATCCCGACGAGCCAGGTGCCGTCGGCGAGCTTGAGGATCGGCCACGCCTGATGGAAGCCGGAGGTGCGCACGACCCACCGAATCTTGGCGAGCAGCGCGCTGAGGTCGACGAAGTTGGCGCGATCGCGCAGATCGGGAACTGTAGCGGCAATTGCAGGGGAGGAGTGGGTGGACTACATTTAGCTCGAGCCGTTCCCCGGCTCGATCACCAGATAGAGGAAGGGAAGGTCGGATGCCCGCGGAAGCGCGCGGTCGCAGCTGGCTGGGACGCTTGTTCCCGCAGCGACGCGTCACCGAAAAGATCATCAACGCGCTGCGCGAGCAAATGGCGCGGGATCAAAAGGATCTCGTGCGCGAGTTGCGCGAGATTCGGCGCGTGGCGGAGCAGAACAAGGAACGCGCCGACCGCGCCCTTGCGGCGCATGAGGCCACGCTCGCTACGCTGCCGGAGCTCCAGGCGCGGATCGACCGCTGCCTGGCGGCGTACGTCCACGACGCCAAGTCGGTGTCCCGGCTGGACGAGTTTCGAGCGTCGATCGATCCCCGCGCCGTGATGGATCACGTGACGCGCGCCGTCGAGCGCAGCCAGCTGCAGCTCGAGCCCTGCCCTCACCTCGTTGTGGACCGCGTGTTTCCCGACGATTTCTACGATCGGCTCATCGACTCGCTGCCGTCACCGGTGTTTTTCGAGAAGACCGACGATCTGCGCGACGAGATGCCCGTGCCGTTCGTGATGGCGCCGGCCTACGGTCGTGCGGTGTGGGACATGTTTCATGAGGCCGTTGAGCGCGCCCTGCTGCCGGCCGTCATCGCAGCGTTCGCGCCCGCCCTCGATGCGTTCGTGCGCACGTCGTGGCCGACGCTGGGATCGTGGGATCAGTCCGGCATCACGCTGCGCGCCGCGAATCCGCGTCTGATGCTCCGCCGCCGCGGCTATTTGATCAAGCCGCATCGCGACCCGCGCTGGGCGTTCCTTGTCGCGCTCTTCTACGCCGCTCCGCGCGGCGCCGCGCATACCTACGGGACGCAGCTCTACCGCCTGATCAAGGAGCGCGACGAGGCGCATACGTCGCCGCTCTGGCTTGCGCCCGAGGAGTGCGAATTGGCGCGCGATGTCCCAGGAATGGGCAACAGCGCGTTGATGTTCCTGAACTCCACCGGCGCTCACGGTGCCTCGGTCCCTGACGATGCGCCGCCAGATTTCCTTCGCTACGTCTATCAGGCACGCTTCAGTCCGGACGCCGCGACCAAAGGCCGGCTGCTCGAGCTGCTCACCGGCGAGGGCCGCGATCGCTGGGTCACGACGCGTTGACCTCCGGCTCCTCAAGACCCAGCATCGCCATCGTCAACACCTTCTTCGGAAGCCCGCCGCCGTGGCTTCCCGCATTCTTTCGATCCTGCCAGACGAACCCGGACGTTCACTGGCTGATCTACGCCGATTTCGAGGCCGCATTTCCGCTGCCACCGAACGTGGCCATCAAGCCGATCGATTTGCCCGACTTCAACGCCCGCGCATCGGCGGCGGTCGGCACGACGATCGCCATCGACCGCAGCGGGCTGCGGAAGGTGTGCGACTTCAAGCCGGTCTACGGCCTGATGTTCGCCGACGATCTGCGCGATTTCGACTGGTGGGCGTATTCGGACCTGGACGTCATCTGGGGTGACATCGGTCGCTTCGTGACCGATGACATGCTGAACACGCACATCATCATCTCGCCGCGCCAGCGCAAACTTGGCGGTCACGGCACGTTCTGGCGCAACACCGAGGCGAACAACCGCACGTTCGAGATCATCCCCGACGTTCGCGCGCAGTTCACGCACCCGCTCTACGTGCGGATCGACGAAAACATCCTCACGCACCACCTCCGCGAACGGATTGCGCAGAGCTCGTTCAAGGCGAGGCCGAAGATCTACTGGGACCAGGAAATGACGATCACGGCCGAGTATCAGAAGGAACTGCTGGCCAGCGACCGGGACTGGGAGCTGACCTGGCGAGAGGGGCGCGCGTTCGACGCCGAAGGCAGAGAGGTCATGTACCTGCACTTCCACAAGCTGAAACAGTGCATGGCGACGATTGACTTCGGATTCGGCGACGAGCCGCAGGCATTCAGCCTGCGCCGGACGGGGATCGTTTCGCGTAATCGATGCATCCTGAAGGGGCGCCCTCAGGCGGCGCACACGGTGCGCCTCTTACCGGTGTGCTACTGCTGCTGCTGCTGCTGTTGCTGCTGCTGCCGTTCAGCCTCCGCCGGGTCGGGCAGCGGTGCGCCGGCGTCGCGGGACATCCATGGCGTGAACGGCAGCACGTCGCCGCTGACCGGCGGTTTGACCGAGGCGACGCGAACGGCAACCGCCAGCTCGGTCCGCACCGCCGCTGACTCCCTTGTAGACGCCGCGCGTCGGTGGCACGTCCGAGTAGTCGCGTCCGACCGCCACGCGAATGTGTCCTTCAGAGGCATCCTCATTGTTCGTGGGGTCGAAGCCTGACCAGCCGAGGCCTGGCAGGTAGCACTCGGCCCAGGCATGCGTGGCGTGTTCCGTGGTCCGGATCTCGCTCTCCGTCCTGTGGAAACAGATAGCCGCTGACATACCGCGACGGGATGCCGAGCCGCCGGGCGAGGGCGATGAAGATGTGCGCGAAGTCCTGGCAGACGCCGCAGCGCGCCGTCAGCGCTTCGTCGATCGGCGAGTCGACGCTCGTGCTCTTGGGACGGTATTCGAGCAGGTCATTCATGTCCCGCATGATCCGCCGCAGCAGCTGTAGCGGGTCCTCGCTGTCTGTCCACTCGAAGCTCCCGCGCGAATGCGTCGAGCGCCGGCGTCGGCTTGGCGAACGCGCTGGGTGCCAGATGCTCGAACCACTCACCGGAGGCGGACAACGCATCGATCTCGTCCCACGCGCCGGTCCCGAGTGCATCGGGCATCGGCGGCCGCTCGATCGAATCGACCAGGGCCTCCGCGGTCACGACCAGACGCGAATGGCGCGTCGGAATGTCGAAATGATGGACCGCATTGCCGTCGTGGTCGGGGTAGGTCATCACTCTCGCCTGCGGCGTGGTCGTGAGCGCGAAGTGCACGCACCGTTGAAAGCCGTCGCTGCGCGGCTGCATGCGCGCTTCCATGACGCTCTCGGTGATTGGCGTCTCGTAGGTGAAGCGGGTGACGTGGCGGACGGTATATCGCATGTGCTCGGTTACGCGGGAAGCGCCGTGTCGACGGCGTACGAGATGTAGCCCTGATAGACGGCGGAGTGAATCTGCGCGCACTGCCGGCTGACGCCAGTCAGGTACGCATGCGGATCGTCGCTCAGGATCTCGTCCACCTGGCCGTAGTCGAGCGACGAGCGCAGCCGCCCTGACAACCGCTCGGCGCGGCCGCCGCTCAACCGACCGGTGTACCGGGCGATGGCCCCGAGCGCCGCTTCGAGCTTGGTGGCGGCGAAGCGGATCGAACGCGGGCACTCGGCGTCGAGCAGCAGGAACTCGGTGACGCGTTCCGGCCTGACGTTCGCCGTATAGCGGCGGCAATACCCTTCGAGCGCCGAGCACGACCGCAGCAGCGCCACCCAGTCCGCCTGGTCCAGCGCCGCCGGCGCCTCGCCTCCCTGGTCGACGAGAAATGCATCGAGCAGCATCGCCGTCGAGGCGGCACGCTCGAGAAAGCGGCCGGCCTGCAGGTACTGCCATCCCTCCGCATGTCCCATCGTCGCGTCGGTAATCCCGGCAAAGAGGTGCACGCCTTCGACGATCGACGCGCGAGACGTAGTGCGTCCGGCCGGCAGACGCGTCCTGAAGTATGCGGACTCGCAGGAAGAGCTCGTTGAGCTGCTCCCACATGTCGGAGCTGATTTCTTCGCGCACCTGGCGCGCGTTGTCGCGCGCGGCCATGATGCAGGCCGCCACCGAGTTTCGATGCGAGGGGTCGAAGAGTGCCCGCTGTGACCAGCGACTGCTCGCCATCTGCAGCGCCGGCCGGAAAGCCGAGGCTGATGTAGAGCCGATCGATCGCACGGCGATCGCACCGTGGCGGCGCGGTCGAGACCCAGGTCCCTGGCGACGTCAACGAGGCGTGCCGTGTGCTCCGCCCGTTCGAGGTAGCGGCTGATCCAGTAGAGGGCGTCGGCGGCGCGGGACAACAGCATCGGCTACTCCAGGAGCACCCAGGTGTCCTTGCTGCCGCCGCCCTGCGACGAGTTGACGACGAGCGAACCCTTCCGGAGGGCGACGCGCGTCAGCCCGCCAGGGACGATCGTGACCTTGTCGCCGTAGAGGACGTAGGGGCGCAGGTCGACGTGGCGTGGTTCGACGCCGCTGCCGACGAAGCAGGCGGCGTGCGACAGCGCGAGCGTCGGCTGCGCGATGAAGTTGCGCGGCTCAGCGACGGATCAGCGTGCGGAACTCGTCTCGCTGTGCCGCCGTGCTGTGTGGTCCAATGAGCATGCCGTAGCCGCCGGATTCGCCGACCGCCTTGACGACAAGGCTATCCAGGTGTTCGAGCACGTACTGTCGATCCGACGCGTTGCCACAGAGGTAGGTGTCGACGTTCGAGAGGATGGGCTCCTCGGATAGATAGAACCGGATGATCGCCGGCAGATAGGCATAGACGGCTTTGTCGTCCGCGACGCCGGTGCCGATCGCGTTCACGACGCTCACGTTGCCGGCTCGATAGGCATTCAAGAGGCCACCCACGCCGAGGTGCGAATCGGGTCGAAAGGCGAGCGGATCGATGAAGTCATCATCCACGCGCCGGTAGATGACATCCACGCGCCGCAGCCCCGACGTCGTCCGCATGTAGACGATGGTGTCGTGGACGAGCAGGTCGCGGCCCTCGACCAGCGAGATGCCCATCTCGCGCGCCAGGAAGGCGTGCTCGAAATATGCGGAGTTGCCGACCCCTGGCGTCAGCACGACGATGGTCGGATCCGGGCGGTCCGGCGGCGCCAGCGCCCGCAGCGTGGCGAGCAGCGCCTGGCCGTAATGCGCAGTCGGTCGCACGTTGTACTTGTTGAACAGGCCGGGGAAGACCCGCTTGGTGACCGCCCGGTTCGCGAGCATGTACGACACGCCGCTTGGCACCCGCAGGTTGTCTTCGAGGACGACGAAGCGGCCGTCCTCGAGACGCACCAGGTCGGTGCCGGCGACGGAGACATAGACGTCGCGGTGGACCCGGACGCCGCGCATCTCGCGCCGGTAGTGGCGGCAGCTGTAGCACCAGTTCGCGCGGGACGACGCCCTCGGCGAGGATGCGTCCTTCGTTGTAGATGTCCTTGAGAAAGAGGTTGATGGCGATCAGGCGCTGCGCCAGGCCGCGCTCCAGCGTGTCCCACTCGCGCGCCGTCACGATGCGCGGCAGCAGGTCGAACGGGAAGATCCGCTCGGTGCCCTGCTCGTCGCCGTAGACCGTGAAGGTGATGCCTTGGGTCAGGAAGGCGCGGTCGGCCTCGATCTGCAGGCGGCGGAGGTCGTCGAGCGACACCGTTGCCAACTCGTCGACGAGCGCCTGATAGTGCGGCCGCGCGTGCGCCGGCGCGTCGAACATCTCGTCGTACGCACGATCGAGCTCGTACTGTTCGAAGAGGCCGGCCGAGGGCTGAGCGTCCGCGCCGAGCGGGTCAGGCGTCGCGGCCACCGGCCGGGGCTGGGAGGACACCGGAGCGAGATCTTCCGAGTTCAGCCGCGATCGACGGTTCTGTTGCGATCGCTCAGTCGTCTGACAGAAACGTAGGACGACTCGGCCTCGCGGACCCACATGGCGTCGGTGCGCACGATGGTGCGCCGCGCCGTCCACCGCAGGAAGCCCGCGTCGACCAGCGCGTCGATGACGTAGCGGCAGTCGTCGAGGCCGAATCCCAACAGCCGCACCGCCTGCGGCAGCGTCAATTCCAGCCCTGGCATCTCGGTGAAGTGGGCGCGCACGCGATCGACGGCATGTGAGAAGGTCATGGCTCTGCCTGAGCAACCCGCGGGCCATCTGACGCGCGTCGCGTGGATGCGGGTTATCTCCTGTGATTGCTGAAGGTTGCAGCGAGTTCGCGGCGATTAGGCGCTCTCGTTACGTTCAAACATTCATGTCGTCATGTGAGAATCATGGCCACATGGATGTCGGAATCGATCCAAGCTACGACACGGTTTTTCAGGCTTTCAAGCGATCCGCTGTGGGGCAGTGATCTTGCTCGACTGGCCGACCGTGATCCCCGACACACACGCACTCGTGGACGAACAGTTCTTGCGCCTGTGGTCGCACGAGGACGTGGCGCAGCTCGTGTCTCGCAGCGGCCACCCCGCCGAAACGCTCGCCAACGTCGTTGACCTCGTTCAGCGGAGGTTCGCCACCGACGTCTGCTCCGTCTATGTGCTCGAAGCCGACCGCGCCAATCTCGTCCTCGCCGCCACCGTTGGTTTGCGGGCGGAGAGCGTCGGCCGCATCCGCATGCACACGACCGAAGGTCTCGCCGGCCTGGTGGCCGAGCAGCTCCTCCCGGTCGTCGTCCGCGACACCAGCACCCACCCGCGGTTCAAGTATTTCCGCGACGCCGGAGAAGATCCCGTACAGGACCTTTCTCGGGCGTGCCGGTCATCGATCGCGGCGTCCTGCAGGGCGTGCTCGTCGCTGCAGACGGCGCAGCCGCGCGCCTTCGACGACGATGAGGTCCGGCTTCTCGTGGCCGCTGGCGTGCAGCTCTCGCCGATCATCACGCGAGGCGCGCGCCATCGGCCATTTCGTCGCGCCCGTGCACCAGCGGCTGGCGGCGCTCGCGCGCAATCTCTGGTGGAGCTGGGACGACGAGAGCGTCAGCCTGTTCCGCGACCTCGATCCGGTGCTCTGGCCCGCGTGCAACCACAATCCCGATTGAGCTGCTGCACCGTATTCCGAGCGATCAGCTCGAGTTGCGGGTGTCGCAGCTGACGCTCGACGGCCGCATCAACCAGGCCTATCGCCGGCTGCAGGAGTATCTCGGGTCGAAGCACACCTGGGGCAGCCGTCATGCCAGCGTCCTCGGCGCGCGTCCGGTGGCGTACTTCTCGGCGGAATTCGGACTGCACGAGTCGATTCCGATTTATTCGGGCGGCCTCGGGATCCTGTCCGGCGACCACGTGAAGAGCGCGTCCGACCTCGGCATCCCGCTCGTCGGCGTCGGCCTCTATTACGACCAGGGCTACTTCCGGCAGCGCCTCGACGCCGACGGCTGGCAGCAAGAGGACTACATCAACGTCGAGCACTACCTGCTGCCGATCGAACCGGCGACGTACGACGGCGTGCCGGTGACGGTGGAGATCGAGACGCAGGACCGGCCGCCTGGTGGCTCGGGTCTGGCGCTTGGCGGTCGGCAGAAGCATGCTCCTGCTCCTCGACTCGAACGTGGACGGCAACAGCCCGGAGGATCGTCAGCTCACGGCGCGGCTCTATGGCGGTGATCAGCGTGTCCGCGATCCGCCAGGAGCTGCTCCTCGGCGTCGGCGGGATTCGCGCGCTGCACGCGCTCGGGATCTCGCCGGGCGTGGTGCATCTCAACGAGGGGCACAGCGCCTTTGCCTCGCTCGAGCTCGTCAGGCGCCGGATGGAGTCGGAAGGCATCGATGCCGAGGAGGCCATGGGCCGCGTGTCCTCGCAGATTGTCTTTACGACGCATACACCCGTTCCCGCCGGGCACGATCGCTTCTCGCCGCCCTCATCGAAGAGCACCTCGGCCCGGTCCGCGATGCGATGCGGCTCTCGCCTGAGGCGCTGCTCGGCCCTGGGCCGGGTGGATCCGCCATGAACCACGGCGAGGAATTCTGCATGACCGTGCTGGCGCTGAAGATGTCGCACCGGACCAATGCCGTGTCCTCGCTGCACGGCCATGTGTCGCGCGCCATGTGGCGGTCCGCTCTATCCGGACACGCGCGAGGAACGCGTGCCGATCGGCCACATCACCAACGGCGTGCACGTCAACACCTGGCTGGCGCCCGCAGATGCGCCTGGTCTACGACCGGCATCTCGGCGCGCGTTGGACGGAGCAGACCAGCGACACCATGTGGGACGCCATCGACGGCATCAACGATGGCGAGTTGTGGGAGGCGCATCAGGCGCTCAAGACGCACCTCATTCAGGTCGTTCGGCGTCGCGTCGTTGCGCAGGCTGAGCGTCGCGGCGAGTCGCCGGGCGCGTGCTCGCGCCAGTTGAGACGAGCGCTGAGCCCCGACGCGCTGACGATCGGTTTTGCGCGCCGGTTTGCCACCTACAAACGAGCGAACCTGCTGCTCCAGGACCTCGAGATGCTCGGGGACCTCGTCAACGACGCGCAGCGGCCGGTGCAGCTGATCTTTGCCGGCAAAGCGCACCCGCACGACGGGCCGGGCAAGACCGTGCTGCAGCAGGTGGCGGCGTTGACGCGCGATCCACGGTTCATCGGCAAGATCGTCTACGTCGAGGACTACGACATCGGCCTTGGACGCCACCTCGTGCAGGGCGTTGATCTCTGGCTGAACAATCCGCGCCGGCCCGCTCGAAGCGTGCGGCACCAGCGGCCAGAAGGTCGTGCTCAACGGCGGGCTCAACCTCTCGGTGCTCGATGGCTGGTGGGCTGAGGCGTACGACGGCGCTGAACGGCTTTGCGATCGGGCAAGGGGAGACGCACTCGTCAACCGACGTGCTCGACGCCCGTGATGCGCGCGCGCTCGCGCAGGTGCTTCGGACACAGGTCGTCCCGCTGTACTACGACCGCGACCGGCACGGGTTGCCGCTCGACTGGATCGCGCGGGTCAAGCGCGCCATCCGCACGCTCGGCTGGCGGTTCAGCGCGGAGCGGATGGTCATGGACTACGTGCAGCGGATGTACATCCCGGCCGCCGGCGGAACGAGCGCGAGCTGACCGACCTGCGTAGTGTCCGGCTTCCGCCTTCGCGTGAAGCTCGGTGGACAGGTCAGCCGGCCACGACCCGGCACAGCTGCTTTCAAAAGTGGTCGTGCCGCCAGCGCAACCGTAACCGCTTTGGGCCATAAGTGCGGCAGGTTTTGCGCCCATCGCATTTGGCACGACTATAGAAGCCTGACTGGCGGATGCGAGCGAGCAGCGTAGGGCGGCGGCGGAGCGACCTTCCGGACTTCGTTCAGACCAACATCGACATCGATGCACTGGCGGCGGGGATCTTTGCCCGCTACGTCGGACCGCAGCCGATCGTCATCGAAGGCACGCCATCAGCGGCCACCTTCTTCAGCCCCGAATACTGTCCAGACCTCCGCGTGATGAAGCTGGCCGGTGAGCTTGCCCTGCGAGTGAACCAGCGGGCGGTCGCGGAAGCCGATGTGCCAGACGGCATCGATCCACTCCGCGTGACCATCCGCGAGATCATGCTTGCCGCGCTGCTGCATGACCTTGGCAAGCAGCACGAAGACTGCGCGCCGTTCATCGAGCTGATGCGTGAGCGAGACCTGCGCGGCGACACGGGCGAAGACGCCGCACAGCGCGCCGAGTATCTGCTCGGAATCGTCCGCGACGTGCACTGCCGCAAGGGGCCGTGCATGATCGACCGCCTGCGCGACGCCGGTCGAGCCGAGCTGAACAATCCGTTCATTGCGACCGTGGCCCGCCGCCACGGCGAGGACTTCGCCACCAACTGCGGCGAGCGACAGGGCTGCTGGTGGGCGCGCGAGATCAACGTCGTCACCATCGCGGACGACTACGACGCGATCACGTCGAAGGGGCCAGAGCGCGCGTACCGGCCGGAGCGCACGAACACGGAGGATGCGGTGCGCATGCTGCGCGCCGGGGCCACGCGCGGTCGCTACGATCCGAGGCTCGTCGAAATCTTTGTCAGTGACGTGATTGGGTCGGCCTGACCTCCTCCGCTAAAGCTACGGAGGCGGACACTACGCAGGACGACCAGCCCTACAGACGCAAATCCAATGAGGAGTATGAGCCAGCGGGCGCCAACCGGTGCGCGCCCGCCGGAATGCGCAACCGCGAGCGGTATCGCATTCGTTCGCGGTGTCTCGACCCACAGGTTCTGAATCGGCCCCTCAGCCGGCACCATGGCGATAATCTCGGTGGTCACCTGCGGTGTCAGCTGCGCTGGCATCAGGCGCGGCGCCTCCAGAAATGCGACGGCTGCCGCCGATCGGCTGGTCAGCGGTTCACCGACCGTCCGCAGGTAGACGTCGTTGAAGTACCCGAGCCGCGACGGTTGCGGCACAACGTGGAACACCAGCTGCCGCCGTTCGCCGATGAAGAGGATGTCGCCCGCCTCCTGCATGCGCTGCAGCACGTCCCGGATCTCGTAGATCGTCTCGAGCGGCGTATTGATCAGTCCGATATCCACCGCCAGCCCCATGGTGTGCACCGGCACCGACGTCGTCGCGTTCGGATTCGTGGCGCGCAACTCCTCCTGGTAATCGCCATGACGCACGAGGCTCGTGATTTCGACCGGCCCGGACTTCACGCGTGATGCGATCTCCAGCAGCGCACCGATTGTGGCGGCGCGCGCGGTGGTATAGCTGCTCTGGTTGGCGAGATCCTTTTCGCCGATGGGGTGCGGCCCGTCGAGTCGCGGCACGATGTTGAAGCGCAGCGGGTTAGCCGGCAGCGGCACGAGCCCGCCGTTGTCGAGCGCGCCGGTCAGTTCGCCATACTCGCGAAGCGTGAGGACGCTGAGATGGTCTTGATAGACGCGGCGGATTGTCTCTGCGGACTGGGCGCTCACAGGAGCGAGGTCGACCATCATCTGATCGAGCGTCCTGAGGCCGGCAGACGAGGAAGTAGCGAACGACAACATGCCGGCGAGAGCGATACATGCGGACGCTGACAGTCTGCCGAACATGGAAACGTACCCAGTGTAGCAACCGAGTCGAGCTCAACAGACGTGCGGTCCGGCTGAAGCCGGACACTACCAGTTACAGTCGGGCTGAAGCCGAGCCCAACGAATGCGTGACGGTCCGGCACGCTTCCTGAACTACGGCGGCAAACGACTACGAAGACGAGGCCGAGCATGCAGGTGCTGGATGCACTGTTGCGACGATGGGGAATCAATCCCGGAGACATCGCGGGCACATCGCTGGCGGGCGAGATTCCGATCAGCGACGCGCTCATCAATCGTCTGATCGCGAAACGGCTCGAGCGCCACGCACACATCGCATCGGTGGTCGTGACGAGTCGCGACGGCGATGAGGCACTCGTTCTTGTCGAACCGCGGGCGCGCCTGATCCCTTCCGTGCCCATCGTCGTGCGGATCGAGCGACAACCGGACCTGCCGCAGTGATCCGACGCTGCGGTTGCGATGGTCGATACCTGCCGCGGGTCCGCTCGCGCTCGTGGCCGGCACGATCGCCGGTTATGTCAAAGCCATGCCCGAGGGGGTTCAGGTCGATCGAGATGTCGTGGTGGTCGATCTTCGCGTGCTGCTGCGCGCGCGCGGCCTCGAGGAGGTGCTGGATCTGGTGCGCCGGGCCGCGATTCACACGCGGCCCGGCGCCATGGTCGTGCAGCTGGAGGCTGGACTCGGCCTGCCCTGAGCGAGCACCCGCGAGTCGAAGGGCTAGCGCGGAGTCGCTGTCCGGCCGGAGTCGCTCGAGCCGCCGCCGCTCGTGGAACCAGCCGGCGACGTGCTTCCACCGCCGGACCCTCCCGATGAGGAGCCCGATGAAGAGCCCGAGGACGAAGATCCTGAAGACGACGATGAGGAGCCAGAGTCGCCTGACGGGGCCGAACTCGTCGTGCCGGATGTCGACGACGTCCTGGCCGTATTCGACGGCGTATTCGTCGAGGAGTCTCGCGGCACGACGCGCGTATAGCCTTGACCGTTGACGACCCGTCCCACCCCGGAAGCCGACCCGACGGAGCCGCCGGGCCCGCCGGATCCCGGCGTGTCGTCGAAGACCGGGACGAACGCAATCGCCGCATATCCGCGGTATCCGAATGGTTCGTAGTAGGTACGGAGACCCGTAGTAGAAGGGGTCGTAGTAGTAGGGAGATCCGAAACCGATCAGGAAGGGATCCCTCACGTAGGTCGCCTGTCCGCCGGGCGAGACCTGGGCCATCCGCTGGATGACGAACTTGTCCGGATAGGACAGCGCCACGATGAGGTCGATGACCCGTTCCGACACGCCGGCCGAGTCCAGCTCCTGGACCTTCTTGGCGGTCAGGTCGAATCCCGCGTTGGATTCAACGAGCGCAGCTTCCAGCGCAGCCGACGACACCTTGGCGCTGGCTTCAACCACTTCGTCGAGCGTCAGACGCGCGGAGACAACCGTCGGCCGGTTCGAGCGTGGCGAGTCAGCGGCGCGGTAGTAGCGTTTGACGCGAACGGTCTCGCGCCCCCCGATCGACACCGTCTGAATGTCCACCCAGTCGCCGTTCGGGGCCATCAGCGAGAGTCCGGTGACGCGGCGCAGGCCCTCGTCGTTCTTGCATTTGATCTCGGCCGACGAAAACAGACGAAGGCCGTTTTTCGACCATTCGATGCGTTGCGTGCCGGAGCACTCATCGTCGTTCACCGGGTGGCCGCTGCCGTCGGCAATGATGGCCTGATCGATGGCGGTCTGGGTGCCGACCGTTGTTTCGAATCGCACGCCCCCGGTGGTGCGGCTGACGCAGACGCGCGGCGCACCTTCGACAGGCGTTGACGGTCGCGCCGCACGCTGCGGTGGGCCTTCAGGCGCCTGCCTGTCGCGCAGGTTGTCGACAGCCAGCGTCCAGCATCCAAGCCACGGTTCCCAGCGCGCATCGTTCGTCTGTGCGCGCGCCGGGATGGCGAGCAGGGCGAATACGGCGACAAATAGGGCTGATCTCATGTCAACTCCCAACTTCCAACTTCCAACTTCCAACTCCCAAACTCAATCACTAATCCAAAATCCAAGATCAGAAAATGAAATTGATGCCGCCGGACATGCGGAAGCCGGTCAGGTCGAGGGGCTCGAAATCGATCCAGTCCCGCCCGAGGTCGTGAGCGGCCCACAGATATCTGCCGTCAACGGTGACATAGACACGCTTGAACACGCGAACGTCGACGCCGCCAAATACCTGCGCGCTCGGAGTCCAGCCCTCCGAGGTGAACTGGTCGCTGAACACCCCTAGATCGATGTAGTCCACGAAGTCGCCCGTCTGCTGCAGGCGGTAGTTCATCGCCCCAGCGCCCGCACCGACGAACGGAACGATCTTTCGAGGCACCCACACGAGGCGGCTGACCTGCCGGCCACGCTCGGTCAGCCCGAACCGGATGTTGCCCCCGAGATTGATTTCGCGCAGCGTCGTCACCTGCTCGATCGGGAGCCGATTGTTATCCAGCCAGTCGCGGTATTCGGACGTTTTGCTCATTCGGTTGACGTCGAAGGAGAACTGGACGTCGATGCGCGAGGTCAGAGGAACGCTCGCATCGAGGCCAAACCCCGGCGCGTTGAAGTCCTTTGACTTGAGGGTCAACTGATCGGTGACGAAGTCGTACCAATCGCTGCCGTTGCGGGCAAAGAGCCAACTCCCGCGCACGGTCAGGAACCCGTGAGGCTTGTCGAACAGGAAATCAGGTGCGGGCCGCCTTGGAGGGTTCGGGGGGGCCTGGGCGGCCGCAGGGGCAGCCACCGCAAAAGAACCAGCGAAAAAGAACCAGCGAAAAAGAACCAGCCGGGCGAGGCAAGATCTCATCGACGACCTCCGCAGCCACAAGGCGGTACCCCGAAATAGGGGCACCCCTACGACCCCGGGACGCAAGGCCGAGGGCAAAGGACGCGCCAGCACAGCCGGCACTAATGTAGGGCGGTCACGACGCGCCTGTCATGCCGGCGAGACAGGGCCCGTCCTCGTGTCAGGGCGTTCCGCCTTCGCCGCTTCGCGGCTACGGCGAGACTCCGTCGGCGAGCCGTATATGCTTGCGCAGGTGCCCCAGCTCCTCATTTTCCT
Organism: uncultured Acidobacteriota bacterium; assembly: GCA_963793705.1. GTDB lineage: Bacteria > Acidobacteriota > Vicinamibacteria > Vicinamibacterales > UBA2999 > Gp6-AA40. The sequence continues at coordinate 276,907 of CAWCBC010000013.1, read as the reverse complement.
TGCCGCCTGCGCCGGCGGGGCTATCAATTCGGTCGCCGGCGGAGGAACCCTTCTCACGGTGCCGACCTTGATCTGGCTGGGGGTTCCGGCCATCAACGCCAACGCCACCAGCACCGTTGCCCTGTGGCCTGGGTCACTCAGCGGCGCGTGGGGATTCCGCCGGGAGATGCGCCAGGCCGATCCGCGCGTCTACGCGCTGGTCGTGCCAAGCCTGATTGGTGGGTTGGCGGGCGCCATCCTGCTCAAGCGGACGCCGCCGGGTCTGTTCGAAAAACTGATCCCGGTCCTGATCCTGTTCGCGACCGGCCTGTTCATGGTGCAGGAGCCGCTGCAGCGGCGCTTCAACCTGACCGCTCTTCATCACGCCCGATCCCATTGGCTGTCGTGGACCATGCTGTTTCAACTCGTGGTCGGGATCTACGGCGGCTATTTCGGCGCCGGCATCGGCATCATGATGCTGGCTGCGCTCAGCCTGATGGGACATACCGACATCCATCAGATGAACGGGCTCAAGAATCTGCTGGCGGTGGCGATCAACGGCATCGCCATCGCGTATCTGGTCTTCACCGATCTGATTCGCTGGGATGACGCGCTGCTGATGGCGGTCGGCGCAATCGTCGGCGCCCTGATCGGCGCGTTCACGGCACGCCGGGTGGGCCAGGGCGCCGTCCGTCACGTCGTCGTTGTCGTCGGACTGGCGATGGCCGTGTCGATGTTCCTGAGGTTATGAGCGACCCCTCGACTCCGCTCGGGGCAGGGCAGGTCGCCGTGTCGCGCTTCGTCGAATTCACGCGCGCCGAGTGGGCGCAGCTGCGCGCGTCGACGCCGCTGCCGCTGACCGAACCGCAGCTTCGGCGGCTGGTCAGCGTCAACGAACGGATGTCGCTCGACGAAGTGGCCGAGATCTACCTGCCGCTGTCGCGGCTGTTGAATCTCTACGTGGGCGCGACGCAGAACCTGCACGCGGCGTCGGCCACGTTTCTGGGAACCGACACGCCACGAGTGCCGTTCGTCATCGGCATTGCCGGAAGCGTCGCCGTGGGAAAGAGCACGACGTCGCGGGTGCTGCAGGCGTTGATGGCCAGCTGGCCCGGGCATCCACGCGTCAGTCTCGTCACCACCGACGGATTCCTCCTCCCGCAGCGTGTCCTCGAGGCACGCGGGCTCGTGCAGCGAAAGGGTTTTCCGGAGAGCTATGACGTGCGGCGCCTGCTGCGCTTCATGGCCGACGTGAAATCAGGCGTGGCGGAGGTGTCGGCACCTGCCTATTCGCATCTCACCTACGACATCGTCCCCGGCCAGTTCGAGGTCGTGCACAACCCCGACGTCGTGATCGTCGAGGGGCTCAATGTGCTGCAGGCAGGCAGCGGTGTGTTCGTGTCGGACTTCTTCGATTTCTCGATCTATGTCGACGCGCAGGAGTCGGACATCGAGCTGTGGTACATCGAGCGGTTCCTGATGCTGCGCGAGACGGTGTTTCGCGACCCGTCGTCGTACTTCCATCGCTATGCGGCCCTGTCGGTCGACGAAGCGCGGGAGACGGCCCGGCGAATCTGGCAGACCATCAATCTGGTCAACCTGCGGGAGAACGTGCTGCCGACGCGTGAACGCGCCCATCTCATTCTCGAGAAAGGGCGCGATCACGCGATCCGGCGGGTGAAGCTGCGGAAGCTCTAAGAACGTTCGGATCGTTCGAGATCGTTCGAGTCGTTCGAGTCGTTCGAGCGGCACGAACACTGAACGAAGTTCGAACGTTTTCGATCGTGCTCTCGAACGATTCGAACGTCTCGAACGATTCGAACGTCTCGAACGATTACTTTTTTCCAGCCAGCAGGTTCAAATCCGCGATCGTGGCGATCCGGTTGCCATGGCCGCCGACGATGCGGTCGGGCTGAATCTTCAAGCGTGCCAGGTTGTCGTAGAAATTCGCGATCGTTGGCGTCGGCGGCGGGATCTGTGCGTTCGGCGCCGGCGGATTCATCATGTCCGACTGGAACAGGAGTTTTTCAGTCGGCAGCCACGCCACGAGGGTCTGCTCGTTGTGCGGGTTGCCCGTCAGCACGTGCAGCTCGATCGTCCGGTTGTTCGTGCCTTGCAGCACGGTGCGATCGGTCACGCCCTGGAACGTCGGCTTCTTGCTGGACTTGGTCAGCCGATCAGGAGAGAGCGTTCGCGGCCCCGCCCACGCCTTCTCAAAGAATGCGGTGTTTGCCGCGTGCGTCACGACCGTCGCACCCTCATCGACATAGCGTCGCAGTCCGCCGGAATGGTCGAAGTGCAGGTGGGTGTTGACGACCATCCTGATCGGCTTGTTGGCGATCAGCTTCTTGGTTTCGGCGATGACGAGCTCGGACCGCGCTTCGTTCTGCGGTGCTTCGATGACCACGACGTGGTCGCCCATATCCACAGCCAGGCTGTGATGCGAGCCGCCGGTGATCCAGTAGATGCCGTCCGCGACTTTTTCCGACGTCGCCGTCGGCGCTGCTGGCGCCGCGGCGTTGCGGATCGCGCGGCGGCACGGTGATGTCGAGGAACGGGTTCACCTCAACCGCGGTGACCGTGAGGTCGAGCGTCGGATAGCCGCCCTGTGACTGCTGGATGCGCGACGGGAACTGAATCCCATTGAAGTTCCGGTAGCCGGAGTAGGTCGTCTCGATCAGCATGTCGCCGAAGACATCGTTCGGCAGCCAGGCTCGAACGCGATCCACCTGGTTCAGGCGGTTGATGTGCACCTGCAGCGGATAGCGTCGCACCGACCGTGAGATCGATCTGGGCGCCATCCGCGACCGGTTTGGCCAGCGTCGCGCCGGCGGCTTTCAGGGCGCCCTGCGGCGTCGCGGCCCACAGCCACAGACAGCCGCTCGGCTGCGGCGTTCGGCTGCGGCGTCGCGGTTGGCGCGCCGCCGCCCGCCGGCTGGGTCTCGTTCCACGCAAACGCGCCGCGCACGTACTGCACCTGCCGCTGCTCGCCGGTGATCGCGCCGCCGCCTCCACGCGGCGCCGGAGTCGGCATCGTGAGCACCTGCTCGATGCGCATGGCCCCCGGGCCGTACTCGATCTGGACCACGTAGCTTTTCACCTGCCGCATCGGCCACGGCGTCGTCGCCGTCGGTGGCTGGCCGAGGACAAAGGAGCGTCCGTTGGCGGTGAACTGCAACGTCCGCAGACTGGTGACATTGAGGGCGGCGACCGCGGACTGGAGTGTTGGTTGGGCAGCTGCGCCGCGAGCCTGCTGCGCGTACACGGATGCGCCAGCGAGCATGGCCACGCAGGCGCCGGACAAAACGGTCATTCTGCGCATGGGAATCCTCCGCCTGCTGAATGCGAGTCAGCATTGGCAGGGGAGGTTATACACCAACTGGAAATTGGGAGTTTCTACCCGGGCTAAACCGTCGTCGGCGTCCAGGCGGGGGCGTCGCTTGCCGGAAACGATTCTTCCGAGGCCTCCATCACTGGATCAGAGACGCTCCGCGTCCGCGGCAGCGCCGCGCGAACGTGGCCCCGCCACTGCGTCCGCTTGTCCGCCCCCGCCCAGGCCCACCACGCGAGCGTTCCGCCGGCGACGGTAAGGAACAGCCCCGTCGCCGAGCGGCGCCGTAGACCGGCAACGAAGAACGCGCTCGCCAGCGTCGCGGCGACCCAGCGTTCGGTGTCGCGCCCGCATTCGAGCTGATCCCAGACGCTCCGCTCGTCGCGATGCTGCACCAGGTTCAAGTCCATGGAATCCTCCGTTCACATTGCTGCAACCGGTGTGCCCCGATGCGACGCCGTCGGCCGCTGCTGGCCATTAATGACCGGATTCAAGACAGCGCCGGATCGCGAGCGCTACACAACGGGCCCATGATTACTGATGGCCTCTCGGGGGAATTGCCGGCAAACCCGCGGTTCGATCGGCGGGATTTTCTGAGGGATTCACGCGTTCAGGTTGTGCGGTGCCTGCCGCTGTCGGGGTGGCATATCCGTTGCTCCAACAGCGCCGGCGAACGGTTCTCCCAACAACCCAACGGTGCAGCAATGGCAGGACAACAACAGCCTCTCGACGCGCTTCGACGTGTGCAAGGCGAGTACATCGAGATGCCTGGTCTTCGCCTGACCATCGCGCAGGCGCAGCGCCTGTGGGGTTTGGACCGCGCCGTGTGTGACGCGCTTCTGGGCGCCCTCGTCGAGGCGAAATTTCTGCTCCGCACGCGAGATGGAGCGTTCGTGCGGTCTGACCACGCGGTCAGTGTTAGTAGCTTGAGTAGCGTTTGATACGAGGTGTTTGAAAAGTTACCCGCCAGGCTGGTCGGTGTAGTTCCTTCCTACGAGCCGTAAGACCGACCGGCCGCCACGTCCCGCCCCACGAACCCGAGTGGAGAGGTCTTCCACTCGCGGCCGAGACTCTGGGTGATGGAACGGAGAACAGACCAACGTTCTCCGTTCTATATTCCCAACCAGACCGACAAGATTCCTGAACGCATGCCCGCGGTGCGCCACCCGTGAGCTTCTCCTCGTCGTCCACTTCGGCCAGCGTCCGGCCGTAGGGCGGGAAGAAGAATATCGGGTCGTATCCGAAACCGTTGTTGCCGCGGGGCTCGGGGCTGATCTCGCCCTCCACCGTTCCGGTGGTTTCGAAGACCACGTCCGTTCCGCGCACGGCCGCCAGGGCGCAGATGAACCGCGCGGTGCGCGGCCGGCCTGGCCTTGCTGCCAAGACGCGGTAGATTTCGTCGAATCGCTCCTGATAGGACGCGTCCGGGCGCAGGAAGCGAGCTGAGCGGACGCCCGGCTCTCCGTCGAGCGCGTCGACGACGAGCCCGGAATCCTCGGCGACGATCAGCAGCGACGGATCGTCGAGATGGCGAGCGGCCGCGTTCGCATAGTGACGTGCTTTCAACCGGGCGTTCTCTGCGAACGTTGCACCGGTCTCGTCGGGCTCGTCGATGGGCGGCAGATCGGCGAGCGTGCGCAGCTCGATCGGCATACCGCGCAGCACCCGGTGAATCTCGCGCAGCTTGTCGCGATTGGTCGTCGCGATCAGCAGCCGCCCCTCGACCCGGCTCGGGGCAGGCGTCACGGTCGTGGCGCGACGCGAGCCGGCGTAGGCGGTCACGTCCGCGTGTTCAAGTATTCACCGACGAGACCCCGTTGCAGCGCAAACAGCTGTCGCGTGCCGGTGTCCGCGAGATCGAGCAGGCGGTTGAGCGCCTCGCGTCCGAACGGCAGCGCCTCGGCGGTGCCCTGCAGCTCGATGTAGAGCCCGCCGCCCGTCTTGACCACATTCATGTCGACGTCGGCGCGGGAATCTTCCGTATACGCAAGGTCGAGCATCGGCTCGCCCTCGACGATGCCGACGCTGGTGGCGGCAACGTAATCGGTGATCGGCATCGTCCGCAGGACGTCCTGCTCACGCAGCTTGTTGAGCGCCAGGACCAGCGCGACGAACGCTCCGGAAATGGAGGCCGTGCGCGTGCCGCCATCGGCCTGAATGACGTCGCAGTCGAGCGTGATCGTCCGTTCGCCGATCTCCTCGAGCTTCGTGACCGCGCGCAGCGAACGGCCGATGAGCCGCTGGATCTCCTGGGTGCGCCCGCCAACCCGGCCTGCCGACGCCTCCCGCTGCGTCCGCGTCGTGGTCGCCCGCGGCAGCATTCCGTATTCCGCGGTGACCCAGCCTTTGCCGGTGTTCCGGCGGAAGGGCGGGACACGATCTTCGATGCTGGCGGTGCAGATGACCTTCGTCTTGCCCGCTTCGACGAGGACCGAGCCTTCGGCGTGAATCAGATAGTTGGGAGTGATACGGGTGGGACGCAGTTGCTCGGGGAGGCGGCCGTCGGAACGCATAGCCTTCAACTGTAATGCATTACGGCGAGGCTTCAGCCTCGCGCACCAGCGACGTGTCTCTCGCCAGCGGCCTGCGGACGTCGACGTGGCCGGCAATCGTGTCGACCTCCTTGCCGTCAACCAGAATCTGCACGCGCTTCACCGCCGGGAGATTGGCTGTGACCGCGTTCACGATGGCGTGCACCGTGAGCAGTTCGGTCAGCGATCCGCCCGGATGGGCTGCCGTGATGCCGCTGAGATCGACGAAGGCATCACCCTTGTCCGTGACGTAAAAGGCGCGCAGCGTCATGCCGGCGGGGATGGCGGAAATGTACGGCGATGGCGGGGGCGTGAATTGGGCGATCAGGAGCTGGCGTCCCTGCGCGACGAGTCCTTCGGCGAGCGGCACCTCGCGCCGAATCGGAGCGAGGGCGTCGCCTTCCGGCGTCGCATAGAACAGCGTCGCGGCGATATGGGGCGTTTCGCCGGGTGCCGTCGACGCGGCGGCTGGCGCAGGGGCGGCATCACGGCTGATCAGGTGCTGCAGAACCGCCGTCACACCCCACGCGAGGAGGCCCAGCATCGCGACGCCGATCGCGACGGGCAGGAACCGGCGCAGCCTCATGGCCCCAGCTTCTCGTCGGCATAGGTGCGGAAGCGTGCAACCGCTTCGTACACCGCGTCGGCGACGCCATTTCGAAACTCGTCGCTCTTCGCCTTACTGGCCTGCTCGGCGTTGGTGAGATAGGCCATCTCGATCAGCGCAGCCGGCATGTTGGCTCCGGTCAGCACCCGCATGCCGGCCCGCTGCACGGGCCGCGGGCTCATCGGCACACGCCGCCGCAGTTCCTCTTCGAGCATCGCGGCAAGCGAGGCCGATTTGTCGATATGCGCGGCCTGCGCCAGGTTCCACGGCACGACCTCGAGCAGGCGCCGGCCGCCGCCGAGCGCTGGCAGCGAGAGCGCTTCCTTTGTTGTCTGGCGCCTGACCCGTTCACCTTCCTGATCGAGGCTCAGGAAGTACACCTCGGCGCCGGCGATGCCGGGGCCGAATGCGCCGTTGGCGTGCAGGCTGAGGAAGAGGTCCGCCTTGCTGTTGTTGGCGAAGGCCGCCCGCTCGTCGAGCGTCAGCGCGCGATCGTCATCGCGTGTCAGGATCACGCGAACGCCAAGCCGGGTTTCGAGACGCTGCCGGACGCGCCGCGCGACATCCAGTGTCAGCTCCTTTTCCTGAAGTCCATCCGCCGTGCGAACGCCGACATCATCACCGCCGTGGCCCGGGTCGATCGCGACCAGAGCGAAATACCGTCGTGTGGTGACCGGCCGTCCGTCCGACACGACCGGTGGGGCAGCCGGCGCTGCAACGCCGGTATCAGCCGGTGGCGCGGCCACGCCAGGCACTTCGATCGTGACCCGAGTCACCCCGTCGGCCGTGGTAGTTGCGGTCCGCGGCGGGCCGGCGCCGCCGTCGAGAATCAGTACAACGGTGTTCGGTTGATCGCCCGCGCGAATCTGATCGATGAGGCCGCTCGCGCCAGAGGGCAGCGTCAGGTCAAGCGCATCCGCCTCGACGCGGACGATCACGCGCCCGACGTCGGCCGTCACCGTCGCCGGGGCAGCCGGGTTGATCTCGATGGTGGCGCGGGTCGGCGGCCCTACTGCGTCGACTCTGGCGACGACACGGGGAACGGCTGCATCGCCAACGATCAACAGCCGCGCCGCGCGGCGCAAATCGATTCGGCGGTCATAGATCGGGGCGAGCGCGCGCGAAAGAAACTCGACGGGGACCAGCAGACGACGGCCTGCACGCGTAACCGGTGCAGGCAGTGTCACGACGCGGCCGTTGACCGACGCGATCGGCTGAGTGGAGGACAGGACGATCGTGCGACCGCGATACGTGACCGTGACGCCGCCGGTCGGTGCGTCTTCCGCGACCGCGACCTGAAACAGCGATGCGACATCGTCCAACGCGATCAATTCCTGACCGCTGACCATCACAGTCGGGACTGCCCGCCGTCCGTCTCGAGCGATCAGCGTGAGGGGGCTGGAGGGAGCCGTGCCTTGTGCCTGTACGAGAAGTGCTGCCACCAGCAGAAGAATCGCGGTTGTGAGAGCAGCGGTTCGTGGCAAGCGGAACTATGTTCGCACAGCCGCCTCGGTCGCACGGTCCGCCGCGGACCGGCGAGACAGCGCTGCTCAGTCGGGTCGCTCCGCGACCCGAAGGCGGCGCTTCTACCGTAACATTGCGCGTCTGCCTACCGTGACGAAGAAACTGTCTCGCCGATCGCCCCTGGCAGCCGCGCCGCCGCAGAATACGCCACCGCAACATGCGCCGCGCCTGCCGCCCAAGCATGGCCGCGTACCCTCAGGTCCATCGCTCGACCCCGTGGCCCAGACGCCACGTCAACGACCGGTGGCGAAGGTCCCCAAGCCACGGCGGCCACAGGTGGTTCGCGCCGCCGCCAGCGATCTGGGCGATCTCTTTGCCGTGTTTCCGGATATTCCCCGGCCACCGCGTCCCGCTGCCATTTCACATCGTCGTCACCGCCGCCGGACCATTCTTCGACGGGCTTGAAGCTCGTGCGTTCGGCCGGCTGTTCTTGCTCGTGTGTTTCCAAATGAGTCACAGCCGCGTGGTATAAGTCCGGCGCCCCGGCGGGAAGCATCCATCCACCTCGGTCCATTCACACCTATCACGACCCGTCGGCTTCCATCAGTGAGAGGACAGCGTATGAAGAAGATCTTTGGCGTGTTAATGGGGTTAGCACTCTGTTCGGGAACAGACGCACTGGCGGCGGATTGCAATGACCTGCCCAACGCCTCGGAATTGCGTCAGGCGATGCTCGCCGCGGCGAAGCTCCCGAACGCGGGCGGTCTACTTCGAGGGAGCCAGAATGTGGGGCGCGGTCGTGAATCGCGACGGCGAGATCTGCGTCTATACGACGACGACCTCGGATCCCACACAGGTGTGGCCAGGCAGTCAGGCGATTGCCAAAGCCAAAGCATATACAGCGAACGCGTTCAGCCTCGACAGCCTGGCGCTGTCGACCGCCAGGCTCTACACGTTCACGCAGCCCGGACATTCGCTGTGGAGCCTCGGCCAGTCCAATCTGTGGCATCCGGCGCTCACCGCGCCGCCGGGCGGCCAGGGCGGAGGAAAAAATCAGATCGCCGGCGGCTTGATCTTCTTTGGCGGCGGCGTGCCGCTCTATCGCGCCGGCAAGATTATCGGAGGCCTCGGCATCAGCGGCGACACATCGTGCGCCGATCATGAAATCGCCAAGCGCACTCGCGACGAGCTGTCACTGAATCCGCCCGGCGGTCCACTTGCGGACGACATCGTGTACAGCCCGCCCGATGCGACCGTCTGTCTTTCGCGCACCCGAAGTGCCTAAACACCTACAGGAATGGCGTCTTCATCGGAACCGAGACGCCCGCCAGCTACTAATCCCTATCGTCACCGGGCGCGCGCATGCGCCCGGTGATCTTCCCGACCACCGCGTCCCGCGTCTACTTCACCCTTGTCTACTTCACCCTCGTCTACTTCACGTCGTCGCCGCGATCAGTGAGCGATTGCTGGCGGAGGGCCGCGGCGCCCATCAGGCCGCCCATACCCATGGACTCCACGGCGCTGCTCGGGATGAGCATGAGCGCGCCTTTTTCTTTCAGCCCTTCGTAGAGCATGTTCATGGCGCGCAGGTGCAGGGCGGTGGGATTGTTGTGATACGACTTTGCCGCCTCCTCAAACGAGTGGGCGATTTCCATCTCGGCCTGGCCGAGGATGATGCGCGCCTGCTTTTCGCGCGCGGCCTGCGCCTCGCGTGACATCGCGTCCTGCAGCGCCACCGGAATCACGACGTCGCGCATTTCGACCGCCGAGACCGTGACGCCCCAGGGCGTCGATCGCTGATCGATCAACTGCTGCAGGTCTGATTCGATCTTTTCGCGGCCTCGCAGCAGATCGGTCAGCGCCGTGCGGCCGATGATGTCGCGAAGCGCCGTCTGCGCCGCCCAGCTGATCGCGGTGCGGTAGTTCTGCACCTCCAGCGCGGCTTTCTCGGCGTCGTGCACCATCCAGAACAGGACCGCATCGACGTTGACCGGCACCGTGTCGGACGTCAGTGTCTGTTCGGCGGCGAAGCCGGTGGTGATCGTCCGCTGGTCAATCCAGGACGAGACCGACTCGACGAACGGCACGATCCAAAACAGCCCGGGCCCGCGCAGTCCCACGAATCGCCCCAGTCGCAGGACGACTGCGCGCTCCCACTGCTTGGCGATGCGCGGCGACTGCATCAGAACGAAGCCCGACGAGCATGATCACGATGGGCCAGACCGGATTGCTCGTCTGAATGCCCGCGATGACCGACAGCCCGACCGAGACGATGAACACCCCGAACGAAATCACGTTGAGACGGGGCGTGTTTCCAAAACCGGCAGCGTCGGCCATTACGCATCTCCCTTTCGATGTGACTGAATCGCCTCGAACAGGTCGTCCACTGTGAACCCTGCTTCGGCGGCATCGGCGAGCACTCGGGTGACAAAAGCGTGAAGCCGTCGCTCGTGCTGTTTCGGCGGGTGCGCCTGTGCCGGCGTGGCGTTGACGAAGGTGCCGACGCCGCGGCGGGTTTCAAGGATCCCGGCGCGCTCGAGCTCCGCATAGACGCGCGCGACGGTGTTGGCGTTAATGCTCAGCTCGACGGCCAGCTGACGGACGGTCGGCAGCTGGTCGCCGGCCGAGAGCCGGCCGGTGGCAATCGCGGCGCGCAGGGCGCGCTCGAGCTGTGCGTAGAGCGGCGTGCGATCGCGCGGATCGACGGAGACAATCGCCACGCGGCTAATGTACTAGTAGATTAGTACAATGTCAACAACACGAACAGCCGCCCGCGGGACCATGTCCTTCGCTGAGGAGACGGCCGTCGCGCGCAGCCAGCGTCACGCCGATGGCGCGGCCATCTTCCAGCCGCAGCGTGAGTGGCCGTCCAATGAGGGACACATCCGCGACCTCGAAGTCCGTGGTGCCTTCGAGCCGGTGCAGGCCCGGGATCGGCATGCCGGAGCCGACCAGGACGCCCTGATACCGGGTGATGGAGTAGCGCACCTCGCGCAGGACGGCGCCGTCATGAAGGAGTTGTCCGGTTCCGGACGACGTTTCGACCAGTTTGAAGGTCGCGTGCTGCATCCGCCGATTCTACCGGCGAAGCGTGGCAGACTGTTGCGGGCGGGATCGTGACTGCAAACGAGGTGCTGTTGATGAATGCGACGCCTGTCTTGGAAGACACGAGACGCGCACGCGTCGTGCGATTCCTGCTCGCGGCGTCGATGATTGTGGTTGGCGCCTTGATCCTGGCGACTGCGTCGTCCACGGTATCGACGGCATCAGCGTGCAGCCCGCCCGCGTCCTCCACCTCGATGTTCGTGACGGGTGACTGCATCGACCCGCGGTTCAACCAGCCCTATGTGGATATCGAGGAACAGCGGACGACGCCGGTGCCGCATCGGTACGTGCACGGCGGATTCACTGGCACCGACGCCCGGTTTTCGTTCTACTTTCCGCCGAAGGAACAGTACCAGCGACGCTTCTACCAGACCACGCACCAGCTGCTGACGAGCGAGAACACCGCGCCTGCCAACATCGGCTTCGCGGCGGCGAGTGGTGCGTATTTCGTGCAGACGAATATCGGTGGCGCCGAGCGTGCCACGACGACGGAACAGGCGGTGTTCGGGAAGCTGGATCCGACGATCGGCGGTTACCGCGTCAATGCGGAAGCGGCGAAGTACCTCGCGAGTCGTGGCGGCACGGATCTACGGCGAGCATCGCCCCTACGGCTATCTGTACGGCGGGAGCGGCGGCGCGTTCCAGACGATCAGCAGTGCCGAAAACAGTGTCGGCGTGTGGGACGGCTTCGTGCCCTACGTCATGGGCTCGCCGAATTCGATCCCCGGTGTGATGACGGTTCGGATCCATGCACTGCGCGTGCTGCGGATGCGGAACAAATTCCCGGCTGTGATGGACGCAATCGACCCTGGCGGCAGCGGCGATCCCTACGCCGGTCTGAACGAGGAGGAGCGCGCGGCGCTCGAGGAAGCGACGCGATTGGGATTCCCGCTGCGTGGATGGTGGAACCATCCGACGATGACCGGCGGGCCGCTCGCCCTCGTCGCTGGTTACGTGCCGTACCTGGATCCACATTACGTCGACGACTTCTGGTCCAAGCCTGGCTATCTCGGCAGCGACCCGAAGTCATCAGTCGCGGCGGCGCGGATCCGGCACGAAGCGACCGTGGTGGAGGTTACTGGCGGTGCCCAGAGACGCATCCGGCTCTCGAGCGTGCCGCAGGGTGACCTCACCGGCGCCGATCTCGTTATTACGAGCGGCACGAATGCGGGCAAGAGCCTGGCGCTCGGCGCGGCGACGGGCGACACCGTCGCGCTCGGATTCGGCGCGAACCCCGCGCTGGTCGTCAGCCTCCAGTCTGGTGATCGGGTTCGGATCGACAACTCCTCGTATCTCGCGCTCCAGACTTATCACCGCCACCAGTTGCCGACGCCTGACATGTACGGCTGGAACCAATTCCGCGGACCGAAGGGCGCGCCGATCTATCCCCAGCGCGGTGTCCTGATTGGGCCCATCGGCGCGATGAATGGAGCCGGCTCGATCCAGAGCGGACGGTTCAAGGGCAAGATGATCGCGGTGGAAACGCTGATGGATATCGACGCGCTGCCGTGGCAGGCCGATTGGTACCGGGCGAAGGTGAAAGAAGCCATGGGGTCGCGCATCGACGACAGCTTCCGGCTCTGGTTCATCGATCATGCTCAGCACACGGCCCCAGCCGGCATCCCGGCTCAGGCCCGCACCGTCAGCTACCAAGGCGCGCTCGAGCAGGCGCTGCGCGACGTGAGCGCGTGGGTCGAGCGGGGAGTCCGTCCTCCGGGCAACACGCGCTACACGATGGCTGAGAGTCAGGTGCAGGTGCCGCCGCGGGCTGAGCAGCGCGGGGGGATTCAGCCTGTCGTGGTGTTGAGAGCCAACGGACGCGAGCGCGCAGATGTCGGCGTCGGCGAGCCAGTCACATTCGTCGCGGAGATCACCGCGCCGCGCAATACGGGGAAGGTCGTTGCTGCCGAATGGGACCTGCTCGGCATGGGCGACTACCCAGTCTCTGGTCAGCTCGCAGCTCCTGGGGCGACCCTTACGGTGAAGACGACATACTCGTACTCGAAGCCTGGTACCTATTTCCCCGTGCTTCGCGCGGTGTCACAGCGTGAGGGCGATTCGAAGACTCTTTACGCCCGAGGTCCAGAACATCGGACGCGCTCGGGTCGTGGTCAAGTAGGCCCCGTGATGGACGCAACCACCCCGCCGCGCTTCGGTTCCTGGCTCGCCGCCGTCGTGGCCGCACTCATCGTGATCGTCTCAGTGATCGCGCTGCTCCTCGAGCCCAGTACATTTGGCTCGTATCAAAGTCAGTTCGAATCAGTGGTGACCAACACACTGCTTCCGTTCTTCGAGGCGACGCTGGCGGCGCTGGTTGTCTACGCGGTCGGCAAAGCGCTGGCCTCGGCGCTGCAGCGCAAGTAGGCCTCCGAAGGTCTAGTCCGGCGACGGACGTTCGACCTTGTCGATAATCAGGAACTCGACCGGCCCGCGTTATGACTCGAGCTTGAGACCGAGTTGTTCCTGCACCGCCGTGATGAGCGACGTGCCGTCGGTCATCGGAGTGGCCACCCCGCCCGCTCGCGGCGAAACCCCGTCGGGCGTGTATCGCAGCACGAAGTCGTAGACGCCCGGCAGTCCCGTGCGATCGATCACTGCACGGTTCACCGTCGGGAGGATCGAAACGCTGGCCCTACCTCTGTTAGTAGTGACAGGGGATTTTAGAGGTTTTGCCAGCTGGATCGTCACGTGACCATGCAGCACAATCGGCGTTCGTAAATACTCGTTTTGAAACGTGGGGGTGACCATGGAAGCTCTAGTTCAGCGTGTGCGCGGAGAGTTCCGCGAGATGCCCGGATTGCGGCTCACGTTCGCCCAGGCATGTCGCCTCTGGCAGTTGGATTCGACCACCTGCGGGGCAGTGCTGGAGCGCCTGACTCGCGATGGTGTGCTGCTTTACACACGACAAGGTCATTACGTCGCAGCCCCACGTCCACGGCCGCTGGACGCACCGTTCTATCGACCTCAACGGGCGGTTTCGTAGGAGGACAAACACGTGCGAATGCCGATCTGTCACTGCTCCCGGTGCCACTCCCGGGACACCTGCCGCGTCCATGAAGCACTGCTGCGAGAATCTTGGTATTGCTACAGCTGCGGCCATAGTTTCGACGTGCCGATCGGAGATAGCAACAATCAGGCAAGCGGCCGACCGCGCGTTCACTCGACTTCCACGGTCTCGTTACAGCCAAACGGCCGAGCGCCTGATTCAGGAATCCCCCGACTCCAGCGGTCAGAGGCCGCGGGCCGGCCACTCGATGGCCGGCCCGGACCACGTCGGTGAGCACCGTCTTTATCGCCCAATGTATTGGATTGATGACGCGCGACTTCTGGGGCTAGTTCGCTGAGACCGCGACCGTTGTCGCGATTCGTCGGTCCCACCGACGTCCTGAGGAGTCCTCGCTGTTTGCCCTGGCTCTGGAGCAATAGCGGAGGCGGCTGGAACCGTGGCTGCCGCGCCTCGATCTATGCTTGAAACGCGAACAAAACGACGACCCCGCCGTACGGAGAAATTCCCGCAATACCGGTCGGCCTGATTGAGGATGCCGGCGATGAACGGCATTACGTGTCGCGGATTGCGGGTGGTCCGCCCGTGGAGAGAAAAATGGAGGCGGCGGGAGTCGAACCAGAAAAACGGCGATTTCCTAAGTAACTGACGGCGTGCGAGTTGTGGTCACAAATCGTTGTCGCACCGTCGCTTGCCACCACCGATCCAGTCCGCACTAGTCCTCGCGACACCCCCAAAAACCTCCCAGTTCGTGGAGACATAGTGGAGGCGGCGGGATCGGGGAAACACCGAACTTTGCGCCAAACAGCGTCCGGGATAGTTCCCGCCGCCTCCAACGATCCCGAGTGACTTCTTGAGGTCGAGACGCTGGAGACGGCGGGACCAGGTCCCGCCCCGAGACGATTTTGAGCTCGACGAACAGCCCAGCGATCAATGGCCACCCACTCGCCTACGTACCTTTGCTTCTGAGTCCTCTCTTGCCTTGGCGCTCGTATGAGTCGGCGACTCTTTCGCGATCAGACTAACAACAGAGGTTTGCCGCAGGTATCAGTCCTGTTTATTCCTTCCATCCTGCAGGTGGCTCACTGAGACCCACATAGCGCTCCTTGTACAGCCACTGGCCTTTCACCTTGACCCAGGTGGCGAACTCCTTGCCCTGCACCGTCATCTTCACCGGATCGCCCTTCTTCTCCGGCCGGTATTCGGTATAGATGACCTGCGAGGTCGCCGTATCGCCATGCACGAAGATCAGTGCATTGTCGACCGTCATGTTGAAGGGAATTCTCTCGCGAGGAGCAGCGGGTGCCGCTCCCGCTGCGGATGCAGCACCTGACGCGGGTGCCGCGCCAGCCGCTGGCGCCGGGCGGGCACCGCCACCGTAAGCCGATTGGACCGCTTCCCTGCCCTCGTAACGGCGGCTGCCGAGAATTAGCGCGCCGTCTTCGGCGTAGAAACTGGATTCAGGGACTTTCGTTTCCTTTCCGAAGTTGTAGTAGTAGCGGGTGATCTGATCCAGGATCAACTGGCGGTCGATCAGCGTCTGCGCAGTCATTTTCTCTTGTGCAATCGCTGACGTACCCGTCATGACGATGCAGCACAGTCCCGCGGCAGCCGCCCAAGCCCCCAACTGACGAATCGAAATCATAGTCATGGTCATATCCCACATTCTTGTTGATACTGGTGTGCTGATTATCGGACACGGGCGCGGTGCCCGGCGTGCGCGCTTTATAGACCGGGGTCGGCTTTTGAAGCAAATTCTTGCCCAGTTCTTGACGCCTCCAAAAGTGTCCTTGGGCTGCGAGGCGACAGGCGCGTAACTGAGGCGCAGGGAAGGGACGGACGTACCTCGATCCCCGCTTCCTGACACTGCCGAGGAACGATCGGCATCGTGCGATACAATCGCATCAAAGGCAGGTCATGGTGAAGACGTTCGATCGCATCACGCACAGTCCCGACGTCCTGGCTGGGCGGGCGACGATCCGTGGCCTTCGCATCTCTGTCGCTCACGTGGTGAACCTGGTGGCCAACGGCATGACGCCCGCGCAGATTGTCGAGGAGTTACCCGACCTCGAGGAGGAAGACATCCGTCAGGCGCTCGTCTACGCCGCGGCCCTCGCTCAGGACGAAGTGCACCCCCTCCGCGCGTGACGCATGGTTTCTGGCAGACGCTGGAGTCTCGCCCAAGACCATCGAGTTCCTGAAGCAGTTCGGCCACGAGGCGACCCACGTGCGAAGTCTCGGGCTCCAACGCGCGCCGGACGCCGAACTTGTCCAACGAGCTCGCACGGACCACAGCATCATCATCACGTTCGATCTGGACTTTGGTGACATTCTAGCCCTCGGCGTACTCGACAAGCCCAGCGTCATCATCTTCAGACTCGCCGATGAACGCGTCGACTCCGTTCACCAGCGCCTCGCGGTCGTGCTTACGGAACGCCACGTCGACCTTGAAGCAGGCGCGTTGATCCTTGTCGAGGACACGCGGTATCGAGTCAGAAAGCTCCTAATCCTGCGCGCAACAGCTCTCCGCTGAGTACCAAGCCAAGATGGTCGCCGCAGACGCGCGGCTCGACGCCTCGGGCTGCACTGGCCGAGCGGCGTGACGTGGTGAGACGTGATCGTCGTCAGATGCGTTACCTGCGAGAACTGATCACCCACGCACTCGACGACGTCAGGGTCGGCCAAAACGTGAGACGGCGGAATCACATCCTCGTGTCCGCCCTAATGGCGGAAGTCGGCGACTCGGCGACCCTGGCGGCGACGGCCGCAGGGGTCACGTTCACTCTGATACCCGGCGAACCGGGAATGGTCATCGACGGCGACCGGCAAGTTCTGACGTCGGTGGTCGGGAACCTTCTCCAAAACGCGTTCAAGTTCACACGGCCCCACAGCACGGTGTCGTCGCGTGTTGGCGGCAGCGCCGACCGCGTGCTGATCCAAATCCAAGACGAATGCGGCGGCTTGCCGGGAGGCGACGCCGGCTCCGAGATGCTGTTTCGACCCTTTGAACAGCGAGGGGGCGACGCACCGGCCTCGGGATCGGCCTCGCGTTCTGCCGATGGGGCATCGAAGCGCACAACGGCCGCCTCTATGCGCGTGACGTGGATAAGGGATGCGTTTTCACCGTCGATTTGCCCCGGAGCACTGCCAGGGAAGAATTGGCTGAGAACGTGTCGGTGCAAGCGCCTGCGCGAAACTAGACCACCCGTCGACGGCCGATTCAATCGCGACCCACGGGCGTGGGGTCTACGCAGTCCGCCACCGTCGCGCAGCAAATAGGTCGAAATCCACCTCGCGATTAGGCGGTCTTGGTCAGGGAGTCCGATGCCTGTAATTGGCAAAGGCATCCGGCCTGCCGCCCTTTCGCCGTCCCGTTCGTTAAGGAAGGGCGATGCGCGAATGGCGGTACATCACGGTCGTCCAGCCATCGCCTATGAGGTGGGCGAGCAGGTGTCCGGCTTCATCGTGGGCGTCGGCTTCGGTGCCGAGTTCCTCACGGAAGCGTTCAGCGTGATCGACGGCGACCGTGACGATGTGCGTAGCGGGGGGTATGTGCTGATAGGCACAGTGGGCCGGCATGCCACTAGCCGAACGCAACGCCCAGAAGGCGTGCGGAGTGCTTCCGTCAGCGCGAGGGGAAGAAGCGGAAAGCGACGAATAAACGGGTCGGAGTGTGCTCCACGTACAGGCCGCACTTGGCGCACCACCAATGGAACCGTGCAGTGCCGGAGACCATCAACTTCACGCACTCGGGACCACAGCGGTCACAAGGTGGAGTAGGGGTAGCCGTTACGCCAACAGGCACGCAATAACGGTTACACGCTCAGCGAGCGCCGATCTGTTCGGTTTTGGACACAGCGAGAAAGAACCAACGAAGAAGAGGGTCGATTTGGCGGGGGATTTATGGGTTTGTCAAACACCGAATTACCCATATTGAACAGGATGTGCGCCAGCTCGTACCACGCAGCACCCACAACAGCACCGCAGGCGGCGCAACGAAGTGGAAAGGGGATTCGGCCCTTCATGGTGCCGCAGCCTATCTCAAACGTTATCGCCCACGAGCATTCGGGTCGAGGGTCGGGCTTCCGGCGGCCGGTCAGGCGGCGCGCTCCGATGTAGTTCCTCGAATTGGAACCGTCCACAGATGCTCGAATCCCGGTGGGGACGCCAGACCTCCTGCAGCACGCGCTCGAACAGTCCGTCGAGCCGTCCCTCTCCCTGGATCGCCCACTGTCGTTTCCGCTCTGAAACAACAACACTGGGCGTGATAGTCACGCGCCCCTTAAGGAGCGACGTCACGATCTGGCGTTCGCCATATCCTCGGCCAGGACGTGCCGCCACGATCGCGACAACTCGAGCAGGTCGTGACGTTGCCCCCATTGCCGGCGCGCGCATGACAGCAACCTCCGAGTCCGTCTGCTCTGCTTGGGAACGCTAGGCTGGCATCGGCCGGATTGTGCTCCAGGTAAGGCCGCACTTGGCGCACCACCAATGGAGCCGTGTAGTGCTGGACACCATCAACTTCACGCATTCTGGACCACAGCGGCCACAAGGCGGGGTAGCGGAAGGCGCCGAAGAACCGGTGAACGGGTCGTCACAACTCCACGCGTGCTCGCAGGACGGACAGAAGCAGTGGTGCTCCCCGGTTGCGGGCGGTCAGCGGCGAACAGGTGGCTGAAGTTGATCTTTCGAGCCTGCCAGCAGATGCGGCCGCAGTTCGTCACCATCACCGTGGCATCGGCAAACGGGTAAAGAATCTATTAGCGAATCGATCGCACCGTTCGATCAGCTATTCCTCTACATCGCGGTTGGCGATGGCAAAGTGTTTCAATTTCGCTGAAGTCACAGCCACGTCGATCCTTCGAGCGCCAGCCTCCCGCCTACTTGGCATGGTCCATTACCGCCCGCATTTTGGCCGCAAGGTCTTCGTTCAGCAGGTGGGCGTAGTGCTTCCGCGTGATCCGCGAATCTGAGTGGCCGACAATGAACGACAGATCGACAACGCTCCCCCCACGCCCTGAGCATCACGCGGCCTTCGGCGGTCGCGTTGGAAACCGACCAATCGTCCCGATCTGTCCCGCGTAGTAGCTCCCGCCTCGACACTCCCACGTCAACATCTGCAGCGTATAGTCGGTGCCCTCGCGATACTTCTGCATTATCGGATGCCACCTTTGACAATGCGGGCACCGCAACTCGTGGCCTGGGTGCAGAGGATTCGTCTCCATGCGGAGAACGATACGAGAGCGCCTGGACGGAGCAGGTCAGCAAGGTCGAGGCTGCGGATTGGGGCTCGCACTCGCTGGCGTGCGGTGAAAACCAATAGGTGTGCGGGGCCTCTTCCGGGCTAGAGCGGGGGAACCTGTTAGCAGCGCTTTGATGCCGTCACCTGACGCGCCAACCAGTGGCCAGCGGGCGCAGCCAGAGACAGAGTCCGCGTGATGTCCATGAGACCGCTCACGCGGACGCGCCTACATTTTCAAGACCTGCGGGGTCGGTGCATCGCGAGCCTCGGGCCGGTGCCTTCAACTCCACTCGGACGACCCCGCCACGCGCTCCCACGCGTGCCAACGGTCCGAGCGGAGACGGCCCACTTTTAGGCGTATGCTGGGGGTTCAGCATACAGATTACGGCGGTAACAGTGATGGGGGCGGGACTCGCCGACCATGTCTGAGCCGAAGAAATTCTCGTCCTCATTTGGTGAGCAAGAAGACCTGCTCCTGTACGTCCAGCGACTACGCCAGCAGGTGGAAGAATTTCAAAGAACGCTCGAGGAGGAGATTCGGTGGACCCGCGCGCAAATCCTTGAAGAGTATCGTCCGTCAGGCCAAAAGGCGGGGGCCATGAAGGACGAATGGACGAAGGTGATTTCAGGCGACCGACTTGTGAAATTCACCTACTTTGATCTTCCGACAGGTGAAGCGTTCATGACGGCGCAAATCGCTAGGCATGAAGTGGTGTATCCGATAATTTCACAAGAGCGAGAACGCCCCTTCAGTCGCGTCGATGTGGAAGGCCGTTTCCTCTATGAGTTGCGGCCCATTTCAAACTGAGACACTGCCGGTCCAGCGCTGACTCACTCGACTCTGTCGAGTCCGAGCTTGCGAAGCTCGGGGCGGGTCGTCGGCTCGGTCCATGCCTGCTCACAAGGGGATACAGAACTCCACGTCGTCCAGCCAGATCCTAGCCCGCCGAAGCGGGCTAGGTCTTAGCGGATGGCCGGTCCGCTGCCGAGATTCCCGGTGAGCCAGAGCACCAACAGAATAATCAGCACAAGACCCAGCAATCCGCCGTAGTGTGGTCCGCGCCAACCTGAGCGGGATCCATAGAATCCGCCGCCGCCCAAGAGCACCACGAGTATCACGATGATCAGAATGAGAGACATAGTCGCCTATTCTCCTTCTTCGCGCTGATAGCGCCTGCCCTCAATTGAACAGCGCTAACGCTGAGCTGTCGCCATTCTGGTGGGCCTTCCTCGATTCCCGCCGCCTCCAACGATCCCGAATGACTTCTTGTAGATCGGAGGTCCGGGATGGCCTCACGCGCGGGGCGGATGCGCCCGCTGCGCCTCCTGAATGATCTCGATCCACAGGTCAAGCGTGAGGTCCTCTCGCTCGGGGATACCCACGTAGGGCCTCATCTCGCGCTGGTAGCGTTGCCGGAGCACCGACACGTCCAGCGGCACCGCCGTGGCCAGATACTCCACGTCACCGCGATCACGATCCGCATTGCGCGTCAGCTTGGTCAGCACCAAGTCGTGCGGGTCGAGTGCCAGGAGGCGAATGTGGCGAAACACCCCTGGATACATTTCGGTGAGGCGACCCTCGTAGCTGTCGGGATGCGTCGCCACCGTGACGACGTCCAAGTAGACGCCGTGGGTTTTGTGGAGGGCGGAATCCTGGCCGGCGGCACGTGCCAGCGTGGGCTGATCGTCATTCGGCAGAATCGACAGGACGTCCAGGTCGGCGGTCGTTCGCGCCAGACCGTAACGCATCGTCACCACGAACCCTCCGCAGCAATGGAGGTGGACATCGTGCGTGACGAGCGCGTCCAGTTCCGCCAGGAAGGCTCGCCACGGCTGGACCAGATCACGAGGCATAGGACAGGTGCTCGGGCACGAGGCCCGTCAGCAGGTTCCAATGGAGCGCCGCGGCCGAACGCCGTTGACGCAGCCAGCGGCGCTCGGCCTGCGTCATCGACTCCCGGCATAGCGTGTCCTCGCGCACCAGTCGCGACCGTTCGAGTTGTGCTTCGGTCGCAGCGAGCACGGCCGCCGTGTCCGATTGTCCATGGCGCTCGGCGACCTGTCGGGCGAGCGCGACGACGAACCCGAGTCGGTTCTGCAGGTCGTGCAGTTTGGCCTGGGCGAGGAGCCATTGCCAATTGAGAGTAGGGTGCTGCCACACGACCCACGGCAGCGCTTCAGCCAGCCGCGGTTCCAGGTCGGGCATTCGCAGAGCGGTGAGCAGCAGCTGCGCGGGATTCACACGCCGACCTCGCCTGACATGTGTGAATCCTGGATAGCCCAAGGCGGCGAGCGCGTTCGCGATCGCCTGCGCATCCTCCCGGGACGCGTGCGTCGATTCGACCGGCAGTTCGGTGGCCGGCACGTCGAAGTCACGCTGGACTCTTCGAGCCAGCGGCTTGGACAGCGCGCGCCGGCCGTTCTCCACCAGGGACAGGTAGGTCTGCGATACACCAAGGCGTGTCGCCGCCTCGCTTTGCGTCCAGCCTTTCCGTCGTCGCGCCTCTCGGAGCCAACTTGCCTGCATAATCGAGATCACAGAGAATATTACAATAGCATGTAATATCAAATCTGCGCTCAACGAGGCTGTGTCGCAAGGACGCGGCGGAGAGGTCGTGCGTGTGCCCGGACATTCGAAACCTAGCGAACGGACGATCGGTGTCAGCAGTGTGGCCTTCGTCCTCGTGAAACGAGGCCACCGATACGTGCGCTTGGAGGCGGCGGGAAATGTGCTCAACGTTCCGTCACAACCTCCGGAGGAACACTACGACCACATCAAGAAAACGGCGCGAAAATGAACATTGCGTGGATGGCTGCGTCCCAGAGAGGTGGCGATCGCGCCCAGAGCGCGTGGAGAAATAGTGGAGGCGGCGGGAACGGACGAAGAATCGCAAAGAATACTGAGCAAAAAGTCGAAGATGGTGGAGGCGGCGGGAGTCGAACCCGCGTCCGAAAGCACGTCCCCGTAGGACTCTACATGCGTGTCCGCTTCGTAAATTCTCATGCCTGCGTGAGGAAGCGGCGAAAAACCGCCAGGCCCAGCCTCGGTAAATCTCGCGGGGCCGCGCCGAGCGCCGCGGGCACCGACCAGCCTGTTTAATGGCGTCTGGCCCCCAACCACCAGGCGAGGTCAGGGCAGACGTCACAGCTTAATTAAGCTGCGAGAGCGTACTGATTGTCCGCAGTTAACGGATGTCCCATCGGATTAACGAGTCAATGGAGCTCGGCATGCATCCCGCGATTCAGTACCCCCGTCGAAGCCAATTTCGCCCCCGTAGGTAGGTAAGTCGCGACGGTTGAAGCGTCCGGCTCGCAGCTCCGACAGCTACTTCGATTGTAGCGGCACCACCTGAGTGGAGCTACCTACCCGTGAAACGCTTCGAACAGCGCTGAGTGCAGGCACGCTAACAACGAGCACGACACGCAGTCGCCGTTTTCGTGCGCTTCAGCGCTTGTTGACGCATGAGCTGTTCCGGCAACCACGACGAGCGCGAGGAGCACCCCACCGGTCCACGTCAATACCTTCTTCATACGCACCTCATCGGTCCGGCTCCTCCGCAGGCTACGGTGGCAGAAGCCGGACACTACGATCGAACGGTCGAGCCTAACACGGCCCCAGCCCGGAATCCATCGATGTGCGGCCACGCCCGGTTCACAAACAAGACGAGAAGTGTCAACGAGTTATCGGTGTGAGCCGTATAATCGGACGAGGCCCCGTGGCAACCAGATCAGCAGTTCGAATCGACGATCGAGCGCATTGTCGCGACCCTGCGCGGCGAACTGGCCGCTGCCTTTCAGAAGCATGCCGCTGAAGTCGCTGAGCGGAGCGCGGCCGAGCGCGACACCGCGCATGCGCCAGGCGGCCGAGGCGGTTCGCCAGGAAACCCAGGATCAGATCCAGCAGGTCCGCCGCGCGGCGCAGGAGCAGGTTGACGCGGCCAGGCGGGCAGCCCAGGCCGAAACCGCCGCCCGCGCCCGAGCCGAAGCCCAGGTCGAAGACGTTCGCCGCATCGGCCGAAGCCAGGTCGAGGAAGTCCAACGGATGATGGCCGACCGCCTGTCCGGCCTGACCCGCGAGCTCGACGAGAGCCGCCGCGAAGTGGCCGCCCGCCGGCACGAGCTCGACTCCGCCCGCGGCGCGTCGGCCGCGTCGTTGACCGACCTGGTGCGCGGCGTCCACGCCGTGGACGAGGCCGAGTCGCTGACCGCCGTGCTCCACCGGCTGATCGAGGCGGCGCAGCCGCACTCCAAGAGCGCGTCCGTCCTGCTCGTGCGCGATGAGGGCCTGCGGGAATGGTCGGGCGCAGGACTCCGATGGCCGTACGCGTGTCAGTGAGCGCGGCATGTCGGTCGCCTCGAACGCCGCGCTCGAGCGCCGCCGCGTCGAATCCGAGTCCGCCGATCGCATTTCCGGTCAGCGTTGGCGGGGAAGTCATCGCCGTGCTCTACGCCGAAGTAGACGATGCGCTGTCGCCGCAGCGGCGGATGTCGAAAGACGCGCTCGACACGTTGACGCGCCACGCCGGGCGCGTGCTCGAAACGATCACCGTGCAACAGGCCGCCGGCCTGCGCCCGCTCCGTCGGGTATCGACGGCCAGTCGCTCCGGACATTCACTGGGAGAGCGGTTGTCGTGAGGCAGGCGCTGGCGGTGCTCGCGCTGGCGACCCTCTGTGCGACGGGCATGCCCGCCCAGGACCGTCCGCCTTCGCGATCGAAGCCGCGCCGGCGGGACGCAGGCGATCGCCTCGCGCCAACGTCGCATCCGCCGCTTCCGGCACAGCGATCCCATTACTGGTTCGTCCCTGACGCGGCGCTCTCGCCGGCAACGGCGCGGCGTGATGCCGCGATCCAGCGCCTGGCTCGCGGCGTGGCGCTTGTCTCCGACGGAGATTTCGCCGAAGCGCTTCCGCTCGTCAGCCCGCGCGACCTCGATGGCACGCTCCTCGGACCTGTACGCGCGCTACTACACGGCCGTGGCGCTTGTCGGGTTGGCCCGCGTCGACGAAGCGGACGCCACGCTGAAGGCGCTCGCGCCGTCAAAGCTCGACGGCGCGCTGAAGGAAACGGCGACGCTGCTGCTCGCCTCGGTTGCGGTCAAGCGTGGTGAGCCGGCACGCGCCGAAGACCTGCTCGAGGATCTGAGCGGCAAGAAAATGGGCTGGCCCGAGGATGTGCTCGTCGCACTCGGCCGTGCCGAGGAAACGCTCGGCCACGCGGAGCATGCCCTGCAGGCCTATCGCCGCGTCTATTACGACTATCCGCTGAGCACGCAGGCGGCCGAGGCGTCAGACGGCATTGCCCGCGTCGAAACGACGGCGCTGCTGGCGCCGGACCGATTCACGCGCGAGCTGGCGCGCGCGCAGCAGCTGTTCGACGGCAGGCGATGGGCGCAGGCGCGTGCCGCCTTCGAGCCGATTCTGAAGGCGGCCACGGGCGATAACCGCGAGCTGATTTCCCTGCGCATCGCCGAGTGCGTGTATTACCTCGATCGCTTCAGCGAAGCGCGCAAGCTGCTGCAGCCATACCTGGACGACAGCCGGCGAGAGGCGGAAGCACGCTACTTCCACCTGGCATCGGTGCGCGCGTCGGGCGACTCCGATACCTACGTGTCGCTCGCGCGCCGGCTCGTGGCCGACCATCCGGACTCCGAATGGGCCGCCGAGACGCTCAACAACCTCGCGTCGTACTACATCGTCGCCGACCGCGATGGCGACGCCGATGCCGTCTTCCGCGAACTGCTGCGCCGCTTTCCGCGGCACCGCTACGGCGAACGCGCCGCCTGGAAGAGCGGATGGTACGCGTATCGTCTGGACAACTTCCGCGACGCGGCGGATCTCTTCGACAACGCGGCGGGCACGTTTGCCCGGTCGGATTACCGGCCGTCGTGGCTCTATTGGTCGGGGCGTGCGCACGATCAGCTCGGCAACACGGAGACCGCCAACGCGCGCTATCGGCTGATCGTCGCCGACTATCAGAACTCGTATTACGGCCGCCTGGCGACGCAAGCTCCTGCAGGATCGGCGGCAGCCGCCGGTGGCTCCGCTGACGACGGTCGCCGCCGACTCCACAATCCGACGTCCGCACCGACGACCTGATTCGCGCGCTCACCGCCGCGGGTCTCTACGACGATGCACTCAAGGAAGTGCAGTACGCGCAGAGGGTCTGGGGCGATTCGCCGCAGCTGCAGGCGACGTTCGCGTGGATCCGGCATCGGCAGGGACTGACGCTCAAGGCGACGGAGCGCTTCACCGCGTTGCGCGGCGCCATCACCACGATGCGGCGCGCGTATCCGCAGTTCCTCGCGGCCGGAGGCGAACAACTGCCGCCGGATGTGCTGCGAATCATCTTTCCGCTGGACTACTGGCCGCTGATCACCAAGTACTCGAGCCGCGAACGATCTCGACCCGTATCTGATCGCCGCGCTGATGGCGCAGGAATCGACGTTCACGCCGGAGATCCGGTCGGACGCGAACGCCTATGGGCTGCTGCAGATCACGCCGCCGACCGGACGCATGCTGGCGCGGCAGCTCGGAATTCCTCGGTTCACGACGTCGATGCTGACGCAGGCCGAGACGAACGTCCGCATGGGCACCAAGTACTTCAAGGACATGGTGGAGCAGTTCGGCGGCGTCCACTACGCGCTGGCCGGCTACAACGCCGGTCCGCACCGCGTCACGGCGTGGCTCAAGGAAGCGCCAGGTCTCGACCAGGACGAGTTCATCGACAACATTCCGTTTACCGAGACGCAGGCCTACGTCAAACGGATTCTCGGCACGGCCGAGGACTACCGTCGCCTCTATGGATCCGGGATCCTCGACGTCCGTGCGGATTTGACGGCTGAGGCCGCCGCCGCCCGCCAGCCGGCGGCGACGCCGCCGGCGTCTCGCCACAGCCGTCGCGATCTGTTCGATCGCGCCGCTGATGGACGAGCGTTTCACCAAAACCCGGCGCGCCGCCGACTCCCACTTCTGGTATCACGGCTTCCGGCGTTTCATCACGCGCGGTGCTCGACGATGTGGCCGGCGATCGCACCGATCTCCGCATCGTCGACTGCGGCTGTGGCGTCGGACAGAACATGCGCCTGCTCGAGCCGCACGGCCGCGTCGTCGGTCTCGAGCTGGAGCCGCTGGCCGCTGCCGCGGCCCGCGAGTTCGGCCAGCCAATCGCCTGCGCCGACATCACGCGAATACCGTTTCCAGACGACGTGTTCGATATGGCGGTGTCGTTCGACGTGCTGCAGGTGGTCGGGCCGGATGTGGCGGCGGTTCGGGAGATGGCGCGGATCGTCCGGCCAGGCGGCCATGTCCTGATCACCGTCGCGGCCTTCGAGATGCTGTCCGGCGACCACGCGGAAGTCTGGAACGAGTGCCGCCGCTATACGCCGAGAACGGCGCGTGCGCTTGCCGAAAGCGCCGGACTGGAGGTCGAGCGCGTGTCGTTCGCCTTTGCCGCGCTGTTCCCGCTGATGTTCGTCGTGCGGACGGCGCAGCGGGCGCTGCGTCCGTTTCGGGCACGCCCTTCGCAATCGGACACAGACGTGCCCTGGGCGCCACTGAACGCTGCGCTGATGCTGCTGCTGGACGGCGAGGCCGCACTGTCGCGGTACGTCCCGATGCCGATCGGGACGTCGATCATCGTGGTCGCAAGGAAGTCGGTGCGAGAGGTGCGATGGGTGCGAGGGGTGCGAGGGGTGCGAGGGGTGCGAGGTGCGAGGGTGCGAAGGGTGCGGCGCCTAACGCGATACGCCGTCCTGGCCGCCATCCAGGTGCCTGAGCAGCGCGGCCATTGCCGCGTAGAGCCTGCGCTGCAGCCGCCTGACCGACGCGAGATCGTCCTCGGTCACGTATTCCTTCAGCACCGCGCTCCGGAGTTCATCCTGGACTTCGTTCAGCGAGCGCCGGCCAATACGAACAAATCGTGCGAATTCGCGATGGCTCTGGCAGCCGAATCCCTCGGCTATGTTGCGACAGACGGAATCCGCTGCGTCATCAAGCTGCGATCGCAGCTTCAGATCCGCGCGCAGGCTGGACGCTTCGTCAGCTTGAAGATTTCAGCCCGATGCTGGTCGCCGAGTTGCCAGACGATCAACTCCGTGAAATGACGCGCGCCGGCCATCCCCGACGCTGAGCACGAGCCGTGCCCACCAGGTATCAATGACTTAGGCGGAAAGTACGCAAGAACTGATCGCCGGCTGCGTCGCGCGCGTTGCGCTATTTTCGATCTGTCGCCCGTCGCACCCCTCGCACCGCTCGCATCCGCCTCTCGCACCTATCGCACCTATCGCACCCCTCGCACCCCTCGCACCCTCTATACTTCATAGATGTCCCCCGCGCGCCGTTTGCTCACCTATATGGCGCGATATCGCCGCTCGTTCCTGATCGGGTTTGCCTGCGTCGTCGTCTGCGTCGACGATCGCGCTGGCCGGACCATGGGTGCTGAAGTACGCCATCGACGATCTGCATCGCGGCGTGACGAGCGCCAAGGTCCAGCTCTACGGCGCCGTCCTGCTGCTGCTCGCCGCGATCGGCGGTCTCTTCCGCTTTCTGATGCGCCGGATCATCGTCGGCGCCTCGCGCGACTTCGAGTACGACCTGCGCAACGACTTTTTCGCGGCGCTGCAGCGGCAGCACGCCGGCTACTTCCAGCAGCACCGCACCGGCGATCTGATGTCGCGCGCCACCAACGATCTGAGCGCCGTGCGCATGATGATCGGCCCGGCGGTCATGTACACCGTCGAGCACCGGGCTGACCTTCGTCATCGCCATCGCGTTGATGCTGTCGATCGACGCGAAGCTGACGCTGATCGCGCTGATCCCGCTGCCGCTGGTCTCGGTGGTCGTGCGCTACTTCGGCGCGGCGATTCACCAGCGATTCGAGAAGATTCAGGAGCAGTTCTCCGACATCAGCGCGGTGACGCAGGAGTCGCTTGCCGGCGTCCGCGTCGTGCGCGCCTATCGGCAGGAATCGGCGGAGATCGACCGGTTCCGCCGCGCCAACGAAGAGTACATCCTGCGCAACAGGGCGCTGATCCGGCTGCAGGGCGCGTACTACCCGAGCATGGGCCTGCTCATGGGAGTGGGCGCGCTGCTGGTGCTGTGGCTCGGCAGCCGCGAGGTGATCGCCGGGCGGATGACGGTGGGCGAGCTGGTCGCGTTCAACACCTACCTGATGATGCTGGGCTGGCCGATGATCGCGTTCGGCTGGGTGACGAACCTGCTGCAGCGCGGCATGGCGTCCTGGAAGCGGATGCTGGAGGTGCTCGACGCGGTGCCGGCCATCTGCCGATTCGCCGGGCCGCGGCCCGATGCAGCGAGTGCGAGGACATTCGCGGCGCGATCGAGTTCCGCAATCTGACGCTGGCCTACGGCGGCCACGTCGTGCTGCACGACGTCTCTGCGACCATCCCCGCCGGGACGACGACCGCGATCGTCGGGCCGACCGGCTCGGGCAAGTCCACGCTGCTCGCCACGCTGCCACGCCTCACGGATGCGCCGCCGGGAACGGTGTTCATCGATGGCGTCGACGTCCGCGACATCCCGCTGCGGGTGCTGCGCGGCGCGATTGGATTCGTCCCGCAGGAGCCGTTCCTGTTCAGCACGACCATCGCCGAGAACATCGCGTTCGGTGTCGACTGCGCGGCGCAGGCGTCGCCGGAGTCGGTCGCCGCGGCTGCCGCAGTCGCCCGGCTGGACAAGGACATCGCCGGCTTTCCGAAGGGCTACGAGACGATGGTCGGCGAGCGCGGGATCACGCTGTCTGGCGGGCAGAAGCAGCGGACCGCCATCGCCCGTGCCCTGATGATCGACCCGCGGATCCTCATTCTGGACGACGCGCTGTCGGCGGTGGATACCTACACCGAAGAGGAAATCCTCCATCGCCTGCGCGACGTCATGCGCCAGCCCCTCGACGCGGCTCGGGGCAGGCGCACCTCGCTCATCGTGTCGCACCGCGTCTCCACGGTTCGTGACGCCGATCAGATCCTCGTGCTCGTCGAAGGCCGGATCGCCGAGCGCGGCACGCACGACGAGCTGTTGCGCCGGACGGCTTCTACGCGGAGCTCTATCGCAAGCAGCTGCTCGAGGAGGAGCTGGCGGCCGTCCTGATGGACGCGGGTGATGCACGAAGACGAGGTGCTCGGCAAGGCGTACGACGGGCGGCTGATGCGGCGGCTGCTCGGCTATCTGCGCCCGTATCGCGCCGCAGGTCGCGCTTCGCCGTCGCGACGATCGTCGGCCAACTCGGCGCTTCAGCTGGCGCCGCCGTACCTGACCAAGATCGTCATCGACCAGTACATCCCGGCGCGCGATCTGTCCGGGCTGACGGTCATCGCCGCGCTCTACCTGACGGCGCTGATGGCGTCGTTCGCGTTCGAGTACGCGCAGACCTGGACGATGCAGGTGACCGGACAGCGGGTCATGTTCGACCTGCGCATGCAGGTCTTCTCGCACCTGCAGCGGCTCGACCTGCGGTTCTACGATCGCAATCCTGTCGGCCGGCTGATGACGCGCGTCACGACGGACGTCGACGTGCTGAACGAGCTGTTTACGTCCGGCGTGGTGTCGATCTTCGGCGACGTGTTCACGCTCGTCGGCATCATGGCGGTGCTGGTCTGGATGGACTGGCGGCTGGCGCTGGTCGCGTTCTCGGTGCTGCCGCTGATCGCGCTGATTACGCAGTGGTTCCGCCGGAACGTTCGCGAGTCGTACCGGACGGTCCGCACGTGGATCGCCCGGATCAACGCCTACCTGCAGGAGCGGATCACCGGCATGTCCACGGTGCAGCTGTTCCGGCGCGAAGCGCGCGACTTTGCGGCCTTCGACGACATCGATCGGGCGCACCGCGACGCGAACGTCCAGTCGATCTTCTACTACGCGGTGTTCTATCCGGCCGTCGAGCTGGTGAGCGCGCTCGCGGCGTCGCTGATCATCTGGTACGGCGGCGGCCGCGTCATGACCGACGCGCTGACGCTCGGTTCGCTCGTCGCGTTCCTGCAGTACTCGCAGCGCTTCTTCCGGCCGATCAGCGACATGTCGGAGAAGTTCAACGTGCTGCAGGGGGCGATGGCATCGTCCGAGCGCATCTTCGCGCTGCTGGATACGCCGGTCGAGGTGACGTCGCCACCGGTCCGACGCTGAGCCGTCGCGCGCTGAACTACGGCGGTCACGAAGGCGGACGACTACGACTGGCGTCATCGCATTCGAGAACGTGACGTTCTGCCTACGTGCCGGGTGAGCCGGTCCTGAAGAACGTGTCCTTCCGCGTCGAGCCGGGGCAGCGCGTCGCGCTCGTCGGCGCCACCGGCTCCGGCAAGACGACGATCGTCAACCTGCTGCTCCGCTTCTACGACGTGGACAGTGGGCGCATCACCATCGACGGCGTCGACATCCGCGAGTTCGATCTGGCTCGGCTGCGGGCCATGTTCGGCCTGGTGCTGCAGGACGTCCACCTGTTCTCGGGAACGATCGCCGACAACGTCCGGCTCGGCCAGCCGGATATCGACGACGTGCAGGTGAGGCGGGCGCTCGAGTCGGTGCATGCCTGGGGCTTCGTCAGCCGGATGCCCGCTGGCCTGTGCGACCCCTGTCGCCGAACGCGGCGCGACGCTGTCCGTCGGCCAGAAGCAGCTGCTGTCGTTCGCCCGCGCGCTGGCGTTCGATCCGCGCGTGCTGGTTCTCGACGAAGCGACGTCCAGCGTCGATACCGAGACCGAGTTCCTGATTCGCGACGCGCTCAAGGTGGTGATGCGCGGCCGGACGACGATCGCGATCGCGCACCGGCTGTCGACGATCCAGGACATGGATCGCATCCTGGTGCTGCACAAAGGGGAGCTGCGCGAATCGGGCACGCACCAGGAGCTGCTGGCCGTGCGCGGCATCTACCACCGCCTCTATCAGCTTCAGTTCAAGGAAGTGACGGAGAACGATGTTCCAGGACGAGCGCGCGTTTTCCAACAGGCGTGAGGCGGGCCGCGAGCTCGCCCGGCTGCTGCCCACACGCACAGCCAGCCGACGACGTCGTGGTGCTCGCCCTTCCGCGCGGGGGCGTGCCTGTCGCGTTCGAGATTGCGCGCGCACTTGGGGCGCCGCTCGACGTGTTTCTGGTCCGCAAGCTCGGCACTCCCGGCCACCCCGAGCTGGCGATGGGCGCGATCGCATCCGGCGGCATCAGAGTGCTCAACGACGAGGTCGTCCAGTGCGCTCGACATCCCGCCGCATCTTATCGACGCGGTCGCCACAGCGAGAACAGTCCGAGCTGGAACGCCGCGAATCGGCGTACCGGCACGGGCGGCCGTTGCCGTCGCTGCGAAACCGCACGGTCATTCTCGTCGACGACGGCCTGGCGACGGGATCGACGATGAAGGCCGCGGTTCAGGCGGTGAAGCAGCAGGAGCCAGCGCGCGTCATCGTCGCCGTACCGGTCGGCGCACCGGAGACGTGCCGCGCCGCTTCGCGCAATTGCGGACGAGGTGATCTGCGCGCGCACGCCCGCATACTTCTCCGCGGTCGGGGAGTGGTATCGCGACTTCTCGCAGACGACGGACGAGGAAGTGATCGCGCTTCTTCGAGAGTCTCTCAACATCACACCGCACGGTAGAGGTCGCGCTCATCCGCGTAAGGCGCCGCTCCGACGCACAGCGCGCGAAGAGCCTGCCGCGCCATAGCGCGAGCGCGACGGCGGGCGGGCGGCCTGACGATTGCTGTTAATCCTGACAGGTAGCCGCTCGTCCGTTCGGCGGGCCGCGGCCTCATGCAGGAGGAAGGCACATGTATCGATTGATCCAAGTTATGGCGCTGGCCGCGGCTGTCGGGGCCACGCGCGTGCGGAGCGACGCAGAGCAATCCGATCTCCAGGGCTCCAACGACGCCGTCCGACGTGACGCAGACCGCGCCCGCTGGTCCGACGGAAGTGAATGCAAGTCAGCGCGGCGTCATTCCGGCGGGGCAGGAGCTCGACGTGCGCCTGCAGACCGCGCTTGAGCTCGGAGACGGCGACTCCCGAGCAGCGCTTCGAAGCGATCACGGCCGTTGACGTGATGCAGGACGGCACGGTGCTGATTCCGGCAGGGTCGCGGGTGCGCGGCGTCGTGACCGCGGTGAAGCGTCCAGGACGAGTCGACCGCGTCGGCAGCCTCGAGCTGTCATTCGATCAGATCGACGGTACGCGGCCGCACCTATCCGATCCGCGGCAATGGCGACGCAGGTCTTCGAGAGCGGCGGCATTCGTGATGAGGCCGGCACCGCCGGCGTCGGCGCGGGCGCCGGCGCGATCATCGGCGGCTTGCTCGGCGGCGTCAAGGGCGCCGTGCTCGGCGCGGTGATCGGCGCGGGCGGCGCGATTGCGGCGACCGAAGGCAAGGACGTCCAGCTGCCGGCAGGGTCGATTCTCCGTCTCCGTCTCGATTCGCCGGTCAGGGTTGGATAGAGCGCAACGATCGACCGAACTCCCAACTCCCGACGTCGGGGGTTGGGAGGTTCACTAGCGGAGGAACCAATGGCAACGGGAACTCGCCACAAGCAGGATCGTCACGCGAGCGACCGGTCCGCGATCGAGCGCGGCAGCGCGATCAGTCCGCGCACGCCGCGACGCGACGTGGGATCGGTCCGTCGTTCGGGCCGTTCACGATCATGCGACAGGGCCTCGACGAGATGGAGCGCTGGTTCGGCCAGCTTGGCTGGGGACGCGGGTGCGTCGGGACGGCCGGCTCTGCCTGTTCTCGCAGATCGGCGCAGCAGCTTGGCGACTGGACGCCGGCGATCGAGGCGTTTCAGCGCGGAAACGAGTTCGTGATTCGCGCCGACGTGCCGGGCATGAGCCGCCAGGACCTGAGGTCGAAGTGGGCGACGACTCGCGTCACGATTCGCGGCGAGCGGCGTGAGGACCGGAAGGAGGAGCGCGACGGCGTGTTCTGGACTGAGCGCAGCTACGGCAGCTTCACGCGCGTGGTTCCGCTGCCGCCGGGCGCGATCGCCGACTCGGCCAAGGCGTCGTTCAACAATGGCGTGCTGGAAGTGGTGATGCAGGCGCCGTCCGCGGAGACGCGGCGCGGCCGCCGGCTCGATATCTCGGGGAGCGCAGACGAAGGGAAGAAAGCCTAGCGGCCCGCTTCGGTTGCTCCTGCCGTCGGCGATGACCACGTCCGATGCCGAATCCATCTGGCGCCGGGGTCGCCGCGTCGGCGGCGTCGCCTTCAGCCGGAGGAACGCCCGCCGGCGGCGGCGCCTCGGGATCAGGAATCTCGCGCCGCACTTCGCGTCCCCTGAACAGCCGGTCGATCAGGCCGGGCGAGCTCGCCTTCGGATCCCATCCGAGCCGCAGCACCGTGACTTGGACCTGGCGCCTGCCGAATTTCAGCGCTTCGTGGCAGCTCCACATGTACAGATCGAGCAGCCGGCCCTGCACTTTCGGTCCGGTATCCATGACCGTGTAGACGCCGTTGTAGCGCGCGTCGCCGGCGCCGACGTTGAGCACGCTGCCGACCGGGAGCAACGTCGCGTCAGCTGCGGCGATGCCCGTGCGCACTCTGACGCCAGACGCCGTCGTGTGCCCTTGCAGTAGGCCGTCGCGCTGAACGGCAGCCGGGATCCGGCGGCGGGCTGGCGGGTCGCCGATCAGTGACTGGAGCGCCGTGGAGTCGAAGCATTCGGGTCTCGTACAGAAACACGAAGCCCGTGATGGCGATCACGAGCGCCAGCAGCTTCCGCCAGAGTGAACCCGAGATGACTCTCATTCGATACGGTCCGGCTGACGCCTCGCACTACGGCGTGAAGCCGGCTACACCTTGCAGTCTCGGCTGAAGCCGGACACTACGCCCAAGTGCTCGTAACCGCGTGGCAGCTCGCGCGTGCCGTGCTCGTCGCGCAGCAGCACGTCGCGCGCCTTCGTCACCACGCCGATCCGGGTTATCGGCAGATCGCCGACCTACTGGCGCACACCGCGAAGCCGTCCGCGCTGCGCCGGCCGTGACGGTGAACAGCAGCTCGTAGTCGTCGCCGGCCGAAATCGCGGTCGCCATCGGACGTCCCGCCCGCTGCCGCAGGTGCCAGGCCCGCACCGCATCGGCGATCGGCAGGTCCGCGGCGTTCACGGTGATGCCGACCCCGGACGCCTCGGCGACCTGTCGCACGGCGTCGGCGAGCCCGTCGCTCAGGTCCATGCAGCTCGAGGCGGCGCGATTGCGGCCCAGCAGCATCCCGGCACGAACACGCGGCTCGGGCCGGAGATAACGCTCGATCGACGCACTCAGGCTCGCGTCGGTGGCACCCGCCGGCCTTCAGCGACTCGAGTCCCGTCGCCGCGCTTCCGAGCGTCCCGGTCACGTACACCTCGTCTCCCGGCCTGGCGCCGGCTCGCGTCAGCACGCGCCGCGGCCGGACGCTGCCGATGGCGGTGACGTCAATCGTCAACGGCCCTGGCGTCCGAGTGATGTTTCCGCCGACCAGCGCGACGCGATACCGCGCGGCGAGCGCCAGCACGCCGTCCACGATTCCGTCGAGCGTCCCGACGTCCAGTTCGTCGGGAAGCACGCAGCGACAACAGCGCCGCGCGTGGCTCGGCGCCCATCGCCGCGAGGTCACTCAAATTGACCGCAAGCGCCCGGTGACCCACCGCGTCGGGCGGGATGAACCGGAGGTCGAAATGGATGCCGTCGACCAGGGCGTCGGTCGTCAGTACGTCGAGCGCGCCGCGAACCGGCTCGATGACGGCGGCGTCATCGCCTGGGCCCACAGCAACCCACGGTGGTGTGGCGAGGCGCGAGGTGATCCGGGCGATGAGCGCGCGCTCGCCGAGGGAGGAGACCGTGGAGTGTCGCAAAAAACAAAAGCCCCGCTTTGCCGTGTGGGGAGGTCGAGTGAACCTGCGAAAGCAGGTGGAGCCGCTGTTATCGGCCGCGCTTCAGGCTTCCTCAGTTCAGAGGCATGCACAACGCGCGACCCCGCGGCTCACTTGATGAAACGTTGGCTCAGACGAGCCTCCGAAAACCATCACGAGCAAAGCAGGAGCTTGAGGGGATCTTAGCGTCGGGGAGGGGCGAGGTCAAGGCAGCTCCGTACGGCAGCGCGCTTAAACTGCTTGTTTTTCAGCGATTTGCGCGAGCACCTCGTCGACGATCTGCTCGAGCCGGATCGCGCGCTGGTTGATCTCCCCGTTGGTGTCGGAGTGATCGGCGCGCGCGCGGAAGCATTCGTCCGCCATGTTGAGGGCCACGAGGATCGCCAGGCCGAGCGTGTCGCTCGCCGGCGCCGCGTCGGCGGCGGCGCGCATCTTCTGGTCGACGTAGGCCGCCAGCTCGGCGACGTAGCGCTCCTCGAGCTCGCTGCGGATCGGATAGCGCTGGCCGGCGATTTCGACGGTGACCACGCGGCTCAGATCGCCTCCAGTTGCTCCAGCATTTCGGCGACGCGCGTCCGGATGATCTCGCGCTCATCGCGAAGGGCGCTGATTTCAGTCGTCGCGCGACTCGGCGTCGGCCAGCCGCGCGCGCAGCGCGGTGATTTCCTGGCCCAGCCGCGCGTTGTCGTCGGCCGATGCCGCCTGGTCGGCGCGCATCTGCGCGATCAGATCGACCAGCCGCTTTACTTTCTCCTCGAGGCGATCGATCGGGTCGAGTTCAGTCTGGGAGGTGCGCGCTGCTGCCGACTTGATCATTCCCGTGCGTTCCTTCTAGTGCGTAGGGCGCTCCTTCAGGAGTGCCTGCGTGGAGGTGATGAAGTTCGACAGATGGTGCCACGAACGGCGGACGGTGCAAGTCAGTTAGTAGTCGGACAGTTCGATAGTTCGAAGTGAGCGTCGGAAGTTGGTGAGCCGACCTTAGGTCGGCCTTCAGCGCTGAACCGCGCCGTGGCGCGATCGCAGCGCGCTGAGCACGTCGTCCATGGCGCTTCTGCACCTCCGCGTCGGTCAGTGTTCGGTCTGCTGACCGGAACGTGAGGCGCAGCGACAGGCTGACCTTGCCTTCGGGCACGCCTTTGCCCTGGTAGCGGTCGAACTCGCGGACGCGGACGAGCGTCTCGGGCGCGGCCTCGCGGATCGTCTGGCGGACCTCGGCGGCGTGAAGCGCCTCGTCGACGAGGATCGAGATATCGCGCGCGACGGACGGGAATCGCGGAAGCGGCTCGACCGCGGTCGTCCGATCCGCGACGATGGCTTCGGCGGCGTCGAGATCCAGCTCGGCGACGTAGACGGCGTCCGCGGCCGACAGCCCGTGCTGCGTCCGCAACGGCCGGCGCGAGCTGTCCGACATATCCAAGCAGCGTGTCGTCGTGCATGAGCGCAGCGGCACGCCCGGCACCAGCCAGGCCACGAGCCGGGTCCGCCTGCGATGGCTCCGGCTCCGGCGGGACCCGGCCACACTCTCTGTATGGAGGTCAGACCGAGGGCGGGGCAGATCCGCTCCGCGACGCCCTTCATGTCGAAGAAATCCACCGGCCGCGTGCCGCCGGCCCAGTGGTCGCCGCCCGAGGCACCGGCCCAGACGGCGGCGATGGCGCGGCGCTCGCCGGCGCTACGCGTGAAGCGCGCGCCGATTTCGAACAGGCGCACGTCGCGCTGCTCGCGATGGCGGTTGTGCGCGACGGCGTCCACGAGGCCGGGCAGGCACGACGGCCGCAGGACGCCGAAGTTCTCGGACAGCGGGTTGGCGATCGGCGACCAGGTCGCCGTCGCCGGCGAACGGCGCGGCCGCCGACCCGGCGATGAAGCCGAACGTCTTCGCCTCGGAGAAGCCGGCGCCGGTCATCACCGAGCGGAGCTGGCGCGCGCGGGTGATCCGCGGGTCGATGCTCGGCGGAGCGGCTGTCGCAGGGCAGGGAAGCGCACCCGGAATCCGGTCGAAGCCGTGGTGGCGCGCGATCTCCTCGATCAGGTCGACCTCGCGCGAGACGTCCACGCGCCGGGTCGGCACCGTGACCGCCCACCCGTCCGGCGCCGCGGCCACGTCGAACCCGAGGCTGGCGAGGATGCGCCGAATCTGCTCGTCGGCAACCGTGATGCCGAGCAGCGCCGACACGCGCTCGCGCCGCAGCGTCACCACGCGGCGGGCCGCATCGGAGAGGCTGCCGGCGACGACGGTGGCGCGCGGCTTTCCCGCGCCGATCTGCTCGAGCAGCGCGCACGCCCGTCGCAGCGCGGTCCCCGGCAGCACGCGATCGGTGCCGCGCTCGAAGCGCATGCTGGCTTCCGTCTTCAGTCCGAGCTTGCGGCTCGTGCGGCGCACCGACAGCGGATTGAAGTAGGCGCTCTCGAGGACGATCGTCGTGCGTCGAACCGGTCACCTCGGAGTCGGCGCCGCCCATGACGCCGGCGATGCCGACCGGCCGCCCGCCGTCCGCGATGACCAGCATGTCGCTGCGTCAGCGTCGCGCTCCTGCCCGTCGAGCGTCTTCAGCCGCTCGCCGTCGCGCGCGGTGCGGACGCGGATCTCGTTCTTCGCCAGCTTGGCGGCGTCGAACGCGTGCATCGGCTGGCCGAGCTCGAGCAGCACGTAGTTCGTGACGTCGACGATGTTGCTGATCGGGCGGACGCCGCCGGCCTTGAGCCGCGCCTGCATCCAGTCGGGGGACGGGCCGACCGTGACGTCCGCGACGCCGCCGACGTAGTACGGGACAGAGATCGGGGTTGTCGAGGGTGATGGTGATGTCGGCTGTACGGGTCCGGCTTCGCGCTCGGCGACCGGCTAGCCGCGGAGCCCGGCGCAGCCGGACCCGCCGTCAACGGCAGGTCGAACGCCGTGGCGATCTCGCGCGCCATGCCGACGACCGACATGCAGTCGGGCCGGTTGCCGGTCACCTCGAAATCGATGATCGAGTCGTCCGCCTTCGGTGTCGCGCCGTCGCGCGAACAGGCCTCTCAACCGCTCGATCCCTTCCACGGCGAAGCCGCGGACCGACATCACGCGCGCGATCTCGTCCGCGCTCTCGCGCACGTCCACGAACTCGCGCAGCCAGGAGAGCAGGACCTTCATGCGGGGAACTGTTCGAGGAAGCGCAGGTCGTTCTCGTAGAACAGGCGGATGTCGTCGACGCCATACTTCAGCATCGCGATGCGCTCGATGCCGGTGCCGAACGCGAAGCCGCTGACCCGTTCCGGGTCGTAGCCGACGGCCTCGAGCACCGCGGGATGGACCATGCCGCTGCCGAGGATCTCGAGCCAGCCGGTGTGCTTGCAGATCGCGGCAGCCGCTGCCGCCGCAGCCCCGCAGCTGATGTCCACCTCCGCGCTCGGCTCGGTGTACGGGAAGAAGCTCGGACGCAGCCGCACGCGCGCCGTTCGCCGAACAGCGCCTGCACCATCGCCTCGAGCGTGCCCTTCAGGTCCGCCATCGTGATCCCCTCGTCCACGACCAGCCCCTCGAACTGCTGGAACATCGGCGTGTGCGTGAGGTCGAGGTTGTCGCGGCGATAGACGCGTCCCGGGACGATGATGCGGACCGGCGGCTGGAAGGTCTGCATGTAGCGGATCTGCATCGCCGAGGTGTGCGTGCGCAGCAGCGTCGCCGCGCGCACCTGCGCCTCCGGCGGCCTGCCGTCGAGCGATGCGCGTCTGTGCGCGCCCCAGGTCCCGCCGATGATCGGCGTCTCCAGGTAGAGCGTGTCCTGCATGTCGCGCGCGGGATGATCCGGCGGCATGTTGAGCGCTTCGAAGTTGTGGAAGTCGTCTTCGACTTCCGGCCCTTCGAGGATCTCGTAGCCCATGCGCGTGAAGATGTCCTCGACCTCCTGGCGGACGCGCATCAGCGGGTGGATGCGGCCGAGCGGCAGCTCGCGCCCGGGCAGCGTCACGTCGACGGCGCCGCCGGGCGGCCGGGTGGCGGCGAGCGTCGCCCGCCGCTCGTCGAGCGCGGCTCTCGATCTCGGTCTTGAGCGCGTTGACGAGCGCGCCGAACTCGCGCCGGAGATCGGGCGCCAGCGTGCCGAGTTGCTTCAGGAGGCCGCTGACCGAGCCGGACTTGCGGCTGAGGAACTCGTCGTGCAGCGCCTTCAGGTCGGCGTCGGTACGCGCGGCGGCGAGCCGCGCGCGGAAGTCCGCGCGCAGCGCCTCGAGCGTCGGTCGGTCGAGTCGGAGAATCAGGCATTCGCCTGGGCAGGAAGCGCGGCCTTGGCCTGCGCCGCTACCTTGGCGAATGCTGCGGGTTGCGTGGCGGCGAGATCCGCCAGCATCTTGCGGTCGAGCGTGCTGCCCGCAGCCTTCAGGCCGCGCATCAGCTGCGAGTAGGTGATGCCGTTCTCGCGTGCCGCCGCGTTGATGCGGACCACCCAGAGCCGGCGGAAATCGCGCTTCTTGTTCTTGCGGCCGACGTAGGCGTACTTCGCCGCCGTGTCGACCGATTCTTTCGCTGCACGATACAGCTTGCTCTTGGTCTGGTAGAAGCCTTTCGCACGTGCGAGCAGCTTCTTCCGCTTCGCGCGCCGAACTGTTCCTCGTTTGACTCGCGGCATGCGTTCCCTCTCGGCTATTGGGTGCGCCCTGTTGCGGTGACTTCGTATGACCCAGCGACCTCATGGGGTGCCTCGATGACCCAGCGCCCACGCTCCTGACAGGCGTGCCGACTACCGACTACCTACTACTCGAACTACCAACTACCAACTACCTATTTATACGGCAGCATCCGATTCAGCTTCGGCGCGTCCTGCGTCGGACGACCTGGCGCGTGCCGCGCATCTGGCGCTTCGACTTCGTCGTCTTGCTCGTCAGGATGTGGCGCTTGAAGGCCGCGCCGCGGACGATCTTGCCCGTGCCCGTCTTCTTGAACCGCTTGGCGGCGCCCCGATGTGTCTTCAGTTTCGGCATATTCGGTCTCTGTCTCTACTCAGTGTCACTGCGCCGTCGGCCGGCGTCCGCGGCGACCTCCTGCACGGCTTCGCCTTCGGCGCGCTCTTCCGGCCCGCTTTCGCGCTCAGGATGACGTGCATCTGGTTGCCTTCCTGCCGCGGCATCGTTTCCGCGATCGCCTGGTCGCCCAGCTCCGCGATCAGCCGCTCCAGGATGCGGCGGCCGATTTCCGGGTGCGCCATCTCGCGGCCGCGGAAGAAGATCGTCGCCTTCACCTTGTCGCCGTCCGCGAGGAAGCGCTCGATGTGCTTCTTCTTGAAGTCGTAGTCGTGCGCGTCGACCTTCGGGCGGAACTTGATCTCCTTGACCTCGATCACCCGCTGGTGCTTCTTCGCCTCGCGGGACCGCTTCTGCTCCTGGTACTGGTACTTGCCGAAATCCATGATTCGGCACACCGGCGGCACGGCCGTCGGCGAGATCTCGACCAGGTCGAGCCCCTTCTGACGCGCGATGGCCACCGCCTGCGGCGGCGGCATGATCCCGAGCTGCTCTCCGGTCTCGTCAATCACGCGGACTTCACGGACGCGGATGCGCTCGTTGGTGCGGACGCGGTCGTCACGTCGGGGCGAACGATCGAATGCGATAACGTCCTCCTATAAAGGCCAGGGCTCACGACCCAGGCCTCAGCAGTCCCTCAGGCCTGCTGTCTGCTTCCTCTGCGGCCGGGCCGTCGGCCCTGAGCCTTCGCGCGCGCTTCGTCGAGCGCGTCGGCGATGAACGCGCTCGACCGCGCGCGCACCGAGATCACCGCCGGACCGGCTGCGGACCGACACCGTGCCCTCCGCCGCCTCCCGGTCCCCGGCGACAAGCATGTAGGGGACCTTCTGCAGCTGCGCCTCTCGGATCTTATAGCCAATCTTCTCCTGCGCGGTCGTCGAGTTCGACGCGCAGCCCGGCCGCGGCCAGCTGGTCGCGGACACCCGCCGCGTACTCGAGGTGCCGGTCGGAAATCGGCAGCACGACCGCCTGCACGGGCGCCAGCCACAGCGGCCAGGCGCCGGCGAAATGCTCGATGAGCAGCGCCGATGAAGCGCTCGAAGCTGCCGAAAATCGCCCGGTGGATGACCACCGGCCGGTGCTCGGCGTTGTCGGCGCCGATGTACTTGAGGTCGAACCGCTCCGGCATCTGGTAATCGAGCTGGAATCGTCGCGCACTGCCATTTCCGGCCGATCGCGTCGGTCACGTCGAAGTCGATCTTCGGACCGTAGAACGCGCCGTCGCCCTCGTTCGACGCTGTAGGCTGTGGCCGGCCGCGCTCGAGCGCCTCCTTGCAGCGACGCTTCGGCGTGATCCCACGTCGCGATCTCGCCGAGGAACTCGTCGGGCCGCGTCGAGAGCTTCGACCGAGTAGCGCAGCCCGAAGTCGGCGTAGACGCGCTGCATCAGCCGCAGCAGCCGCTCGACCTCGTCGGCGATCTGCGACTCCATCACGAAGCAGTGCGCATCGTCCTGGCTCGAACTGCCGGACGCGCGTCAGCCCGGACAGCACGCCCGACGCTTCGTTGCGGTGCAGCGGCGTCTGCTCGTGGAAGCGGATCGGCAGGTCGCGGTAGCTGCGCACCTCGCTGCGCGAACACGAGCATGTGCCCGGGGCAGTTCATCGCCTTCATGCGCCATCTGCTCGCTCGTCGCTGCCGCCCTCGACGAGGAACATGTTCTGGCGGTAGTGCTGCCAGTGGCCGGACGTTTCCCACAGCGCCTTGTTGAAGACGATCGGCGTCTTCACCTCGACGTAGCCGGCCGGGAACAGCACGCCGCGCATGTAGTTGCGCGAGCGTGTTGTAGAGCGTCGTCCCTTTGCCCAGCCAGAACGGCGCGCCCGGCGCCCACTGGTGGAACATGAACAGCTTCTGGTCGCGGCCGATCTTCCGGTGGTCGCGCTTCTTCGCTTCCTCGATCCGGTGCAGGTGCTCCTGCAGCTCCTTCTCGCTGAGGAACGCGGTGCCGTAGACGCGCTGCATCGGCTGGTTGCGCGCGTCGCCCTTCCAGTAGGCGTTCGACGTGGTGAGCAGCTTGAACGCCTTCAGCTTGCCCGTGGACGGCACGTGCGGGCCGACGCAGAAGTCGACGAACGTCTCCTTGTCCTTGATCGTGTAGCAGGAGACCGTGTCCTGGCCTTCCGTCTTCTCGTCGATCAGCTGCACCTTCAGCGGCTCGCCGCGGCTGCCGAAGAACCGCTTCGCTTCCTCGCGCGGCCACATCTGCCGCTCGTACGGCAGATCCTGCTGCGCCAGCTCGCGCATCTTCTTCTCGATCTGCTCGAGGTCCTCGGGGACGAACGGCCGGCTGACGACGAAGTCGTAGAAGAACCCTTCGTCGGTGGCCGGGCCGATGCCGCACTGCGCGCCGGGAAAGAGATTGGTGACCGCGGCGGCGAGCAGATGCGCGGTGCTGTGGCGATAGAGCGGCAGCGCCTCGGGACTGTCGGCCGTGACGATGCGCACCGACGCGTCGGCGTTCAGCGGATACGTGAGATCGACGAGGCGTCCGTCCACCACCGCCGCCAGCGCCGCCTTCGCCAGTCGCGGCGAGATCCCGGCCGCGACGTCGCGCACCGGCGTGCCCGCAGGCACACTGCGGCTGGAGCCGTCTGGAAGCGTGATGGTGACTCGACTCATGACAAGTGCGAGTAGTCTGAAAGTGGAAAAGTGCCGCCTTCGCGAGCTGCGCCGCTTCGGCGAGTCACAGCGTTCGCTACGCGGCTTCGACTGGCACGAAGCTTCGCTGGCTTGCCAACCGAGCTCGCCGCTCCGCATCGGCGAGCGAAGGTTGGTAGGCGCGGGTGGACTCGAACCACTGACCTCCTCCGTGTCAGGGAGGCGCTCTAACCAACTGAGCTACGCGCCTATCTATTGCGAAATCAGGTGTTAACCCGAACGGTCAGTATAGCAGAGAAGGAGGGTGATCAGGGCCGGAATCAGGAGGAACGGTACCGGGGCGTCGGCGAGCGCGACAACCGACGCCGTCGCGTCGCACGGTCCGCCACGCGTTCAGCGAACGGCGTTCTTCAGCGCCTTGCCGGCGGTGAAGCGGACGACGCGACGCTTGGGAATCTTGATGGCGGCGCCGGTCTGCGGGTTGCGCGCGGTGCGCGCCTTGCGCTGGGTGGTCTTGAACGTGCCGAAGCCGACGAATGTGATCGAGTCGCCGCTCTTCAGCGACTTCGTGATGCCATCGATCAGCGATTCAACAGCCGCGGCGGCGCCGCCTTCGACGAGCCGGTGTCCTTGGCGATCTTCGCGATCAATTCCTGTTTGTTCATGGAGACTCCCTCGGAAAGTGCGCTGAGACGTCGCGTTGTGCAGACGCGCTGTGCAGTTGTGTGAACGGCGTCGGTTATACGCCTCCAGCTTCGAGGAGTGTCAAAACGTTCGAACGTTCGAGTCGTCGAAGCGTTCGTTTCTACGCGGCTGCGAGAGGTCTGTTCGATCGCTTTGTCGAGCGCGGGGTCGCCGGCTGGCGGATCAGCGCCGAAGTCGACGTCCGGTTCCGGGACGTGCACGTCAGGCGTGAGCCCCTTCTCGTGGATCGCGGCGCTTGATGGCGTGAGGTAGCGGACGGTGGTGAGCAGGAGGCCGCTGCCGTCCTGCAGTTTCACCAACTGCTGGCGCGCGGCGCGACCGATCGTGCGTTCGCCGACGAGGTCCGCGCGATTATTGCCGTCCAGAGCAGCCGCGAACACTTCCGCCGCGCCGGACGTCCCGGAATCGACGAGCAGCACGACCGGCGCGGTAACGGCGCCGTCCGTCGCCTGCGCGGCAATTGTTTCCTTCCGAGTCTTGTCCTTGGCATCTGGGCGAGCCAGCGGATCCCGCGACATCCGCACGGTCAGCGTGTTGCTTCGGACGAACAGGCGCGCCGCGGCGACGCCGTCGTCCAGGTCGCCGCGTGCCGTGCCGCGAATGTCGATGACATACCGGGTGGCGCCGGTCTTCGCCAGGGCGTCGACCGCCTGCTTGATGCGGGCCGGGAGCATTGGCGGTGAATTCGACCACGCGGATATAGCCAGTGGAGGCATTCGCCATCCGCGACGTGACTTCCGCTCCGGTCAAGCGGTCGCGGCTGACGGCGAGCTCGTGCGGCTCGGCCGCATTGCCGCGAATCATGAGCAGCGTCAGCTTGGAGCCCGGCGAGCCCCTGAGCAGCCGCGCACCCTCGAAGGCCGACATGTCGCGCGTGGATCGGCCGTCGATGGCGCGGATGTAGTCGCCCGTCCGGATGCCAGCCTTCGCCGCGGGTGAGCCGTCG
Organism: uncultured Acidobacteriota bacterium; assembly: GCA_963793705.1. Lineage (GTDB taxonomy): Bacteria > Acidobacteriota > Vicinamibacteria > Vicinamibacterales > UBA2999 > Gp6-AA40. The sequence goes on along the minus strand of CAWCBC010000013.1, from coordinate 232,565 downwards.
CGCGCGGACACCACGCGCAGGTAGTAGCCACGGGCGAGCTCGACGCCGATCTCGCCGGCCGCAGGGTTGTCCTTGGACTCGAAGGCCTTCACCAGATCCGGGCTCAGAAAGGCGCTGTCCACGTCCAGGCCGTCGGTCAGCCCGCGCATCGCGCCGCGCATCGCCTTCCGCACGTCCACGTCCTCGACGTAGTTGTCGACGACCAGCTGCATCACGTCCTCGAAGACGCGCAGGCTGCGCAGCGTCTCGTCGCGGGTCATGGCCTGACCGAGATAGCCGCCGACCAGCGTGAACGCGATCACCGGCGTCGAGACGACGAGAACCCAGAGGCGTGTGCGTGCTGTCATGAAACTCCCAATTCCCAACTCCCAATTCCCAACTTTGCCCTCTGTTTGGGAGTTGGACGTTGGGCGTTGGGAGTGCTATCGAGCCTTCAGCCATTGTAGGGGATCGACCGAACGACCGTCGATCCGCATCTCGAAATAGAGGGCCGGCGGCCCGGCTGGCGCCGATCCGCTGCGGCCGAGCTCGGCGCCGGCGTCAACCGTGGCTCCGCGCTCCACGCCAACCGTGCCCAGATAGCCATACAGCGAGTAGTTATTGCCGCCATGCTCCAGGATGACGAGGTTGCCGAAGCCAATGAAGGGACCGGCGAGGCCGACCGTTCCGCTGTGCACCGCACGAACGGGCGTGTTTTCGGGCACGGCGATTTCGATCCCGTTGCGAACGGCAGTGCCCCCGAGTCGATCGGACGCCTGGCCGAACCGCCCGGCGAGCCTGCCTGCGGCCGGCCATTCGAGCGTGCCGCGGAAGGGAAGAAGCGGAACGGCGATTGACTCGCGCGGCCGGCCGGCGGCGGTGGCGGTCAGCTGCTGTTGGACCCGGTCATAGGCCACCTGCAGCTCGCCGACGTACTGCGCGGTCAGGTCGCGGCGCGAATCGATCCGGGCGATCTGTGCGGACAACGCGCGCGACCGCACGATCCGCCGCGGCGCGCGCCGTACGCGCCTGGGTCTCGCGCTCGCGCAGCTGCGTCGCCGACTGTTCGAGCGCGGCACGCTGCGCCGTGAGATCCTTGAGCGTCTTGCGATGTTCGGTGACGCGGCGCGTCGTTGATCGAGCTCAGCGCGGCGACCGCACGGGTGGAGCGCGCGAAATCGCGCAGGTCCGAGGCGCCGAAGAGCAGCCGCGCATACCCGCTGCGACCGCGCTTGTAGACGTCCACGAGCTGCGCCCGCAGATCGGGCAGCTGCGCGGTCCTCGCGAGCTCGAGTGGCGGCCAGGCGCTCGGACGCCCGCACCACCGCCGCCTGCGCCTCCACGGCGACGGCTTCCGCCTGCATCCACTCCTGCACCCGCAGGTCGCGCTGGATCTCGAGCTTCCGGAGCTCTCCGAGCAGCGTCGTCGTCTCTTTGGCCAGCTGCTCGTTTTCGCGCTGAAGCGCGCGCAGGCGCTCGTCGATCCGCCGCGTCTGGGGATCGGGCGCCTGGGCAGCGCTCAGAGACGCTGCGCAGACGACGACGATGAGGGAAAGAAGCCGGCTTCAGCAAGGACCGCTATGCGGACTGGCCAGAGAACGATGAGGGAAAGAATCCGCTTCACGTCGTGTGGGTGCGACAATTATACGGGCGTGGGGCGCATCATTGGTTTCGATGTCGGCGAACGGCGGATCGGGGTGGCGGTGAGCGATCCCACCGGCACGCTGGCACGTCCGCTGACCACGCTGCGCACGACCGGCCTCGATGGCGACGCGCTGCAGGTCAGCCTGGACGAAATCACGCGCATCATTGCAGACGACCCGCTCGACGCGATCGTCGTCGGGCTGCCTCGTCGTCTCGACGGATCACCCAATGAGATGACGCCGCGCGTCGAACGCTTTGCCGCGAAGTTGCGCGACCGCGCCGGAGTGGCCGTGATCCTGCAGGACGAACGGCTGACCAGCGTTGAAGCGGAAAGCCGCCTGGCCACACGGGAGAAGAGCTGGCGCGTGCGAAAGGATCGGCTGGATGCGGCAGCCGCGGCGGTGATTCTGCAGGACTATCTCGACGGACAGTCATGAAGAAAGCGCTCGTCGCTCTCGCGTGCTGCTCGGCGATTCTCGGCGGCGGTGCGCTGGCCGGGATGGCATGGACGCGGCTGCAGACTCCGTACAAAGGCTACACGGCAACCGAGCAGTTCGTGCAGATTCCCGCCGGCGCGGGCGCGGCGGAGATCCGGGAGCGCCTGGTCGGTGCCGGGGTCGTGCAGGACGGACTGACGCTGCGCCTGGCCCTGCGCTGGACCGGCGCGTCGCGCGATCTGCAGGCGGGTGAGTATCGATTCGATCGCCCGATGACGGCGGTCGAGGTGGTCAGCAAGATCGCGCGCGGCGATGTCTACGGGCAGCGCATCACGTTTCCCGAAGGGCTGACGATTCGTGAGATGGCCTCGCTCTACGAATCGCGCGGACTCGGCAAGGCCCGCGACTTCGTCCAGGCGGCACGGAACACCGCGCTGATTCGGGACCTCGATCCGGCGGCGTCCGATCTCGAGGGCTACCTCTTTCCCGACACCTACACCGTTGGCCGGACCGCCGTGGCCTCGCAGCTGATCGAAAGCATGGTTGCCGGGTTCAGGGCCGCGTACCCGGGCGATGCGCCGCAGCCGGGGGATCAGCCGCCGCTGACGCCGCGGCAGATCGTGACGCTCGCGTCGCTGATCGAGAAGGAGACGGGCAAGCCGGAGGAGCGGCCGATCGTCTCGGCGGTGTACCGCAATCGGCTGCGGATCGGCATGGGCATGCAGGCCGATCCGACGGTCGTCTATGCGTTGCAGAAGGCGGGGCGGTACGACGGCAACATCAGGAAAGAAGACCTGCTGATCAATTCGCCGTACAACACCTATAAGTACCCGGGCCTGCCGCCCGGCCCGATCGCCTCGCCCGGCAAGGCGTCGCTCGCCGCCGCCGTCCAGCCCGCTGACGCCGACTTTCTGTTCTTCGTCAGTCGGAACGACGGATCACACGTGTTCGCGAAGACGCTCGCACGAGCACAATCAGCAACGTGCAGGAGTTCCAGGTCCAGTCGCTACTTCTCAACAGTCGCTGAGGTCAGTGCGATCGAGCACGTCTCGACGCGGAGCGGTCGGCCGTCGATGGGCTCGTTCACTCCAGCGTGAGACGTCGCGCAGAGGGAGCCTGCGACAGCGTGACGTCGCGCCGTGCGCCATTGCACCGTGTTCGCTCGCGACCATCGTCCCCTCGCACCGACCAGGACCACTCGCACGACCGCGGACCTTCGCACCGACTCGCACCCGTTCGCACCGACCGCGTCAGTTCGATCGCACCCTCAGTTGACCGAATAGTCCGGCCAGCAAATCTCGGCCGTCTTCAGGAACGGATCGTTGTTCCAGTCGAACTTCCAGCTTGGCGCTCCGCCGATGATGATGATGCCGCCGCGGCCACCGCCGCCGCCGGCGGAGTCGCGCATCGCCCGCGGATCGAGGATCTCGTCGATCTGATCGCGCGCGTCCTCCAGGTGCAGCCGCGACAGACGGTCGGTGACGGCAGGCATCGCGCGCACGATGTCCGCGCGCACCGCGCGCAGCTCGCCGCGGAGCAGCGACCGCACTTCCGGCGGCGGGCCGGGGCGTTCAGGCGCGCGTCCAGCGCATCGAGATAGATCCGCTGCACGTTCCGCCGGAACTGATCGATCGGCCTCGCCGGCGTCGCCAGCTCCGCCCAGATGCCGACGGCGCAGGTCGGTGAAGAACTGCGCCGCGGTGTAGACGCCGACGCCGTCAACCGTGCTCTGTTCGATCAGGCGCGTGAGGCGGTCCGGCTGCAGCAGTGAATTCATCACCGAGCTCTGCGCGTTGCGAACGCGGTTGATGGCGCCGGCCGGCTCCATCCGTCGCAGCAGTTCGGGCTGCACGAGGAACATCGGCGTCGTGAAGGCGTTGTTCAGCAGGAATCGAACGGCGTCGGCCTGCCGCGCCCGCGGCACGGGCGTGAATCGTCGTCCGTCCTGTCCGATGTGCTTCTGCTGCGAGAGGTGACCACCGACCAGCTGCGTCACGTGATTCATCTCGAGCGTCCACTGCGCGACGAGGCGGGCGTAGACCTCGGTCAGCTCGCGATAGGGGTCGCCTTTCTGCGTACTGGTCGCCGTCGAGCAGGAGCGTGGCGACCCGCGCGAGATTCTTCACCCCGAGCGTCGTCGCCAGTACGGCGTCCGCGTCGCCGACGGCTTCGGTCAGGTTGTAGGGATCGCTGCTCCCGGCCTGCGCAGTCGAGAACCGGAACCACGGGGTCTGATCCTGCTCGCGCGCCCAACGGTCGAGCGTCGCCTTCTCATCGTCAGGCGTCTTCGCGTCCGGTATCGGCTTGTAGCCCCACATCGTCGCCCACTTGTCATAGGGCCCGACCTTCGGAATCAGGTCCGCCACGTCGATGTTGTCTTCGGGCTGCGCGACGTAGTTGAAGCGCGAGTAATCCATGATCGACGGCGTGTGCCCGTTCTGCTTCACCCAGTTCCGGTCACGCACCTGCGCCACCGAGTACATCGCGCTGGCTTTCATGTTGTGCTGGAAGCCGAGCGTGTGGCCGACCTCGTGCGCGACGACGAAGCGGACGAGCTCGCCCATCAGGTCGTCGGGGAGCGGCAGCCTGCGGGCGCGCGGATCGAGCGGCCCCGCCTGCACGAAGTACCAGTTCTTCGACAGGTTCTGCACGTTGTGGTACATCAGGACGTCAGCTTCGAGAATCTCGCCGGACCGCGGGTCGTGAATGTGCGGTCCCTGGGCGTTTTCAGTGGTCGAGGGCAGCCAGCGGATCACTGAATAGCGCGCATCTTCCGCGCTCCAGTCCGGATCGTCGGTCGGGGCATCCTTCGCCACGATCGCGTTGCGGAACCCGGCCGCCTCGAAGGCGGGGCGCCAGTCTTCGATCCCCTTCTTCACGTACTGAACGAACTTCGCCGGAGTCGCCGGATCGACGTAGTAGACGATCGGCTTCACCGGTTCCGAGATCTCCGCGTTTGGATCCTTCTTCTCGAGACGGTAGCGGGTGATGTAAGTGCGCTGCATCGCGCGATGGTCGGCCCGTCCGTAGTCGATCAGGTTTCGGCTGAAGTAACCGACGCGATCGTCGAACACGCGTGGCTTCATCGGCACTTCGGGCAGCTTGACCATGCTGTGCGACGTGATCACGGTCGCGCTGTTGCCGCGCAGACCGCCACGTCCCGCCGCCGCTGGATCGCCGGGAGCCGCCAGCTCCACCGGTGAACGTCTGATTGATTTCGACGTTGATGTTCTCTGGAAACGACACGATCTTCTCGAGGAAGGTTCGGCTCGCATCCATGCCGCGCCCGCCAATGCTGCCGCGGGCGGAGAACTCGGGCACGTCGGTCAGGAACAGCGGCGTCACCTCGATGACGGGATCGTCGGTCGGGCTGAAGGCGGCAACGTTGAAGGCGCGGACGATGGGCGGATTGGCCGAGTTTGCAACGGCGCGCGAGATCGGCTCCGCTGGATCGGCCACCATGCTGAAGTCCACTTCACGCAGCAGCACGCGGTTGTTTAATCGCTCCCACCGAACGACCCGGCTGCCAACCGGCTGACCGCCGAGCCCGGCACCGGCTGCCGTCCGCTTGATCTGGGTGACCCAGAGGAAGTCCTTGCCCAGCTCCGCCTTGGGGATCTCGTAGAAGATCTGATCGCCGATGCGATGGACCTTGAAGATCCCCTCATCGGTCAGCGCTTCTTTCGTGATGACCTGGGTGTACGGGCGCGGCTGGTTACCGCGGCCGCCGCGCGCCGGGCCGCTGCGGGCGGCGCCGGATCGGCTCCTGGGACCGGCGGCTCCTGCGACGGTTCCTGAGGCTGCGGCGGCGGATCCTGGGCGGCGGCCCAGATCGGATCATCCGGCGTCACCACCGCCTGCGACCGCCGCTGCGCGAGCAGGCCGGAACCGGCGCCTGCGGCCAGCGCGAACAGCACCACAAATCCAATGGTGGATGAGAGCAACCGGGTGTCCGGCTTCATGGAAAGCGCTCCTTCAGGCCGACCTGAAGGTCGGCCTCTACCAGCATTAACGAGGATCCGGAAGACACCGGGGATGCGCGAATTATAGCGCTCGCGACCTGCCCGCCCTCGACGCCCAGTGTGACGAGCATCGCCGCCAGGTGTTCCGGGCGTTCCGCTGGTTCGGAAACGCGTGATTCCCGCGTGTGTGGCCGGTGCAAGCGCCGAGGCAGCCGCCAGGCGGCGTTGCAGTTCGCGGGCGACGGCCGCCGCCGGATTGAGGAGGGTGACGCCAGGACCGGCGATCGAGGCGATCACCGGCTCGACGAACGGATAGTGGGTGCAGCCGAGCACCAGCGTGTCGGCGCCCTGGTCGACGAGCGGACGGACGAACGAGGTGACGAGCTCGCGCGTCTTCGCGGTGGCCAGTTCGCCGCGCTCGATCTGTTCGACGAGGCCCGGGCACGGCTGGGCGAGGATCCGCGCGCCGTTGGCCCATGTTTCAGCAAGCCGCGCGAACCGTGGGCTGGCGATCGTCTGGCGGGTCGCGAGCACGCCGACGATGCCCGGTTTTGGTTGCGGCTGCCGCCGGCTTGACGGCCGGTTCGATCGCCACGAACGGCAGTGACCACCGCGCGCGCAGCGCCTCGACCGCGATACCCGTGGCCGTGTTGCACGCGACGACGATCGCTTTGACCGGCTGCTCGAGCAGGAACTCGACAATGCGGAACGCGCGCTCCTGAATGTCTTCGACCGGCTTGTCGCCATACGGCGCGTGCGCGGAGTCAGCCACGTAGATCAGGTCCTCAGCCGGCAGCTGCCGCTGGATTTCGAGCAGCACCGACACGCCGCCGATGCCGGAATCGAAGACGCCGATCGGATCGTCCGGCGTCGCGGGCTTACTCAACGTATGCGGGGGCCTTCGGCAGCTTCGCGTGCGTCGCCATGTCGTGCTCGATCCACAGCTCGGCGCCGGTCTGCTTCAGCAGCGCTTCGACCTTCGCGCGCGCGGCGCGCGATTGCTCGGCGTTGAACTCGAATGTCGGCAGGATGCCTCGAGCCCGCTCTTCCGGATAGTGATAGAGATCGCCCGCCAGCAGGACGGGCCCGCGTTTCGGCAGCCGGACCAACAGCACCTGATGTCCGGGCGTGTGCCCGGGCGCCGAAATCAGCCGGACCGTCCCGTCGCCGAAGACGTCGAGGTCCTCGTTGTTGAGGATTCGCGTTTTCGCGCCTTTCAGTGCGCTGTAATGCGCGGGCTGGATGATTCCCTCGGGCTTCTCGCCGAACATGAAATCGCGCTCGGCCTTCTGCGTGATCCACGTCGAGCCGGCAAACGCGTTGGCGTTCGCGGTGTGGTCCGAGTGGTAGTGCGACAACGCGAAGTACGTGATATCCGCTGGTCGGTAACCTGCCGACGCCAGTTGCGGGAGCAGTGGCTTCAGCGACGACTGGATCCCTTCCGTCACCGGCGCGCCGTCTGCCTTGAACTGGCTGTCCGGAATGCCGCCCGAGTCGAATTGCAGCGTCCCTTGCGGATGGACGATCAGATAGGAGGTGTTGACGAAGTCCGGTTCTTTCACCTCTTCGCGGGCGAGGTTGAACAGCTTGGTGTCGAGCCCACGGATGAAGCCGTTCTCGAAGACATAGAGGCGCAGCGTCTTGACCTGCGCTGGTCGTGTCTGCGCCGCGAGCGATAGAGAAACCGCGAGTGTGACTGTGGCGGCGATTCCGAGTGTTCGAATGCTCATGATCTGCTCCTGCTTGAGGTAACGGAGTCTGGCGGAGGTAACGGTCTCACAGGAGGAACGAAGGAAACGGAGACGAACGGAGTTTTCAGTGTTTGACCACCACGAAGGGCACGAAGATCACGAAGAAGAGGCCGTTCGATTGGCCGCCGAAGGCGGCCTGCCGCGACTGTAGGAGAGCGCAAATACAAACCGCCCTGAATCCGTGATCGGCGGCTTGTATTTGCGCTCTCTCACATCACGGCTGTCGGCGTGCTGTCGCACGCCGACCAATCGAACGGCCTCCTCCGTTCGTCTCCGTTTCCTCCGTTGCTCCTGTGAAACCGTTTCCTCCGTCCCCTCGATTACCTCTCCCCCCATTTCAGCTTCTCTCGCAGCACCTCGAAATAGCTGCGCGCCGGCGCTTTGACCAGCCGCAGGCACCGCTCGGACTTGCGCACCGCGACCATGTCGCCCTTCTGCAGCGGATAACCGGCCTGGCCGTCGTAGGTCACGAAGATCTCGTCGGCGCCCACATCGATGTTCGGGCGAACTTCGATCGTCTCGCTGCCCGGGAATGACGATGGGCCGGTTCGTCAGCGTGTGCGGGGCGATGGGCGTGATCGCGATGGCATCGACGCGCGGATGGACGATCGGCCCGCCGGCCGCAAGGTTGTACGCGGTCGATCCGGTGGCGCTGGCGATGATCAAGCCGTCGGCTTTGACCTTGGTGACGAGGCCCGTGCTCACCGACACCGACACTTCGATGATCCGCGAGAGCGCACCCTTGGTAAACACCACGTCGTTGAGCACGATTCGCGAGTCGAACAGCTCGCGCGAGCGATAGGCATCGGCAGCGAGCATGGCGCGCTGATCGATCGTCGCGGTGCCGTTGACGACCGACTGCAGCGCCGGGTAGAGCTCGTCGATCCGGATCTCCGTCAGAAACCCCAGGCTGCCGAAATTGACGCCGAGGATCGGCACGTCACGCCCCGTCAAGGCGATTCGTGTCGCCATGCTGAGCAGCGTGCCATCGCCGCCCATGACGACGATCAGGTCGGCATGCCGCGGGATCTCGTCGCGCGAGTACGACGTCGCCGCGGCGCCGCTGCCGGCCAGCGCTGCCGTGTCGGTCTCGAAGACAGCCTCGATCTGCCGTTCGCGCAGCCAGGCCGCCAGCTGTTCGAGGTGGTCCGCTGCCGCCCGCAGGCCGCGCTTGGCGACGATGCCGACGCGCGTGAGGCGGCGGTCGGCGGATGGCTCCGGGGACGAGGTCATGAGGCGCGGAGGTGGAGGAGGAACTCGACGTTGCCCTTCTGGCCCGTAATGGGCGAAGGGGTCGAGCCCGCTGGCCTCAATCCTATCGCAGCCGCCGCCGCGGAGACCTCCTCGAGCACGCGGTCGTGAACGGCGCTGTCGTGGATCACGCCTTTGCCCACTTCGGCGCGTCCGGCCTCGAACTGCGGTTTCACCAGCGCGATGACGTCGGCGGCCGGCCGCAGCAGCGGCGGGATCACCGGAAAGATCTGCCGCAGCGAGATGAACGAGACGTCGATCACCACGAGATCGACCGGACCTGGCAGATCCGGCAGCGTCAGGTGCCGGGCGTTGAACTTTTCGATGACCAGGACCCGCGGATCGTTGCGGAGCGTCCAGTCGATCTGCCCGTGCCCGACGTCGAGCGCAACCACGCGCGCGGCGCCGCGTTGCAGCAGGACGTCGGTGAAGCCGCCTGTCGATGCGCCGATGTCGAGGCACTCGCGCCCGGTGACCGGCACGGCAAAGGTGTCCAGCGCGTGGGCGAGCTTGAGTCCGCCGCGGCCGACGTAGGGATGATCGCGTTCGAGCAGTTCGACGGGCGCGTCGTGATCCACCGCCGTCCCCGCCTTGCTCACCGCCGTGCCAGCCACGAGCACCTGGCCGGCCAGGATCAACGCGCGCGCGCGTTCGCGCGACGGCGCCAGGCCTCGTTCGACGACGAGTTGATCGAGGCGGGTTTTTGGCATCGTGTCAGCTGGACTCGATCGCTCTCGACGATCCAGCGTCCGATGCCGAGCAGGCGCGGATCGGCGACCCCGGCCGAGGCGAGCCGGCGCTCAGCCCGATCGAGGCATTCCTTCGCCATTCGCCGCGACGCCTCGACTCCGTACATCGACGGGTACGTCGGTTTGCCCGCCGCGGCATCCTTGCCGGCGGTCTTGCCGAGATCAGCGGAGACGCCTTCGACGTCGAGGATGTCGTCGACGATCTGAAACGCCAGTCCGAACTCGCCCGCCGCCTCGTCGATGGCGCTGACCTGATCCGGCGTTCCGCCTCCCATGATCGCGCCAACGCATCCCGCCGCACGGATGAGCGCGCCCGTCTTCTTGCCGTGCATGACGCGCACGCCCTGCTCGTCGAGCGGCGGCGGGAGGCGCCCCTGCGGGTCGGGCGTCACGCTGGCGAGGTCGATCGCCTGTCCGCCGACCATGCCCGTCGGTCCAGCGGCGGCGGCGACGATCTGAATCACGTCGAGCTTGCGGGCGATGACCGCTGCATCGCGGCTGCGCGGCTCGCTCGCCAGGTGGGAGAACGCCTGCGTCAGCAGCCCGTCACCGGCCAGGATCGCCATGCCCTCGCCGGCGACGACGTGGAGCGTCGGCCGTCCGCGCCGCATCGTGTCGTTGTCCATGGCCGGCAGATCGTCGTGAATCAGGGAGTAGGTATGAATCAGCTCGATCGCGCAGGCTGCGGGCATCGCCATCGCGCGATCGCCGCCGACGGCGTCGGCGGCTGGCAAGGCAGAGGATCGGGCGGAGTCGCTTTCCTCCCGCGAGCAGGCTGTAGGGCATCGCGTCGTGCACGACCTGCGGGCACTGCGGCATCGGCGGCAGGATGGCGGCGAGCGCGCGCTCGATCTCCGCGCGACGATCGTCGATGTAGTCCACCCTCTAACTTCGACCCTTCGCCTTCTGGCTGCTGTCGTCGTCGCTGAGCAGCCCGGCGGGCGCGTCCTGGAGCTGTCCGCGCTCGTTGAGGATCTCGATGCGCCGCTCGGCTTCTTCGAGCCGCGCATGACAGAAGCGCGAGAGCTGCACGCCGCGCTCGAACAGCTGCAGCGACTGCTCGAGCGGGATGTCGCCATCCTCGAGCTTCTTGACGATGGCGTCGAGCTCAGTCGAGCGCCGCTTCGAAATCTTTGATGGTTGGATCCATGAGTGTCTGACTCTGCCTCGAACATCACATTCCAACTCGCCGCGCTGCAGCGTGACGCGCACGCGATCGCCGGCCGCACCGCTCGACGGCATCGCGAATGATGCGCGTGCGGTCTGGCATCCCAGCACACGGCGTAGCCGCGTCCGAGCACCGCCAGCGGGCTGAGGCTTTCCAGCCGCGCGACGGCCGTTCGCAGCCGCGCATCGTGCCTGTGGTGGGCGCGCGTGAACGCGGCGCCCAGCTGCCCGTCGGCCGCCACCAGACGAGTCCGGATCGCCCCCAGACGTCGTCGCAGGTCGAACGTCTCGAGCGTCAGCCGGAGTGCATGATAGGCGCGCTCGCGCCGCGCCAGCTGGGCGCGCATGGCGCGGCGCAGCTCATGGCTCAGCTCGGCGGCATGCCGGCTGCGCATGGCGATCCGGCCGTGCGCCCCGGCGTAGCCCGACCGCGCTTCGAGCATCCGCAGCCGCGCCTCCAGCCGGTGCAGCCGCGCCGTCATGGTCGTCTCGAGCTGCTGCGAGAGGCGATCGATGCGCGCGCAGAAGTCGTCCTTCCGCGAGACCACCATCTCGGCTGCCGCCGATGGCGTCGGCGCGCGCAGGTCGGCGACGAAGTCGGCGATCGTCACGTCGGTCTCGTGGCCGACGGCGGAAATGGTCGGCACAGGGCAGCCGGCGATGGCGCGCGCGACGACCTCCTCGTTGAACGCCCACAGGTCCTCGATCGATCCGCCGCCGCGGCCGATGATGACGACGTCGACGTCGGGCACCTTGCCGATCGCCCGCACGGCCCGCATGATGTCCATCGCCGCGCCGTCGCCCTGCACGCGCGTCGGCCGGATGACGATGTGCGCGTTGGCGTAGCGGCGGCGCAGCACCTTGATGATGTCGCGCACGGCGGCGCCGTCGAGCGAGGTGACGATGCCGATCTTGCGCGGCAGCGCCGGCAGCGGACGCTTGCGCTGTGGATCGAACAGCCCCGCCGCGGACAGCCGCTCCTTCAGCTGTTCGAACGCGAGCTGCCGGGCGCCGAGCCCCTCGGGCTCCATGTGCTCGCAGGCGATCTGGTACTCGCCCTTCGGGCTGTAGACGCTGACGCGGCCGCGCGCGACCACGCGCAGGCCGTCCTGCGGCTTGAAGCGCAGCAGCTCGCAGCGACGATCCGAACATCACGCCTTTGATCTGCGCGCCGCGATCCTTGAGCGTGAAGTACATGTGCCCCGAGGTCCACACGCGGCAGTTCGACAGCTCGCCTTCGACCCAGACCTCGAAGAACTGCTCTTCGAGCAGCGTGCGGATCTTCGCGGTGAGCTGGGAGACGGTCAGGACGCGACGCGACTCGGGCTCGGCGGTCAGCGTGGCTGCCGGCGCTTCGCGCCTCGGCTGCCGTAGCTTCAGCGAAGTGAGGGTTCTTCGAACGGGGAATCGAAGAGCGAGCTCACCCTTCGACTCGCTCGGGCTGCTCGGGCAGGCGCTGGACGAGGTCCGTCGCGGCGCCAGCTTCGAGCCGCGTCAGCTCCTGCTCCGAATAGCTGATGCGCCGGACGGCGATCGCCCGTCCGGTCTTGTCGTCGGCGTCGACGATCGACGCCGTTCAGGCGAGGATTCCCGGTGGCCGGCTCGAATCGCGACGGCATGCCGTTGAGAAACCGCGCCAGCGCCGGCTCGCGCTCCATGCCGATGATCGAATCGTGCGGACCGGTCATGCCGGCGTCGGTCAGATACGCCGTTCCGTTCGGCAGGATCCGCTCGTCGGCGGTCTGCACGTGCGTGTGCGTGCCGACGACGAGGGTCACCTTGCCGTCGAGATGCCAGCCCATGGCGATCTTCTCGCTGGTGGCCTCGGCATGGAAGTCGACGATGATGATCTTCGTCCGGCTGCGCATCGCCTCGATTTCCCGCAGCACGACCTGGAACGGGTCGTCGATGTTCAGCATGAACACCCGGCCCATCACGTTGATCACGCCGACCGCGCGGCCATCGCCGCTCTGCGCCACGTACGCGCCGCGGCCCGGCACGCCGGCGGGGTAGTTGGCCGGCCGCAGCAGGCGCGGCTCGCCTGGGATGTAGTCGATCGCTTCCTTCTTGTCCCAGATGTGATTGCCGGACGTCATGACGTCGACGCCCCACTCGAGGATCGTGTCGCCGATGTCCTTCGTGATGCCGAAGCCGGCGGCGGAGTTCTCGACGTTGGCGATGACGAACTCGACGCCGTAGTGGTCGATCGAGCGGCCGCAGACCTTTGCGCAGCAGCTCGCGTCCGGGTTTGCCGACGATGTCGCCGATGAAGAGGATTCTCATCCGGCCGAGCCCCGGACGTGACAGGGATGCGGTGCGACTGATCGCGCCGGTCGATCAGCTTCGGCAGCACGATCGTCAGCTCGCCATCGTCGATGGAGGCGCTGGCGCGCGGAATGTTGAACGCGCCGTTCAAGCGGACGGCGCGGGCGAAGCGGCCGAACTCGCGTTCGACCAGGTGGAACGCCTGGTTTTCGCTCGTCCGCGGCGGCGCCTTCTCGCCGGCGATCAGCAGCACGCCGGCCCGAAAGAGCACGCGCAGAGCGTCGGCGGGGATGCCGCTGACGTCGACGACCACTTCGACCGCCTCGTCGGTCTCGAGCACGTCGAGCGTCGGGTGGCACTCGCCGGAATACGCCCGCATGCTCGTGCGGGAGGTTGGCCGCCAGATCCTCGAACAGCTCGCGCACGTCGTCGGTCGAGTTCGCGCGCCTCAGCCGACGGAATAAAGGAGAACTGGGCCACGTGACCGTATGTTAACGCGCGAGTCGCGAGCAGGTCGAATGGCTGCGACTGCACGCGTCTGCTAGTTGTTCAGGAATGGGCATGACGCCCATGAAACCGATCGCGGATTCATGAACTGGCAAAACAGTTGTTCGCGACGGAAAGATGCGATCGCGATACTGGATGCGCGCCGTCACGAGCACCGTCAACTCGCCGCGCGCGAACTGCCACGCACGCTCGGAGAACGGCACCTCGACGTTGACGAGAGTGGTCTGGCCAGTTGTCGACGAGCGATCCGGCGCCGCAGCCGTTGGCGTGGCCTGCTTCAGGCGCTCGCGCAGGGTCGGCTTCGACGTTGGCTGCCTCGCAGGTCTCTGGCGCGTCCTGATAGAGCGGCGCCAGATGCGCGACTGACAGAACCTCGATGTCGGCCGCGACATCTCCGCTGTTTCGCACGACGCAACTCGACGAGGCCGGGCTGAGCGCTGGACGGCATCTTTCTGCAGTTGAACCGCGTCCAGGCGGATGCGCGGCTGTGGTGCCGTGTAATCCCACAGCACGAGCGACAAGCAACGAGGGACGGTCAGGCCGACGAGCAGCTGGCGCGACCTCTTCCAGCATAACAGGTCCGCAGGCCGCAGATCAGCAACGCCCACGCGGCCAGCAAGCAGCAGGCCAAAGAGCCAACCGTTGCAGGCAGTTGGCCGCCGCCCACCAGCCCGAGCGCAAGCGCCGCGCTTGCCGCCAGCGGACGCCCATCGCTGCTCGTCGTCCACTGCTTCGCCATCTCCGCAAGGCTGGCCTGCAACTGGACTAGGCGTCAAGGATACAAAGCGGAAGAGGTCAGCTCGTACGTAATATATGAGTGTATATATACTAATATTAGATGCTTGACACTAACTCATATACTGCTATCATTTCGTCACGGAGAACGGAATGAGCAAAGTCATAGGAATCGACCTCGGCACTACTAACTCGGTGGTCGCGGTGATGGAAGGCGGGGAGCCGCTGGTCATCGTGAACCAGGAAGGTGGGCGCACCACGCCGTCGGTCGTGGCCTTTTCGAAGGACGGCGAGCGGCTGGTCGGACAGGTCGCGAAGCGCCAGGCCGTCACCAACCCCGAGAACACGGTTTTTTCGATCAAGCGTTTCATGGGCCGGAAGCACTCGGAGGTCTCGCAGGAGACCGGCCGCGTGCCGTACCAGGTCGTGAAGGCCGACAACGGCGACGCCTGGGTCGAAGTGCGCGGCAAGCGCTATTCGCCGCCGGAAATCTCCGCCATGATCCTGCAGAAGCTGAAGACGGCGGCCGAGGACTATCTCGGCGAGAAGGTCACCGACGCCGTCATCACGGTGCCGGCGTACTTCAACGACGCGCAGCGACAGGCGACGAAGGACGCCGGCACGATCGCCGGACTCAACGTCCTGCGCATCGTCAACGAGCCGACGGCGGCGGCGCTGGCGTACGGCCTCGACAAGAAGAAGGACGAGACGATCGCCGTCTACGACTTCGGCGGCGGCACGTTCGACATCTCCATCCTCGAAGTGGGCGAGGGCGTCGTCGAGGTGAAGGCGACCAACGGCGACACGCATCTCGGCGGCGACGACCTCGATCAGCGCGTGATCGAGTGGATGGTCGCTGAGTTCAAGAAGACCGACGGCATCGATCTGGGCAAGGACCGCATGGCGCTCCAGCGGCTGAAGGAAGCGGCGGAGAAGGCCAAGATCGAGCTGTCGACGGTGATGGAGACCGACATCAACCTGCCGTTCGTCACGGCGGATCAGACCGGTCCGAAGCACCTGCAGATGAAGCTGACGCGCGCGAAGTTCGAGCAGCTCGTTGACGATCTGCTCGCAGCGCTCGATGGCGCCCGGTGCAGCAGGCGCTCGCCGACGCGGGGCTGCAGCCGTCGGACATCGACGAGATCGTGCTCGTCGGCGGCTCGACGCGCGTGCCGAAGATCCAGCAGCTGGTGAAGGACTTCTTCGGCAAGGACCCGCACAAGGGCGTGAATCCCGACGAGGTCGTCGCGATCGGCGCGGCGGTCCAGGGCGGCGTGCTGAAGGGCGAGGTCAAGGACGTCCTGCTGCTCGACGTGACGCCGCTGTCGCTCGGCATCGAGACGCTGGGCGGCGTGATGACGACGCTGATCACGCGCAACACGACGATTCCGACGCGGAAGAGCGAGATCTTCTCGACGGCGACGGACAACCAGACGAGCGTCGAAGTGCACGTGCTGCAGGGCGAGCGCCCGATGGCGCGCGACAACCGCACGCTGGGCCGCTTCCAGCTCGTCGGGCCTGCCGCCGGCGCCGCGCGGCGTGCCGCAGATCGAGGTGGCGTTCGACATCGACGCCAACGGCATCGTCAACGTCACGGCGAAGGACGTGGCGACGGGCAAGGAGCAGAAGATCACCATCAGCGGCTCGTCCGGCCTGAACAAGGACGACGTCGATCGGATGGTGAAGGACGCCGAGGCGCACGCCGCCGACGACAAGACGCGGCGCGAGCTGATCGACGCGCGCAACCAGGCCGATTCGCTGGCCTACTCGGTCGAGAAGACGGTCACCGAGAACCGCGATCGTCTGCCGGCGACGGATGTGAGCCGCGTCGAGAGCGCGATTGCCGCGGTTCGCGAGGCGGCGAAGGGCGACGACCTGGCGTCGATTCGCGCGGCGAGCGACGAGCTGCAGAAGGCGTCGCACGCGATCGCCGAGCAGCTCTACAAGCAGTCGCAGGCGAATGCCGCCAATGCGGCGGCGCCGCAGGCAACGGACAAGCGACGTCAAGGAAGGAGAAGTCGTCGACGCGTAAGCGCCGACGATCGGCCGATCGGTAGAGGCCGACCTTCAGGCGGCCATGAGGAGGAGAACAACATGGCGATTATCAAAGTCGATCCGCTTCGTGAATTCGCGGGCATGCAGGACCGTCTGAACCGCTGTTCGGCAACGTCTACCTGCGCGACGAGGACACCGGGTTCCGCGGCAGCTGGGTCCCGGCCGTGGACATCTACGAAACCGAGAAGCACGACCTCGTCCTGCGCGCGGAGCTGCCGGGCATGTCGCGCGAGGACATCGAGGTCACCGTCGAGAACGGCACCATCGTCATCAAGGGCGAGAAGAAGTTCGACCCCGCGGTGAAGGAAGAGAGCTACCGCCGCATCGAGCGCGCCTACGGCACGTTCCATCGGTCGTTCACGCTGCCGAACACCGTGGACGCCGCGAAGGTGACGCGCGGACTACAAGAACGGCGTGCTGACGGTCAAGCTGCCGTTCAAGGAAGAAGCGAAGCCGCGAACGATCAACGTCGAAGTGTCGGCTTGACGCTAGGCGCCTGGGGCCTAGGTGCTCAGGACCGGACCTAGGCCTCGACGGCCCTTGGCGCCTGGGCCTTCCAGTGTTACTGTCGTTCGAGCATGGAACCTGACCGACGACGTAGCCGAAGTCCCCTCTGAACCCGCGGTGGAAGAGCCGGTCGAGCGGCCGCAGGCGCCGCTTATCGAGAGCCGGTTTCTGTTCGTGGACGTCGCGGCAATGCGCGCGAAGCAGCTCCGCCGTGGGGCTCGTCTCCGCCTCAACGAGGAAGACGGCTGGGATTCGAACCGGCCAACCGTCTTCAAGGCCGAGCGTCTCGCGATGGAAGAGGTCAAGCACGGCCTCGTGCTCTACGAGGTTCCGCCGATCAAGCCGGCTACCGCCTAGTACGCCGGCGCCATGCAGCGGCACCGACCCGGGTCCTGCTATCTCGCTTCTCGTCTGCAGCGAACCGGGTGTCCTTGCTCTCGTTGCCGCGCGTTCTGGCGCCCGCCTCGGCGCAGCAGCCGCGCCAGCCGCCTCCGTATCGAATCCTCGTCAGCAATGACGACGGCGTGCGGGCGCCCGGCATCGCGGCGCTTGCGCAGATCCTGCAGGCCATTGGCGACGTGTCGATCGTTGCGCCTGCCGAGAACTTCAGCGGGGCGGGGCATTCGATCTCCACCAGCAGCGTCGCGATCTTTCGTGAGGATCTGACGCTGCCCAACGGCCTCAAGGCGATCGGGCTCACCGCGACGCCGGCGAGCACGATGAACGTTGCGATTCGCAACATCATGAAGCCGCTGCCGGACCTGGTGGTGACCGGGATCAATCGCGGCTATAACCTCGGATACTCCGGCTACGTGTCTGGAACGCTTGGCGGGGCGCGACAGGCGGCGATGCTCGGCGTGCCGGCGATCGCCACGTCGCTGGCTGGCCGCCGGCGTCCCGCGCGACCTCCCGTACGCGGCAGAAGAGGTCCTCGGCGTGGCGCGGCGCGCGAAGCAGTACGGACTCCCGCCGCGCACGTTCCTGAACGTCAGCATCCCGGAGATGCCGTCAGGTGGCTACAAGGGCTACATGGTGACGACGCAGGCGACGCAGCACGGCGGCGAGGAGAGCTTTGCCGAGACGAAGCATCCCGGCGATCAGCGCACCATCTACTGGAACGTCTACAAAGAGGGCGCTGGCGGCGCGCCGCAGGGGACCGACGTCTGGGCCGTGGCAAACGGGTACGTGTCGGTCACGCCGCTGAAAGTGGGCGAGACGGACGAGTCGCAGATCAACACGCTCAAGGGCTGGTTCAAGTAAACTCCGACGCTAGTGTCGACGCCTTCAGGCGGCCATGAGGTGCCGTATGCGACGACTGATCGTCTGCTGGGGTATCGCGCTCGCTGCGGCGGCGGCGCTACCCGTCCGGCATGGCCGGGCAGAACGCGCCGCGTGCGCTTGCCCCGAGCGAGCGAAGCGAGTCGAGGGGTGAAGTGACGTTCGCCCGCGACGTCGCGCCGATCCTCTTCGCGAACTGCGCCTACTGCCATCGCCCCGGCGAGGTCGCGCCCTTTTCACTGCTGTCGTACACGGACGCGCGGCCCTGGGCCGTGTCGATCAAGAGGGCCGTCTCCACCAGGCAGATGCCACCGTGGAACGCAGACCCGCACTACGGCAGCTTCCGCGACCCGCGCCGGCTGACCGACGCCGAGATCGCCACGATCGTCGCCTGGGTGGATGGCGGGAGCGAAGGAAGGCAACCCGTCAGACACGCCGGCGCTGCCGCAGTTTTCAGACGGCTGGCAGATCGGCGAGCCGGACCTCGTGCTGACGATGGCGGAGCCGGTGAAGATCCCGGCGAGCGGGACGATTCCGTATCTCACCGTTCCCACGAATTACGAGTTCCCCGAGGACACCTGGATTCAGGCGATCGAAGTCCGTCCGGGCAATCGCCGCGTCGTGCATCACGCGGTCGCGTCGGCATCGCTGCCGGGCGACAACGGTCCCGGGCGGCGGCATGAACGTGCACCTGTACTCGCCAGGTCTCGAAGCGATGGTCTGGCGCGACGGCTACGGCAAGTTCTTCCCGAAGGGCACGCGCATCTCGTTTTCGATGCACTACAACGCCATCGGCACCGAGACGACGGATCAGAGCAAAGTCGGCTTCCGCTTCGCGCGCGACGCCGGTGCACACGCCGGTGAATACGACCATCGTGCTGAACAGCGCCATTGTCGTGCCGCCGATGGTGCAGAAGCACGAGGTCATCGGCGCGTTTCAGTTTCCGAGCGAGGCGCGCATCCACGGCCTGCGCCCGCACATGCACCTGCGCGCGCAGCTGGGCACCGCGTCCGTGATTCGCCCCGACGGCGCCCGCGCCGTGCTGCTCCACATTCCGCACTGGGACGACTCGTGGCAGAACTATTACGTGCTGTCGCAGGCCCGAGCGCGTGCCGCAGGGCACGATCCTCGAGTACCTCGCCAGCTACGACAACTCGCCGGCGAATCCGCTCAATCCGGATCCGACGCGGCCCGTGCCGTGGGGACAGCAGGTATGGGACGAGATGCACTCGGTCTACATGACGTGGACCGCGGTCAACGATCAGAACCGCAACGACAACGAGCCGATTCAGATTCCAGCGAAGCGGCTGTTCGCATCCGTGGAACGATGGAACATCGAACGACTCGAACGACTCGAACGACTCGACGATTCGCCTCAATTCGCCTGCATCAACTCCAGCATCAGGTTGTTCGGATCCCGGACGATCACGATCCTCAGCCCGGGCCTGATCTCGACCGCTTCGCCGCCGGTCGTGACGATGGGCACGCCAGCCGCCTTCATCTTCTTCACCAGCGCATCGACGTCGCGCACGCGGACCTGCAGGATCGCCGTTCCCGGATCCTGGACGCGGCCGGTCAGCGGCGTGCGGTCGATGTTCTTGAACTCGATCAGCGTGAAGACCGTTGACGATCCTGGAATCGTGCGCGCGGCTCTGGCGGACGCTGGCGCCGGGCGCGCCCGCGGTGCGCGCCAGCAGCGGGTTGTCGTTGAACGAGGCGCCCAGCGGCATGTCGATCCCGAGCATGTCCTTGTAGAACTTCACGCTCCGCTCGCTGTCGTTGACCGTCAGCTCGAACGCGGCGCCGAAGACGTTGCTCGTCGCGGGCACCTTCGAATCCGCGCGGCGCGCGGCGTTTGCGCCAGCTCCACGACGAAGCCGTCGGGATCCTGCAGAAACACAAACTTCGCGTTGTTCACCGTCGCCGGCACTTCGCCCTAGCGTGATGATCTTCGCGCCCGAACCGCGGCAGCTTCGCCAGGATCGGCGCGAGGTCGCGGACGCGAAGCGCAATGTTCGCCGCGCCGGGATCGACGAACCGCGGGCTCTGCACCTTCCGCTCGATGTCCTTGTATTCGATCAGCTCGATACCGATGTCAGAGCCCGGCACGCGCAGCTGCATCATTCGCGACTGCGCGCCCGGCGTGTTGCCCAGCCGCATGATCGCGGGGTTCGGGCTGAACGGCACGTTCGCGGTCACTTCCAGACCGAGCACGTCGCGGTAGAAGGCGACCGCGCGATCCATGTCGCGGACGATGTGCGAGAAGTTGCCGACGCCGACGACGTCAGGCGCGCTGGCGTTCTGCGCGCTGACGCCGCTGACTGAACGACAGGGCGAGCGCCGCGATCAACGCGAGCGCCCATCGACCCCTCGCACCTCTCGCACCCGTCGCACCGTCACTCGCACTACTTCTTCGGCGAGAGCTTGATGATTCGGCCCGTCGACGGTGGAGGAGCGCCGCGCCCTCCTTGCGGATCGGTCAGCACGTACACGCTGCCGTCCGGCCCCTGCACGACGTCGCGGATGCGCTCCTTGTTCTCCTGCAGGAGGCGCTCTTCGCCGACGACCTTCTCGCCCTCGACCGTCAGGCGCACCAGCGCGTTGCTGCCGAGTCCGCCGATGAACAGGCTGCCTTTCCACGCCGGGAACGCGCTGCCGGTGTAGAACATCATGCCGCTTGGCGCGATGTTCGGGATCCCAGTAGTAGACCGGCTGTTCCATGCCCGCCTTCACCTGCTCGTCGCCGGTGATGCGGCCGCCCTGGTACTCGATGCCGTAGGCGATGGTCGGCCAGCCGTAGTCGCTGCCCTTTCTTCGCGACGTTCAGTTCGTCGCCGCCGTTGGTGCCGTGCTCGACTTCCCACAGTTCGCCAGTGGTCGGGTGCAGCGTCGCCGACTGGACGTTGCGGTGACCGAACGACCAGATCTCCGGGCGCACGCCCGCCTTGCCGACGAACGGGTTGTCCTTCGGAATGGAGCCGTCTGCGTTGACCCGCACAATCTTGCCGATCAGGCTGTCCATCTTCTGCGCCTGCATGCGCCCTCGGATGATCCGAGCGGTCGCCCATGGTGATGAAGAGCGTGCCGTCGCGGCCGAACACGAGCCGGCCGCCGAAATGCGCCTCGGATCGCAGCGACGGTTGCTGGTGGAAGATCACCTGCACGTTTTCCATCCGCGGCGCTGCCGGGTCGTCGACGAAGCGGCCGCGCGCGCCGCCGTGTTGTTCGTGCCTGTCCGCCTGCAGCTCGCTATAGCTCCAGTAGACGAGCCGATTGGTGGCGAAATTCGGATCGAGGGCCAGGCCCAGCAGGCCGCCCTGGCCGCGCGCGTCAACCGCCGGCAGCCCGGCCACGGGCGTCGGCGACGAGTGTGCCGTCTGCGTTCACGACCCGCAGGCGACCGGGCAGTTTCTCGGTCACCAGCATCTTCCCGCCGGGCAGGAACGCGATGGCCCAGGGGGCCTGACAATCCGGAGACGACGGTCGTCTGGTCGAACGCGACGTTCGACTTCCGTTCCGGTGCTTGATACTGGCCGGCCACGGCCGGCTTCTGATGCGGCGCCTTGGCCGGGCCGCGGATCGAGGTAGGGCGCCTGCGCGAAGACCGCGACGCCGGTAATCAAGAGGGCGGAGCCGAGGATGAAGTTTTTCATATGCCTGGATCTTATATCTGCGGGCGGTAAGGCTGCACGGCCAGCTGGGGAGTGATGTGAACTAGACGTTCATAATCGCGAAGCACTGCTCGAGGCTCTTGACCGCATCGCGGCCAGGCCCCGGCCTCCACTCGTGCGCGACAAAGCCGTCGAAGCCAGACTCGGCAATAGCATTCGCGATGAACCGGTGATTGAGCTCCTGTGTGTCGTCGATTTCCTGACGGCTGGGGACGCCGGCCACGTGGATGTGGCAGATGGACTGAAGGTTGTCCTGCATGTTCCGCACGATGTCACCGTTCATGATCTGCACGTGATAGA
This sequence comes from uncultured Acidobacteriota bacterium, assembly GCA_963793705.1. Taxonomy (GTDB): domain Bacteria; phylum Acidobacteriota; class Vicinamibacteria; order Vicinamibacterales; family UBA2999; genus Gp6-AA40. The sequence continues at coordinate 210,306 of CAWCBC010000013.1, read as the reverse complement.
TGTCGTAGACGATCTTCATGCGCGGTGAATTCACCCGCTTGCACACATCCCAACCCCATTCGAGACGATCGAAGACCTGATCCGTTCGCTGGTCGGCCACGACCTTGGAGTTGGTGATCTCCATGCACAGGTTGATACCTTTCTCTTCCGCATAGCCCTTCACCTTGCTCAGGATGGCGGCGGCGTTCTCGGCGCCTTCCTCCCGGGACATGCCGCGGCGTTCCCCGGGCAGCGCAATCAGATTCGGACAGCCGACCTCGACACACATGTCGATGCCGGCGCGGATGGCCGGTTCGAACTTGGCGTGGAGCTCCTTGCGAATCAGGCCGTCCTGGAAACTGGTGCCCGTGCCGGTCATCAGCGTCGGCGTCAACCCGTATTTCTTGAGGATGGGGATCTGTTCGCGCGTTGGCAGATCGACGCCCTTGAATCCCAGCTTCGACAGAATCTGGCACCGCTCTTCGAACGAATACTTCGTACCGGTCCAGACCGACGCCATGACGCTCTGACGGATCGGCATTCGCTTCGCCGCCGCAGGTTTGCTCTGTGCCGCCGCGACGGGCGCGGTTTCGCCGAGGGCCAGCGCCAGCGGAGCTGCGGCCACACCGGCAAGGAACGTTCGTCTCTCCATGGCGCGGAATATACTCCGGCCGCGGCCGGTTTGTCGTGCAGGCTATTTCGCGCTGATGACGTTCAGCGCGAGCGACAGCGACGATCGCGCGGCCTGCTCGGGCCGCGCGGCGGCAGGCGGCAGCAGCGCGTCACCGTCGAATCTCACCGTCACCTGGACCCGCGTTCCGCGCGGCAGGCTGATCGGCTCGCGGAACCAGTAGCGCCGCATCCATTCGGCCCGCGGTCGAAACGAGATCAATTCCTCGCGCGAGCCGTCCGGCCGGATGGCCACGGCAGTGACGTTCGCCCCCGACAATTCCGGATCCGCATACATCGCCAGAGCCCGAACGTCTTCGCCGATCGTCGTGGCGAATGTCGCGGGGCCGTCGCCGAGACTCGGGGTAAAGCGCGCGGATGACCTGCACGTCGCGTGCGGCGGAATCCGCGAAGTACAGTCCGATGGCTGCTCTGGTCCGTCATCGTCTGGCGCTCGTGCTGCCACGTCTTTTTGTAATGGATCCGCACGACGAGTTCGGTGCGGGCCGGGACCTGAAAGCCCAGTCCGGCATCGAGCGGAATCGGGTGATCGCCGGGGACCCACAACGCGAGCAGCCGTTCCGGCGTCATGCCCGCGGCGCGAGCGTCGGCCAGTGCACGCACAGAGACTGTGGCGCGCCGCACGATCGCCGGAGTACCCGGTAACAGATCGACCGCGCGCAGCGGGCGGGCCGGTGCGGCGACGACGAACTCGTCAACACGCGTCTGGGTGTCGCCGCCGAGTTCGATCTGCCGCAGCGGAATGGTCAGGTCCGGCGCGCCCAGCGCCCACTGCGGTTGACGAGGCGACGACCGCTTCCGCGTCGGGCTTGCCCGGCGGCGTTCCGCCGCTCGCCCACGTCAGCAGGATGTTCATCTCCCGCGCCGAGAACTGCTGCGGGTTGCGGAAACGCCCGGCGGGGCTCTCCACGCCCCACGGCGGCATGTGTCCCGCCATCAGCTCCACGCGAATCGATTCGCCCCACGGCACCGCGTCGGCATGCGTCAGCAGCGACATCGGCGCCACGCCGGCAGGTGAGTGGCACGACGCGCACCGCGCTTTGACGATCGGCAGCACGTCATCGCTGAACGTAAACGGCGACGTGATCGGCTTGTGGGCTTCGGTGCGCATCGACCACGCGCCGATGCCGGCATCGCAGCGACAGCGACCGCAGCGGCGAGTGACGGGCTCGCCAGACGCGTAGGGCGCGCCCTTCAGGGGTGCCACTCACGGCACGCCCCCGAACGCCTTCGCGACCTCTCCGGCCGCCAGCGCGAACGCGGCGTATCCGTCCTCGACCTGCTGCCGATTGCCAAGGTCACCGAATGAGTCGAGGAGCCACGCGAAGCGTACGAGGCGCTGCAGCGCGGGTTCAGCCGCCTCGCGCGAGGCGGGCGGAAGATGGCCGATGTGCGGCTCGAGCGCAACCGCGAGGTCCTTCGCCTGGAACGCCGGCACCCACACGGCGGCGAAGTTGCCCTGGCGAATCAGGTCGCGGATCTCCGCGTCGCGGGCCTTGAGCTGCGCCAGGATTTCGGGAATCGTCTCGGGGATCGGCTGCCGCCACGGATTCCGCTCAGCGCCACAGCTGCTGCCGGCCGGAGGGCTGGCGGCGGGCGCACGGTCGCGCCGCTGCTGAAGGTTCGGCTGGCAGCTGGCGGCGCGGTCGCGGGCACGACGGCCCGGGTCCCTGGTCACCGCCGCGAACGTGAAGTCGAAGCGATACTCCGGCGCTTCGGGCTTGAGCTTGATCTTTGCCGTCATCGCCGCCGGAAACGCCACGCCGGTGACGCGCGCCTCGAGATACGCCCCATCGCGCGACGGCCGCAACGGGAACGCGGTCGAGATCAGTGGACGTTCGCGTCCGCGCGTCGTACCGCTCGTTCGTGACCACACGCGCGCTGACCTTCCTGAGGGCCGCGGCCGTCAGCGGCCGCGCGTAGTCGTCGTAGACGTAGAGACGGAAGACGCCGGCGCGCGGATAGGTCGCCTTCGACGTGATGCCAGTTGTCGGCAGCCATGAAGAACTGTCCGCCGTGCTGCGGGTTGTGATTGCCGTGCGGCCGCAGCGTGCGCCGCTGGACGGTTGGTGTTCCGTCAGGGCAGGTGCCGGGCTCGAGCCGGTCGATCCCGGGCTGCGCCGAACATGTCCACGTCACCGCCACGCGCGCTTCAACGAGCGGCCGGCCGCACACGCGGCAGGTGCCAGGCTTCTCGGACATGACCGTCGTGTGGATCGGGCACAGCCACGACGTGTCGAGTCGCACGGCGACCAGCGCCATCTTGCAGATCGGGCACGAGCCCGGCCGTGATTCGACGACGTCCGGGTGCATCGGACAGGTCATCGACACCGGCGGGCAGTTTGCGCGGATCGTGTCGGCTCCGCCTGTGCAGGCGGACCTGCTCGCCCCGCTGCGCCGATACGCCGCCCGCGAGAACCAGCACGAGGAACGCGACCGCGCCGAGCTCGAGGATTTGTGCTGATCCGCACTGCGACCGATAACACTGCTTTTTGCGGCACGGGTCAAGCCGTTTGGGGGTAGGATGCCGTGTCAATGAAGAGGGTGGGCGAGTTGGGCGTTGGGAATTGGGAGTTTGTTCCTCCTGGCCGCCTTCCTGACTGCCCAGACGCCGGCGTCGCAGCCCTCGTGCCCGCCGCCCGCTTCGTCGGCACCTGGGTCGGGCACGCAGGCATGGGCGATCACCAACCCGCCGCCCGGGGCGAGCAACGATCAGCCGGTCACGCTGGAGCTGCAGCTCGTCGACGGCAAGATCACGGGGACGATGCGGCCCGTTCCTCGGCGGCGAGGACGGCGCCACGATCACCGACGCGACGATCGTCGGCGACGAACTGCGCGCCACGGCGGTCGTCGGCCGTCCGCGCCCGGCGGACGCTGGACGTCGCGGCGGTGGCGCCGGCGGAGGCAACAGTGCGATCCGGATCGCATTCGTCTTCCGCAACGACGGCGTGAAGATGTCGGCACGGCCGACGTTCGGATGGGCGAGGTGCCCTGGACGAAGTTCAGCTACAAGCCTGGAGAAGAAAGCGCTCGACGGATGTGGGCACCTTGAAGGACGCCTGCGAGCCGAGGCCGCTACGACGTTCAGATCGGCGGTGCCGCCTTGTGCCAATCCGTGGCGCGCTCGAAGGCGTCGGCGACGCGCAGGATCGTCGCCTCATCGAACATCCGCCCGATCAGCTGAAAGCCGATCGGCAGACCGTCGGCGAACCCGCACGGCACGCTGATGCCCGGCAGTCCCGCCAGATTGGCGCTCACGGTGAAGACTCCGCGAGATACATCTGCAGCGGGTCAGCGGTCTTTTCGCCGAGCCGGAACGGCGGTATCGGGCTCGTCGGCATCGCCACGACGTCAACCGATCCGAACGCCTGCTCGTAGTCGCGGCGCAGCAGCGTGCGCACCTGCTGCGCCTTCAGGTAGAAGGCGTCGTAGTAGCCGGCGCTCAGCACGTAGGTGCCGAGCATGATGCGCCGCTTGACCTCCGCGCCGAATCCCTCGTCGCGGGTCCGGCTGTACATCGTCTTCAAGCGAGCCGTCTTTCGCCGCCGGCGAGCGGTAGCCGTACTTGACGCCGTCGTAGCGCGCCAGGTTCGAGCTCGCTTCGGCCGTGGCAATCAGGTAGTAGACGGGAATCGCAAGCTTCGCGTGCGGAAGCTCGATGTCGACGAGCGTCGCGCCGCGGTCGCGCAGCGTCTCGAGCGCCGCGTCGAACGCCGCGCGTACGCGGTCGTCGACGCCTTCGGCGACGAAGGCGCGCGGCACGCCGACGCGCACGCCGCGCAATTCGCCGGTGAGCGCCGCGGCGTAGTCCGGGCACGGCTTCCGCGTCGACGAGGTCGCATCGGCCGGATCGTGTCCGGCGATCGCCGACAGCGCCATCGCCGCGTCGCCGACGGTGCGCGCGAACGGGCCGATCTGATCGAGCGACGAGGCGAAGGCGAGCAGCCCGTAGCGCGAGACGCGGCCGTAGGTCGGCTTCAGCCCGACCACGCCGCAGAACGACGCCGGCTGGCGGATCGATCCGCCGGTGTCGGACCCGAGCGCCAGCGGCACGCACCGCGCGGCGACCGCCGCAGCCGATCCGCCGCTCGACCCGCCTGGCGTCGTGTCCAGGTTCCACGGATTGCGCACCGGGCCGTACGCGGAGTTCTCGTTGGACGATCCCATCGCGAACTCGTCGCAATTCGTCTTGCCGACGATGACGGCGCCGGCGGCTTCGAGCCGCGTGCACGACCGTGGCGTCGTAGGGCGGAATGAAGGAGTCGAGGATCTTCGACGACGCGGTCGTGCGCATGCCGCGCACGCACATGTTGTCCTTGAGCGCGATCGGCACGCCGGCCAGCGGCCCGAGCCGCTCGCCCGCCGCGCGCTGCCGGTCGATGGCCGCGGCGCGGTCGAGCGCACGATCGGCGGCCACGTGGTTGAAGGCGTTGAGCGCCGGGTTCACCGCTGACATGCGGTCCAGCGTGACGCGGCACGCTTCGACCGCCGAAATGCTGCCCGCGGCGATGTCCTGACGGAGTTCGCGTGCGCTGCGATCGGCGATCGGTCACCCGATCACCCGCGGCACGCGGAACAGGCCGGCGTCCGGCGCGCCGTCCGGCGCGTTCGCCAGTGCGTCTTCCGTCGACAGCGACGGGCGCGGCTCGTCCGGGCGCTCGACGCCAGCAGACCTGCCTGCCCCGAGCGTAGTCGAGGGGCCCGCGCATTCACGTGCGCCGTGGCCGGAACCCCGGTGGTATCGATCGCCTGGAGCTGCTCGGCGTAGTTGAGGATGTCGGCCAGCTGCCGGGTGAACAGCTGCTTCTCCTCGTCGGTCAGCTCGAGGTGCGCCAGCGCGGCGATCCGCTCGACGTCGGCGACGGTCAAGGTGGACATTGCTCTGATTATCTGATGATGGCGGTCAACTCCCAACTTCCAATACCCAACTCCCAAGGGCCACGGCGATACAATCTGCGGTCATGCGTGTCCTGACGTTCGCGGCCGCACTCGTGCTGGTCGCCTCCCGCGTGGTAGCGATGGACGTGCAGGAGGTCGGGCTCACGGCGAAGGGCCAGACGATTCACGCGTCGATCGTCCGCGCCTCGTCCGACTCGGCGCCGGTCGTCGACGCTGGTGGGTGGGCTGGCTGGCGACGGTGCGTCGAGCGCCGCAGTCGCTCAGGCGCTTGCCGACGCTGACAAGCAACCGCAGGCGCGCCGCCGCTTCACGCTGATCGGCATCGCGGTGGCGAACCCGGACGCGCGCGCGACTGGTGTTTCCACCGACCGGCGCCGCGTATCGCGACAACCCGGAGTCGCACGCGCTGTGGCGGTGGATCGGCATTCACGCGCCGGATCTCGTGCTGGTGGTTGGCGCAGACGAGGCCAGCCTCGCGCGGGCGTTGTCGGAGAACCTCGTTGCTGGCATCGGTCGCATCCCGGCGCGAAACGTCGGCTGCGGGCGCGCGACCTGCTCGAGGCATCCCTGCCACGATCGCGATCTCCGATGCCCGTCGTGAAGTCGACGGCCGCCGCCGGCGGTCGCCGCGGCAGGTTGCCGACGAGTTGTCGAAGGTCTACGGGCACGACTTCGATCAGTTCACCTACATCCCCGGAATGGCGCTGATCGGTCGGATGCGCCTCGGTCACACCGCGGACGTCGAGAAGCTGGTCGCACCGTGGGTGGACGGCACGAAGAATCCGCTCGAGCGGCCGAACTCGCTGGTCCTTGCAGGTCACCTCGTCATGGCGGAGCTCGCGGAGCGCACGCGCAACCCGGCCTATCTCACCGCGTTGCGGAAGGCGGTCGACCTCGGCTTCACCGAGACCGGCGAGATGAAGGAGTCGATGCCGTTTCACGACGAGATGAGCGACTCGCTGTTCATGGCGACCGCCATCCTGGCGCGCGCGGGAACGCTGACGGGGGAGCGGCGCTACTTCGACATGGCGGCGCGGCACATCGCCTTCATGCAGACGCTGGTGTTCAGGCCAGACGGGCTCTATCGGCACTCGCCGCTGACCGATGCCGCATGGAGCCGCGGCAATGCGTTCCCGGCCCTTGGCCTGGCGCTCACGCTGGCGTCGTTCCCCAAGGACCATCCCGGATTCGCGGCGATCCTCCAGACGTTTCAACGACACATGGCCACGCTGGCTCGATTCCAGGACGCGGATGGCCTGTGGCGCGAGGTGATCGATCACCCGGGCGCGTACGCCGAGTTCTCGTCCACGGCGATGATCGGCACGTCGATGTTGATGGCGATTCGACGTGGCTGGCTCGACGCGAAGACGTATCAGCCACGCGTCGATGCGGCGTGGCGCGCGGTCGAGCGCGCGCACCGGGGCCGACGGAACCGTTGCTCGACGTGTGCGAATCGACGAACAAGCAGCGGTCGCTCGACGACTACCTGCGCCGCGCGGCGATGACCGGGCGCGATCCCCGAGGCGGCGCGATGGCGCTGATCTTCGCCACCGAGATGGCCGGGTCTCGGGCGGTGAACAGATCCGCCGCCGTTGCCGGCAGCTGGTACCCGGATCATCCCTCGCATCTCGCCGCCGACATCGATCGCTATCTCGGCGAGCGCGACCGCTGGAATCGCCACCCCGTCCGCCACGTGCCCTGGTCGCCCCTCACGCCGGGCTGATGTACTCGGGCCCGGTGGCGGCGTTCGCGTACACGCTCGTGCGAGGCGTCCCGTACAGCGCGATCGTGCTCGTCGGTCCGTCCCACTTCGTGCCGTTCCGTGGAGTGTCGATCTGGGGCGCGGGGCAATGGGAGACGCCGCTCGGGGCCGTGGCGGTGGCAACGCGGTCTGGCGGAGATGATCCGCGCCGAATGCGCCGAGGTGGTCGACCTGCCGGCGGCGCACCGCCGCGAACATGCGCTGGAGATGCAGCTGCCGTTCATCGCGCATCTGCTGCCGGGCGTGCCGATCGTGCCGCTGGTGATGGGCCATCAGACGCGCGAGACCGCGTTCGCGCTCGGCGATGCGCTGGCAGCGGCATGTCGGGTCCGCGACGAAGGATCCGGTGCAAGTCTCTGTGGGGCGGGTCCCGCTTGAGACTGAAGCCATCGAAAGCGGACCCGCAACGTTCTGCTGATCGCGAGCTCCGACCTCTCCCATTACGAAAACGCCGCGGTGGCCGCGCGCATGGACGCGATCATGATTCGCCACGTCGAGGCGCTTGACCCGGACGGTCTGATGGACGCGCTCGAGCGCGAGCCGCGTCACGCCTGCGGCGGCGGTCCCATGGTGGCGGTCCTCCGCGCCGCGCGGCAGCTTGGCGCCTCGGATGCGCGCGTGCTGCGGTATGCCGATTCGGGCGACGTCTCCGGGGACAAATCGTCGGTCGTGGGCTATCTCGCTGCGGCCGTCTGGTGAAGCATGTTCGCGCCTGAGGATCAGCGCCGGCTCCTGGCGATCGCTCGACGGGCGCTGGAGGCGCGCGTCCGCCGCGAGCGCGACCCGGCCCTCGAGTGCGGTGGCGCGCTCGACGCGCGGTGCGGCGCGTTCGTCTCGATCCATCGGCACCATGAACTGCGCGGATGCCTCGGACGCCTGGAGACCGACTGGGCGGTCTCGCGCGTGGTCGCGCATCTCGGACGTGCGGTGGCCGACTCCGATCCGCGCTTCGTCGCCGGTGACGCCGGATGAGCTCGCGGCGCTGACGATCGAGATCTCCGCGCTGACGCCGGAACGGGAAGTGGCATCGGTCGGTGACATCGAGGTTGGCCGGCACGGTCTCATCGTCGAGCGCGGCCATCACCGCGGCTTGCTGCTGCCGCAGGTCGCGACGGAGCATGGCTGGGACGTGGAAACGTTCCTCGATCACACCTGTCTGAAAGCGGGGCTGCCAGTTGGACGCGTGGAAGCACGATGTGCGGATGCTGATCTTCGAGGCGGAGATCTTTGGCGAGCGGAGACGCCGATGGATAACTTCTGTCACACGCTGGTGGGCGCCGCGTTCGGCGAAGCCGGCCTCAAGCAGCGGACGCGCTTCGGCAACGCCACGCTGATGATCTCGGCGAACCTGCCCGACGTCGACGTCCTGTCGTTCCTGACCGACACCGACCCGATCTCGTTCCGGCGCGGGTGGACGCACGGGATCCTCGCGCAGCTGACGCTGCCCCTGGCGTGTGCGGCTGTGATGTACGCGATTGGCCGGCTGCGTCCGCGCCGGGCCGACGCCGGGCCGCCGCTCCATGCCGGCTGGCTGCTGCTGCTCTCGTACATCGGCGTCTACTCACACGTCTTTCTCGACTTCCTGAACAACTACGGCGTTCGCCTGCTTGCGCCGGTCGATTGGCGGTGGTTCTACGGCGACGCGCTGTTCATCGCCGACGTCTGGCTCTGGCTGGCGCTTGGCGTCGGCATCTGGCTCGCCCGCCGCCAGCGGCGGCCCGCTCCGGCCCGCGCCGCGCTGGCGTTCTCGGTGTGCTACATCGCGGCCATGCTGACGTCGGCGCAGGCGGCGCGCACGGTCGTGAGCGATACCTGGCGCGAAGCGCGCGGGATCGCGCCGCGGGCGTTGATGGTGGGGCCGCTGCCGTTCACGCCATTCACACGGGCGGTGATCGTCGATGCGGGCGATCGCTATGAGACGGGAACGTTCAGGTGGTGGCCGACGAGCGTGACGTTCGATCCGGAGCCGATTCCCAAGAACGCCGGGCATCCGTTCATCAAGCTCGCCAGACGACGCACCGCGTATCCGTGAGTTCCTGGTCTGGTCGAGATTTCCGTTCTGGACGATCACGCCCGACAAGTCCGGCGGCACGCGCGTGACGCTGATGGACGTGCGCTTCATGGGCGCGCCCGCGCGCTTTGACGCATCGGTCGTGGTGTCGGCCGTGGCGACGCCGATCGAGCCGTAGCCGCCCGCAGGCGCCGCAGCGTCGACAAGTTCTTCACATCCAGCGGATCGGTCACGATCGTTGACGGCTTCGTCGAGCGGGAGGTCTTCTCTGTTTCGATCAGCATCGGCAGCTCGGCAAATCGCGGATCGTTGACGAGCCGCCGAAACGGTTCGAGGCCGAGGCAGCCTTCGCCGATGTGCTCGTGCCTGTCGACGCGGCTGCCGCACGGCTTCTTCGAGTCGTTGCCGTGAAAGACCTTCACTCGATCGAGGCCGACGATCCGGTCGAAGTCGGCAAACGTGTCGCGGTATCCGGCCTCGCTGACGATGTCGTAGCCGGAGGCGACGAGATGGCAGGTGTCGAGACACACGCCGACGCGTGGCGAGCCCTCGAGATGCTCGAGGATGGCGGCCAGGTGCTCGAACCGATGGCCGACGGTGCGACCCTGGCCAGCCGTGTGCTCGAGCAGCACCATCGTCCGTGTCCGCGGCCGCGCCGTGAACGCCGCGCCGATAGCCTCGGCGATCAGTCTCAACGCGTCGGCTTCGCTTCCGGCGGTGCAGGTGCCCGGATGAATCACGACGCCCAGCAGTCCCAGCGCCTCGGCGCGATCGAGCTCGTCGACGAACGCGGCGATCGACTGCTCGCGCAGCAGCGGAAACGTGGTCGCGAGGTTGATCAGGTAGCTGGCGTGGGAGACGACTGGCGTGATGCCCGTCTCGTCGATGCGCGCGCGGAAGGCGCGGATCTCCGCGGGGTCCAGCGGCGTGCCCTGCCACTGATTGGCGTTCTTGCTGAAGATCTGCAGCGCCTCGCAGCCGTGCACGACCGCGCGCTCGACCGCCTTCGAGACGCCGCCGGCCACCGACATGTGCGCGCCGATCTTCATCTCCTCACTATAATCAGCGGCATGAGACGAGCAGCTGCGATCGCGGTGGTGCTGCTCCTGACGTGCGCCGGTCAGGCGCACGCCTGGGGATTCGAAGCGCACAAGTTCATCATGGAGCGTGCGATCGCGCTGCTGCCCGCCGAGCTGCGGCCGGTGTTCGAGGCGCACCGCGCGACGCTGATCGAGCGGTCGATCGATCCCGACACCTGGCGGACCGCTGGCTTCGCGCACGAAGAGGACTCGAATCATTTCCTGGATATGGACTGGCAGGGATTCGGCCCGTATCCCTTCAATGGCCTGCCGCGCGATTTCACGGCCGCGGTTGCGAAATTCGGTCCCAACCGCATGCGCGAGATGGGAACGCTGCCGTGGGCGCTCGAGGAGAGGTACGGCGCGCTGCGCCGGGTCTTCGAGGACTATGCCCGCCGCGGGGCGTTCGGCCAGAACGACATCATCTTCAACTCAGCCTGGTTGACCCACTACGTCAGCGACGCCCATGTACCCTTTCACGCCGTCTTCAATCACGATGGACAGCTCACCGGCCAGAACGGCCTCCACGCGCGCTTCGAGTCGGCGATGTTCGAGCGGTATCGCGATCGTCTGACGATCGCGCCGAAGCCGATCGCCCCGATCAAGGATCCACGCGACTTCGCGTTCACCACGCTGCTGCAGGGCACCCAGCTCGTCCCGCCCATCCTCAAGGCGGACCTCGAGGCGATCGGATCGCGTGACGTCTACGACGATGCCTATTACGACGCGTTCTTCAAGGCGAACCGTGCGGTGCTCGAGCGGCGGCTGAACGAGGCGATCGCCGCCACCGCGGCGATGATCGCGGGGGCCTGGGAGGCGGCGGGAAAGCCTCCTCTTCCGCTGAACCCGCCGCCGCGACCCCAGCGGCGCGTGCGGTAGCGCGGGTCGGCCCGAGCCTTGCTAACCATCTGACTGCGAACCTACCGACCACCAACTATCCAACTATCCAACTAGAACATGGACGTCTTCGTCATTCCGGTCGGCCCGGACCGGTACGAGCTGTATTGCGAGCGGCCAGTCGCCGGCGACGAGCCGGTTGAGCCAGAGACCACCGGCTGGATCGGCCGGATGCGCCGCAAGTTCGGCGGCCTGGTGCGGGCGGCGGAAGAGCGCCAGCGCAACGGCGCGTCCGCCGATGCCGCGAAGAGCTGGATCGGCAGGATCCAGGATCGCGCCATGGCGTGGGTGGCCGAGCGCATCGCCGAGCAGCGACTGCTCTGGAACCTTCGCCGTGAGACCGCGGCGACCGCCGCGCACCCGGCGGACATGACGTTCGAGCAGACGCACGCGCTCATTCGAGGCACGCTGCAGCGCGACTACGACCGCCATTACCGCTGGATGTTCATCGACGGCGCGCTGTTTGTCGTGACGTTCGTCGCGTTCTTTCCGCTCGTCGTGATTCCCGGCGTCGCCAATCTGCCAGCGATGTATTTCGGATTCCGCGCCGTCGGGCACTTCCTCTCGATGCGCGGCTCGGCCCATGGCCTGCGCCGCGTGACGTGGAGCGGGCGATCATGTCCACCTCTTGGTGAGCTGCGGGAACTGGCGGAGCTCGATCCGCACGCACGCGAGGCACGCCTGCTCGACGTCGCGACGCGGCTGCGGCTGGAACAGCTGCCGAAATTCTTCGAGCGCGTCGCGATCCGCCACCCCTGATCCCGATACAATCTCTCCGCGTGAAACTCCGCGATCTCGCCGGCAGCCTCGACTGTGTCCTGGAAGGGGACGGCGAGATCGAGATCCTCCGCGTCGCCGGTATTCAGGACGCGGGCCCCGGTGACATCACGTTCGTCGCCAACCCGAAATACGAGAAGCTGCTGGCGACGACGCGAGGCGTCCGCCGTGATCCTCAAGCGCGGCGCGGACTCGGCCCCGCTTGTCCGCCGAGCTTCAGCGAAGGCGGATGTTGCGACGCTGCGCGCGGACGATCCGTATCTCGCGTTTGCCCGCGCGGTTCGTCTGTTTGCGCCCGAGTGGCGCCCGGCCAGCCGGCGTCGATGCCCATGCGGCCGTCGCCGGCGACGTGCAGCTTGGACGCGACGTGTCCGTCGGCGCGTTTGTCGCGATCGAGTCGGGTGCGTCGATCGGCGATCGCACGGTCGTCTTTCCCAATGTCACGATCGGCCGCGGGGCGCGAATCGGCAACGACTGCGTGATCCATTCGAACGTATCGATTCGCGAGCGCGTCACGATCGGCAACCGCGTCATTCTGCAGAACGGGGTCGTCATCGGCGGCGACGGATACGGCTTTGTCCGCCGCCGCGACGGCACGCACGAGAAAATTCCGCAGACCGCCGCCGTCGTCATCGAGGACGACGTCGAGCTGGGCGCGAATACCACGGTCGATCGTCCCGCCGTTGGCGAGACCCGCATCAAGGCCGGTACGAAGATCGATAACCTCGTGCAGATCGCCCACGGCGTGACGATTGGGCGCAACGTGCTGATGGCCGCTCAGGTCGGCGTCGCTGGCAGCACCGAGATCGGTGACGAGGTGATGTTTGGCGGGCAGGTCGGCGTCGGCGGCCATCTCTCGATCGGCCGTGGCGCGATTGCCGTCGGACAATCCGGCGTCACGAACTCACTGGATCCTGGAGTCGATGGTGGCGGGGTACCCGGCCATCGACAGCCGTGAATGGAGGAAAGCCTCCGTTCTCTTCCGAAGGCTTCCTGAATTGAAACGTCGAATCGAGCAGCTTGAAGCGCGCGTCCTGGAGCTCACGGGCCAGACGCCAAAGCCACGGTCGCCTGCCCTGAGCGAACCCGATAAGGGTGAGTCGAAGCGGCGGACCGAATGACGCGGACACTCACGATCGTCATGGTCCTCGTCGGCTGTGCCGAGCCGGCGGCCGCGCAAAACCGGGGGCCGAGCGTGTCGTTTCTTCCGCGCGCGGCGTTTCACATGGGCGCGGAGCACCTCAGTGGAACCGACGACGAGCGGTTCCGGTGGGACGCGAACTTCGGCGGGGAGCTCGACCTCGTCGACTACACGCGTGGGCGCCTGATTTTTGCGGCGAACTATCAGGCCATCCTCGGCGAAGAGCGGCGGGCGTTCGACCCGAACCAGGGGAACTACATGCTCGAGGGCGCGCTCTCGGCACGCCTGAAGCAGATTGAAGCCGCCCTGGTCTTTCATCACACCTCACGTCACCTCGGCGACCGCGACAAAGAAGACCCGGTGGACTGGAACATGCTCGGCGGACGGGTCAACCGTGCGTTCCTGCTCGGTGCGGCCTTTGTCGACGTTCAGGGCGATCTGCGCTGGGTCGTGCAGCACTCGTTCGTCGACTACCGTTGGGAGCTCGACACGCACGTGCGCGCCGATCTTCTTCTTCGGCCTGGCCTGGGCGTGCTCGCGGCTGGCGAGGTTCGGCATCTGGGTGTGGACGGCACGGCCGGTCGGGACGGGCAGACGGGTTACCGGGCGGAAGGCGGATTTCGCTTCGAGGGCGGCGCCGGCGCCGTCGAACTGTTCGTGGCGGCGGAGCGGCGGATCGATCCGTATCCGCTCGAGTTCGGCACCGCCACATGGATGACCGCAGGCTTCAGGCTGCTAAGCCGTTAATCTGGGATAATCGCGGGAACTTGGCCAACTCCCAACTCCCAGCTTCCAACTCCCAACCCACACCACACCGCCATTCCCGGAGCGCCTGGAGGTCGGGAGTTGGGTGTTGGGTGTTGGGAGTTGTCTTCCTGGCCGCCCTGGTCCCTTTGTGGGCGGCTGTCCATCCTCCCAAGCTCCAATACCAGCTCCTGACGCTTCCCAACGGGCTGCGCGTGATCCTCTCGGAGGATCACTCGACGCCGATCGCGCACGTCGCGGTCTGGTACCACGTCGGGTCGAAGAACGAGCGGCCGGGACGCACCGGATTCGCGCATCTGTTCGAGCACATGATGTTCAAGGGGTCGCAGAACGTCGACCCCGACTCCCACACCTCGGTCATCGCCGGCATCGGCGGCCGCAGTAACGCCTATACGACCGAGGACGAAACGGTCTTCTGGCAGACGTTCCCGGCGCACTACCTGCCGATGGTGGTGTGGCTCGAAGCCGACCGCATGGCGACCCTGCGCATTGACCAGGCCGCCTTCACGCGGGAGCGCGAGGTGGTGAAGGAAGAGCGCCGGATGCGCATCGAGAACCAGCCATACGGCCGGCTCAACGAGATCATCTTCGACCAGGCGTTCACCACGCATCCGTACAAGCACCCGACGATCGGCAGCATGGCGGACCTGGAGGCGGCCTCTGTCGAGGACGTGCGCGAGTTCCACCGCACGTTCTATGTGCCTGCCAACGCGACTGTCGCGATAGTTGGTGACTTCGATGTGGCGCAGACTGTGCAGTTGGTGAACCAGTACTTCGCCCGTGTCCCGAAAGGAGCACAGCCTGTACCCCGGGACATCCCGAAGGAGCCGGCGCAGACGAAAGAGAAACGTGCTGTGGTGTCCGAATCGTGGCCGCTGCCCGCGGTCGTCGTCGGCTACCACGTCACCTACGACGGGCATCCGGATGCGTATCCGCTGCATATGACAGCCAAGGTTCTGTCCGACGGCAACAGCGCCAGAATTCCGCGCGAGCTGATGTACAACAAGCGCCTCGCGCTGACGGCGTTTGGCAGCGGCAATATCACCGAGGATCCGAATCTCTTCTATGCGGTTGCCGTGCTGCAGCCGGGGAAAACGGTGGCCGACGCCGAGAAGGCGCTGATCGATGAGTTCGAGAAGCTGAAGCGGGAGCCGATTAGCGCCTCTGAGCTCCAGCGTGCGAAGAACCAATGGGCGCGCGACTACATCGTCAGCCGCGAAACGATCCAGGAGAAAGCGATGCACCTGGCCCACGCCGCGGTGATCCACAACGACATCGGCACCGCCGACGGCGAGTTCGAGATCTTCATGAACGTGACGGCCGCCGACATTCAGCGGGTCGCGCAAGACCTACTTCAACGAGTCCAACCGCGTCGTCATTCACATCCTGTCCAAAGAAAGCGGCTCGCGATGACGCGTTGGGTTGCGGGAGTCGGGATTGGGATGCTGGGATTGTCGCTCTCTGTCGCGGCCCAGAATCCCCCATGGCCGGTCGAGCGTATGCCGCGGCCGTTGCCCGCGCGCGCGGTGACCTTTCCGCCGTACGACATCCGGACGCTCGCCAACGGCATGCAGGTCATCACCGTGCTGCACCACGAGCAGCCAGCGGTGACGATGCGCCTGCTGGTACGCGCCGGCGGCGCCAACGATCCCGATAAGAAGCGCGGGGTCGCGACGCTCGTGTCGAACCTGCTCGATCAGGGAACCGCCACGCGCAGCGCGCAGCAGATCGCCGACCAGATCGACTCGATCGGCGGCATCCTCGGCACCGGCTCCGGCGACGACTTCACGTCGGTCAGCACCGTCGTGATGAAGGACTCGTTCAACGTGGCGATGGATCTGATGGCGGATATCGTCCGCAGCCCAGCCTTTGCGCCGGAGGAAATCGAGCGACAGAAGGAACAAATCACGTCGACGCAGCAGGTCAACGCGAACGATCCCGACTACATCGCCTCGGCGGTGTTCGATCGTCTCGTCTACGGTTTTCACCCGTACGGGCTGCCGGGCAGCGGCACGCCGGAGACCGTGGCTGGCATCACACGCGACGATCTGCAGCGGTTTCACCGTCAGTACTTCGTCCCCAACAACATGGTGCTGGCCATCGTCGGCGACATCACGCAGAAGGACGCCGCGGCGGCGGCCGAACGCGTGTTCGGGAGCTGGTCGCGGGGCGAAGCGCCGGTGTGGCGCGGTGCGTCACCTCCACAGCCGACACGGCGCATCGTCGTGATCGACAAGCCGGACGCCGTGCAGACAGAAATCCGCGTCGGTCAGCTGGCGATCCCGCGGAAGCATCCGGACTTCCTGAAATGGGATCTGGCGGTCAAGGTGCTCGGCGGCGAAGGGGCCAATCGGCTTCACCGCGTGCTGCGCTCGGAGCGCGGGCTGACCTATGGCGCGTCGGCGGATACCGAAGGCCGCAAGCTGGCTGGGGATGTCGTCGCCGAGACCGACACCCAAACGGGCACGACCGGCGAGGCGCTCCGGCTGATGATCGCTGAGTTCATCCGGCTTCAGCAGCAGCGCGTGCCCGAACGTGAGCTGACGGACGCGCAGGCGTACCTGGCGGGGAGCTTCCCGCTGACGATCGAGTCGCCAAACGACATTGCGACACAGGTGATCAACTACGTCCTCTACGAACTGCCGCTGGAGGACATTCCGACCTATACGCAGCGGGTGACGGCCATCACGGCGGACGATATCCAGCGTGTCGCGCAGGCCTACCTCAAGCCCGACCGTCTGTCAGTGGTGCTGGTCGGTAACGCCAAGGCTTTCGTCCCGCAGCTGCGCGCGCTCGGGTTGGATGACGTCGAGGTGATCCCGGTCGAGCAGCTCGATCTGATGTCGGCGTCGCTGAAGCGCCAAACGGGATCTCCGAGCGTCGTTCGAGTCGTTCGGGCCGTTCGAACACCGTTCGACTCGCTGCGCTCGCTCAGGGCAGGCCCGCATATCTTGCGGCGCAGGTGAATCCGCGTGCCGGCGGCGGTGCGCCGAATGCGACGGCGCAGAACGATCGCGCGGCGATGGATGTCCTCCGACGCGTGGTGGAAGTGCGCGGCGGCCTGATGGTGTTGAAAGGCATCAAGACGGTCGTGGC
Organism: uncultured Acidobacteriota bacterium; assembly: GCA_963793705.1. Taxonomy (GTDB): domain Bacteria; phylum Acidobacteriota; class Vicinamibacteria; order Vicinamibacterales; family UBA2999; genus Gp6-AA40. The sequence continues at coordinate 193,210 of CAWCBC010000013.1, read as the reverse complement.
CGAGACGATCACCACATTCAAGATGCAGCAAGGGACGCTGCCATCGACCACCAAGACCTATATCGCCTATCCCGACCGATTCAGGGTTGATGCGGAGATCAGCGGGGCACAGACGACGCAGGTCTTCAACTCGGGTTCCGCCTGGGTGAAGAGTCCCGCGGGGATCCAGGAAGCGCCGCCGGCGATGGCGGCTGACTTTGCCGCCAGCGTGCGCCGCGACATCATCCCGCTGCTGATTGAGGCGGCCGAAGGACGGGTGACCGTCCGCAAGCTGACGGATCAAACCGCCCGTGACGGCCGCCCGGTCCAGGTATTGGAACTCAGCGGCCCGCAGCTCGATCGCGTGCGGCTGTTCGTCGATCCGCAGATGCTCATCGTCGGCCAGGCGTACACGACGCCCGGGCCGCAGGCACGTTCGATCCTCAGCGAGGAACTGTTCTCGGACTACCGGTTCGTCAACGGTATCCGCGTGCCGTTCGAGACCCAGTTGCTGCAAAACGGCCAGGTGGTGATCACGCGCACGATCACCAAGGTCACGTTCAACGAGCACGTGCCAGACACCCTGTTCAACCGCCCCTCCTAACGCTTGCGCATCATGATTTCGTGCGGCGAAGCCTCCGGCGATCTGTACGCCGGCGCGCTCGCCACCGAACTCCTGCGGCGCTCGCCGGACGCGGAGATCTTCGGCTTCGGTGGACCGAAGCTGCGCAGCGCAGGCGGAGAGCTCCTCGGCGACTTCACGCGATTCTCGGTGACCGGCCTGTTCGAGTCGCTCAGCGTGTGGCCGCGCGCGATTGCGATGTTGTGGAGGCTGTACACCACTGCGCGCGATCGCCGCCCCGATGTGTTCGTGCCGATCGACTTTCCTGATTTCAATTTCTATCTCATCGCCGGGCTGCGGCGCCTCCGCATTCCCATCGTCTATTACGTCTCCCCGCAGCTGTGGGCGTGGCGGCCCGGCCGCATGAAGACCATGCAGGCGGCCGTCGCGCGTGTGCTCGTCATCTTTCCGTTCGAAGAGCGCATCTATCAGGACGCGGGAGTCGACGTGCGCTTTGTCGGTCATCCACTGGCCGACCTCGCCAAGCCGCGCGAGCCGCGGTCGTCGTTTCTCGCGACGTGCGGCCTCGTGCCCGACGCGCCAACGGTCGCGTTGCTGCCGGGCAGCCGACACAACGAAACGGCCCACACCGTGCCGGCGTTCGTCGAGGCGATACCGCTGATTCGCGCGCGCGTACCAGGCGTGCAGTTCACCGTCGCCTGCGCACCGGGGATCGGAGAGGCCGAGTTTGCCCCGCTGGCAGCGGCGGGTGCCGTGCTGGTCCGCGATCGCACCGACGACGTGATAGCGTCAGCGGACGTGGCGATTACCGCGTCGGGAACAGCAACGGTGCAGTGCGCGCTGCACGAGCGGCCGATGGTCGTGGTCTACCGGCTGTCGCCGCTGACCTATCGACTTGGCAAACGATTCGTCAACGTCGACATGTATGCGATGCCGAACCTGGTTGCTGGCGAGCGCATCGTTCCCGAGCTGATTCAAGACGATTTCACTCCCGACCGCGTGTCCGCCGAGGTCGTCACGCTGTTGACGGACCGCGATCGGCACGCGCGGATGACCGAAGCGCTGCGCGGTGTGAAGGCGCAACTGGGAGCCCCGGGCGCGAGCGGCCGTGCCGCCGACGCGATTCTCGAGGTGGCGTCACGATGAAGCCCTCAGGTGAAGACTGTGGCTGTGTGTCGTTTTCGTGTTTGTGGGCAGGGCGCTGTCGGCAACCACGCTTGTTCCCGCGGATTTCGCGCAGATGGCTCGCGAGTCCGAACTGATCGTGCGCGGGACAGTCGTCAACGTGCAGGGGCAGACGGCCGGGCCGCGGCGAGCAATTGAAAGCGTGATCACGGTGTACGTCACCGACACGCTGAAAGGCACGACGGGCACAACGACGGTCTTTCGTGTGCCAGGCGGCCGGGTCGGCGCCTATCGCCGGGTGATGGTCGGTGCGCCCGTGTTTGCCGCGGGCGATGACGTGATCGTGTTTCTCAAGGGCCGGGCGCCCGCGATCGCGATGCCGTATGGCCTGAGCCAGGGCGTGTATCGCGTCGCGCGCCAGGGCGGTGGGGCAGTGGTGACGCCAGCGGTGGCTGCCGGGTCAGGCCGCGTCGTCCGCGGCGATCCGTCGCGCCGCCCGCTGGATCCGGCGGCGTTCGCGCGCGAGGTGCAGCGTGCGCTTGGGAATGTCGTCCCGCCGAGCAACCGCCGCGCGATTCCGAGAGCTCGATGACCCGCCGGCTTCTGCTTCTTGTCCTCATGTCGTGCGCGGTCGCCGTTCCCGCGCATGCGTACCTGCATTTCGGGACCGGCGTCGGCACCGAACGCGTGCACTGGGCCGATTCGCAGGTGCGCTGGATGGCGACGGACCGCGGCGCCTCAGGCGTCTCCGCGGCAGCCTTCCAGGCCGCCATGGCGCGGGCGTTCGCGACCTGGCAGGACGTGCCGACCGCGACGATCACGTTCGCGTTCGGTGGGTTCACGTCGGCCGAGCCGTTCGAAGACGATGACCTGTCGGTGATTGGATTTCAGGATCACCCGGAGATGGATCGGGTGCTTGGCGCCACGACGTTCGTCTACGACGAGAACACCGGCGCGCTCATTGAGGCCGACATCTTCTTCAACTCCTCATTCGAGTGGTCAACGGCGGCCGGGGGCGATCCCGACCGCTTCGACCTCGAATCAGTGGCTGTCCACGAGGTCGGGCACTTCCTTGGGCTTGGCCATTCCGCGATCGGGGAGACCGAGATCAGGCCCGAAGGCGGCCGCCGCGTGCTGGGATCCGGTGCGGTGATGTTTCCGATCTCGCTGGGCCGCGGCTCGATCGTCGATCGCGTGCTGCAGCCCGACGACATTGCCGGCATCTCCGACCTCTATCCCACCGACGGCTTCGAGTCGTCAACGGGCGGAGTCCACGGGCGCGTGCGTCGCGGCACTGCCGCGGTCGTGGGCGCGCACGTCGTTGTCTTCAATACGCGCACGCGCGCGCTCGTCGGCGGGTTTGCGCTGGGAGATGAGGGCGAGTTCCAGATCCTGGGTCTGACGCCGGGTCCCGTACGTCGTCCGCGTCGAGCCGCTGGACGACGCGGACATCGACAGCTTCTTCGATCTCGACTCACGATCGACATCGACTTTCAGGTGACGTATTACCCGAGGCTCGTCGCCGCGCCGTCCGGCGGTGTCGGTACCCGCCTCACCGTGACGGTTCGGCCCAAGTGAAACCACGAAGAGAACCACGAAGCGCACGAAGGATCTCGAAGAACACGAAAAAGAATCTGTCCTTTCTTCTTCGTGGTCTTCGATCTCTTCGTGCTCTTCGTGGTTGCAGCGTCGATGCGCAGGGCCGCGGCGCGCCCCAGCCGCGCCGCCCGTCGCCCCCGCGCATGGAACTGTCCGCGGGAGCAGGGTTTCTCACCGGCAATGGCCTGGGCAGCGCCGACGCCACGCTTCGCGGCCGCAACACCCAGCCGTATCAGCTGTTCGCCACGACCTCGCGCGTCGGCGCGAGCCTTCCGATCGAAGTCCGCCTCGACTTCCTGCTCGGGCCGCGCTATGTGCTGGAGATGCGTGGCGGGTGGGCGAGGCCGGAGCTCCAGACGTCGATCACCGGCGACGTCGAAGGCGCCCCGCCGATCACGCTGGCGGAACGCGTGGATCTGTATTCACTGGATCTCGGCCTGCTCGTGAATCTCGGCCGGGCCCGTCCGCGAACCCTGATGCCGTTCATCACCGGTGGAGCCGGATACGTCGGTGCCGTGCACGAGGGCTTGACGCTGCTGGAGAGCGGGATCACCTATCGCGGCGGCGGAGGCATCAAGTACCCGCTGGCGATGCGAAACACAGGACGGATCAAGGGCGCCGGCATCCGCGTGGACGCGGCGTTGATCGTCACGACCGGCGGGGTGGCGACCGGAAGCGGGCCAGCCCGCCAGGTCGCGGCGACCAGTTCCCTGTATCTGGCCTTCTAACCGTAGGGATCGCGAGACCGGCAGATTCAGCTCGATCGCGCTACCATGGAATCAGAGTCGATGATGCCCACCCCGGCCTTGGAGTCAGTCGTGCGGTGCGACCCCGAAGTTCTCGGGGGAACCCCGGTCTTTGCCGGCACGCGCGTGCCCATCAAGAACCTCTTGGACTATCTCGCGGCCGGTGACCCCTTGGAGCGGTTCCTCGATCACTTGCCGTCCGTGACGCGCGCGCAGGCGGTTGCCGCGCTTGAAATCGCTGGCGACCTCCTCCTGTCTCGTGCGCATCCTTCTCGATGAATCGCTGCCTCGTCCGCTCGGCGCTCTACTGTTCGGACACGAGGTTTCGACCGTTCGTGCTGAATCCTGGACGAGCTTAACGAACGGCGCGCTACTCAGGCGGGCTGTCGATCGATTTGACGTCGTGCTGACCGCGGACCAGAACATCGAATTCCAGCAAAACGTCCGGCGACAAATCGTAACCACAACTCGCCTCGTCACCGATCACAGACGATCAGGACTTCGCACTGACTGCTCGTGAATCTCGGCCGGGCCCGCCCGCGAACCTTGATGCCGTTCATCACCGGTGGAGCCGGATACGTCGGTGCCGTGCACGAGGGATTGACGCTGCTGGATAGCGGGATTACCTATCGCGGTGGCGGAGGCATCAAGTACCCGCTGGCGATGCGAAACACAGGACGGATCAAGGGCGCCGGCATCCGCGTGGACGCGGCGCTCATCGTCACGACCGGCGGGGTGGCGACCGGAAGCGGGACAGCCCGCCAGGTCGCGGCGACCAGTTCCCTGTACCTGACCTTCTAACCATCGGGATCGCAAGACCGGCAGATTCAGCACATCGCGGAAACACCGTGCTTGCCAGCCATGCCTTCGTTCGTCGCTCAACGTTCGGCTTCAGCCGCGGCGCTTCGTGATCACCAGCGAGCGCCGCCGGCTGCAAGCCGGTGTTGGCGTCTCGTCATTACAGCGACCGGAGGAATGTATCAACCAAGCGATTGAACGTCTCGGCGCGCTCAAAGTACACAGAGTGCCCAGCTCGCGGCACGCTTTCAACCCTCGCCTTGGGCATGACCGATGCCAACGCCACGGAGGCGCCTGGGAAGACGGCGAAGTCTTCTTCTCCTGTGAGAAATAGGGTTCGAACAGAAAGTCGCTTAACGGCCTCGACCGACGGAGGAGGCACGCTTAGCTGCATTTTCGCACGCCGTTCCCTGCGCTTCTCGTCGGTCATGTCGTAGAGCTGGCGAATAAGGTAGGCCAATCCCGGCTGCTCCTTCGCCATCCGCACGCCGGCCCCTGGATGTATGCCCTGCTTGCTCAGCTCCGCCTGATTCCGTTCAGCGTCGCGAGTCCACGAAGCGGCTCGTGCTACCGCGGGATGCGGGATCGTCGAATAGTCCACACCCCCAACATTCGAGGCCATCACCAGCCCGCGAACGCGACGCTGATTTTCAAGAGCGTAGGGCAGGCACGTGCGGCCGCCCATGGATTGCGCGATCAATACGACATCGGCCAGGCCTAGGTGATCGATGAGTGCTCCAAGGTCGTTCACGAAAGCGGCGGGGCCGGGGCCGTCCGGGACTTCAGTGGACGGTGCGAATGTGCGGTGAGAAAAAGTCACGCACGTGAACCGCGAAGAGAAGTATGGCACCTGCTGCCACCACGACAGATAGGTCCCTCCGGCCCCGTGCGCGAAGATCAACGCTGGGCCTTGCCCTGACACCTCGTAAAAGACCTCCGCGCCAGGTCGTCCCAAGAAACCCGTACGGCGGTCTTTTGCCTCCGGGACCTGAGCGGCCACTACAGAGTCCAGGGCGAACGGCAACAGTCCGCCTGCCGTCACACCAACCATCGTCCCCAGTTGCGTCACGAAGGTTCGTCGCGTGCTTCTCGGCTTATGAATCATCTGCTTCTCCTGTGGCTCGTCCGCCTAACCGTCGGACGCCTAAGTTGTCTTAAGTAGACCGCGCCATCGCCAGGTCGCGGCGACCAGTCCCTGTGCCTGACCTTCTAACAGCTCTGCGGCCCTTCGGGGATCAAGACACCGTCGAGAATTCAGTCCGGTACCTGTGCCGCCCCAACCACACCCGACATCTTCGCGTCGTCCAGCACCAGCACCATAAACACGTCGTCGGGCACATCCCATTCGCATGTGATTCGGTAGGTGCTCGCCGGCCTGAATCCAAACCGTGGGTAGAACATCGGATGCCCGAGCACGGCGATGCACGGGCACCCCTCGTCTGCGAGTCGTTCGTTTCCGGCCTCGACGAGCTTGGTGCCGATGCCCTGCCTTTGTTCTTCCGGGACCACCGCCATGGGCCCAAGTGCTGCCCCCACCACGCCGCCCACGATGAGCGGGCTGTACATGATGTGACCCACGACTCGACCGTCCACCACTGCGACCAACGACAGGACTGCGGCGCCGTTCGCCCGCAACGCATCGACAATGTTGCCTTCCTGGTCCTGGCCGAACGCGCGTCGATTGACGTCTCGAATAGCCGTGGTGTCCCCGGGTCCCTCAGGTCGGATTTCGATCACTACCAGGAACCCGGCGAGCTCTTGATGGCTCCGGACACAAGGGCGTTCCGGACGTCCTCGATGGTCGCCAGCCCGCCAGGCGCGATACCGCCCCCCTCGAATCGAGTCGCGTCCGGCGTCCACTGAAACAGCGCCACCTGCCACGTGTGGGCGATGCCGCCGCGCTCGTAGTAGACGAGGCAGTGAAAGTCTTTCGAACATCCGGCCTTGACCATCCGACGGAACGGCAGCCCCGGTTTGACGATCACGTCGGTGGCCTGATACTCGGCACCGGGCTCGGCGATATCGAGCGTCTGGCTGCGGAACAAGGTCTGCAGCCCGTTGCGGACATCGAGCGGCAGTCCTCTCACGGAGGTGACGATACTGAACTGCTCGCCCTTCAGATGGGCACGCAGCGCCTCGGAGAGTGTTGCGGGAGCCGACTGGCTGCCGCTCACCACGGCCGACAGGGTTACGCCGATCGCGCAGAGAAGTCGTGTCCGGTACATCCAGCTCCACCGAAGTCTTGAAAAGGTTGCCGCAGTTAGGCCGGTTTGCGCATGATAGACCATGCCATCAGGAGTTCAACGACGTTGAACATCACGTCGCTGACGTTGTCATGGAAGAATCGTGCAGCATCGCCATCGGCTCCATCCGTGATGCCGCGAATCTCAAGAAACCCGACGTCATTCAGACGCGCTGCCCTTGCTCCGCCACTTCCTTCCCACGCAACGCAGAGCCCGTTGGTCGTCTCGCGGAGTTCCTCTGCCCGAGCCGGATCAACGACATCTTCGTCGCCGCTTGCGATCACACCGAAGTGCACCTTGAATGGAAATGCCGTCGATTCCGCCAGCCGGATGAATTCGCTCAGGACGCCAGGACTGGCGTCGTACCTTGGCGACGGCTGAGGGTTGAAGCGCTCCTTGTAGTCGTGTTCGACCGTGGCAGTTCCGAGAACGATGTCACCGATCTGCAGCGCCTCGGTTAACCGACCGGCCGCTCCCGCACAGACCAGCAGTTCAATGCCGTCCCAGCGATCAATTAGATACTGCGCTTGAATCCCGTATTGCGCCTTGCCGTTACCTCCGACCGCGATCAGCATGTCGAGAGACGGAAGCGAGACGCAGTCGAGTGCCCCGTTCCGCACGTCTTCGCGGTGAATACCGCGTCGGATAAACCCTCGAACGAGTGCATCGGCCTCGTCGGGGTCCGGTGCTAACACCAGGACTGATGCCATCAGTATCTGCCTGTCAGGCGTCGCCTAGGTCGCTCTCCAGCCGTTTGCCCATGCTAACAACATCGTCCGGGATGTACCCGAGCGCCTTGTAGAAGTCCACTGCCCCGTAGTTGTCGCCGCGAATCTGCAGATTGATCTTCGGGCAGCCCGCGGCGCGAAGACGACGCTCCGCCTCATTCATGATCTCGCGGCCGAGCCCTGTCCGCTGCGTCTCCGGTGCCACCGCCAGGTAGTTGATCCACCCACGGTGCCCCTCGTAGCCGGCCATAACTGTGGCGACGACCCTGTCGTTGACGACTCCCACCAGGAATAGCTCGGCGCCGGCTCTGAGCTTCCGCTCGATGTCTTTCTTCGGATCGTTCCACGCCCGAACGAGTCCGCATCGTTCCCAAAGGGAAATGACGGCAGGCTCGTCTTCGATTCGGAACGCTCGAATCTCCATTTCGCGATCGGTCCGCCTCGTACTCCGTCGCAGGGACTGTGATGATTGGAGTGCCAGACGCGGCGTCGGGTGTCTTGCGGAGCCCGGCCGACTCGGTCGCCGGGGCCGGGTGCCCCGAATCGAAGCACTGGCCTCGCGATGTCATCAATGCCCGTCGAACCTGAGCGGGCGTGCCGAGCGGCCGGCAGAGCGAGACACCCGCCGCCGTGGCTGGCAGGCGCAATCAATCAGAGTCCCTGCGATGAGGTACTAGCGACTCTTGGAGTTGACCGGCCTGTCCTTGCAGCCGATCTGAGTACCCCTCGGGCCCCGAGAGTATGATGATCTTTTCGGAGGCCGAGAGATCACTCACGCCATGATTGTGAATAGCTTCGGAGCACGCACCGACATCCGCGTGGGCGGACAACCGGTTCAGATCTACAGCCTCCCGGCGCTGGAGAAGGCCGGATTCACCGGCGTCTCGCGGCTGCCGTACTCGATGAAGATCCTGCTCGAGAACCTGCTGCGGCGCGAGGACAACGCCTTTGTGAAGTCCGCCGACATTGCCGCGCTGGCGCGGTGGGACGCGACGGCAGCGCTCGAACAAGAGATTTCGTTCATGCCGGCGCGCGTGCTGCTCCAGGACTTCACCGGTGTTCCCTGCGTCGTCGATCTCGCCGCGATGCGCGATGCGATCGTGGCGCTGGGCGGCGATCCGGACCGGGTCAACCCGCTCCAGCCGGTCGAGCTCGTCATCGACCATTCCGTGCAGGTGGACTATTTCGCGCGCTCCGACGCGTTTGCGCTCAACGCGGGGCTCGAGTTTTCCCGCAACCGCGAGCGATACGCCTTTCTTCGCTGGGGCCAGCGCGCGTTCAACAACTTTCAGGTCGTGCCGCCCGACACGGGCATCGTCCACCAGGTCAACATCGAGTACCTGGCGCGAGTCGTCTTCTCGCAGACGGTTGGCGGCATTACGTCCGCGTATCCCGACACGCTGGTCGGCACCGACTCCCACACCACCATGGTCAACGGGCTCGGCGTCGTCGGGTGGGGCGTCGGCGGCATCGAAGCGGAAGCGGCGATGCTCGGTCAGCCGGTCTCCATGCTGATTCCGCAGGTCGTCGGATTCCGGCTGACCGGCGCGATGCCGCAGGGCGCCACCGCCACGGACCTGGTGCTCACCATCACCGAAGTCCTGCGGAAGCACGGAGTCGTCGGCAAGTTCGTCGAGTTCTATGGCGAAGGACTCGGCGCGCTGACGATCGCGGACCGTGCGACGCTCGGCAATATGTGCCCCGAATACGGCGCGACGGTCGCGATCTTCCCGATCGACGAGATGACGCTCGACTACCTGCGCCTCACGGGTCGCGATCCGGCGCGTGTGCAGCTTGTCGAGGCGTATGCCAAGGAGCAGGGGCTGTTCCGCGTCAACGGAGCTCCCGACGCGACGTACTCAGAGGTCCTCAGTCTGGATCTCTCGACCATCGAACCGAGCCTCGCGGGACCGAAGCGGCCGCAGGATCGCGTGTCGCTGAAGCGGGCAAAGACGGCGTTCCAGGCCGCGCTGCCGACCATGCAGGTGCCGTCGAAACCGCTGAAGGGGGCGAGCGGCGCGGAAGGCGGCGCGCGTCACGGTGTCGCCGCCGCGACAGGCGCCGTGGCGCAATCGGGAGTCGCCGTTGCCGATCCGGAGCTGGAGCAGCTGGATCACGGCGCCGTGGTGATTGCCGCGATCACGAGCTGCACGAACACCTCGAATCCGAGCGTGATGATCGGCGCCGGACTGCTGGCGAAGAAAGCGGTTGAAAAAGGCCTGACGCGGAGACCGTGGGTGAAGAGCAGTCTGGCGCCCGGGTCGAAAGTGGTCACCGAATACCTCGACGCCGCGGGGCTGACTCCGTATCTCAACACGCTTGGCTTCAACCTGGTCGGCTACGGCTGCACGACGTGCATTGGCAATAGCGGACCGCTGCCCGACGAGATCGCATCCGTCGTACGCGACAAGAACCTGGTTGTCTGCTCGGTGCTGAGCGGCAACCGCAACTTCGAAGGACGTATTCAGCAGGACGTGCGCGCCAACTACCTCATGTCGCCGCCGCTGGTGGTGGCCTACGCGCTTGCCGGCTGGATTACGAAGGATCTGACGGTCGAGCCCCTTGGCGAGGATCAGGCAGGGAACCCGGTCTATCTGAAAGACATCTGGCCGTCGGAGCAGGAGCTGCAGGCGACGATGCTGAGCTCCGTCACAGCGGACATGTTCCGCAGCAGCTACTCCGACGTCTTCAAGGGCGACGAGCGGTGGCAGGCGCTGCAGGTGCTCGAGGGCAGCCGCTTCACCTGGGATGGGGCGTCAACGTACATCCGCAAGCCGACGTTCCTCGAAGGGATGACGATGACGCCGCCGAAGCCGACGGACATCGTCAGCGCGCGCGTGCTGGCGCTGCTTGGCGACAGCGTCACGACCGATCACATTTCGCCGGCGGGCTCGATCAAGGCAGACAGTCCGGCCGGTCGTTACCTGATCGAACTGGGCGTCAAGCCGGGCGACTTCAATTCCTACGGGGCGCGTCGCGGGAATCACGAGGTGATGGTGCGCGGGACGTTCGCCAACATCCGGCTGCGCAACCAGATGGCGCCGGGGACCGAGGGCGGCTGGACGCTCTATCAGCCCGGGCGGCGAGCTGATGACCATCTACGACGCGTCCGTCCGCTATCAGACGGAGGGCGTGCCGCTGATCGTGATCGCGGGCAAGGAGTACGGCTCCGGGTCGTCGCGCGACTGGGCGGCCAAGGGGACGCTGCTGCTCGGCGTCAAAGCCGTGATCGCCGAAACGTTCGAGCGCATTCACCGCAGCAATCTGGTGAACATGGGCGTGCTGCCGCTGGAGTTCAAGGCGGGGCAGAACGCGGCGACGTTGAAGCTCACCGGTACCGAGGCGTTCAGCCTCGACGTCGCGGAAGGCCTCAAGCCGCGCGGCGACGTGCGCGTGGTGGCGACCGGCGCCGGTGGCTCGGAGACGACGTTCACGGTGACGGCCCGCATCGACACGCCGGAGGAACTGGTGGCGTTCCGTCAGGGCGGGATCCTGCCGTACGTGGTGCGTCAGTTGGTTTCGAAGTCGTAACAGCTTTCGCTGGGGCGCGCCTTGCCAGGCGCGCCTCGCGAACCCGACAGGGTTCGCGCCACGATCGAAACAGCCGTGATCAGCGCTCCTGCGATAAAAGCGCAAGCTCGAGAGCTTGGTTTCGACCTGTGCGGCATTGCGCGGGCCGAAAGTTACGCTGAGCTCGCATTTCTCTCCGAGTGGCTCGACCGCGGGTATGCGGCCACCATGGGCTGGATGCATCGCTCGGCGGAGAAACGCGCGGACGTCCGACTCGTCGTCCCCAACGCGCGCAGCGTGATCGTCACCGCCACCCTCTACAACACCGAGCGGCCGTACTCCGCCGATCTGGACGCCGATGTTGCCCGCATCTCGCGATATGCATGGGGCGACGACTATCACGATGTCCTCACGGAGCGTCTCGAGGCGCTCGTCGCCTGGATGCGCGCGGAGTCCGCCGATCCATTCGAGGCGCGCGCCTACGTCGATACCGGGCCCGTGCAGGAGCGCGTCTACGCGCAGTATGCCGGGCTCGGCTGGATTGGCAAGAACACGTGCCTGATCAACCCGGAGATCGGGTCATGGCTCTTCCTTGGCGAAATCATCACCACGCTCGACCTCGAGGCCGACGCGCGAGGGACTGGAGCAGTGCGGCAGCTGCACGAAATGTCTCGAGGCGTGTCCGACCGGTGCACTCGTCGAGCCGGGCGTCCTCGACTCGGCGCGCTGCCTGTCCTATCTGACGATTGAGCACCGAGGTGACATCCCTGCCGAGTATCACGGCGCGGTCGGCACGCAGGTCTACGGCTGCGATATCTGCCAGGAAGTCTGCCCGTACAACCAGCCGGCGCCCGTTTCGCACGACTTGCCGTGGCAGCCACGGGCCGGTCTCGACCTGCCGCGTCTCGTCGATCTCGCGAGCCGGTCAGACGACGAGCTGCGGGCGCTGGTGAGAGGCACGCCGATGACCCGGGCCAAGGTTGCCGGCCTCAGACGCAATCTCGAGATCGCGATGCAGAACGTCAGGGGCTAGAATTCGTGTATGTCGGGAACGGCCCCCATCCTTCTCCTGTCCATGCCGCAGATGGCGGATCCAAACTTTGCCCAGACGGTCGTGCTGCTCTGCGACTACACCGAGAAGGGCGCGTTCGGGCTGGTGGTGAATCGTCAGATGGAGGAGCCGGCCTGGACGATGGTCAAGACCGATCCGCCGGTCACCGTGGATCCCGAGGTGCGCCTCTGGGTCGGCGGGCCGGTCGAGCCGCAGCAGACCTGGGTGCTCAGCGCCGAGGCGCAGGGGCCCGACGATGAGCTGCGGGAGATTTGTCCGGGCATTGTCCTGTCGATGTCTCATCAGCTCGCTCTGCATCTGCTGCAGGAGCCGCCATCCAATCGCGCCCGCATTGTCGTCGGCTGCTCGGCGTGGGCACCAAGCCAGTTGGACGAAGAGCTCGCCTCGTCGTCATGGCTGACGATGGAAGTGGATCCGTCGCTCATCTTCAGCGTGCCCCCCGAACTGATGTGGGAGACCGCGCTCCGGCGTCTCGGCACCGACCCCGCCCAGCTGCAGACCAGTTCCGGCGTGCATTAGCGTTTTCTGCTGTAGTGTTCGCCTCCACCGAGGATCACTTTGAAAATCTTCACCGCAGTTATCGCCATCGTGCTTGCGTTGAGCATCGGCTGTCGGCGCCAGGAATCGAGTCAACCTGCTCAACCGGCTGAGGTCCCAGACGTGCAAACCAACGACCTGCAGCGTCTCGAAAGCATGATCCGGCGGTACGCGCCGGTGGACCTGACCGCTGATGTCGCGGCGCTGCCCGAGAACGAGCGCAAGGCATTGGCGAAGATCGTCGAAGCGGCGAAGGTGTTCGACGCGTTGTTCCTGCGCCAGGTGTGGGAAGGCAACGAGACGATGGCCCTCGATCTCGTGCAGCGATCCGTCGCCTCTCGGGCGGGCTCGCCTGCACTACTTCCTGATCAACAAGGGACCGTGGTCGCGCCTCGATCACAACGAGCCGTTCATCCCGGGGGCGCCGAAGAAGCCGGAGCAGGCCAACTTCTATCCCGCGGGCGCCACCAAGGCGGAGGTCGAGGCATGGGTCACCTCCCTCCCCGACGCGGAGCGACGCCGTGCAACGGGTTTCTTCACGACGATCCGCCGGGCGCCCGACGGAGAGTTCACGCTCGTGCCCTATAGCCTCGAGTACCAGGGCGAAGTCGCGCACGTGGCTGCGCTCCTGCGCGAAGCGGCGGGCCTGACCCAGCAGCCGACGCTGAAGGCGTTCCTCGAGAAGCGGGCGGCGGCGCTGCTGAGCAACGACTACTACGACAGCGACGTGGCGTGGATGGAGCTGGACGCGTCGATCGAGCCGACCATCGGTCCCTACGAGGTCTACGAGGACGAGTGGTTCAACTACAAGGCGGCGTTCGAGGCGTTCATCACGCTGCGCGACGATGCCGAGACGAAGAAGCTGGCGCGGTTTTCCGGCGAACTGCAGGAGATCGAAAACAACCTGCCCATCGATCCGAAATACCGCAACCCGAAGCTTGGCGCGCTGGCCCCGATCCGCGTCGTCAACACCGTCTTCTCGTCCGGCGACGCCAATCGCGGCGTGCAGACGGCCGCGTTCAACCTGCCCAACGACGAGCGCGTCACCGCCGAGAAGGGCTCCAAGCGGGTGATGCTCAAGAACAGCCAGGAAGCCAAGTTCCGCGTGGTGCTGCAGCCGATCTCGAAGGTCGCGCTGTCGGCCGCGGATCAGGCCAACATCTCGTTCGAGGCGTTCTTTACGCACATCCTGATGCACGAGCTGATGCACGGTCTCGGACCGCACAACATCACCGTGAACGGGCGGGCGACGACGGTGCGCCAGGAGATGAAGGAGCAGTCGAGCGCGATCGAAGAAGCCAAGGCCGATGTGTCGGGTCTGTTCGCGCTGCAGTTCCTCGTCGATCGGGGCAAGCTGGACAAAGCGTTCGACCAGACGATGTACACGACCTACCTCGCGTCGATGTTCCGGTCCATCAGGTTCGGGATCAACGAAGCGCACGGGCGCGGCGTGGCCCTGCAGCTGAATTACTTCCTGGACAACGGCGGCGTGAAGGTGGCGGCGGACGGGACGTTCACGGTGGACGCGCAGCGCATCCGCCAGAACGTGATCGATCTGACCCGCGACATCATGACCATCCAGGCGGTGGGGGACTACGCGGCGGCGAAGCAGATGATCGAGAAGCTGGTGTCGATTCGTCCGCCGGTGCAGGCCATCCTCGACAAGCTGAAGGATGTGCCGGTCGACATCGAGCCGCGCTTCGTCACCGCGCAGCAGCTGCTTTCACGGAATTAACCACGAAGGCACGAAGGGTCGAAGATCACGAAGAAGGATCCGATCCTTCAGCGCGAGAGGAGTAGCCGCGATGACGGTGCGGATTGTGCGGACGGCAGTCCTGATGCTGCTTGTCTGTGGAGTAGGAAGGGCCTATGCCCAGGACGATCCACGGGTCGGGCTGACGATGGGCTATCCGACGTCCGTCGGAGTTCTCTGGCATGTCACGGACCGCATTGCGATCCGTCCTGGAGATCGACTTCTTCAGGACACGAGTGACGTTTGAAAGGCAGCGGCTCAGCGCTGCTTCCCGCCACCGAGGACGAGAACACGTCACGAGTGATCAGACCCGGCGTCAGCGCGCTCTTTTACCTCGGGCCGATGGAGGAGCTGCGCACGTATGTGAGCCCGCGCTTCGTGTTCGTGTCCACCGAGATGTCGAGCTCGGACCAGGAGACGTCCAACTATCTGGTGAGCGGGTCGTTCGGCGCGGAATATCGGCTTGGCACCCGCTTCGCGGTCTTCGGCGAGCTCGGTATTGAGTACAACCGTAGTGAGACGCGACTTTCGTTGCCTACGCCGATTTCCGGCACGACGACCGTCCGCAGGACCGGAGTCGCATCACGCTCCGGCGTTGGAGTTGTCTTGTACTTCTAGGTTAATCACCGATACGTGTTTGAGATTCTTCGTGCGCTTCGTGGTTAACGCTGCCGCGGCTACTGGCCTCGGCCTCCGGGCGCCGCGCCACGCCCGCCGCCGCGACCGCCACCCCGGCCCCGCCGCCGCCACCGAACCCTGGATACGGCTTCGGATTGACGATCAGCCGATCGAGGAAGAGATCGATCGATGCCGCCATCACCTCGACCGCGTCGGGAGCGTTGTTGTCGAACGCATGCTCGGCGCCCTGGATCAGCGTCAGCGCCGTCGGCACCTTGAGCGGCATGGAGCTTCGTGTAGAAGTCGATGCTCGATTGCGCCGGGACCGTGCCGTCGTCGGTGCCGTGAATGAAGATCGTCGGCGCGAACTTCTCGCTGATGTACGTCGTCGGCGATGCCGCGGCGATGGCCTCCGGCGTCGCCTGGCCCTGTGGCCAGAGGCTGCTGGCGATCTGCGCGCTCGCCAGCGGATAGACGCCGATCGAGGCGTTCACGTCGGAGCTGACGCCGGGCATTGCCGAGGTCGCCTTCGAACTCCGGCTTGCCGTTCGTGCCGGCGGCCAGCAGCGACAGCATGCCGCCTGCCGAGTACCCGGCGACGACGATCCTGTTGGGCTCGATGCCCGAGCTTCGCGGCGTTCGCGCGAGTCCAGCGGATCGCCGCCTTGACGTCGTGAATCTGCGCCGGCCAGAACCCCTCTTTCGCCAGCCGGTAGTTGGCTGAGATGTTCGTGTAGCCTCGGGCGCCGAGCGCTTTCGACGTCGTTGATGATGTAGCCGGCGCTCTTGTTGCCCCGCGAAGAAGCCGCCGCCGAAGAGGTGAATGATGGCGAGTGCGCTTCGGCGTCACGCCTGCGGGCGGCTGGTAGACGTCGAGCTTGAGCTCCATGCTCCCGGCCTTGCGCGAAGACGATGTCCTTCTCGGCCCGCAGGTTCCCGATGTCCGGGGCCGGGCCCTGGGCGCGTGCCGCAAGCGCTGACAGCGCCGGTGCCGCAGCCAGTGCACTCGACGCCTGGATGAATCCCCGTCTGGTGAGTCGCGCCATGCTTCTTCTCCTCTATGAAATCCGATTAGTCCGACGGAGCGAATGATAACGGTTCACGAAGCCCGAAGAGATCGAAGTTCGCGAAGAAGAATAAATTCATTGGCTTCTTCGTGGCCTTCGATCTCCTTCGTCGCTTCGTGGCTAGTTCGCGGCGCCCTGGCCACGCGCCCCGGGCGCCGGCACGGTGTTGAACGTGTCGTGGGTCATGCGCCACTCGCCGTTTGGCTGACGACGATAGATGCGCAGGAAATGCCCGGCGGTGCGGGTCGTGTTGCCGCCGGCCTTGGGCGTGGCGGCGACGGTGTAAGTGCCACGCTGATACGCCAGGTCGCCGGAGACCACGGTCTCTTCCGGCGTCCACGTCTCGTCGATCTTGACCGTCTGAAACGCGCGACCGTTCGCGGCGTCATTCGCCGCCTTGCCGATCAGCGGAGGCCGGCCGGGCGTGATCATGATGTGACCCTCGTCCGTGAGGCTGCTCAGTGTCGCGATGTCCCCGTCGTTGATCGCCTTCAGATACCGCCGGTTGAACTCGGTGATCGCCGCGAGGTCCTGCTCGAGCGTCGGCCTGCTCGGCGGCTGAGGCTTCGATTGCGCTGCGGCCAGGCCGGCAGAGAAGACGGCTGCGCATAGCACCAGCGCAATCGCACCCTTGCACCGACCGCGAAGCCTCGCTTGCACCGACCGAATCCACCTTGCACCGACCACGATCCACTCTTGCACCGACCGCGAAGTCCTCCTTGCACCTACCATGCCTCTGGTACTCCGTCGTAACGCCAGAACTTGCCGGTCTCCGCGAGCGTGACCTTGTCGATCGTCTTGATCATGTGGCCGACGGTAAACGACGTCTCGAGCATGCCCTTGAACTGGTCCTTCAGGTACATCTGGTGCTCGGTGAGCGTCGGCCCGGGATTCAGCATCACCACCGTGACGCCGTCGCGCTTCACCGACTCGGCCACGAGCTGCATCGCCCGGTTGAGCGCCGCCTTGCTGCTCCGATAGAAGATGGCACCCCCGCCGCCCTGCGGGCCGGTCAGCGAACCGTTGCTCGAGCTGACGGCGACGATCTTCTTCAGCTTGCTGGCCTTGACGTTGTCGAACAACGTCTCGGAGACGAGCAGTGGCCCTTTGACGTTGACCGACAGGATGGTGTCGAGCAGTTGATACTGCATCTTGCCGAAGTTCTGCGTCGTCCAGTCGCCCGCGCACAGGTCGTCGTCCGGCTTGCACGTTCCGCGATCGTTGTAGATGCCCGCGTTGTTGATCAGCACGTCGATCGGGACGTCCTTCAGCCGCGCCGCGAGCGCCTTCACCTGCTCGACGTCGGTGACGTCCACCTTCTCGATCCGCAGCGTCTTGTACTTCGCGGAGAGCCCGGCCAGCGTCTCCGGGACTTCGGCGCGTCGATGTGTGGAAATGACCGTCCAGCCGCGAGCCAGGTATTGCTTCGTGAACTCGAGGCCGATGCCGGAGTTTGCGCCGGTGATCAGCACCGTCTCGGCCTGAGCCGCGGCGGGAAGGCGGTCAGCAACAGTCCCGACAGGGTCGCTATGAGTGCGAACAGATGTGCTGTCCACGCTGTGGCTTCCCCTTAACGGCCGGAGAGCCTTGACACAGATGATGTCGAGGCCTTGACGAGCGTGTAATCCGCGTCACTTGGACCGCAAAGACGTGATGGCGAGCGTCGCGAAGTCAGACGCGCGCCTGGTCGAATCGGCAGGCGTCACTGCGAGGCGGACGACGCAGTCAGCCGTATAGACGTAGTCGCCGCGGGTGGCCTCGTCCTTGTTAGCGGCGTTGGCGGCGGCGTGGAAGACGACCGAGCCTGCGGTCGTTGGCGCGGTCCACACGAGCGTCCACTTCGCGGTGCCGGGTTCGACGAGCGCCGCGCCGTCCAGCCGCTGATTCGCGTATTGGACGTTGGTCTGGGCGGCGATCTTGATGCGCTTCTCTTCGCCAGGCCCCGCGGTGAGCGTTCCCGCCTGCGCGCCGCCGTTCTGGAGGCGCGCCGTCATCTGAAATCCGCCGATCACCATGGCAGGTCGCGACAGCGTGAGCGTCAGCGTGTAGCGCTCGCCCGGCGTGAAGCGGTCGGGCACACCGGTGAGGGTCAGTTGCCCTGGCTTGGTGTTGATTGGCGCTTCGAAGTGACAGGCATCGCAGGCCTGCTCGCCGAAGCCGCCAGAGAATCCCGGCGGCGCGCCGTCTGCGTAGGCAGCGGCAGGCGTCGAGGCGTGGCCCATCGCCACGACGACCGCGACCAGATACGTCGGCGACGAGAGCGGGCACCCCGTCCAGGGGTCGCGCTCGCGAGCGATCACGAACGCGCGGTGGTCGTGATGATCCGGCCGATCTTGTTGGCGTCGGTGCCGAACCACATCGCCTTCGTCGGCGCGTGGAACTGCATGTGCCGGATGTTGCCGCTGACGGTGTTCACCGAGAAGAACTTCTCGGTCTTGGGGTCGAAGCCGACGAGCTGCTTCAGCGGACCGGTCTCCGAGAACCACAGGCGTCCCTGGTCGTCCTTCGTGAGCGCGTACGGCAGCGAGCCCGGACCGCCGGGCGCCTGCCATTCCTTGGTCTCGCCCGTCTTCGGATTGATGCGTCCCAGGAACCCGCGCGGCTCGTCGACGTACCACATCATGCCGTCCGGCGTCGTTTCGATGCGGCGCGAGCGCGACGCCTCGTTCGCCTGCTTGAACGGCGTGACGGCCAGCGTGTTCGGATCGATGCGGACGAGCGTGTTGGTGCGGAACAGCGCCGCCCACGGATAGCCGTCCTTGTCGATCACGATGCCGTACGGATTGGACGGCTGCTCGTTCGGCGTGATCAGATCGACCTTTTCGGTCTTCATGTTCAGCCGCCCGATGCGGTTCGATCCCTGCGACGTGAACCAGATGTTGCCCTTGCCGTCGAAGACGTGGGTGTGCGGATCCTTCGCCTCGCCCGTCATGATGGTCCGCAGCCCGCCGCCGTTCGGATCCAGCCGGCCGATGCGGCCGTTCCGGTTGCCGGTGTACCAGACGATCCCCTGCGGATCGACGTTGATGCTGTGCGGGTTCGTGCCGTCCTCGATCTCGAAGCGCTTGAACTGCTCGCTCTTCGGATCGAACCAGGCGATGTAGTTGCCGGCCTGGCCGACGAACCAGACCTTGCCGTCGGGAGCGACCGCGGGGTCGCGCGTGCGGCCGCCAAATTCGACCGCCCACTCCTTGAGGTCGACACCCTTTTGCTGCTGCGCGGCGACCGGCGGCTGCCACGCCATCAGCAGGGCGGCGCAAACCAGCATGACCACTCTCATGAAACACCTCCAGACAGACATGAGTGCGAACGACCCGATAGACGCCGAATTGTCGCACGGGTGCGGCATGTTGAGTATCCCAGGCGATATGATCCGGGAAGCGATGCAACACAGAGGCTTTTTCTTCGCGGTCCTCGCGATTCTCGCGTTTTTCTCGGCCCAGGCACGTGTCACGACGGCTCAGCAGCAGGAACGGTTTCCAGCGCGCGGGGTCGGGGCGTCGGAGGAGAGCCTGCATTCGCTCTTCGGCACCTATTGGGAATGGAAGTTGGCGACGCAGCCAGAGCTGGCGACGCGCGTTGGCCGCACGGAGTTCAACGATCGCTGGCGCGACCTGTCGAAGCGTGCGCGCGGCATTGCGCGCGAGCGGCGGAAAGAGTTCCTGCAGGAGCTGATCTACATCAACACGGGCAACCTCACGACGTCGGACCGGCTGAGCGCGAACGTCCTGCAGTGGGAGCTGAAGAACGCGCTGGACATGGAGGCGTACACCGACCTGGTCACCGGCGTCTCGCAGCAGAGCGGCCTTCACACCGACGTCTTCAGCACCATCGATCAGATGCCGGCGCGGACCCTTCGCGACTACGACAACATCGTCGCGCGCCTGAACGCCATCCCGGTCTTCATCGATCAGTACATCGCGCTGCTGCGCGAACAGATCGCCGCTCGGACCACGCAGCCGCAGGTTGTCGTCGATCTCGTTCTCGAGCAGGTCGCGGCCCAGGGCCGCATGCCGGCGGCGGAGACGCCGCTGCTGGCCGCGTTCCGGCGGTTTCCCGGAGAGATACGCGCCGCCGACCAGAAGCGCCTGCTGAGCGCGGCGACGACGGCGTACGAACAGAAGTTTGTGCCGAGCTGGACGCGGTTGGAGACCTTCCTGCGTGGGACCTACCGCCGCAGCGCGCGGACGCGCATCGCGGTCACCTCGATGCCGGGCGGGCGGGCGCTGTACGACGCCGCGGTCCGCTTCCACACGACCACCTCAATGACGCCCGAAGCAGATTCATCGGCTTGGTCTCAGTGAGGTCGCGCGGATTGAACAGGAGATGGAGAAAGTCGCCCGCGCCGACGGTTTCACCGGACCGGTGTCGGAGTACGAGGCGCATCTCGGGAACCGCTCCGGCATGCGGTTTTCGTCGCAGCAGGAAATGGTCGACTACGCTCGCGACATCCTGGCGCGGGTGCAGCCGACGTTGCCGAAGCTGTTCAAGCGGCTGCCGAAGATGTCGCTGAACGTCCGGCCGATTCCTCCGGATCGCGAAGCGTCGACGGCATCGAACTACGAGGCGGGCACCGCTGACGGCAGCCGTCCCGCCTGGTTCAACATGAACACCTACCGGCCGCAGCAGCAGTTCAAGTACGACATCGAGGCGCTGGTGCTGCACGAAGCCGTTCCGGGACACCATCTGCAGACCGCCATCGCGCGCGAGGTCGAGAACCTTCCCGAGTTCCGCCGCGTGTTCACGACGACGGCATTCGGCGAAGGGTGGGCGCTCTACGCCGAGTCCCTGGGATCGGAGCTTGGCGTCGTCTATCGAGATCCGCCGAGCCGGCTTGGGCAGCTCGCCAACGAGCAGTTCCGCGCCGTGCGTCTGGTCGTGGATACCGGCATGCACGTGATGGGCTGGTCGCGCGACCGTGCGCGCGCCTATTTCACGATGCACGTGCCGGCGCAGTCGCTCGCCGAGATCGATCGCTACATCGCCTGGCCCGGCCAGGCGCTGGCGTACAAGGTCGGTCAGTTGAAGATCCAGGAGCTTCGGCTGCGGGCGCAGAAGGAGCTCGGGCCGCGGTTCGACGTCCGCGACTTCCACGACGTCGTCCTGCGGAACGGTCGCCTGCCGCTCGATCTCCTCGAGGAGCAGGTACCGAGTACATCAAGGTGACCCGCTAGCGTGACCCTGACGGCTTCGCCGCTTCGCGATCGCGCTTACGGCCGTAGCTGAGCGCGTTCGGCAGCGCGTAGTTCCCTTCATGGCAGGAATACTCGAACATCTGATAGCTGTCGTCGCGATTGAGCGGGAACCGCACCGTCCACGGCCTCGTGTACACCTTGGGGTCCGTGATGGTGACCGAGTAGTCGATGGTGTCCGCGTCCACGCGGGTGAACCGCTCGACGACGTGCATGGCATCGGTCTGCGGGATGCCGCGCATGCGTCCCGTTGCCGCGCTCGTGGCGATGGAGCCCTTGCTGTTGTAGTTGCTGCTGTCGACGACGAGCGTGTTGCCTTCCCAGTGCCCGCGTGGCTCGCCGTTCCACTGCTTGATGCGCTCATTCAGACGCGGACGCCCGTCGATCGGGATGATGCGCGTCTCGTGGATCATCTCGAAGGCAATCACGACGTAGCCAGGGATCTGGATGATCTGGTAGGCGTTGTTATAGCCGGCCGTAAACATCCCGGCGGGGTGGCCGCGCGTAATGCAGCGGACCCACGGCGTCTCGTGCTCGGGCGCGTCAGGGATGTGCGCCAGGTCGTAATCGCGCTTGTCTTCAGCCCACTTCAGGACGGGCACGCGGCCGTCGGGCGGATCGACCACCATCGATCGGCGCGCGCGTGCTGACCTTGTGGTTGTGGTCGGCGAATTCGGCGGCCGGGCCGACGTTGGCGCCCCCGCCGCCCGCACCTCCCGCGCGCGGGGCCTGCGGGTCCGGCGCCTCGAACGGCGTGTTGTCGAAGTTGAGCCAGATGCCCTGGAGGTCCGGCTGGCCGTCGGGGGTGCGTCCCTGCTTCCACGTTTGGGCCGAGAGTGCGGCCCGAGTCCGCCAATCAGCGCGGCCGCCACAACCGCGATTCGAAGCCCAGGCCAGTGGGTCATCTCGTGCCCTCCCTGTCGGGGGCGATCTTACTGCCAGGGCGAGGGTTGTGGTGACAGGGGCCGCGTCCAGGTGTATTCTTCGCTAGCGGGCCCCTGACGAAGAGTTCAGGTACTCTTCAGGATAGGTTTGTCCCGGCTCGGCTACGATTTTCCGGAGGAGCGATATGAAGCGCAGTCTGGTTGTTCTGTTCGTCGCCGCCGCGACTCTGGTCGGCGCGCAGGCGTACGCACACCACTCCTTTGCTGCCACGTACCTCGAAGACCGGATGGTGACGATCGAGGGTGATCTGGTCCAGTTCATGTTCCGCAACCCTCACTCCTGGGTGCACGTGAACGTGAAGGAAAAAGACGGCACGGTCGTGCGCTACGCGGTCGAGTGGGGCGGCGCCGGTCAGCTCGGCGGCCAGGGTGTGGACAGAGACACGCTGAAGATCGGCGACCACGTCATCATCTCGGGCAACCCGGCGCGCAACGCGAAGACCCATCAGGTTCGCATGCTGGCGCTGCACCGCACCAAGGACGGATTCGGCTGGGGCAAGAAGCCCGGCGAAGTCGTCGACTAGTTCGATCATGCGGCGCTCCCTGGTAGTTCTGCTCGTCGCCGCCGCGAGCCTGCACGCCGCGCCGATATACGCGCATCACTCGTTCGGCGCGGCCTACCTTGAAGATAAGACGGTCACCATCGAAGGGCAGCTGGTGCAGCTGCTCTTCCGAAACCCCCACTCCTTCGTCCACGTCATGGTGCGCCAGAAGGACGGCACGGTCGTCCGCTACGCCGTGGAGTGGAGCGGTGCGCACCAGCTCGGCGACCAGGGTGTCGACAGGCAGACGCTGAAGATCGGCGATCGCCTGATCATCTCGGGCAACCCCGGGCGCAACAGAAACGACCATCTCCTCCGCATGCAGACCCTGCAGCGCCCGAAGGACGGCTTCGGGTGGTCTATTTCAATCGTCCCACCGCAGCTCTGATCTGCTGTGGTCCCGGGCCGTTGCCCGATTCCGACCAGGCAAAGACCAGATCCTTCCCGGCCCGCGCGAGCCGCGGATAGCCGCGGACGCGGCGGTCGTCGGCGCCGGCGATCACAACCGCCTTTGAACGTTCGCCCGACGGCTTGACCTGCCGCACACTGAACTGCGCCCGCTCGTTGGCGAACTCGACCCAGGTCGCGACCGCCGACCCGTCGTCGGCGAGCTCGATGTCGACGCGGCCAAGCGAGGTCTGGTCATCGAGGCGGATCGGTTCGCCCCAGGTGCGTCCGGCGTCCTGTGAGAATGCGGCATAGGCGTGGCCGTCGTTCCCCGCAGCGGTGAACCACGCCACCGCCGCTGTTCGGCCGCGTGCGGCCAGCGCCGGGCCATTCACGGGACACGCTTCGATGCGCCAGTTGTCCGCGTGCACCGCGGCGCCCGCAGTCCACGTGCCCGCTGCCTCGAGCGACGTCGAGGGGCGATCGAGGCGCGCGACGTGGATGTCGCGAATCTCCTGCGTTGGTCCGATCGCGGAAGGCGACGATTGGTCCATCCGCGGTCATCGTCGCGGCGGTCGGGCAGCACTCGCAGACCCGCGCGTCGATGGACGACTCGGCGGTCTGCTTCCAGCCGGCGTCGAAGGAGGCGAAGTAGACGCTCATCGCGCCGCGCTGCGGGTCAGCGGTCTCCGGCTCCATCGTGCGCCCATCGAGCCACACCATGCCGAGCGCCCGGTCCGGCATCTCGAAGAGCGACGCAAAGCCGTGCTGCGCTTTCTTTTTGTCGTGATGCGGCGTGAACGGTTTCGACCACGTTTTTCCCTCGTCGCGTGAGTAGGAGAGCTGAAGGTCGTAGGCCTCGATCTCCGGGTCGACTGACGGGTAGGTGGTGGCGACGAGCCTGCCGTCGCTCATTCGCATCACCGTCGGCACATCGGCTTCAGTGACGAACCAGTTGCTGCTGGACGCAACCGTCGTGGCAGGGCCCCAGGCGTCAGCGGCCAGCTCCGAGAACTTCAACGTCGCCGAATCGTCCGTCTTCTCCAGCCAGCTGAGAATCACCCCGCGGTCGGACGCCGTGAGCTGCGCGTACCCGGAATCTCCCGCCGCGGGCACGTTCACCGGTTGGATCGAGATATTGAGGGCCGATTCGGCCGGAGGCGCCTGTTGCGCCGGTTCGGTCCGCCGGCAGGACACGGTGAATACGGCGATGCCGATGAGGGTCAGAGCGAACGCGCGTTTCATACGACCTATTCTTCGTGATCCGTGCGCTCTTTGTGGCGCTGTTCTCCCTGAAGAGTTCGTCAGGAAGTCGTCAGGTGCCACCCCAGGCGGCGATTGACTACAATCGCCGCGTGCTTCGCCGGCTGACCGCCGCCGCCCTCGTCGTGCTCGTGCAGATCGGAGCGCTCGCCGCGCCGCTGACGCACGTGCATCTCGACGCGGAGGAGACGGAGCACCATCACGGCCAGGCGCTTCATGCGCATCTGTCCGGCCATGACAGTCACGACGCCGTAAGGCCGCATCGTCCGGGTCCAATCGTCGACCACCAGGAAGAAGCGGGCCGAACCGTCGCCGCACAAATCTTCGTGAGCGCGGCCGCGGATCCCTTTAGCCTTCCAGCGGTTCCACCGTCTGCGTTTGTTCTCGTTGTTCCGGCCGCGCAGCCCCGCGGCCGGATGCCGCACACCGCGCACGCCACCGATCCACCGACGCTCAACCTCGCATCTCCGCGCGCCCCGCCCGCCTCTCTGTCCTGATTCGACGGATCGATATCCGTCTGTCTTCGCCTCCAACTCACAACCGGTGTCGCAGGCGTTCTCGTTTCTACGGTTCGTGTTCAGGCCTTCGGGTCTGGACTTCGAGGTTTTATGCGTCCATTGTTCGTGCGCGCGCTGCTCGCGCTTGCGGTCCTGCCCGCGAGCGCCGGCGCGCAAACGTTATCCCTGACGGAAGCGCAGGCGCTGGCACAGCTGGCGCCCGACAATCCGCGCGTCCGCGCGATCAACGCGCCGATCGATGTCGCCCGCGCCGACGTGCTCGCCGCCGGCCGCTGGCCCAATCCGCGCGTCACCTACGACCGCGAGTCGGTTGCCGGCGTCACCGAGCATCTGGCGATGGTCGGCAGGTGCTACCGATAACCGGTCGTCGTCCGCTCGAGGTCAGCGCCGCGTCCGCCCTGGTTGACGCGGCGTCCGGCCGTGCCGAGCGATCAGGTGCGCCGGCTGCGAGCCGATCTGCGACTGGCGTTTGCGGATCTCGTGGCCGCCCAGGACCGCGAACGTGAGCTGACCGCCATCCGCGACCGCCTGCAGCAGCTTGCTGCGGTGCTTGCCAAGCGCGAGGCGGCCGGCGACGCGGCTGGCTTCGATCGTCTTCGTGCCGAACGTGAGGTGCTGGAGCTTGATATCGATCGGGCGACCACGGCAGCCGATCGCGCTCGCGCGCAAGCGACCTTGCGCGGCTTTCTCACCAGCGCTCCAGCCTCTTCGATGATTGTTGCCGTGGCAGCCGGCCCGGCGCGTGGGCCCCTGCCATCCATCGACGAGCTCATGGCCCGCGCCGAGCAGGCTCGCGGCGAGATTGCCGCGCTGCGTCACGAGATCGACGCCGCGTCGTTCTCCGAGCGCGCCGCGGACAAGCGCGCCATCCCTGAGCCCGAAGTGATTGCCGGAACCAAGTCGTCCAACGCTGGGAGTGGCGATATCGGCAGCGTCGTCACGGTCCATGTGGCGATCCCGCTGTTTGACCGGGGCCGCCCGGAACGGGCGGCGGCGCGCGCGCGCCGGTCGCAGGCCGAGGCGCAGCTGGAGGCATTGCGCGTCGCCCTTCGGAGTCAGATCGCGGCCTGGCATGACCTCGTCGTCGAACGGCGCAGTATCGCCGATCGCTATCGAACCAGTGCTGTGCAGGCTTCCGCGGACCTCGAGCGCATCGCGCAGGTGAGCTACGACGCGGGTGAGCGCGGATCCTCGAGCTGCTCGACGCCTACCGCAGCGCTGCCACGGCGCGCATCCGGCAAAGCGCCCTGGACCTGACGGTGCGACAGGCGGAGCTCGAGCTGGAATTCGTCAGCGGATGGGAGATTCCATGAAAGCCCAAGTTCCAACCTCCAAGTCCCAACGGCACCTCGTCAACCTCGCCGCGATCGTGGCGGTCGTGGTCTCCGCGTCGTGCAAACAGAACGCGACGCCTGTGGCGACGGCCGAGCCGCCGACGCTGGACGTCACGAGCTGGACCGACAAGAGCGAGCTCTTCATGGAGCATCCGCCTCTCGTGGCCGGCGCAGACCGTGCGTTTCGCCGTGCATCTGACGCAGCTTGCGGATTTCAGCGCGCTGAACGCCGGCCGCCCGTCGATTGAGATGACGCCGACAACAGGCGGCGCTCCCGTCACGCTGCCGGGATCCGAGCCGCTGCGTCCCGGTGCATTCCGGGTCGAAGGGAAGATCCCGCCGGCAGGGCAGTATCGGTGGGCGCTGCTCGTCAACGCACCGGCGCTGACCGATCGACACGACCTCGGGACGGTGACGTCTTCGGCGATCTCGCGTCTGCGGTCGCCGACGCGGAGAAGCGGCCGGAGCCCAACGCCGCGGCAATCGCGTACCTCAAAGAGCAGCAGTGGACGAATCCATTCGCGACGATTCAGGTTCGCGAGGGTGACGTTCGCACCTCCATTCGAGTGCCCGCGGCCATTGAACCGGTGACGGGCGGCGAGGCCATCGTCGCCGCGCCGGCCGATGGCCGGTATTCCGTCTCCGCAATCTGCCGTCGGTCGGCGACCGCGTCACGGCGGGCCAATCGCTGGGCAGGCTCGAGCCGCGCCTGGCCGAAGGCGGCGACGATCACGCCACGCTTGCCGCCGCAGTCGCCGAAGCGCAGGCCGACTCTGGAGGGCGCACGCGCTGAACTGGCACGCGCCGAACGCTTGTTGGCGGAACGTGCCGTGCCTGCGCGCCGGGTGGACGATGCGCGACGGGCGACAACGATCGCGGAGGCGCGACTGACGGCCGCGCAGGCCCGGCTCGCACAGCGCGATCAGGTGCTGGGGAGTGGCGGAGGGGCCGCATCGGGCAATGCCTTCGTCCTGCGCGCGCCGATTGCCGGCCGCCTCGCCGAGGTATTCGCGTCACTCGGGCGCCTCGTACGACGAAGGTGCGCCGCTCTTCCGGATCGTTCGCGACCGACGAAGTCGAGCTCCAGGCGCAGGTGCCCGTGGCGGATGTCCCGGTCGCGCGCACCGTGACGGCGCTGCGCTTCGAAGTCCCTGGCGTGCCCGAGCCGATCGATCTGAAACCCGGCCACGTGCACGACGCGGGCGTGATCGACGAGAAGACGCGCGCGCTGCCGCTGCAGATCGAGGTGAAGAACCCGGGAGGACGGCTCCTCGTCGGCCAGACCGGAACAGCCGTGCTCTACACGGGCGCAGACAGCGCGTCCCGGTCGTGCCGCGCGAGTCGGTCCTGATGGAAGCCGGCCGTCCGTACGTGTTCGTGCAAATCAGCGGCGAGAAGTTCGACCGGCGCTTCGTCGACGTGTTGTCGCGCGACGGCGACCTCGTCGGCATTCGCAGCGGGTTACAGCCTGGCGATCGCGTCGTGACGCGTGGCGCCTATGACATTCAGCTCGCGTCGGCGGCCAAGGGTCTGCCGGCCGAAGGCCACGTGCATTGGCATGAAACGCATCATTCAATGGTCGATTGACCATCACTGGATCGTCATCGGGCTGTCGCTGCTCCTCTTTGGCGCCGGGGCCTGGACGGCGCGACAGATGCCGGTTGACGTCTTTCCCGATCTGACGGCGCCCACGGTGACCATCCTCACCGAAGGTCATGGGATGGCGCCCGAGGAGATGGAGTCGCTGGTCACGTTCCCGATCGAGAGCGCGATCAACGGCGCCTCGGGTGTGCGGCGCGTCCGCTCCGCGACCGCGGTCGGCATTGCCGTCGTCTGGGTCGAGTTCGACTGGGGCACCGACATCTTCATGGCGCGGCAGCTCGTCTCCGAGAAGCTGTCGCTCGTCAGCGGCGTGCTCCCGCCCCAGGTGGAACGCCCGGTGCTGGCGCCGGTGTCCTCGATCATGGGCGAGATTCTCTTCTTCGCGATCTCGTCCGACCATGACGATCCGCTCACGCTGCGGACGATCGCCGACACGACGGTCCGGCGACGGCTGCTCGCCGTGCCCGGCGTCTCGCAGGTGACGCCGATCGGCGGCGCCGAGCGTCAGTTCCAGGTCATCGCCGCATCCGGACGCGCTGCGCGCGAACGCCGTGTCGCTGACCGAGCTGCTCGACGCGGCGCGTGGAGCCAGTCAGAACACCTCCGCCGGCATCTACACCGAAGGGCGCGCAGGAGTACGTGCTGGAAGCGATCGGCCGGGTCCGCACCGCCGAGGAGATCGGCGAGACCGTGGTGGCGCTGCGCGGCGGCCGGTCCGTGCTCGTGCGCGACGTCGCGGACGTGCGCGAAGGCGGCGCCTTCAAGCGGGGCGAGGGCTCACGCAACGGCAAGCCCGCCGTCATCGTCGGCGTCCAGAAGCAGCCCGGCGCCAACACGATCGAGGTGACCGGGCGGCTCGATCGGCAGCTCGACATCCTGCAGAACGAGCTCCCGGCCGGCTACACGATCGACCGCCGGATCTTCCGTCAGGCGGACTTCATCGACGTCGCGGTCGACAACGTGGTGAAGGCGCTGCGCGACGGCGGCATCCTCGTGGTCGTGATCGTGCTGCTGTTCCTCTCGAACCTGAGAGCGAGCGCCATCACGCTGACGGCGATTCCACTCTCACTGGCGGCCGCCGTTCTGGCGCTGCGCGCCTTTGGCGCGAGCATCAACACGATGACGCTGGGCGGCATGGCAATCGCCATCGGCGCCCTCGTGGACGACGCGATCATTGACGTGGAGAACGTGGTGCGCCGGCTGCGCGAGAACATGGCGCAGGCCGGATGGCGAACGGCTCCCGGCGGCGCTCGTCGTGCGCGACGCCACCCTCGAGATCCGCTCGTCCATCGTCTTCGCCACCGTGATCATCGTGCTGGTGTTCCTGCCGGTGTTCGGCCTGGCCGGCGTGGAAGGCCGGCTCCTGACGCCGCTGGCCTTTGCCTACATCGTGGCGCTGCTGGCGTCGCTGGCCGTCGCCATCTTCGTGACGCCTGCGCTCTGCTTTGCGTTCCTGCCGAACGCCCGGTCGATTCAACGTGGACACGACGGCTGGCTGACGCGGCGGCTGAAAGCGCTGTTCGCCCGCACGCTGCCGCCGATCCTCGATCACCCGAACCTCGTGATCGCTGCGTCGCTGCTGCTGCTCGTCGCGGCCGTCGCCGGGTTGAGCCGTGCGGGGACGGCGTTCCTCCCGGAGTTCCACGAAGGCAGCCTGACCGTGCAGGCCAACACGCTCCCGGGCACGTCGCTGGCCAAGTCCGACGAGATCGGCCGCCGGGTCGAACGCATCCTGCTGTCCCAGCCGGAAGTCGTGGCCACGGCGCGGCGCACCGGACGGGCCGAGTACGACGAGCATGTGCAGGGCGTGGAAGCGGCCGAAATCGATGTGGGTCTCCGCGAGACCTCGCGAACGCGCGACGAGCTGCTCGCCGTCGCTGCGCCGGGAGTTCTCCACGCTCCCGGGCACGAACGTGACGATCGGTCAGCCGATCTCGCACCGCATCGACCACATGTTGTCGGGGACGCGGGCGAACATCGCCGTGAAAGTGTTCGGCGACGACCTGCTCACGCTGCGCAGGCTGGGCGAGACGCGTGCGCGAAGCGGTGGCGAGTGTGCCCGGTGTCGTGGATCTGTCGCTCGAACAGCAGATGAACGTGCCGTTCGTGCGGTTCATCCTCAACCGCCCGATGATCGCGCGATACGGACTGCGGCCGGGCGACGTCGCCGAAGCGATCGAGACGAGCTTCGCCGGCGCGACCGTCGGCCGCATCTTCGACCGCGGGACCGCGTTCGACCTGATGGTCAAGTTCGACGCAGAGTCAGCAGCCGACTTCGAACGTATCGCCGATGTGCCGATCGACACGCCAACCGGCGGCACGATCCCCATTCGGCTCGTCGCCGACGTCCGTCGCGAGGAAGGTCCCAACATGGTGCTGCGCGAGAACGTCCAGCGGCGCATCGTCATCTCCTGCAACGTCGCCGGCCGGGACCTGGGCAGCGTCGTTCAGGACATCCAGACGGCCGTGGCGCAATCCGTGTCGATGCCTGCGGGTTATCGGGTGGAATACGGCGGGCAGTTCGAGAGCGAGCAGAGCGCGTCCCGGCGGTTGCTTGGCCTTGGCGTGCTGGTGATCGGCGGCCTGTTCCTGCTGCTGGTGCTCGCGTTCGGGACGCCGCGCGATGCGCTGATCGTCATGGTGAATCTGCCGCTCGCGCTCATCGGCGGCGTGGTTGGCGTGTTCCTGTCCGGCGGCGTGCTGAACGTGGCGACGATGATCGGGTTCATCACGCTGTTTGGCATCGCCACACGCAACGGCATCATGCTCGTGTCGCATATCCACCATCTGATGGAGGCGGAAGGGGTCACCAACTTCCGCGAGGCGGTGGAGCGCGGCGCCCGCGAGCGGCTCGTGCCGATTCTGATGACCGCCATGGCCGCCGGGCTGGCGCTGATTCCGCTGGCGCTTGGCGGAGGTCAGTCGGGAAGCGAGATTCAGACGCCGATGGCCATCGTGATTCTGTGCGGACTCGTGACGTCGACGTTCCTGAACATGGCCGTAGTGCCGACGCTGTATCTGAAATACGGAGAGCCGGACGTGACTGCGTTACTTCCGAACCAGATTCTCATGGACGCGTTGCATTTTGCATCCTGAATTACTCTGGACACCCTATGACACGCACTCTTCAATGGCTGTTCCTCGTCAGCGTGCTGCTGTTCGTGAGCGGCATCGGCTTCGTCATCGCGGCCGGGCGGACGGCCCGGACAGCGGCCCCGGCGACGCAGGTCGCCGCCGCTCCCGCCGCGCCGGCGATTGCCACGGTGAAACACGTGATGGCGGCGAATGACGATGCCCAACGCCGCGGCAATCTGGGATTCGGTGAGCACCATCGTTGATGCGAAGGGCGTGCAGGAGAACCAGCCTCGCACCGACGAGGAGTGGGCGGCGGTCGCTGCCAGCGCCGCCGTGCTGGCGGAATCAGCCAATCTGCATGCTGACGCCGAGGGCCGCGCCGTCGACCGTGGCGACTGGGTCAAGTTTGCGACGACGCTGCGCGACTCGGCGAACACCGCGCTTGCCGCCGCGGAAAAGAAGGATCCCGAGGGCATTCTGGCCGTCGGCGAAGTAATCAACGAGTCCTGTGATGCCTGCCATGAACGCTACCTTCGCGAGTAAGGACCGTGCGCACTCGCCTGATCGGCACGCTGCTGATCGCCGCCGCCTTCGGCGCCGTGATCGACGCGCACGGCGTGTCCGGCAAGGACGCGGTGTTCCTGGAGGGGCTGCAGGGCCGGGCCATCATGCCGCTGATGTATCTCGGCGCCAAGCACATGGTCACGGGCTACGACCATCTGCTGTTCCTTGTCGGCGTCATCTTCTTCCTCTACCGGCTGAAAGACGTGCTGCTCTACGTCAGCCTGTTCACGATCGGACATAGCGTGACGCTGCTCGCCGGCGTGCTTGGCGGCATCCACGCGAACGCCTACCTCATCGACGCCATCATCGGGTTCTCGGTCGTCTACAAAGCCTTCGAGAACATGGACGGCTTCCGCCGCGTGTTCGGCTTTCAACCCGACACGCGCGCGGCGGTGCTGATCTTCGGGCTGTTTCACGGGTTCGGACTGGCCACCAAGCTGCAGGAGTTTGCGCTGGCGCAGCAGGGCCTCGTCGCCAACATCGTCAGCTTCAACATCGGCGTCGAGCTCGGCCAGGGTCTGGCGCTGACCTTCATCCTTATCGCGCTGACGTTCTGGCGCACCCGGAGCGGATTCCTCCACCACGCCTTTGCGACCAACGCAATCGTGATGGCGTGCGGATTCCTGCTGGTCGGCTACCAGCTGTCCGGCTACTTCCTCGCAGCGTGATCATGACAATTCCAACTCCCCGGTCTCCCGCAACGCCTTAGCGACGTTGCTCCAATCCCAACTCCAAAGAGACGGCAGTCGAGCCGACGCAGGAGATGCGCCACCGTCTTGCAGTTGCCTTTGGCGCAGCGCTGCTCGTGGCCGGGCTGCTGCTCGTGACCGTGATCCTGCCCGCCGAGTACGCGATCGACCCGCTCGGTACCGGCGCCAAGCTTGGGCTGCTGGCACTGGGTGAAACCGGGAAACAAGTCGCGGCGCTGGAAGCCGCGAAGGGGAGCGCCGCTGGCGGCGTGCCGATCCTGGCGCCACAGGAGGCGGTCTTCAAGCAGGAGACGGTCACCTTTCAGGTGAAGCCGCGCGAGGGCATGGAATACAAATACCGCCTCGAGAAGGGCGAAGCGCTGCTGTACTCGTGGTCGTCCTCGGTGCCGATGAACACCGAGTTCCACGCCGAGCCTGATGGCGGGCCGCGCGGCTACGCGCAGACCTACGAGAAGAAAGACGGCATGACGAGTGCGTCCGGCACATTGACCGCACCGTTTACGGGCATTCACGGCTGGTATTGGGAGAACACGACAGGGCAGGACGCGACGGTCACGCTGACGACGTCCGGCTACTACAACCTCGCCCATGAGTTCCGAACGGGACAGCCGGTCAAGAACAAGAACTTCAAATGATCCTGGCCGTTCACACTTCCACGTTCTCGCTTCTCGGTTCGTGTTCAGGTTCGGTTCCGGGTTCCGGGTTCCGGGTTCTGAGTTCGGGTTCGGGGTTCGGGTTCGGGTTCGGTGTGGCAGAGTGGCCGAGACCTATCACGGGCCGGAACGCGCTCCAAGAACCATATAGGCCACAATCAGGAGCTCGGCCTGAGTCATTCAGCTCAGAACTGAACACCGAACACGAACCGAGAACAGAGAACCCGGAAGCGTGAACCACCGGTCATACTCCTACCGTAGTACCCTTCGTTCTGTTTCTGCATCGGCTGGCTTCGAAGATCATCAGCATCGGTGTCCGTCGATCGCCATCGGCGGCTCGTCTTGATCTGGAGCGGCGCACGACGCCAAAAAGTTGGATACAAGAAAGATTAGGCCTACGCCCGGTCGTCGCTGGCGGGATCCGCAAGGAACGACGAGGCCATGCCGTGAACGTTGGCGGCCTGGAACGCTCCCGCGCTCGACGGCGACATTCAGCATACCTAATTGCAGCGCTCGAAGCCACGAAGGGGGCGGCCGCGGGCGGCGTTCCGATCCTTGCGCCTCGGGAAAAAGCGTTCACGCAGGAGACGGTGACGTTCCAGGTCAAACCGAAGGAAGGCGTTCGAGGACGAGGTACCGGCTCGAAAAAGGCGAGGCGCTGCTGTACTCGTGGTCGTCCTCGGTGCCGATGAACACCGAGTTCCACGCCGAGCCTGATGGCGGGCCTCGCGGCTACGCGCAGACCTACGAGAAGAAAGACGGCATGACGGGTGCGTCCGGCACATTGACCGCGCCGTTTGCGGGCATTCACGGCTGGTTTTGGGAGAACACGACGGACAAGGACCAGACGGTGACGCTGACGAGCGCGGGCAATTACAACCTGTCCCATGAATTCCGGGCTGATGGCGTAAAGAACAAGAACTTCAGAAGATAGATAACGTGTACCCGGTCCTGTTCCGCATCGGCTCCTTCGAGATCACCAGCTTCGGCGTCCTCGTCGCCATCGGCGCGCTCGTCGGCATCTGGGTCTTTCAGCGCGAGCTGGCGCGGCGTTCGCTGCCGGAGGCGGGTGTCGACGCCGGAATCGCAGGGGTCCTCGGCGGCCTCGTGGGCGCGAAGCTGCTGTGGGCGATTGAGCACCTGGGCGACGAGCCGCTGGCAGGCCTGCTTCTCAGCCGCGGCGGGATGAGCTGGTTCGGCGGCTTTGTGGGCGGTGTCGCCGCCGGGATCTGGATGCTGCGCCGCCGCGGCATTCCGGTGATGGCAGGGGTATCGGCGGCGTCACCGGGCCTGGCGCTCGGTCACGCCATCGGCCGCATCGGCTGCTTTCTCGTCGGCGACGACTACGGCCGCCCGACCGACTTGCCGTGGGGCGTCGCGTTTCCGAAGGGACTGCCGCCGACCGACATTCCGGTCCATCCAACCCAGCTGTACGAGTTCGCGCTGCTGCTGCCAGTCGCGTGGCTGCTCATCCGTGGCGCCGGAATGATGTCGCGGACCGCGTGGTTGTCGGGCGCTACCTGCTGCTCGCAGGTCTTATTCGGTTCGGAATCGAGTTCATCCGCGTGAACGAACCCGTTGCGGGTCCGCTCACGCTGGCGCACATGATTTCCGGCGGCGTCGCGCTCGCCGGGATTCTGCTGCTCACCAGGAAGGCTGGCGTGGCGGCTGGCCCAATCCGGGCCTAGTTCAGCGGCGCGACTTCTTCGTCTCGCGTGCAACCGCCCCGCTGATCTTTCGTCCCGCTTCACCGGCCCGGCTGCGAACGTGCCCGGCGACCTGATTGGCCTCGCCGCGCGCGCGCATGTTTTCATTCCCGGTCGCGCGACCCACGACTTCCTGACCGACGCCCTTGATCTTCTGCGCCGTGCCCTTGATCTCCTGCTCAGCCGACTTCTTGCGGAATGTGCTCATCTGGATCCTCCCTCTACCTGGGGTTATGGTCTTCAAGAGCCGTTCCCGAAAGGTCCGGTTAAGCCTCAGGGGTATCCGGTTACAGTAATCGGCGTGACGCGGCTCCCGTATGTGGCTGGTGTGATCGTCCTGTTAGTGGCCATCGCCTCGCCGGAGGCCGCTCAACTCCAGCTCACGACGATCGACGGCGTGGTCACGACTCCGGATGACCGTCCGGCGGCTGGTGCCGCAGTCACGCTGCTGGATCGTCTTGGCAACACCGTACGCGTTGCCGTGTCGTCGGCTGATGGGAAGTTCCGTATCGTTGGTGTCCCACCGGGTTCCTACTCGATGCGCGCCGAGGCATCGCCGTTCCTCGCCGAGGTGCGCGATTTACAGGTCGGGGCGGCTCTTCCGGTCACCTTGAACTTGCGAATGTCGGCCGTGGCCGCCGAACAGGTGCTCGTCCGCCCGTCCGCGCTCACCGAATCAGGGTCGACCAGCACCCGTGTGACCCTCGGCGGTGAGACGCTGCGAGACGCCGCGCCGCGGATGCGGACGCGCGGACTCCAGGACGTGCTCGCCACGGTTCCCGGGTGGGCAAGCGAAGACAACGGCCTCCTGCACGTGCGCGGCGTCGACGAGGGGGTGCTGTATGTCGTCGACGGTGTTCCTTGGTACGAGCGGTTCGACGGTCTGTTTGGCGTTGCGCCCGACCCGATGACGCTCGAGTCGGTCACGGTGTCCACCGGATATATCCCGCCGGAGTTCGGTTTCAAGTCCGGCGCCGTGGTCGAGGTGCGTTCAGCGGCGGCGCCGGCGGCGCGGTGGAGCGGCGTCGCGGAAGCATCCGTCGCATCCGAATCGACGGGCGAGGGCGCCATGCTTGCGGCCGGTCCCTTGTTCCGCGGAGCGAACCTCGCCTTCAACGTCGCAGGGCAGCGCTCGGCGCGGTTCCTCGATCCGACGCACCCGGACAACTTCCACAACACCGGGCATTCGCTCACCGGCACCGTCGAGTTCGGATGGCAGGTCACTCCATCGAGCGTGCTGCAGGTGGTGGCGGGCGTCGGCGGCTCCAGCTTCGAGGTTCCGCACGACGAACGGCAGGACGCGGTGGGCCAGGATCAGCAGCAGCGGGTGAAGGCCGTGTGGCAGACGGTGTCGTGGCAGCGCGCGTGGTCCGGCGCCACGATGACGCACCTCGCGGGCTACCACCGGACCGGCAGCTCGTTGCTCAACGGAACGGCGGCCGACACGCCGCTGGCGGTCGCGGCCGATCGCGCGATCCGGCGCGTCGGGTTTCTGGCGAGCGCGAGTCACGCTGTTGGCGGCCACCTGTTCAAGGTCGGCGCGGAGGCTGCGCAGCTTCATCTGCGGGAGCAGTTCGCCTTTTCGGTGACCGACGCGGACGGCGGCGACTTCACACCTGAGGTTCTGGCGTTTACTCCAGAGAGTCCATTCGCGTTCGTCGATCGCGGAACACCGACCCTCGTTGCGCTCTACGCCCAGGATTCGTTCCGGCCGCTGGACGCGGTCACTGTCGACCTCGGCGTCCGGGTTGACTGGAGCCGCATGCTCGTCCGCGTCACAGGTGAGTCCGCGCCTCGGCGTGGCCTATCGCCTCGACCGCACAGGCACGACTGCCCGTGCGTCGTTCGGCAGATTCTTCCAACCGCCGCAGTCCGAGAATCTCCTCCTCGCCTCGTCAGAGCAGGCGTACGCGCTGTCGCCGTTTGCGGCCGACGTCGGG
The DNA here is from genome assembly GCA_963793705.1 of uncultured Acidobacteriota bacterium. Lineage (GTDB taxonomy): Bacteria > Acidobacteriota > Vicinamibacteria > Vicinamibacterales > UBA2999 > Gp6-AA40. Next base: position 156,422 of record CAWCBC010000013.1, on the reverse strand, counting down.
ACTGGCGTCGGGATCGGCGGCGCGCCGCTGGAGCCGGAACGGCAGAGCGCGCTGGAGGTCGCCGTCGACCAGATGCTCGGGCGTCTGGTGCGGCTGGACGTCGCGTACTGGCGCCGCTGGGTGCGCAGCGTGGCCGATCCGAACGTGTTTCTCGGCACGACCATCATCTTTCCGAACAGCGTCGCGCGCGGGTGGGCGTCGGGCGTTGACATCCGCGTGGACGTGCCGCGCGTCCGTGGCTGGTCGGCCTTTGTCAGCTATGGCCATTCACGAGTGGAGCAAGCCGGGCCGATCACGGGAGGTCTCTTCCTCGAAGACGAGGTTGCCGAGATTGCCGGCGGGGAACGGTTCACGCCGGATCACGATCAGCGGCACACCGGCGCGGCCGGCATCTCGTTCGTCGCCGGAGGCACGAGCCTGGCGGTCAACGGTCGATACGAGAGCGGCACTCCGCTGCAGGTCGGCGACGACGACCTGGACGAGTTGGAAGAGCGGCCTGGCGCAGAACTCGTGGACTTCGCGCGCGGCCGCGTCAAACCGCGCAAGACAGTGGACGTCGTGCTGTCGCAGCAGGTTCGTCGTCTCGGCCGCGGCGGCGTGAGGATCCGAGTGGCGATCCTGAACCTCACCGGCTCCGAGTGGGCCTACAACTTCGGCAATCCGTTCAGCGGCACGCACTTCGGACCGGGCCGCACGATCCAGGTCGGGTTGCGCGCCGGTTTTTAACCACGAAGCACACGAAGGATCGAAGCCACGAAGAGATTTCTTCTAAAGATCTTTCTTCGTGCGCTTCGATCCTTCGTGTTCTTCGTGGTTTAAAGCCGTAATCGCCGCAGTCGCAGCGCATTGCCGATGACCGACACCGAGCTGAAGCTCATCGCGGCGGCGGCCATCATCGGGTTCAGCAGCAGGCCGGTCACCGGATACAGCACACCGGCCGCGATCGGCACGCCGAGCGTGTTGTAGGCAAACGCAAAGAACAGGTTCTGCCTGATGTTGCTCATCGTCGCGCGGCTCAGGCGCCGGGCCCGGACGATGCCGTGCAGGTCTCCCTTGACCAGCGTCACGCCCGCGCTTTCGATCGCGACGTCGGTACCGGTTCCCATCGCGATGCCAACGTGGGCCTGCGCGAGAGCAGGAGCGTCGTTGACGCCGTCGCCGGCCATCGCCACGACCCGCCCCTCATCCTGTAGCCGTCTGACCATGGCCGCCTTCTGATCCGGCAGCACGTCGGACATCACGTCGTTTATCCCGAGGGTGCGCGCGACGGCGTCAGCGGTGATCCGGCTGTCGCCAGTCATCATCACGATTCGCACGCCTTCCCGGCGCAGCTCGGCGATCGCGGCCGGCGTCGTCTCCTTGATCGGATCCGCGACGCCAAGCAGACCCGCGAGCGCGTTATCGATGGCAACGAACATGACCGTCTGGCCGTCGCGCCGCAAATCATCAGCCGCGGCGACGGCCGTGGCTGGCGCGGTGATGCCGAGGCCATCCATCAGCGGTAAGTTGCCGAGCGCGACCTCCCGGCCATCCACGCGTCCGCGCACGCCCTTGCCCGTCACCGACTGGAAGGCGTCGGCGCTCGCAGCGGCCAGTCCACGTTGGAGTGCTCCCGCGACGATCGCAGCCGCCAGCGGATGTTCGCTTCCGCGCTCGAGGGCGGCCGCCGTGCGCAACAGTGTGGATTCGTCCCTGGCGCCAAAAGGCTTGACGTGACCAGCTTCGGTTTGCCGACGGTCAGCGTCCCGGTCTTGTCGACGACCAGCGTGTCGACCTTGCGAAGCAGCTCGATTGCCTCGGCGTTCTTGAACAGGATTCCGGCCGTTGCGCCCTTCCCCGTGGCGACCATGATCGACATCGGCGTGGCGAGTCCCAGCGCACACGGGCAGGCAATGATCAGGACCGCGACCGTGTTGATGAGGGCGTGCGCCATCCGCGGCTCCGGCCCGACGGTGGCCCAGATCATCGCCGTCACGATCGCTGTTAACACGACCGCCGGCACGAAATAGCCGGCCACGACGTCCGCCAGCTTCTGGATTGGCGCCCGGCTTCGCTGCGCCTGCGCGACCAGGCTGATGATCCGGGCGAGCAGCGTATCGGCGCCGACGCGCTCGGCGCGCATCACCAGCGACCCCGTCCCGTTCACCGTCGCGCCGATGACCGTGTCGCCGCTGTGCTTCTCGACCGGGATCGGCTCGCCAGTCATCATCGACTCGTCAACGGTGCTCACGCCGTCGATCACCGTCCCGTCAACGGGCACGTGCTCTCCCGGCCGGACGCGCAGCCGATCGCCGACGTGCACGTGATCGAGCGGCACATCTTCTTCGCTGCCGTCGTCACGCAGCCGGCGAGCGGTCTTCGGTGCAAGCCCGAGCAGCGCCCGAATCGCCGCGCCGGTCTGACTGCGCGCCCTGAGCTCCAGCACCTGGCCGAGCAGGACCAGCGTGACGATGACGGCGGCGGCCTCGAAGTAAACGCCTACCTGCCCGTTGTGCATGCGGAACGAGTGGGGGAACAGACCTGGGAAGGCGGTCGCGATCACGCTGTAGACGTAGGCGACGCCAACGCCAAGCGCGATCAGCGTGAACATGTTGAGGCTGCGGTGGACCAGCGACTGCCATCCCCGCACGAAGAATGGCCAGCCGCCCCACAGCACGACCGGTGTGGTGAGCGCCAGCTGGATCCAGTTCACCGGGAAGCCGACCAGCCATTCCGCAACCGTGCCTGGCAGGTATTCAGCCATGGCGAGGAACAGCACCGGCACCGTGAGCGCGGCGCTGACGCGGAACCGCCATGTCATGTCGTCGAGCTCGGGATTGCTTTCGTCGAGCGTAATCGTCCGCGGCTCGAGCGCCATGCCACAGATCGGACATGGGCCTGGCTCGCTGCGGACGACCTCCGGATGCATCGGGCAGGTCCACTCGGCGGCCCCGCCTTCGTAGTGTCTCGGCGTCGAGCGGCACCCGTCAGGAACCGCTCAGGGTCGTCGCGGAACTGCTCGAGGCAGCTCTCGGCGCAGAAGTAATAGGTGTGGCCCTTGTGCTCGAGGTGGCCGACGGCATCCGCCGGCGAAATCGTCATCCCGCAGACTGGATCGACGACTGCTACCTCTTCCACCACGATCTATTTCACGTACTGGGAAGGATTAGCGTCGAACTTGGTCTTGCAGACCTTCGCGCAGAAGTAATACGTCTTGCCGTTGTACTTCGCTGGTTGCCGCCGCTTTGGCCGGGTCAACCTGCATTCCGCACACCACGTCCCTTTCCATACGCCTTCTTTCTTTGGACCGTCATGTCCGCATCGGAGGTTCAAGCGCCGTTCCCAGAATATTCGCTGGAACCCCTTCCTGAAAAATGCACGTCCGTGTTTCCGGAAATGCATAGTTGGGTAGCCTGTGCCGCGAACGATTCTTACACGCTGAAGTCACGCGCCCTTCGGCGAAGCACGCGACGGCCGTCGGCGCTGATGATACGGGGAACGCGATGATCCGCGCGGTGCTTGTCGGGCTTGGTGATGGCGGTGCTGATGTCGAACTGCGGTCCTCGCGTGCATCGGATTCGGGCCAGTCTGCCAGCTGATGTGCAGATCGGCATGGGGCGCGTCGACGACGTCTGGGTCGCCGGCTTTATCACTCAGGCGGGGAAAGACCCGGTCGATCTCAATGTCGAGACGGTTCGACTGCTGCGACAGGACCTTCGCCGCGTCTCTCGTGGGCGGGTCGTCGAAGCCGAGCCCTTGACCCTCGCCAACCAGGAGGTGTTCGACGACGCGGCGTACTGGCGACGACAGGCCGAGGATCGTCGCGCGGGACTGGTTGTCACGGGTATCGTCCGGCTCCTGCTGGCGCCTGCGCAAATGGTGCAGCGAGGCCGACGGACCGCCTACCTCGGGCAATCGGGGCGCACGCTCGACGCCACGGTGGTCGTCATCGACGGCCGCAGCGGAGCTGTCGTGGCACGGCAGACGCTGCCGCGGCGCATGCGCTATGCCACCAACGATGTCTCGTCCGGCCTGCCGATGTATTTCGAGATGATGGAGCAATCGCGGCCCGACTGGCTGCGGGCCATTGCCGGTTCGAACGAACCCTGAATGAGGATGAACGCGGCCGCAGTCTCGCGAAGCACAACCTGGACTGTGGAACAATAGGCGCACGTCCCACCTCCGTTACTCCCTCGCTTTCGGGTTCGTTTTCATCGCGACGCTCGACGCGTTCGCGCAGGAACATCAACACGACCACGCCGCCATGGCGTCGAGCCTCTTTGCCTCGACCCAAGGGTCCGGCACGTCCTGGCTGCCAGCCACCACGGAGATGTATGCGTTGCATCGCCGCACGGGTCAGTGGGAGTGGATGTTTCACGGCAACGCCTTTCTCCAGTACCTGCACGAGGAGGCCAATCCGCACCGCGGATCGAGTCAGACCGGCAGCATCAACTGGCTGATGGTGATGGCCCGCCGCGAGCTGGGTGCCGGGCGCCTCGGCCTCCGCACGATGGTCAGCCTGGAGCCGGCGACCGTTGGCGGCTGCGGTTATCCCGATCTCCTGGCCACGGGCGAGTTGTGCGATCGCGACACGATTCATGATCGCCAGCACCCGCACGACCTGCTGATGGAAGTCGCAGCCGAGTACGACCGTCCGCTCCGCGGCAACGTGCGCTGGCAGCTCTATGGCGGTCTTGCCGGCGAGCCCGCCCTTGGTCCGGTCGCCTTTCCCCATCGTCCGTCGGCCATGTCGAATCCGATCGCGCCGATCGGCCATCACTGGCTGGACGCGACGCACATCACCTTCGGCGTGGTGACGACCGGGGTGTTCACCTCCCGCTGGAAAGCCGAGGCGTCGCTGTTCAACGGACGGGAACCTGACGAGAACCGCTGGGACCTCGATCTCGCCGCGCTCGATTCGTATTCCGGCCGCATCTCCTTCGCGCCTTCCGCCAGCGCTGGTTCTGCAGGTGTCGGCGGGTCACCTCACCGATGCGGAAGCAGGGGAGGGCTCCTTGCCGCGCGCGGACGTCGATCGCGTGACGGCGTCGTTGACCTACCATCGCCGCGTCGGGGCCGGGAACCTCTGGGCGAGCACGCTGGCGTGGGGACGCAACGATGAACGCAACCTGACGTCGAACGCGTTCCTGGCGGAAAGCAGCGTCACGCTCGCCGAGCGCGACGTCTGGTTCGGCCGCGTCGAGGTCGGAACCAAGCCCGCGCACGATCTGCACGCGCACGAGTTCACCGGCGTGATGACGGTGGGCAAAGTGCAGGGCGGTTACACGCGGTATCTCGCCAGCGCGTCGGGGCTGCGGTTCGGTGTCGGTGGTCACCTGTCGGTTGCCGTTGTCCCGGAGGCGCTGGTGCCTCACTACGGTCGCCGCGCGAATCCCGGCGTCGGCTTTTTCGTGACTGTGCGCCCGGCTGCGCACAGAATGTCACCGTGACGTCTATCTTTGTCTGGCTCGAGGGAACGCCTCTGGCAGCTATGGTCCGCGATTCGCTGATGTTGACCGGGTCGCTGAGTGCCGTGCATCTCATCGGCTTCACGCTGACGACCGGCGGCGCGCTGGTGGCGAACCTGAATCTGCTCGGCGTGCTGTTTCCCGAGCGTCCGCCGATCGAGATCACCCGACCCGCCAGCCGCGGGATGGCGCTGGGCCTGACGATCAGCGTGCTGACCGGTGTGCTGCTCTTCGCGCCGCGCGCAACAGTCGCGAGTGTGAACTGGATCTTTCAGCTGAAGATGGCGCTGCTCGCCACGGCCGTCGTGTTTCACCTGGCGGTCCACCGGCGAGTGGCCCGCAATGATGCCGCGTCCCCGTTGACGCGCCGTGCGACAGCCGCTGTTGGCCTAATCCTGTGGACCGGCCTGGCCCTGGCCGGGTGCGCGTTCATCCTCCTCGAGTAAGCCATGACACTGCATCAGGCCTTCGAGTGGCTGGAAATGACGTCGGTCGGCGTCATGGTTCGCGAATCGCTGTATGGATTTCCGATTGTGGTCGCCATCCACATCATGGGGATCATGCTGTCGGTCGGGATGCTGGTGTGGTTCGACCTGCGACTGCTCGGCGTCAGCATGCTGGCTAATCGCGCGTCGCTGATGTATCGGCGGCTGATGCCGTGGATGTTCACCGGCTTTGCCATGATGTTCATCTCAGGCGGCATGCTCCTCGCCGGCTACGCCACTTCGGCGTACAGCAACCTGTATTTCCGAATCAAAGTCGTCGCGATGCTGCTGGCGGCGCTCAATGCCTTCGCCTATCACTTCATGACCGAACGCCGAATCGCGCAGTGGGACGCGGACGCGACGCCGCCGACCAGGCGCCCGCTTCGCGGGCCTGATCTCGATTTGCGTGTGGGCGACGGTCATCATCGCCGGGCGGATGATGTCCTATACGATGTTTTGAGCGGACTCCGCCCGAGGCATAATCTCCCAGACCATGCGAAAGGGATCTGGTCGTCGTCGCTGCGGTGCTGGCAGGCGCGATCGCGCTTCGCGCGCAACAGGCCCAGCCTCGTATCTGGCAGGGCGTCTACACGACGGCCCAGGCCGAGCGAGGCAAGGCGACGTTCCTGGTGACCTGCCAGCGGTGTCACAATGCCGACCTGTCGGGAGACAGGGGTCCGGCACTCAAGGGCGAGCGGTTCATGACGACGTGGGGCGGCGGCGGTGTCAACCGGCTGTTCGAGAAGATCCGCGACACGATGCCGCCGTTCGCGACCAGCACGCTCGACGACACGACCAAGCTCGATATCGTCACGTTCATTCTGCAGACGAACGGCTTTCCTACCGGCGGGAAGGAACTCGCAGCCGCTGATCTGGAGTCGATCGATATCGTGGCGAAGGGCGAGCAGCCGAAGGCGCAGAACTTCGCGCGCGTGCAGGTGGTGGGATGCCTGGCCCGCGGCGACGGCAACAGGTTCGTGCTGACGAACGCGTCCGAGCCGGCCGTGGCCGCGGACAACGCCGCAGTGCCGCTGCCTGCGCCGGGAAGCGGGAGAGTCGTCTTACTGAATGCGGAGCCCTTCAATCCGGCTGCGCAAATCGGTCAGCGCGTCGAGGCTCGAGGTCTGGTCTATCGCGATGAGCAGGAGACGCTGCTGACGGTGACCGCGTTGAAAGCGGTTGGCAATTGTCGCGAACTGAGAGTATTTACTCACGACGCCCAGATGCGGAGGACGACTTTCAGCTAACACAAGAAACTAGGCCCATAGCGATTGGCAGAGGCCTGCCGCGCAGTAGAGCCGCGGAACCCTTGGCGTATTCGCCTGCCTCGGTTTGCGGTTGTCGCGAACGCCCAGCAGCCGGACTTCACCGGCGTGTGGACCACGTACACCGAGCCCGCCCAAGGTCGCGCCGGCGGCGCTGGTGCCGGCGGCGGACGTGGCGCTGGCCCCGCGCTTCCGCTCACGCCCGAAGCACAACGCAAGATTGCCGAGTATCAGGCGCTGATTAAAGGAACCGGCGACACGCCCGGAGGTTTCTGCCTCGGCACGGGTATGCCGGGATCGATGCTCGGTTCCGGCGGCTATCCGATGGAGATCATCCAGCGGGCGAATCAGATCATGATCGTCTACGAGGCCCACAATGAGGTTCGGCGGGTCTATCTCGCCGACCGGATCGTCCCGGAGGCCGATCGTCTGCCCGGCCGCAACGGCCATTCGACCGGCCGGTGGGAAGGCGACACGCTCGTCGTTGAGACCACCAACCTGATCGAGCAGGTCGATCAGCGCTACGCGCACAGCGACAAGGCACGCATTGTCGAGCGCTACCGCATGACGAAGGGACCGAAGGGCGAGCGCGTCCTCGTCAACGAGATGACGATGACCGATCCGGTGTTCTACAAGGAACCCGTCAAGGCTGAAAAGAAATGGGCGGAAGTTCCGAACGGCCATCTGCTGCCGTACGAGTGCGCCGAGGAAGGCTGGAACATTCATCTCGAGCAGTTGGCGGAGAAAGCGCAAGTCAAAGAAATGTAGGTGCCAGGCATGACGATCAAGTTATGAATAAGACCAGGGCTCGTTGCTGTTGCGGCACTGCTGCTCCTCTGCGGCGCGGGCGTGTCGGCTCACCACTCCGCCGGGCAGTTCGACTTCACGAAGACCGCCAGCATGAGCGGCGTCGTCAAGAGATTCCAGGCCATCAACCCGCACATGCGGCTGGTGCTGGTCGTCACCGACGGCAAGGGCAGCCGGGACGTCGCGTTCGAGGGCCACAGCACGAACAACATGTATCGGTCGGGCTACCGCGACGGGATGATCAAGGTCGGCGACAAGATCACGGTGTTCGTGGCGCCGCTGCGCGACGGGTCAGAAGGCGGCTACGTGACGGCGGCGGCAACCGCCGATGGCAAGCGCTTCGGCGCGCAATCACGGGCTGAGCAGGAGGCGGAGCGGGCGAAGGCCGAGGGGCGAAAGTAAGGCTGGCCCTAACCCTCAGGCAGACCCTTACTCGGAGCCCGGAAGACCGATTCCAGCGGCAGATCGAATTCGGGAACAGAGATGAGGACAGCACGTCGCCCGCGTCGCGGGACAGTTCGTGCGCATCTTCGCTCGGCCGCGCGAAGCGCGGCAAGAAGATCCTGCCCTAGCGAGGCGGAGCCGAACCCTGGTGCATCGAATCGTGCACGCTCGCTGGTATGAGGCTCCGCCTCGCTAGACATGGGCTCATTGTAATCGCCCATGTCGCAACCGCCGTGCCGGCGTCGATCAGGCCGAAGCCGGCGTGTTGTCGGCGATCTGACGCTGAGTACGCAGGAATCGCGTGGGGAGCGGTGGCGGAATCCGCAATCGTCACCGGGAGGTTACCCGCGGCCGAACAACTGCAGTAGACCGAGGGTCAACCACGGCACGTAGGTAATCAGCAGCACGCCGATCGCCAGGATCCCCAGCATCGGCAGCGTCGCCCACGTCACCTCCAGCACCGGCTTCTTGAAACGGTACGACGCCAGCAGCAGGTTCAATCCGAGCGGCGGGTGCAGGTAGCCGAGCTCCAGGTTGGCGATGAAGATTATGCCCAGGTGGATGTAGCTGATCGCGTAGGCATCCGCCAGCGGCAGCAGCAGCGGCACGACGACGACGATCGCGGAGAAGATGTCCATCACCGTGCCGACGAGCAGCAGGAAGACGTTGAGCGCCAGCAGGAACGCCCACTTCGACTGGATGTGCGCCTGCGTCCACTCGATCAGCAGCGTCGGCACCTGCGCGTTGACCAGGTAGTTCGTCAGGCCGACGGCGATGGACAGGATGACAAGCACGCCGCCGACCAGCGCCACGCACTCGCCGGCGACGCGCACGACCTCCTTGAACGACGGCACGTCGCGGTGGACGAACCGCTGCACGATGAGCGCGTAGAGCGCCGCAATCGCCGCGGACTCCGACGTCGTCGCGTAGCCGCCAAAGAGCGCCCACAGCACGACGACGGGGAGCGCCATCTCCCATTTCGCGTCCCAGAGCGCGGAGCCCAGTTCGCCGAAACGGAACGGCGATCGTGCCGCCTTGCTCTTGATCGCCTCCCGCACGCCAAGCGCGGCCAGCAGCGCCAGCATCAGGACGCCCGGGATGAGGCCGCCGATGAACAGATCCTCGATGGCGACCTGCTGCGCGACGATGCCGTAGAGGATTAATGGAACGGAGAGCGGGAAGAGAAGCCCCAGCGATCCCGACGCGGTGAGCAGCCCGATCGCGAACCGCTCGCGATAGCCCTCCTTAATCAGCGCCGGCAGCAGCAGGCCGCCGAGCGCAAGGATCGTGACGCCCGATCCACCTGTGAAGAGCGTGAAAAACGCGCACAGCGTCGCCGCGGCCACGGCGGTACCGCCGGGTGCCCATCCGAACAGCGCGCGCAAGGCGCGCAGCAGACGAGTTGAGGACTGGCCCTCCGCCAGGAGGAAGCCGGTGAGCGTGAAGAGCGGGATCGCGGCGAGGTTGGCCGCCGGAGACGTCAGCTCTTCGTAGGCCTTGATCAGCGGCACGATCGGCCGGTGCCGTCGATGAAAAACGCGACCATCGCGATGCCGCCGAGCAGCGCGAAGATCGGCGTGCCAAGCACGGCGGCGATGAGGACGCGCAATGAGCCAGGGGAGCAGCGCCGCACCCTCGAACAGCGCGAAATGCTGCGCCGCGTAGACGCCGGCCACCAGCCGAGGACGAGATGGCCCGCGCCCACCAATGCGGCGACGACCTCCAGGCCAGCCGCAGCGCGATCAGCGTAAAGGCGATCGGGAAGGCGAGTGCCGCCACCCAGACGCGGACGCCCACCGCAATGATGGTGCCGGCCTCGCGCTCGCTTGCACCAACGCGCAGTCCGCCGACCGCAAACATCATCGAGATCGCCGCACCAGCGAAGCCCGCCACCACATGCGCGATGTTGATGGTGCCTTTCGGGAGGAATTCGCCGGTGGCGAGCGTGAGCAGTTTGCCCTCGCGTGCACCGATCGCGGCGCCCAGCAGGCCGACCCAGATCGTGAGGTTGAGCGTGAACGGTCCCGGCGCCGGGAATGCCGCGGTGCAGCAGCAGCCGCGTCGCGATCTCCGCGAGCGGCAGCAGCATGATGCCCGCCAGAGCGAGAGTCGCGAGAAGGTTCTCGGCGCCCGTGAGCGCCTTGACGACGCGGCTTCAAGGCTACTTCTTCGTCTTCCGATACGCATCACGCTCGCTTGATCGGCCGCGTCGTAGACGTCGGCCGGCACCAGCGTGCCGCGAATCGTCGTCACCAGGCGATCGGCCTCGGCACGGAACGTCGCCAGCGCCTTGGCGTCGGGCGTGTTCACGGTCAGGCCGCGCGTCTTCATTGTCGCGATCGACGAGGCGTCGAGCTTGACGGCTTCTCCGAGCAGGCGTTTCTCGATGACCTTCGCGCTCGCTTCCATGACGGCCTTGTCGGCGGCAGAGATCTTGTTCCAGGTCTGGGTGGTCACCAGGAGGCCGCCGTACAGAGGCGCCACGTTGACGTCCAGCATGTATTTCGCGTCGCGGAAGACCTGCAGCAGCAGCGCGGGATACGGCGGCATCGGCGCGGCGTCGATCATCCCCGTGCTCAGCTTCAACTGTGCCGGGATGTCGCCGGAATTCAACGCCACCGGTCGGAAGCCGTTCTGCTTGTACCACTGCACCATCCGGTCGTCGCCCTGCGACGTGAACAGCTTGGAGGCTTTCACCTCAGTCAGGCTGGTGATCGGGTTCTTCGAAAACAGCTGCACCCATCCGGCGCTGCCCCAGGCGAGCACCTTGAAGCCTTTGGCCTCGAGCCGCTTCTCGAGCAGCGGGCTGAGCTTGTCCAGCACGTGGTTCGCTTCCTCATCGGACGCAAACAGGAAGGGCACGCCGAACACGCTGAAGGCATCGTCGATGGACGACAGGCCCGGGAGCGTCAACAGGTTGCCCTGCAGCTGATCGACCGCCGGCCGCATCATGCGCAGCGTCGCTTCTTCGCTCCCCTGCGAACCGTTGGCGTAGACGACCAGCTTGACGCGTCCGGACGTCTTGGCTTCCCATTCGGCGCCGAGGTCGGTCAGGGCCTTGTTGTACGCGGAGATCGACGGCGCGATGGTGGCCAGCTTGATGGTGGTCTGTGCGGCGGCGCCCGACGCGACGAGTGAGACGAAGGCGAGCGTAAGCACACTGTGGCGGAACATGAAACCTCCGAAGCTAGTTTGGCAAATTGTTCGTCGATCCGATCCAGCAGCAGCCGCGCCCGTTTCTGCATCACCAGCGTGACCAGACGGTTCGACGGCTCTTTCTCAGGATCGATCGCCAGGGCCATCTTCAGCAACCGCTCGAACTCGGCCCGGTCCTGGGTGGCCACCGCGACTCCCGTCGCAAGGGCGACATACGGCCCCGGCAACAGGCCCTTCTGCAACTCTACAGCCTTGGCGAAGTGCTCCTTGGCGCGCGCGGGGTTTCCGCCCAGCACGTCGGGCAGGCCGTCGAGCGTAATAAACAGTTCGTGCAGCGTCCCTTTTTCCCACGTTTCGTCCAGGGCCAGCGCGCGATCCGCCAGCACCCGCACGATTGGCAGATCGACCGCCACCTCGGGCCGATCGAGGCCCAGCGAGATGGCGGCCCCCCAGGAGGCCGCCATCCAGTACAGCAGCGGCACGTCGTCGCGCTTCGCTTTCGCCACGACGGCCTCGGGCTTCAGGAGGAGCGCCTCGCTGCTGCCGGCGCCAAACCTGACGTTCACGGCCCGAAAGCAGTAGCCGCGCGCCCGAAGATACAGCTTGAGCGCGCGATCGCGAAGCGCCTGGATGTCCGCGCTTCGGCTCCGCGGCAGTGCCTCCGCGTCTGTTTCGACATAGGCGTAGGCGTACTGGGTGAAGCTGCTGCACGTGGCCAGCAGCAGGGCCTGATGCCGTGGCGTGGACTCGAGAATCGATTCGTAGAACTTGAGCGCAAACGGAATCGCGTCGCCGACAAGCTGCAGGTCTTCGTCACTGGTAAACGTCGTGCCGCTCTCGGCCAGCGTCGAGGCGACGGTGTTCACCGCCATCTTCTTGATCGAGCAGGCCGAACTGCCGGCGACCGCGGCCGCCAGCAGCAGCGAAACGTAGACACGCATGGATTCCAAATGTATATCAGCGCGTTCCGCGGAGAGCGGGCATGTTGCTGAAAAAGACTGATTAGGAGAGGAAGGATAGGTGACGGCTACCCAGGCCACCCGCTTACCCAGGCCACCTAGTTCATCGAGCAGGATCCCGGACCTCGCGGGTCGCCGCACGATCCACACGAACCGAGCGGGACTTGCGTGGCCCCGGCGGCGGGGCCGGATGTCCGCGCGGCAAAGACCGACTGGCGCTTCTCGAGGTCGGTCCCGTGACATGACGGGCACTCCGGCGTGGCCGCGCCGCGCGTCAGCCACTCGAACCGGTGATCGCAGGTCTTGCAAGCGTATTCAAACAGCGGCATGCGTCTCGCTCTCCAGCGCGTGAGCAAGCACATTGCCCAGCGCCTCCGCGCATTGTGGATCGAACTGCTTTCCGCTGCAGCGCGCGATTTCTTCGACGGCGAGGCTTGGCGGCATCGCCGGGCGCTGCGTATGCGGATGTGTCATCGAATCGTAGGCATCGGCCACCGCCAGCACGCGAGCGGCCTTCGGAATCCGCGTGGACGCGAGCCGCCGCGGATAGCCACTGCCGTCATACGCCTCGTGGTGGGCAAGAACCATCTCCGCGACATCGGCGAACCGCGGCTGGCTCCGCAGAAGATCATAGCCGACCTGCGGATGGGTCCGCATGATCCGCCATTCGTTCTCGTCGAGCGGACCGGGCTTCGACAGGATCGACGCCGGCATGTCCAGTTTGCCGATGTCGTGCAGCAGGCCGCCCTGCTCCAGCACCTCGAGTTCATCGTCGGTGAAGCCCATTTCGTCGCCGATGGCGACGGCCAGCCTCGCCACGCGCGTCGCGTGCCCGCGCGCGTCGCGCTCGTGCAGCTGCAGGATCGCCATCAGCCCCTCGAGCGCCTGCTGCGGCGTGTCCTGCGCTTCGGCGAGCGTCGCGGCCACCGTCGCGCGCCGGGCCCGCAGCCGATCCTGCAGCGCGTGATGAAGCCCTTCCTGTGCGACGGCCGCGTTGTGCCAGTCGCGTCCGAGCGCGAGCGCCTCGCCGAGACGTTGTTCGTCGAACGGCTTCAGCAGATAGTCAACGACCTGGTTGCGCAGGCTGGCGACCGCGATCTCGACGTCGCGCCCGGCTGTGACCATGATGACGGCGGTGTCCGGAAACCGATCGCGAATCTGCGACGCGAGCCAGAGACCGTTGCGCCGGCCGCCGCCCAGTCTGACGTCGCAGATGGCGATGTCGCTGACCTGTTCGTCGAGCGCAACCAGCGCGTGAGCAGCACTGTCTGTTTGACGCGCGTGATAGCCCAATTCCTCAGCCCATGCGCACGTCTGTTGCCGCAGCGCGACCTCGTCATCGACGATGAGGACGGAAGAGATGTGGAGAGGCGTTCGTGTGCTCACAATACGGATGGGTTTTGCGACGTGTATCGCCGCAACAATCCTAAAAACAGATCCTCGCGGTGGCAAGAGGAACCGCACGTATTGATGAGGCGATCGGTCGCGTCCGGATCTGGCGATTACCGATACTGCTCAGCAGTCGGATTACACTGCAGGCGATGCGGCTGAGCGGCCTTCGCCGCCACTGGAACGAGTTCGGGCGGAGCGATCCGCTCTGGGCGATCCTGACGGCACCCGACAAGAAAGGGAACCGCTGGTCGGTTGATGAATTCCTGCAGACGGGCCGCGACGAGATTGCCGCGCTGATCACCTATCTCGATGCGCGCGGGCTCACAGGGGCCCGGACGCGTGCGCTCGACTTCGGATGCGGCGCCGGCCGGCTCACCCATGCGCTGGCCGATCACTTCGATCAGGTGATCGGCGTCGACATTGCCCCGTCGATGATCGACGTTGCCCGGCGGCTTCACGCCGCCGTGCCAGGCGTCGAATTCCGCGTCAACGCCTCGAGCAGGCTCGAGTCCGTCGCCTCAGGCTCGATCGATCTGGTGTACACGCTGCCTGGTGCTCCAGCACATCCCGCCGCGCTACGTCCGCGACTACCTGGCGGAGTTCGTCCGCGTCCTCAGCCCCGGGCGGGTTCCTCGTGTTTCAACTGCCTTCCGGCGACGCGCCGCCGGTCAAGGTCGAAGGCCGAGGCCTGAAGAGATCCTTCCGGTTCCGGTGATCGCGATGATTCGCGCTGTTCGCCGGCTGCGTGAATTCCCGCGTATGGAAATGCATGGTCTGCCTCGCCGCGACGTGGAACGGCTGCTCGCCGATCTCGGCGCTCCGGTCGTCGACGTCGTTGACGATAGTGCCCACGGCACCGACACGCCCGGCTTCCGCTACTGCGCCGTCAAGCTCGCGCGCTGAATCACGACGTGGCTCCTGGACGCGACTCGACGAGACTGCTCCTGGCGAGCGCGATCGGTTATCTCGCGATCGCCTTGTTCATGGGGCGCCAGGTCATTGACGCCTTCGGCACGCGAATCGCCAGCGATCCGGGCGACCCGCTGCTCACGGCGGCCATTCTGGCGTGGAACGCCACGCACGTGCCGTGGACCGACGCCTGGTATCAGTTCCCGATCTTCTACCCGACGTCCAACGCACTCGCGCTGTCCGAGCACCTGCTCGGTGTGAGCGTCATTGCCGCGCCGATCCAGTGGCTGACCGGCAACCCGATCGCCGCCTACAACGCGACACTGCTGTTGTCGTATCCGCTGTGCGGCGTGGCGATGTGCGCGCTGGTCTGGCGGCTGACCAGGAATGCTCCTGCGGCATTTCTGGCGGGCCTCGCCTATGCGTTCGCGCCGTATCGGGCGAGCCACCTGCCGCACATCCAGATGCTGGTTGCGTTCTGGATGCCGCTCGCGTTGCTCGGTCTCCATGCGTATCTGGAGACACGGCGCTGGCCGTGGCTCGTGCTGTTCGCGATCAGCTGGATGCTGCAGGGCGCGGCGAACGGGTATTACCTCGTGCACTTCACGCTGGTCGTGGCGTTGTGGGTGGCGTGGTTCATGGTCGCTCGCCGTCGCTGGCGCGACGTCGGCGCCGTGGCCACGGCACTGGTGGCCGCCATCCTGCCGCTGGCGCCGATCCTCTATCGGTACATCTCCACCCATCGAGGGCTCGGGCTGTCGCGCAATATCGGGGAAATCTCCGTCTACAGCGGCGACATCGCCGCACCCCTGTGTGCGCCGGCCGGCCTCACGTTCTGGGGATGGCTGCGTGTGGCCTGTGCCGCAGAAGGGGAGCTGTTTGCGGGAGGAGCGCTGGTCGCGCTGTGCGTGGCCGGCGCGGTTTGGGGACGAGCAGCCCGCGAACAGGTCGCGTCGAGTAACAGCAGTCGCCTTCGCGTCGTCGTGCTTCGCGTCGCCCTTGCGATTGCACTGGTGTACGCGGCCATCACGATCTTCACGCTGGTGATGGGCCCGTGGCGGATGGAGGTGCCATGGCGGGCATCGGCCTCGTCTGCGGACAAGCCCGCGTCTGTCACGCTCTTCTTTCTGCTGCTGGCCATGCTGCTGTCGCGGCGTTTTCATGCGCTGATCCGCCGCGGCTCGACTGCCACGTTCTATCTGCTGTGCGCCGTCGTCTGCTGGGTGCTCGCATGGGGACCGTTTCCGCGTCTGTTCGGAGAGGCGGTTCTGTATCAGGCACCGTACGCGTGGCTGCTGCTACTGCCAGGCGCCGGCGCGCTGCGCGCCCCAGCCCGTCTCTGGATGATGGTTGTCCTGTGCCTGGTCGTCTTCATGGGGTCTGATGGTGGCGCGTCTGCTGGCCGCGAAGTCGCATCGCGCGGTGAGGATCATCGGGATTGTCGCGGCCTGCGGACTTGTGGCGGACGGCTTGACCAGGATTCCGACCGCGGAGGTGCCGCCGAGCGTGGCCACGAGCGAGCTGCAGGGCAGGACCGTTCTCGTCCTGCCAATCGGCAAGGTGCATAAGGACATCGGCGCCGTCTATCACGCGGTGATGCAGAACTACCGGGCGATCAACGGGTACAGCGGGTACGAGCCGCCGTACTACGAGGCTCTCCGCACGTTGTTGGATGCCGGCGACGGGCGGCTATTCGGGCCGTTCGTCAGCCGCGGCGACGTGGACGTGCTGGTCAGCTGGCGGGAAATGGGGCTGCGGGCACTTATCGAGCAGCAACCGGGTTCTCAGCTCGTGTCGGAGGGGCAGATTTTCCACTACCGAGTGCCGTCACGTGATGTGCCGCCGGTGCGCACGCAACCTGCCGGCGTCCGTGTTCCGGTGAGCGACGTCCAGTCGGCGTGCTCACGCGAAGTCGGCTTCATCACCGACGCGGACCTTGGGACCCGCTGGGTGTGCGGCATAAAAGCCCCCGATCAATCCCTGACCGTGGATCTCGGTGCACCGGCCCCGGTCGGGACGATCGTCCACGCGCTCGGCCCGGCCGGCGGCGAGTTTCCACGCCATCTCGTCATCGAGACATCCGTTGACGGCGCGGCGTGGACGATGGCGTGGGAGGGCAGTCCGGCCGTCGCCGTGCTTCACGCGGCGATGGCCGCGCCCCGCGAAAGCCGGGCAGTCATCGAGTTTCCGTCCCGAACAGCGAGATACCGTGCGGCTGAAACAGCTTGCCCGCGAGGGCACCTATGCGTGGTCGCTTGCGGAGCTCGAAGTGTGGAGTGGGGCTCCTTGATGCCATACTGGGAGGATGTCTCCACACCGAAAAACGCAACAGATCGCCAATCCGCTCCGACGCAACGTGGCGATCGTCGCGCATGTCGACCACGGCAAGACCACGCTGGTTGATGCGCTGCTGCGGCAAAGCGGGGCGTTTCGGGCGAATCAGCAGGTCGCGGACCGGGTCATGGACAACACCGACCTCGAGCGCGAACGCGGCATCACCATCCTCGCCAAGAACACCGCCGTGCACTACCACGACGTCCTGATCAACATCGTCGACACGCCGGGACACGCCGATTTCGGCGGCGAGGTCGAGCGGACGCTGTCGATGGTGGACGGCGTGATGCTGCTGGTCGACGCGTCGGAAGGGCCGCTGCCGCAGACGCGCTTCGTGCTGCGCAAGGCGCTCGAACGCGGACTGCCGCCGATTGTCGTGCTCAAC
Source organism: uncultured Acidobacteriota bacterium (assembly GCA_963793705.1). Lineage (GTDB taxonomy): Bacteria > Acidobacteriota > Vicinamibacteria > Vicinamibacterales > UBA2999 > Gp6-AA40. Next base: position 138,839 of record CAWCBC010000013.1, on the reverse strand, counting down.
AAGATCGATCGGCCGGATGCGCGCGCGCAGGAAGTGCTGAACGAGGTCTACGACCTGTTCATCGACCTCGACGCGACCGAGGATCAGATCGAGTTTCCCGTCCTGTACACGAACGCGCGCGAGGGCTATGCCAGCGGCGACGCCAGCAGCCGCAGTGGGGACCTCCGCCCGCTCTTCGACGCGATCGTCGAGCACGTGCCGCCGCCGCGGGGCAACCCGGACGCGCCGTTGCAGATGCTCGTCGCCAATCTCGATGCCAGTGACTACCTCGGTCGCATTGCCATCGGACGCATCTTCAACGGCACGGTTCGCCTGAACGATGCCGTGGCCGTGATGAAGCTGAACGGGTCAGTTCAGCGGACCAAGGTGACGAAACTCTTCGCGTTCGACGGCCTCAAGCGGGTGGAGATCGAGGCCGCCGCCGCGGGCGACATCGTCTGTCTCGCCGGCATCGAGGACATCACCATCAGCGAAACGATTACCGATCCCGAGAACATGATGCCGATGCCGCCGATCGCGGTGGACGAGCCGACGGTGTCGATGATCTTCGGCGTCAACACCTCGCCGATGTCGGGCAAGGACGGCCAGTACGTCACCTCGCGAAACCTGCGCGAGCGGCTGGAGCGCGAGCTGCTCGGCAACGTCTCGGTGCGCGTGGAGGACACAGACAGTCCTGAGCAGATGAAAGTGATCGGCCGTGGCGAGCTGCAGCTGTCGATTCTGATCGAGATGATGCGCCGCGAAGGATTTGAGGTGCAGGTCTCGCGTCCGGAAATCGTGACGAAAGACGTCGATGGCAAGAAGATGGAGCCGGTCGAAGAGCTCGTCATCGACGTGCCCGAGGAGTTTCAGGGCATGGTCATCGCGCAGGCCGGCACGCGGCGCGGCGTGCTGACGAAGATGGTGAACCACGGCAGCGGACGCGTGCGCCTCGAGTTCCGCATTCCGGCGCGCGGCCTGATCGGCTTCCGGTCGCAGTTCCTGACCGACACGAAGGGGACCGGCATCATGAACCACCTGTTTGCCGGGTGGGAGCCCTGGCACGGCGCCATTGCGACACGCGCGACCGGCGCGCTGGTCGCGGACCGCACCGGCGTGGCCACCGCCTACGCTCTCTACAATCTCCAGGAGCGAGGCGAGATTTTCGTTGACGCCGGGCATTACGCGTGTACGAGGGGATGATCATCGGCGAGAACGCCCGAGCCAGTGACATGGACGTCAACCCGACGAAGGAAAAGAAGCAGACGAACATGCGCGCCTCGAGCGCGGATGAGGCGATCCGGCTGATCCCGCCGCGCAAATTGAGCCTCGAACAGTCGATCGAGTTCATCAATGACGATGAGCTCGTGGAGATCACGCCGAAGAACATCCGCTTGCGGAAACGGATTCTCGCCAGCAATCAGCGACCGAAGCGGCTCCAGGATTAGGCCGACCTGAAGGTCGGCCTCTACCGTGGGCTAACTCTCAATCCATTCAGGTGGTGGCTGAATCGTCGGTTCCGGCGTCTTGCCGGGATCGGGCCGGCCGCTGCCTTCGAGTCGGCTGATCGCTCGAACCGTCATGTCGTGATTGCACTCGATCTGACAGGACAGGCGAATGCCGGTGAGACCTTTCTCTTCGAGCCTCGTCTTCTCGGCTTTCGTCATGCGACCCGGTTCGCCGCTCACGAACTCCACTCGGCAGGTCGTGCAGCGCGCGTTTCCACCACAGGCGTGCAGGATGTCAACCCCCGCATCCTGCTCAATCGCGAGGACGAGTCGTTTGTCTGACGGCACATCTACACTGCGAAATCCCTCAACGGTCAGCATCGGCATATCGGTATGGTAACTTAGCGCGAACTCTCAACGTCATCGCTCCCCAAGGACGAATGTCGGACAACGAGCAACGCGAGATCCCCGGCCGTCACAGCTCTGGAAACAGCTGTCGGCTGAACGCAAGCTGCAGGCGGCCGAAGCGTTCTGGAGCGACAGCAACGCGTCGGTGGAGCACGCCGAGGCGATCATTGCGATCGCCCAGAAAATCAAGTTCCGGCCGAAGAGCGTGATTGCGCTGCCGGTGGACAAAAAAGCCCGGCACCTGCTGGCTGTCGGCGCCGTGTCGGAGCTGGTGGCGGCGCGGCTGCTGGTCGCGTATCACCTGGCCAGCCAGCGTCCGATGATGGCCGCGTTTCTCGACGCGCTCGGCATCGCACACGAGGACGGCCTGATCAACGACGAGAAGATGGAGGCGCCGACGCCGGAGCGTCTCGAGCAGGCCGCCAAAGTGCTGGCGAGCTCGTATCCCGCCGACGATGTGGCGCTCTATCTCTCCACGCTGATGTGGCAGGATCCCGAGACCTGGGGCGGTCTCGAGAAGGTCCCCGAGAGCCGCGCGGTCGCCTGAACTACCGTGTTCGATTCACTGCTGAGCTCGTTCGACTGGATCTCCGGCGCCGAAGGATGGATCGCGCTCGGCACGCTGACCGTCCTTGAAATCGTCCTCGGCATCGACAACATCGTGTTCATCTCCATCCTGGCCGGGAAGCTGCGGCAGGAGGAGCGCGAGCGGGCGCGCAAGCTGGGCCTGTCGCTGGCGATGTTCATCCGCATCGGCCTGCTGCTGTCGATTACGTGGGTGATGGGCCTGACCGCCCCGATCTTCACCACGCTCGGCCAGGCGATTTCCGGCCGTGACCTGATTCTCATCATCGGCGGCCTCTTTCTGATCGCCAAGAGCACGCACGAGATTCACGACAAGCTCGAAGGCGAGGAGGGCGGCGGCAGCGCGAAGGTGGCAGCGTCCTTCGCCGCCGTGCATCATTCAGATTCTCCTGCTCGACATCGTCTTCTCGCTCGACTCCGTCATCACGGCCGTCGGCATGGCCGAGGACGTCTCGATCATGATTCTGGCCGTTGTGATCGCAGTCGGCGTGATGCTGGTCTCGGCAGGACCCATCAGCGCGTTCGTTGAGAAGCATCCGACCGTGAAGATGCTGGCGCTGAGCTTCCTGCTGCTGATTGGCGTGTCGCTGATCGGCGAAGGACTCGATCAGCACATCCCGAAGGGCTACATCTACTTTGCGATGGGCTTCTCGATCTTCGTCGAGATGATCAATCTGAGGGTGCGGAAGAAGTCGGAGCCGGTCCACCTGCATCAGAACTACACGGAGGATTAACGGCGGTGCGCAAGGACCGTACGCAGCCGTTCAGACAATGGAACTGACGCAGCTTGGTGCGCAGACATACCCCGCCGAAGGAAATCCCCGCGCGGTGTTCGTGTTCGCGCACGGGGCCGGCGCTGGTCAGCATCATCCGTTCATGGCCGGTGTGTCGAAGGCCCTCGCCGCGCGCGGCATCGACGTCGTCACGTTCGATTTCCCGTACAAGAGGCTGCAGAAGTCCGCGCCCGATCGTCCGCCGGTGCTCGAGCAGGCGTTTCGAGAGGTCGTGGATGCGGCACGGCGGTGGAGTCGAGCTACGCGCCTGTTCATCGGCGGCAAGTCGATGGGTGGCCGCATCGCGACGCATCTGGCGGCCCAAGGTCTTGACTCGCTCACTGGCGTCGTGTGCTTCGGCTACCCGCTCCATCCGCCCGGCAAGCCGGACCAGCTGCGCGTCGCCCATCTGCCTTCGATCACCACGCCGGTGCTGATCATCCAGGGCGAACGCGACGCGTTCGGAACCCCGGCGGAATTGCGGCCGCATCTGGAGTCGATGCCGGCCGATGTGCGGCTGCACGTCGTCGCAGCGCGGCGATCACTCGCTCAGCGTGCGCGGCCGGACCGCGGCGGAGACGCACGCCGAACTGGCAGACATCGCCGCCGCCTTCATCGCACCGACCCGCGACGTAGGCCGCGCACGCCTCGTCAGGCGCGCCTGCGCACCCCAGTCGCACCCACGCCCGCACCGACCGCGCAGTAGACTAATTCCGTGGATCTGCGCGATCTCGGCTGGGACGACGCGCTGCGGCATCAGTTCGAGCCGTGGGCGGCGAAGCCGCACGTCCAGCCGGGTCGAGTCTTCATCGAGTTCAACTACATCTTCCGTGTCTACGTCCACGGCGGGGAGATCGACGCCGAGCTGGCTGGTCGGCTCAAGCATCACGCCACCAGTCGCAGCGAGCTGCCGGCGGTCGGCGATTGGGTGGTCGTTCGCACGCGCCCGTCAGACGAGCGGGGGACGATGGTGGCGGTCCTGCCGCGACGCAGCCGGTTTTCGCGGCGGATGGCGGGCAACACGACCGATGAGCAAGTCGTGGCGGCCAACGTGAACGTCACGTTCATCGTGATGGGCCTCGACCAGGACTACAGTGCGCGGCGGCTCGAGCGCTACCTCCTCATGGCGCGTGAGAGTGGTGCGGCTCCTGTCGTGCTGCTGACGAAACCGGATGTCGGCGAGGACGTGGAGGGCCGCGTGGCGGAGGCGCGCGCAATGGCGGCGGATGCCCCCGTGCACGTGCTCAATCCGAAGGCCGGCGAGGGAATCGAGCAGGTGACGCACTACCTGACGCGAGGGCGCACCGGCGCGCTGCTCGGGTCGTCCGGCGTCGGCAAGACGACGCTCATCAACCGGCTGCTCGGCTCCGACGCGCGCCGGACACGCGACGTGCGGGCGTCCGACTCGAAGGGGCGCCACACGACCACCAACCGCGAGCTGGTCGTGCTGCCGAACGGTGGGCTGCTCATCGACACCCCGGGCATGCGCGAGCTGCAGCTGTGGGAGGTGGGCAGCGCGTCCCGCGAGACGTTCGACGACATCGCCGCCCTCGCGCCCTCGTGCCACTTCACCGACTGCGCGCATCGCGATGAACCGCGCTGCGCCGTGAAGGCGGCGGTGGCGGACGGCCGGCTCGGCGCCGATCGGCTCGGCAGCTATCTCAAGCTGCAGGACGAGCTCGTGTTTCTGGAGAAGCAGCAGGACGAGCGTGCGTTGATCGACGAAAAGCGCCGCGGCCGGATCGGAGCGAAAGCACTCCGGCAGGTGCTCAAACTGAAGGGCAGCAGGTGATACGAATGACACGACGCGCAGCGACGGTCACGAAGCAACTCGCGGATAATCAGGCGATGTTCGTCGTCGCGATTCTGCTAGTGCTGGCTGGGGCTGGTCCGCCTGAAGGCGGACACTACGTACGTGGCCGCCGAGGGCCAGGCGCCGCGTACGCAGAAGCCGGCGCCTCCGCCTCCCCGCACGTTCTTCACGTCGACGCTGCCCGAGTCGGAACTTCGGAACAAGCAGGCGGTCCTCGACACGAGCCTCGGGACGATCGTCATCGATCTGCTGCCCGGCGCCGCACCGACGCACGTCGCGCATTTCATCACCCGCGCGCGTGAAGGCGCATACGACGGCACCACGTTCCACCGCGTCGTCAGCATGGGAATCATTCAGGGCGGCGATCCGCTGTCGAAGGATCCCGCGCAGGAGGCGAAATACGGGACCGGTGGCCTCCGCGTCCTCCGTTTCGAACCAAACAGCGAAAAGCACACGCGCGGCGCCGTGTCAGCGGTGCTGGTTCCCGGTGATCGCGACAGCGGTGGATCGCAGTTCTTCATCTCGGTGACGGATCAGCCGGCGCTCGATGGGCAGTACACCGTGTTCGGTCGCGTCGCTGAAGGCCTCACCGTGGCGCAGAAGATCTCGACGGCGCCTGCCAACGGACAACATCCCGGCCGATCGTGTCGAGATTCGCAAGGTGACGATTCGCGAGAAGCCGGCGCCCGTGCCCGAGCCGTTCGTGTCCGCGACCGCGGCTGAAATGGCGCGGCAACGTGTGGTGCTCGAAACGTCGCTCGGCGACATCACCATTGAGCTGTTTCCCGATCTCGCGCCGAATCACGTCAGGCAGTTCCTGCGGCTGGCCGCTGCCGGTGTCTACGAGGGCACGTCGTTTCATCGGATCGTTTCGGGATTCGTGATCCAGGGCGGATATCTGGCGACGCGCAAGGAGCCACTCGACGAGCGGCAGCAGAGCTACGTGCGGACGCTGGAGCCGGAATTCAACGCCACGAAACACGAGCGGGGCACGCTGTCGATGGCGCGGGGTGCCGAGCCGGCGAGCGCGACGACGTCCTTTTTCATCGTGCTCGGGCCCGCCGAGTCGCTCGACGGGAAGTACACCGCCTTCGGCCGCGTGGTGGCAGGGATGGACGTGATCGACAAGATGGAGGTCGTGGATCGCGAGGGTGAGACGCCGACCACGCGGATCGAGGTCTTCCGTACGCGCGTCGTTCCGGTGAACTGATGCTCAAAGGATCGCGAGATGCGGTGCTGCACCGCATGCAGCCGGTCAGTATTCACGGCAGCCTGTTCTACGACCTCCACTATCGATTCGTCGATGAGCCGGACAGCCAGATGCGCGTGGCGCGCGTTGGCGGCGAGGCGCTCGCGCCGGCGCTGCAGCAGGGCGACACGGTTCGTCTCGACTTCCTCGTCGGCGTCGTCACCGCCGTGCACCGCGCGGACTGAGCTGGTCGTGAAGAACACGACGAGTCACGAGCGCGCCGGACGCGGACTCACAAGGTCCTCCTCGCGATCGGTTCATCGGCACTTCGGCTCCGTTCACACTTCAAATGGCAATCGACGCTGCGGCTCCTCTTCCTCCGGTTCCGTGCCGTCCGTCAGGTTGTGCACGCTGACGCCGAGCAGGCGAATGGGCCGGCGGCCAGCTTCCGTTTTCTCGAGCAGCGCCACGGCCCGGTGGCGGATGTTCGCTTCATCCCGCGTCGCCGCTTCGCTGTGGCTGCGCGTGATCGTGGTGAAGTCGTTGTAGCGCACCTTGATCGTGACGGTGCGGGCGAACAGTTCGCGTCGCACGAGCCAGGCGGCGGCGTGGCCGGCCATCTCGGAGATCTCTTCCTGGATCGTCGCGAGGTCCATGAGGTCGCGCTCGAAGGTGTTCTCGCTGCCAGACGATTTCGGTTCGTACTCCGCGACGACCGGCCGATCGTCGTGACCGAGCGCCAGTTCCTGCAGCCAATCGGCCAGCGACCCGACCGCTTCCCGCAGCACGACCGGGTCGGCGGTGCGCACATCGGTCAGCTTGTCGATGCCGCGCTCGCGTAGCTTGCCGGCCGTCACCGGGCCCACCCCCCAGAGCGCATCGACCGGCAGGCCCTGCAGGAAATGCTCGACGCGCTCGGGAGCGATGACGGTCAACCCGTCGGGCTTCTGCCACCCGGATGCGATCTTTGCGAGGAACTTGTTTGGTGCGACTCCCGCCGACGCCGTCAGCCCGGTCTTCTCGCGGATGTCGGCCTTGAGCCGCCGCGCGACGTTCATCCCCAGCACTTCGCCCCAGGCGTTCTCAGTGACGTCGAGATACGCTTCGTCCAGCGAGAGCGGCTCGACCAGCGGCGTGACGGCGCGGAAGAGCTCGAACACCTGCTGCGATACGGCTCGGTACTTCGAGAAGTCCGGACGAACGATGACGAGCGACGGGCAGAGCCTGACCGCTCGCGACATCGGGACGGCCGACCGGACCCCGAACACCCGCGCCTCGTAGCTGGCAGCGGCGACGACGCCGCGCTTGTCCGGGTCGCCGCCGACGGCGACAGGCTTTCCGCGCAGCTCCGGCCGGTCGCGCTGCTCGACGGACGCGTAAAACGCGTCCATGTCCATGTGCAGGATGCGTCTCACACAGAATCCGTCACACCGAGGTACCGAGAACACCGAGATTGAAATAGGATTTCCTCACTGCCTCGGTGTCTCGGTGTGTCGTTTCAGTTTCCCGTGGCCCCGAAGCCGCCTCGGGTCACGTCGCTTGATTTCGTCCACCTCGTCCCACTGCACGCGCGGAGCGGGGAGGACGATGCCCTGCGCCAGGCGGTCGCCGCGGCGGACCTGGACGTCGGCGTCCGTAAAGTTCAGGACCTGGATCATCACTTCGTCCGTCGGCCCGGAGTAGTCGGGATCGATGATGCCGACGCCGTTGGCGACCTGAAGACCGCGCTTGAGTGGGGTGCTGCTTCGGGCGAAAATCGCCAGACAATGTCCGGTTGGAACCTCGATAATGAGTCCAGTGCGGACGAGCATGATGCGACCTGCCGGCACGACCACGTCGTGCGCGGCGGCCAGGTCGAATCCGGCCGCTTCGTCGGTGCCGTAGGAAGGTAGGGGAATTGTGGGATCCAGTCGTTTGATCTTGAGCCGCATGCGCGCAGCATACCTCGCGCTTCTGGTGGTTGCGGGCACGGTTCTCGTATCGGCGCAGCAGGCGCCAGCGGATCTCAGTGCGCGGCTGCCGCTCGACAAGGCGATCCGCACCGGCACGCTGCCGAACGGGATGACGTTCTACATCCGCAAGAACAGCGAGCCGAAGGACCGCGCGATGATGCGCCTCGCCGTCAAGGCGGGATCGGTTGACGAGGCCGACGACCAGCGCGGGCTCGCGCACGTCCTCGAGCATATGGCCTTCAACGGCACCAAACATTTCCCTCCCGGAGAGCTCGTCAAGTACCTCGAGTCGATCGGCGCGCAATTTGGCCCGCACGTCAACGCCTACACCAGCTTTGACGAGACGGTCTACATGCTCGACGTTCCAGTGGACAAGGCTGGCGCCGTGACCAAGGCCTTTGAGGCGATGAGCGATTTCGCCGGCGGTCTCCTGCTCGACTCGACGGAGATCGACAAGGAACGTGGCGTGGTGCTGGAAGAGTGGCGCGGCCGGCTGGGCGCGAGCGAGCGCATGCTGCAGCCGCAGATGAACGCGCTGTTCGGCGGCTCCAAGTACGCCAATCGCAATCCGATCGGCACGCCCGAGAGCATCAAGGGCTTCCCGCAGCAGCGGCTGCGCGACTTCTACCGTGACAACTACCGTCCCGACCGGATGGCATTTGTCGTCGTCGGCGAGATCGACCCGCAGGATGTCGAAGCGCAGATTCGCTCGCACTTCGGCCCGCTGCCGAACGCCGCGGCCGGCGCGCGGCAGCCGGCGCCCATCCCGCCGAATCAGGACGCGCGCTATGCCATCGTCATGGACCGTGAGGCCCAGGGCTCGTCCATCACGGTCTATCACAAGCGACCGAAGCGCGACTTGACGACGGTGGGCGACTACCGCCGTTCGCTGGTGCAGAGCCTCATGTACCAGATGCTGAACGCGCGGTTTTCGAGATCTCGCGACAACCGAACGCGCCGTTTCTCGCCGCCTCGGGCGGCGACGACACGCTTGGCCGGACGCTCGAAGCGTTCGTGGTCTCCGCACGTGTGCAGGACGGCGCCTCGACGCGCGGGCTGAACGCGTTGGCGCAGGAGCTCGCTCGCGTGCGCCAGCATGGTTTCGGTGAAGCCGAGCTGGGCCGCGCCAAAGCAGGCATGCTCGCGCGCTATGAACGCGCGTACAACGAACGCGACAAGTCTGAAAGCCCGGACCTGGCCGACGAGCTGGTGCGGCACTTCCTGATCGCGGAAGGCGCGCCCGGGATGGAAGTCGAGTTCGACCTCGTGAAGCGATTCCTGCCGACGATCACTGCCGCCGAAACCGCGGTGGTCGGACGCGAATTCATCACCGAAGACAACCGCGTCGTGCTGTCGACCGCGCCCGAAAAGGCGGGGCTGGCGCCGGTGTCGGAAACGACGTTGCGCGACGCGCTGCGCACGGGGCTGACCGCGTCGGTCGAGCCATGGAAGGACGCGATCGCCGGCCGCGAGCTGCTCACCAAGGCACCGACCCCGGGAACCGTCAAGTCGCGCCGCGAGATTCCGGAAATCGGCGTCACCGTCCTGACGCTGTCGAACGGCGTCGAGTTCTGGCTGAAGCCGACGACGTTCCGGAACGATCAGATTTCATTCTCCTCGTACTCACGCGGCGGCCTGTCGCTGGCGCGGCGCCGACGACTACTTCAACGCGTCGCTGCCACGTCGCTGGTCGGGCTCTCGGGCGTTGGCGGCTTGACGCCGGTGGACATGGGCAAGCTGCTGGCCGGGAAACTGGCGAACGTGTCGCCAACGCTCAGCACATACACGCATGGGATGGGCGGTTCGACGACGCCGCGCGACCTCGAGACGACGTTGCAGCTGCTGTACCTGCAATTCACGGCACCCAATCGGGACCCGGCCTCGTTCGACCTGCTCAAGCAGCGGCTCGAGGCCTCGCTCGCCAACCAGGCGCAGAATCCAGGATCCGTCTTTGGGGAGCGCGTCAGCTGCGTGACGACGTCGAACCATTACAGCTGCCGCCGGATCAAGGTCGAGGACGTCCCGAAGCTGAATGCAGATCGGATGTACGCGTTCTATCAGCAGCTCTACGCGAACGCGGCCGACTTCACCTTCTTCATGGTCGGCTCCTTCAAGGTGGACGAGCGTGGTGCCGCTGCTCGAGAAGTACGTGGCGTCGCTCCCCTCGAAGGGGACCGTCGACGGCGAAGCTGAACGACATGAAGCTGCAGTTCCCGGACAAGGTTGTCCGCGAGCCTGTCTACAAAGGACAGGACCCGCGCAGCCAGACGGTGATGGCCTTCTATCGCCGACACCAAGCTCGACGAGTTCGAAACGCATCGTCTGCAGGCGGCGACGACGGTGGTGGAGAACCGGCTGCGCGAGATCCTGCGCGAGCAGCTCGGTGGCACCTATTCCGTTGGCGTCGGCTATTCGAACACGCAGCCGGTGCCTGGATACGGGTACACCAGCGTGCAGTTCGGCAGCTCGCCGGAGAACGTCGAGAAGCTGCAGGCGGCGGTGATGGCGGAGCTCGACAAGCTGCGCAAGGAAGGTCCGACCGCCGCCGACGTGCAGGCGGTCAAGGAAGCGGAGAAGAACGGCATTCAGGAAGGGCTGCGCGAGAACGGCTACTGGCAGGGGTCGCTGCAGACGCTGCACCTGCTTGGCCGCGACCCGCGCGGCATCCTCCGGCGCATCGAGCGCGCGGACTCGCTCAACCAGGAAAACATCCTCGCCGTGATTCGGAAGTACTTCCCGGTCGAACGGCACGTCATCGTGACGCTGATGCCGGAGGCCAAGAAGTAAAAACGTAGTGTCCGGCTTCAGCCGGACCCACTGCCGCGGAGACGCGGAGGCGCGGAGAAACGTAGGGCACCCTTACGGGGTGCCTTCCAACCAGCGTCCGCTGCTACTTCGTTGCTGCCGATACGTTCTGCACCGCCCAGATCTCCTGACCGTTCATCGGACCCATCGCAAACGCGATTCGTGACCGTCCGGCGAGACGCTCAGATCGCGCAGAGCGTCTCACCGGCCAGTCCAAGTCGTTCCTCGGACCTCCGCCGGCGGGTACGCGGAACAGCTCGAAATCGCAGCCGCGGCGAGCTGTTTCGCGTAATACACGAACCGACCGTCCGCCGACCACGCCAGCGCTCGTTACCGCCGCCAATCTCGAACTGCTCCCCCGCGGATCGCGCGCGCTATCTCGCGTTCCGTGCCGCTCGCCGTGGTCGCGATGAGGAGGCGCTGCAAGAATGTCGCGCATTGGGCGCCCTCGTCCGTGCGCAAAGAATGCGATCTCATCACCGCGCGGTGAGAGCTGCGGTCACTACATTAGTGTCTCTCGGGTTCATGTGGACGTCGTACCGCTGACAAGGTTACGAGTGATCACGCGGTCCTGTCGCCGCCACTCTTCTCGTCCTCGCACACGTCGATAGGCCACGGTTGCTACCGTCGGCAGAACAGGAGAAGGTGAGGCGGCTTTATCCTCGAAAACAACCTGGTCCCTGCCCGTTCACAAGGTCATAGCGTCTGAACTCAACGGGGTGCTCATACCTCGCGCCACTCCGTATCTGAGCTCGCGCGCCTGTAGATGATCGCGTCTGTTCCTTACCCAGCACACCCCGCCCGGGTCGAGGGCCAGGCGCGGAAGCGCCGCTCGACGCCGTCCTCCAGTGTGAACATCGACAATTCGTTGACCACTTCGGCGTCCTCCAGAAGAACAGGAGGCGTTTCCCGTCCGGCGACCAGATCGGCCGAACGTTGGACCCCTTCCGCGATGTGTTGACTGGCATCGCCGCCAAGATCGCCCTCCCGCTCGCCGGATCGAGGCGGGCCATGTAGATATCGCTGCGCGTTATTCCCGTCTGAAAATACAGATCCCCTCGAAGAGTCGTTCCTATGACCGAGAAAACTTCTGCCGACCCGTTGTCTGTCAGCTCGCCGTTCACAATCGCGTTCAATCAAACGCGGCTCGTCGCCATCGACACCGTTCGACACCGGAAATGCCCACAGCCCCGTCGTGTTGCTGCGACTACTGACAATCAGCGCCGCGCGCCCATCGCTCGTCCATCCCACGGGATACAGGTCGCTGCCTACCGACGACAACACGCGCTCACCTCGGCCATCACTCCCGATCACATGGATTTCGCGTCCGCTCTCAGAGGTTCGGTTCTGCTGTTGGTGCGCGAGGCTCTGACGCCGCCGAACACCACCAGTCTTCCGTCCGGTGAGATCTCGGCGCGAAAGTCGCCGGCAAGCTGAACCTCGGCCAGCGCGGTCCGTGTGCCGTCGTTCACGTTGAGCCAGATCAGCCTGACCGCCGTCTCTTATCTCAATGAGAACTCTGCTCCCATCCGGCGACCAAGTCGTGAATAGTAGGTACGCCCCGCGCGCCGATACCCGGCACGCCGTGCGTACGCCTCTCTCCAGATGTCTCCATGACACGGATTTCGGCTCCGTTCCCCGCGATATATACAAAGGCGATTCGTTTCCCATCTCGCGAGACCGTCGCCGGACGATACGTCCCAAGTTCACCCCTAGAGTCCTTGAGGTCGACTTTCCCCGTCGTGCAGAACGGTGCGTTCGCGGCCTGAGGCGATATCGCGGATGACGAGATCGTGACCCTCGTTAGCAACAAACAGCCAGGACTGCCCGTCTGGTGAAATGCGGAGGTCGACGCTCCCGCCCGGCCTCGTGCCCGGCACCCAGACCTGTCGCAACAACGGCGGCCGCGCCTCGTGTTGCCCTCAACTCCCTGCCAAGCGCTCCTTCGCAATCCCTGCAATCTCCAAAAGGTCGCCGAACGCGTCACATCTGTTCGTAGACTTTGTTCGCTTCCGCGTCGCCTTGACGCTCGTATGCCTCGGCCAGATGCAGCAGCGCCTGCGCGCCGACGGCCTTGTTCGAGCCGGCGCGGTCGGCGATTCGCCGGTATTCGGCGATGGCCGCCTTGCTGTCGCCGGTGGCGGTCTCCCGCTGTATCGCTCGCTGGAGTTCCACCTCCAGGTTCTGCGCTGCAAGCGTTGCGACCAGTGCGAGTGGTGCGACCAGCACCAGTGCGCGTCGAAGAAATCTCATGTCAGCCTCCTGCCGATCACTCTGAACGGCAGCGGTGTGGCCGCAACGAGAGGTTGATGAAGATTCAGTGAGGAGCGTGCGAGGTTATCCATCGAAGCGGTATCCCAGTCCGCGCACGCTGACGAGATAACGCGGTTCGGCAGGCGACGGCTCGATCTTCCGGCGCAGGTTGACGATGTGCGTGTCGACGACGCGATCGGTGACGTGCGTGCCCGAGCCCCAGGCGGCGTCGAGAATCTGGTCGCGGCTCAGAACCCGGCCGCGGCGCTCGATGAACGTCGCCAGCAGCTTCAGCTCGATGCGGCGTGACGTCCACGCTGCTGCCGTTCCGGCGGAGTTCCCCTCGGGTGAAATCGACTTCGACCTCGCCGAACGAAGTACCCATCTGCGGCTTCCGGCGACGACGCGGCGCAGCACCGTCTTGATCCGCGCCCGCAGCTCGCGCGGGCTGAACGGCTTCGTCACGTAGTCGTCCGCGCCCATCTCGAGGCCGAGCACCTTTTCCGCCTCCTGTGCGCGCGCCGTCAGGAAGATGATCGGCGTCCGCACGCCAGCACGACGCAGTTCCCGGCATACTTCGAACCCGTCCTTGCCCGGCAGCATGACGTCGAGCAGCAGCAGGTCCCACTGTGCCTCCCGGGCGCGTCGCGACGCCGTCGGTCCGTCAGCCGGCGACCTCGACCTCATACCCTTCGGTCCGGAGGTCGTCCTCGAGCGCGACCGCGATGTCCGGCTCGTCTTCGACGATCAGGATGCGCGACATGGGATGACCAGCGTGAACGTGCTGCCGTCGACCAGGCTCGCTCTCCACGCGCACGCCGCCGCCGTGCGCTTTCATGATGTGCTGCACCATCGCGAGCCCGATGCCGGTGCCGGCGATGTTCTGCCGCTTCGCTTCGGCGCCGCGGACGAACTTCTCGAAGATGTCACGGTGTTCGCCGCCGGCACGCCGAGGCCGCGATCGCGCACGCGAACCGCGACCTCGTCGCCCCTGCGATCGACGGTGACCCACACCGTGCGGCACGTCAGGCGAGTACTTGACGGCGTTGTCGAGCAGATTCCACAACGCGTTCGTCAGCGCCTGTGCGATCGCCGTGAGACAGGGACCGCCTCGTCACCGGCAGTGAGTTCCACCGTGATAACCTCGTCCGGCCGACTTCCAGATTGAACTGCTCGATCACCGACCGAACCCACGACGACAGGTCGAGCGGCTCTTTTCGATACGGCGACGTGCCGGCCTCCATGCGTCCGAAATCCAGCAGCGTCTCGACGAGGTGATGCAGGCGCTCGGTCTGACGCATCAGGCCTCGTAGTAGGTCTCGCCGCCGCTCATCCGAGGATCCGACCGTCATGGAGGACCTCGCCGATCTGTCGCAGCGACGTCAGCGGCGTGCGGAACTCGTGTGAGACAGCGCGACGAAATCCGTCTGCAGTCGTGCGACAGCCAGCTCGCGTGCCGCGGCGCGCGCGATGACGATGTCCCGCCGACGACGATCAGCGACAGCAGCGCGATCGCCTGCAATCCAGATCCGGAAGCGTCCGGACGCGATACGCTGCATCCGGGATGCCGCGCCGGCCACCGCGACCGTCCATGGCAGCCCCGTTTCCGCGGCGACGTGCCGGCGTCTCCTTCCCGGCGGTGAGCGGGCGCCAGGATGTCGCAGCGAGATCTGCAGCTGCTGCCGTGCGGCGGCTATCGCGCAACCCCGACAGCCACTGTGTCTCGATGAACGAGGAGCTGGCGACGAACTCCGCGAGCCGTGTTCGCTCGGCATGCCAGAAGAGCGCCAAGTCCCGCCCATCGAGCGTCAGCAGTTCGTGGCCCGACGTCTCGAGGCCCGAGGCCGGGCTCCGCACGCCACTGCTGCCAGATCCACTCGACCGCGTCCGACAGCGCTCGGGCATTCGGCAAGCCCGCGGCGTGCAGTCGATGTCGTCCCAGTCCACCTCGATCGGCATCTTCCACGTTTGCGTCGAACGCGTCCGGCTCAACTGCCAGCGTCCCGAGTAGAGGTCCTCCTGAAGCGCGCGCCCTGCACTTTCAGCTCGCTCGCGGCGGCCAGCGCTCCTCGAGGAGATCGCATTCGGCCCACCGCGCAAATAGATCCACCGGAACGCCGGCAAACCGATGCGTCCTCGTGTCAGCGCGCCCGTGTACAGCGCAGCCAGCGCTGCGTCCACGTCTCCAGTACGACGCAGCCGTTGCGCCTCGTCAGAGGCGGCACGGGCCGCTCACGGCCCGCGTCGGTCGACCGGGTAGAACAGCAGCCGCGCTGCGGCGTGCGTGAAGGTGTCGCTCCTCAGTGAACACGACGAACACGAAATCGTCGCGATCGGCAGAAGCGTGAAGGCCGTACAAGGTTCGCTAGCTGTGCCTCGATGCCCCCGATGCGCTGACGCAGTCGGCGACGACCGCGTCGGCCATCTGCTCCTGACGCTCCTCGATGGCGCGTGCCTCTTCCTGCAGCATCAGACGCCAGCCCGATGTCGACCAGCAACGTCGATGGCAGCAGCACGATAACCAGGAAACACCACCAGTAGCTGGCGCGGCGTCGCGGAACCAGGTTGACAGAGACATGCAGAGGAGCGGCCGATTATCGCCGGTCCTCGGCTGTCGCAGTGTGTGGTTTGTGTGAGGAGCTGTGAGGTTCAGCGATCTACCGACGCCGAGGCGAAAAAGTAGCTTCCGCCTTCAGGCGGAAGTCGACCAGGGCGGCGTCAGCGCTCGCCGCGTGCGAGCACGTCGGACGAAGGCCCAGGATCCGTGGCACCAGCTGAGAAGCGCGCCACCAGGCGCGCGGTCTCCATCGCCGTCAGTGTCGTTGCCTGCTGGTCTGCGGACAGCGCATCGTTGACACCGAATACCGGTCGCATCAATCCTCGGGTGGAGTGCGCGGTCGTCTCCAGCAGCACGTGGCCAAGTTCGTGAGCCACCACACGGCCGAGGAGGATGCCTCCGCGGTGACTCCATTCACCTTCGGCCATGAGGCGCGAGCTCGCGCCGGGCGCTGAGAGCAGGCGAAAGGCACTCGGTGCGGAGACGTAGATGATGCGCCCGCGCCCTGAAAACTCGGTGAGCGCCATGGCCGACGCGCGTTTCGGGCCGGCGAGCGCCCGGACCCGCGCGTCGTCGAACGTCATCGGCACGAAGGTGTCGCAGCTCACCGGGGCCGGCTGCGTCCATATGAGAGAGACGCCGTGTGTCAGCCAGATGCGCGTGGCTTCAGCGCGGAGCTTCGTGAAGACTGGCCCTGGCAGGTCGTCCTTGACAGTGAGCGAGATGCACACTGATGCCTGAGTGCGATACGGATGCTGCGGACCTGCGGTTCCGCCCGTGCTGCCCAGAACGAGGGCGACCGTCGCAAGTGCGAGACGGAGCTGAGTGGTTCCTCTCATGGAGCGCATCTTCAAATACGTGTGTTCGACGCATTCAGGTGCGCCCCGGTTGGTTCGGAGTTTGTTAAATCTTCGGGGTAACCTTTGCTCGCCAATCTGTCTTTAGCGAATGGAGGGTCCTCGATGTCTTCAACCGCGCAACTCGCCTGGTCGCTCGTCGTCGCCGCGATCGCCGTCGTTGCCGCGAGCGGCCTGGCGCTGCTGCTGATTCCCCAGCTCAGTCTTCGGGCGACGATCAGAGGCGGCACGACCGCTTTTCTCTCGATAATCGCAGTCCGCCTCGTGATGTGGTGGAATCTCCGGCGGAAGCAGACTCACTGATTCCGTTTCGTCGCCGTGCGCGCCCGCTTGACCGATGTCTTCGCCCGGCGCGCCGGAGACTTCCGCTTGGCCTGCGAGCAGGCGAACTCCCATCCCATCCGCAGCAGATCGCGCAGGGCGTCGGACTGGATTCGCGACAGGCGCACAAGGACACACGGATAGTTCTCGTAATGCGGTTTGAGGTAGTAGGTGTTCGGGTCGGCCGCGATCAGCTCGTCGCGCTCAGGAATCGACATGCACACCACCAGCGTGTTCGGCTCCGCCGACTTGTGGATGGCCTGGCAGGCCATCATCCTGCCGCGCGCTTTCAGCGTCGGCGCGCCCCACGACGTCGTCTGCTCGACGTCCGGCAGGGCAGCCCCCATCTTCATTGCTGTGGCGATCGTCATGCCGCGGATCCTACCTCGCAGATATACTGAGCGGATGGTTGGTCCGCCTTCCGCACTGGTCGCGTGAGCGGACACTACGGACTTTGGTCCGGCTGAAGCCGGACACTACGTACCCGAAATGCAATACATCTACACAATGAAGGGCCTCGGGAAGGTCCATCCTCCCGACGCCGTCGTCCTCAAGGACATCTGGCTGTCGTTTCTCCCCGGCGCGAAGATCGGCGTCCTCGGCCTCAACGGCGCCGGCAAGAGCTCGCTGCTGAAGATCATGGCGGGCGAGGACAACGAGTTCATCGGTGAAGCGGGCGCCCGCCGACGGCATCAGCGTCGGCTTCCTCCACCAGGAGCCGCGGCTCAATCCGGACAAGACGGTCAAGGGCAACGTCGAAGAGGGCGTGGCGCGCGATCAAGGCGATCCTCGACCGCTACGACGAGCTGAACATGAAGCTCGGCGAGGATTTGTCGCCCGAGGAGATGGACAAGGTCCTCGAGGAGCAGGGCCGCCTGCAGGATCGCATCGACGCGTCCAATGCCTGGGAAATCGACTCGCAGCTCGAGCTGGCGATGGACGCGCTGCGCTGCCCGCCGCCCGACGCCGACGTCTCGACGCTCTCCGGCGGCGAACGTCGCCGCGTGGCGCTGTGCCGGCTGCTGCTGAACTCGCCCGACCTGCTGCTGCTCGACGAGCCGACCAACCATCTCGACGCCGAATCGGTGGCCTGGCTCGAGCGATTCCTCAAGGAATACAAGGGCACCGTCGTCGCCGTCACGCACGACCGCTACTTCCTCGACAACGTCGCCGGAGTGGATCCTCGAGCTCGATCGCGGCTCCGGCATCCCGTGGAAGGGAACTACTCGTCCTGGCTGGATCAGAAGCAGCAGCGCCTGGCGCAGGAAGAGAAGTCGGAGACGAAGCGGCAGAAGACGCTGCAGCGCGAGCTCGAGTGGATCCGCATGTCGCCGCGGGCGCGGCAGGCCAAAGGCAAGGCGCGTCTGAACGCCTACGAGCAGCTGCTCAACGAAGACACCGCGCAGAAGATCGAGCAGGTCGAAATCTACATCCCGCCGGGCCCGCGCCTGGGTGACCTGGTCGTCGAGGCGCGCGGCCTGCGAAGGGCTACGGCGACCAGCTGCTCATCGACGACCTGACCTTCACGCTTCCGCGCGGCGGCATCGTCGGCGTGATCGGGCCGAACGGCGCCGGCAAGACGACGCTGTTCAGGATGATCACCGGTCAGGAAACAGCCGGACGGCGGCACGCTGCGTCTCGGCGAGACGGTGCAGGTCGGATACGTCGACCAGAGTCGCGATGCGCTCAGCCCGAACAAGAGCGTGTGGGAGGAGATCACCGGCGGGGAAGACGAGCTGATGGTCGGCAAGCGCACGTCGCGTCGCGCGCCTTCGTGTCGTGGTTCAACTTCAAGGGCGCGCAGCAGCAACGGAAGGTGGGCACGCTGTCCGGCGGCGAGCGGAACCGCGTGCACCTGGCGAAGCTGCTTCAGCGCGGGTCGAACCTGCTGCTGCTCGACGAGCCGACCAACGACCTCGACGTCGACACGCTGCGGGCGCTGGAAGAAGCGCTGCTCAATTACGCCGGCTGCGCCGTGGTGATCAGCCACGACCGCTGGTTCCTCGATCGCATCGCCACGCACATGCTGGCGTTCGAGGGCGACAGCCGCGTCGTCTGGTTCGAGGGCAACTATCAGGATTACGAGGCGGATCGGCGTCGGCGCCTGGGCGCTGAAGCGGATACGCCGCACCGCATCAAGTATCGGAAGCTCACGCGCTAGGAGGTATGTTATGAATGCAGGAACAGGCCAAGTTTCTTGCGGAGTTCTTCGCGACCGCGCTCGAGCAGGAAGGCAAGACGACCGCGAAGGTGCTCGCCGCGGTGCGAGGATGACAACGCGGCTACAAGCCGGACGAAAAGTCGCGCTCGGCGTGGGACCTGGCGACGCATCTGGCGACGGGCGACATCTGGTTTCTCGACAGCATCTGCGACGGCGCCTTCAACTTCGACCCTGAAGGCGAAAAGAAGGCTGACTGCCGGTTTCAAATCGGTCAAGGACGTCGTCGAGTTCTACACGCGCGAGTTTCCGAAGCGCGTGCAGCGGCTCCGATCGCGCCTCGCCGAGAGCATGGCCAAGGAAGTGGACTTCTTCGGCGTCGTCAAGATGCCTGCCGCGGCATTGCTCTCGGTGGCGATGAACCATGGGGTGCACCACCGCGGCCAGCTGGCGGCGTATCTGCGCGCCGATGGGGTCGAAGGTGCCGTCCATCTACGGCGGCAGCGCGGACGAGCCCATGACGGGGGCCTAGCTGTTTCCAGACCTCCGCGCGTTCATCGACATCCTCCGCCGTGACGCCGCCATCGTCACGGTGGATGCGCCTGTCGATCCGTATCTCGAGGTCGCCGAGATCCATCGCCGCGTGATTGCGGCCGGTGGTCCGGCGCTGCTGTTCACCAACGTCAAGGGTCGCCGTTCCGGCTCGTCACCAATCTGTTTGGCTCCGCCCGCCGTGCCGAGCTCGCCTTCGGCACGCGTCCGCTTCGACTGATCAAGCGGCTGGTGGAGCTGGCGGAAACGCTGCTGCCGCCGACGCCGGCGAAGCTGTGGGATGCCCGCGATGTGGGCCGCGAGCTGCTCCGTGTCGGCACGCGCCGCGTCGACCTCCGGTCCGGTCATCGATCGCGTCACGTCGGACGTCCGGCTCGACGCAGCTTCCGGTGATCACCTCGTGGCCCGAGGATGGCGGTCCGTTCATCACCCTGCCGCTCGTCTACACCACGCATCCCGATCGCCCCGGCCATAACCTGGGCATGTACCGCATGCAGGTGCACGACGCGCGCAGCACGGGGATGCACTGGCAGATCGGCAAAGGCGGCGGCTACCACTATGCGGTGGCCGAGCAGCGCGGGCAGAGCCTGCCGGCCACGGTGTTTCTCGGCGGCCCGCCGGCGCTGATCCTTTCTGCCATCGCGCCGCTGCCCGAGAACGTGCCCGAGCTGATGCTGGCGTCGCTCATCGCCGGCGAGCGGCTGCCGCAGATCCATGGCCAGGGGCCGCATCCGCTCATCGCGACGCGCGGAGTTCGCCCTGATCGGCGACGTCCCGCCGCGTCAGCGCCGCGCCGAAGGGCCGTTCGGCGATCACTACGGCTATTACTCGCTGCAGCACGACTATCCGGTCTTCAACGTGACGCGCCTGGCGCACCGCGCCGACGCGATCTATCCGGCGACGGTCGTCGGCAAACCCAGGCAGGAGGACTTCTTCATCGGCGACCTGCTGCAGGAGCTGCTGTCGCCGCTGTTCCCGATGGTCATGCCGGCGGTGGAGCAGTTGTGGTCGTACGGCGAGACCGGCTACCACTCGCTCGCCACCGCCGTGGTGAAGCAGCGCTACAAACGGGAGGCGATGGCCAGCGCGTTCCGGATCCTCGGCGAAGGCCAGTTGTCGCTGACCAAGTTCCTGTTCGTGACCGACCGCCACGTGGACGTGCGCAATTTCCGCACGACGCTCGAGCACATCCTGGCGCGAACGAATCCGCAGACCGATCTCTACGTCTTCTCCAATCTGTCGATGGACACGCTGGACTACACCGGTCCCGCGGTGAACGAGGGATCGAAGGGTGTCTGGCTGGGACTTGGCGACCCCGTGCGCGAGCTGCCGCGCCACTTCAGCGCGGCCGCGCTTCCGCACGGCGTCACGGACGTTCGCGTCTTCTGCGGCGGCTGCCTGGTCGTCGGCGCGCCGCCGTACGCCAGCGAGGCCGGCGCCGCCGAGCGGTTGGCGAAGGACCCTGCGTTTGCCGGTTGGCCGCTCGTCGTCATCACCGACGAGCCCGCGCGCGCGGCCCGCAGCGACATGAACTTCCTGTGGACGACGTTCACGCGATTCGAGCCGGCGGCCGACATTCATTCCGCTGGGCGTCGGATCGTGCGGAATCAGATCGCCTACGAGGGCCCCATCGTCATCGACGCGCGCATCAAGCCAGGATTTCCCAAGGAGCTCGCGGCGCGCGAGGATACCGCCGCCCTCGTCTCGTCGCGCTGGAAGGAGTATTTCCCTGGCGGCGGTGTTGAGATGGGCGACTCCGACCGCGCCCATCTCGACTAGTCACTGCGTCCACGGTTGCTGTGTGACCTACCGGACGATGATGATCGGATCTCCGCCGCCGGGGGTGAACCTCTTCTTCTTCTTCACGCCCTTCTTTCGCGTTCCCGTCACCTTGTACGAGTGCTTCTGGCCTGTCGCCGAGCTGGGCACCGTCCCCTTGACGACTTTGCCTTTACCGGGAATCAGCGGAAGCTCTTTCTTTCCGACCGCGCTCGTCTTGTTGAACTTGATCTTGATCTTCACGCCGGTCGTCGTTGGAACCCAGTGGATCTTGTCACCGACGTCGACCGTGACTTCCTTACCGGTCGGGGTTGCCGCCCTCATCGATTCTGATGACGTGAATCTCGGCGTCTGCCTTTCCTGGTCTCCTTGGTCTCTTCGTTTTCTTCTTCACGGAGCCTCCTTCTTGGGTGCTCTATTTCTTCTTCCGTCGATTTCTTTGTTTTCTTCGCTGTCTTGCTCTTCACCCTGCGATTGTCTCGCTTCACGATGATCATCGGATCGCCGCGCTGCGGGGCCAGTTCGTCTGTCCGGTGCCGGTCTCCTTATACGGGTGCGTCGAATGCATCGGCGTTCTCTTTGACGGTCGCCGCGACAGCTCTCCCCGGCCTTCGGCGTGTCCGGAAACTCTTCCGCGTCAAACGGCGACTGGCCCCTTGGGAACTTGATCTTGACCTTGACATTGGCCTTCGTCGGAACCCACACGACGATGTCTTTGGGCCTGGCCACAATCGCGTCGGGTTCCACCGCCCCGCCGTTTCGATCCTGATGATATGAACCTTCTCCACTTCAGCCTCCTTGTTTTGTAGTGGCGGTCTGGCGAGGGATGTACCGCCGCAGTTCTTTGAAACGGCTGTCGCCACGCAGCCGATCGAGAGACGGCGAGCGCTCGAGTGCGCGCCAGGGTTGGCCGCCTTCGAGCGCCTTCCGCAGCAGGTCCAGCGCCTTGTCGGGATTGTTGAGCCAGTAGGCGTAGGTCAGCGCCGCCTCGTACTGAAGAGCGGGACGGTCTTTACTGAGTTGCAGGCCGTCCGAGAGCAGCGCTTCGGCGGCGCGGTGATCACCAATCGCGGCGCGGTATTCCGCCAGCTGCAGCAGCACCTGCGGATCGCGGCGATTGACCGCGCGACGGGCTTCAGCCAGTTCGACGGCGCGGACATACGCCGCGCGCGAGCCCGTGCTGTCGCCGGCCCAACGCAGTGCGGCGCCCAGATTGCCCCACAACAGCTGATCGCTTGGGGTGATGGCGATGGCCTGACGGAACGCCTCCGCAGCCTTGCTGTACCTCGCGGGTCTCCAGGAAGTACAGCGAGCCGAGATTCGAGGCGGCCTGTTCGTTCGGCTTGAAGCCCAGCGAGCGGCGGTACGCGTCGATCGCTTCCGGTACTTTGCCCTGAAAGTAGAGCATCGCGCCGAGGTTCGCGTGGCCACGCCAGCTGTCCGGCGTCAGTGTCGTGACGTTGTGGAACATCTCCTCCGCGTCGGCGTGAGCGGCCGGTCGAGTAATAGAACACGCCGAGCTGGTTGTAGGCCGCGGGGTTGCCGGGGCGCAGCGAGAGTGCCCGCTTGAAGGTCTCTTCTGCTTTCGCGGAGTCTCCGGACTTCTGATACGCATCGGCGAGTCCCAGTACGCCTCCTCGTTGCCGGGATCGCGCTGCATCGCGTGGCGGAACTCTTCGATGGCTTCGGCATATCGTCCGATGCCGGCGTTGACCGTACCGAGGCAGGCATGGGGGGTGGCATCCTTTTCGTCGAGGCCGAGCGCACGTTCGCACGCCTGCCGGGCCGCTTCAGCGTCGCGCGCGTCGTTTGTCCGTTCGTACTTGCGCCAGAACGCGCGGCCCAGCGCCGCGTGGGCGGCCGCGTAGTTGGGATCGCGGCTCCAGGGCCTGCTGCAGCAGCTCGATGGCGTTGTCGATGTTTCCGTCGCGGAAGTACCCGTCGATGTAGCCGATCGCCTGCAGGTACAGGTCGGACGCGCCGGGCGCCGTCTGCGGCACGAGGATGCGCGCCCGCTCGTCGGCCGTCAGCGAGATGTCGAGCAGCTTCAGGATCGCGGCGATGATTTCGTTTTGAAACGCCGCCGGGTTGCGCCGATTGATCGGCACGTCCGCCTGGGCGATCGTCTTCTGCTGTCTCGTGTCGACCAGTTCCAGTGTCGTCCGCGCGGGCTCGGCGGTCAGCGTGGCGCGCACGCGGATTGCCCGTGTCGCGCCGAGCTCGAGCCGTGCCTCCTGCGGTGTCGTCACTCGCCGCTGAATTACGTCGGAAGCGGCGGCGACGTACAACCGATGTTCGGGCGCCAGCCCGGCGAGGCGCGTGCTCACGATCTGCGTCAATCCAGCCCAGTAGGCGCCCTCAACGGGATCCGTGGCGTCGATCGCAAACGGCAGCACCGCCAGCAGAAAGCGGCTCGCGTCCGATGCGACCGCTGGTGCCTCGCTCGACGCCCTCCGCAGTGGAAAGGTGACGACGGCGCTGATGATGCCGAGCGTGACGAGAGCGACCGCAGCGGCCACATATGCCAATCGGCGGAGCGCCATCTGCCCTTTCGACGGGCGCATGGCCTCAGTCAGTGGCGCGAAGCACCTCGTCTACGCTCTGCCACCGCCGAGGCGGTGACTTCTCGAGACAACGCAGGACGAGTGCGTCGAGCGCCGGCGGCACGCGGCGCTCGACGCGCGAGGGCGCTTTCGGCATGGTGCCGAGGATCTGCGTCATCACGCCGGCTTCAGCCGTGGCGCCGAACGCGCGCTCTGCCGGTCAGCACTTCGTAGAACAGCGCGCCGAACGAAAAGATGTCGGATCGCTGGTCCGCGGGGTGACCCTCGAGTTGCTCGGGCGCCATGTAAGGGAGGGTGCCGAGCACGGACCCGGGTTTCGTCAGCACCGACTGCGTCGTTCGTTCAGAAGCCTGGGGTGCGGAGGCATCGTGGGCGCGACCACGGCACGGCAAGTCCGAAATCGAGCAGCTTCGCTCCTGACGCCGTGATCATCACGTTGCCCGGCTTGAGGTCGCGATGGATGATGCCCTGCGCGTGCGCGGCGCCAAGGGCGGCGAGGATTTCG
This sequence comes from uncultured Acidobacteriota bacterium, assembly GCA_963793705.1. Taxonomy (GTDB): domain Bacteria; phylum Acidobacteriota; class Vicinamibacteria; order Vicinamibacterales; family UBA2999; genus Gp6-AA40. Next base: position 114,341 of record CAWCBC010000013.1, on the reverse strand, counting down.
CGCGCGCACCGCAGCGCCGTTTCGATGTCGAGCGCGCCGTCCCGCCGCAGCCGGGAGGCGAGCGTCTCCCCGTCGAGATACTGCATGACCAGGTAGTCGATGCCGTTTCCCTGACCGACGTCGTACAACGCGCAGATATTGGGGTGGTCGATGCTGGATACGGCTCGCGCTTCGCGAATCAGCCGGTGACGAGCCGTTTCGTCGCCAGCCGCCAGTGGCGAGAGCACCTTGATGGCGACCGTCCGGCCGAGCCTGGTATCGCGGGCGCGATACACCTCACCCATGCCTCCTGCGCCAACCAGCGAGAGGATCTCGTACGCTCCTAGCCGGGCACCGGCGTCGAGGGACACTGTGGAGTTGTGGCCGGATTATATGGCGGCGGCGGGCGCTCCTGGGTCATCATCACGTAAGCTGAGGACGCCTCCCATGTCCGATTCGAGCGTCATCCGACCCCTTCATCGCGAGCAGCCGGCACCGACGCAGGCGGCCACGCTCGACGGGTTTGCCGCCGCCACGCAGCGGTCCCGGCGTCGCGCTGCGACAGATCGAGCCGTTGACCGAGCTGATGGTTCAGACACGGAACACGCGGCTATCGCATCGTCGTGTCGCACGACGCCGACATCGTCATTCAGGGAGGGGCGTTCTTTCCCGACCCGACCCGTGCCCATGTCGAGGGATCCAGCCTGGGGGGAAACCTGCTGAAGGTCGGATGGATCGGCGTTGGCCTGCGGATGGAGATCCTGGCGGAGGGCCGCCGGATCGTCACCACCGCGGTGCGGTCGATCGACCGTCGGGATGACACCGGCACCGGCCGGCCCCACTAGGAAGAGAGGGCGACGCGATGACCAGGGACGAGATTACCGCGCTGTTCGATCGGCGCCTCGAGGCGTTCAATGAACATGAAGCCGCGGCGCTCGCCGAGGATTACAGCGACGACGCCGTCGTGGAGAGCCCGCTCGCCGGCGGCACCGCCACCGGCCGCGAGGCCGTCGAACGGCTGTATGTGACGTTCTTCGCCGCCTTCACCGACCTGACGCTCGAACAGGATGAACTCCTCGTCGACGGCGACGCGGTCTCCCTGCTCGGCCGGATGACGGGGACGGACAACGGCGGTTTCATGGGCATGGCCCCGACGCATCGCAAGGTCAGCATTCGCGTCGCGCTGTTTTACACGTTGCGGGACGGACAGATCGTCCGCGAGCGACGCGTCTACGACTTCACCGGCGTCCTGATTCAAGTCGGCCTGCTGAAGGCCAAACCGGTCTGATGGACGCACGGCTCCAGATCACCGACAGCGGCGGCCGCCGCGTCATTCCCGTCGACAAGCCGATCTTCCTGATCGGCCGTCGTACGGCTGCTGATCTGCAGCTGGTGAACGCCGACGTCTCGCGCGAGCACGCGGAGATCGCGCACGACGGCCTGAGCTACCTGCTGCGCGATCGCGGCTCCCGGTACGGCACCTTCGTGAACGGCGAGCAGATTACCGAGCGCACGCTGGCGCACGGCGACCGCATTCGTCTCGGCCGCACCGACGCCATCGAGCTGGTGTTCATGTCCGACGCCAGTTCGAGCACCAACGTCTCCGGGCTCCGCGAGATCGGCTCCGACGCCGATCTCCGGCAGATGGCGGCGATCCTCAACGGCCTGCGCGCGCTGGGCTCGGGTCGCGTGCTCGAAGAAGTGCTCACGCTGGTGCTCGACTCGGCGCTCGACGTGACGAAGGCCGAGCGCGGCTTCATCATGCTGGCGCGGGCGGACGGGGAGCTGGAATTCAAGACGGCGCGCGGCCGCGGCCGCATCACGCTGCCCGGCACGTCCTTCACGACCAGCGCGAAGATTCCGCGGGAAGTGTTCCAGACCGGCGAAAGCCGCATGGTCGGCGACCTGATGGAAGGCAATCTGGCCGGCATGCACGACGGCACCATCGCCATCGGGATCCGCCACGTCCTGTGCGTCCCGCTCAGCGTCAGTCCGATGGTCGCGTCGGCCGATCAGGGCATCACGGCGCGGGTGATTGGTGTGCTCTATCTGGATGGCCGCGAGCGCAGCACGATCCTGTCGCAGCAGACCCGGTCGTCGCTCGAAGCGTTCGCGACCCAGGCCGCGCTGGCGATTGAAAGCGCCCGGCTCTACGCCGAGTCCGCAGAAAAAGCGCGCATCGAGCGCGACCTGCTCGTCGCCGCGCAGATTCAGCAGGCGCTGCTCCCGGCCGGATCGTTCGAAACGTCATTCGTCGATCTCGCGGCGTCGTCCGTGCCGTGCCGCACGGTGGGGGGCGACTTCTTCGACTACATCGACCTCGGTAGTCGCGGCTTCGGATTCGGTCTTGGCGACGTGGCGGGGAAGGGCGCTCCGGCGGCGCTCCTCGCCGCCGCCGTGCAGAGCAACTTCATCGCCCAGGCGCCGGTGAGCGGCGACCCCGCGGACACGCTGACCCGGGTCAACAACGCGTTGCTCCGCCGCGCCATCGAAGCGCGCTTCGCCACGATGTTCCATGGTGTCGTGGATCAGGATGGCCGTCTGAGCTACTGCAACGGCGGTCAGGAGCCGCCGCTGGTGCTCGGGCGCAACGCGATGGCCTGGCTCGAGACCGGTGGTCCGGTGCTCGGCCTGCTGCCGGGCGCGACCTACGAATTCGACAGCGTGACGCTCGAACCCGGCGATCTCGTCGTCATCTGCAGTGACGGCGTCACGGAGGCCCGGAACGCGGCGGGAGAGGAATTCGGGCGTGAACGGCTGATCGAAGCGATGACCGGGTGCCACGGCTCGAAGCCCGACGCCGTGCTGGAGCGGCTGTTCCAGGCGGTGCGGGTCTTTTCGCAGGGAACGCCGCAGGGCGACGACATTACCGGCCTGGTGCTGCGGTATCGCGGCCGGCCGCACTGACATAGAATTCCCTCTCGGCTTACAACACACGGAGGACGGAATGCAGATCGTCGAGAAGGTGGTGGGCGACGTCATGGTCGTCACCATCAGCGGTGACATCACCTTGAACCAGGGCGGCGACGTCCTTCTGAAAGACAAGATCCAGAGTCTTCTGCAGCAGGGGCACAAGAAGCTCGTGCTCGACCTCGGCGGCGTGGCGTACGTGGACAGCGCGGGGCTTGGACAGCTCGTGCAGATTCACGCGACCGCGAAGAACCAGGGCGGGTCGCTGCGGATCGCGAACGTCACCAAGAAGCTGAAGGATCTGCTGGTGGTGACGAAGCTGGTGACGGTGTTCGATTCCTACGACAGCGAGAAGGAAGCGCTGGCGAGCTTCGTAGCCGCGTCAGTCGGACCATGTCCGCGTAGTGTCCGGCTTTCAGCCGGACCTCTAATTCAGCGCATTCGGAACGGCGAGCGTGAACGGCGCGATGGCGGCGTCGAAGCGGTCGCCGTCGGCCGTGACCATCTGATAGCTCCCCTGCATCGAGCCGACAGCGGTCTTCAGCGGGCAGTAGCTCGTGTATTCGAACGAGCCGCCCGGCGGCAGCACCGGCTGCTCGCCGATGACGCCCGGTCCCTTCACCCGCTCGACCTCGCCGTCAGCGTTCGTGATGATCCATTCCCGGGAGATGAGCTGAGCCGTCTCTGAACCGACGTTCGAGATGCGCACGTCGTATTGAAACAGATACGATCCATCTCGGGGCGAGCTCCGCTCCGACAGGAACGCGCTGCGGACCTCGATGCAGATGCCGCGGGTCGTGGTGGCGCTGGCCGTGCGAGAGGCGCGCGGCGGCGAGTCGGCGTCGTTCGGCGGTATCGGCGCGCGGTCGTTTGAGTTCACTCATGGGTCATGGCCCGCTGGCGCTGCACGCCGAGGCGGATCGACATTATGGCATGGCGCGACAACTGAGCTTCGGGATGCGAGGAACCGGCGAGGGTGGCCGGCGTAGTACAGTTCACGTCCCGGTGACCACTCCATCGCCGAAGAAGAAGGTCGATCGCTCCGTCGCATGGCGCGAAGCTCGCGAGTTGGTCTGGACGCACCGGCGCCGCCTGACGATCGGCCTGTCGCTGATGCTCGTCAGCCGCTTCGCCAGCATGGTCGCGCCCCTCGCGCCGCAATTCCTCATCGACGACGTCGTCACCAAACAGCGCTTCGATCTGTTGACGCCCATCGCGCTGGCGGTGGTCGCTGCCACGGCGGTGCAGGCGGTGACCTCGTTTGCCTTGTCGCAAATCCTTGGAGTGGCGGCACAACGCGCGATCACGGACATGCGCAAGCGCGTGCAGGCGCATGTGATGCGGCTGCCGGTCCGCTACTTCGATTCGACGCAGACCGGCGTCCTGATTTCGCGCATCATGAGCGACGCCGAGGGCATCCGCAATCTCGTCGGCACGGGTCTCGTGCAGCTCGTTGGCGGCTTTGTCAGCGCGGCGCTCGGGCTTGGCTATCTGGTGTATCTGAACTGGCACCTGACCCTCATTACCATCGTCGTGCTGGCCGCCTTCGGCGGCGGCATGGCCTACGCCTTCCGCACGCTGCGGCCGCTCTTCCGCGAGCGCGGGAAGATCAACGCCGAAGTCACGGGACGTCTCACCGAAGCGCTGGGCGGCATCCGCATCGTCAAGTCGTACACGGCGGAGAAGCGTGAAGAGATCGTCTTCACGAAGGGCGCGCACCGGCTGTTCCGCAACATCGCCAAATCGATGACCGGAGTGTCGGCGACGACCGCGGGCAGCACATTCATTGTCGGCATCATTGCCGTGCTGATGATCTGGCTCGGCGGCCGTGCCGTGATCGCAGGTGAGATGACGCTTGGCCAGCTCGTGAGCTACATCTTCGTGATTGGCGTGGTCGCGGCACCGCTGGTCTCGATTGCTTCGATCGGCACGCAGATCACCGAGGCGTTTGCCGGGCTCGATCGGATTCGCGAGATCCTCGACATGCGGACCGAGCTGGACGAGGATGCGGAGCGCGCCGAGCCGGGGCGGATCCGCGGCGACGTCGCGTTCGACAACGTGTGGTTCGAGTACAACCCGGGCCAGCCGGTGCTGCGCGGAGTCTCGTTCGAGGCGGCCGCCGGTACGACGACGGCGCTCGTCGGCTCGAGCGGGTCGGGCAAGAGCACCCTGATCAGTCTGGTGATGGCGTTCAACCGGCCGACACAAGGCCGCATCCTGATCGATGGCCAGGACCTCGCGTCGATCCGCCTGTTCGACTACCGCCAGCAGCTGGCGTCGGTGCTGCAGGAGAACTTTCTGTTCGACGGCACCATCGCGGAGAACGTCGGCTACGCGCGGCCGGGTGCGACGCTCGACGACATCAAGCACGCCTGCCAGATCGCGCATTGCGAGGAGTTCATTCTCCAGTTCCCCGACGGCTACGACACCATCGTCGGCGAGCGGGGCATCAAGCTGTCCGGCGGGCAGCGTCAGCGCGTGTCGATCGCGCGGGCGATTCTCGCCAACCCGCGCATCCTGATTCTCGACGAAGCGACCTCCAGCCTCGACAGCGAGAGCGAACAGATGATCCAGGACGGCCTCCGGAACCTGCGGTCGGGCCGGACGACCTTCGTCATCGCCCACCGTCTGTCGACGATTCGGAGCGCAGATCAAATCCTGGTGATCGAAGCCGGAGAGATCGTCGAGAGCGGCTCGCACGCCCAGCTGCTGGCGGCGAACGGCCGCTACCGGCAGTTGTACGACAAGCAGTACAAGTTCGAGGCCGATCGCTTCATCAATCCGGGTGAAGACTTCACGCCGGAGCCGGAGAAGCCGGCGGCGCCGCTGCCGCGCGTGGGCACAGCGCTATGAACCCAGACTTCCTCATTCGTGGCGTCCTGAGCAGCGTGCTTGGCGGCGGTCGGAAACGCTCGGGCCGCGCACTCCGCTACCTGCATGGCGGTGGCTCGATCTGGACGCGGCCGACGACGCTGCTGACGGCGGCCGGGGTGGCGTGGGGTATCTACGAGTCGCTGCAGCAGCGCGGCACACCGTCTCGCAGCGGGTCGCAGATGGCGGCTGCGGGCGCCGGCGCTGGCCCCACAGGTGATTCCGTGCCCCCGATTCCTGGGAGCGTCACCGTCGCGGAGAACGTGGATCGCGAGGCGCTGCGCCTGGTGCAGCTCGCCATTTCCGCCGCGAACGCCGACGGCGTGATGAGCGAGAAGGAACGCGCCGCCGTGCTGCAGCAGGCGCGATCGGCTGGCGTGGGCGACGTCGTGGAGCGCGAGCTGAATCACCCGCGGCCGCTTGCCGAGATCGTCACCGGCGTCACCGACGAGGCTCAGCGCGCCACGCTCTATGTGCTGGCGTTCACCGTGCTGCGCGCCGACGAACAGGTGACCGGTGCCGAACGTATCTATCTCGCGCAGCTCGCACACCTGCTCAACCTCGATCCGGCAACGGTGCAGAAGCTGGAGACGGATACGGGCGAGCGGATTGACGCACTCGGAGATCAGGGGCAGCTGGGCGGGTAAGTCGTAGTAAGTGGGGCGCGACCTTGTCAGGTCCGCCTGGCGCGCCTGACAAGGCGCGCCCCACGTTCGCACTGAGAGGGAGCATGGCGCAGCAGCAGTGGTACATGGCCATCGGCGGCCATCAGGTTGGTCCCGTCTCGCAGGACGATGTGGTGACCAACCTGCGGAATGGAACCATCGACGGCAACACGCTGGTGTTCGCCGCCGGCATGAAGAACTGGACGCCGCTGAAGGACGTGCCGGACCTCGCGGCCTATCTTTCCACCGGCAGCGCGACGCGTCTGGGCGCCGTTCCTCCGCCGATCGTTCCAGGCCGCTCCGCGCACGAAATCGACTTCCGCATCGTCGGCAGCGAGATGCAGTTCGTCGAAGTCGAGCTCGATCCAGGCGAGAGCGCCGTCGCGGAAGCGGGCTCGATGATGTACATGACGCCCGGCATCGAGATGGAGACCATCTTCGGCGACGGCAGCGGTCAGCGGTCCGGCGTGATGGGGGCGCTGCTCGGCGCCGGCAAACGGCTGATCACGGGTGAAAGCCTGTTCATGACGGTCTTCACCAACGGCGGCGCCAGCAAGCAGCAGGTCGCCTTCGCCGCGCCGTACCCCGGCAAGATTCTGGCGATGGATCTCAAGCAGCTCGGCGGCGAGCTGATCTGCCAGAAGGACTCGTTCCTGTGCGCGGCCAAGGGCGTGTCCATCGGCATCGCGTTTCAGCGCCGCATCGGCGTCGGCCTGTTCGGTGGGGAAGGGTTCATCATGCAGCGGCTGCAGGGGGACGGCCTCTGTTTCGTGCACGCCGGCGGGACGCTGCATCCCGTCGATCTCGCGGCGGGGCAGACGCTGCGCGTCGACACGGGCTGTCTCGTCGCGGTGCAGCCGTCGGTCGGCTACGAGATTCAGTTCGTCGGCAAGATCAAGACCGCGCTGTTCGGCGGCGAGGGGCTGTTCTTTGCGAGCCTCACCGGTCCTGGCCGGGCCTGGCTGCAGTCGCTGCCGTTCAGCCGCATGGCCGACCGCATTTACAAGGCGGCTCCTGGGGCGCGCGGCGGCCGGCGCGAAGAGGGCTCGATCCTCGGCGGCATCGGCGGCCTGCTGGACGGCGACAACTAGCCGATGCCTGAGCAGCCGCAGACCTACGCGAATCATGTGCACCGGCCAACGTCGTGGTTGGTCACCTGGTTCGTCGGGCTGCTCGTGTTCGTGGTTCTGATCTTTCACGCGTATCAGGAACCGACCTACGTCTCGTTCACGCTGGTTGTGCTTGCCGGCGTTGTCCTCGACTGCTGTCACGCTGATCCGCCTGTATGCGCTGCGGCTGCAGAACCGCATCATCAGGCTGGAAATGCAGGTGCGCCTGTCGCGTTTCGGCCGCGAGCAGGACCTGGCGCGCCTCGCCCTCCCGCAGATTGTCGCGCTGCGTTTCGCCTCCGACGCCGAACTCCCGGCACTCATCAACCGTGCGATAGCCGAAAACCTGACCCCCGACGCCATCAAGCGCGCCGTCGGTGACTGGCAGGGCGACTACCTGCGAACCTGACGGTCATCAACTTCCGCCTGAAGGCGGAGCCGGACCAGCAGATCGACGATTCGGACGGAATCTCGTGGCTTCCACCTTCAGGTGGAAGAAACCATCGGACGGCACGATAATTAAGCGGGATGCGCAGACCGGTCACCCTGGTTACTGGCGCCGGCGGCGAAATCGGCCACGGCCTGATCACCCGTCTCGCCCAGTCTGGCCGGCCGATTGTCACGGTCGACATCGCGCCGCTCGATCCGGCCCTCGGCCGCCTGGCCTTCCGCGAGTTCACCGGCTCGATCACCGATCCCAACCTGCTCGAGCGCATCCTGTCGGAGTTCGAAGTCGACCTCGTCGTGCACCTGGCCGCGCTGCTGTCGACCAGAGCCGAGTTCACGCCGATCACCGCGCATCACGTCAACGTTGAAGGGACCCTCAACCTGCTCGAGTTCGCGCAGCACGAAGGGGAGTCGCACGGGCGGCCGGTGACGTTTCTCTACCCCTCGTCTATCGCGGCCTATGGACTGCCTGACGTTGAGACGAAGCTGCGCGCCGGACGCGTGCACGAGGACGAGTGGAACACGCCGCGCACGATGTACGGCTGCAACAAGCTCTATTGCGAGCACCTGGGGCGCTACTACGCGAGGTTCTACAAGCAGCTCGCCGCCCAGCCGCCCGGATGCGTGGACTTCCGCTGCGTCCGCTTTCCCGGATTGATCTCGGCGGTCACGGTGCCCTCGGGTGGCACGTCGGACTATGCGCCGGAGATGATTCATGCCGCGGCACGGGGCGAGCCCTACGAGTGCTTCGTGCGGCCCGACACGCGGATTCCGTTCATGGCCATGCCCGACGCGATCGACGCGCTGCTGCGCCTCGCCGACGCGCCGCGCGAGGCATTGACGCGGACCGCCTACAACCTGAGTGCGTTCAGTCCGACGGCGCAGGAGATCCACGATGTCGCCGCCGCCGCGTTCCCGCGGTCTGCGCTCGGCTGGCGCACGGACGCGAAACGGCAGGCGATCGTCGACTCCTGGCCCGCGGATGTCGACGACAGCGCCGCGCGCCGCGATTGGGGCTACGCGCCCGCGTATGACTTCGCACGCGCGTTCTCCGAGTACCTGATTCCGACCATCAGGGAGCGGTATTGAAGACGCGACGCCTGGTCTTTGCGCTGGTGATTGTGGCTGCCGTGGCGGTCGTGGTGTTCCAATGGTGGCGTGTGCGGCCGCGCTCGGGCAGCGATATGAACGCGCTGGCGGAGCGGTACGTCCGTCTGGTGCTGGCGCTCGGGCAGCACGATCCGGACTACGTGGATGCCTACTACGGTCCCGCCGAATGGCGTACCGAGGCGCAGCACGCCAAGGTGCCGCTGGCGGAAATCGAGGCCGCCGCGACTGACTTGGCCGGCGACCTGAAAGCGATCACACCGGCACCGGCGGAGGTCGGGCTGCCGCGCCTGCGCTATTCGTTCGTGGCACGGCAGCTGGAATCGCTTCGCGCGCGCGTGTCGATGCTGCAAGGCCGGAAACTGCGGTTCGACGAGGAGTCGCCGGCGCTCTACGACGCGGTGGCGCCGGCGCACTCAGAAGAGGAATTCCTTCGCACGCTCGCACTGCTCGAGCAGCGGCTGCCTGGTGCGGGGCCTCTGGCGGACCGGTATGAGACGTTTCGGGTGCGGTTCGTGATTCCGCCGGCGCGCCTGGACGCGGCATTCCGTGCGGCGCTCGACGGCTGCCGCTCACGCACGCTCACGCACGTCAAGCTGCCGCAGGGCGAGAACTTCAGCGTCGAGTACGTCACGGGCAAGAGCTGGAGCGCCTACAACTGGTACAAGGGCGATTACCGGAGTGTGATCCAGGTCAACACGGATCTGCCGATCCACGCCGATACCGTGATCATCCTCGCCTGTCATGAAGGCTATCCCGGTCATCACGTCAACAACGTCCTGCTCGAGAAGAACTTCGTCCGCGATCGCGGCTGGCACGAGCTGTCCGTCTATCCGCTCTTCTCGCCGCAGTCGCTGATCGCTGAAGGGACCGCCGATTTCGGCGTTCGCGTGGCATTCCCCGGACCGGAGCGGCTGGCGTTCGCGAGAGACGTGATCTTTCCGGCCGCCGGCCTGGATCCGTCGATGGCCGCGGCGTACTACGACGTCCTCGATCTTGCACGGAGGCTGCGGTACGCCTCGGTCGAAGCCGCACGACGCTACCTCGATGGGCAGATGGACGCGCCGGCCACGGCCTCGTGGCTCGAGACGCACGCACTCCAATCGCCCGAGCGCTCCGCCCAGCAGATTCGCTTCATCGACCAGTACCGCAGCTACGTGATCAACTACACGGCCGGTGAAGACCTGGTTGAGCGATGGATCGAGTCGCAGGGGGGCACGGCGTCCAACCAGGAGCGGCGCTGGGAGCTGTTCGAGGAGCTCGATCTCCATCTCCGCGGCTGCCCTCGTCTTTGACAACTCCCAATTCCCAACGCCCAACTCCCGAGAATTGACCTGCATCGAAATCGCGGCGCCGGGTTCCCCTGAGGTCCTGAGACCTGTCGAGCGTCCTGACCCGATTCCCGCTGCCGGCGAGGTGTTGATCCGTGTGGCGGCGGCTGGCGTCAATCGCCCCGATGTCATGCAGCGGCAGGGCCTCTACCCGCCGCCTCCGGGTGCCAGCGACATTCCGGGACTCGAGGTGGCCGGCATCATCGAGTCGATCGCGGATGACGTCGCGGAAGACATCACTGGCTGGCGCGTCGGCGACGCGGTGTGCGCGCTGGTCTCGGGCGGCGGCTATGCGACGAAATGCGTGGCCCCGGCTGTCCAGTGCCTGCCGGTGCCGGCGTCGCTCGACGTCGTAGCCGCCGCGGCGATCCCGGAGACCTTCTTCACGGTCTGGACCAACGTGTTCGATCGCGGCGGCCTGCAGGCAGGCGAGACCGCGCTCTTTCACGGCGGCGCGAGCGGCATCGGCACGACGGCCATCCAACTCGCCGCCGCCCGCGGCGTGCGCGTCTTCGCCACGGCTGGCTCGCCGGAGAAGTGCCGCGCCTGCGAGCGGCTCGGTGCCGAGCGCGCCATCGACTACCGGACCGAAGACTTTGTTCAGGTTGTGCGCGAGCTGACGGGCAATCGCGGCGTTGATGTGATCCTCGACATCGTCGGCGGGTCCTACGTGAACCGGAACCTCGGGGCGCTGGCGATGGACGGGCGGCTGATCGTCATCGGCTTCATGGAAGGGAAGCCGGAAGCCACGATCGACCTGCGGCGGATTCTCGGGCGACGGCTGACGATCACCGGCTCGGCGCTGCGGCCACGCACGGTCGCAGAAAAGGGCGCGATCGCCCAGTCACTCCGGCGCGAGGTCTGGCCGCTCGTCGAGCGCGGCGTGGTCGCGCCGGTGATCGATCGAACGTTTCCACTCGTCGAAGCGGCCGCCGCGCACCGGCGCATGGAATCAGGCGACCATGTCGGCAAGATTGTGCTGACGTGTTGAATCGCCTCGCGGACCTGACAAGGTCCGCGCCACGATCCGCGGCGGTGCTCGCGCTCGCCGCGCTCTTCGCGTTTCGCGTGTTCTACGGCCTGACGATGCCGTTCTGGTTCGAGGACGAGCGTCAGGTGTATCTCATTGGTCTGCAGTCCTTCGTGCGGGGCGAGTGGCCGTATTTCGGCGCCGATGTCGTGTGGACGGGTGCGCAGTTGCCCGGCGCGCTCCTCGGCTGGCTGATCCGGCTGCCGCTCGCCATCTGGTCCGCGCCCGAATCCCCGATCGTGTTTCTCAACGTCCTGTCGTTTTCCGCGCTGGGGCTGCTGGCGTGGTACTTCTCACGACGCCTGCCCAGCGTGCCGACGTGGCTGATCTGGTTGTCGCTCTTGACCCTTCCCTGGACGCTGAATTTCTCGACGCACGTCGTCAATCCATCGTACGTGCTCGCCGCCGGCGCGATCTTCTTTGTTGGCTTCTTCGAGGCGACGCCGGTGTTGACGCACCGGATCGTGCGGTCGGGCCTGGCGTGGTCGATGATGGGCGCCGGTCTGCTGGCGATGGTGCAGCTCCACATGTCGTGGGTACTGCTCGTTCCCTACCTCGTCGCCGCAATGGCCTCACTCGTCCTTGCTGCGGAAGACGCCCGAGGCCGCGCTGCGGCCCTCGCCCGCGCCGCTGCAGCGTTCGTGGCCGGAGCTGCGATCCCGGCCAGCCTGCTGGTGCCCACCATGCTGAAGTACGGCTTGGGCGCCGGCGGCGTTGAGGACGCGATCGTGCTTCGCGCGCAGAGTCCCTTCGCGATCGTCACCACGATGGCGCGCGTCCTGTCGTTCGCGTCGTTCGAGATCAACCGGTTTGTCGGCCTGTCGACCGCTGAGCGCGTCCTCGCCCTCTCGCGCCAGCCATTGATGATTGCGGCCGCGATTCCAGTCGCGATCGCCGGCGTCGTCCAGCCGCTGTGGATGGCGGTGTCGGCGTTCCGCGCATCTGCCCCAGGCGAGGCGAGCGCGGGAGACTGGACTCGTGTGCGCCTGTTGGTGCTGGCGACCGTCGCGCTCATCACTGGAAGCTACTACTTCTCGATACGCGGCCCGCAAGCGCACTCGTTCTACGTGGTGTTTCCCGTATCGGCGCTGTTTGCGTTCACCTGCTGGAGCGAGCGGGCACGCGCGCAGGGCGGCCGACTCCGCGGACTCGAGCGCGTTGCGGCCGTCGTCCTTGCTGCCGGCATCGTGTTTCACGTGTCGTTGGCGCTCGACCGCCTGCCGCGACAGTCGCTGTACGTGGACCGGGCCCTGGTTGCCGCCGCTCTCGACGATCGGAACGATCGGTATCTCGGCGACCGACGGGACACCGCCAACGCGACATTGGATCCCGCTCCACGGCCCTCAGACCCCGTGGATCCGGATGCGTATCGGTCCGCGATTGCGTCGAGCGAGCTGCAGCTGATCTCAGTGCGGTGGAGGCCAGTGGCCGGTCGCTTCTCGAGTTTCACGGTGACGGTGCTCAATCGAAGCCGGGTCGCGTGGGTCAACACTCGCTTCGCCACGAAATATCTGGACTCTTCCGGCGCGACGCTGGCGACCCGGGAGGTCGTCGTCAAACAAATCCTTCAGCCGGGAGAGTCGAGGACGCTGGAGCGACGTTGCGGACGGTCTGATTCCGGAGGGAGCTGCTCAGTGCGTGATCGCGATTGCCGGCGCGGAAAATGTCATACCCCGGCGGGTGACGAAGGAGCACTAGTAGCTAGGAGGTCTCGATTCGGTGTAGCGGGCCCTCACATTGGCGATGTGCCAAGCCGCCTCGTCGATTAGTCAGGCCCGCCGCCTCGTTCAAGCAGCGCGTGTTCTCTGGCCTCACCGGGCGAGCCTGATCGCGAGCGACCTGTGAACGACGTGATCAGCGAAGACGGTAAATCGAACTCGCAGGCGCGGTTGCGCCGGCGCCGCTGCTATCGCCACTGGCGTTCCGCATACCCGGTTACTGACACGATGTAAGGCTGTCGCACGGATCATTCAAGGCGACGGCGGCTTCGTCAGTCCATGCCGGAGAGTCCGATTTTCCACGTCGCGAACCGGGAGCCGCGGGCAGGCTCGCTCGGTGAGGCCGTCAGACGCGCAGAGCCGGACCCTGGCGTCCTACACGAATGAAAAACGCACTCTAATCCGCGAAGACGACGGTGCGCAGGCTCGTGTGGGCACGCACGACATCCGACGTCAGCCGCTTGCTCAAGTACACCTTCGACTCGCGGTTGTCAGTGCGGTGTGGCTCGTACTTGACGACGTTGAATTCGAGTTGGTCGAGGGTGCCGCGCATGTCGTAGAAGCGGTTCTTGGTCTTGACGACGACCTCGTGAAACCCGGAGGCGTGCGCCCATGCCTCGGACTCTTCGGTCAACGCGCGGAAGTGCCCCTGCCCGCGCCAGTCACGGCGAGTGCCGCCGATCCAGCTATACAGCACCTTGCGGCCGTCGAACCTGACCGCGTCGCCGAGCCGGCTGACGAGGTCCGCCAGTTTCGGTTCGGTTTCATCGGAGCGGATTTCGTGAACGACCTTGAAGGAGACCGGCACCACCATGCCCGGATCATCCGGCAGCGGCGCCTCGGCCATCAGGATGAGGAACTCGCGGTGCTGCAGGCGCGACATGATTTCCTGCGCCATCTTCTTGCGCGGGAACTCGCCAAAAAATTCTTCGATGTACTGAATTTCGAGCGCGCCTGATTCCAGGGGGTACTGCTTGATGAGGTATTCCAATCGGCGTCCATTTTACCGGTTTCACGAGGCCGGCATGCGCGACGCCGGCGTCGCCGTTCCGCGCGCGCGAGCCGGCGGAATCGTTGGGTTCAGACGGATACGTCGCTGAATTTGTACGTTCAGACATTTATGTGTACTGCAGAATCTTGCGGCGATGGTGGTCGCTCGCAGATAATTTCCGCAGCATCCCGGGTACAGTCCACGCAACGTGCCTCGCCGACCGACGTCGCATTGGACGCTGCCCGCAGCCGTCATTCGTAAATATCCGCACTCCAGACGAGAAAGGACACGCCAATCCATGGGTTCTGCAGCACTGGCCGAGGCCGCCAAGAGCATTCGCGACTGGTCGCTCAGCGACCGTACTTCCTCCACGCCCGCCGTCAGAGCCGCCGACGTGTTCGGCAGCCTCGTGTTCAACGACAAGCTGCAGCAGGAGCGGTTGCCGAAGCCGGCGTATCGTGCGCTGCGCGCGACGATCACACGCGGTGAGGCGCTCGATATCTCGACCGCCGACGCCGTGGCCACGGCGCTGAAGGACTGGGCGGTCGAGCACGGCGCCACGCACTACACGCACTGGTTCCAGCCGCTGACCGGCATCACGGCCGAGAAGCACGACTCGTTTCTCTCGCCGTCGGCCGACGGCTCGGCCATCACCGAGTTCCGTGGCAAGGAACTGATCCAGGGCGAGCCCGACGCGTCGAGCTTCCCGTCCGGCGGGATGCGCAGCACCTTCGAGGCGCGCGGCTACACCGCGTGGGACCCGACCAGTCCGCCGTGGCTGCTCTACAACGGCAACAGCGTCACGCTCGTCATCCCCACCGCGTTCGTCAGCTGGACCGGCGAGGCGCTGGACAAGAAGACGCCGCTGCTGCGGTCGATGGACGCCGTCTCCAAGCAGGCGGTGCGTGTCCTGAAGCTGTTCGGGTCATCCGCCGAGCGTGTGTTCTCCACCTGCGGCGCCGAGCAGGAATACTTCCTCATCGACCGGAACTTCTACTTCGCGCGTCCCGACCTGATTAATGCCGGGCGCACGCTGTTCGGCGCCAAGCCGCCGAAGGGCCAGGAGCTGGAGGACCAGTACTTCGGCTCGATTCCCGAGCGCGTGCTGGCGCTGATGGCGGAAGCGGAGCTCGAGCTGTTCAAGGTGGGCGTGCCGGTCAAGACGCGGCACAACGAAGTGGCCCCCAGCCAGTACGAGATCGCGCCGGTCTTCGAGAATGCGAACGTCGCCACGGATCATCAGCTGATGACCATGGAGATGCTCAAGAAGATCGCGCCCAAGTACGGTCTGGCGTGCCTGCTCCACGAAAAGCCGTTTGCCGGCGTCAACGGCTCCGGCAAGCACAACAACTGGTCGCTGTCCGACGAGTTCGGCAACAACCTGCTCGGGCCCGGCGCGACGCCGCACGACAACATGCAGTTCCTGGTGTTCTGCGCCGCGGTCATCCGCGCCGTGGACACGTGGCAGGGGCTGCTGCGCGCCAGCATCGCGCACGCGGGCAACGATCATCGGCTCGGCGCCAACGAGGCACCGCCGGCCATCATCTCGATCTTCCTCGGCGACATGCTGACGGACATCTTCGCGCAGCTCGAAAAGGGCACCGCCAAGTCGACGAAGCAGGGCGGCACGCTCGACATCGGCGCCTCGGTGCTGCCGAAGCTGCCGCGCGACGCGGGCGATCGCAACCGGACGAGCCCGTTTGCGTTCACCGGCAACAAGTTCGAGTTCCGCGCCGTCGGCTCCTCGCAGAACATCGCCTGGCCGAACATGATTCTCAACGCGGCGATGGCGGATGCGCTCGAGGGCATCGCCAACGAGCTCGAAAAGGCGACCAGCGGCGGTGAGGATCTCAACAAGGCGGTCGGCAAGCTCCTGACGAAGATCATCAAGGAGCACAAGCGGATCATCTTCAACGGCAACAACTACTCGGCGGAATGGCAGAAGGAAGCGGCCAAGCGCAAGCTGCTCAACCTGAAGAACACCGTCGACGCGCTGCCGCAGCTCGTGACCAAGGACGCGATCAAGCTGCTCGAGAAGTTCAAGATCCTCAACGCGCGCGAAGTCCACGCGCGCTATGAGATCTTCCTCGAGAACTACAACAAGACCATCAACGTCGAGGGCCAGCTGATGGTGCTGATCGCCAACCGCTACATCCTGCCGGCGGCGCTCGAGTACCTGAAGAATATCGGACAGAGCGTCGCGGCCGTAAAGGCCGGCGGCTCCTCGTCTGTGCAGGGCAAGAAGCTGCTGTCGCAGTACACGAAGCTGGTGGACAGGCTGAAGACGCAGACGGATGCGCTCGCGGCGGCGCTCGATCACGGCAACGCCTCGGCCGAGAAGCACGCCAAGTACATGCGCGACAAGATCGTCCCGGCGATGGAGAAGCTGCGCGAGACAGGGGACGAGATCGAAGTGCTGACACCGCACGAGATCTGGCCGCTGCCGACCTATCGCGAGATGCTGTTTGTGAAGTAAATCGTTCGAGTCGTTCGAGTCGTTCGAGTTAACGTTCGAGTCGTTGGGGGCGGGTCCTGGTGGGCCCGCCCCTTTCTTTTTACAGGGACGTCACACGGAAGCCGTAAGCGATCACGAAGAATTGGATCTCGAGGAATACAAGGCCGTGGATCGGGCCGCGGGCTTTCTTCGTGTCCTTCGACTTGTCCGCCGTAGCCTCGAGGCGAAGGCGGATCTCTTCGTGCCGTCGTGGTTCACGTGTAGACTAGTTGGTCTGCGTGACGCGGCCCGCGCGTTGCATCTGAACCGCGCCTCGCATCCGCAGCCGACTGACGCTTCATGGGTATTCTCGAGAAACTTCGCCCCCAGCCACGGTGGAAGCACGCCGATCCTGCCGTCCGCGCGGCGGCCGTCTACGATCTCGGCCCGGATGACGCCGACGCCCTGCGCGCGTTGGCGCGTGAGGACGCCGACGCTCGTGTCCGGCGTGCGGCGGTGAACCGGGTTGACGATCTGTCCGTGCTGGCGGACGTCGCGCGCACCGATCCGGACGAAGAGGTCCGGGCCGAGGCCATCCGTGGCCTTGCCGGCCTGGCCGCCGAAGCCGACGAGGTGGGGCGCGCCACCGACGCGGTGCGCCACCTGTCCGCGCTGGGTCGCATGCGCGAAGTCGTGGTCGTCGCGCGCGAGAACCGCGATGCCGCTATTCGCGCCGCGGTGATCGATCTCATTGACGAGGGCAAGGCGCTCGGATCGATCAGCCGCCACGCTTCGGACGCGCAGACCCGCCTGCGTGCACTCGCCCGCCTGACCGACCCCACCGAGATGCTGAACGTCGCGCTGAAGTCGGAGCATACCGACACCGCCGTGGCGGCGCTCGAGCGGATCGAATCGGCGGACGCGTTGTCGGCGGTCGCGAAAGGCGCACGCAACAAGGTGGCAGGCCGCCGGGCCAAGACCAAGGTACGCCAGCTCGAAGAGGCCGCGCAGCCGCATCACGAGCCGGCGGTGCAGATGTCCGCCGATGATGCGCAGCGCGGGCGGGTGCTGCTGCACCGCGCGGAATCAGTTGTCGCGATTGCCGATCCGGACGAGGCGGCTCGTGCGCTCGCGGACGTCCGCCTCGAGTGGGCCGAGTTCGGCGCCGATGTCGAGATCGAAGCCGCGCTGGTCCAGCAGTTCGACAGTGCGAGCGAAGCCGCGCGCGAGGCGATCGCCGAGCGTCAGCAGGAACGCGCCGCTGAAGAGGAGCGAGCCCGGGCGATTGCCCAGGAGCAGGCCGACCGTCTCGCCATCGTCCGGGAGATCGAGGAGCTGAGCGGAGACGGCGCGCTCGATCGGATTGCCGAGCTGCGGGTGCAGTGGGATGCGCTGCCGCCGATGCCATCCGAATACGCGGCATCGCTGAACCGCCGGTTCCAGGATGCCTCCCGCGCCTTCGAGGATCGCGAGCGCCGGCGTCTGCTTGCCGCGGCGGCATCGGGCCGGCTGGAGACGCTGGCGACGGAGCTGGAGCAGCTCGTGGCGTCGGGTCAGCCCGTCGAGGAGATCGTCGCCCGCTGGCGCGGGCTGCGGCGGGATGCCGACGTCCTGCGCGAGCACGCGGCCGCGAATCCGTCCGCGGCGGAGCGCCTCGAGCGCGCGGTGGCGGCGCTTGAAGAGAAAGAGCACGAGCACCAGCACGTGCGCGTCAAGCAGGAGCAGGACAACCTGCGGCGCCTGCAGCAGCTCTGTCGCCAGGTCGAGATGCTGGCCGCCGCAGAGCAGCTCACGCTGAAGGCCGGCGATCGCGCGTTGCGCGACATCAGGACGGCGCTGGAGCAGCGGGTGCCGCTGCCGTCGAAGAAAGATCGGCAGGACATCCACGAACGGCTGGAGCGGGCGCGAGCGGTCATCGGGCCTCGCGTGCAGGAGCTTCGCGATGCCGACGAGTGGCAGCGCTTTGCGAATCTGACGGTGCAGGAAGAGTTGTGCCGGGAGATGGAGACGCTGAAGGCCGAAGAGAACGCCGAAACGGCCAGCCGGCGCATGCGCGAGCTGCAGGCGCGGTGGAAGGACGTGGCGCTGGCGCCGCGCACGCAGGGCGAGGCGATGTGGCGCCGGTTCAAAGACGCCCAGGACGAGATCTTCAAGCGCACGGCGTCGTTCTTTGCGGCGCAGCAGGCCGAACGGGCGGCGAATCTGACGAAGAAACAGGCGCTCGCCGAGCGCGCCGACGCGCTGGCCCCGTCAACGGACTGGGTTCGCACGGCGTCGCAGATGCAGGCGCTGCAGGCCGAGTGGAAGACCATCGGCCCCGTCAGCCGCGGACAGGAAAAGGCGGTCTGGGAGCGATTCCGCGGCGCGTGCGATCGCTTCTTCACCCGCCGGCAGGAGGACCTCAAGCGGCGCAAGGACGAATGGGCCTCCAACCTGGAGCGGAAGGAAGCACTCTGCGCACAGGCGGAAGCACTCGCGGACTCGACCGACTGGAACGCCGCCGCCGACGCGCTCAAGAAGCTGCAGGCCGAGTGGAAAACGATCGGCCCCGTTCGCAAAACGAAGTCGGACGTGGTGTGGCAGCGCTTCCGCGACGCGTGCGATCGCTTCTTCGAGCGATTCAAGCACCGCGACTCGCTCGAGTTGCAGGAAAAGGCCAAGGCGCGGGACGAGGTGATCCGCGAGCTCGAGGCGCTCCTGCCGCACGAGGGCGGGCCGACTGAGCCCCCGGACAATCTCTACAAGACGATTCAGGACGCGCGGGCCCGCTGGCAGCAGGCGCCGGAGCTGCCGCGCGGCGTGCAGCAGGACCTGGCGGCCCGCTATCACCAGACGCTGAGCAGGCTCGTGGCGGCGTGGCCTGCCGGATTCAGCGGCACCGATCTCGATCCCGACACGACGCGCAAGCGGATGGAGAAGCTGGTCAGCCGCGTCGAGGAGCTGGCACCCGAGAAGGGCAGGGCGCAGGCGCAGCTGTCGCCGGCGGAACTGCTCGCGCAGCAGTGGCGCGAGCGGCTGGCGGCCAACACCATGACCGGCGGCAAGAGCGCGGAGACCGACGACTCGCGCTGGCGCGCCGCCGAGCAGGAAGTCCGCAGCGCGCAGGCGCAGTGGGCGCGGTTCGGACCGCTCCCGGCGGAGATCGCGGCGCCCCTCAACGAACGCTTCCAGCGCGCCTGCCGGCGGTTCTATGACGGCAAGCCGAGCATGGCGAAGGCCTGAAGGACTGTGGCGCAGACCTTACAGGTCCGCGTGGCGAGCCTGACAAGGCTCAGCCCCACCACCCCTGGCAGCGTTGATCGCCATCGTCGGCGCGCTGCCCACCGTGGCGTGCGGCGGCGGATCGGGACCGGCGGCGCCGATGCCCGGCCCGACGATACCCAGCTATGCCGGCACGTGGACAGGCACCTACCTGGTTTCCAGCTGCACGAACAGCGGCGTCTTCGCCGACGCCGCGCTCTGCAGCCAGGTACTGAACACCACCGCCTCGGTCGCCTTCACCCTCGCGCAGAGCGATCGAACGGTGACCGGCACCTTCAGCCTGGGCGCGCTGATCTCTTCACCGGCCACCGCCACGATTGCCGGAGACGGATCGCTGACGATCGTCGCGCCGGTACAGGAAGGCGTGTTTTCGATTGCCACGACCTGGACTCTGCAGCAACCCACTCCGGGAGCGCTTGCTGGTCAGACGCAGCAAGTGTGGACCGCGTCGGGACAAACAGGCGGGGCCACGCTGCAAGGGTCAATCGTCAGCGTCACGAGAACGAGCGGCTAGCGGTTGCGCCATCGCTGCAGGAGATCGTCGAGCGCCCGTCGAAGATCGTCCATGCTGCCCGGTTGCGTCGAGAGCGTCCAACTCCGCCGGGCGGCCAGCAGACCGCCCGGATCGCTCCGCACCAGCGGCGTCTGATCGGATACCTCCACCTGAACGACGTGGCTTCCGGGCGCCAGCACTGCGGTGTTCAGCCGCAGCTCTCTCCCTCGCCGGCCAGAGCGCCGTCAACGAACCACCGCACGCGCAGCGGCTGGGCCGGGCGCGGTGTCTCGACGCTGAAGTCCACGATTGCCCCGGGGGCCGGCGCCAGCGACGTTGCCGCCGGAGACGCGCTGTCGATGGGCGAGACAAAGTTGTACACACGCCGCACCAGCTGCTCACTGTTGACTTGCTCGAACGGTCTGCCGAGCGACCGCATCTTCGAGTTGACGGTCGGCCGATAGAGGCCGCTGACGCAGTAGCGCGCACCCTGGTACGCGCCGGGAATCCCGTTCTCACCGCTGATCGTCGGCAGCGGGGTGGACGCCGCCACCCAGTGGGACCACTTGATCCGGTCCCGGCTGATGTCCAGCGCCGCGTTCACTTCCGGAGGCTCGATCGTGTTGGTGCACGGTGGCGGCGGGACGTCGTACTCGTCAGCCAGCCGGCCGAAGGTATGTCCGGACTCGTGCAGCGCGATCTCCACAGTCGCGGTCA
This sequence comes from uncultured Acidobacteriota bacterium, assembly GCA_963793705.1. Classification (GTDB taxonomy): domain Bacteria; phylum Acidobacteriota; class Vicinamibacteria; order Vicinamibacterales; family UBA2999; genus Gp6-AA40. The sequence goes on along the minus strand of CAWCBC010000013.1, from coordinate 93,278 downwards.
GGGCCGATGCCACGAGGACGGATCCGCCGGACCCTCCATACTCCGGGTCGTTCACCAGCACGATCACCAGGTCCCGTGCTTCGATCGGCACGCTTCTCGACAGCACGCCATTCACTGCCCCGTTGTCCACGCAGATTACGCGGACGACGTTGCCGCAGTTGTAGGCGCTGCCGAGGGCCGTGTCCCGGAACGTATTCCTCTCGGGATGATCCGCGCCCGACTCGTTCGAGATGACGTCCACGCGATGGACATTGAAATAGGACTGGTATTCCAAGTACGGCGACTGACTGAAGAACGCCGTGACGAATGAATCGGCGTCGGTGGAGTACTTCAGGAGCTCAGGCTGTGTGTAGCCGTCGCCAAGGATGGTGATGCCGACGCGGTTGGCGGCCGGCCCGTTGAGCCTGATCGGTGTGGCAGGCTCTGCCGAAGCCACCCTGCCAGCGGCCACGAGCAGCAGCCAGGGCAGCAGGAATTTCACCGGCTGCTTCCGATGGTGAGCTGTCCCAGGGGCTCGAGCGTGTAGTCCTTTCCATTCCACACCGGCGAGAAGATCTGGATCCGATCGGCGCCAGCGACGTCCGGGATGTAGACCAGCAGCTCTACTTCGTCCCGCTCGATCACACGGCCGGAGAGGACGTCCATTCTGATCGGGTGTTTCCGCCCGTATCAGTCTGGGATTCGGGATGATCCGCCAGTCGAGATCCCGGCCTGTCGAATCCTGGACCACGATGACGAGGTCGTTCGCGGACGGCTCCGGCTGCCGCTCTCGTCGAGGCGCGCCTGCAAACCGCGCCTGCCCCAACAGCTTGAAGGTACCGACTGTGGCACGAGTCCGCGCCGCGTCCGCCCGCGCCGCGGTCCATTGAACGCGCAATTCACGCGTCTCGTTGCCGTTCGACGCCTGCGCGACAGTGGCCTTCAAGTTGGAGAAGGGCCGCGCGGCCGGTAGTGTCTGTGCGGTTGCACAGGCGGTCACGCCGAGCGTGGTCGCGATGGCGATGAGTAAGCGGCTGAGGGTCAGGAACCGTCGTCGGATGTGGACCATGTGCAGGAATCATAAAGCCAGTTCGCTCGCTAACGCGGCCGCGATCGTCTTCTTACCCAGCTCCGCCAGCAGGTTGCCGTCCTGGCCAAGCGCGACGACGGCTACGCCGATCGCCAGCGCCCAGCCGCGAGCGCGCCTCCACATCTGTTCGTCCGTCGGGGTTCGATCGGTTGCGGCCCGCCGCGGTGAATAGCGTCTCGCGATGCTCCGGCGGCAGCAGCATCCACATCACCGACAGGTCGGTCGCCGGGTCACCGCATGTGATGTCGCCAAAGTCGATGACGGCGGCGAGCTGATCGTCGACGAGCAGCAGGTTGGCCGGATGCAGGTCGCCGTGGATCCACATCGGCGGTCCCGGCCAGCGCGGCGTCACGACGAGGCGATCCCACAGCGCTCAGCACGCGCTCGCGGTTGATGACGTCTCCAAGCTGATCGAGATGTTCGTGCAGGCGCGCCGTGCGTGCGTCCAGCGGGATGCTCCGGAACGGGCTGCGAGGGGCGTCCTCCGGCGCCGGCTGGTGGAGCGCGCGAAGGAACCGTCCCAGGCTGGCGGCCACCGCCTGCGGATTGCGCAGCTCAGCGACCGCCGTCATGCCGGGCAACCAGCGCACAACGGACCATGACCAGGGGAAGCCCGACCCGGGGCGGCCCATGCGAATCGGCGTGGGAACTGGGAGCGGCAGCCGGCGTGCGAGTTCGGGCAGCCAGCGCTGCTCGTGCTCGATCATCGGAGCGGAGGCGGCACGCCGCGGCAGGCGGACGGCAAGGTCCTCGCCGAGGCGGAACAGGACGTTGTCCCAGCCTTCGCCGACCTGGGTCAGCGGCAGGTTGGCGAGATCGGGATGTTGCTCGGTGAGGAGTGTCTGGACGAGACGGTTGTCGATGGTGACTTCCGCGGGTGGACCGCCACCCACGCGTCAGCCCTCGAGATAGGTATACCCGTGCAGACCGTCTTCGTAGAAGCGAAGCAGCTGGCCCGCGCCCTCGTATCCGATGCGGCCGTCGCGGACAGCAGTCTCGACGTCGGTGCGCAGCTTTCCGAGCAGCACCTCCGCGTCGAATTCGACGTAGTCGAGCACCTCGCGCACGGTGTCGCCCTTGATCAGCGTGTCGAGGCGGCCGCCGTTCTCGTCGAGGCTGACGTGCACGGCGTGGGTGTCGCCGAACAGGTTGTGCAGGTCGCCGAGAATCTCCTGGTACGCGCCGACGAGGAACACCCCGAGGTAATAGCCATCGTCACCCAGGCTGTGCAGCGGCAGCGTCTTCTTCACGTCCCGGCGGTCGACGAATCGATCCAGCTTGCCGTCTGAGTCGCAGGTGATGTCGCCAAGCACGGCGTGGACGCCCGGCTTCTCGTTCAGCCGGTGGATCGGCATCACCGGGAACAGCTGCTTGATCGCCCAGCTGTCTGGAATCGACTGGAAGAGCGAGAAGTTGCAGAAGTAGGTGTCGGACAGCTGCTCGTCCAGGTTCTGCAGATCTTCCGGCACCTCATCGAGCGTCTGCACGATGCGGCGCAGCTTCAACAGGATCGCCCAGTAGAGGTTTTCGGCCAGGCTGCGCTGCTCGAGCGGCAGGTAGCCGGTGTTGAACAGGCTCAAGGCCATGTCCATGGCCTGCTGCGCGTCGTGGAAGGCTTCGAGCGAGTTCCTGGCGGTGACGTTGTTGTACGTCTCCACGAGGTCCGCCAGCGGCTGCTCCCATTCCGGATTGGCGGTGGTCGGCACTTTGTCGTCGCCGAAACCCGACACGCCGAGGACGTTGAAGACCAGCACGCTGTGATAGGCCACCACCGCCCGTCCGCTCTCCGACACGATGTTCGGATGGGGGACGTTCGCCTCGTCGCACACCGTCTGCACGTGATAGATCACGTCGTTGGCGTACTCCTGGAGCGTGTAGTTCATGCTCGATTCGAAGTTCGTCTGCGAGCCGTCGTAGTCCACGCCGAGGCCGCCGCCGACATCGAGGTACTCGAGCCCCGCGCCCAGCTTCGCCAGTTCCGTATAGACCCTGGCCGCTTCGTTCAGCGCTCCCTTGACGATGCGGATGTTGGTGATCTGGCTGCCAAGGTGGAAGTGGAGCAGCTTGAGGCAGTCCTGCATGCCGCGGCTTTTCAGCTCCTCGAGCCCGCGCATGATTTCGGTGACGGTCAGTCCGAACTTCGAGCGATAGCCGCCTGACGACTGCCAGCGTCCGCTGCCGCGCGAGGCCAGCTTCACGCGCATGCCGATCTGGGGCCGGACGCCGTATTTTTCCGCGGCTTCGATAATCAGCCCGAGCTCGGTGTATTTCTCGACGACGGGAATGATGTTGCGGCCGATCTTCTGCGCCAGCATCGCGGTTTCGATGTATTCCGCGTCCTTGAACCCGTTGCAGATGATCGGCGTGTCGTTGTCGGCGAGGGCGACGACGGCGAGCAGCTCCGGCTTGGAGCCGGCCTCGAGCCCGAAGTGATACGGCTTGCTGAATTTGAGGACTTCCTCGACCACCTGGCGCTGCTGGTTCACCTTGATCGGGTACACGCAGTGATAGCGCCCCTGGTACTGGTTCTGCGAGATGGCGGACTGAAACGCGCTGTGAATCTCGCCCAGCCGGTGCTTCAGGATGTCGGTGAAGCGGACGAGGACGGGAAGGCCGATGCCACGAAGCTGGAGCCGATCGACGAGCTGCTTGAGGTCGATCGCGTGCTGCGGATCCTTGGTCGGATGGACCTCCAGGTGCCCTGCCGGGTTCACCGAGAAGTAGCCGTTCCCCCACCGCGGCACTTCGTACAGCTCGCTCGAGTCGTGCACGCTCCACGCGCGCGTCGGCGACGTCGTGGCCGTGGTCGTCGGCGCCGCGCGCCCGTTCGTAGCAGTGCTCATGCTGAGAGTCATGATAAACGGATTCGCACGTCGCTGACGCGTAACTTTCGCGGGCCGAACCCGCGCGACACACCGAGGCACCGAGGCACTGAGCGGAAACGGACTTCCGGGCTCGGTGTTCTCGGTGTCTCGGCGAGTTGTGAAGAACAATGGTGGTCGATGACCGCCCGGATTCCCGCCATCAAGGTGTTGCTGCTGCCCAAGGACACCAACGCGCACGGCACCATCTTCGGCGGCGTGATCCTGTCGCACATCGACCTCGCCTCGGCGATCGAGGCCCGGACTGTCGCGGTTCACCGCTACGTGACCAAGGCGATGCGCGAAGTCGAATTCCACGAGCCGGTCTTTGTCGGCGACATCATCAGCTTCTACACGCAGCTCGTGCGTGTCGGGCATACCTCGGTCACCATCCGGGTGACCGTCGAGGCCGAACGCTGGGGTGTGCCGCCGACGCGAATGGGCGCGGCCGGACGGGGGGAAGTCGTCAAGGTCACCGAGGCGGAGGTCGTGCTGGTGGCGGTCAACGATCAAGGGCGTCCCATTCCCATCCGGCCTGCCCGAGCAACGTCGAGGGGCCCGAAGTCGTCGGGAGTTGAATGCGCTGGGTTAGCACCAGAGGCTCGTCGCCTCCCGTTCCGTTCATCGACGCCCTGTTTGCCGGCACGGCGCCGGACGGCGGCCTCTACATGCCCGAGCGGCTGGATCCGCTTCCGGCCGGCATGGTGGAGTCGCTGCGCGGCGGCGGCGCGGTGGAGATCGGCAGCCGCGTCGGCTCGCACCTGCTCCGCGACGAGATCACGCCTGAGGCGCTGCGCCCCCTCATCGCGGCGGCGCTCGACTTCCCGATCCCGCTGGTCCGCGTCACCGACCGCATCTGGGCACTCGAGCTGTTTCACGGTCCGACGATGGCGTTCAAGGATGTGGGCGCGCGCGTGCAAGCGCGGCTGCTGCACCACTTTACGGACGGCACGCCGCTGACGATTCTGGTGGCGACGTCGGGAGACACCGGAAGCGCCGTGGCCCAGGCGTTCCATCGCGTGCCCGACACGCGGGTCTTCGTGCTGTATCCCGAAGGCCAGGTCAGCGACGTCCAGGAAGCGCAGATGGCGTCGCTCGGCGACAACGTGACGGCGCTGGCGATGCGCGGGACGTTCGACGACTGCCAGCGGCTCGTCAAGCAGGCGTTCGCCGACGATGAACTGCGCACGCACGTGTGGCTGACGCCGGCGAACTCCATCAACCTGGGGCGGCTGCTGCCGCAGGTCTTCTACTATTTCATCCTGGCCCGCATTCTCGGCAAGGGGCCGATCGTCTCGGTGCCGAGCGGCAATTTCGGGAACCTGACGGCGGGCCTGATTGCCAAACGCCTCGGACTGCCGGTGCGGAAATTCGTGGCGGCCACCAATGTGAACGACACCGTTCCGCAGTACCTGCGGACCGGGGAGTATCACCCGAAGCCGTCGGTTCGAACGGTGGCCAACGCCATGGACGTGGGCGCGCCAAGCAACCTGGAGCGGGTGCAGGCGCTCTACGGCAACGACATCGACGCCCTGCGTCGCGACGTCGTGGGTTGTGCGTTCGATGACCGGCAAATCGTGGCGGCGATCGGTGATGTGTACCAACGTCACGACTATCTGCTGGATCCGCACAGCGCGATCGCGTGGCTGGCGCTGCAGGAGGCGTTGACCGATGAGCCCGACGCCCTTGGGGTGTTTGTGGCGACGGCGCATCCCGGCAAGTTCCGCGAAGTCGTGGAGCCGGCGATCGGGCGATCCGTACCGCTGCCGCGTCCGCTGCAGGAGGCGCTCGGCCGGCCGCGGCACTCGGTGTCGATGGATGTCGATTACGCCGCGCTGCGCGAGTTTATTCTCCGGTACGTCATGGGCACCCCTTTGAGGGGGTGCCGAACACAACATGCCTACACTCGATACGTTTCGCCCTGAACCCGGCAATCTTCCCGCCCGCGCCGACATTCCCGCGCGCTACACCTGGGATCTGAGCGACATCTGCGCCGACTGGAACAGCTGGTCGGAGAGCTACGCGACACTCGACGCGGCGATCACGGCGTTCCCGCGGTTTCGCGGCACGCTCGCCTCGGGGCCGGAGTCGCTGCTCGGCGGCGTTCACGGCGATGGACGAGATGGGCGCGCTCAGCTATCGCGTCTGGTACTACGCCTCGCTGCACTACGACGAGGATCAGCGCGACAACGAGATCAACGCCCGTCGGCAGCAGGTGCAGATTCTGTTCGCGCGCCAGCAGCAGGCGAGTTCCTGGTTCAACCCGGAGCTGCTGGCCATTCCGCTGGACACGATCCGGGCGTGGATGGAGAAGAACGAGGCGCTCGAGGTGTACCGGTTTGCCATCGAGAGCCTGTTTCATGAGCAGGAGCACGTGCTCGACGAGCGCGGCGAGCGGCTGCTGTCCTATTCAGGCCGGTTCAACAGCATCCCGTACGACAGTTATTCCGCGTTGACCACGGCGGACATGAAGTTCCCGGAGATCACGCTGAGTACGGGCGAGCGGGTGACGCTGACCTACGGGCAGTATCGTGCGCTGCTTGAAACCAATCGCCGGCAGGAGGATCGCGCCACCGCGTACCGCGCGTTCCATCAGGCCTACGCCGACAGCCAGAACACGTATGCCTCGCTGTACAACGGCGTGCTGCAGCGCGACTGGTTTCACGCCCGCGCCCGCGGCTACGCCAGCACGCTCGACGCGGCGCTCCACGGCAACAACATCCCGACCTCCGTCGTCGAGAACCTGATTTCCGTCGCGAAGCAGAGCGTCGAGCCGCTGCGGCGCTATCACCGGCTGCGCCGGCGTGTCCTTCGACTCGAGCGCTATCAGCTGTTCGACATCTTCGTGCCGCTGGTCGAGCACGACGCGACGTATCCCTATGACGAGGTCGGGTCGTGGATCGCGCGATTCGGTCTCGCCGCTGGGGCCCGAATACCAGGCGCGCGTCCGCGAGGCGTTCGCGGGACGCTGGATCGACGTGTTCGAGAACGTTGGCAAGCGCAGCGGCGCCTACTCGGCGCCGGTGTACGGCACGCACCCGTACATGCTGCTCAACTACAACGAGACGCTCGATGCGGTGTTCACGCTGGCCCACGAAATGGGGCACTCGATGCACACCCTGCTGTCGCATCAGGCGCAGCCGTTCGTCTATGCCGGCTACACCATCTTCGTCGCCGAAGTCCCGTCGACGCTGAGCGAGGCGCTCTTCCTCGACCTGATGCTGGAGCGGGCCGGCAGCCGTGAGCAGCGCGCCGTGCTGCTGCAGCACGCGATCGACAGCATTGCCAGCACGTTCTACACGCAGGTCATGTTCGCGGACTTCGAGCTGCAGGCGCACCGGCTCGTCGAGCAGGACCAGCCCGTCACCGCCGACGCCTTGAATGCGATCTACGCCGGACTGCTCCGTGACTACTACGGCGACGTGATCGACGAGGAGCCGATCTCGCAGACGACGTGGGCGCGCATTCCTCACTTTTTCAGCACGCCGTACTACGTCTATCAATACGCCACGTGCTTTGCCTCCACCGCGCGGTTGATGCAGGACATTCGCGCGACGGATCGCGGCCGCTCGGCCGAGGCCGTCGAGCGCTATCTGTCGCTGCTCAAGGCCGGCGGCAGCGACTATCCGATGAATCTGCTCGCCCGCGCCGGCGTCGATCTGAGCCAGCCCGACACCGTCAGAGCCGTCGGCGACGAGCTGACGATGCTGGTGGGGAAGCTGGAACAGGAACTGGCGACGTAGTGTCCGCCTTGAGGCGGATTCCGTGGCGCCCGTAGTGTCCGCCTTCAGGCGGACCCGCCGACGTGGACTACGCGGATTCGAAACATCCGATATTCCGCGCGCGTAGTAGACACATGACTACGAGATCAATGCGTGCGACCTTCGTCGGCGTCGTTCTCAGTCTGATAGGTGCCGGGTGGTCCGTGAACGGCCAGGCGTTGCCGTGGCGCTCGGCTCAGGATCTGCCTGCGTTCGAAGCCGCGTCGGTCAAGGTCGATGTGAATGCCGACCCGCCGATCGGGAGGACTCGCTTTCAACCCGGAAATCTCCAGGCGTCGTACGTTACGGCCCGTCAACTGGTGAAGACCGCATATAGCCTGACGGTCGATCAACAGGTTGTTGGCGGGCCAGACTGGATTGACTCCGCCCGGTTCGACTTCAGGCCAAAACGCCCGAGACCACCACGGCGCAGATGCGTCTCATGCTGCAGCGGTTGCTCATCGAGCGTTTCCGCCTTGCTGCGCGTTCGGAGAAGGCGGAGTTGCCAGTCTTTGCGCTGACGATGGCTCGCGATGATGGACGCCTTGGCGCGCGCCTCAAAGTCTCGGCGACGTCTGTCCATCTCCGTCTCCTCAGGCCGCGCCCGGTATTGACCAATTACTCTGCGATCAGGTGTTCCCTGGCAGCGGCGGGTCCTTCCTGGCGCGCGGTATTTCGATTGCCCGGTTTGCACAGCTCTTGTCGGGCAACAGCATGATCGGCCTCGATCGCATGGTCGTGGACCGCACATCGCTGCGCGGGTTGTACGCGATGGACGTCAGGTTCACGCAACCGGAAGCCCAAGGCTTGCGCAAACCGGACACCGCAGACGTCCTGCCCGAATTCCCAACGGCAATCAGAGAGCAGCTCGGGCTGAAGCTCGAGCCGACGCGCGCGTCGGTGGACGTGATCGTCGTCGAACGCCTCGAGCGGCCCACTCCTAATTGAGCGCGGCGTCGGGCCCGAGGCCGCACGAGGGTCCGCCTGAAGGCGGACACTACGAACGCCTACACCGGCAAGCCGAGCTCCTTCGCCGCCGCTTCCTGCGACGCGTCCATCGTCACAAAGCGATCAATCGGCTCCGAAGCATGAAACCACAGAGCAGTGCGCAGATGGGCGACATCGAGAGAGCGGGGTATTGCGACCGCAGGAAGGGTATTTGACGCGCACAGATCGAGCGTAAGGTCGCGGAGCACGAATCGGTCCGTATCCGCTTCGACTCTCGCCATGCACGCCTGGTATTTCTCTGACGTGAGCGCTCCCTCGCGCGTGAGCCGGATCAGATTTCGTCTAGACTCCAGGACGAGAAGCACGCTCGAAAAGAGATCCGCTTCCTCCGTTTCTTCGGCCACGCGCTCCCATCCGTTTTCGGCAAGCAGCAGCAGCAAGTAGGCCGATGTGTCGAGATACAGGCGCCGTCGCTGTCGTCCCCGCGTACTGGGCTCATCGGTCGCCACGATCTTCGAGGAGCACCTCCAGATATCGCCCGTTCGTGCCCTCCTTGATCGCTGGCTTCAACGCTGCTCTTGCCATGCCCTTGGCGCGGTGGACATGGCTATCCGGAGGCCCCAGCTGCGCGACGGGTTGGTTGTGACGAGTAATCACGATTGTTCCGCCCGATTCAGCCTCGGCGACGACCGAGGACAGCCTCGCTTTGAGGTCCTGAATTGAGATCCGTTTCATGGACCTATTTTAGGCTATTTATGGACCTAAAAATGGTCTTAAACTGTGGCTTGATCCCGCGCCCTTATTTAGCCTAATATCCGGATTAACGGATAGATGGTAGCAATCCTCGAGCACATGTCGGCGCTGTCCGACCCGATCCGCTGCCGGATGCTCATGCTGATCGAGAAGCAGGAGCTCACGGTAACCGAGCTCTGCGCCATCCTCCAGATGCCCCAGTCGAGCGTCAGCCGCCATCTGAAAACGCTCGCCGACGACAACTGGGTGATTTCACGGCGCGACGGGACCAGCCGCTTCTACGCCATGTCCACTGGCGACGAGCTGGACCCCGGCGCCACGCGGTTGTGGCCGCTGATTAGGGAACAGGTTGCAGCCACGTCCGCGGCAGGGCAGGATGATCGGCGCCTCCGCGGTGTGCTGACCCGCCGCCGGGCGAAGTCGCAGGAGTTCTTCGCATCCGCGGCCGGCGATTGGGATCGGCTGCGCAGCGATTTGTTCGGCGACACGTTTTTCCTCTGGGGTGTGCTCGGCCTGATCGACCCGACGCTCGTGGTCGGCGATCTGGGCTGCGGAACGGGACAGCTCACCGACGTTGTCGCGCCGTACGTGCGGCAGGTGATTGCGGTGGACAGTTCCGCGGACATGCTCGACGCGGCGCGGCTTCGCGTTGGTGGCGCGGGCAACGTCGATCTTCGGCAGGGCGAATTGGAGAGCCTGCCGATCGAGGCGGGGGAGTTGGACGCCGCGATGCTCTCCCTCGTCCTGCATTACTCGCCGTCGCCCGGACGGGCGCTGGCGGAAGTGGGCCGGGTGCTTCGGCCGGCCGGCCGGGTGCTGGTCGTGGACATGCTGCCGCACGAGCGGCAGGAATATCAGCAGCAGATGGGCCACGTGTGGCTCGGGTTTTCGGAGAAGCAGATCGGAAAGTTTTTGACGGATGCGGGATTCAGCGATGTCCGGACGCGATTGCTGCCGGCTGATCCCGATGCGAAGGGACCCGCGTTATTTGCGGCGGCAGCAACACGAGCGTAGTGTCCGGCTTTAGCCGGACCCGATTGAGGGAGAAACGAAATGGCAACTGTTCTGAGCGAGAAGATGCACGCGTACGAGGCCGCCAAGGCCGTTGGCCGTGTGCCGTACAAGGTGGCCGATCTCGGCCTGGCCGAGTGGGGCCGCAAGGAGCTTCGTCTGGCCGAAGGCGAAATGCCCGGCCTGATGGCGATCCGCAAGCGCTACGCCGGCAAGAAGCCGCTGGCCGGCGCCCGCATCATGGGCAGCCTGCACATGACGATTCAGACGGGCGTGCTCATCGAGACGCTCGCCGACCTCGGCGCCGACGTGCGCTGGGTGTCCTGCAACATCTTCTCGACCCAGGATCACGCCGCCGCGGCGGTCGTTGTCGGCCGTCCGGAGACGGGCGGCACGGTAGCAGGACCCGAAGGGCATTCCGGTCTTCGCGTGGAAGGGCGAGACGCTCGACGAGGTACCTGGTGGTGCACGGTGGAATCGCTGGTGTGGCCCGACGGCAACGGCCCCACGCTCATCGTTGACGACGGCGGCGACGCGACGCTGTTCGTGCACAAGGCCTTCCAGTTCGAGAAGGCCGGCAAGGTGCCGGCGTTCAACCCGGACAAGGATCCCGAGGAGTGGGGTGTCATCCTCAACAAGCTCAGCGCGGAGCTGAAGGCGAATCCCGGCCGCTGGACGAAGATCGCCAGCGCCATCCGCGGTGTCAGCGAGGAGACGACCACCGGCGTGCACCGGCTGTACGAGATGGCGAAGAAGGGCGAGCTGATGTTCCCCGCCATCAACGTCAACGACTCGGTCACCAAGAGCAAGTTCGACAACATCTACGGCTGCCGTCACTCGGTCATCGACGGTCTGAACCGCGCCACCGACGTCATGCTCGGCGGCAAGGTCGCCGTGGTGTTCGGCTTCGGCGAAGTGGGCAAGGGCTGCGCCGAGGCGCTGCGCGGGCAGGGCTGCCGCGTGGTCGTCACCGAGATCGACCCGATCTGCGCGCTGCAGGCGGCGATGCAGGGCTACGAAGTCAAGACGATGGACGACGTCGTCGGCACGGCGGACATCTTCGTGACCACGACCGGCAACTTCGACATCATCACGGCCACGCACATGTCGAAGATGAAGGACAAGGCGATCGTGTCCAACATCGGTCACTTCGACAACGAGATCGACATGGCCGGCCTGGCGAAGTGGAAGGGCATCCAGAAGATCAACATCAAGCCGCAGTACGACGAGTGGGTCTTCCCGGATGGCCACAGCGTGATGGTGCTCGCCGAGGGCCGACTGATGAACCTCGGATGCGCGACCGGTCACCCGAGCTTCGTGATGTCGGCGTCGTTCACCAACCAGACGCTGGCGCAGCTCGAGCTCCACGCCAACGCCGAGAAGTACGCCAAGACCTCGGTGACCATGCTGCCGAAGAAGCTGGACGAGGAAGTGGCCCGGCTGCACCTCGAGCAGATCGGCGTCAAGCTGACGAAGCTGACGCAGGCGCAGGCCGACTACCTCGGCGTGCCGGTCGAGGGACCGTACAAGCCGGATCACTACCGGTACTAGCTTGCCGCCTAGTCTGGATAGGCCAGGTGGTTGGTAGTTGGATGGGGCGGGTCCTTTCCTTGGGGGCCCGCCCCTTTTTTCTGGCATCATTGAGCACGCCCTTAAATCGAGGAGTGACTGCGATGAGTGCCAGGAGCGGCTTTCGCCGTTGGACCTTTGGGTTCGCATCCCTGCTGACCGCGATGGTGATCGCTGGGGCAGCCCACATGCCTGCCCGCGCGCAGACGAAAGAGCCGGTCACCTTCTCGAAGGACATCGCGCCGATCCTGCAGCGCAGCTGCCAGCAGTGTCACCGTCCCAACTCGGTGGCCCCGATGTCGCTGCTCACCTACGAGGAGGCGCGACCCTACGCCCGTGCCATGAAAGCCAGAACCGCTCTGCGCGAAAAGCGCGGGGCGATGCCGCCCTGGTACATCGAGAAGAACGTCGGCATTCAGCACTTCAAGGACGACTTCTCGCTGAGCGAGGACGAGATCGCGAAGATCGCGACGTGGGCCGATGCCGGCGCGCCGCAGGGCAATCCCGCCGACATGCCGGCGCCGCTGACGTTCCCGGACGGGAAGTCGTGGCGCATCGGCACGCCCGACTTGATCGTCAAATCCGCTTCAGCCGAGATGAAGGCGCAGCAGCCAGACTGGTTTGGCTCGCTCGGACAAACGCCGACAGGCCTGACCGAGGATCGATACGTCGCTGCCGTCGAAGTCAAAGAGGTCAGCGACTCCGCACCGCGAGCCGGTCGCAGCAGCACGGTCGGTGGTCTCTACCTGTTTCATCATGCCGCGTATGCCGTCGTCGGCGGGCGCGGTGGCGCCAGCATATTCCCGGTGCACGAAGTGGGGCGGAACGCCGATGTCTTCGACGCGGACGCAGGCAGGCTGATGCCGGCGAATGCGTCGGTCCTGTTCAACTCGGTACATATGCATGCGAACGGAACCGATTCGAAGGCGCATCTGGAGGTCGGGTTCAAGTTCCATCCGCGCGGCTACAAGCCGACGCTGAATTTCCGTCAGTTGTTCGTCGGCAATGGCCCCGACCTGGACATCAAGGGGAACGAGGCCAATCAGCGCGTCGACGCCTATTTCACGCTTCCGTCAGCCCACGAAGATCAGCACGTATGAGCCGCACATGCACGCGCCCGGTGTTCGCATGTGTCTTGAAGCCATCTGGGGCGTGAACGTGCAGACGCTCAATTGCTCCAAGTACGATCACAACTGGGTCAGGGCCTACTGGTACGAAGACGATGCGGCGCCGCTGCTCCCGAAAGGGACGATCCTGCACGTCGTCGGCTACTTCGATACGACGTCGGCAAACAGAAACGTTCCGGACCCGCGAAACTGGTCCGGATCTGGTCATCGTTCCGTCGACAACATGATGATCAATCTGATGCAGGCGATTTCGCTGACCGACGAGCAGTTCGAGGCCGAGGTCGCGAAGCGGCGCGAGAAGCTCGGCCTGAAAGCCGGCCAGACCGTCGTCGGCTGCCCAACGTGCGGTGCGGCTCCCAGGCCGACGGCCGCTCCAGCCACTCCAGCGCCGGCCGATCCAAATTGAATGACGCCGACACAACGATGCTTCCGCCTTAAGGCGGAAGCTACGGGCTCGACGCACCTGGTTCATGCTGGCGATCGCATTTGCGGTCGCACCGCGCTCTCACTCGAGCGCGCAGGAATCCTTTTCCACCGGGCAGAACATTGCGCCGGCGTTCGAAGGGTGGGAGAAGAACGCCGACGGCTCCTTCAACCTGGTATTTGGCTACTTCAACCGGAACTGGGAAGAGCAGATCGAGGCGCCGATCGGTCCGGCCAACACGATCGAACCCGGCGGACCGGATCGCGGTCAGCCGACACACTTTCAGCCGCGACGGAACCGGTTCGTGTTCCGGATTCGAGTCCCTGCCGACTTCGGCACAAAAGAGCTGGTGTGGACGCTGACGACGAACGGAAAGACCGAACGGGCGTACGCGACGCTCAAGCCGGACTACTACATCGATGACGACGTCATCATGGCCAACAACGGCGCAGCCGGCATGGGCGGCGCCGAGCCTGCACTGAAGGGCAACAAGCCGCCGGTCCTGTCGGTCGAGGGGCCGACGACGCGAACGGTCAAGGTCGGGGAAGCAGTGACGCTGACGGCGGTGGCCACCGACGACCGGATTCCGAGGCCGCGATCGATGCCTGCCCTCAACCCGGGGATCGCCAGCCGTTTTACCGTGGACAGCGCCACGGGGCTGCGGCTGTCCTGGTTCGTCTATCGGGGCGCGGGAAACGTCGTGTTCGACCCTGTACAGACGAAGGTGTGGGAAGACACGAGAGACAACGCGAACTCTCCGTGGTCCTACGGGTGGAGAACGCCACCGGTCCCGGCTGACGGGAAGTGGGTGGTGCGCGCCACGTTTCGTGACCCCGGCACGTACGTGCTGCGCTGCCAGGCGCACGATGGCGGGCTCGCCACGACCGGCGATGTGACGATCGTCGTCAAATAACTCCCAACTGCCAACTTCCAACTCCCAAGAACGCCCGGTGAAGTGTGGTTTGGAGTTGGGCGTTGGTGGTTGGAGTTAACGCCGAAGCCGTTTCGTGCGCGCCGCCGTGTTGGAGAGCGTCCGGAACGTCAGCCGCAGGGAACCGATCTGGACGATGTCGCCGTCCTGCAGCACGGTCGGTGACTCGAGCGCCGCGCGGTTGAGCAATGTCCCGTTGGTGCTCCCGAGGTCCTCGACGCGAGCCGTATCCTTGTCTACGGCGATGAGCGCGTGACGTCGTGACACGCTGTCATCGTCGAGCCAGACCGCACTGCGCGGATCGCGGCCGATGGTGTTGTTGCCGGCCGACAGCGCAAACGACCGGTCCTTCCATGACAGCCAGCAGCGCGACGCCGGCTGCGCGGCCGCTTCGTCGACTTCGATCGCCTGACCGCAGAAGGCGTATCCGACCGCGTGCACGGTTCGGATGAATCGCGGCGCCTGCCGATCGTCGCCGAGCGCCTTTCTGATTTCGGCGATGACGACGTTGAGGTTGGCCTCGATGACGTTGGTATCCGGCCAGATGGCCTCCAGCAGGTCGCCCTTCGACGATGACATCCGGCCGGCGGGCCAGGAGCGCGCACAGCAGGTCGAACGCCTTCGGCGACAGCCGGACGTCGTTGCCGCTGCGCGACAGGCGCCGCGCGCTCGAGTCGAGCAGGAAGTCGCCGAACCGCAGCGTCAGGGCGGGTGTTTGGAAATCCTTTGGCAATTCCTTAAGACTCTCCGTGCGGATCGGTGCAATGCTGGCGCGGACATGGTAACCAACGACAGCGCCGCCGTCGCCGGGAATCGGCGCCGGCCCGCACGCGATCTGATTGCCGCCGTCGTCGAGAACATGCGGCGCAACCTGGAGACGCTCAGATACTCCACGCTGGCGCCGAGCCGGTACATTGTCTACCTCCATCCTGCCGAGTTCGCCCGTCTCGAAGGCATCATCCCCATTCTTCAGGACGAGACGGTTCGCGCCCTGCGCGAGGAGCTGGATCGCCTGAACAACCCATCCGGGCTGCGCCGCTACGGCGGGCGCTTCTTCGGCGAGACCGGGCCCAAGATACAGACGCCGACAGGGGAGTGGCATGTCGAGTTCGTGCCCGATCCGGACGGCGAGCTCGCCGAGGGCGACATCCTGATCGACTCCGAGCTCGTGCTGCCCGCGCAGCCAGAGCTTGGCGTCGGCGAGCGCACGCGGCGGATTACGACGCACGTCGGCGAACGAACGACGACGAAGAGCGAACGACGCCCATGGAGCGAACGAGCGTGGAGCGGACGGCGACCCACCTTCGCCAAGGCTCCGGTGGGCAGGCCGAGGAGCGAACGGTGCGCACCCGCGAGCAGCCGGTGCTGAGGCCGTTCGCCACGATCACGTACGAAGATCAATCCGGACAGCACACCTACGACATCACGACCGACGCCGTCACGATCGGGCGCGGAGGCAGCTCGCGCCCCGTGGACGTCAAAATTGTGTCGTCGGTCGATGTCTCGCGCGAGCACGCGCGCATCCGCCGCGATCCGACGACCGGTCAGTGTTTCCTGACCGACCTGAGCACGCTCGGCACGACGCTCAATAATCGACACGTGCCGCGCGGTTACGACGACGTGGACGGCGTCAGGCGTGAGACAGGCGTGGAAACGCCGTTGCCCGACCGGGCCCGCATCGGCCTGGCGGAGACGGTCTTCCTCGAGTTCACGCGGGTTGACTGCCAAATGACGATCCTGTTGTGGGCCCGATTCGCGTTCTTGTTGGCGCTTGTAGCGCTCGTAGCGCTCTACGCGTGGGCGGAGCTACCCGATCGTGACTAGGGCTGTTCCCGCGGCGGCAACCGATCCGGGCGGTCAGGACGCGCTGCGTGCGTCCGGCGGCACCGACGCCGGGCTGCAGCGCGAAGTGAACGAGGATCGCTTCCACTGTGACGCCGATCGCGGCGTCTTCATGGTGATCGATGGAGTCGGCGGCCAGGCGGCCGGCGGGAAAGCCGCGGACGTCGCGCAGTCGATCCTGAAGGAATACCTCGGGCGGGATCTCGGATCCGCCGCCAATCGTCTCCGCGACGGCATCACCGCCGCGAATAACGACGTCTACCGGCTCGCCGCGACCCGTGCTGAATGGGACGGCATGGCCTGCGTGCTGACCGCCGTGCTCGTGCGAAACGGGAAGGCGACCTTCGGTCATGTCGGCGATACGCGGCTGTACAAGCTGCGCGGGGACAGCATCGAAAAGCTGACGCGCGACCACTCGCCCGTCGGCGAGCGCGAGGATGCCAACGAGATCTCCGAACGCCAGGCGATGCGGCATCCGCGCCGCAACGAGGTCTACCGCGACGTCGGCTCGGAGTTTCACGATCGGCGCGATCGCGATTTCATTGACGTCGGAGAAGTGGCGTTCGAACCTGACGCGGCGCTCCTGATCTGCAGCGATGGGCTGACCGATCTCGTCGATTCGGTATCCATTGCCAGAACGGTGAGTCAGTGGGCCGGCGACCCCGACTCGGTCGTCCGTGAATTGATTGCCGCGGCGAATGCGGCCGGCGGCAAGGATAACGTCACCGTCGTGTATGTCGAAGGAGAGCAGTTCGCCGCCAGCAACTACGGGCGGACCTCAATTCAGTCCCGCTCGTCAGCGGCGTCTATGGCGTCCGATGCACAGCGAGCCGCTGGACCAGGATGGTTGAGGCGCCGCTCGGTGCAGTTCGCCACGATCGTGCTGCTGGTTGGCATTGCCGGAGTGTTCGCTCAATGGAAGTATGGGTGGACCCTGGACGATCTTCGGAGACTGGCAGCCGTGCCCTTGGCTCAGCCCCTGACGCGAACGGTGTCGCCAGGCGAGTCGATTGCCGACGCGATGCGTGATGCCCCTCCAGGATCGGAAATCATCGTTGAGCCCGGGCGAGTATCGCGAACCGTTGACGCTCAAGGATGGAGTCCGGCTCGTCAGTCGCGTGCCAGGTGGTGCCATCATCCGGCTCCCGGCCGCGGTGCCGGACGCGGCGGAGGTGCCGGCTGTCCTGGCCAGGAACGTCTCTGGCGCCGAGTTCGTAGGATTTAGGGTCAGCGGTGATTCGGCAACTCCGCTTCCCGTTGGCATCCTTGTCCAGAACTCGACCGTTTCGATCCGCGACGTCGAAATCACCGGTGCGACCCGGGCTGCGCGTGGAGTTCGCAGGGCGGCGGGACGTCTGCGCTGATGGCGAGCGACATTCGCGACAATTCCGGTCCTGCGCTCATCGTTCGTGACGGCGCCACTCCGCGCGTGTCCCACAACTCGTTCGAGCGCAACGGCCGGTCCGATCGCGCCGCCGCTGCCGTGATCGTCCAGCGGGCGTCGCCGACGTTCTTGAGCAATGTGTTTGTTGGCATGAGCGAGGCGTCGTTCACCGGGCTGAGCGATACGGCTGCCGCGGCGGTGAAGCGCGACAACTGGTTTGTCACGACCGCGCCAACTCGATCCTCCGCACCGCGATGACCACCGTCTTCAAACAGGTCGGGCCCTACGAGATCCTCCGGCAAATCGGCCACGGCGGCATGGCCGTCGTGTTCCTGGCTCTGGACACGCGTGCCAAGCAGCGGGTGGCGCTGAAGCTCATTCAGCAGGGCACTGACAAAGAAGCGCAGGAGATCGTCGAGGCGGAGCAGTTCGGCGCCGAGCTGCAGAAGCGGTTCAGCGAGCGCGGCGCCCATGTGCCCGCCGTCTACGAATACGGTATCGACGAGGACTCCGGCTACTTCTACGTCGCCATGGAGTATCTCGACGGCGAGAACCTCTCGGAGCTCGTGTCACACGGGCCGATGCCGCCGGCGCGGGCCGCCGAGATCGCCGTGGAGCTGGCGCGCTTTCTCGAAGACGCGCACGCCTTCGAGGCCGTCATCAACGGCCGGAACCTCCAGTCGCTGCTGCACCTCGATTTGAAGCCGAGGAACGTCCGGATCACATCAGCGCAGGAAGTGAAGGTGCTCGATTTCGGCACCGCGAAGGCGCTGTCGCTGAGCAGGAAAGTGACGCGCAACGATTTCGGAAGCGTTGCCTACCTCTCGCCGGAACGGCTGGAGACGGGGGAGGTCGATGCGCGCGCCGATCTGTGGGCCCTCGGAGTCGTGCTCTACGAGATGCTCCGCGGCGCACCGCCATTCCAGGCTGCGGATACCCGCCGGCTCGAGCGCCTGATCCTCGCACGGCGTCCGCCGCCATCGCTGATGGAACGGTGCCCCGCTGGCCTGGCGGCGATCGTCAGCAAGCTTCTCGACCCGCGATCGTCGGAGCGCTACGCGAGCGCGCGGGAGATTCGCGAGGACCTCGAGCGGTTCAAGGCGGGACGACAGACCCGCGCTGAAGAAGCTGGATGGCCGGCTCGCGCGTACGACGATGCCGCGACCAGGCGAACCTCGCCGCGTCCGAAGCGGCGTCCGGCGGCCGGACCGCGCCAGGAGGATGTCGATGCGGACAAAACGCGCCGCACGATACCGCCGCCTCTCCCGAAGCCCGTGGTACCTCCGCAGCCTCCGATAGCCGCGGTGGTGTCTGCGCCGCCCCCGGCACCCGTAAAGAAGGCTCCGCCGAGCCGGTTCGGTCGTCTGTTTCGCGCCGCGCTGCTGCTGGTTGGCCTTGGCCTGACGGTCAACGAGTGCTCGATCGGCGCGGAGGCGGGGCGGCTGGCGCACTCCGCGTCGACGCACGGGTTCGAGCAGCTGCCGGCAGCCTGGCACGACTACGACGAGCTGAGGAATCGCAGTAACTTGCGCTTCGGCGTCAGAGAGCTCGAGGAGGCGTTGGTCGATCGAACCACCACGCTCGCGGACCGCGTGTTCGCGAACTATCGCAGCCCGTCGCCGACGGTCCGCGAGGCACAGTGGGCAGAGGCCCGCGACGCGCTGTCGCGTGCGCTCTCGAGGGCGGGCGACGAACGCGAACTCCAGGGCTGCGCTGCGCTATTGCGAAGGCCATCTGCACCGGATCAACGGAGAGGCGCAGAAGCTGAGAGGCGATGGCGACGCCGGCAGCGGCGAGCTGAGCGAAGCCATCGTCGCCTTCCGCGAGGCGCACGAGCTGCGCTCCAACTGGCTCGATCCGTTCCTTGGCCTGTTCCGAACGTTCGTCGTCGGTCTTGACGATGTGGAGCGCGGGGCGGACGCGCTCAAACAGGCACAGGATCGCCAGTACGACGTGAGCGAGCGCGACGCGGCATTGCTGGCCGATGGCTATCGTTCGCTCGGCACCGCGATGGTGCGAACCGCGCGGCAACTGGAGGGCCTGCCGCAGGAGCGCGACTATCTCGCTCGCGCCGCCGAGGCCTATCGGTTCGCGCTGACCCACTACGGCAACGCCGGCAGCCTCGCGAACGTGCCCCAGAACATCGCCAGAACACAGCGCGCGCTGCTGCAGGTCGAGGAGACGTCTGGGTGAAGGCGTGACCGCGGTCGAAGAAAGCGAACAGTGAGCGCCACCTTCACTCCCGCGGTCGAGCGTGACCGGCTGGAAGGCGTTCGCCGCGCGAATCAGCCCGATCGGCATCAACTCCTTCTCGTCCTCACCACGCTGGTGGCGATGATGGCCATCGGGTTGTCGTACGCAGGACGAACCCGGGTGAGTGCCGCGACCGCACCCGCCGCGTCGATCGTCAACCTCAACACGGTCACCGACGCACGCGAGCTCGAACGCGCGTTGGAGCCGGCGTTCGCCTCCGCCGCGGATCGGCGGTTCGCGGCGGCACAACTGCTCGCGTTCGTGGTCGCTCTTCGCACGGACGAAGGCAGCATTGCGAACGTGGGCGCCGTCATGGGCGCTGGCGTGTCCGCCGAATCCATCGAACGCGGCGCCTCGCTCGAGTATCAGACGCGGCTGCGACGGGCCGTCGAGCGGGCGGAAGCGCAGCAGGCACCGCGCCCCACACGGCTGGCGTTGCTCACGTCGGACGACCTGGCGGCCATCAAGCCGCGCCTGGTCGTGCGCACGGCGCAGGCCTTTCGGCAGCAGACGTTTCGATGGGCGGCCATCTATTTCGCTGCCATCTGGGCGGTCGTGCTCGTCTGGTGGCGTCGTTCCGGTCGAGGCGACTACGCGC
This sequence comes from uncultured Acidobacteriota bacterium, assembly GCA_963793705.1. Lineage (GTDB taxonomy): Bacteria > Acidobacteriota > Vicinamibacteria > Vicinamibacterales > UBA2999 > Gp6-AA40. The sequence goes on along the minus strand of CAWCBC010000013.1, from coordinate 72,747 downwards.
TTCTCGGCGCGGCGCACCTGCTGACGGCGATCGGTTTTGCGGTCGTGCTCAGCCGGTCCGATCCGCTGCGCGACACGGCGCTGTTCGTGCGATATGCGCAGGGCGTGCTCATCGGCTGTCTGGGCTTCGCGGCGGTGTCGCTGATCGACTTCCGGCGCACGACGCTGGCCACGTTCACGTATGTGCCGCTGGCCGGTGCGCTCGGCCTGTCGGCGATGCTGCTGCTCTTTGGCAGCGGTCCCGTCGGCAGCAACGCCAGGGTGAATCTCGGGCCCATCCAGCCGGTCGAAGGGATCCGCCTGCTGCTGGGACTCTTCCTCGCCGGCTATTTCGCCAGGCGCTGGGAACTGCTGCGACAGATTCGAGGCCGCACCATCCGCGACGTGCGGCTGCCGACCTGGATTCAGTTCCCCCGATTCGACTATGTGCTGCCCGTGGCGGTTGGCATCGCCGCAGCGCTGCTGTTCTTCTTTCTGCAGCGGGACCTCGGCCCGGCGCTGTTCGTCTCCTGCGTCTTCCTGGCGATCTATGCGCTGGCCCGCAACCGCATCGGCCTCGCGGTCGCCGGCCTGATGGTTCTTGCCGCCGGTTTCTCCGCCGGCTACGCCCTGAATATCTCGTCGACGTTGTCTGCGCGAGTGAACATGTGGCAATCGACGTGGGACAACGTGGCGCGCGGCGGCGACCAGATCGCGCAGGCCATGTGGGCGCTCGCGACCGGAGGGCTCTTCGGCACCGGCCTCGGACTTGGCGACACACGGTATATCCCCGCGGGCTACACCGATCTTCCGCTTGCCGCAATTGGCGAGGAGCTCGGATTCGTCGGGCTCCTGTGCGTCGTCGGCGCGTTCGCGATCATCGGCTGGCGCGGGTTCAGAGCGGCGCTCCACGCGCCGAACGACTACGCATTCTTTCTCGCCACCATCCTCACGCTCTTCCTCATCTTTCCGGTGGTGCTGATGGCAGCGGGCATGCTTGGGATGGTCCCGCTGACCGGTGTCGTGACGCCGTTCGTCAGTTTTGGCGGCTCGGCGATGGTGGCGAACTTCGCGGCGCTCGGGGCCCTCGTCGCCATCGGTTCTGGCGGGTCCGCCTTCGGCCGCGCCCGCCCCACAGCGGTCTTGGCGACGTCGGCCCCCTTCGGCCGCGGCGTCCGCTCGATCGCCGCGACCCTGACGGTTGCGGCCCTCGTGCTGATCGGGGTGCTGGTGAACGTTCAAGTCATCCGGGCTGACACCTACGCCGTCAAGCCGCATCTCGGGCGTCAGGCCGACGGCGTCCGTCGCTATCAATACAACCCGCGCGTGCTCGAGGTGATCGGTCAGATCCCGCGCGGCACGGTGTTCGACCGCAACGGTTTGCCGCTGGCGACGAGCGACCTCGCGCTGATGAAGAGCGCATCGGCTGAATACAAGAAGCGCGGCATCGAGATCGCAGAGTGCGACGCGTCAGGTGGCGTGCAGCGCGCGCCGGCCGAAGGGATGGAGCGTTGTTATCCGCTCGGCGCCATGGCGTTTCATCTGATCGGCGATCTCCCGACACGCCGAAACTGGGGCGCGAGCAACTCCTCGTATATCGAGCGCGATCTGCAGGACCGGCTGCGCGGGTTTGACGATCACGCCGCCGTGGTCTCGGTGACCGATGCCGCCGGCCGATCCGTGCCGACGGTTCGGCGCGACTATCGCGATCTGCTTCCGCTGCTGCGCCATCGCCGTCAGCCTGGCCACGCGGCCGTCAAGGCGTTTCTCGAGCGCACGCGCGACGTGACGCTGACGATCGACGCCCCGTTCCAGGCGCGCGTCGCCCGCATCCTCGCGAAACACGCGGCGCGCACCTCCACGGGTCGCGCCGCCGCCGTCGTGATCGATCCCGACGACAGGTGCCCTCCTCGCGTCCGTGAGCTACCCGTTGCCTGTTGGCGACGTGGACGATGGCGGGGAAGCCGGAGAGGCGGGAGAGGCGGTGTTCGATCGGGCGGCGGTACGGGCTCTATGCGCCAGGTTCGACGTTCAAGCTGGTGACGGCGGCCGCTGCGCTGCGGCTCGATTCGGCGAATTGGAACGACTCGTTCATGTGCACGCGGCAGGATCAGGGCCGCGTCGGCGCGCGTGTGTCTGGATTCGGCGTGGTCAGGGATGACCTGCGGGACGACCATCCACACGGCTCGCTCGCGATGCACGACGCCATCGTCCAGTCGTGCAATGCCTATTTCGCCCAGTTGGCCGTTCGACTCGGTCCCCAGCCGCTGCTGGATACGGCCACGCTGGTGGGTGTGTCGATCGCGCGCGACAACTCGGTGTCCCGCGTGCGCGCAACGCTGGCTCACGCCGCCTACGGGCAGGGGGACGTGGTCGCGACGCCTCTGCGAATGGCGCGAGTGGCCGCGGCGATCGCCGATGGGGGTCTGCTGCGGGAACCGCGGCTGACGAAAGTCCGACGTATGTGGGTCCGGCGTCCTTCAGGCCGGACCCAATTCTGGCAAGACCGATCGCCTGCTCACCCCGGCGGCGGCGACGCTTCTTGGCGGTGCGCTCCGCGACGCGGTGGTCGCCGGAACCGGTCGGACGCTCGGCGCGCACCCGGGGCGGATTGCCGGCAAGACCGGTACGGCGGAGGTCGCCAACGCGCCGTCGCACGCGTGGTTTGTCGGATTCGCTCCCCACCGCGGGGAGAAGCAGATCGCATTTGCCGTGCTGTTCGAACAGGCGGGCTACGGCGGCTCGGTCGCCGCGCCTGCCGCCGGCGAGATTGTCACCGCTGCCGCGGCGAGGGGTCTTATCGAATGAATATCCTCCATAAAGTGAAGCGTCTCGAGGCAGGCATGACGCGCGCGGTCGAGCGCGCCGCGCGCGAGTGGTCGAGGTCAGGCGCGCACGAGCCGCTCGAGATCGCACAAGCGATTGTCGACACGGTTGCCGAGCGGCTCGAGCCTGCCGCACGCGGCCGCTACGTGTTTCCGTTCAACCGAATCCACGTGACGATTGCGGCCTCGTCTCGCGATGACCGCGCGCGGTTCGCGGCCGTGTTCGAGAGCGAGCCCACGCTGCAGCAGCGCATCGCGGCGCGGCTGCGCGACGCTGGCTGCGATCCGGCGTCGCTGCAGTGTGTGGTCGCTTACGCGCCGCGGCCTGGCGCGGCCTGGCCGACGCCCGACTTTCACGTCGAGTTCACGCGCGGCGCGCCGGCACCCGCGCCCGTCGCCCTGCCTGTCCCTGGGCGTATCCCTGGGCCTGTCCCCGCGCCGGCTCCCGGCCCGGCGCCGCAGGCCGCTCGCGAGCTCAGGATCACCATCGTCAACGGCACGGCCGAAAAGGCGAGCTACGCCTTTGCGCTGCCACGGGTGAATCTCGGGCGATGTGCCGAGGTTCGCGACAGCCTCAGCCGCCTCGTGCGGACGAATCACGTCGCGTTCGTCGACCTCGCGGGCGCATCGAACCACTCCGTTTCGCGGCGGCATGCGCATATCGAGTACGTCGAGGCAGCCCGCCACTACCGCCTTCGTGACGATCGCAGCGCCCACGGCACCAGCATCGTGAGAAATGGACGGACGGTGGCGGTGCCTGCCGGGTCGCGAGGGATTCGTCTCGAATCAGGCGACGAAATCGTGCTTGGCGAGGCGCGCGCCCGCGTGCGCATCCTGTAAAGTGATGCTCGCGGGCGAGGCCCGCCGCCCAGAGTGTTGCTCGCCACCCTGCTCACGCTTGCCCTGCTGCAGAACGCGCCGTGTCGTGGCGATGCGGCCCGGCATGTCGAGGAGGCAGCGCGACTCGCCGAGGCGTTCGATCTCATCGCGGCCGCCGAGGCCTACGGTGCGGCGGCGCGCGCGGGATGCGCGTCAGCGGAAACGGTGGCGATCTACGTCCGCGGTCTCGTGGCTGCTCGCGTGGCCGACGCGCAATTTGGATCGGCCGCATCCCTCCAGCCGGTGAAGCAGGCCATTACCGCGCTCGAGCCGGCGGCGGCCGCCGATCCCGTCGCCCGCATCATGCAGGCGGTGCTGCGGGCCGCGCTGCCGGCCGCTCAACACGAACGGGCCGAGATGGCGCTGCTCATCGACGAGATGCTCCGGCGCGAGTTGCTGCAGCTCGAGGCGAGGCTGCCGGCCGTTCCGGTGCTCTCCGCACACGAAGCCGCCGGCTATTTCTGGCTGCAGCTGCACATCTACGACGAAGCCGCGCGTGCATTCGACGTCGCGGCGCAGCGGGTCGGCTCGACGCCCGCCGTCCTGCTTGGTGCGGCGCGGTCCGCCGCGCGCCAGCAGCGCATCGCCGTCGCCTGCGCCCAGTACCAGCGGCTCATCTCGTGGTGGGGCAGCCGTCCCGGGTCGCCACCTGAAATGACGGAGGCTCGCGCCTACGTCAAGCAGCCGCCGTGCGCGGCGCCCGCGACCCCCGGCGCGCGGCGGTGATGGCGTACCGCTATCGGGCGGAGGTGCTCGAGCAGCTCCTCCTGCACGGCGTGCGGCCGACCGCTGACAACACCTCCCGAACTCGTCTACGATTTCATCAACGATCTGTATCGCTACGAACTGCGCCGGCTTCGCCATGCGCTCGTGACCGGCGCGATTCCCAAGGCCGGGTATTACGATCGGGTCGTCGATCTCCGTCGCAAGTATCCGCTGGTGTCGATCAAGCCTCACCTGTGGATCGGAGCTGAACACCAGATCGCGAATGATGCTCTGGCTGGAACCTCCGTGCTGAAACCGAAGCTGCCGTCCGGCGGCGTGAGTATCTTCGCCGTGATGACGCGCCTGGCCAACGAGCACGGCGCGATCAACCTGTCGCAGGGCTTCCCTGACTACAGCTGCGCGCCGGAGCTGATCGAGGGCGTTGCGCGCTTCATGCGCGAGGGACACAACCAGTACGCGCCGATGCCGGGCGTGCTCGCGCTGCGCGAGGCGCTGGCGATGAAGATCGAGCGGCTGTACGGACGCCGCTACGATCCGGCGACGGAAATCACCGTCACGACCGGGGCCACCGAAGGCTTGTTCGTCGCGCTGACGGCACTCGTGCACCCTGGCGACGAAGTGCTCCTGTTTCAGCCGGCGTACGACTCGTACACGCCGTCGATCGTGCTGAGCGGCGGCGTGCCGCGGTACGTCACGCTCCGCTACCCCGACTACCGAATCGACTGGGATGAGGTCCGCAGGAAGGTGTCCAGTCGCACGCGGGCCATCGTCCTCAACACACCGCACAACCCGACCGGGATGGTCTGGACCGCCGACGACATCGCCGAACTGCGGCGGACGCTCGAGGGAACCGACGCGATCGTGATCAGCGACGAGGTCTACGAGCACATCATCTTTGACGGCGGCACGCACGAAAGCCTGGCGCGCTATCCGGACATCGCCGCCCGCGCCATCGTCATCAGCTCATTCGGCAAGACCTACCACACGACGGGATGGAAGGTCGGCTACTGCGCGGCGCCGCCGGAACTGACGAGGGAGATTCAGGGCGTGCACCAGTGGGTCACGTTTGCGGTGAACGGGGCGGTGCAGATGGCGTATGCCGAGATGGTGAACCGCGACCCCGCCGCCGCAGATGTCACCGCGTTCTACCAGGGGCGGCGCGACCTGTTTCTGTCACTGATTGCCGGCTCGCGTTTCAAGCCGCTGGCGTGCCGCGGTACGTTCTTTCAGCTGGTGGACTACTCGGCCATCACCGATGAGCGCGATATCGACTTCGCGCAGCGGCTGACGCGCGAGCATGGCGTGGCGGCGATTCCGATCTCGCCGTTCCTCAACGAGAACGAAGAGCCGGGCCCGGTCGTGCGGTTCTGTTTTGCGAAGAAGGACGACACGCTGAAGCGCGCTGCCGAGCGTCTCGTTCGCGTGTAGGGTAGAGGCCGACCTTGAGGTCGGCCTTTCGGCGAAGGCCAGAGCAGTTCTCGATTCCGTGTAGCGGGCCCTCAAAGTAGCCCACTACCCAGATTGGCGAGGCGGCTTGGCACATCGCGTCGCGAAGCCGCTCGCGGCGCCGAAGAGCGCTCCGGTGGCGTTGGCCTCGCAGGCCGCTCGGGTCGCCGCGCTTCTCCACCCCACCGCGCAAGCGTGCGCGGCGGGGGCCCCGGGATCGCGCGGCTCAACCTCGCCGAAGTCTCAGCCTCCTCGCGCTCTTTCGACTTCGCTGTCGGCTTGCTCGAAGGCTTGGCGACGCAATGTGCCAAGCCGCCACGCCAATCAGCGCGTTTTCAATGGCCTCACCGGGCGAGCCTGATCGTGGCTCCCTGTGAGCGACGTGATCAGCGGAGACGTTAAATCGGGCCCCCAGGCGTGGTTGCGCCGACGCCGCTGCTATCGCCACTACCGTCCGACATACCCGGTTACCGACACGATTTGAAGGCTGTCGCACGGATCATTCAAGGCGACGGCGTTTTCGTCAGACCATGCCGGGGGTCCGATTTTCCACGTCGCGAACCGGGAGCCGCGAGCAGGCTCGCCCGGTGAGGCCGCCGACGCGCGGAGCCGGGCCGGCCTCCTACACGAAACGGAAAGCCGCTCTAGCTGTCGAAGCTGGCGACCGCCAGCTTCTCGCTGTCGAACACCTCGAACATCGTATCCAGCCGCGTGATGCCGAGCAGCTCGCGGACGCGTCCGGTGGGGTTCACCAGCTTCAGCGCCCCGCCGCGCTTCGCCGCCGTCAAATGCGACGTGACCAGCGCGGTGAGCCCAGACGTGTCCACCTGCGTGACCTGTTCAAGGTTGATGATGACCCGCGGCTTCTCGGCCGCCAACAGGTCGGCGACCCGGCTCCTGAAGAGCGTATCGCTGGCGCGATCGCCGCCGAGCACCATGCGTCCAATCACGTCGAGCACGGCGACGTCCCCGATGGCACGTTCACGAATTTCCATCGAACGGAAATTATAGTCGTTCGGATCGTTCGGATCGTTCGGATCGTTCGAATCGTTCGAGTCGTTCGAGTCGTTCGAGTCGTTCGAGTCGTTCGAAACGTTCGAGTCGTTGCGGGACCGGACGCGGGCCGTAGGTTGGCGCGGGCGCACCGGCTTCGATGGCACCGAGATCCGGCGCCCGTCCGGAGAATCCGCTCGTGACGGTCGGCAGCGCGACGCCGCGATCAACGGCCGCCGATCCAGATCGCAGGCGGAAGTCGAGGTCGCGCGCGTCATACAACCTCTGCACCGTCGCCGCATCCTGCGCGTCGAGCTTCGGCACCTTCATGAACACGTCGTAATCCACCAGCACGCTGTGTCCGTCCTGGCCGGTCGCCTTGGCATAGTCGGCCAGGGACGCAAAGCGGCGGGTCTCGAGTTGTGCGGCGCGACCGGGGCCGGTGAAGTCCGCGATGACGGGCGAGGGCGGCGAGGTCCACTCGAACGACGTCTTCGCCCCAGGATTCGGACGGAATCCGTTGTAGTCGGACGAGGTGTAGTTCGTGAACGTCGTCACCGCGAAGATCGCCGGCAGTGCGTTCTCGCCGAGTATCAGGTTGTTGCGCCAGTGCGAGTTCGAGGTCGCGGCCGCCGCCGTCTCCGACAGGATGGTGTTGTTGTAGAACAGCGCGCCCGCGGCGCCGTTGGTCAGCCGCGTCGATCCCGCCGGCAGGTGATAGGCGATGTTGCGGATCCAGTAGACCGGGCCGCCGAGCGTCGGCTGATTGCAGAAGGCGTGCGACGCGTGGTTGAGAAAGAGGTTCCGCATGATGCGGATGTTGTGCATGCTCCCGTCGGCCTCGATCGGGTTGTCGTGGCTGTTGGTGATGTAGTTGCCGTAGAAGTCGATCGCCACGGGCCGGCGGTCCCAGGCATCGCGCGTCGGATACTTCGGGCCGTCAACAATGCCGGGGCCGGAGGCGACCGAGCCGTCGGGATTGCCGTAGGTCTCGACGTTGATGCCGTCGTGGAAGTCGGCGATGTAGTTGTAGGCGACGACATGGCCGGGGCCATAGAGTTTGACGGCGACGTAGGACGCCATGGCGGGAGGGAAGATCTGCCCCTCGACGCCGCGGAACTTCGTCCACATATCGCCCGCCCAGCCAATCAGGTGCTTCGGATCGTTCCGGCCGATGAAGGTGCTGTCGGCGATGTAGAAGCCGCTCGAACCCGAGTAGTTGCTGAACACGCCGGCGCCGACGTTTTCGAACCGGCTCCGTTTGACCGTCAACCCCTTCGAGCCAAGCAGGAACTGCGTTCCGGCCAGGATTCCGACCTCGGTGTTGCGGAAGGTGATGCCCTCGAAATACGTGTAGTCGGCCGCGCGCACGTCGAACAGCGCGAAGTTGCCGCTGCCGTCGAAGACGACGTCGCCATCGCCGGCGGCGACGATCGCGATTGGCATCTCAGGTGTGCCATCCGCGGTCAGGTAGTACGTGCCGTCGAGCGGCACCGTGCGATTGACCGACGCGTCGTTGGTGTACTCGTAGCGGTTGTATTTGTAGACGCCGGCATGGACCAGGATCGTGTCGCCCGGCCGCACGCGCGGACGGCCTGACGTCGCCCAGTCGGTGCCGGCACACCATTCGTTGTAGGCGCACATCAGCCCTTCGAACGCCGGTTCGGTCTTCGATCCCTTGAAGCCATGCGGGTAGACGTGAAATGTGCGCCCGCCGCTGATAGGGCGTCGGTCTCGGCGCGCGTCCGGACGGTGACGATGCGGCGCGACTCGCCGCAGTCGACCGCCGTCCGGGTCCTTCATGACCAGCTGGACCTCGTAGGCCGTGCCGGGCTCCAGATCGAGCACGCTCCCGGCGAACATGTTGGGCGCGATGACGTCCACTCGCGATTCCGCGTAGATACGCTCACCCTGCAGCCGCAGGAGCGGCAGCGCGTCGCGCCAGGCCGTTTCGCCCTGTTTCCTGAACGAAACGGCGACCGCGGCGTTGCGGTTGGCGTCCCCCTGGATGAACCACTCGAATCCCAGGTTGATGAGTGTCGCCGGCTCAATCAACAGTTCGCCGGCGACTGTCGTATTCGACGGCTGGGTGGTTGTCCCGCCTTGCTGCACAGCTGAGGTCCGCCCCAGCGACAGCAGAAGGGTGAGCATCAACAATCCGGCTGAACTGCCGAGCGTATGACACGGGGCGGATTATATGCGCCGCGCTATGATGGCCGGCGATTCACGAGGCCTAAAGGGTCCGACACAATGTCCGGCTTCCTGGTCCGCCGTAGCGCTTGGCGCGAAGGCGGAAGCCGGACCAGAAGGAGTGCACATGACGAAGTGGATAACGGGCGTCCTGGGAGCGGCGGTGGTCGCAGCCGTCGCCTCGCTCGGCGTCTCCGCGCAGCAGAATCAGATGAGCTTTTTCATCACGAGCGCCGGGCCCGGGATGGGCGCAAACCTCGGCGGACTTGCCGGCGCCGACAAGCATTGCCAGACGCTGGCGGCCGCGGCCGGCGCGGGTAACCGCACCTGGCGCGCGTATCTGAGCGCGCGGCCGCGGGGCGGACAGCCGGCAGTGAACGCGCAGCGACCGCATCGGCAAGGGACCGTGGATGAACGCGAAGGGCGTGGTCGTCGCCAAGGACGTCGCGCATCTGCACTCCGACATGAACGCCCTCAGCAAGGAGAACTCCCTCACGGAAAAGGGCGCGATGGTCAACGGCAGGGGCGATAACCCCAACCAGCACGACATCCTGACCGGCTCGCAGGCAGATGGCACCCTGGCCCCCGCGACGGCGCCGAACACCGACGCCACCTGCGGGAACTGGACCAGCAGCGAGGCGGGCAGCGCCATGGTCGGCCATCACGACCGGCAGGGTGGCGGCGCGGCCCCGACCTCGTGGAACGCGTCCCACGGATCGAGCGGCTGCTCTCAGGCAAATCTCGTCGCGACTGGCGGCAACGGTTACTTCTACTGCTTCGCCAACTGATGGGAACGAGGAGGAACGCGCTCGTCGTTTTCCTCCTCCTTCTTCTTCCGCCTGAAGGCGGAAGCCACGCTTCTTCGGATGAGGCGGCCGGCGCAGCAGCGCGACCTGCCGGCGGAAGAGCCCTTCTTTGCCGCGGTTCGCGACAACATGACGCGCGCCAACCGCGAGCAGTATCGCTACGCCTACAAAGAACGCCGCACCGAGCTCCACACCAATCCATTCGGCCGCCTCGGCACCGGCGACGTCGTCGTCTACGACGTCACGCCAGGTCCGGAGCCGTCCGTCACGTTCCGAAAGCTGCTCGAGAAGAATGGCAAGCCGGTGCCCAACAGCAAGCCGGAACGTGAAGAGCGGAAGGTGCGCCGCGAGGGACCGTCTACCGTGGACGACACCGTGGCGACGCTCCAGTTTGCGATTGACCGACGAGAGTCGCTCAACGGCAGAAACGCGATCGTCGTCCGCTTCGAGCCCCGCCGCGACGGCAAGCCGCAGACCCGCGAGGGAAAGCTGGCGAAGGCGTTCCGCGGATTCATCTGGGTCGACGAGGCCGCGCAGGAAGTCGTCAAGGTGGAAGCGACGGCCATCGACGATCTGTCCTACGGGCTCGGCTTCGTCGCCCGCTTGAACAAAGGGAGCACGGTGACGCTGATGCGCGAACGCATCGACGATCACATCTGGCTGCCGATCTCGATCAAGTTCAAGGGCAACGGCCGTGCCCTGCTCGTGCGGAAGCTGAATATCGACTTTGCCGTCGAGTGGTTCGACTACCGTCGAACCTGAGGACTCGCACGAGGGATTCTGGGGTAGAGCGCCAATCCCACCGCCGCCCAGAGCAGCACGCGGATTCGCCGCGCCAGTGCCAGCGATCCTCCACCCGTCAGGCCGAGCATCGTCACCACCGACGCGTTCGAGGCCTCGAGTGCGCCGATGTTCGCGGGAATCGCCGCTGAGGCGACGCTGCTGAGGCGCGTGAACGTCTCGATCGTCAGCCCTTCCATCAGCCCGATCGGCTCGCCAATCGCCCAGAAGACGATCCAGACCTCCATCGCCATCACGGCGTAGGAGACGATCGGCAGCCAGATCAGGATGATCAGCCGGCGGCGGTCGCCGCGCAGCAGATCCAGCAGCACGTCCTCGACGTCGAGGAAGAACTTCACCACCCGCCTCGTGGCGAGCCGACGGCCTGTAGCCCGATCGAAGGCCGCGACCGTGCGCCCGAGATAGTCACCCGACCGCCGGCGCGCGATGAAGCCGAGCAGCGGCACCAGCAGCACGGCAATCACCGTGAGCGCCCCGAACACCGTGTCCCACGCCCGTGGCAGCGCCAGCCGCGTCACGGCGAAGTACGAGATGAGGCCGGCGATGGCGATGCTCATGATGGCAAACGCGAGCCGCTCGAGGGCAATCGAGGCGGTGGTGACCTGCGGCCGGCAGCGATCGAGGAGCAGCAGCACCTTCAAGGGCTCACCGGTGACCCCGCGGACCGTGAAGAAGCTGATCGCGTCGGCGGCCAGGCGCACGCGGAAGAGGCGGGTGAACGTCGGCCGCGAGTCGTCTGGAAACGCAATCGCCCAGCCCCAGGTGCGGAGGAGCTGCCAGACGGCGCTCGGCAGGAGCACGAGCGGCAGGGCGAGACCGAGACGCCTCGCGCTGACCACAGTTCCTTCGACGTCGATGTGGAACAGCGTGAAGACGAACAGGCCGAGACCGACACAGATCGCGGCGATCGAGATGACTTGGGGAATGGATCTGGCCACGGTGAACGGGCCGACCTGAAGGTCGGCCCCTAAGTCAGTCGGCTCTACGGGAGCGAGGAACTACGATTCGTCGTCGTCGTCCGGCGCGTCCGGAGCCTCGGACGCGTCCGGAGTCTCCGGCGCGTCAACGTCAACCTCGACGTCGTCCTTCGCGCTGGTCGCGATGTCGTCGAGATCATCCTTGCCTGGGTCATCGAGATCGTCGACCGCATAGATGCGGCCGCCGCTGCGTTCTTTGATCGGACCGCGCGGCTTGTGCTCCTGGTTGGCGCCGCCCTTCTTGCCGCGTAACCGCTTGGGCGGCGCGGGAGGGCCGAAGTTGGCGCTGCGATCGCGGCCGCCGGGACCCATCGGGGCGCCTGGTCGCGGGCCGCCAAAACCACCACCGCCACCGGGCCGCGGGCCGCCAAAGCCGCCGCCACCACCCGGGCGCGGACCGCCGAAACCGCCGCCACCGCCTGGGCGCGGACCGCTGAAACCGCCGGGGCGAGGTGCAAATCCCCCGGGCGGACGATCTTCGCGCGCACGTGCCTCGCTGACGGCGAGGCTGCGGCCCTGGAACGGCTGCGCGTCGAACTTCTTGATGACCTCCTCGGCCTTTTCGCGGTCGATGAACTCGACGAAGGCGAACCCGCGCGGACGCCCGGTCTCGCGATCCACCGGCATAACGACGTGGGAGGGTTCGGCGACGGCCGCGAAGTGGGCGCGAAGATCAGCTTCGCTGGCCCCGTAGGGGAGGTTCCCGATGAACAGACGGACAGCCAAGGTTTCCTCGTAAGCGTGCGCGGGTCAGATTCTATCTCAGAAACCCGGAAAAGCCCCGCTTCAGGGCATTCGTACGTGTCTTGCAGTGCAACCGCGAGAGGGCAAAGGCAGATGATGAAACCTCGAGCGTTAGCAGGGACGGCTGTGCTGGTGATGCTGTCGGCCGTAGCGTGCAATCGCACGCAGACCACGCAGGAGGCGGAGCGCACCGCCGAGCAGGTGAAGGGGGCAGCCGCGCAGGCCGGCGAGAAGCTCGCCGATGGCTGGCTCACCGCCAAAATCCAGGCGCAGTTTTTCGCGGACGAGGACATCAAGTCGCGCTACATCAACGTGTCCGCACGCGACGGCGTCGTCAAGCTGAAGGGATTCGTCGAGAGCGACGACGCCCGGCGCCAGGTCCTGGAGATCACCAGAAACACCGACGGCGTCACACAGATCGATGACCGGCAGCTGCTGGTCGGCCGTCCCGCCAATCAGTCGTTTGAAACTGCGTCAACCCCGCCCGCGACAGCGCCCGTTGCCACGACCGGCGCGGCGACGACGCCCGCGCCCCCAGACGACGCAACGGTCGTGAGCCTGATCCAGGCGAAGTATTTCCTCGATCCGACGATCAAGGCGCGGCGCATCGATGTACAGGTTGCGGACCGTGTTGCCACATTGCATGGACAGGTGGCGAGCGAGAACGAGCGCTCGCAGGCCCTGCTCCTGGCGCGCTCGACGCCGGGAGTGCAGCGGGTCGAAGATTACATGACGGTGGATGCCGCGCTGCCCAGTAGGCCAAGGCCGATGGCCCAAGGCCCAAGGGCTGGTCCAGGAATAAGGCCTTATGCCTTGACCAGCCCTTAGGCCCTAGGCCTTCAGGCTTGGCCCTTCGCGATTAGAAGCCAGGAATCAGATTGAACTGCCACATCCAGCCGCGGCCCGGACGGTCGAGCGGGCGGACGTAGTCGACCTCTCCTACCGCGAATCCGAACGCGTTGAAGCGGATCGTGGCGCCAACGCTGCGCGCCCAGTCGCGATCGCCGCCGGCAAACGACGGCTTCGTGGCGCTGGTCCAGGCCAGCCCGGCGTCGGCGAAGACGCCGACTTCCACCGGGACGCCGCCGTACATCGCTGACGGCCTGAACAGTCCCATGAGCGGCGCGCGCAACTCGATATTCGCGACGAGTATGCGGCTGCCGACCAGCTCATCGAATTGGGCGCACGTCGAGGTGGCGGTCACCTGACACTCCTCCGCGGTAAACGAGTTGGGCTCGTAGCCGCGGATCAGACTCGTATATCCGAGAAACAACGGCGACAGGCGGCCATCTTCGCTGTCGCGGCCGAAGCGGCCATAGTGCATGCCGCGGAGCGCAAGCGTCAGCGGCCTGGCCATGAGGTACTTCCGGTAATCGACCATCGCGCCGGAGTAGTTGAGCGAGCCGGTCGATTGCGTCACCTCGAAGCGGTAGCGCTGGCCGACGATCGGGCTCGTGGCGCCGAACACCGACGTGTCGTAGACGAGGGCTGCGCTCCCTTCACCGAGATTGATCGGGTCGGGCGACTCGAGCGTCTCTTTCGTGCGGCCGAGGAACGCGCCGTTGAAGGGCGAATAGTAGAACGTCTCGAGCTTCTGGGAGTAGCTGATGCGGCGGACCCCGCCGGAGAACTCGAGGCGTTGCGCCCTGCTGAATGGATACTGCGCGATGCCAGTGAACGCGCGGTTGATCTGCGTGAGCCGCAATTCCTGCTGCACGAAGGCAGTACCGAAATTGGGATCGTTGATGATCCCCTGCTGGAACTCGGAGAAGGGGTACGGTGACTGCTCGGCGATGAACCCCCAGTTCCAGCGATGGGTGCGATTCAGATACATCACCGCGCCGCCGATTTCTTCAAAGCGGTTCGTCAGCTGAATCGTGGTCGCCAGCTCATGGTTGCCGAGCACGTCGCTCCAGATGAAGGTGATGCCGCCAGAGCCGTAGGCGCCCCACCGATCGACGCCGACGCCGACGGTCGGCTGAGCCACCACGTCGAGCCCCAGCTTCGACGAGTACTCCTTGTCCGGATAGTCGGCAGCGGCGGGTAATCCCGCGGTCGGCGTCTGCAGCATCTGCAAGACGTCCACTTCGTTCTGCCGCCTGGTCAGCGGCGGCAGAATCGCCGCGTTCTGCGCATTCAGGGCCGTGGTGGCTGCCGCGCCCGTGTCCTTATCCGTCGTCGCGTAGATGCTGTACTTGTCGTCCTCGAACACCGTGAAGACGACGGCGGACCCGGCCGCCGCCACGGACAGCGCTGGCGTCAGCGGGGTGATGCCGCTCACGCCTGAGAGCACGTTGGTGATGCGCGTGGTTCGGCCGTTGGACAGGTCGGTGCGATAGATGTTCGGAATGCCGTCGGGCGTGGCGATGAAGAACATGCCGAGGCCGTCGGCGGTGAACTCCGGGTTCGTGTTGCGCCCGGTGCTGAATCCCGCCAGCGGACGAATCTGCCGCGTGCCGACGTCCATCAGGCCGATGCGGTAGTTGCCGAACGACAGCTGCTGAATGTCTGACGAGAAGCGATCCGTGACCCAGGCCAGCTGTTTCCCGTCGGGCGACCATTCCGGATCGCTGTCGGCAAACGGGTCGTTGGTCAGTTGCGTGAGGGTCCGCGCGGTGATGTCGAAGAGGAACAGATCGAGCACGCCGCCCTTCAGTCCAGAGAACACGATCTGCTCCCCGGTTGGCGACCACGCCGGATTGAAGATTTCACCGATCTCCGGGAACTCGTGCTCGAGCAGGCGCTTGCCGTTGTCGACGTCGATGATCGTCAGCACGGGCTGACCCTTGCTGAGGGCCGAGAAGACGAAGCGCTTGTTGTCTCGCGCCCAGTCGCCGGAGGAGGCGAGGAACTCGAGGCTGTCGAAATGCGGGTCGCCAGCCGTTTTGGTGAGCTGCCGAATCACCTTGCCGGTTTCGACGTCGGCGAGAAACATGTCGATCGACAGCCGCGACCGCTCCGAGAGGAACACCATGCGCTTGCCGTCGGGGCTGATCGACGGCGCCAGGTTCAGGTCTCCGCCGCTTGTTTTTTCGTTCTCCAGCAGCCGGGCAAACGTCTCCGGTCTGCGCGTGGTTTCGAACAGCGAGGCGTAGGTTTTGCGTGTCTCCGCGTGCCAGTCTTTGGTCAGCGTCTCTTCGTCGGTGCCCAGCACGTTCGCCAGCGCCTCGTCGATGTTTCCGCTGGGACCGGTGGCGCGCAGCATGTCGCCGACGGCCGAATCGCCCCAGCGTCCGGCGACGTACGCCCAGAAGGCATGGCCGTATCGATACGGAAAGAAGTCCGGATCGCTGAGCTTCTTGATCGTCGGCATCTTTTCGCGGCTCGACGCGTCGCGAATCCACATCGCGGTGTTAGCGTCGATCGGACCCAGCGACAGGTACTCCGCCATGCCCTCGATGAACCAGAGCGGGAGACTCAGTACGCCTGGCCCGTCGGGACGGCCCTCGATGTCTTCAGCCGCGGCGATGTCGTACTGAAAGGCATGGACCAGCTCATGGCCGAGGACGTGATCCGTTTCCGCGAGGCCGCCCGCGAACGGCAGGATCACGCGGCGCTTGAACATCTCGGTGACGCCGCCGGTGCCCTCGCCGATGTCACCCGAGATCGCGTTGGTCTGCTGGAAGTGGGGATGTGCCGCGTAGAGGATGATCGGCTGCCGTGAGCTGAGCTCGTGGCGAAGCACTCGCGAGAGGCGCGCGTACCACCGTTCGGCCATGCGCGCGGCGAGTTCGACCGCCTGCTGCTCCTCCGGGTAGTAGTAAATGTCGAAGTGGTCGGTCGACTTCACCTTGAAATCGAACTTCTCGGTACTGGACCTTGTTCTGCCCGAAATACTGCGCCTGTGCAGTCGAAGCGCTGCCCAGGACCGCCAGCGCGAGCAGGATGAAAACGGATCGAAGAGTCATCAGTGCCTCACAGTGTTGCTCGCAGTACGGACCGTCGCGAAAGCATAAGCCGTTCCCAGAACCCTTCCCAGTTAAGCACGAACAAGGCCACGGCGAGACAAGGAAACGCGAGGAGTTTTCGCGTAATTCCTTTCGGGCTTCGTCATGTTCGTCCTCGTTCGGAGGCGCGCGAGTAAGCCCCCAGACTGCATCGGCCTCGATGGGTCCCTCGCGACTGATGAGCCCGACGGCCGCGGCCGCGCGCCCGATCACGGCCGCCGGCCCGATGCCGGCCGCCCTCAGCTCCCGCACCCCGGTATCGCCGCTGGCCTTACTGAGCTTCTCGCCGTCCGGTTTGATGATGAGCGGGTGATGAAAGAAGGCTGGCGGACGTGGTCGTCCAAGCATTCGGGCGAGCTTGATCTGCCGGCCGGTCGACGAGAGCAGATCGAGCCCGCGGACGACGAAATCCACTGCGTCGTTCATGTCGTCCACGGTCACCGCGAACTGGTAGGTCCAGTTGCCGTCGCGATCCTTGAGGAGGACATCGCCGCACTGTTCCGCCGGCGTCTGCACGATGTCCCCGAGGGCCCCGTCGACGAAGTGCTCTGGCGTGTCATCCAGCACCACGCGGACACCCGTGCCTCGCGCGACATCGTCGCCCGGCTTGAGGCGTTCTGGGCCGCGACACGTCCCGCGGATAACGGTCTCCTCCGAATCTCCTTTCGTGAGCAGTCGCATGCGTAGACATGGTGGGTCGCCTGCAGTGTGGCCAGCGCCTCGGCATAAGCGGTTCCGTTGTCGCTCTGCCGGCGAACCGGGTCCAGGCCTTCGTCGGGAACGAAACCAAGCCACGACAGATCCTCGAGGATCGCGTGTTCAAACGCCGGACGACTGCGGATCCGGTCGTGATCCTCGATGCGCAGGAGCACACGCCCGCCACGTGCGCGTGCCAGACCCCAGACGTAGATCGCGTTGACCACGTGACCGAGGTGCAGATAGCCGGTGGGCGAGGGAGCGAAGCGGGTGGTGGGTTGCACGGCGTGTAATGCAAAATTCAAGATGCAAAATGCCAACAATGCAAGGATCGGCGATCCATGCGTGATCCCGTTTCTTTCATCCTGCCGATCCGTTTTCCGCCCGTGGACGCTGCGCTGCGCGAGCCGAACGGCCTGCTCGCGGCCGGAGGCGACCTCTCGCCGGAGCGGCTGCTCGCCGCGTACGCGGAAGGGATCTTTCCCTGGTTTGGCGAGGACGATCCGATCCTGTGGTGGAGCCCCGACCCGCGGATGGTCCTCTACGTGCGCGAGGTGCACGTCTCCCGCTCGCTGGCCAAGGTCGTCCGGGCCAATCGATTCCGCGTCACGCTCGACGCGGCGTTTCCCGAGGTCGTCCGAGCGTGCGCCGAGTCACGCCGGGATCACGAGGGCACCTGGATCACGCCCGCGATGGAAGAGGCCTACGTGCGGTTGGCCGAGCTTGGCCACGCCCATTCGGTCGAGGCCTGGCAGGGTGATTCGCTGGTCGGCGGCCTGTACGGCGTTGCCGTCGGACGGATGTTCTTCGGCGAATCGATGTTCACGCGCGTCAGCGACGCGTCGAAAGTCGCGCTCGTGCGGCTGGCGCGGCAGCTCGAGGCGTGGAGCATGCCGATGATTGACTGCCAGATGTCCACTCAGCACCTGGCCTCGCTGGGCGCGCGGGACGTCCGGCGGGCGGATTTTGCCGACGAAGTCCGATACCTGGTACGGCAGCCGGCGGTGCCCGCCCCGTGGCGGCTAGAATAGGTGGAGTCTGAGTTGTGAGTCTTGAGTTGTGAGTCTTGAGTCTTGAGTCTTGAGTTTCGAGTTGGTGAGTTCTGAGTTTTGAGTTCGATCGGTGCGCGCCCGGATGAGTCTGTCGTCATTGAGCCGCAGAGCGACCAGCAGGTCGAGCGCCCGCGGATGTGGCGCGTGCTGCTGCACAACGACGACTACACGACGCAGGATTTCGTCGTCTGGGTGCTGGAAACGATCTTCAACAAGGAGCTGAGTGAGGCGTTCGACATCATGATGAGCGTCCACCGGACCGGAATGGGCATCGCGGGCGTCTATACCTACGACGTGGCCCAGACGAAAGTGAAGACCACCAGGCAGCTGGCCGAAGAGCACGAGTTCCCGCTGCTGGTGACGATGGAAGCCGAATGAGCAAGAGTCCTGTTCCTTTCGCGCCGGAGACGTTGGAGACGATCCAGCGTGCGTTCCGGCTGGCGACCGACCTTCGGCACGACACCGTTGGCCTCGAGCATCTGCTCATCGCCATCGCTGACGAGCCGCAGGCGCGGCGGATTCTGGTGGCCTGTGGCGCGGACGTGAACGCCATGAAGGGGCAGCTCCAGGAGGTGCTGGCAAAGGCGTTTACGCCCGTGCCCTCATCGAGCCCGTCGAGCCGGAACCGACGCTTGGCTTCGACCGCGTCATGCAGCAGGCGATGGTGCACGCCGCGATGTCGAGCGCCACCCACGTAGACAGCGGCAGCCTGCTGGTGTTCATCCTTCGCGAGGAAGAGAGCCACGCGGCGTACTTCCTGCGCGCCCAGGGCATCGATCGCCTGACGCTGCTCCGTGTGATCTCGCACGGCCCTCGGAGCGACTCGCCCGCCGTGCCGGCGACCGGCGATAACCCGGCGCCGCCCAGCAGCGATCCGCTCGAGGCCTATGCCACGAATCTGGTGGCGCGTGCCGCTGAAGGACTGATCGACCCGCTCATCGGCCGAACGCTCGAGCTCGAGCGGATGATCCAGGTGCTCTGCCGACGGCGCAAGAACAACCCGCTGCTCGTCGGCGAGCCTGGCGTTGGCAAGACCGCCCTCGCCGAGGGTCTGGCGCTTCGCATTCATCAGGGCAACGTGCCCGAAGTGCTCAAGGACTCCAAGGTGTTCGCGCTCGACCTCGGCGCGCTCATCGCCGGCACGCGGTATCGCGGCGACTTCGAAGAGCGCGTCAAGCAGGTGCTCGATCGCCTCTCGAAGGAAGAGAACGCCATTCTGTTCATCGACGAGATTCACTCGCTGGTCGGCGCCGGCGCCGCGTCCGGCGGCGCGATGGACGCCGGCAATCTCCTGAAGCCGGCCCTGGCAAGCGGGTCGTTGCGGTGCATCGGATCGACGACGTTCAGCGACGTGAAGCAGTCGTTCGACCGCGACCGCGCGCTGTCGCGCCGGTTCCAGAAGATTGACGTGCTGGAGCCGTCCGAGTCTGAGACGCTGGACATTCTCAAAGGCCTCCGCCCGCATTACGAGCTCCATCACGGCGTCCGCTATACGGACGAAGCGCTCGAGGCGGCGGTGTCGCTGTCGGCGCGCCACCTGCAGGACCTGCACCTGCCCGATAAGGCGATCGACGTGATCGACGAGGCGGGTGCGGCGCAGAAGCTGTTGCCGGCGGAGCAGCGCCTCGGGACAGATTGGCCCTGAGCAGATCGAGCAGATTGTCGCCAAGATGGCGCGCGTGCCGGTGCAGGCGGTGTCGGCCGACGACAAGCGCGCGCTGCAGGCGCTGGACGTCGAGCTGAAGCGCGTCATCTTCGGACAAGACGACGCCATTGGTGAGGTCGCGTCGGCGATCAAGATGTCGCGCTCCGGTCTGCGCAGCGCCGAGAAGCCGATCGCCAACTTCCTGTTTGCCGGGCCGACGGGTGTCGGCAAGACGGAACTGGCCCGCCAGCTCGCCCGCATCCTCGGCATCGAGTTCATCCGCTTCGACATGTCCGAGTACATGGAGAAGCACGCGGTGTCGCGGCTGATCGGCGCGCCGCCGGGATACGTCGGCTACGAGGAAGGCGGCCTGCTCATCGACGCCATTCGCAAGGCGCCGCACGCGGTGCTGCTGCTCGACGAGATCGAGAAGGCGCATCCGGACATGTTCAGCATCCTGCTGCAGGTCATGGACCACGCCACGCTGACGGATTCGCACGGCCGCAAGGCCGACTTCCGCCACGTCATCCTGATCATGACGACCAATGCGGGCGCGCGCGACCTGTCGGATCGGCGGGTGGGCTTCGGCGATAGCGCCATCGGCGCCTCGTCGCGCGGGGCGCTCGAGCGCATGTTCATGCCCGAGTTCCGCAACCGTCTCGACGCCATCGTCACCTTCCACGTCCTCGGGACGGCCGAGATCGAGAAGGTCGTGGACAAGCAGATCGACGAGCTGCGGTCGATGGTGACCGCCAGGCGCGTGACGATCGAGCTGACTCCGGAGGCGCGAGCATTTCTGGCGGAGAAGGGGTTCGACCGTGCGTTCGGCGCGCGTCCGATGGCCCGCCTGATCGAGCGTGTCGTCAAGAAGCCGCTGTCGGAAGCGCTGCTGTTCGGATCGCTGTCCGAGGGCGGCGTGGTCCGCATCGTCGTTGACGGCGGCGAGATCCGCCTGGCGGTCGGGTCGTAGGGCGCCCCTTCAGGGGTGCCATCCCAATGTCCATCGCCAACATCCGACGCGACTACAGCGGCGACCCGCTGAGCGAAACCGAGTCCGATCCCGATCCGGTCACGCAGTTCGCGCGCTGGTTCGACCAGGTGCGCGAGCTCGAGGCCGATCCCACCGCGTTCGCGCTGGCGACATCCACGCGCGATGGCCGTCCCTCCGTTCGAACCGTGTTGCTGAAGGGCGTGGACGAGCGCGGGTTCGTCTTCTACACCAACTACAACAGCCGCAAGGCGCGGGAGCTGGATGACACCGGACGTGCGGCGCTGCTGTTTTACTGGCCGTCGCTTGTCCGACAGGTCCGGGTCGACGGGCTGGTGGAGAAGATCGATGAAGCCGAGTCGGACGCGTACTTTGCGACGCGTCCGATCGAGAGCCGCTGGAGCGTCTACGCCTCCACCCAGAGCGAGGTGATCGAGAGCCGTGAGGCGCTGGAGTCGCGCTACAACGTCGCGCGCGAGGCGTACGGCGAGATCATTCCTCGGCCGTCGTGGTGGGGCGGCTATCGCGTGATCCCCGCCGAGTTCGAGTTCTGGCAGGGCCGTCCAAGTCGCCTTCACGATCGCCTGCGCTATCAGCGGGAGGCTTCGGGCTGGCGCCGGGATCGGCTGGCTCCCTGAGCGTGTCGATCACGCTGTCGATCGTGCGCGTATCGATCGTGCGTGTCGCTCGTGGGGCGGACCTTGTCAGGTCCGCCTTCGTGTCGACGTAGTGTCCGGCTTCAGCCGGACCTGGCGAGGGCGCCACGGACATGCGGCCGCCGTTGCGGAGGCTGCGGCCGGGAAATCGGTCCTCGCTCGTACCCTGCCGGTTCCCGCGCGTCTAGCGGCTATTCGCTGCTGATCCATTGCACGGCACTAAACGTCCGAGCTGATTCATTGCAACTCGAACGCGTAGACGGAAGACGCGCGGATGAATCGCTCCGCCCGATTTCCGCCTTCGGCTGGATGTCGGCCTGGCCTACGCAACGGCTTGCCGCATGCCCGCGGCGCCTTGTCGATGTCCGGCGCACGCCGGACCTGCCAGCGATCCGGCGTAGTGTCCGGTTAGTGGAGGCTAGCGGTGGGTTAGGTCATCCCCGCGCTGGAAATCCCGTTCTCGGCAGGCAACTCGGGCAACGATGGCGCCGACGCTGATGCCGCCGCGAACGCCGATGATCGACGTGTCGAACGGCTCAACGTCCGGTCCCGAGGTGAACGCCACCTGAAGCAGCGGGCAGGTGAACACCGGATGATCGGCCGAGGGCACTTCGGTGCCGACGCCGAGTGTCAATGTAGGAGCCGTGCCCAGAAACGAAATGTGCGTCGCGAGGACGCCGACGCTGCCGAACAGAGACGGCTTGCCTGCGGCAAATGTGCCACCGACCTCATGCCGCTCGCCGACAAACGATGCCGTGAGCCCGCCCTGCATCGGCTTCTCGCGGAACGATGGTGCGCCCATGCACGTTGCGCCCAGGCCTGGTGGACCCCCGTCATGATCATCACTGCCGCAATCACCGCGTGTCGCATACGCGCCGTATCGTAGTGCAGTCTCATTGCTGGTCAAGGGATGACGGAGCAGCTCGGTCGTGAGGTCCAGCATCAGCCGGACTAAATCGTCGTAGTGTCCGCCTTCAGGCGGACGTGGATTCAGTGCATGAAATGAAAGGTTAGCGCGAGGATAATTGCGGGACATGCTCAAGACGAAGTCCGTCCACGCACCGGTCGACTCCGAAAACGATGGCCTCCGCATCCTGGCGACGCGGTTTCGCGGCAGAGGAACGCCCAGCACGCTCTATGACGTCTGGATGCCGTCGCTGGGGCCGAGCGAGAAACTGCTCAAGGCCGTCCAGGGCGGCAAGATGACATGGGCCGCGTTTACCCGCGACTTCAAGAAAGAGATGTTTCTCGACGGGTCGATCGACGCACGGAACACGACGATCAAGAACCACGGACAGAAGTCAACGCTGCGGTTGATCAAGGCCATGGCGCGCGAGGGAAACGTCACGCTGATGTGCCATTGCGACGATGACGCCAAGCAGTGCCATCGTCACCTTCTCAAAGAGCTGATTCTGAGCAACCGCGTCTAGTCGGCCAGCGCGAGATCGTCGGAGATCGCGTCGCGCGCACTCCCAGGCACAACCCCGCGCAGTTTCCTGCCCAGCACCCGCCACGCCAGGATCAGCGACGTCACGCAGAGCGCCGTCCCGCCGAGCATGAACGTGATCACCACGATGTCCCACAGCGGCCGGTAGTTGTACAGCCACGGGAAATTCAGCGAGTGCAGGCCGTTGTACAGCCAGCGGCTGACCCATGCACTGGAGTCGTAGCTGCCGACGATACGGGCGGTCTGCGGATCGATGTAGTACCGCGTGTGCGCCTCGTCGGACAGTTGCGCCAGGATGACTGGCAGCGGGCGTTGACGCCGGCGATCGAGGTAGTAGCGGTCGTATTGCGTGAGCACGCTGGTCTCGACCATGCCGGGCCCGGCCGCGGTGTGGACGATGTCGATAATCCGCTGCTGATCGAACGCGGCTCGTGGCTCGCCCTTGACCGGAATGATCCGTGTGTCGCCGGGCGCGAGCGTCGCCAGGTAAACGGGCTCGCCGGCAAACGACGCGAACTCGAGCTCCTTGACCTGCACGTCTCCGAGCTGCCGGAGCGCCTCGCGCGGATCCTTCGCCGCGAACGCCGCAAACGGCATCTGTCCGCGCAGGGCCTGCTGCATGGTCGGCCGATCGACGCCTCGGCGCAGCGGACCGCCGCCGGTCTCGCGCGACGGGAACGGATCCATCGACAGCATCCCGCTGAAGGCCCACGTCGCCGTCGCGACGCCGAAGATCAGCCCGAGCACCGTATGCCAGCGCTTCTGTCCGCGATACGGAATGCTGCTCGGTGAGCCGTCGTATCGATAACGCTTCCGCGGTGAATACATCCAGGTGCCGATGATCACGCCGAGAATCGCCGCGAACGTGCCGATGCCGGACGACCAGATGACGACGCGGCTCCACTGCGGGCCGTTCTTGCGGAGGGGCGTGAAATACAGCCAGTGGGGAATGGCGCCCACATACGCGCCGAGGCGCGATCCGGTCGTCGTGTGCTGCACGACGTCGCCGGTCGTCTGGGTGACGTAGACCTGCTCGCCGTTCGGCCATGTAAACTTCCAGAGCGGGCTCAGGTCCGCAATCCGCATCTGCACGGTCCACTGATCGGTGTCTGTGACGTTCTCGACGCGGGCGGCGCTCACCGGCTGCTTCGTCCACGCCTCGGCGATCCGCTGCACCATCGCGTCAGACACCTCGAGCTGTTCCTCACCGGTGTCCGCATAGACGACGTGGTCGCCGTTGTCGCTGCTGAAGCGATAGACGGGACGGCCGTCAAAGGTGTCCAGCTGTGCTGACTCGGGCTCGTCGTTCACGCCGAGCGTCGCGTAGGCCTCGGCGGGCGAGAGCCGAATCTTCGACGCGTCGATCGGGACCGCGTGCGCGACGCGGTGTGCCGTCCGCACGTCGGGGAAGTCCCAATACATGATCCCGATCGCGGACGGGAACCAGAGCAGGAAGATCAGGCAGAGCGCCACGCCCAGCCAGCGGTGGACGAAGATGAGTGCGCGTTTCATCGACGGCCCTCGAATACTAACAAACAAGCAGACAATACCGACTTCGAACCACGGGGAACGAAAAGACATGTCGCAGAACATCGAGACCGTTAAGACCTACCTGGACGGCTTCCGCAAGAATGATCACGGGCAGATCCTGTCCTGCCTGACCGACGACATCGAGTGGACCGTCTTCGGCGCTTTCCGTCTGACTGGCAAAGAGGCCTACGACAAGGCCATCGACGGTGCGCCCGAGTTCATCGACCCTCCCGACTTGGAGGTCGTGCGCATGGTCGAGCAGGGCGACGTCGTCATGGCAGAACTAACCGGCACCGCGAAGCGCGCCGCAGGTGGAGTGATGCGCATGTCGATGGCCGAGGTGTTCGTCATGCGCGACGGCAAGATCGCTGAGCGCCGCGCCTGGGTGATTGTTCTCAAAGAGAACGACTACCGCTGATCGCAGTCGCGGTAGGCCGTGATATCGTCCCCGGTGCACGGTGGTCCGCCTTCGCGCTGCACTCTTCGGCGAAACAGGCTGAGGGACTTCCGTTTCGGATACCCGGCACAGCGCCCGGGAGGGAACTCATGTCCGCAGCCCGCCCGTTCTCGATCGTCGAATCCGCTTCGGCAGCCATCCGGCTCGACCGCGCTGCCGGTTTCCTTGATCGCTTTCCTTCCGACCAGCTCATCACCATCGTGGCAGCGACGCGCGGCGCGGCCGATGACCTTGCACGTCGTGTGGCGACCCGGCGTGGCGCGACGATCGGCATCTCGCGCTTCAGCCTGACGCAGCTTGCGGCCCGCGTTGCGGCAACGCGCCTGGCCGGCGAAGGTATTGCCCCAAGCACCGCGCTGGGTGTCGAAGCCGTGGCCAGCCGCGTCGCGTTCGACGCAGCCGAAGCCGGCACGCTCGACTACTTCGGCGTCGTCGCCCGAACGCCCGGCTTTCCGCGCGCGCTCGCGCGAACGTTGACCGACGTTCGCCTGGCCGGCATTCCGGCCGCGACGCTGGTCAACGCCGGTCGCGCCGGACACGACCTCGTGGCGCTGGCGCAACAGGCGGAAGCCGAGCTGATGGACGCATCAACAGCCGACCGCGCGGCGCTGTTCGCGACGGCCGCCGCGGGCGTCGCCAGTGAAGCCTTTCTGCGCGCGCCGCTGCTGCTGGTGGACCTGCCGATCGACACGGCGATGGAGGAAACGTTCGTCAGCGCGCTGGTTGCAGTGGCGAGCGAGGTCCTGGCGACTGTTCCTGCTCATGACCAGTCCGCGCGGCTGGCGCTCGAGCGGTGCGGTGGTGGGGTCGAGACCGTGGCTGGTGCACGTCGGTCCGACCTCGATCACCTGCGCGCCTGTCTCTTCTCGGACGAGGCTCCGGACCGACGCGATCTGGATGGCTCGCTCGAGTTCTTCTCGGCGCCGGGCGAGGGACGCGAGTGCGTCGAGATCGCCCGCCGTGTGTTGCGCGAAGCGCGCACGGGCGTGCCGTTCGACGAGATGGCCGTCTTCGTCCGCTCGCCGGAGCACTACCACGGACTGCTCGAGCACGCGTTCGAGCGCGCCGGCGTCCGCGGCTGGTTCGATCGCGGCTCGCGCCGCCCGCATCCGGCGGGCCGGGCCTTCCTTGCGCTGCTCGCATGCGCCGCGGAGGGTCTGTCTGCGTCGCGATTTGCCGAGTACCTCTCCCTCGGCCAGCTGCCGGATCCGGACCAGCCTCAGGCGACCTGGATTGCGTCTGAGGACGAAGTCTTCGGCGCGGCGGCGGTCGAGGGAGAAGCAGTCGAGGGAGAAGCAGTCGAGGGAGAGCAGTAGGGGCCGACCTTCAGGTCGGCCCGACCGTGACGACCGCCGCAGACGACGAGGACAACGCGGTGCTGGCAGGAAGCCTCCGCACGCCGCGGCGATGGGAGCGGATGCTCGTCGAAGCCGCGGTCGTTGGCGGTGGTCCCGGCCGCTGGCGACGGCGGCTCGACGGATTCGACGAAGAGCTGCGCGCGCGTCGTCGCGAGATCGAGAGGGACGATCCGTCGCCTGCCCGACTTGCCGCCATCGACGACGATCGGCAGCGGCTCGTGCATCTGGGAGCGTTCGCGCTTCCGATCATCACGGAGATGGCCGCGTGGCCGCCGCTGGCCCGCTGGGGCGAATGGCTCGAGCGCCTGGACGATCTTGCGCCGCGAACGCTGCGTGCGCCGGCCTACGTGCGCCGCGTGCTGGCCGACCTGCGGCCGATGGCGTCGGTCGGACCGGTGTCGGTGGACGAAGTCCGGATGGTGCTGATGGAGCGGCTCCGCAGCGTCGACAGCGACCCGCCGTCACGCCGTTATGGGCGCGTGTTCGTCGGCAGTCCCGCGCAGGCCCGCGGGCGGTCGTTCCGCGTGGTGTTCGTGCCAGGGCTTGCGGAGCGAATGTTCCCGCGGAAGTCCGATCAGGATCCTCTCTTATTGGATGAAGCCAGGGAGGTCGTGGGATCGACGCTGGTCACGCGGGCCGAGCGGTCGCGGCGGGAGCGCGTGCTGCTGCACCTCGCCGCCGGTGCGGCCACCGAGCGTCTCTATGTGTCCTATCCACGGCTGGATGTCGCGGAAGGGCGCGAACGCGTCCCGTCGTTCTACGCACTCGACGTGCTGCGCGGCGCGACGGGCGCGATTCCCGATCTGCAGCGCCTGAAGAGCGCAGCCGCCGCAGCCGGCGACTCCACGCTGGCCTGGCCCGCGCCGAAAGATCCCGCGGAGGCGATCGACGATCAGGAACACGACCTGTCCGTTCTGCGGACGCTGCTCGAGGCGACGGATGCAGCCGCCGTCCGCGGGCACGCGCAATACCTGCTTCGGCTGAACGAATCGCTGCGCCGATCGGTCACCGAACGTTGGGGCCGGGGCCAGGCGCGGTGGTCGCACCTCGATGGGTTGACGCGCGTGACCGAGGCCACGCGCGGCGCACTGGAGTCGCAGCGGCTTCAGCAGCGGCCGTATTCGATCTCTGCGCTCCAGAAGTTCAGCGCCTGTCCGTATCAGTTCTTTCTGAGCGCGGTCTATCGGCTCGCGCCCGCCGAACGTCCCGAACCGTTGCAGCGGCTCGACCCGCTCACGCGCGGCAGCATCGTCCATCGCATCCAGGCGGTCACCGCTCGCGAGCTCGAGCGGCTCAACGCGTTGCCGGTGACGGCCGCGAGCCTGAGCGCAGCACTCATCGTCCTCGAGGAGGCCATCGCGGATGGTCGCCGACGAATACCGAGAGCGGCTTGCCCCCGCGATCGATCGCGTCTGGCAGGAAGAGATCGCGGTGATCGCGCGAGACCTGCGCGGCTGGCTGCGGCGGACCGCCGAAGAAGAGGGCTGGATCCCGCGCTACTTCGAGCTGTCGTTCGGCCTGCCGCTATCGGAAGAACGCGACCCGAGAAGCCAGCGCGAGGAAGTGCTGATTGACGGACGGTTCAAGCTGCGCGGCGCGGTGGATCTCGTCGAAGAGCACCAACAGACCGGCGTCCTGCGCGTGACGGATCACAAGACGGGGAAGGACCGCACGAAAGACACACTGGTGATCGGCGGTGGCGGGACGCTGCAGCCGGTCCTCTACTCGGCGGCAATCGAGGAGGTCATGGGCAAACCGGTGGCGGAAACGCGCCTGTTCTTCTGCACGACGGCAGGCGGGTACAAGGTTCGGCCGGTTCCGCTGCTGCCGCAGGCGCGGCGCGCTGGCGTCGAGGCGCTGGAGATCATCGACCGCGCGATTGAGCTCGGCTTCCTCGCGGCCGCCCCGAACGAGCGTGCCTGCGCCTGGTGCGACTTCCGGCCGGTGTGTGGACCGCACGAGGAGCTTCGCATCGCGCGCAAGTCGTCGGAGCCGCTGCGCGATCTCGATCGAGCTGAGGTCGCGGCCATGAAGAAGGAACGCCGCCAAGGCGTTCCGGTAGACAAGGAGGAACGCCGCCAAGGCA
This sequence comes from uncultured Acidobacteriota bacterium, assembly GCA_963793705.1. Taxonomy (GTDB): domain Bacteria; phylum Acidobacteriota; class Vicinamibacteria; order Vicinamibacterales; family UBA2999; genus Gp6-AA40. The sequence goes on along the minus strand of CAWCBC010000013.1, from coordinate 44,520 downwards.
TTCCGGTAGACAAGAAGGAACGCCGCCAAGGCGTTCCGGTAGACCAGGTGCACCTCCTCCGCTCGACGATCAGGATGCGCGCGACGCGATCGCCACCGATCTCGACTCGACGTTCGTGGTCGAGGCTGCGGCCGGCACGGGCAAGACCACTGAGCTGGTCCGCCGGATTGTTCGCGTCCTCGCAACAGGGAAGGCGGGCGTCGGCGATCTCGTCGCGGTCACGTTCACCGAGAAGGCCGCTGGGGAGCTGAAGCTTCGCCTCCGCCAGGAACTCGAGCGGCGGACGGGAGATCCGGTCTGGATGCAGCCTCGCGGCAACGTCTCGACGCGGCCCTGATGAACCTCGAAGAGGCCCACATCAGCACGATTCATGGCTTTTGTGCCGACCTGTTGCGCGAGCGCCCGGTCGAAGCGGGCATCGACCCGCTCTTCCGCGTCCTGACCGAAAGCGAAGCGCGCCGCCTGTACGCCGAAGCCTTCGATGCGTGGCTGCAGGGCGCCCTGGAGAACACACCCGAAGGCGTCCGTCGCTCCCTCCGTCGCTCGGCGCGGTCGCCACTGCCGGGCGGCGACGCCAATGACGATGGGCCGGTCGAGCGGTTGAGGGGGCGGGCTGGGACCTGGTCGAGTGGCGCGACTTCAGGACGGGCTGGGCACGACCTGATTTCGATCGGCATCGCGCGATTGCGGCGCTGGTTACCAGCGTCCACGAATTCGCGGCGACCACCGCGCAGGCGACGAGCGCGCGCGACCCGCTGTTCGTTGACACAGCGCCGGCACGCCGGACGAGCGATGAGCTCCGCCTGATTATGGCGGCCGGCGATGACGATGCGGCTGAAGCGGTGCTGGTCGATCTGTGCCGCGAACGCGACTTCCGGCGGGCGCGGAAGGGAATGGGCTCGTCATTCGCGCGTGGCCTTGCGCGTGCGGATGTTCATGCCGCGCACCAGTCGCTGCTGGTGCAGCTCGACACATTCAAGGCCGACGCCGACGCCGATTTGGCGGCCCTGTTACACCACGAACTGCAGGGAAGTATCGACCGCTACGAACGGCTGAAGGCCACCCATGGCGCGCTCGACTTCCTCGACCTGCTGCTGCGTGCGCGCGATCTCGTCCGCGACCGCGCCGACGTTCGTGAGCACTTCCAGCGCCGTTTCACCCGACTGTTCGTCGACGAGTTCCAGGACACGGACCCGCTGCAGGCGGAGCTGCTCCTGTTGCTCGCGGCCGACGACCCGTCCGAGCGCGACTCGCGACTCGCGAGGCCCGTTCGGGGCAAGCTGTTCGTCGTCGGCGACCCCAAGCAGTCGATTTACCGGTTCAGACGCGCGGATGTCAGCATCTATTCGCGTGTGTGCCAGCAGCTCCAGGACCATGGCGCACGCTGCGAGCGGCTGACGACGAGTTTCCGCGGCGTGCCGAACCTGCAGCGCGCCGTGAACGCGGCGTTTGCGCCGCTGATGACCGGTGATAGCGAGACGCTGCAGGCGTCCTATGTGCCGCTTGCGAAATCGCGCGACGACCTCCACGGCCAGCCATCCCTCGTCGCGTTGCCTGTCCCTGAGCCCTACGGCAAGCGGAATATCTCCGGCATGGCCATCGACGCCTCGCTGCCCGACGCCGTGGGCGCGTTTGTCGATTGGCTGGTGAACGAGAGTGGATGGCGGGTCACCGAGCACCATGGTGCACCGCCGATCCCGGTGAAGCCGCGCCACGTCTGCCTGCTGTTCCGGCGGTTCGTCAGTTTCGGCACCGACATCACGCGCGCATACGTGGACGCGCTCGAAGCGCGCGGCGTCAACCACCTGCTGGTCGGTGGTCGGGCCTTTCATGGCCGCGAGGAAATCGAAACGCTCCGCGCGGCGCTGGCGGCGGTTGAGTGGCCGGACGATCAGCTCTCCGTCTTCGCGACGCTCCGCGGCGCGCTCTTCGCGATTGGTGACGAAGAGCTGCTGGAGTATCGCCACAAATACGCCAAAGCCTTTCATCCCTTTCGGATACCGCCGGAGCTGCCCACGCACCTTCAGCCGATCGCGGATGCCCTTCGGGTGCTGGCGCAGCTGCACCTCTTGCGAAACCGTCGCGCGGTGGCCGACACGATCTCTGGTTTGTTCGATGCCACGCGTGCGCACGTCGGCTTCGCGCTGCGTCGCGCTGGTGAGCAGGTGCTGGCGAACGCGCTGCACGTGGCCGAGCTGGCAAGGCAGTACCAGTTGTCGGGCGGCATTTCGTTCCGCGGCTTCATCGACGCGCTCCAGCAGGCGGCCGACGAAGGTCAAGCCGGTGAAGCGCCGATCGTCGAGGAGGGAAGCGACGGCGTCCGCCTGATGACCGTGCACAAGGCGAAGGGGCTCGAATTCCCCATCGTCATCCTCGCGGACATGACGGCGAAGCTGGTGCCGTTTGAAGCTTCACGTCACATCGATCACGACCGGAGTTTGGCCGCGGTTCGCATCGGCGGATGGTCGCCCGTGGACTTGACCCGCTGGAGCGCTGAGGAGAAGGAACGCGAGCGCTCGGAAGGGGTTCGGATTGCGTATGTCGCGGCAACGCGCGCGCGCGATGTGTTGGTGGTCCCGGCCGTCGGCGATCAGCCGTTCGGGTCTGACGGGTGGCTGAGTCCCCTCGATCAGGCCCTGTATCCGGCCGTCGAGGCGCGCCGCCAACCCTCGAGCGCCGCCGGCTGCCCGCCATTCAAGAAGGATTCAGTGTTGAAGCGGCCTGATGAGGGCGTTGCGTCGTCGCAGACGGTTGCTCCTGGCAGCCACAGGATTTCGGTCTGAACATCCCCGTGGGGCGGGTTCCGCCGAGCTCCAGAGCACCAGAGTCGAAGGGTCCGGTGCCGGCGAGGCGGACCCGCCATTCGATGTCGTCTGGTGGGATCCGGCGGCGCTGCGGCTTGGCGCCGAACCGCCGTTCGGCCTGCGGCGGCAGGAATTGATCTCGAAGGATGTCGCGCTCGAAGTCGTGGCCGAGGGCACGGCCCGCTATATCACGTGGCGAAACACCCGCGACGATGCACGAACGCGTGCGGCCCAGCCGTCGGTGAAGGTTCGGACGGCGACCGAGTGGGCGAGGGGGCGGCGGAAGTGACAAGTGGCAAGTGCCAAGTGCCAAGTTCCAAGTCGAGGTTGTGACGCTGCCGACAGTCCGATCCCCGCCCGTCCGGGCCGCGGTTCGGCACGCTGGTGCACGCATCGCTGGCGGCGGTGCCGCTCGACGCGGATGAGGTGACCAGTAATCAGATCGTCGCCGTCCAGGGCCGCATCGTCGCCGCACCATCCGATGAAGTGGCCTCGGCGCAGCAGGTGGTTAGAACGGTGTTGAATCACAGCCTGCTGGCGGACGCGCGACGCGCTGCGGAGCGTGGCGCGCTCCTCCGGGAAACGCCGACCACCATCGTGCGCGACGGGCAGTTGATCGAGGGGAACGTCGATCTCGCGTTCGAAACCGAACAGGGATTCCTGGTGATCGACTTCAAGACCGACCGCGCCGAAGGGGAACTGCAGGCCAGCTACGCACGGCAGGTGCAGCTCTACGCAGAGGCGATTGCGGAGGCGACAGGGAAGCCAGCGCGCGCGGTGCTCATGAGTGTGTAATCGGAGGCACCCCTAAAGGGGCGCCCTACGAGGACGTCGCCCTACGAGGACGTAGGGCACCCTTTTCAAGGGTGCCTACAAATCGATCGCCGCCAGCCGCTGGTCGAGATCGGCGATGGCCTGTTCGAGCATCGCCCGGTGGGCGGCCACGCAGGCCTTCTGAAGATCGGCGAGCGCGCGAGTACGCGCGAGCATCAGCGTGGCGCGTTCGGCTTTTTGTGCCGCTTGTTCAGGGGTCAGCGCAGGCGTGTTGGAGCGCGGTGCGTTCGCCGCGTCCTGCTGTGCCTCGACCGACTTGCTTTCCCATCCACGTGCCACGCCAGTTGAGTTTACCAACTAGCGGTACATGAGTTGCTCTGCCGACGGTGATGGCACTCGGAGCCCGGCTCAGCCGGTACCGCGACTTCGCGCGGTTCGTCGCGAAGTACCGGCACGCGGACTTCATCACAGGCTCCGGCACGACCCCTGCCAACGAGATCCAGAGCGACGCGGCGGAAGCGCTCGCCTTCGCCGCCGATCTGGAAAAGCTCGGTCCCACCTTCATCAAGCTCGGCCAGCTGCTTTCGACGCGCGCTGATCTGCTGCCGCCGGCATACCTCGAGGCGCTCGCGCGTCTGCAGGACAACGTCGAGCCTTTTCCGTTCGCTGACGTCGAGCGCATCATCCAGGACGAGCTGGGCGTGCGGCTCTCGAAGGCCTTCGACTCGTTCGAACGGGCGCCCATCGCGGCAGCGTCGCTGGGCCAGGTGCATCGCGCGGTGATGCGCGACGGCCGTGAGGTGGCGATCAAGGTGCAGCGACCGGACGTGCACGACCGGGTCCTCAAAGATCTTGACGCGCTCGACGAAGTCGCCGCGTTGATGCGCCGATTCAGTGCGGCGACCCGGGCGGTGGATGCTCAGGGTGTCCTCGAAGAGTTCCGCCGCACGGTTCTCTCGGAGCTCGATTACCGCGAGGAGGCGCGAAATCTCGTCGCCCTCTCACATCAGCTGCGCGACTTCGAGCGCATCGTCATCCCTCTGCCGATCGACGACTTCACGACGTCGCGCGTGCTGACGATGGACTACATCGAGGGCACGAAGATCACCGCGGTCAGCCGGGTCGAATGGACCGAGGTCGACGGTGCTGCGCTCGCCGACGACCTGTTCCGCGCCTACCTCCAGCAGATCCTCGTTGACGGCGTCTTCCATGCCGATCCCCATCCAGGCAATGTTCTGCTGACGCCGGACCATCGGCTGGCGCTGATCGATCTGGGAATGGTCGGCCGGCTGTCGAAGCCGCTTCAGGAGCGGCTGTTCCGGCTGATGCTCGCCATCTCAGAGGCCCGGGGCGATGAAGCGGCGTCGATCGTGATCGCCATGGGCGAGACGCACGAGGACTTCGATGAGATGCAGGTGCGTCGCATCGTGGTCGACCTGGTTGGACGGTATCAAGACGCGGCGGCGAAGGAGTTGAACGTCGGGCGGGTGATGCTCGAGATGGCCCGTGCCGCAACGCAGCACGGCCTGCGGATGCCGTCTGAGCTGGCGCTGCTCGGCAAGACGCTGCTGAACCTGGACGAGATCGGCCGCGCTGCTCGATCCGGAGTTCGACGTGAACGCGTCGATGCGCCGCAACGCGACGCAACTGATGCGGCGCCGCATGCTGAACAGCGTGAGTCCGGCGAATGTCTTCGCGACGGCGCTCGAAGTGCGCGATTTCGCCGAGCGGCTGCCAGCGCGAATGAATCGGATCGTCGACGCGCTGGCCGCCAACGATTTGCGACTGAAGATCGAAGTGATCGACCACGGCTCGATCATCGACGGCTTCCAGAAAGTCGCGAACCGCATTGCCCTCGGGCTCGTCCTGGCCGCGTTGATCGTCGGCGCCGCGATGCTGATGCGCGTGCCGACGCCGTTCACGATCCTGGGCTATCCCGGGCTGGCGATGCTGCTGTTTCTCTTCGCTGCCGGCGGCGCCTTCTGGATGGCGTGGACGATCCTGGCGGGGGACGTCGAAAAGCCGGACCCGTGTCAGGTAGATCCGATGATTCCCAACGCCCAGTGGAAGTTCTTACTTCCCGTGCTTGGTCGCCCGTTCCGCCGGAGGGACCGCCATCAGGTCGGGGTGCGAGGCCTGGTGCGACTGGACGATCGCCTCCGCGCGCGCCACGGCGTCCGCATCGCCGGCGCGGTAGATCGCGTTCGCCTCGATCAGGCTCTTCTGGCTGGCAGGCGTCGAGTCGATGCCGTCATAGATCGCGGCCACCGGACAGGCCGGCACGCACGCGCCGCAGTCGATGCATTCCTCGGGGTGGATGTAGAGCATCGCGGCGGTCTCGAACTCCGGCTCGTCCTTGCGCGGGTGAATGCAGTCCACGGGGCAGACGTCAACGCAGGCGGAGTCTTTCGTGCCGATGCACGGGTCAGTAATCACGAAGGGCATCGTGCTGAGCTTAGCATATGGACGCGCGCGAACTGAGCGACGCGGAGAGGCGCGCGAACGTCCTGCGACTGGCTTTTGGCGGTGACGAGGATCGGCTCGAGGAATTCATGCGCGTGCTCCGTCAGGAAATCCCGCCGGGCACCGGCGTCGTGCTGCGCGGCAGCGCGGTCACCGGCCAGCGATGGAAAGATGGCGCCCCGTTCGATGCCGATGGCCCCGGCACCAGCGACCTCGACGTGACGCTCGTCGGCGATCAGGCCATCGGCCTTTTCACGGTGACCGGCTTCTTCATGCCCGGCGTCCATTCGCGTCCGCTCTCGGACGAAGACCCGAACATTGCGCCCGACTTGGTCCCGCTCCGCGAGGCGCTGATGGTGATGACCGGCCGGCCCGTCAACATTCAGGCGACACGCAAGGCAGCCATGACGTTTCGCGGCGAGACGCTCGGCCAGCCGTACGTGACGCTGATTGAGAACAGCGAAGACGCGTGACGATTCGCATCCTGTCCTACAACATCCGCCACGGTGGCAGTGGGCGCGAAGCGGCGCTGGCGGGCGTGATTCGCGCTGCGCATCCCGACGTGGTCGTCTTGCAGGAGGCCGCCAAGCCCGCTGGTGATCGAGCAGCTGGCGCACGATACCGGCCTCGCCTACTGGGGCTCGCGCCGCGGCCAGTCGCTCGGCTACCTCTCGCGGCAGCCGCTCGACCATGTGGAATGGCGGAAGCCGCGCGTCTCGCGCCACGCCTTCATCGAGATCGTCCCGGCTGGAGGCGCGTGGCGGATTGTGGGCGTCCATCTGAGCGCCGTGCACGCGGCGTGGACTGAGCATCGGAGGCGGTACGAGCTTCGCGCGCTGCTGCTGGCGATCCAGCAGCATCAGCACGGGCCGCACGTGCTCGTCGGCGATTTCAACACGCTCGCGCCCGGCGAGCTCCTGGACTTCACCAGGCTGCCCACGCGCCTGCGTGCGCTGGTCTGGTTGAGCGGCGGGAAGGTCCGCTGGCGCACGATACAAGGCGTGCTGGATGCGGGATATGTCGACGCGTTCCGTGCGTTGAATCCCGATCTCGTCGGACACACCTTTCCAACGTGGGATCCGCACGTGCGGCTCGACTACCTCTTCGTGCCGCAGCCATGTGTCGGCCGCGTGTCACGGTGTCAGGTGTTCTCGGCGAACGAGGTTCGCGAGGCGTCCGATCACTTTCCTCTGATCACCGAGCTGATTCAAACCACGAAGTCCACGATGCCGGTACGAGGCCGACCTTTAGCGTCGGCCTCTCTCGTGTTCGCCTAGCCTCTGCGCCCATGAAACACCCACTCCGCTCTGTCTGCCGGCGCTTCTTGCGGTCTGTGCCCTGGTGCATCTGTCCTCGCGCAGCAGCCGCCTGCCGGACAGCCGGCGGGCAGGGCCGGGGGACCGCCCGGCGGGCGAGCGGGCGGGGCGCCGCCACCACCCTCCGGCATTCCGCGCGAGCCGCTTGGCGATGGACCGTGGAATTACGCCGTCGCTGAAGGCGTGAAGTTCCGGCTCAGCGTTGTCACGAAGGGGCTGCAGAATCCGTGGGATCTCGAGTTCCTTCCAGATGGCAGCATGCTCGTCACCGAACGGCCAGGCCGGCTGCGCATCATTCGTAACGGCGTGTTGGAGCCGACGGCTGTCACCGGGCTCCCGCCCATCGGCGCACAACGCCTCGGCGGTCTGCAGGACATCGCGCTCCATCCGAAGTTTGCCGAGAACAAGCTGCTCTACTTCACCTACAGCAAGACCGACGGCAAGGGCATGATCATGAGCGCGCTCGGCCGCGGCCGCCTCGACCTCTCGACCTCGCTCGGGGCAGGCGGCACCGCGCTGACGAACGTGCAGGAGCTGATCGCCGCGGAGCCGTGGTGGAATGGCGCCGGCGGTGCTGCCTCACGCCTCGTGTTCGATCGAGACGGCTTCGTCTTCTGGGCCACAGGATTGACGCCGGACACGCGCGAGTCGCAGGAGCCAGACAGCCTGCGCGGCAAAGTCATGCGTCTCACGGACGAGGGCAAGCCAGCGCCGGGAAATCCGTTTGCTGGCAAAGCGGGATACCGGCCCGATATTTACTCGATGGGCCACCGCAACCAGCTTGGCCTGACGATTCATCCCGTCAACGGCGCGCTCTGGTCGGCCGAACACGGGCCGAATGGCGGCGACGAGCTGAACATCATCCTGCCGGGACGCAATTACGGATGGCCGGAGGTCAGCCTCGGGCGCGACTACGACGGTCCGTGGCAGGGGAAGTTCGAGAAGGACGGCATCGAGCGGCCGATCGTCTACTGGATGCCGTCGATTGCCGTCTCCGACCTGCTGTTCTGACACCGGCGACAGGTTCCCCCAGTGGAAAGGGAATGCGCTGGTGGGCTCGATGCGCTATGGCGAAATCGCGAACACGGGTCACATGCAGCGGATCGTCTTCAACGCCAATGGCGACGAATATTCGCCGCGAGATGATGCTTACCGATCTGCGCCAGCGTATCCGCGCCGTGAAGCAGGCGCCCGACGGCACGATCGATCTGCTCACCGAAGAGCGCCAGGGGGGCGCCGCTGAAGATCGAGCCGCAGTAGCGAGCGTGCTACTCTGGCGTCGCCTGCGCCTGCCACGCTGGAGCCATTGATGCCGCCGCGGCTGAAAATGTTCGTTGTATCGGCGCGGCAGCTCTCGCTGCGGTTGCCACGACGCGAGGCTATCGAGCCGTCCGACGCAGCTCCTCAACAGCCAACCTTCGTGTCGGGTCGCAGCGGTGCGCGTGGACGTTCATGTCACGCGAGACGGAGAGCCTGTCGCGGACGTGACGCGCGACGAGGTGGCATCTCCGAGGACGGCGTACGTGAGACGATTCAAACGTTCGAGCGCATCACCTATGCGCGGCCAGGCTCGGCGCCGACCGTCGCGCCGCGCACGCTCGCGCGCAGTCTGGAGGCCGTCGCGGACCCGCGGTCGAGAGCGTTGTCGTGTTCCTCGATCGTCGACACACCGGCTACATCCTGGGTTACGGCGCCGAGCGGGGCCCCAGTGTGCAGGCGCGGTTTCCCATATTCAAGACGCTCCAACGGCTGTTCGGGCCGACGACCTTGTCGCGCTGATGACGCCGAGAGCGCGCAATCGATCTGTCTTTCCACCATGGTCTTCCCGGGCTGGCCCGCCTCGAAGGCACGTGGACGACTCGCGAGCTCTACCCCGACCCGGGCATGCTCCGCGATCCCAAAAGCATGCTGTACGACGCGTGCTACCCGCCGGATGCGCGCGGCTACACCCCTGCCCCGGAGATCACGGCACGCCATTTCGAGAAGATGACCTTTGACGCGCTCGACGACCTCATCGGCCACCTTTGCGCGCTGCGTCAGGAGCCGGAACACGTGTTTGCGATCACGGTCGGCTGGCCGATCTTCACCGAGAACCCGGGTTTGGCGCCGCGTGACAACGAACCGAGGTTGCCACGGAATCCGCTTGGCGGCCGCGGGCGCGACGACGTCGGCGTGATCACCGAGCGCGGCGTCGTCACCAGGTCGGAGGCCACGTTCCGTGAGTGTGACAGCTGACCTGCTGACGCTATCGTCGCTCGATCACCGTGACCGCCTCCGCGAGATTGCCGCCCACGCGAACGCCAGCAACGTCTCGCTCTACCCGATTTCCCGCTCGAGGGGTTGACCACCACGCCGGGGGAGTGCCCCCTCCGCGACAAAGAGACGTACCAGAACACGAGCGCCCTCTTTGGCCAGGGTCTGCTGCCGCGGGTTGCTGCCGCGGACGCCGAAGGTTTACACTCGGTGACACCAATAACCTTGTTTGCATACTCGGGGATGTGATGACGCGCACGTCTGCGTCTTGCCTTGTACGTTCTTCATCGACCCCCGAGAGCGTTTGTCTGCAATGGCTTGCGGCGCATCGCAGTCGGAGAGTGAGCCGGCATGACGTTGCCGTCCGCGCGCGCAGCCAGTGTAAGTAGTGACCAAGTTTCACTCGAAACGCGTCCTTCGGTTTCTGATCCGACCTCCACGCCCGATCCGATTTTCATTCGCCCTCGGTGCGCTCGAGTCCCAGATAAGAAATAGCGACTGAGTAGGCGAACATGGAGAAACCCCGCGTTGCATCGTTGAACGGCTCCAGCGACGAGAGACGTGGTCCTGCTGCGGGACGGGGCTCCGTCACCAGCGCTGCCGTTCGAGCGGAACGTCGATCCGCGGTTCCGACGGAACCAGTTCAGCTTCGTGAACCGATACGGAACGTCGGACGCGGCCGCGACTGCGCCGGTTGCTCGATCGCCGAGGCAGGCTGCTGAGCAGCGCTTCCACAAGAATGTCCGAGCGTCCCAACCCAGCAGCAGCGCTCCCCATCGATTTGAAGTCGGCCTGGCGCTAGCATCGCTTCAACGATCAGGCGACTACGCGATGCGGAGGATGCAGCGCTGGTGACGACGTGCGCGTCGTCGCGTTTGGAATCGTGCAATAGGGATCATAGAGTGCTGAAGTTTCCAGACACCCCGCGCGCGGACCCGGGATCGTCCGTGGGGAAGTTGGATGCCTGAATCCTGCGGCTGCAGCGTGGGCAGCTTACGATGGTCAGATTCGTCGAGTGCTCACCAGAGGCAACGGCGGAAGCCGCCGTGCCCATTCGCCAGCAAGACAAGCCGTACCACATTGAGGGCAATCATCGGCCACGGCCTGGCTGGCGTCGAGCATACGATTGATCAGAGGCGGCCCGCGTCGTCCATGACGCTCGCGCAGAGACGTCATTATCACTGACCCGCCAGATCAAATCTGGCCGGCATCGTTCAATAAACATAGAGCATTACTGGCGCCGTTCTGAACACCGTCGGAGGACTACAAAGGTGAGCACCAACATAGTGATACGAGTGCTTGGCCAGACAGCGTTTCATCTAACGGCGCAGGTCACATCCGCCACGCCCGACCGCGTCGTCAGCGCGATATTTGTCAGCCCCGCCGTTCCGATTACCCAGGCGTCCGCGCGACACGCTGCCCGCGGACGCTCCCTGACTCGGCGGTTGCGGCGACGATGGATGACGATGCGCGCGGAACCGGAGCAGCTCGAGCAGCCCTCCCGCGCGCGCGTTTCAGCCCCGACGACGTCGACGCCGCAAGCCGCGGCAAACCAGTTGATTGCGCGAGGACGGCGCGCACGCCTCAGCCGCCGCCAGCGAGCGGGCGACCTCGTCGAAGGCTGCCGCCTCGCGGTGCGACGCTTCGCGGCGCGATCGGCCTGGTGTCGCTTCGACGACCAGTTCCTCCCGGGCGTAGGACTTCGAGGAAGCGGCTGTTGGAAATAGGAAATTGGAAATTAGGAGGTGACCCGCAGCCGTCACTCTGACCGCCTGTCCGGCCGCGGCGCTGGCGTGTCCGAGGTCATCGCTGCCTCGAGGATGCTGGAGCAGCACGGATAAATCAGTCGACAGTTCGCTCGACATCGGGACTCGAGGCGGAATGAAGAACGGAGCGGGCTCGACGGAAGTGATTTCGGCGGACCGGCCCGCTTCTCCCCGCTTGCCGGTCGGTTTCTCTACCGCGAAGGCCTCGACCCTTACAGTGCACTCCCGAGCGGATGGCAATGAGCTTTACGAAGCGGACCGGCGTCACTGCCTTGCGCGCGGCTCGTACTTCCAGTTGAGCGCGGCCTTGATGTTGTCGGTCGTAGCTCGGATCGAACCCTTCCCGAGCACGGCGCTCACCACGGATCCCGATTCGTCATCGTCACTTCGACCGCGGCCTCCGGCTCCACGCGGCCGGACGGGTCCCCTGCGGCACCATCCACTGTGGGAGCGTCTGATTCGGCGCGACCGGCGGACGACGTCCGGGTCCCCCTCCCTGTAAGGGGGACCGGAGCGGATTGACACCGCCGGGGCGTTGGCTGCCGCGCTGGCGCCTTCCGCCGGTGGAGTGGGAATCGCCGGAGCCGCCGGAATCGGGCGACGATTTGAGGGGCTGGAGCCGGTTCCGTCTTCGGCACCCGCGCCTTGCTCAAATCGCAAAATGCAGACGCGTCCGTGGCAGTCGTCAGCGCCGGCGTCTGCGTCACGAGCGGGTGCTGGATTAGCTGGGGCGCGCTGTAGAACTTGCGGGCCGATTCGGGCTCCTGCCGGTCGAAGCGGCCTTTCCGACGCATATTCGCGCTGGACCAGCCCCGGCGGCGGCCTCGCGGATGTCTTTGAACATCGTGCGGACGCGCGCGGTGCCTGGTCGGGCGAAAGCTGATGGAACGGGTCGGCATTCGCCGACGATTCGATGGCGGCCCGGGCGTCGGCTTTCGGTCGAGAGCAATGAGACAGAAGAGGCGGCATCGTCTACCTCGACCCGGGCAGCGCCCGACGACTCATTGGCGATGGTCCAGCACCGTCAGGGCCTCGTCGTCGGCGGCTGACCGGTAAAGGTCTTCGGCGCGGGAGAGTGTTTCGTCGCTCGCAGAGCCGTAGTGCTCACGGCCAGGAAGCGATGGCTGCGAGTCGAGAACTGCAGCGCACGGCGATCATTGTTGCACCTCGCACGTGTGTGGATCAGTCGTGCTCTCGCGGTGGGGAGATCCTGACGTGACAGCGCCCGCGACGCAGAGAAATGGTCGTTTGGCGCACTGCGACGCGCGCGCTTTTGTGTCTAGTGCGCGACAGGCACTCGTGCTGGAACTCCTGAACTCGAGCGGCGGCTCTCCAACCTCAATCGCAGGTCGAACATCTATCGCGCCAGGCCCAACCAGCAGCGTTCCGCCGATCGAGCAGCGGCTCGCGGCGATGGCCGATCGTACGCCGAATACCTGAAGCGCTGGGCCGCGACCGTCGAGCGTCATACCACCGCGGTCTCACAGCTTGAGGCCTACGCCAGCGAGTGGAAGGACTCCAGTACCCGCGTCCGGCAGGAGACCGCCGATCGGCTGCAGGAGCTGGAATCCACGATCGAGCGCGAGTGGGACACGCTCAAGAAGATGCAGGAGGAGCCGATTCGCGAGCTCCGGGAGCAGGCGGAAAGCCTGACGCACGTGTCGCTGGCCATGGCCAACGCCTCGCAGGAGGGCGTGGAGCGCGCCGAGGCACGATTCGCCGCCTTCGAAACCGAAGTGCATATCCGCCTCACCGAGCTGACGCGCGAGCTGACGACCGCGCTGGCGGAGATGAAAACGCGGATCGATCGTCAAACGGGGGCACGCGACGCGTCTTCCCAGTGGTCGCTGGACGAGGTTACGCGGCTGCATGGGCAGCTGCGCGACGGGACACGGGCCCCAGAGCAGTTCCCGCACACCATCGACCATGACTCGGTAGCCGGCCCGCGCGAGCTTCCGGCGGCCGCCGTTGTGGATTCCGCCACTCGTCGGGACACGGAGCGCGTCCCGATAGGCGGCCAGCCCAATGGGCGGCATGCTACCCGGCGGCCTTCCGGCGAAATGGATCGCCGCAGTCGCGTTGCTCGGTCTGGCGGTGGTTATTGCTGCCGTGTTCGGGTGGCGCCTGCAGGGGCAAATCAAGGCTGCAACCGATCGCGCGGCCATCGCCGAGAAGAAATCCGACCTCGCTGTGAGCGACGGATTCCGTCAGGCCGAAGAGGCGCGTGCGGAGGCCGAGAAGCAGAAGGCAGACGCCCGCGAGATGGCGGGTCGAGTGCAACGGATAAGGGAACGTGATGACCGCGCCCGACCTGATCCGTTTCAACCTCGCCGGCCCCGATGGCGCCTCGGGTCAGGCGCTCTTCAGCCGCTCCCGCGGTCTCGTCATCAATGGCTCGGGCCTTCCAGCACTACCGGAGAATGCGTCCTACGTTGGCTGGATGCTGACGCGGTTCGCGCCAGTCAAGATGGGACCGCTGACGGTCGAGCCGGATGGAACGGTCACGCTGGTCCAGCCGGTGCCGACCGTACCGCGTGTCGTCGGCATGATGGTGACGCAGGAACCCGCGGACGGCGGGGACGCTCCCTCAGGCACGCCGGTCCTCCGCAGTGCCGTAACGCAGTCTCAGCCGGCGCCCGAAGCTAGCGCTGAACCTCTGAACCCCTAACCCGAACGGTCTTACTTACTTATCGAACGTGGCGCTGACCCGCGTCGGGGCATCCGCGCGCACGGTGATCGTTTGGCGACGCTCTCCCAGACTCGGTGGCGGAATACGACCTCATGCTCACCCAGCGGAACGCTCAGATTCGCGAGCGGCGTTTCTCCGACCGATCGGCCGTCGATGAACGCCTCGCCCCACGGCTGCGCGTTCAGGCTGACCTTGCCCGATGGAACCGTCACGTTCACGCTCGTTATTTGACCGGAGCGGAATGTCACGGCCATGCGCGTTCGGAAGCCGAGGGCGGTGTTGCTCAAATCCAGTTGATGGGTTCCAGCCGGAGCGATGATCGGTCCGTCCGTCGTGGAGCCGAGCACCTTGTCTCCCTGCAGTACCTTGAGCTCAATCGGCGTGACGAGCCTCACGCCGCCCGAGCGCTGGTTGCCGGCTGCGGCTGTGATCGGGTCGGCGCCAGGCTTGGGCGGCGGTGTCGGTTGCGGCTCGACGACGAGAGCAGCCGGAACGACGGGCGCGGTCGATAAGCGCGTCGCATCGGCCGAGATCGATGATGAACCGGTGCCGCCAGGGCCCGCGCTGCCCGCAGCGACATCCGGGGGTTGACGCATCAGTAACGCCGCGATGAAGCCGGCTTCGACGAGCACCACGACGCCCAGCGCCGCGGCAATCCAGGGCGAGACTCGCGGCGCCTTGAAGAGTGTTCGGCGTAGCGTGGCGGCCTTCGCTGCGGCCGCGGCAGGTACCGCGGCTTTCGACACGGCCGGTACCGGAGCCTTCGGCACGGCCGGAACGGCGGCCGTCGACGCGGCCGGCAGGCTCGGTGCCGGCGGCATCCTCGGGGCTGGCGTCGGTTCGACCGGAACCGGCTCTCGGAGTCTTGGTACGGCAGCCACAGACTTCACTTCGGGTGCAAAGTCCGTCCAGAGTGGTTCGGTCGGCATCAGGGCTGGCCGTGTCGGCGGCGGCGTGCTGATCGGGACATCGTCGGGCGCAGGGGCATTGGCCATGGGGGAATCCTGTCCAGCCGCCTGTTTCGCGGGTTGAAGTGAACGTGTGACGAGTGCGTTGTCTCCTGTCGGCAGCGAGTCGAACGCAGACGCCGGCGATTCCGAGGGCAGGTCGCGCAGGTCCGCATACGCGTCGGCAGCGGTTCCGTAAGCAGGGTCACTGAGCTGCAGTGCCCGCTCGATCCAGACACGCAGCCGGTCGCTCGCCATTCCGGCTCGCGTCGCAGCGTCGCTCCACTGATCGAGCAGGTCAGGCAGGCGATCCTTGAGATCCAGCAGGGTCAGTCGGCGGCCGAGCAGCAGCTCCAGCGTCAGCACGCCGAGCTGAAAGACGTCGGTTCTGGCGTCGAGTTTGATCGCACCGGTCGGCGTGGGCGCGGAGACGAGCCCGAATTCACGCCATAGCTGCGATGCCGATAGATTGAGGCGACGAAGGGCCAGGCCCAACACGTGCTCGACGACGCAGATGCGGCCACCGGGTGTGACGACGATGCGGTCGGACGTGATCGCGCTGTGGGTGAGGCCGTCGCCCTTCGACTGCAGCATCGCCAGCGCCTGGATCACCTGCCTGACGATGCCCGTGACGAACGCCGGATTGAGGCCCCGACGCGGACCCGGTTTGTCGAAGAAGGCCGACAGCCGTTTGCCGGGCGTGTGGGTGGAGACGAGCGCCAGCGCGCCGTCGCCTTCGAGACGTTCCACGGCGACTATCAAGGGAAACGCATCGTCGGGGATCCGCCCGACCTGCCGGACGCGCTCGTGCAGGGCGTCTTCGAAGCCGTCGATCGCGGTGAGCGAGGGGTAGAAGCGAAGCAGTTCCAGCGAGTCGGTTTCGGTGTTGTCGAACATCAACAACCGATCGCCGAAACCATCAACGACGCCAGGTGTGTACCAGCTGGCCACGCCGTCAGACGCCGGCGCTGCTGCTCGCGAGCTCTGGGGTTGAATCACAAGCTTCGATCAATCACCTATGTCGCAACACGGAGCTGACAGATACACATTTCAGACGGTCGGTGCGCATGCGCGAACCGCAGGCCCTTCGATATCGCTCAGGCCGGGTCGTTCAATCGTCGTGTGTGCGAGTTGAGATGAGAGCGAGTCCGCCTCCGCTAAAGCGACGGCGAGACAAGCTAAAAACGCGATGTTCAGAATTGTCCACGAATTACGGATGGAGTCAACTCCCATTTGGCCACGCAGGCCACACGAAGAGGAGGCGTGTCAAAGAAATGTCTGGTTGAAAGCTAACGCCGCGGGTGCACGAGGCGCAGCGGAGGATGTCGTCGCTCGGCGTTCACGGCGGCGCTCGGCGCTCGATCGGCGCTCGGCAGTGAAGTGCTCGAGCGTCCAGCCGTCCCGAACCAGCGACTGTTCGACCGTAGCCTGATGCAGCGTCGCGTCCATCGCTTCGCCGAATCGCGAGTGACTGAAGCGGCTGCCCGGACCGTACACGCCCATCGATGTCCCCTCGATCACGATGCGCACCGATTCGGTGCCGCGCACGAAGAGCCAGGCTTTGGTGGGTCGGTCAGAGAGGGTCAACTACTCATTAATACCATTCGCGCTCGGCGCCAGGCCAGCTGCCACGGGCCCAGACACCTGTTTGCACTTCACGGACGAGTCCGGAAGAGGAGAGCCGGCCGAGGATCCGCTCAGCTGCATCCAGGGGGACTCCGAGCCACTGCTGCAGCGTGTTGACCGTCAGCGTCACGCTCGGATTCTGCACGACTCCGTTGATGACCCGCTGTACCACAGCCGCGCGACCCTTGATGTTCCGGCGTTCCGACCCCATGGTTCGTATGCCCCCTGGAGATTAAGGAAGGCAATAGAGGTGCCGTTGAGAGGCCTGAGGCCTCAGGCCTCAGCTAAGGGCCGGCTCAGCCTCAGCTTGATCCCTGTGGCCTGGTGCCTGATCGCCTTTCAAAAGCCAGTCGCACGCGGAACTCACGGCGGAGCAGCAGCAGGTTCATCACCAGCTGAATGAATATGCCGCCGACCGAGATGTACCAGATCCACAGCAGCGTGAAGCCCGGGGCGTTTGCCAGGAGCAGGATCGGGATCGCAATGAGCACAATCCGGAACGCCGAGGTAATCAGAGACGGAATCGTATTGCCCATTGCCTGGAACATGCTCGAGGTGACGAAGATAACGCCCGAGCCGACGAAGTTCCAGGCGATGACGTGCAGGTCCTCTTCCCCCACGGCGATCACCGCCGGATCGGATGAGAAGACCTGCATCATCCGATCGGCGGCGACCCACACCAGGATCGCGAGCACGAGCATGGCGGTGGCGGCCAGTCCCGCTGCGGTGCGGAACGTCTCCCGCACGCGTGCAGCCTGCCGCGCGCCGAAGTTCTGTCCAGCGACGGGACTGACGGCGAACCCGAGCGCGACGACCGGAAGGAAGCAGGCCTGGACGATACGGAGGCCGATCCCGAATCCGGCCTGTGCGGAGGCGCCGAACGGCCTCGACACCGAATACACGAGCACGAGGTACACCGCCATCATCGCGAACTCTGCGCCCGCGGGCAGGCCAATCTTCAGCATGCCTGACCAGAGATCGAGCCGGGGCCGCCAGTCGTAGCGGTGGAATCTCAGGTAGGCGCTGTCGGGCAGGAAGTACAGCGTCATCCAGGCCACGCCGATCAGAATGGCCACGAACGTTGCGATCGCGGCGCCCGCCACACCAAGCGGCCGGCCCGTGCCCCAGCCGAAGATCAGCACCGGCGCCAGCACGATGTTGATGATGACGGTGGCGGTCTGCACGATCATGCCCGGCCGGAAATTCCCGGTGCCGCGGAGGGCTGCGCCCATGGCGACGAGCAGGAAGCTCAGTGCCTGTGACGGGATGAACCACAGCGGGTCCTGTCCGGTGAGGTCGCGTGTGAGCGCGTCGGCGCCGAGCGCCTCCGCGTACGTCCGTCTGGTGGCCATCGCCAGCGCGAGGAAGACGATGCCGACCACTGCGGACAGCGACTGCGCCTGGTTGAAGATCAGGTTTGCCCGTGCCTGATCGCGCCGCCCGACGGCGTGCGCCACGAGCGTGGTCGTGCCGACGCCCAGCATCTGGGTCGCGGCCAGCACGATGAAAAGCAGATTGCCGCTGATGCCGACGGCGGCGACGGCTTCGGTTCCGAGCCGTCCCACCCAGTAGAGATCCACCAGCACATACAGCGTCTGGAACAGCATCGTCACCAGCATGTAGCTGGTGGTCTGCAGCAGATGGCGCGACAGGGAGCCGGTGGTGAGGTCGTTCATTGGCGAATTGTGATTGGTGATTAGTGAATGGTTGGCGATTGATGATTGGCGATTGGTGATTAGTGATTTCCAATCACCCTTCAGCACTCACCAATCACCAACGACTCACCAATCACAGATCACCAGTCACCAATGATTACTTCCTGCGCGTCGTCGCCGCAATCAGGAATCCGCCGAGGGCCACCGCGCAGAGCACGGTAATCCAGACCATGGCCCAGGTGATGTACCAGGGCATGCCGCCCGCGCGCTGTTGCATGACGGGCAGCGGCAGGATCAGGTTCTGGCCGGCGATGAAGATCGCGATCCCAATGCCGAAGCTGACGATCGCCGCCGCGATGATGGCGGTGCGATTCATAGAAGAATCCGATCAGCCGGCCGTTGATGGCTACGCTCGTCCAGAGCCCGATCGACACCAGGCCCACGACTTTGCTGACGGCACCGCCGAAGCGCCCTTCAGGAGAGTAGGCGACGAGCCGCCGCACGGTAAAGGTGAAGATGAGGGCCGTGAGCAGGAACCCCATCTTCCAGCGGAAGTACGGGCTCTCGTATTCCTTGGTGGCGAGCGACATGAACTGCGGAATGCCGGTCAGGACCATGGCGACCAGGCTGCCGAGCAGCCACGGACGCGCATCGCGGGCGACGCGGGCGAGTGGCTGCTGCGAGAAGCCCTTGCCGAGCAGGCGCAGGTCGACCATCAGCAGCGACCCGGACAGGAAGCCGAGCGCGACGAGATGAAAGGCCTGGACGAGCGGGAAGATCCACGACGATTCGTTGATCGTGCGGCTCACGGACCAGTTGGCGATCTGCGCGAAAGTCTCGTATTCGAACATGCGCTTAGTCCCGGAACCAGGTGAGCGCGTACGGCATCAGCCGGCCCGCGAGGATCACATTCACCCAGAGGACGATGCTGAGCCACCCGGCGAGCTTGGCGCCGGACGGAGGTGTCCGCCCGGCGTCCCAGTCAACCACCGTGTATTCGGTGATGAAGTGGAAGGCGAGCGCGTTGATTGCGGCGATCACCATGGCCACCATCTTCAACCAGAAGATGATGTTGGTGACGTAGTTCAGCGGGTTGCCCCAGACCAGCGCCAGTCCGGTCGCCGAGGAGATGAACATCGTGCTCATCTGCCAGGGGAAGAGGTGGCGCTGCACCTGTGAGAACGGCGTCTGCATGTAACCGACGCCGAGCAGGCGCAGGTCCATCATCAGAATCGTCCCCGCGAACATGCACATGCTGACGACGTGGGCCACGAACACCCAGGGCATCACGTACTGCGATTCGCGCAGCTGGACGCTCGTCGGGAGCTCCGCGACGTAGTTCGCGAGGTTTTGCAGCGGGGCGAAGTAGTCGCCTAGAGCGATATCGATCAACCGAACCGTCCGTTACTTCGCCGCTGCCGGGGCGGCAGTGACCATGCAGCGGTCGTCGGGTTCTTTCGGCGTGTTGCGATACTTGTCGTGGCAGTTCGAGCACGAGTCAGAGACCTTGCCGGTCAGTTCGTCTGCTGCTTCTTGGCTCCAGGCCTTGGCTTGGCCCCACTTCGTGACCTCGGCGCCGACAGTCGCCAGATCCGCTGCCCACTTCTTGAAGTCCTCCTGATCGTTTGGCACCGGCTGACCGTTGCCGCACTTGCGGCCCGGGAGCATGATCAAGTTGGCCGTTTCCTGCAGTGCGATGCCGGCGTTTTCAACCGCAATCCAGCCGCCGTAGGTGCCGGAGTACTGCGCGGTGGCGTTGCCGCCGGCGTCCGCCGCTTTCGGCTTGCCCCGGGTCGTCATTCTGCGCGTCGAAGATGATGTTTGACGACCCAAACGGAATCGCCTGCATCACCTGTTTGAGCGAGCCGTGCGGCGTTGGCACGAACGCGGCTGGCGCCGGAGCTTCGGCAGGCTTGTTACAACCAACGGCAACGAACGCCGCGACAGCGATCAGTCCACACAACCGTTTCATACGTGCTCTCCTCGGGGTCGAGCTGTAGGGAATGGAAGACTTCTTGGGGGAAAAGTGAGGCAATGCGGCGCGAGTCTACCGCAGCCGTTTCGGGAAGGCAACGTTACGTTTTCCTGACAAAACGTTCAGGTACGAGGTGTTGGCGAACGCTTTGCTCTGCTGGACGGCGGAGGTCCCAACCCATGTTTCAGCGAGTCGCGACAGTCTTTCTGCTTACGGCCGTGGTCGCCGCCGCCAGGCCTGTGCTGGCGTCGGCGCAGTCAGCTCCCAATCCCACTCAGCAGAGCGTAGCGACGGCGCAGGGCAACATACCGGTCTTCCGCGTCACTGTTGTCGGCCGCACGGTGCCCGCGATCAACTACCGCCCGCGCTCGGGCGACACACGGATCAACTTCGCCGGCACGACGCTGCTGCCGAAGGCAAAAGGCTGGGCGTCGGTCGAGGGAGAGAAGGGCTACATCAAGATCGATGCGCATTTCGACGACCTCGACGGGCCGCAGCGCTTTGGCCGCGAGTACCTGACCTACGTCCCTTGGGCCATTACGCCGGAAGGACGAGCTACCAACCTCGGTGAGCTTCAGGTGAACGGTAACGACGGCCGCCTCCAGGTGACGACCGAGCTCCAGTCGTTTGCGCTGGTCGTGACGGCTGAACCGTATTTTGCCGTGTCGCAGCCCAGCGACGTGGTGGTCATCGAGAACATCGTCCGCGAATCAGGGTTCGAGCGGACGAAGGGTCGCGTCGAGGCGCTCGAAGCGAAGTACGAACTGCTGCGACGCGGGTCGTATCTGATGAACCGCGACCCGGCGGTCCTGAAGGTCAAGCCGCTCGAGCCAGGTGCCCCGCTCGATCTCGCGCAGGCGCGCAACGCCGTTGAGCTCGCGCGGATCGCCGGCGCCGATCGCTACGCATCCGACACGTTCGCCAAGGCCGCGTCGCTACTGGCCGAAGCGGAGGTGGCGAGAGAGAAGGGGAGGAAGGGGAATCAGGTCCAGCAGCCCGCGCGGCAGGCCGCACAGACCGCTGAGGATGCGCGGCTGATCGCGCTGCAGCGGCAGGAAGCGGAGTACCAGGAGCAGCAGCGGCGCATCGCGCTGCAGCGTGAAGAAGACGCGGCAGCCAGGCTCCGTGCCGAAGAAGACCGTCGCCGTCAGGCGGAAGACGAGCGCGCGCGACTCGATCGCGATCGGGCACTGGCCGAACGGCAGCGCGCCGAGGCCGAAGCGGCGCGGTCGGCAGCTGAGCGGGAGCGTCTTGCGTCGGAACGGGCGAGGGCGGATCTCGAGCGCGCCCGATCGGAAGCGGACGCGGCGCGCGCAGCGGCTCAGGCGCAGGCGGACACAGCGAAGCTGCAGGCGGACGCTGCGAAGCGGCTCGCCGACCAGAATGCCGCTGACGCGTCGGCGGCGCGGCTGGCGAGAGAGCAGGCCGAGCGCGATCGCGACGCGGCCCGCGAGCAACTGCGGCAACAGCTGAACGTCATCCTCGAAACGCGCGAAACCGCGCGCGGCCTGATCATCAACCTGTCGGACGTGCTCTTCGACGTCGACAAGGCGACGCTGAAACCCGGTGCGCGGGAAAAGCTGGCGCGGATCTCCGGCATTCTCCAGTCGCATCCCGATCTGAAGATCGAGATCGAGGGGCACGCCGATAGCACGGGCTCGGAAGAGCACAACCAGCGGCTGTCTGAAAGCCGTGCGCAATCGGTGCGGACGTACTTCAATTCGCAGGGCATCAGCAAGCCGATCGTCGCCGCGGTCGGCTTCGGTGAGTCGCGGCCAGTCGCCACCAACGGCACTGCCGCCGGCCGGCAGCAGAACCGCCGCGTCGAGATCATCGTGTCGGGTCAATCGATAGGACGGGCGAACTAAGGAATGTGAACCACTTCGTGGTTAAGCTCCTGGTAGAGGCCGACCTTTGAGGTCGGCCTCCGTCTGTACAGCGAAGGGCGTAGAATAGGCGCCTCCAGGGAGACGCCTATGTACAGAGGCCTCATCGTCCTCGTCGCCGCCTTTTTCTTGATGGCCGCAACGGCTTCCGCCCAGGGCAGGGGTGGCGGCCGTGGAGGCGGTGCCGCCGCCGACGCTCCACGCGTTCTGGGACCCGCGCCTCCACTTCCTCAGCAGCCGCCAGGGTTTGTGCAGCCGAAGACGCCGTGGGGCGATCCCGACCTGCAGGGCTACTGGCCCGGTGTGGACACGGTGGGAGTGCCGCTCCAGCGCCCCGCACGGTTCGGGACGCGCAACGTGCTCACCGATGCAGAGTTCGCGCAGCGCGCGAAAGACATCAAGGCCGAAGAGGAGTCGCTCGTCGCCGAGATCGACGTCTTCACGGCCGAGATCAACCCGAACTGCGCCATCCGCTGCCCGACGTCGCCGCAGCCGCACTGGCAGGAGACCGGAAAGCCCTCACGCCAGGCGTCGCTCATCATGGACCCGCCCGACGGCCGTCAGCCGCCGCTCTCGGCGGAAGGACAGAAGCGTCAGGCGGCGCAGCAGGCAGACGCGGCCGCGCGACGGCAACGCCTGCAGGGCCGCGAGGCTGACACCTATCTCGATCGCAGCCTCTACGACCGCTGCGTCACGCGCGGCGTCCTCGGATCGATCCTGCCGGTCATCTACGGCAACGGCAACGAGATCGTCCAGGGGCCAGGCTACGTGGTGATCCGCAACGAGATGATTCACGAGGCGCGTGTGGTCCCGCTCGACGGCCGTCCCCATCTGCCCGAGGGCATGAAGAGCTACATGGGCGACTCGAGAGGTCGTTGGGAAGGAAACACGCTGGTCGTCGTGACGAAGAATCTCAACGGCATGACGGCAGCTGGCGGAAATGGCGGTGGTCGCTCGAGCGACCGGATCACCATCACCGAGCGGTTCACCATGATGGACGTCAACACGCTGCAGTACACCGCGACGATCGACGACCCGGGCACGTGGACGCAACCATGGACGCTGACGTTTCCGTGGAAGCGCGAGAAGGTCTACGGGATGTTCGAGTACGCGTGCCACGAGGGGAACTACGCGATGCGCAACATCCTGAACATCTCGCGCACGATGGAGAAGGCCGGGAAGTAGGGCGGGTCCCGTCGAGATGGAATCCAGCGACGGCGGACCCGCCGTTGCACTTTGAGCTGAGGCATTCATGAAACGACTGGCATTCTTTGCCGTACTCGCAGCCGTCATTCTGACGGTGTCCGGCACATCCGCGATGATTCCCGAGCAGGTGAAGATCGACACCGGCCTGCTCGAGGGCGTCACCGGCACCGTTCATCCGACGGTCCGGATCTTCAAAGGCGTTCCGTTCGCGGCTCCGCCAGTCGGTGCGAACCGCTGGAAGGCCCCGCAGCCCGCCGCGAAGTGGGACAGCGTGTTCAAGGCGAACGCGTTCGGTCCGTCGTGCGTGGCGCAGGGCGGCCCCGGTCGCGGCGGTCGCGCAGGCGGTGGAGCGCCCGGACGTGGCGGCGCGCCTGGCGCGCCTGGCGCACCCGGTGCGGCACCGGCGGCAGCTCCGCAGGCTGCACCCGCGGCGCCTCCGGCTCCTCCGCGTCAGCCGCCTGCCAGCGAAGACTGCCTGACGGTGAACGTCTGGACGAATGCCGCTAACACGAACGCTCGTCGGCCCGTGATGATGTGGATCTACGGCGGCGGCTTCTCCGGCGGCTCGGGCGGACAGGCTTGGTACGACGGTGAGGATCTCGCGGCGAAGGGTGCCGTGATCGTCACGATGAACTACCGGCTCGGCGGGTTCGGGTTCCTGTCGCATCCCGAGCTGGCGAAGGAAGCGGGACACAGCGGATCGGGCAACTACGGGATGATGGACGCGATCGCCGCGCTGAAGTGGATCAAGACGAATATCGCCGCGTTCGGTGGCGACCCGAACAACGTCACCATCGCCGGCGAGTCGGCCGGCGCCATCATGGTGGGCGCACTCGTCGCGTCGCCACCCGCGAAGGGGCTGTTCCACCGCGCGATCCTCGAGAGCGGCGGGTGGATGGGGCTGACGATGGGCCGCATGACGACGACGGAGCAGGCGCAGGGCAACGGCGCGAAGGCTCTCGAGGGTGCCGGTATCAAGTCGATCGCCGAGCTCAGAGCGAAACCGTTTGCCGAGCTACCGAACTTGCCCGGTGCCGGGCTGGTCATTGACGGTTATCTCATTCCCGAGGACCTCTCGATCACGTTTGCGAACGGCAAGCAGAACGACGTCGATATGCTCGCTGGATCCAACAAGGACGAAAACACGTTCGGTGGTGGTGGTGGCGGCCGTGGTCGAGGCGGTGCCGCTCCGACGGGGACCCCAGTCGAGCAATACATCGCGCGGGCGAAGGCGCAGTACGGCGATCTGGCGGACACGTTCCTGAAGCTGTATCCGGTCAACACCGAAGCGGACATCGCCCCCATGACCGCGCAGTCGTACAACGACGAAGTCAACTGGAACATGCGTCAGTCGGCCGCGCTGCAGGCGAAGAAGGGCAAGAAGGGCTACGCCTACCTGTTCACTCGCGTGCCGCTGCGCAACGGGCAGCCGCAGGCGAACGGTGCCTCGCATACGGTGGAGATTTCCTACGTGTTCAACCATGCTTACAGCAACGGGCCGCTCGAGTGGAACGACGTTGATAAGAAGCTTGCCGATCAGATGTCGTCGTACTGGGTGAACTTCATGGCCAAGGGCGATCCCAACGGGCCAGGTCTACCGAACTGGCCGCAGTACAAGGACATGTCGAAGGACAAGGTGATCGTGCTCGGCGACACCATCCAGGTTGAAGCGACAGTGCCGGCGGAGAAGATGGCGTTCTTCAACGCGCGCCTCGCGCGACTGACGAAAGGTAACTGACCGATTGATCCGTCGACGCCTTCTTCTGACGGCGCTCGCCAGCATCATGCTGGCGGCGCCCTCTTTCGCGCAGACGAAACCGAACGTCGTCCTGATCGTCATGGACGACGTCGGCTATGGCGATTACGGCAGCTACGGCGCGCCAGACATCAAGACGCCGAACGTCGATCGCCTTGCCAGGGACGGCGTGAAGTTCACCGACTTCTACGCCGCGCCCTCCTGCACGCCGACGCGGGCGGCGCTGATCACGGGACGCTACTACCAGCGCACCGGCCTGGAAAACCCGCTGGGCGCGGCACCCGCGGCCGGGCGTGGTCTCGTCGCGAACGGCCGTTCGCTGCCGCAACTGATGAAGAACGAAGGCTATGCCACCGGTCTCATCGGCAAGTGGCACCTCGGCTATCGGCCGGACCAGCAGCCGAAGGGGCACGGCTTCGACTATTTCTTCGGCTTCCTGAGCGGACTGGTGGATTACTACCAGCACACCGACCAGAACGGGAAACCGGACCTGTTCGAAAACGACAAGCCGGTCACCGTGGACGGCTACATGACCGATCTGATCACCGATCGCGCGATCAGGTTTATCGATCAGAGCAAGCAGCAGCCGTTCTTCCTCGAGGTGGCGTACAACGCCGCGCACTGGCCGTTCCAGGTGCCCGACAAGCCGTCGGTCGCCCCGGACAACGCGCGGTTCGTCCAGCCGCACGAGGAGCATACGAGCACGCGCGCCGACTACGCCGCGATCCTCGAGCGTGCCGATCAGGGCGTGGGACGCATCGTCAGCACGCTGGAGAAACTGGGTCTCACACGCAACACGCTGGTGATCTTCACCAATGACAATGGCGGTGAATGGTTGTCGCGCAACGCGCCGCTCTTCCACCGCAAGACGACGATCTGGGAAGGTGGCATCCGTGTGCCGCTGATCATGAAGTGGCCGGCGCGGATTCCCGCCGGCCGCACGACGCCCCAGGCCGGCTTCGTGTTCGATCTGACGACGACCATTCTTGGTGCCGCCGGAGCGCCGACGCCAGCCGACGCGCGATTCGAAGGTATCAACCTGCTGCCGATTGTCACGGGCCAGTCGCCGGTGGTCGAGCGCACGCTGTTTTTCCGCGTCACCGGGGCGCGTGCGCAGCGGGCGGTGCGGCAGGGCGATTGGAAGCTCCTGCTCGACGGCGGCGGCGTCTTCCTGTTCAACCTGCGGACGGACATTGGTGAGCGCGTGGATCTCGCCAGGGCGCGTCCCGAAATCACGCGGCGATTGCGGCCGTTGATCCTGGAGTGGGAGAAGGACGTCGACTCGGAAGCCAAGACGAGCGGCAACGTAGATCCGCCGGCTGCTCCTGGCGGACGCGGCGGGCGCGGCGCACTGCCAACGCAGAGCGCGCCGAACTGATCGCGGTTCGCTACCGAAGCCGTTCGAACGGCGCCGCCGCGTGGACGATGCGACCTCCGAGGAGCGTCAACACCGATTCAATCCGGCGGATCTGATCGTCCGGCACCGACAGGTAGTCGTGACTGAGGACCGCGAGGTCCGCGTACTTGCCCTCCGTGAATGAACCGACGTGGTGATCATCGAACGAGAACCACGCGGCCCCTTCGGTGTACAGACGCAGCGCTTCGAGGCGTGAAATCTGCTGGCCATCGTTGGTCATCGCTCCAGCTGACATTCCTGCCGGTCGTCATGTAGAAGATCGACACCCATGGGTCGAGGGCGGAGACGTTTGTCGAGTCCGTACCCACCCCGGCGCGAATTCCCGAATCGACGATGCGCCGGAAGGGCGGCCCGCCGCCGCTGCCGAAATACGTCCACGTCTGCGCGCTTGCGCCGGCGCCGAGGGCCGCCAGCGCCCTGAGACGCGGCTCGTCGATGCTCTGCAGGTGGATCAGCGACCAGCGCAGGTCCATGATCGGATGGTCGCGGGCAATCGATTGGAACACCTTCAGATGAAAATCGTTCTCCTGCAGACTGATCGAGTGCTGCTGCAGCAGCCAGCGGCGTCGAGCTATGACGCGAGCCGCCGGCTCGAACGTCGATGACATCGTGTCGTTTCCTCCAATGCGTTCGCCGAATCCTGCGACTCTGAACAGGTCGTCGCCCACCGAGCGGCCGTCCTGACTGAAGTTGTTGGCGAGGCGTGTCTCGACCTGCTCGGCTGAATCGGCGGGAAAGAGCGGCCGCATGCGCATGGTGAGCGAGCCCTGGCGCCAGAGTTGAAGCGCAAACTCCTGGTCCGGGAGGTTGCCGGCATTGATCACGCCGGTCAGCCCGAGGCCGTTGGCGTGCGCATTCAGGTCGCTGGTGCCGCGCAGCCTCTGCGCGTCCGTCTGCAGTGTCTGGAGTGCCGTGACGGCGGGGTTGGCGGCGCTCACTACTCCCGTCGCGTCATCCACCATCACGCCTCTCGACGCAAAGAATGCCGCGCCGACGCTGTTGGTAATCGCGCCCGTGCCGCCGCCGGTTCCCGAGATGTAGATCCCGTGCGCCGATGCGGCGGCGTCGAGCTCGGCCTTCGTCGGGCGGCGGTTCTCCTTCAACTGCGTGTGGTTCCACCCGCCGATGCACGTGATGAACGCACCGGCGGGCGCCGAGGCCGCGCGCCTGGCGATCGCCTCCTGGAGCTCCGCGATCGAGAAGGCGCGTTCGATCCGCCGTGCGTCGTATCCCGGGCTGACCGCGGCGCGCGTGTAATGGGCGTGCGCATCGAAGAGGCCGGGAATGACCGTGCGGCCACCGAGATCGATCGTGCGGGCGTCCGGCGCCAGCGGGTTCCCCGCGCCGACCCTCGCGATACGCCCGTTTCGGATAGCGATCGTGCTGGCGACCATGCCACGGCCGTCGACGAACCGGCCGTTCACCAGCGCCAGGTCAGTTCCAGGCCCGGGCGCCGGGGCGGCGGGCGACTGGGCCGCGAGGTCGATCGCTCGTCCCCCGGAGAGTGCGGCGAGGCCCGTCGCGGCGGCTGATAGGAGCTGTCGGCGTGTGAACCGTTCGTCGGGCATGGGCGGGCCTCCAGGCTGTGCGCCAGATGCTCGCACAAAAACCCTCGAGCCCTTCAGGGTTCCGGCGGCCTCTTACGCGGCAGGACGATCCCTTCCAGAGAAGGCGGCCCGTTTTCGAGCACCGAGCAATCGTGTTGAGTGCAGAACGCGGTCAGCGCCGCCTGCACTTCTTTTCTGATGACGGTCTCTTCGTGCGCCCGGTGCGCCGCCTTGATCGATCGCACGATCCCCATCACGAGCCCGATGATTTCAACCCCGCCGCCTCCGCTGTAGCCCGAGGATTCCGCGAGCTCGCGGCGCATCGCCTGGAGCGGGTTGTCGAGAACCTTGTCCACGATCGTGACGCGGAAGACCGGTGTGAACTCGACGACCGGAATCTTCAGCGCGGGGCGCTGCAAGTCATGCAGCAGCGCTTCGCGGATGCGCTCGACGGATACGGGAATGTCAGGAGCCGGGGGAGCGGCGGGAGCGGTGTCCTGCCCGGCCAGCAACATCAGAACGGCGAACGCCGCGCCTGCCATGATTGGTTAGACGTGCTCAGTCCGGCGTCGGCCTCACTGTCAGTTGGTAGTTGGCTAGTTGGCTAGTTCGTAGTTAGAGCTTCGTTCACTAGTTGGCTAGTTGGTAGTTCGGCGTCGTAATCACTACTAAGTGCCGGGCCAGCAACAGCAGAACTGCGAATGCCGTGATTGGTCACTCAGTCCGGGGTCGGTCTTTCGAGCCGGTCGATCACAACTTCGAGCGGCGCGCGTGCGCCTGCAATTTCACGCCGAGCTGTATCCTGAAGCGCCTGTCGAAGATGTTGACGCGCTCACCGGGCGCGGCAGCTGCAGCCGTTGCCAGCGCAGTGGCCTCGGGCGATCGCGTAACTGAAGGGTCCGGATTCCACTCGAGCTTCAGTTCGAACTTTTCCCGGCGCGCCCAGTCCGGCATGCCCAGCACACGATCGGACGGAAAGCGGTAGGCGTTGGAGATGTAGTCCTCGAGCGGCGTGTTCACGTACGCAAACCGACCCGGAGAGAATCGGTTGTTTCTACCGAACTCCGGTGATCGGTTCGGCTTCAGCGACGCGGTTTCGAACCGCGGCCGCTCGTCCGCGGCTGCGGGAGAGGACGACTGCCCGCCCACGAATGCCGGCAGCGCAAAGGTGGCGACCAGAACGAGGGCGATACGCATTCCCATGTTCGGTTAGACGTGCTCTGTCCGGCGTCAGCCTCACTGTCAGTTGGCTAGTTGGCTAGTTAGAGCTCGTACTCACTAGCTAACTATCCAACTATCCAACTATCCAACTGCTACTGGGAGTTCTACCTATCGATGTCTCCCTCGGGTGGCGCACCGCCCGCACGTCCTCCACCGCCTCCCCGCCCGCCGCCGGCAGGCGCCTGGGGGTTGCCGTCCTGCACCGGGCGGCGCGCGCGCTTGATCCCTTTCGCCAGATCGGCGGCCAGCGCGCGATCCTCTGCGCGTTCCGCACCCAGAGAGTTGCGGAGCGCTTCGTTGCCCTCGTGGCATTCGTACGGCAACAGCACCCCGCCGTCGAGCGGCGTCAGCGGAATCGAGATCGTGAACGGACGCGGGTACGTCACCGGGTCCTCGACCGTCAGCTGGTACTGGACGATGTCGTCGGCGACACGGCGAATCTTCTCCGTCATTTTCATCTTGTCGCTGTGGCGGAGACCGTTGCCGTTCAGCCCGATGCTCGTCTTGTCCGTCAGGTTGGTGGTCTCGACGACGAGCGTGTCGCCTTGCCAGCGTGCGCGCGAACTGCCGAGATACTGCCGGATGCTGTTGTTGAGGTGCGGCCGGCCGTCCGTGTAGATGACGCGCGTGTCGTGAATCATCTCGTAGGTGATGGCGACAACGCCTGGCGCCTGGACGATGCGGTTGCCGTTGCCGTAGACGACGCGGGCGACCGAACCGTAGATGCCGCGCGTGATGCAGCGGTCATACAGGGTGAAGTCCTCCGGTGTGTCGAACGGGCCATCGCCGAAGGTGCCGCGGTCGCGCGGCGCCGCGCGCTTGCGCGCTTCGGCGGTCGCCTGCGGCATGATGCCATCCGGCGGGTCAACGACATAGGAGGTCTGCCGGAACGGACGACGCGCGAAGTCCTGCGGAAGGAGCCGATCGCATTTTCCGCGTTCGTGATCCCCTGCAGGATCTGCTTCTGGCGCGCGGCCCACTGTTCGTCGCTCAGATATAGGCCCTGTGGCGGCGGCGGAGCCGCGTTGGCTGCGGGCGGCTGCACCCCGCGGCCTCGGCCGCCACCCTGATTGCGCGAGACTCCGAATGTTGCGTCGTCGCTGCTCCAGACGCCCTGCAGGTCGGGTTCGCCCCACGGCGTCTTGGGCGACGCCCAGTTCGCTGGAACAGGAGCGCCGTTGAATGCAGTGACGACGAGGTCTGGAACCGGTGCGCTGCCGCCCTGAGCAGTTCCGCTCTGACCAGCAACGGGCAGCGATGCCACCAGCGCGATCACCGCCATCAACCCGATCGATCCAATCAGCCGCCTCAGCATCGTCACTCCTTGGTCCGGCTAAGGCCGGACTACTCTCGCGTTGGGGCGGATTATACGGCGCTTCGGCTCTGTTTCGCCTGGGCCATTGGGGTAAGATCCTGCGCGCTGCGACAGCACGCCGATCGCGGCATTTCCTTCAGTGAGAGAGGCATTTTGATGCGCGGATTACGGCGTCTGGTCGTCCTGGTCCTCAGCTTCGGCACAGCCGCATTCCTGTTCCACACGGTCCTGGCAGTCATCGATCGCGGCCTGGTCACGACAGTCCGCGGTCAGGCCAAGCCCAGCACGTCCGCAACGACCAACGGGACGCGCGGCGCCAAGCCGTACACGACCTGGGCGAGCTACAGCGGCGGCGCGCATTCGTCGCAGTACTCGGCGCTCACGCAGATCAACAAGGGGAACGTTTCGCAGCTCGAGGTGGCGTGGACGTTTCCGGTCACCGGCACGGTCATCTTCAACCCGCTGATCGTGGACAACGTGATGTACGTGCAGGCCTCCAACAACACGTTGGCGGCGCTCGAGCCGGCCACCGGTAAGGAACTGTGGCGCAAGCAGATGGCGGGGACGTTCGGCGCCCGCGGCATGAACTACTGGGAGAGCCCGGACCGGAAGGACCGGCGAATCTTCTTCCTGGCCGGCGGCATGCTGACCGCGATCAATGCGCAGAACGGCGAGGTCATCCCGACGTTCGGCAACAACGGGCGCGTGGACTTGCGGATTGCGCTCTACCGGCAGGTGAACAACCCGCTGCAGACAAGCAATCCCGGCCGCATCTTCGAGAACACGATCATCATGTCGCTGCCGGCGCAGGGTGCCCAGTACGAGGCCAACCCGGCCGACGTCCAGGCCTACGATGTGGTGACCGGCAAGTCGCTGTGGGTATTCCACGCGATTCCGCATCCGGGCGAGTTCGGCTACGACACCTGGCCGCCGGAGGCGTACAAGAAGTCGGGCGGCGTCCACAACTGGAGCGAGTCCACGGTTGACGAGCAGCGCGGCATCGCGTTCATCAACTTCGGCAGCCCGCGCTTCGACTTCTACGGCGGCGATCGTCGGGGCGACAACCTGTTCGGCAACTCGCTCGTGGCGATCGATGCGCGGACCGGCCGCCGAATCTGGCACCAGCAGCTGGTGCATCACGACCTGTGGGACTACGACCTGCCGCAGGCGCCGAAGCTCCTGACGATCCGTCAGAACGGCCGCACCATCGACATCGTGGCGCAGGCGACGAAGCACGGGTTCCTGTTCGTGTTCGAGCGCGAGAGCGGACGTCCGATCTGGCCGATTGAGGAACGCAAGGTTCCGCAGTCCGACGTCCCTGGCGAGTATTCATCGCCAACGCAGCCGTTCCCGACGAAGCCGGCGCCGTTTGCCCGTCAGTCATTCACGGAGAAGGACATCAACCCCTATCTGCCGGCGGCGGAACGGGAGGCGATTGCCGCGCGGATGAAGACCCTGCGCAACGAAGGGCTCTTCACGCCGCCAAGCTTCGAGGGTTCGATCTCGTTGCCCGGTCACAACGGCGGTGCGAACTTCCAGACGTCCGCGGTCGATCCAACGCGCGGCGAGATGTACGTGTTTGCGAAGGCGCTGCCAACTGTCGATCGCATTGCGCTACCAGCTGCTCCGGGTGCCGGACGCGGCGGCGGTGGTGGCGGCGGTGGTGGGGCGCAGGTCGTTGCCGGCGGAGTGATCATCACGCCCGAGCAGAAGGCCCAGATGATCAAGGACGCGCAGGCTTTGGTCGACGCGGCCAAGGCCAAGGGCGGCGTCGTGCAGTTCCCCTCGCCCTACGAGTTCATGAACAACTTCAGCTACAGCATGGCGGCGATCGGCCCGCCGTGGTCGGAGATGACGGCGTACGATCTGAACACCGGCGAGATCAAGTGGCGCGTGCCGACTGGCGTGGTGCTGGCGCCCCCCGAGATGAATATCCCGGCGAACACCGGCTCGCACTTCCCGCGCAGCGGACCGCTCGTGACCGCCGGGGGCCTCGTGTTCTTTGCGACCGGAGCCGATCGCCGATTCCGCGCCTACGACCGTGACAACGGCAAAGAGGTGTGGTCGATCGAGCTTCCCGCGGCGTCGGAAGGGATGCCGGCGACCTATGAGGTCAACGGCCGGCAGTTCATCGTCGTGCCCGTCGCCTCGGGAACCGGCCAGTTTGCCGCGCGCTTTGGCGGCCCACCGGCGGGCGGACGCGGACCCGCTCCTGCAGCGGCACCGGCAGCACCAGCAGCGCCCGCGGCAGGGGCTCCGCCCGAGGCGGCGGCTGCGAGGCAGGGCGGCGGCGGTGGACGTGGAGGCGGGCGCGGCGGCGCAGGCGGCGGACCTCCGGGGCAGTACATGGTGTTGGCGCTGAAGCGGTAATCGTAGTGTCCGCCTTCTTGACCACCGTAGCCTTGGCGAAGGTGGTTAGGCGGACCCGGGGAGCAGAAATGAAACGGTTAGGACTTATTACTGTGGTCAGCATCGGCATCGCTGCTGCGGTCTTCGCGCAGGCGGGGCAGCGCACGGCGCCGGCGACGGCGGCTGTGCCGCCGGGTGACTGGTACAACATCAACCGCGATTCCGGTGCGACGCGCTTCTCGCCGCTGACCCAGATCAACGTCGGCAACGTCGCGAAGCTGCAGCAGATGTGGACGTTCCCCGGCGCCGGCGGGTCGTCTGTGCCTGTCTTCGTCAACGGCGTGATGTATCTCTCCGCCGGCCGGCGCGTGGTTGCCGTCGATGGCGACACCGGGAAAGAAGTGTGGGCGTTCACGCTTCCCGCCCCTGCACCACCTGCTGCGCCGCCAGCGCCAGCGAGTGCCGTGCAACCACCCGGTGGTGCGCCGCCTGCCGCTGCGGCCGCTCCCGCGGCGCCCGTCGCACCTGCTGCTCCGGCAGGCGCGCCGCCTGCGCCTGGCGCTCAAGCTGGCGGTGGGCGTGGCGGTGGTGGTCGCGCAGGCGGCGGGCCTGGCGGCGGTGGCCCTCCGGTGGAGGACGCGGCGGTGGCCCGACGGCTTCCGCGCGCGGCCTGAGCTACTGGCCCGGCGACGCGACGCACGGCCCGCGGATTCTCTTCATGGGCGGCACTCGCCTGTATGCGATCGACGCGGCTAACGGCCAGCCATCGGCGGGCTTCGGAGAAGATGGCTCGGTGCTCACGACCTCTGAGGGAAAACTTGCGAGGAACGGCATCGTGTCGTACGGCGGCACGCCGACGATCTACCGCAACGTCGCCATCATTGGTGCCGCGACTCAGGAAGTACCGCAGGACATGCCGGGTAATCCGCGTGCGTTCGACATCATCACCGGGAAAAAGCTGTGGGAGTTCTGGACGGTTGCACAGCCTGGTCAGCCCGGCCATGACTCGTGGGGGCAGAAGGAGTCGCACAACAACAGCGGCTGGCAGAACCGTTCGGGCGCGAACATGTGGGCATTCCATGCCCCCGTCGATGCCGAGCGCGGCATCGTCTATCTCCCGATCGGCAGCCCGGCGACGAACTATTACGGCGGCGATCGTCCGGGTAACAACGCCTACGGCAATTCAATCGTCGCGGTTGATATTCAGTCCGGAAAGTATCTCTGGCACTTCCAGACCGTGCATCAC
This sequence comes from uncultured Acidobacteriota bacterium, assembly GCA_963793705.1. GTDB lineage: Bacteria > Acidobacteriota > Vicinamibacteria > Vicinamibacterales > UBA2999 > Gp6-AA40. Next base: position 10,309 of record CAWCBC010000013.1, on the reverse strand, counting down.
GACATCTGGGACACGGACATGCCGACCGCGGGCGCGCTGTTCGATTTCAACTTGAACGGCAAACGCACCCCGGCGATCGCACACGTCGGCAAGTCGAGCTATGTATACGTGCTCGATCGCACGACGGGCAAGCCGCTGATCGACGTGAAGGAGACCTCCGGTCCCGGCCGGGGACGTGCCGACGGAGTGGTACTCGCCGACGCAGCCGATTCCCGTTCGCCCGCGGCCACTCAGCCGCGTGAGCTTCGATCCGAAGATCGACCTCGTTCGTGTGGAAGACACGACCCCGGAGCATGTGGCCGCATGCGTCGCGATGATGGAACGGGCGGGCGGCTACTACAACGCCGGTCCGTTCACGCCGTTCATGTTCAAGGCCCTTGATGCGCCGCCGAAGTCAACGATCCAGACGCCCGGCGGAACGGGCGGCGTGAACTGGGGCGGGATGTCGATGGATCCGGTCAACGGCGTGTTCTACGTCAACGCGCAGAACACGACCCTTGTCGGCTGGACGCAGCCGCGCCCGCTGGCCGTCACGAATCCGCAGACCGGGCAGCCACGCAGGGTTGACTTCGCCGGCGAGTCGGCAGGATCGGACCACCCGTACGATCGTGGCAGCGTTCCGGCGAACCCCAATGCCACTGCGCTTGGACCGTTCTTCACGTTCTCGGCGCCGCTCAACGGCAAGAACGGACCGGGCGCGCCCTGCGTTCGCCCGCCGTGGGCGAAGCTGTACGCGGTCAACGCAAACAGCGGACAGATCGTGTGGGAGGTTCCGCTCGGATTGAACGAGAACCTGCCGGCAGGCAAGCAGCTCGCAGGCAGCGGCGGCAGCGCGGGTCCGACGGCAACCGCCGGCGGTCTCGTATTCGTGGGCGCCACGAGTGACGGCCGCTTCCGCGCCTTCGACGCGAAGACGGGCAAGGAACTGTGGGTAACCCGGAATCCCGTTGGAGCGAACGGCAATCCGTCCAATGCCCAAGCGAACCCGATGAGCTTATATGGGCAGGAGCGGGAAACAGTACGTCGCCGTAGTTGCCGGCGGGACGGTTGTAACCTACTCCCTGCCGTAGGCAGGCCTCAGGAATCAGGCCGCAGGGCTCAGGGCTGGTCTAGGATGAAGGCACGAGTAAGAAGGGTAGAGGCCGACCTTCAGGTCGGCCTTTCAGCAGGAGCATGAGATGAGAACTCGCACCCTGGTCGCCGCACTGGTAGCGGCTGCATTTGCTTCGGTCTCGGTGGTTGCGCAGCAGACGGGCAAGGGCAACGTCAACAGCCCAGGGGTATTCACGAAGGACGGTGGCGTGCCGGCGCTCGGCAGTTATAAGGTGCCGAAGACGCCGTGGGGCGAGCCAGACCTGCAGGGCATTTACAACGGCAACGACCTGCAGGGCATCCCGGGGCAGCGCGCCGAGTCGCTCGGCACGCGCTACCGGCTGAACGACGACGAGCACAAGCAGCGCGTCGCCACGCGCGACACGCAGCTCGCCAACGACAACAGCGACGAGTTCGAGCTCGAGCGCGCCGAGGAGTTCGAGAAGCGCTTCGGCACCGTCGGCGGCGCGGTCTCGCCGCCGCCGCACTGGCTCGAGCGGTCGCGCGACGTCAGCCGCGTCGCGTCGTACATCATCGATCCGCCTAACGGTCGCCAGCCCGCGCTGACGCCCGAGGCGCAGAAGGCCCAGCAGGAGAGGAATGCGGCGGCCGCGGAACGCCGGCGCCTGCTGAACGGTGTCGAGGCCAACTGGACCACCGATCGCAGCAACTACGATCGCTGCATCAGCCTGGGCGTCGAAGGCTCGCTGACGCCGAAGATCTACAACTCGGGCAACCGCATCGTCCAGGGCCCGGGCTGGATGGCGTTCAGCAACGAGATGATTCACGAGACCCGGGTCATCCCGACCGACGGCCGCAAAAACGTCGGCGCTGGCATCAAATCGTGGATGGGCAACTCGGTGGGCCACTGGGAGGGCGACGTGCTCGTCGTCGAGACGCGCAACCTCGACCCGAAGTCGCTCGTCTCCGGAGCGGTCCTCTCGAACGAGGGCGTCATCATCGAGCGGTTCACGCTGGCGGATGCCAACACGCTCGATTACCGCAGGACCGTCATCGACCCGAAGAACTTCACCGCGCCGTGGACGATGCGTATGCCGATCCCGCGGGAGGACGACTACGGCTTCTTCGAGTACGCGTGTCACGAGGGCAATTACTCGATGACCAACATCCTCAGCGGCTCGCGCGCGGAAGAGAAGCGCCGCGCCGAAGCGGCGGCTCGCGGTGAAGCGGTTCCGGGGCCTGCGCCGGCTGGCGGCCGTGGCGGTGGGCGCGGCGGCGGTGGCGGTGGACGCGGCGGCGCCGGTCGCGGTGGCCAGCCTAGACTGAAGGCCTAAGGCCAAGGCCCTAAGCTGGTAGAGGCCGACGTTTACGTCGGCCTTTACCGTTTACGTCGGCCTTCCTTTTACAGGATCACGAACCGCGGGGTGAGCTCGTGCGAGGGCACGTTCGCCTCGTCCAGCGTTGGGCTGCTTCGAATCTCTTCTCGCGTCAGAGACACCGTGAGTCGCTGCTCGGCCCACTCGAGCCCCGTCACCGACGCGGGCGAAACCGCCACCCATTTGCCACCCAGCCAGTTGCTGGTATCGACCACGAGATACCGGACCTGCCAGGTTGCCTCATCAACGATGAAATCGTCGATGTGGCCGATCGGCCCGTCTGCGGCCATGACATGGAACCCATTAATCCGGCTCAGCCTGTGTACCATCGGAAGACCTCAAGAGAGGTAATGCATAGAGTAGGCCTAAAGGGCGAAGGCCTAAGGCCCAAGGGCTGGTCCAGGAACAAGGCGTTAGTGAAAAGGGTAGAGGCCGACCTTCAGGTCGGCCTTTCAGTTGTCAGTAGGCAGCTCGACCGACTTAATCACGAGCACATCGAATGACGCCTTTTCGCCCCGGCGTTCGAGCTTCAGCCCGAGCTGCTCCTCGACGGCCTGAAAGATCGACGGGTACTCGCGCATCGTTCCATCGCGAGCCGGCTTGATACCGGACTGCAGGCCGTTGTGTGAAATCACGTAGTCCCATCGTCCGGTCACCCCGGTTTCGTTGATGACCGCCGCATTCAGCGTGCAGCTCGACCGCCCCCGCCACTGAATCGATCGTCGCGCACGCGCTCCCAGATGACGGCAGCGCACCGTTCGAGGGACGCGGCATCATCTTGGCTGCGCGAGCGGATCTTTCGGCCGGGTGACGTCGCAGTCGTCAGCCGCCTTCCTCAAGTCCGGGCCGAGGCGACCATCCGCCCGTGCCAGCTTCAAGACGTATGCGTCTCGCTGACGCTGTTCGATGGCGACGACCAGCTTGAACCGCTCTTCGCAGCAGCGTTTGCAGCATCGCGTTCACTTGTGTGCGCGAGACTTCGGCTGCCGGCCCTCGCGTCGATATCGAAACGTAACGTCTGCAGCCAACCGGGCCCGCCGACGATGCCGGTCGTCGTCGAATCCATGCACGGTCTTCGAGTCGTACGCATCGTGATCAGCATCGGGAGCGTCACGTTCATGGCGGAGAAACCCATTGGGTCTTCTACCGGACGTCGCAGTGGGCCCACCGAAATCCGGGAGCGCCGGACATGTTGCGTTTGACCGAAGCAACCTCGAAGGCCGGCTTCGCATCCTGCGCTCGGGCGACCCCTGACACAAGCGCAACGAGAACGACGATGAGCGTCACTGTCCGCATGCTTGCTCCTTCAGCCTGACCCGCTGACCCTTATTCCTTGACCAGCCCTTGGGCCTTAGGCCTTAACCCTTGGGCCTTCGCGCTGTCCGAGCCTGCACGAGCGCAGCCCAAGCCTCGCGAGCCTCCTCGACTGATCCCTCGTCCTCAATCGTGGTGATGTCGCCCGGATCAACTTCCAGCACCACCGCCTTCAGCACGCGGCGCATGATCTTGCCGCTGCGCGTCTTCGGCAGCATGGCGACGAAATTCAGCTCGCCGATCACGGCCACGGCGCCGAGCTCCTTGCGGACGGTCTGCAGCAGCGCGCGGCGCAGATCCTCTGACGGCGTCTGGCCATGTTTCAGCACGACGAATGCGGAGATGACTTCGCCGCGCGTCTCGTCCGGCCGGCCGACAACGCCGCATTCCGCCACAGCCGAATGGGTGATGAACGCGCTCTCCACTTCGATCGTGCCGATGCGGTGCGCGGCGATCTTGATCACCTCGTCCGCCCGCCCGCAGAACCAGAAGTAGCCATCGTCGTCCACGTAGCTCGAGTCGCCGGAGTAGTAGACGTTCGGGATCTTCTGCCAGTAATCGCGCTGGTACCGATCCGCCTCTCCCCAGAGCGCCGGCGTCATGCCGGGAAACGGCCGCGTCAGCACCATGATGCCTTTCTCGTTCGGGGCACACGGTTCGCCGGCCATCGTTACGACATTCGCTTCGACACCGGGCAGCGGAATCGTGGCTGATCCCGGTTTGATCGGCATCAGCTCGACGCCGTAGGGGTTGCCGAACGCCGGGCCGCCCGTTTCGGTCTGCCACATGTGATCGAGAACCGGGACGCGGCCGCCGAGGACGCGGTTCTGCAGCCAGTCCCACGCGTGCGGGTTGAGCACTTCGCCGGCGCAGACGATGCGCTCGAGGCGGGAGTGATCGACGTCGGCGAGTGTCTGTTCCCCGTAGCGCATCAGCATGCGTACCGCGGTGGGTGACGTGAAGATGCCGGTGACGCCGAACGCTTCGACCGCCGTCCGCCACTGCGCGTCGGGCGTCGGGTGGTCGAGCGCGCCCTCGAACGCGACCGTCGTGCAGCCGGCGATAAGCGGCGCGTAGATCATGTAGCTGTGGCCGACGATCCAGCCGATGTCCGACGTCGCCCACCACACGTCCGACGGCTTCAGTCCGAAGCACCAGCGCCCCATGCTGGCGATGTGGACCTGATAGCCGCCGTGCGTGTGCACCGCGAGCTTCGGCTTGGCGGTCGTGCCTGACGTCGCGAGGATGTAGGCCGGTTCGTTCGCCTCCATCTCGACGTGCGCTCCGGAGTGGCCTTCACCGCCCCGCACGAACTCGTCGATCCAGCTGAGGACCATCTCGTGGCTTCCGCCTTTCTTTTCCGCCGTAGCGCTCTGCGCGAAGGCGGAAGGCGGACCTTCGCCGTGTCCAACACCACGACATGCTCGACCGCGTGTGGCGCGAGCCGCAGCGCCTCATCGACGATCGGTTTGAGCGCAACGTTCTTTCCCTTGCGGTACGTGACATCCGCAGTCACAACCATGCATGAGCCGCTGGCGATGATGCGATCGCTGAGCGCGCGCGCGCCGAAGCCGGCGAACACCACGGAGTGAATCGCGCCGATGCGGACCACCGCCAGCATCAGCACGATCGCTTCCGGGCACGTCGGCATATAGACCGTGACGCGGTCGCCCTTCCGGATGCCGCGCGCGCGGAGTGCGGCGGCGACGCGCTCGACCTCCTGCAGCAGGCCTTCGTAGGTAAATCGCCGCTGATCGCCGCGCTCGTTGAAGTAGATCAACGCGGTGTCGCCGCCGCGACCGTGGGCGACGTGATGGTCGAGCGCGTTGTAGGCGAGGTTGGTCCGGCCGCCGACGAACCATCGAAACGCGGGCTGGAACTCTGGTCCGGAGGGCACCCCTTTACGGGTGCCACCATCGCTCGCTTCGAACACGCGGTCCCACGAGCGGAACCATGGCAGCTCCCGCGCAGCGCGATCCCAGAACGCCTCCGGATCGCGGCGGGCGTCGTCGATCATCGTCTGGACGGCCGGTGGGAGAAGGTTCACAGGTATCCTTTCGCGTGGGCGTGGATAATACCGCTCAATGGCCGACGCGCGCCGGTTTCTCCGGAGAACTTTGCGGACGTACTGGCGATCGATGCGGAGCGCGAGCGCACAATCGTTGAGCGGTGAAGCGCGAGGCGGGATAATGCTTCGCGGCATGCGATATCTAGTTGTGGCTGCGGCGGTCATCGTGGCGTCGACAATCGGCGCGGCCCAGAGCGTGCCGCGTACACCGTGGGGCGACCCGGACCTTCAGGGAGTGTGGCCGAGCGGCGGGCTGATCACAGTGCCGTTCGAGCGGCCTGTGGCACTCGGCACGCGCGCCGAGCTGACCGATGCCGAGTTTGCCCAACGCGCCGCAGAGGTGGAGCGACAGGCCAAGGCCGATGCGGTGGAATTCAGCGCCGGCGGCGGTGGAGGCGTCAACCCGCCGTCGCACTGGCTCGAGGGTGGGCGCGCATCGCGCCAGGCATCGCTCATCGTCGATCCGCCGAACGGTCGTCTGCCGCCGATGACCGAGGACGGTGCCCGGCGCGCCAAAGCCTGGCCCTCGACCAACCCCGCGGTCGGCTACGCACGCGCCCAGGATTTCAACATTTACGACCGCTGCGTGACGCGCGGCGTGCTCGGATCGACGTTCCCGAACATCTACAACAGCGGCATCGAGATTCTGCAGGCGCCAGGCGTCGTGGTCATTCGCTACGAAATGATCCACGAGGCGCGCATCATTCCGCTCGATGGCCGGCGCCCACTGGCTCCGGGCATTCGCTCCTACATGGGCGATGCGCGTGGACGCTGGGAGGGTGCCGCGCTGGTGGTCGAGACCACCAACTTCAACGGGAAGACCGGATCGCTCGGCAGGAACGGCAACGGCAATCCGACCAGCGACGCGCTTCGCCTGGTGGAGCGGTTCACGCGGCGCGACGCCGACACGCTGGAATACTCCGTCGTCGTCACCGATCCGCAGACGTGGACACGGCCATGGACCGTGGCGATGTCGCTGACGCGCGATCGCGATTACGTGATGTACGAATACGCCTGTCACGAGGGAAACTACGCCATCGCCAACATCCTGCGGGGATTCCGCGCCGCCGAGCGCGCGGCGGGGCGGTAGGCAGGATCAAGGCAGAGTGGGCTGATGGATCGCTTCCGCGCGTTCAGGATCTTCAACGACGAGGGCAAGGTGCACGGCCGCGTTGTCGAGACGACGCTGGACGAGCTCACGCCGGGCGATGTCGTCATCAAAGCGGCGTACTCGAGCGTGAACTACAAAGACGCGCTCGCGGCGACGGGCCCGAGGATCATTCGGACGTTTCCGCGCATCGGCGGCATCGACGTGGCGGGCACGGTTGTGTCGAGCGCGGACCGGCGATTCGCGCAGGGCGACGAGGTCATCGTGACGGGCTATGACCTTGGTGTCGCCAACGACGGTGGATACGGGGACTACGTGCGCGTGCCGGCCGATTGGGTCGTGCCCGTGCCGCCCGGTCTCACGCTGCGCGAATCGATGGCGCTCGGCACCGCGGGATTCACGGCGGCGCTCGCGATCATGCGCCTCGAGCACAACGGCCTCACCCCGTCGAGCGGTGCGGTCGCCGTCTCGGGCGCGACCGGCGGCGTCGGCGGCATTGCGATCGCCGTCCTTGCCGGCCTGGGATATACGGTGACGGCCATTACCGGGAAGGACCACGAGCGCGAGTATCTGCAGCGCCTCGGCGCGTCGGATGTCCTTTCACGACACACGATTCAATTCAGCGATCGCCCAATCGAGCACGCCACGTGGGCGGGCGCCGTCGATGCGGCAGGCGGGGACCTCCTGTCGTGGCTGGTGAAGACGACCACGCCGTGGGGCGGCATCGCCAGCACCGGACTCACCGGCGGCATCGATCTGAAGCTGACCGTCATCCCGTTCATCCTGCGCGGCGTGAGCCTGATCGGCGTCGACTCGGTGACGTGTCCGATGGATATCAGAAAGAGCGTGTGGCGCCGCCTGGCCACGGACATGAAGCGGGACCTGTCCCCGATGATCCGTGAGATCCCGCTCGACGATTTGCCGCAGGCGTTCGCGACGCTCGCCGCCGGACAGGCGCGCGGGCGTTTCGTCGTGCGGCTTGGAGGAGCGCCCGGCGGGCGTTCCGGTAGACAGGGAGGAACGGTGCCCTGTAGAGTAGGCCGAGGGCCGTCGCGGTAAGATGGGCACTAGCTGGGCGCCGGATTCTCCGAGGATTGTCCGGTTTCCTTGACACCCCAGCGACAACTTTGATAGAAGCCAGTCACGATCTTCGTGTTTAAAGGAGACCTAGGCACATGCGGAACCGGTTAATAGGCGCATTCATAGCGATGGCGATGGCAGCGGCAGTGACGCTGACGCTCACGGCGCAACAAGGTCGTGCAGGCGGCGCAGCGGCACCAGCCCCGGCAGCGCCCGCACAGGGTCGCGGCGCGGCAGCACCGGCGCAGGGTCGTGGCGCAGCGCCCGCGCGTCCGGATCGCATCGCCGGCAGGCCGAATCTGAACGGCATCTATCAGACCGCCAACACCGCCAACTGGAACCTCGAGGATCACTCGGCGTCCGCGACGGCGTTCTGGCAGCTCGGCGCCATCTTCGCGATTCCGGCGGGGCAGAGCGTGATCATCGACAACAACGGGTCGATCCCGTATAACCCGGCTGGTCTGAAGAAGCGGACGGAGAACCAGGCCGGCTGGCCGAAGACCGATCCGGAAGCCAAGTGCTACATGCCGGGCGTCCCGCGAGCCACCTACATGCCCTATCCCTTCCAGATTGTGCAGGGGCAGAAGGACATCCTCTTCGTCTACGAGTACGCCACGTCGAACCGCATCGTCCACATGACCAACCACACCGAAGCCCCCGTTGACAGCTGGATGGGGTGGTCGAACGGAAAGTGGGAGGGCGACACGCTCGTCATCGAGGCCAAGGGCTTCAACGACCTGTCCTGGTTCGATCGGGCTGGCAACCATCACAGCGACGCGCTCACCGTGACCGAGCGGTATTCAGTGATGCCGGGGACGGGCGGGAACATTCTGAATTACGAGGCGCGGATGGAGGATCCCAAGACCTACACCCGGCCGTGGACCATCCGCATGCCGCTGTACCGCCGTGTGGAGGCGAACGCCCAGCTCCTGGAATACAAGTGCGTCGAGTTCTCTGAGGAACTGCTCTACGGAGACCTGAAAAAGAAGACGTCCGAGTAGGTCCAGGGGATTGGGCTATACTGTTCTGGCCCGGGTTTGACGGTTCGGGACGACGGTCAAATACACGTTTAGGCAGGAGAGAGACCCGATGCGTACGAAATTGTTCAGCGTTATCGCCGGAGCCGCACTGCTCGTCGCGGTTGCCGCCCCGGTCATGGCGCACCACTCGTTCGCGGCCGAATTCGACGCGAAGAAGCCCGTCAAGATGAAGGGCACTGTCGTCAAGATGGAGTGGATCAACCCGCATTCCTGGCTCCACATCGACGTGAAGCGCGACCGACGGCAAGGTCGAGCGCTGGATGGTCGAAGGTGGCGCCCCGAACGCGCTGCTCCGCCGCGGCTGGAACAAGAACTCGCTGCCCGAGGGCACCGAGGTCGTCGTCGAGGGCTTCCAGGCGAAGGACGGCTCGAACCGTGCGAACGGCCGCGACATCACCTTCCCCGACGGCAAGAAGCTGTTCGTCGGTTCGTCGGGCATCGGTGCGCCGGACGAGAGAGAAGGAAAAGTAGGAGCTAAGATCGCGATCGGTAGAGGCCGACCTTACGGTCGGCCCCTACGGTAGAATCCAACTCCCAACTGCCAACTCCAGCTTGGCAGGTTGGGAGTTTTTTTATGCCCTCACACTTAGACCCTCGAAGCCGTTTCCGCGGCGCGCTGGCGCATCGCCGTGTCCCTCACCATCGCGATGATGGTGGCCTACTTCGGGTTCATCCTCCTCGTCGCGTTCAACAAACCACTGCTCGGAACCACACGTCGCACCTGGCATGAGCCTCGGCATGCTGCTCGGCGCGCTGGTCATCGTGGTGGCCTGGGTGTTGACGTGGATCTACATCAGATGGGCCAACGCGCACTACGACGCGTCGGTTGACGGGCTTCGCTCGATGACGTCGCTCGGCGAGCCGAACCTCACTGCGATCGCCTTTTTCCTCGGCTTCATCGCGCTGTCTCTCGGGATCACCGTCTGGGCCGCCCGGCGGACACACACGACCGATCAGTTCTACGCTGCCGGGCGAAGCGTCACCGCCTTTCAGAACGGGCTGGCGCTGGCCGGCGACTACATGAGCGCCGCCAGCTTCCTCGGGATCGCCGGGCTGGTCGCCACGTCCGGCTTCGACGGTCTGATCTACTCGGTGGGATGGCTGGTCGGGTGGCCGATCGTGATGTTCCTGATCGCTGAGCCGCTGCGCAATCTCGGGCGTTACACGTTCGCCGACGTGCTGGCCGCCCGCCTGCGCCAGAGGCCGATCCGGATCGCGGCGTCGATCGGGGCGCTGGCCGTCGTCATCTTCTACCTCATCGCGCAGATGG
>CAWCBC010000012.1:0-206486 GCA_963793705.1 uncultured Acidobacteriota bacterium | reverse complement strand
ATCCGCGTGCGCATGTGCGTTAGAACAAAAGGCGGCCGGCAAACATCGGTACCAGCATCATGCCGACGATCAGCAGCCACGCGCGCCAGTTGCCGAAGTTCGGCGTGTAGCCAATGCCGAAACGGTTCTCGACCCACATCGCCGGATCCCGCGGGTTGACGTAATACATCCCGAATATCCACCGGTGGTCGGGTGTGGCGTCTCCGTGAACCTCCCGCCGCGCCGCAGGCGCGACTGCGCGATGGCCGCCCTGGCCGACGCGGAACATCCAGTAGTTCACGCCGAAACCGAACAGCATGAGCGGCAGCAAGACGAACCAGGCCCTCACGCCCAGGGTGTCGTCGACCGCCGGTATCGATTGGAGGGTCGTGGCCGACATCGTAATCGCAGCCATGTACGCGACCAGAACGGGGACGAGGACGTTTACGCGCCGGAACCGTTGCTCCGCTGCCGCGGCCGGGCCGTCAACCGCGATCTGGCGCGACCGCCGTGCCATGGTCACGGCGATCGTCAGCATCATGGTGACGAAGATGGCGCCGAACGCGAGCTGCCCGAACGGGTTGGCCGTGTCGGGACCAGCCGGCACGTCGTCCGGTACGTGTAGAGGAACAGCGCCGTGGCCAGCAGAATGGCAAACGGTCCGGCGGCGACGAGCGCCCCACCCGGCAGCGACGTGTCGCGCGTGACGAGTGAGGCGACGCGCACGTCGGAGGGCGGGACGGCGTGCGCGCGCGCCTTCTGGCGCGCCCACTGCCACGCCCCATGAGCGACCACGATGCTGGCGGTCATGACCCCGATCATCACCATGCGACCACCCGCCATCGTCCTGAGGCACTCGAAGCAACAGGCCGATCGCAATCGTTACCGCCGCATTGACCCAGACAATTGCCCGGTAGCGGGAGACGAGCGTGCGGCCGGCGCCCGCCACGAATGCCTCGGATACCGTCACCCCGAACAGGATGTCGGCCGGCTGAAGCGAGGCATGAAATGAAAGACGAGCGCGCTCGCCGTGACCATGAGCAGCAGGAGCCCGAAGGCGGACGTCATAGTGGTGCTCCTTGCGCGATGCGGCGCAGCGCCGACGAGATCTGCCGTGAGCTCATGCCGGCGCTGCGCAGTTGAGCGGCAATCTGTGCCAGCTGCCGCAGCAGGCCATCAACCTGGCGCCGGTCAACCGGCCCGCGGCGTGTTCCGCGCGATCACGGTCGCCCCGCGGCCGCGTTTCAGCTCGAGCCAGCCCTCGTCAGCGAGCAGCCGATAGGCCAGGGCCACCGTGTTGAAGTGCACCCCGAGATCAAGGGCCAGCTGGCGAATCGGCGGCAGCAGGTCGCCGGGCTTGAACTGCCCATCCACCAGATGCCGGCGCAGATCGCCGGCGATCTGCCGGAAGGCAGGAACGGGGGACTCGAGGTTGATGGACACGCGGAGTGCGCCAGCCATTGTCTAATGTCTGATATACAATAGACATTAGCAAGGACGCAAGCCGATCACCGCGTCACGGCAGCGCGAACACCCACAGCGCGGCGCCGCGGTCGGGCGGGCTCACGAGCTCCGGCACGAGCACCGCGTAGCTCGCGGCATGGAATCCGCCCTGGCCTGTGACAATGGCCACGTACTGTTTGCCGCCAACGCTGTATGTGATCGGGCTCGAGCTGCTCACGTCGTTGAGCCGCGTCTCCCACAGCACCTTCCCGCTCGCGTCGTCGTACGCGCGGAAGAATCGATCGAACGCGCCGCGAAGACGACGCCGCCGGCCGTGGCGAGGACCCCCGTCGTCTGCGGCGCGCGGTCGCGCGCGATCCAGACGGTCTTGCGCGTCTCGAGGTTGATCGCCTGCAGCCGGCCGTATTTGCCGTCGCTGTTCAGCGGACGGATGCCCCAGTTCACGCCTGACGAGAGCGCGCCGCGCCCCGCGCCGCCGGGAATGGAAACACGTCCATGCAGGCTTCGGTGAGCGGCGCAAAGACCACCTTGCTCGCAGCGTTGTAGGACGCCGGCAGATAGTTCTTCATGCCCGCGCCGTGCGGGCACACGATCTTCACGCGTGCCGTCGCCGGGAATCCGGCTGGTATCGATCGTCTTGTGGCCGGTCTCGGGATCGATGGCGGTGACGATGTTCTGGAGGCCGAGATCGATGGAGAAGACGAAGCGTCCCGTCGCGGCCTCGACGGCGTCGTAGATGCCGATCTTGCCGGCGGTGACGACGAGCGTGCGCATCTGGCCGCGCACGGGAAGCTGCACGACCTGCTGCTCGAACGCCCAGTCGAGATCCCATTGATCGTTCGGGTGATGCTGGAAGTGCCACACCAGCTTGCCGGTGTCGGGATCGATGGCCAGCGTCGAGTCCGTGTAGAGCGCGTCGCTGGTGACGCCGGGCCGGTTCACCGGTCGCTGCAGCGGGCCGGTGTCGTAGGTGTTGCCGGTGCCGAAGAAGGCGAGTCCGGTCGTCGGGTCGTAGCTGCCGGTCGTCCACACCGACGCGCCGCGTGCGCTGATCGCCGGGCATGCCGTTCCAGCTGTCGCCACCAGGCTGGCCCGGCTGCGCGATGGTGTTGACGCGCCACGCGATCCGTCCGGTGTCTGCATCGAGTCCCACGATCTGCGGGCCGCCCGGCTTGGCGCCGACGCCGGTGCCGGTGGTGCCCACCATGACCTTGCCCTTCGCGCCGCGAGCACGCCGCCGGCGACTCCCTCGCGCACCTTCGTGTCGCCGATGCTGCGTATCCCACACGAGCTTTCCGCTCTTCACGTCGAGCGCGATCACGTGGGCGTCGGACGTCCCGATGTACAGACGATCGCGATAGAGCGCCATCCCGCGCTTGACCGTGGGCGCGACGCCCTGCGGCAGCTGTCGGCGGTATTCCCACAGCAGATCGCCGGTCCGCGCGTCGAGCGCCTGCACGCGATCGCCCATGCCGTGAACGAAGAGCACGCCGTCGTGCACCAGCGGCACGCCTTCATTCGACCCTGGCGGCAGCGACCAGCTCCACGCCACGCGCAGGTTGCGCGACATTGCTCCTTGTTGATCTGCGTGAGCGGGCTGAAGCCGTGCGCGTCCCACGTGCGCCGCCAGCCGAGCCACTCCGACGGCGCGGGCGCCGCAAGCATCGCGTCGGTGACGGGCGTATATCTGTCGAGCGGGTTGGGGCGGGTCACCTTCGGCGCAGGCGGCGTATAGGGCGAGAACGCCATGATGCTGAATCCGCCCTGCGGGATGGTCATCTCCGCAGGCGCGCGGGATCCGACGGCAGCTCCTCCGTGCCGGCGACGATGGCGTTCTGCTGAAGGATGTACGCCACGATCTGCGCGTAGACCGCCGGGCGTCAGCGAGCCCGGCGCCGTCGTCGGCATGCGTCGTGCTGGTCACGGTGAAGAGACGGTCCACACTCCGGCCGCCGTACTTCTGGATGAACGGCACGCCTTTGAGCGGCGGGCCGAACGCGCCGTCGTTCAGGTTGTCGCCGTGGCACGACGCGCAGGACGCGCGATAGGCGGCCTGTCCGAGCGCCGCCTGGGCGGTCGTGTATGTAGGCGCACTACGGATTCCAGGAGTGGCCTGGGCGAACGAGATCGCCTGCCATCCGGCAACGACCGACATCACTGCGACGAGCGAGAGCCAGACAACGCGCATGCGGTGCATCCTACCAAGCCTTGTTCATGGTCACGAGCGGATTGCTGAAAGAATCGGAAAATGTCGTGTGACAAGTGTCGTGTGCGCCCTCCTGGTTCGTAGTGATATCGTGCGCGGACTGATCGGATTTCTCCGCTCGCATTACAGCGCACGGTGTGGGAAAGAAGGAGCTGGCCGATGATCGCGTCACGTCGTCTGGGTGGGATGTGTGCCGCCGCCGCGCTCGTTGGCGCGATTGCAGTCCAGGGACGCGCCTCAGGCACGGACGATGGACAGTGGCGAATGTATTCCGCGGATAACGCGGCGACCAAATACTCGCCGCTCGATCAGATCAACAGAGCGAACGTCGGAAAGTTAAAGGTGGCGTGGCGCCGTCCGCACACGCCGCCCGACATTCCCCTGTCGGCTGCGCTTCGCCCGAACAACAATTTCCGCTCGACTCCCATCATGGTGGATGGCGTGCTCTACGCCTCGAACGGCCTCGGCCTCGCGGAGGCGTTCGATCCGGCAACGGGCGCAACGATGTGGGTACAAAAGCCGGGTAACGACCCGCTGCGTGGATCGGCGAGCGTGCGTGGCGTGGCGTATTGGACCGACGGGAAGGCGCATCGCGTCTTCTCCTATCGCAACCAGTACCTCTACGCGCTCGACGCGAAGACGGGAGACGTCATACCGTCCTTCGGCGTTGGCGGGCGAGTTGACCTCTCGGCTGGTCTCGACCCGCGCGCCCGTGGCTGGCGCTGGAGTGCCGCACCGCTCATCGTCCGCGACGTCGCCGTGATCGGCTCCGCCATGACCGATCAGGACTTCGCCACGAGGATGGAAGGCGCGCCCGGCGTCGTCCGCGCGTTCGACGTCCGCACGGGCGCGTTGCGTTGGACGTGGAATCCAATTCCGCAGGACGGCGAGCCGGGTGCCGACACGTGGGAAAACGGATCGCGAGCATACAGCGGTGCCGCCAACGTCTGGTCGATGATGAGCGCGGACGATGAGCTCGGGTACGTCTACCTGCCGACGACGAGCGCGACCAGCGACTACTACGGCGGCCATCGTCTCGGCGACAACTTGTTCAGCACCTCGGTCGTGTGCCTCGACGTCGCCACCGGCAAGCGCGTGTGGCATTTCCAGACCGTGCATCACGACATATTCGATTACGACAATCCAGCTGCGCCGATTCTCGTCGACCTCACCGTCGGGGGCCGGAGGATCAAGGCAGTTGCCCAGGTCACCAAGCAGGCGTTTACGTACGTCTTCGACCGCGTGACGGGCAAGCCAGTGTGGCCGATCGAGGAACGCCCTGTTCCATCCGCGACAGTGCCCGGAGAACGAGCGTCGCGCACACAACCGTTTCCGACGAAGCCCCCGGCCTTCGATCGGCAGGGGATCACCGAGGATGATCTGATCGACTTCACGCCGGAACTGCGTACCGAGGCGCTCGCGATCGCCAGGAAGTACGTCGTGGGTCCGATGTTCACGCCGGGGTCGCTGCCCGAACCCGGGCCGGACGGCAAGCAGGGGACGATACAGATGCCCGGCACCGTTGGTGGTGCTGACTGGACCGGAGCCGCCTTCGATCCTGAAACCGGCAGGTTGTACGTGCCTTCCATGACCGGTCCAATCGCCCAGAATGTGATGCCCGGCAACCCCGAGTCCTCGAACCTGCGATATCGAGTCTCGAATAACACTCGGATCGTTGGCCCCCGCGGGTTGCCGCTGGTGAAACCTCCGTACGGGCGTATCACGGCCCTCGATCTGAATCGCGGTGACAAGGTGTGGACCACGCCGAATGGCGATGGCCCGCGGAATCATCCCGCGATCGCGCATCTCAAACTTGGGCCGCTCGGCAATGCGTCGCGTTCCGGCGTGATCGCAACCAAGACACTGCTGTTTGCGACCGTCGGCGATCAAATCAACGTCGGCACGCCTCCCGATTTCGGCGGGAAGCAGTTCAGCGCGTTCGACAAGCGGACGGGCGAGCTCCTGTGGACGACACATCTCGAGGCGGGAGCGACCGGTGCACCGATGACGTACATGCATCGTGGAAAGCAGTACGTGGTGTTTGCCATTGGCGGTCAGCAGCACGCGGCGGAGTTCGTCGCTTTCGCGTTGCCGTAACGGTGGCTTGGCGTTGGGGCTACCTTCACGGTTGTGCGAGAGCCAGACGACACGCATGCAGTGGATCCTAAGAAGCCTTGGTCCGCAACCGCCGTTAGAAATCGAGCGATCTGGTGATCTTCAGGATGAGGGACCGGTTCCGCGCGCCGGGGATCAGAGACGTTCCGAGCGTGCTCGAATCGTTGTAGATCAGAAACACGTCATCGCCGGGCCGATAGATGTAGTTCAGCCGGAGGTTCGCGACAACGAAGCGGGACAGGTTGTTGTATTGGACCGTGCTGCTCGTCAGCCACTTGTTCGAGAACGCGTAATTCACTTGACTGTTTATCAGGTGGGAGGTGAAGCGGCCGCCAGGTAGTTCCAGACGCGTGAACTGATAGGCGGGGACAAGCGAGAGATTCTCACTCGGTTTCCACAGCGGACTCCACACCAGCTCCGTGTTGTTCCCCCCGTAAAAGCCCCACTGGCGTCGGAGCGACACGTCTCCCGAGAGCCTGCGGCTGGGGCCCGGCGTAAACCGGAGGATCGCGGACCTCCAGCGGTAGTCGCCGACGAACACCGGTACACCCTGAATCTGAAAGCTCTCGTCGATCCGATCCAGGAGGTGGCTGTATCGGGCAAAAACCCGATCGCCGCTCTGAAACAGTGTCTCCGCGGTGACGTCCTCGTTCCGCGTTTCGAGCGCGCCGGCCTGATTGGTGATGTAGTCGAAATTGGTCCGGAAGAAGAGCTGCCGTACGTGAGGAATATCCGGCCGCGGTTTGTAATCGAGCTGCAGCTTCGTTTTGCGCATGTCGCGGCGCGGCAGCCATCCCATCTCGGGATTGACGTCCCGCTGAATCAGGAGGTGCTCGAAGTTGAGCAGCCAGCGATCGGTGTCCCAGTTCGTGCGCAGCCGCCCGGCCCAGTGATCGTCCGGTTTACCCGGGCTGTAGGTCGAGGCGGCAAACGCCTGGATGTTCAAGTGATCGAGCAGGACGAAATTGGCGTCGGCGCCAAAGCCACGGTTGTAGGGGTCGCCGGGAGCGGTTGAGGCGCGGTTATTGACGATCAACCCGATGTTGGATCGCGCCAGCAGGTCCTTCTTGAGCCGCATCACTGCGTAGTTCCGACGCGGCGTGCGACCGAGCGCTTCGGTCTGTACGTCGAGCACGCCAACGCTCCAGCCCTTTGCCTTCCCCGTCATCTTGGCGCCGGCGATGATCGGAATGGTGTCGCGGTCGGCGGACAGGCCGATGCTGCGGCTGAAGAACAGCTTCATCTCGGAGGCGGCGCCGCCACCTGGCCCGAAGTCGAAGATGCCGGCGCCCTCGACGAAGAACTCCCGCCGCTCAGGGAAGAACACCGGGAACCGCGTGACGTTGAGAACCTGGGCATCGACGTCCGCTTCGGCGAAATCCGTGTTCATCGTGAAGTCGACGGTGAAGTCCGACGTGACTCTGTATTTCACGTCCTCGAGGCCGATGTCCGAGAGGCTCACGAGCTGACGCCGGCCGGTGGGCGGTGGCGACGCGTGGCGCGTGGTCGTCCGGAGGTAGGGCTTGATACGCACTGTCAACCCACCGTCCACCCCCTGAAGGCCGTTGAGATGGCCCGCCTGGGACACCTGCGCGAACGTGAATCCGCGGCGGTAGTTGCTCCAGTAGGTGAACTCACTCTTCCGGCGAATGACGCGTTCAACATCGAGCCCCCACACCTGAGTGTCGGCGCCGGTGAGCCGCAGGATCTTGAATGGGATTTCGATCTCAGCGGTCCACCCGCTGGGCGACACGCGCGCGGCGGCGTTCCAGCTTTCGTCCCAGTTCGCGTCCGTGACCTTGCCTTCGTCGGTGATCAGCGCGTCGTATTGGGTGCCGGCGGGATTGACGCGAAACAGGTAGGCGCTCCTGTGGTCGTGCAGCGTGTCGAGGATCACCGCCACGCTGTCGTCGTTGTCGAACGCGTTGTCACGGCGCAGTTCCGTGGCGGCGATGCGCGCCGCCTCCGAATCGTGGGCGGTGATGCCGAAGATGATGGAGGTGCTCGTGTAGACGACCCGGACGTCGGTGCCTTCGCTTGCCGGTGCGCCCTCGGCGGGATCGCGCTGTCGGAATCCGTTCAACGCCGGCGCCGCCGACCAGGCAGCATCATCCAGCACGCCGTCGACGGTGATGCGCGACTCGATGCGCGACGCCCGCGCGTCGGCGGTTGCCGGTCGCTGTGCGGCGGCCTGGTGCAGCGGCAGCAACAGCAGGACGGCGGACGCCGCAGCCGCACGTCTCATATCACCGCCGCAGGAGCTACCGGAGCGCCGGGGCCTCAATCTGCACCGGCGCGTCGAAGCTCGAATAGTGATTCACCACGAAGCGGCCTGGCGCCGCCTCCGAATGACGCAGCATCCTCAGGTCGTCGGTCGCGATCCATGCGCGGTGCCGGCTGCCATCGGCCGGGCTCACGTACGCAATGACGAAGCATTCGGTGTCGTCGACCTTCTCGCGTCCGATCAGCATGGGTTCTGTGGCCTCGTGCGGCGCGAAGGCGGGCCAATGGAAATGCGACACCGGCTGACGCAGCCACCTGCCATCGGCGCCACGCACGAACCGGTTGCTGCCAATCGTGATCTCGCTGTCCTCGGTGCCGCTCGCCGGTCCAGCGCTCGCGGTCGGGCGCGCGATAGACGACGGTGGCCACGCTGCGAATGCCATCGGCAAACGTCTCAACCTGCTCCGTGCTGACCGGAGCCGGTTCATGCGCGTGGCGGAGGCGGTGAGCAGATCGCGAACGCCGCGTGCCGGGACGTCGAACGCGAATATAGCGCCGGCGATGGGCTCTTCGGAGTCGGCGGTCGACACCTCCACCCTCCAATTGCCTTCGGGCGCGAGCGCTGCCGTTGCCCGATACATGTTGCCGTCGAGCACTGGCGTGACGGTCCAGGGTGAGACTCCGCTGCCTTCCGGTGGAACGATCCGAAGGTGTACGGCACTGCGCACCGCGCCGCCGGCAGGGTCCTGCAGCAGGACTTCGAGCTGATTGGATCCGACGCGAACGGGTGAGACGTTCAGCAGCACCAGCGTGGCGCCGACATGATCGGCCATCGTCACGCGTTGGTCGGAGGAAACGACCGGCGCTGGCGCCGGCGCCGCAGCGCGTGCAGCGGCCTCGACGCGCGCCGGCTGCGTCGACGTCAGGCGGCCAACGACCGCCAGCACCATGACCGCCAGGACGAGCTCGGCGCTGACTGTCCACCGGAACCGGCGGTACAGGTCGCCGTCAGAGGCTGCGGCCGACCGCTGCAGCTGCGGCCGGATGATGAACAAGTTGATTGCGGCCGGCAGCATCATCGCGGCGATGATGGCGAGTTTTGTCAGGAGCGCGCGCCCGTAAGCCGTGGACGTGAGCGACGCCGGAGAGTCCACGTGCACCCACGTTTGATACAGGCCGGTCAGTACCAGGATCTCCACGCAGATCAGCGCCAGGGTCGAAAAGCGTGTCACCAGCGGTGCCAGCGCCCGGTCGCGATCCTTCGGCTGCGCGGTCCGAATCACCGGAAACACCGCGGCGACGAGTGCGACGAGTCCACCTATCCAGGCGGTCGTCGCGACAAGGTGCAGCCAGTCGATGGGAAGGGAGACGCTGATCGGCGCGGTTGCCGCGGCATGGCCGTTCATGGCCGTCGTGGTAACGAGAACGACGCCCGGGATGGCCAGCGTGGCGGCAATCATCGTGTGGCGAGTGTCCGGCTTCGTCACACTGCGGTAACGCCCCACACACGCCAGGGCCATGGCCACCAGCGCCGATCCCGTACGCACTAACCACAACCAGCCCCAGTGCGTGGCGAGCAGCGAGGACGCAGACTGCCACTGAACGGCGGCGGAGAGCGTTCCAAAGACAGCGGCGGCTTGCGCGACGAACATCAGCGCGGCCGCAGGAAGGATCGCGATGCTCCCCCAGACCATGACCCTCCACAGTCGCTGGTGAATTCTCTGGAACGGAGGCTTCACGACGAGCAGGAAGATGAGCGGGCCGAGCAGCGTGCTGAGCGCGAACAGGTGAAACGCCCGGGCCGCTGCCGACCAGGCGACGCTCGGCGCAGGCGCGGCCGCCGCGGGGGCCGCCGCCGCCCCTGGCGAGCCAACGCTGAATTGAAACGTGCCGTTGATTGGGTGGCCATCCTCGGAGAGCACTCGCCAGCGGACGGTATACGTCCCAGTCGACAGCGCCCCCACGGGTGCCTGGATGGTATGCGAGTCGCCCGCGGCGACCGTCGCAGCTGCCTCGAGCGGCACACGCGTCCCGTCGGGCGCGAACAGCTCAAGCGCGTCGCCGGTGCTCTCGACAGCTCCGCTGAACGTGATGCTGAGGCGGGAGGGCGAGGTCGCCGCTACCGACCCGGCCGCCGGGTCCGACGACAACAGCTCTGCATGAGCCGCGAGTCCACGCGCCGCCGCAACTGCGATGCAGAGGACGAGGAGGATTCGCGGGCGTGCGCCCACGTCAGTCCGCGAGCCGGGCACGCCGCGAGGCGCGCATCGCGACGACGAGCGACAGCGCCGCGAGCAGCAGGGCACCGCCTCCGAGCCAGAGCGGGACGCCCGCTGAAGCGACGAGGCCTTGGTCGACATCGGCGGTGCCCGATGCTGCTTGCCTCGGCTCCTGGCGCTCGGCAAATGGGTCTGTCCCGCTGTTTGCGGGTGCAGCCGCCGCCGCGGTGATGGTGATGTGCGGCGCCGGGCGGGGCTCCGCCTCATTCACCCACCCGACGACCTCGCTGCCGTTGTAGGTCTGATAGGCCTCGAGCTTGTAGCGTCCCGGTTTCCGCGAGCGGGCCATGAACTGAAACAGCTCGTACTCTTCCCGGCCTATTGTGCTGCCCGACCACGTCACGCTGGCGATGCGACCCGTCGCGTCGCGTTCGAGCTGATAGCGCCAGCCGGGAGCGGGCGGCCTGAAACGCAGCGCCTCGAATCCTTCAGGGAAGACAACCCGCACCGACGTCGTCGGAACATCCTTTTCCGTCGGCACACGGACCGTATATTCCTGAAACCTGTTGGCGTCGGCGGTCGCGGGCTGAATCGAGACGTGGGCGGCTGCCGGCGCGACGAAGATCGCCGTTGTCGCGGCGACGATGAGCATGGGAACGAGGTGGCGGCTGTTGGGCATTAGCGTCCGCGGCCGCTGATTGCCGCGGCCGGATTCCTTAGAAAATTCAGTCGATCGTGTTCAGAACAGAAGTAGTAGGTGGTTCCCTGATAGGTGGTGCGTGGAGCGCCTGATCCGGCGACGCCGGTCGTGCATCGGAGCGATTCCAGCCGCGTTGACCAGAACGTTGGGACGACGGCAGGCTGCTGAGTGCGCTGTGGTGGACTGGCTGGCTTCACTGGAGCGGCAGCTGCAGGTGCCGACGGCGGCGCTGGACTTGGGTGATCCACGTGTGCGTCCTGGGCGGCAGGACTCGTTGCGCCGGCGGGCCGAGGCGCGGCCGCCGGAGCGGCGGATGGCGGCGCGGATGGCCGAGCCGGAGTTACCCGCCGGCGACCGGCGACGTTGCCGCCGGCGCCACCACGGGCGCGGCGACAGTGATTGAACCGCGTCGGGCGTGGCGGCCGGTGCCGCGTGTTCGGTGTGGTCTGCGTGTTGCGCGGGAGCCGGTTCGGCCGGTTTAGCCTCCGCGGTCGGCGCCACCACAGGCTGGATGCGCGAGCACGGGGCCAGCTGCGCCCGCAGATTCAGAATCAATGAGTCGATTTCGGCCAGCGTCGCGCGCATCGTTGAGCCGCTGTTGCTTTGGCGCGCCGCTTCGAGCCGAATGGCGGCACCGTTCAGCATCTCAAAGACGACCGTCTGTGCCTGCAGGCACTGTGCGACATCCGCGTTTACCGTCCCGGCCGCGCCATGTTGGTCGTGCTGCGCCCAGGCTGGCGCAGCGATCACCCATAGCGGCCGACTGTGAACGCGCCCCGAATGCTCATGGCGCCACTCTGTTCCCGACGCCGCTCCCGGCGCTTGGCGGCCGATCAAGCATGTTGCCGCTCCGGCGCCATCAATCCATCCCCGCCAGAAGACCCTGCAGCGCCAGCGCAGCACGCCAGACGTGATCGACGCTGGCGAGATACTCGCGCGACAGCGTGACGAGCGTCTGCTGAGCGACAAGCACCTGCGGGTACGCCGCGGCCATCTGTTTGTAGCGGGCGAGAAACAGCCTGTAGGCTTCCTCCGCGCGCGGGAGGATTTGTGTCCGATAGGTTTCCGCTTCGTTGAGCCCGCTGAGATACACCGCGAACTGCGCCGCCGCCTCGGCGCGCAACGCGAGTTCGACGCGGCGCACTTCGGCTGTCGCGCGCGTCTCGTCGGCCCGCGCGGCGGCGATGCCGCCCGAGTTGTGGTTGAACAGCGGGATCCGCAGGCCGGCTTCGAACTCACCGAACAAGCCAAGCGGCCTGGTCGAGCCGGCAGGCTTCTGCATGTAGTACGTCGCGCCGGTGCGAAACAGAAGATCGGGCGAGGTGACCGACCGTGCCAGGGAGGTTGCTGCTTTGGCCCGCTCGACTTCCGCCTTCGCATATCGCATTTGCGGGCTGGAATCGATCAGCCGCTGGAGCAGGGCAGCACGCTCGATTTCCGGAATCGCCTCCTCGATAGATCCGGTCAGCGGCCGGTCGGCAACGTCGGGCACGCCCGTCAGTGCCGCAAGCTCCTGGCGGACGGCGAACAGGTTGTTTCGTGCCGCCGTGAGGCCCAGGCCGATGCGGAGCGATTCGATCTCGATCGCAAGGTAGTCGGGACGATCGGCAGCGCCGACGTTGAACAGCTGCCCGGTGACGCCGACGGCTTCCGCGGTCAACGCTCCAAGGCGCTCGTGGATTTGCACCTGGCGTTCAGCGGCAAGAACGCGGTAATAGCCGGTGCGCACCGAGCTGACGATGCGCTGGCGCTGCAGCTCCACGTTGGCGGCATCGCCCTCCGCCGTGCGCTCGTACAGCGTGCGCGCCTTTCCGAGCTTGCCGCCGAGCGGGATGGTCTGGTCCCAGAAGAAACCGTGCTCGTCGCGGGTGCCGTCGCGCAGCTGCCGCCCGGAATAGCCGATGACCGGGTTGGGCTTCGCGCCCGCCTGGCGCGCGAGGGCCCGCGTGGTTTCCAGGGCCGCCTCGGCGGCGGCGCGCGTGGGGTTGTTCGCCAGCGCAAGCTGTTCCAGCTCCGCCAGCGTCAGCGGCGCCGCGGTACGAGCGCCCTGTGCGAACGCGGCAGAGGCCGCGCACATCACGATGAGAAACGCGATCGCGGTCTTCACTTGCGCGCACCGCC
Organism: uncultured Acidobacteriota bacterium; assembly: GCA_963793705.1. Taxonomy (GTDB): domain Bacteria; phylum Acidobacteriota; class Vicinamibacteria; order Vicinamibacterales; family UBA2999; genus Gp6-AA40. The sequence goes on along the minus strand of CAWCBC010000012.1, from coordinate 193,459 downwards.
TCGCTCGACCTTCATCTGCTGGATGCGATCGAACATCTCGGGCGACAGCACACGGACGAGGGTCATCATGCCCATCGTGCCGCCGGTCCACCCGGGCTTGAGGCCGTAGGTCTCCGGCTTCTCGACGAGGCTGTCCATCGTCATGAACATGTCCTGCGGATAGCCCGGGAACATCCCCTCGTTTGGCTGTCCCGCCTGGCCGGGCACCTTGGCAACGACGTTCGCCGGCAAGTTGGCGACCGCCCGCTCGGCTTCGGCGCCGACGTTGACCGTGCGGCCAAATGCCGGCGCAGCTGCATCTGAAAGTGCGTTGCCGCTCTGGATTCCCAGTCCGGCGGTCATCGTCCCGGGTCGCGGCATGTTGGCGTGCGACATCATCAGCGGCCCGACCATCGACGCCATCTGATTCATCATGTGATGAGGCAGATGGCAGTGCAGGTGCCAGTCGCCCGGGTTGTTGGCGACGAACTCCACGTCGCGCGCCTGCGCCACGCCTACCAGCACCGTGTTGCCGGGTTCCACTGCCGTCGTGCGAATGCGCCCGCCCTCGGTGCCGGTGACATAGAACTGATGGCCGTGCAGGTGCATCGGGTGATGATCCATCCCGAGATTGACGAAACGGATCCGCACGCGCTCACCGAGCTTCACGAGTAGTGGCGTCGTCGCCGGGCCGGACTTGCCGTTGAAGGTCAGCCAGTTGAACTCCATGGCCAGCGAGTTCGGAATCGTGTTGTTCGGGAGGATTGACCACTCCTGCAGGATGAGCCCGAAGTCGCGATCGACGCGCGGCATGTGCGGCGTACGCGGGTGGATGATGAACAGGCCGATGAGCCCCATCATTTCCTGCATCGCCATGTGCGAGTGATAGAAGAACGTGCCGTTCTGGTTGACCGTGAACTCGTAGATGAAGGTCGCGCCCGGAGCAATCGGCGGCTGGGAGATGCCCGGCATGCCGTCCATCTCCACCGGGATTTCCAGACCGTGCCAGTGCATCGTAAACGGCTCCGGCAGCTTGTTCTGGACGATGAAGCGGACGCGGTCGCCTTCAACGATCTCGATCGTTGGTCCCGGGACGCTGCCGTTGAATCCCCAGGCGTCGACAACGCGACCCGGGAGGAATTCCGTTCGCACGTGCTCGACGGCGATGTTGAACACCTTGACGCCGTTCTCGAGGCGCCACGGCATCTTCGGCAGGTCCGGCGTAACCACCTCGGTGACACCCGGCACTATCTGCGGACCCGTCAGAGGCGGCAACGATGCGGCTGCAGGAGCGGCCGACGCCCGCGATCCCGCCGGGGCAGTCCGCTGACTGTGTTCATGCTGTTGCGCGGAAACAGCCTGTGCCCCCGCAGCGACGCCGGCTACGGAGGCGAAACCTCTGAGAAACGAACGACGACTCGAACGCATGTGGACTCCTGGGACCGGGATCCCGATACTCTATTCAACTCGGCCGCCAGACAACTTGGATTTCCTTCCCGGGCGGTGCCACTCAACGCGTCGCCGGCGAAGGTTTGCCCTGGTCTTGGTTTTCCGAACGAAACGGTGGATCCGTCGCGCGATGCGCCGTCCCGATGGTCCGCGGATCGTGCCCCGGATTGACAATTGGTGCAGAAGTGTGTAGACCAATGTTTTCCAAAACCAGCACTAAAGCCTCTTCCTAGGCAGACTCTGTCGTTAAAAATCGAAGTGTCTGCGCCGCGCATTCAGCCGATTGTGTGTTCCCTGCCGTTGATTCCTGATTGCTCACGGATTTGCTCGGGATGGCAGTTCGTTTGCCTGCGCCGTCGTGTAGATGTCGATCTCGCGCTTTCGCCGGGCCCGGTCGCTGATTGCGACGGTATGGCTCGTCTGCGAAGCCGCGGTTCTTGCCACCTCGCTGATCGTCCTCTGCGCCGACCGCGCAGATGCCGCCGAGCAGGACTGCCCACACGGCCACGGCGCCATGTGCCCGATGCACAAACGAACTCGCCCGGATCCGACGAGAACCGGCTGGACGCACTGCGGGGAAGAAAGAGACTCGGCAGTTCGCGGTGTTCGGCTGGCTGATGACCGCGGCTGAACCCCAACCGCAAGAGGCGTCGCTGACACTCGCTGCACCTCCCGCGATTGTCTCGCCCGGAGACTTCACTATTTCGTCTCTGCGGCCCGCGCCGCCCGACCCGCCACCTCCACACGCATAGCCCCCCGGCGTTTCCTTGCTCGCAGGACCCGTGTGCCTGTTGGCGTGTGTCTCTCATTCGTGCGTCGAGGTGGTCCGATGGCCGCAGTAAGTCGTCTGTTTCTCGCGTTATGCGTGGTGGCGTGGGCAATTCCCGCTGCCGCCCAGCAATCAATTGATTACGCCAGCGTCAGCGGGCGCGTGCTTGATGCGTCTGGCGCCGCCATCCCGGGCGCCATCGCGATCGCCCGCCACACCCAGACGAATGTGGCAGCCGAGAGCAGTGACGGACTCCGAAGGTCGTTTTCGATTCCCGTATCTGCGCGTCGGGCTCTACGAGATCCAGGTGCGCCAGGACGGTTTCCAGTCGGTGACGCGGCCTCTCACACTGACCCTGGGTTCGGCGTTCGAACTGCCTGTCACTCTCCCGGCTGGCCGGACTCGACACGAGTGTGACGGTGACCGGCAACGCCGAGGTCCTCGAGGCGGCGCGCAGCCAGATCGCGGCGACTGTCGCAGAGGCCGAAGTCCGCAGCTTCCGATGAACGGCCGGAACTTCCTCGAGCTCGCGCTACTGGTACCGGGCGTGTCGCCAACGAACATTTCGAGCACGCAGCTGTTTCCCGAGACGTCGGCGGTGCCGGGCGTTACGCTGTCGGTTGGAAGCCAGCGCAACCTGTCGAACAACTTCATCGTTGACGGGCTGTCGGCAAACGACGACGCGGCCGGGCTGAGCGGCGCGACCTACGGCGTCGACGCCGTGGAGGAGTTCCAGGTCGTGACGTCCGGGGCGCAGGCGGAACTTGGCCGCGCGCTGGGCGGCTACATCAACGTCGTGACGAAGAGCGGCACGAACAACCTGCGTGGAACCATCTACAACTACGTGCGGGACGACCGCTGGAATGCGAGCAATCCCATCAGCGGCACGAAGCTGCCGATGAGCCAGGAGCAGTTTGGAGGGAGTCTTGGCGGACCGGTAGTCACGAGCCGGACGTTCTACTTCGCCAACACCGAAAGGAAACTGCTCGACCAGACCGGGTTCACGACGATTCTCGATCCGCAATGTGGCGGCGATCAACGCCCGGCTGGCTGCCGATCGGGTACCAGGGAACGCCGATCGTGACCGGCGTCTATCCGAACCCGGTGCACTCGACGAACTTCCTGGGGAAAGTCGATCACACCGTCACCAGCCGCGATCAGCTGAGCGTCCGCTATAGCTTCTACAAGATCACCTCCGAGAACTCCCGCGGCGCCGGCGGTTTGAATGCGCCGAGCGCGTCGCAGGGAGTCGACAACCTCGATCAGATGGTCTCGGTCGCCAACACGCTGTCGCTCTCGTCGCGAACCGTCCTGGAGACGCGCAGCCAGTTCGCCCACAGCGACTTCCTGGCGCCGTCGACGTCCGCAGTTCGGTCCCACGGTCAGCATTGCCGGTGTCGCCTGCTTCGGGCCTTTCACGAACAGCCCGGCGGGTCGCCTCAACAAGATGTACCAGGTCGTCAACAACCTGTCGCATCAGTCGGGCGCGCACGCGCTCAGGGCGGGCGTGGATTTCCTGTACAACGACGACTTCATCGCGTTCCCGCGATCGGTCAAGGGGAACTACGCGTTCCAGAACCTCGCGAACTTCCTGTCCGGGACGTACAACAACGCCGGGTTCTCACAGACGTTCGGCGAGATGGGCGTCGGGCAGACCAACCCGAATCTCGGAATGTACGTGCAGGACGAGTGGAAGGTGAATTCGCAGCTGACGCTCAATGCCGGCTTGCGCTACGACCTTCAGTTGCTCGAAACGATCAACACCGACACCAACAACGTGTCGCCGCGTCTCGGCTTTGCCTGGTCGCCATTCGAAGCGCGACGCACGCTGGTTCGCGGCAGCGCCGGCCTCTTCTACGACCGCGTGCCGCTGCGCGCGGTCGCCAATGCGCTGATGTCCGCCGGCAACACGACGGACCTGGCCAACCTTCGTCAGATCAACGTCAGCCTCTCGCCAACGCAGGCGGGTGCGCCGGTGTTTCCGAACGTCCTGGCCGCCGCCGTTCCGACGGTGACGCTGGTCAATCTGACGACGATGGACCGCAACCTGCAGAACGCGCACTCGCGTCAAGCGAGTATCGAAGTCGAGCAGCAGCTGGGCGCCACGCGCAACGGTCGGCATCGGTTACCAGTACCTGCGCGGACTCGACCTGATCATGGCGATCAACCAGAACGTGCCCACGCTGCGTGGCGTCGGGCAACAACAACGGCTGCCGGCCGAACCCGACCTACGCCAGCAACAACCAGTACTCGTCAGCCGCCGATTCGAACTATCACGGCATGCACGTCTCGTTCTCCAGCGGCCGGCGCAATGGGGACACTACCGCGTCTCGTACACGCTGTCGAAGTCGATGAACAACGTCGGCGAGGCCTTCTTCAGCTCGCCGATCGATCCGTCAGACTGTCGAAGGACTGGGCCCGTTCGGACGACGACCAGCGCCATCGGCTGGCCATCAACGCGAACGTCCAGACGTCCGACGGACGCGCGGAGATCACTGTTCGAACACCTGACCCACGGCCTCCAGCTGAGCGGAATGCTGCAGACGTATTCGGCGCTGCCGATCAACATCACCTCCGGCGTGACCACGATTCAGGGCACGACGGGCCGGCCGATTGTCGACGGTGCAATTCATCGAGCGGAACGCGGGAAAGGGCACCGAGTTCCTCAGTCTCAACCTTCGGCTGAGCCGCGCAGTGCGGCTGGGTCGATCGTTTCCAGATTGAGGGCATTGCCGAAGCATTCAACGTGACGAATCACACGAACGTCCTGACGCGGAATGCGAACTTCGGGTCTGGCGCGTATCCGACCAACCCGTCGTCCACCTTCAGTCGACATTACAGGTGTCGGCGAACCCCGGTCGCTGCAGCTGGCGATGCGGTTGCGGTTCTAGGGGACGTCCAACTTCCAACTCCCAACTCCCACGTCGATCGGGAGTTGGGAGCTTGATTCTGTTTGGGGCCGACCTTCGAGTCGGCGTTCACAGCCTTGCGCCAGTTGCTGAATTGAGCAAGAAAGGTCCGCGCTCGTGATCAATCGTTCGGCTGCGGTAGTGAAGGGGGCAAGTGGTCATGCGCTGCTGACGCGATGACCGCGTGCCTCGGTCCGCTCATGGGATTCGGATCCGCTTGGTGACGTCAGCCACTTCTATAGGCGGTGGTGTAGTGAACCCAAACCTTCGCCGCGGCGTATTCCTCGTTGTGCTTGTCGGTTTGGCGTTCGTGGCCGGGGCTTTGGCCAGCGCGCGTTTCGAACCAGGCCGCTGGGTGGTGAGCGACTTTGCGAAGCTGTACCACCACGGTGACAACCCGGTCTGGTTCGGCCAAACCACCTGGCTCGGAGTGCCGATTCAGAAGCTGCCCAGCGATCTCCAGGTAATGCAGGAGATCCTCTGGGAGAAGAAACCGGATGTTCTCATCGAGGCCGGGACGTATCTGGGCGGCAGCGCGCTGTATTTTGCGACGCTCTTCGACGCGATTGGGCACGGACGCGTCATCTCCCTCGACATTGAACACGTCCGCGAGCTACCCCAGCACGAGCGCATCACCTACTTGATCGCTTCCTCCAGTGCTGCGGAGACCGTCGAAAAGGTCAAGTCACTCATCAAAGACGGCGAGACCGTGATGGTCGACCTGGATTCAGCTCACAACAGGGACCACGTCCTGCAGGAGCTGCGGCTGTGGAGCCCGTTGGTGACGCCGGGACAGTATTTGATCGTGGAAGACACGAACGTGAATGGCCATCCGGTCCTGCCGGATTTCGGTCCCGGGCCGATGGAAGCGCTCGACGAGTTCCTCAGCGGAAGTCCGCCGTTTTCAATCGACGAGGGAAAGCATCAGAAGTACCTGCACTCGTTCAACCCTCGCGGATATCTCTGCAAGCGTCCATGCGGTAGTGACGTGGCGTCGCGGCCCGCGAGTTAAAGTCTGGCCGCTGCTTCAGCGGACCGGGAGGTCAGGAAGCTTCGCGATGAACGCTCGAACATCGCGAAGCTGACCTTCTTCGGAGATGAACTCGAACGCCGTCGGGCTGCCCGCGCCGGTGTGACCCTCGAAGGCCGCTCTCAGCGCGGCCGGCAGGACCGGATTCGTCCAGCAATCCGAGCTCAAACGATCACCGGCGTATCGGGGATCGCGACGCTGCCGGTGTTCGCGGATCAAACGGCCCAGGGAAGCAAAGAAACCGAATGTCGATCGTTTCCTGAACGCCGGCCTTGCTCCGGGCGAATATCGCGGATCGTCCGTCTGGCCGCACGGGACCGAGCATCTTTGCTCCGGTCGTCGGCATGTAGTTCGCGGCGGCTTGAAGCAACGGCCTCGCGGATTCACGGCATTCGCTCAATGCCTCGTAACCATCGAGCGGTTCCCATGTCGTTGTCTCGCGTCCGGCCCTGCTGGTCATGTTCTTCTCCCACAGGATAAAACCCGATCCACTGGCTGGCCGCGGGTTGACATCCTGCGCCTTGGTCGTCGCGGACGAGATGAGGAACTGGCGTCTGTTCATCACGGTACCGGAACGCGGTAAATGTTACGCTGCGACGTCGTGCGCATGAACATGTAGACAGAGGGATCGTCGGCGGGAAATGCGCGAAGCTGCGGGAAACGGCGCGCGCCGGGGATGGTGACGACGTCGTCGGCGGTCTGGATGCCGCCTTCCGGCAACGCCGGCAGCGCGCTTCCAGCGCGGAGCGGGATCGCATACGTCTGGCGCGTCGTCCACGCGGAATGCAGATAGACGAACCTACCGGTTCGTGACCATCGCACAACCGTCGGGGTGACACCGCGGTTCTCCGCCCCGACGGTTCCACAGGTGGGACACAGCTCGATCGTCGGCCCTCCATCGAGCGGATAGAATGCGACCGACGTGCCGGGCGTCCACCCTGCTGCCCATTTCCCGTCGGGGGAAACATCGTAGAGGATCCGGATCGGCTCACCAGGCACCCGCTGCTTTCCGGTGCCGTTCGCAGTGGAGTGATGGAGGAATCCACCCTCGATGAAGAACAGACGGTTGTCGGGGCCGAACATCGCGCGTCGCGCCTTGATGTCAGGGAGCCGCCGTGGTGGCGACCGGCCGGCGAGCGCGGCAATCCAGATTGAGGGCGATCCTCCGTCCGGAACCGGCGCGAAGGTGATGAGCGTCCCGTCAGGCGAGATGCTGTAGTCCTCGATCAGGAAATCCGGAAAAAGGCGTTCACGCTCTCCCGATATGAGGTCGGTGACCCAGAGCGAACCGCTGACCCACGTCCGAGTGGTGACGCCGGATCGCAACAGGTAATAGATGCGCCGGCCATCCCGCGACAATGTCGGAAGGTAGGCATAACCCTGCGACGTGATTTGGCGATCGCCGCTCGAATCGTGGAGCCACAGTGTGTTCTGCTCCACGCCCACGGAGGTGACGAACGATCGGCCGTCAGGGAGGAACGCGAGACCCTGTTCTTCCGTGGCACCTGATGTCACCTGCTCGGGGCGGCCGTCGGGAAACTTCTGGCGCCAGACGTGAAAGCCGTTACCCGTATTGGCGGTCACGTACATCCACTGCCCGTCGGGCGACCAGGCCGCGTCGGTGCACGGCGCCGAGGCGGGTCCGACTTCGCGCGCGGGGGCTGTGCCGTCGAACGGCACCAGGCGGCACGGCAGCCATCCGTTGAGCATCTCGACGACGAGAACCCACCGGCCATCGGGCGAGACCTGGGAACGATGCGCCATGCCATTGGTGGCCGGCGGCGCGTACACACGACGTGCATTCAATTGCCCTTCGGTCGCCGTCGTCAGCACCATATGGATGTCGTCGCCGGGCTGCTCCGAAAACAGGATGCGCGATTGAGCCGGACCCGATGCGATCCATGACAGCCCTGACGCATTGGTCAACCACCGACGCGGCTGTCCGCCGAGCACGGGCACGGTCCACATATCCCAATCCGAGCTTTCGTTCAGCACGGTGTACGCGATGCGCGACCCGTCGGGCGAGAATACGGGGCTCATTTTCTGCTGGCCGTCGCTCGTCAATTGGACGGGCTCACCATCCGGCAGCAGCTGCACGTAGATCTCGCCTCGCGCGACGAAAGTGCTGTCTCCGCGGATGTAGGTCAGCATCCGGCCATCGGCCGACAATGAGGGAGAGACCACCGCGTCGACGAAATTCGTCAGCTGCGTGAACTGTCGCGGGGGAGCGCCGGTGGCGGGCGTCGTGGGCGAAGTCACCAACCATCGAGCCACGAGCACAACGGTGAGCACGAGTGCGGCAGAGACTGCCGCCATGGCAAGCTGACGCGGCCGCCGCGAGACCGGAGCCTGAAGAGTACCTTCGCCGCTCTGGCGGACCAGACGGCGGAGGTCGACAACGGCTTCGCGCATGCTCTGATAGCGGTCGGCCGGGTCTTTCTCCAGCATCTTCTCGATTGCGTTGCGCAACCCGGAGGGCAGCCGCTCATCGAGCGGCGGAAGCCGATCGTGTGTGAGCGCGTGCATGACGGCCACGTCGCTCTCCCCGCGAAATGGCCGCCGCCCTGCCAACAGCTCGTAGAGCACCACGCCAAACGAGAAGATGTCGCTGCGCGCATCCAGCGGGCGGCCCGCCGCCTGCTCCGGAGACATGTAGGCGACGGTTCCGATGACCACGCCGGCGCGCGTCTGGGTGTGGGTGACGCCCGACGCTTCGTGCAGCTTTGCCAGACCAAAGTCAGCGAGCTTCGCATAACCGGTGCGGGTGACCAGGATGTTCTCGGGCTTGATGTCGCGGTGCAGGATGCCTGCGGCGTGCGCGGCGGCCAGGCCGTCCGCGACGCCCACAAGGAGCTCGACGATCTGATGCCAGGAGCGCGGCGCGGCGTGCGCCCATTCGCGGAGCGTGCCGCCGTCCACCAGCTCCGTGACGAGGTACTGCCGGCCGTCGATTTCGCCGGCGTCGTGGACCGTCAGGATATGTGGATGATTGAGCGACGAGGCCATCTGGGCCTCACGCTGGAAGCGCCGGCGTCCGGCCGCGTCGGCGACGCTCGGGGACAGCAGTTTGACGGCGACGTCGCGGCCAAGCTTCTGATCGCGCGCGCGGTAGACCTCGCCCATGCCGCCGGCGCCAACGAGCTCGAGCAGCTCGTACGTCCCCAGCTGCCGCACGCCGTCGATCAGTGCTCCGGCGCCGGCGACCACACGGGCAACGCCGACCGGCGCCTCGCCGAGCACGCCGTCCGATGTCACAGGCTGCTGCAGGAGCGATTCGACCTCGCGGCGCAGTTCCTCGTCGCCCGCACAAACGCCGGCGAGAAACGCGGGGCGATCGGGCGCCTCACACGCAAGCGCCGCGTGATACAGCTCCTCGATCCGTTTCCAGCGTTCGGGCGTCATGACTCGTGTCGTGCGTCGGCGTCAGGCGTGTCGCCGGCGTGCCCTCCCAGCTGACGATAGAGCCACGCGCGCGCCAGGCTCCAGTCGCGTCTCACCGTGGCCACTGACACCTCGAGCGCTGCGGCGGTCTCCTCGAGGCTCAGGCCGCCGAAGTACCTGAGCTCGACGACGCGGCTTTTTCTGTGATCGAAGGCCTCGAGCGCAGTGAGCGCGTCGTCGAGCGCCACGAGATCGGCCGCCCGTTCGAGCGACACGCCGGCGACGTCCGACAGCGACACGCGGATGGCTCCTCCGCCGCGCTTTGCCCGCCCCAGATCGCGGGCGTAGTCCACGAGGATGCGCCGCATCATCTGAGCGGCCACGCCGAAGAAGTGCGCGCGGTTCTGCCACTGCACCCCTTGCCAGTCAACGAGGCGGACGTAGGCCTCGTTCACCAGCGCAGTGGTCTGCAGAACGTGGCCCATGCGTTCACCGGCCATGTATCGGTGCGCCGCCCGGTGCAACTCCTGGTGAATGACCGGTGCAAGCGCCTCCAGTGCCGCGGAATCGCCGGCCCGCCACGCGAGGAGGAGCTGCGTCACGTTGGGTGTCGCGGGTGACCCCATCCGGAGTGGGCATACGTTAGCACTTTGAACCGTGAATGACGCCTTCCTCTACGAGGCTGCCGACCGTAACGGTAGTCACTTTTTCACCGAAAACGATCCCCGAGAGGAGGGGTTCATGAAGAGGGCACCTGCATTTGCGTTAGTGGCACTTTCGATCGCGGCGGCGGCCGTACCCGTGGCCGGCGAGGTGGTCTCCTCCGAAACCTTCCCCGTCGCGCTGATCGTCAACGCAGCGACCTGTCCGCTGATGCCAGACGGCGTCACGAGCATCACCGGAGATGGCGTTCTGACCATCCAGGTCCGGACGACGACGAACAAGAACGGCACGCACATCGGCGTTCACGTCAACGGGCACGGGACGGCGACTGACAACAACGGCGACACGTGGAGGTGGAGCGACGCCGACCTCTTCGAACCGGGCAGCCTGAACCAGTCCGGCCACAAGCTCACGCAGACGATCGTCGAGAACTTCCACCTCATCGGACCCAGAGGCGCACAGATCAGGATTCACGGCGTGTACCACGTCACGGTCGTCGACGGGCGGACGATTGTGGAGTTCGAGAAGGGCAACGAAAGCGCGGCAAACGAGCTATGCGAAGGCTTCGTTTTCTGAAAACGGCCGCCGGCCTGGGCGCGCTGCTGATCCTGATCGGGTCAGTCAAAGGCGTGCAGGGCGCCGCGGGAGAACTCGACAACGAGCTTTCCGCGGCGCTCGCGCGCGCCGGCTTCACGGGCCGTGTGGAATCGACGCTCGAGTCGAGGCTGGGACGCCCGATCGATCGGCGTCTTGCGAACCTCGGACGGCTGCTGTTCTTCGACAAGATCGGCGCGCTGCACTCCGACAACGCCTGCGCGGGATGTCACTCGCCGACGGCGGGGTTTGGTGATACGCAGTCGATCGCGATCGGCGTCCAGAACAACAACATCGTCGGGCACAATCGTCGCGGCCCGCGCAATCAACGTCGCACGCCGACGGTCGTGAACACCGCGTTCTTCCCGAACCTGATGTGGAACGGCCGCTTCTTCGCGCCGTCGGGCGACCCGTTCGACAACTCGCAGGGGTTCGTCTTTCCACCTCCGGAAGGAGCCATCGCGTTCCCACCCAACGATCCCGTCATCAGGACGCTGCTGGCGGCGCAGGGAGAGCTGCCGCCGACCGAGCTCGTCGAGGTCGCCGGCTTTACAGGAACCGCCGGGACGATCGGGCCCGAGCTTCGATCAGTTCGACGACGGCCTGGGATCACCGGTGCCGCCGCCGGATGCCAGCGGCTTCCGCAACGAGCCGATCCGTCAGGCGCTGCTCGTGCGGCTGAACGCAGTCCGCTGAGTACCGTGCGCTCTTCGGGGAGGTGTTTCCGGAGGTCGCCGCCGGCGCGCCGATTGACTTCTCGATGTTCGGGCGGGCGATTGCCGAGTTCGAGTTCACGCTGGTCTTCGCCAACGCCCCCATCGACCGGTTTGCCAGGGGCGAGCAGAGCGCGCTGAGCGTCAGCGAGAAGCAGGGGGCGCTGCTGTTCTTCGGCAAGGCCGGATGCGTCCAGTGTCACGCCGTGGGTGGACGGTCCAACGAGATGTTCAGCGACTTCCAGATGCACGTGATCGGCGTCCCGCAGATTGCCCCGGTGTTTGGCGTCGGCGCGGGGAATGTGATCTTCGATGGGCCCGGCCGCGACGAAGATTTCGGTCTCGAGCAAATCACGGGCAATCCGGCCGATCGGTACCGGTTCCGGACTTCTCCGCTTAGAAACGTTGCGCTCCAGCCGGCGTTCTTCCACAACGGCAGCTTCACGCGCCTGGAGGACGCCATCCGCCATCACCTCGACGTGTTCACGTCAGCCCGCGGCTATCACCCGATCCCGGCCGGCGTCGACAAGGACCTGATGCTGATCGGACCCATCGAGCCGGTGCTCGATCGAGTCGACCCGCGTCTCGCATCGCCAACGTATCTGAGACCTGCCGAGTTCGCGAGTCTCGTGGCGTTTGTCAGGAACGGGCTGCTCGATCCCCGGGCGTCACATCAGAGCCTGTGCTCGCTCGTGCCGCCGTCGCTGCCCAGCGGCATGGCACCGCTGCGGTTCCAGGGATGTCCGCAGCGGTGATCCTGGTTCTAAGCGCCCTGGCCAAAGCCCGGCTGTTCATCCGGTCCCCCGGTTTCCCCGCTCCGCGGAGAGGTTCGGACTGAAAACGCACAGGGATCAACGGGAGACTCCGATTTACGCGCTCGGCAGACATGCGAGTTTTATAACACCATCGGAGCGGCGCATCAAGGTCACCACATCCTCCAATTGCTATGGACGTTGATGGGGGGAGGCACAGAATTGGGCACACAAGTCCGGTGATCAAACTCGCGTGCTAAGTGGACGCCTGTTCGCTCTTCTCGATCGAGCACTCCGGCTTAGCCGGAACAACCGCGGCCGGTTGCAGCGATAGGGCACGTGATATCGTGCGCGATATCGATTTCTCCGCTCGCATTTACAGCCACGGTGTCGGAGCGGAAGGAGCTGGCCGATGATCGCGTCACGTCGTCTGGGTGGGATCTGTGCCGCCGCCGCGCTCGTTGGCGCGATTGCCGTCCAGGGACGCGCCTCTGGCACGAACGACGGGCAGTGGCGAATGTATTCCGCGGACAACGCGGCGACCAAATACTCGCCGCTCGATCAGATCAATAGAGGGAACGTCGGACAGTTGAAAGTGGCGTGGCGCCGTTCGCAGACGCCGCCCGACATCCCCCTGTCGCCTGCGCTTCGCCCGAACAACAATTTCCGCTCGACTCCCATCATGGTGGATGGCGTGCTCTACGCCTCGAACGGCCTCGGCCTGGCGGAGGCGTTCGATCCAGCAACGGGCGCGACGGTTTGGGTCCAAAAGCCCGGTGACGACCCGCTGCGCGGATCGGCGAGCCTGCGTGGCATCGCGTACTGGACCGACGGGAAGGAGCATCGCATCCTCTCCTACCGCAACCAGTTTCTCTACGCGCTCGACGCGAAGACCGGCGAGGTCATCCCGTCCTTCGGCACTGGCGGGCGCGTAGACCTCTCGGCCGGTCTCGATCCGCGCGCCCGCGGCTGGCGCTGGAATGGCGCACCGCTGATCCTCCGCGACGTCGCCGTGATCGGCTCCGCGATGACCGATCAGGATTTCGCCACGAGGATGGAGGGCGCACCTGGCGTCGTCCGCGCGTTCGACGTCCGCACCGGCGCCCTGCGTTGGACGTGGAACCCAATTCCGCAGGACGGCGAGCCCGGTGCTGAAACGTGGGAAAACGGATCGCGGGCGTACAGCGGTGCCGCCAACGTCTGGTCGACGATGAGCGCTGACGACGAGCTCGGGTACGTCTATCTGCCGACGACGAGCGCGACCAGCGACTACTACGGCGGCCATCGCCTTGGCGACAACTTGTTCAGCACCTCGCTGGTATGTCTCGATGTCACAACTGGCAAGCGCGTGTGGCATTTCCAGACCGTTCATCACGACATCTTCGATTACGACAACCCTGCCGCGCCGATTCTTGCCGACCTCACCGTCGGGGGCCGGAGGATCAAGGCGGTCGTCCAGGTCACCAAGCAGGCGTTTACGTACGTCTTCGACCGCGTGACGGGCAAGCCGGTGTGGCCGATCGAGGAACGCCCTGTTCCATCTGCGACAGTGCCCGGAGAACGAGCGTCGCGCACACAGCCGTTTCCGACGAAGCCCCCGGCCTTCGATCGGCAGGGGATCACCGAGAACGATCTGATCGACTTCACGCCGGAACTGCGTACGGAGGCGCTCGCGATCGCCAGGAGGTACGTCCTGGGTCCGATGTTCACGCCGGGGTCGCTACCCGAGCCCGGGCCGGACGGCAAGCAGGGGACGATTCAAATGCCCGGAACCGTTGGTGGTGCTGACTGGACCGGAGCCGCCTTCGATCCTGAAACCGGTAGGTTGTATGTGCCTTCCATGACCGGTCCAATCGCCCAGAATGTGATGCCCGGCAACCCCGAATCATCGAACCTGCGATATCGAGTCTCGAATAACACTCGGATCGTTGGCCCCCGCGGGTTGCCGCTGGTGAAACCTCCATACGGGCGTATTACGGCCCTCGATCTGAATCGCGGCGACAAAGTGTGGACCACACCGAACGGCGATGGCCCGCGGAATCATCCCGCGATCGCGCATCTCAAACTGGGGCCGCTCGGCAATGCGTCGCGTTCCGGCGTCATCGCAACCAAGACGCTGCTCTTTGCGACCGTCGGCGATCAAATCACCGTCGGCACGCCTCCCGGTTTCGGCGGGAAGCAGTTCAGCGCGTTCGACAAGAGGACGGGCGAGCTCCTGTGGACGACCCATCTCGAGGCAGGAGCGACCGGCGCGCCGATGACGTACCTGCATCGTGGAAAGCAGTACGTGGTGTTTGCCATTGGCGGTCAGCAGCACGCAGCGGAGTTCGTCGCTTTCGCGTTGCCGTAAGTCGCGAAGCGTCGAACTATGGCAGGTCGCGCGGCGCGACGTAACCTCGACGCGCGCGGACTGACATGTCCGGCTTCGCCCGAACCTCCAGCTTGTGGTGCTTTCCATCGCGCTGTGTGGGGATGAAGCCGAGCACATAGGCGGGACGCGGTCCCCGGCGGAACACCGTCGAGAGCTCGAACCAACAGGTCACGATCGTTCGTAAATCGGCCGCTAAACACCATCGATTCGGTGAACGTGCCGACCTGCGCCCGGTCCTCCGCCGACATGTTCTCGAGAAAGTGCCCCGCCGCCGATCGCATTAGTTCCCGCTTGCTGGACAGGCTGTTGCTCATGTCGAGGAGCACGACGAACGAGAATGGCTTGAGCTCGTTCTGAAAGACGATGTTCTGCGGCTTGCCGTTGTCCCGCACCGTGAAATCCCGTTGCTGCAGATTGCGGACAGGGGTTTCCCTGACGGTCGATGACCGTCACCAGGACAGATACTCCGTTGAAGTTCGGCTCCTGGGCGTGAAAGCCTGTCGTTGCCAAAACCGCCAGCGCTGTTGCGGTTCAGAACGCGCATGAGAGGGAGATTACACCAGGGCCTGGTCAGATGCTCTACGTCATCTGCCATTGAGGGTGTGAACGAAGCTCGTTCGTCACGTGCAAATCAGCCCGTGTTCATCGGGTGATTTGCATATTGTCACGCGCGTCTGCCACGAGCGAACAGATCGCGAGCTCGGTGAAGGAAGCTCGCAGCGGATGAACGTCGCGCCATGTGAGGACGGAATCTCTCTGGCATGAGAGCACGACGCACAGAGACCCAGGGAACTCCACTGTCCTAACGCGTTCGCCGATTTAGCATCCAGAACCACACCACGGTCGCGACGTTGATGATGCTCCACAGCGATTTGCTGCCAAGTTCGATGGGCACAATCGGGTTGAAGAGCACGACCAACCCGCCGAGCACCCACTTCTCGACATCAGCGACCTGCGGGGACGAGTGTCGGAAAGTACAGACTGACCCCGCAGAGAAACAGCCGCAGCAGCGTGTAGTAGCCATACGGCAGCGGCAGCAGTCCAATCGCGACAGCGATGGCCGCGATCGTGATGAGGCCGGGGGAGCGACGATTCCAGCGCATCATTCGGCGGAGGATATTTAACCGTGTAGTCGTTGCTCGCGTAGTGTACGAACAGCCAGCCGAAGAGTCCTCAGCGGTAATAGCCGAACGCATGCCACCGTCCGTCAACTCTCAATGGACCGATAGTTCGACTTCGACCGCGGGGACACACCGAGAAACCGTTCGTGAGACAGCTGAGAGCGCTGGAGCTTGCCGAAGTTTCAATCGGAGGTCCCCACAAATTTCCCCACACGTGCCTGTCCCACTACTTTGTCGATTTCGCTAAGTTGAGGTAGGTGGTGCGCCCAGCACGACTCGAACGTGCGACCTCCTGGTTCGTAGCCAGACGCTCTATCCAACTGAGCTATGGGCGCGGTCTTGAGTGGATCTGCAAATAGCGAAACGCCGTTAAGGCGTTTTGCTAGACACTGCGAAACGCCGTGACGGCGTTTGCCAGACGCTGCTCTGCGGCGATCGCCAGTCAGCGCACAAACATGAACTATAACATGCGGCTGCGACCGACCAGGAGCCGCTCGGAGACTACGGAAGACTCAACGCCACGAGTTCCGCGGGCATGCCCTCCCAGCCGACCGCGACAACGATGAACTGCGTGCCGTTCACCGAATAGGTCATCGGCGCGCCGGTGGTGCCTCCGGGCAGTTCCGTCTCCCACACGACCTTGCCGGTCTGCTTATCGTAGGCGCGGAACATCTTTCCTCCTCCGCCTGCCGGAATACGCGGCGCGCCTCGACCCATTCCCTCGCCAATGAAGAGCAGCGTCTTCGTCACGAGCGGCGACGGGCGGCCGATCGTGCCGAGCGGCGGCAGGTTCAGCGCTTTCAGCGCGGGGTGCTCGCGCGGCCCCGCCCCGTTCGCCACGCGCCACAGGATGTCCCCTCTATTCAGATCGATCGCGGTGACGCTGCCGTACGGAGGCTTGACGATCGGTAGCCCGTTCGGCAGCTCGAGATTGGTGTCGAGTCCAGACGCCCGGCGCACGTATGGAAGGTTCGATTCCGGATTCTTCGGCTTGACCAGATCGACGACGACCGGAAGTCTGATGCTCGGCACGTAGAGAATCCCGGTCTCGGGATCGATCGCAGCACCGTTCCAGTTCGCGCCGCCAACCGTGCCCGGCTGCAGGATCGTGCCCTGGTTCGGAGAGACCGGTGTATACAGAGGCCCGCTGCGGTACTTGCTGACGATGTCGTTTGCCTGCCGGCGCAGCTCCGGCGTGAAGTCGATGAGATCGTTGGGGCGATGCCCTGCAGGTCGAACGCCGGCGGTCTGGTCGGCACAGGCTGCGTCGGCGCGTACCACTCGCCCGGCGTATCGCCCTTCGGCACCGGGCGCTCCACGATCGGCCACATCGGCTCGCCGGTCTCGCGATCGAGCACGTAGGTGAACGCCTGCTTCGAGACCTGCGCCGCGTCTTGATCGGCGGCCGTCGACGGTGACGTCGACCAGGATCGGCGCCGCGGGCAAGTCGTAGTCCCAGAGCGCCGATGGTGCATCGCCTGGAAATGCCAGATGCGTTTTCCGGTCTTGCGCGTCGAGGCAGACGAGCGTCTCGGCGAACAGGTTGTTGCCGGGCCGCGCGCCGCCGTACCAGTCGCCGGTCGCGTCCTGCCCGGCACGTAGACGTAGCCGAGCTCTTCGTCCGCGCTCATCCAGCTCCACGCGCCGGAGTTGCCGGTGTACTCCGCCGAGCCGCCCTGCCAGGTGTCGTATCCGAACTCGCCCCGCTTGGGCACGACGTGAAACGTCCAGAGGAGGCTTCCCGTCCGCACGTCGAACCCGCGCACGTCGCCAGGTGGCGCTTCCTTCACCGCCCGCACGCTCTCATTGAGGTAGTCGGTTGCCGGCGCTGGAACGCCGCCGATGACGATGACGTCACGGACAACGAGGGGCGGTCCGCCCCAGCGGAAGCCCTGCACCGGCCGGTCGTATCCGCGCGCAAGGTCAACGCGTCCACCTTCGCCGAAATCCGCGTACGGCTTCCCGGTCTTCGCGTCGAGGGCGACAAGGAATCGCACCGGAGACACTCACGACGCGCGCGTCTTTGCCGTCGCTCCAGTACGCCAGCCCGCGGCTTGCGCCAGCGCCCTGACCTTGCGCGCCGGCCTCGCGCGCCTCGGTCCAGACGACGCGGCCGGTGGCCGGGTCGAGGGCAGCCACCCTGCCGAGCGCCGTGCTATGAAGAGCAGGCCGCCGGCCATCAGCGGCGTGTGCTCGTAGTTGCTGGGGACGTTGACGTCGGGCCGTCCCTCACGCAGCTCGACAGGCACGGCTGACTGACGCCACGCGATCCGCAGGCGGCCGACGTTGTCGCGATTGATCTGATCGAGCGGCGAATATTTCGTTGCGCGAACGTCTCCCGCATACGCACGCCACTCGCTATTGAGGGTCTGCGCGCTTCGCGAGACGGGAAAGACCAGCAGGAGGATGAGGATCGACGAGGAGGACAGGCGCGACGGCGAGCCGGGATCGCGTCATAGGCAGCTTTCTCCGCTGACCGGGAAGACTACCGGGAATGCGACGGCCTGTATAGACTTCTCCGCTAGACTTCTCCGCCATGCCGATCTCCCGCCGGGATTTCCTCACGTCGGCTGCCGCCGGCGTGCTTGCGGCGCGTTGCGAGTCGCCGGTCCGCCTGACCGCCTCCGCTGAAGCTACGGTGGTCAAGAAGACGGACACTACGTTACTAGCCTCGCAGCGCGGAGCAGCGGCCGCGCGCAGGGCGGCCGCATCCTGCTCAAAGGCGGCTGCGTCCTCTCGCTCGATCCGAAGGTTGGCGACTTCGACACGGCCGACGTCCTGATCGAAGGCTCGAGGATCGCGGCGGTCGGCCCCAATCTCACCGCCACCGCCACCACCATCGACGCCTCGAACACGATCGTCATGCCGGGGTTCGTCGATACCCACCGCCACATGTGGCAGGGCGCGCTGCGCAACAGCCTGCCCAACGGCCTGCTCGCCGACTACTCGCGCGACATCCTCGGCGTGCGCGGCGATCATGCGCCCGGAGGACGTCCGCATCGGCGACCTGGTCACCGCGCTCGGCGCCATCAATGCCGGCGTGACGACGGTGCTCGACTGGTCGCATATCGGAAACAGCCCGGAGCACACCGATGCGGCCATCGACGGGCTGCGCGCGTCGGGCGTCCGCGCGGTGTACGGATTCGGCGCCGGCGTCGGTCCAGCGAATCAGTATCCGAACGACATCCGCCGCCTCCGCAAGCAGCACTTCTCGTCGCCGGACCAGCTGCTGACGCTGGCGCTCGCCGGCGGCATGAGCGCGAACGAGTGGGCGATCGCCCGCGACGTCGGCGCGCCGATCTCCGTGCACGCCGGCGGTTCGCTCGCGGGCCTCGAGAAGGCGCTCGGACCCGACGTCACCTACATTCACTGCGTCACGTTCACCGACGGTGCGTGGAAGCTGGTGGCCGGCTCCGGCGGTCACGTGTCGATCGCGTGCCCGATCGAAATGGGGATGGGCATGGGTATTCCGCCGATTCAGCAGGCGCTCGACCATGGCATCAGGCCGAGCCTGAGCGTGGACGTCGAAACCGAAATGCCGGGCGACATGTTCACGCAGATGCGATCGGTGTTCTCGCTGCAGCGGATGCTGGCTTCCATCCAGCGCAGGCGCAACCGGCCCCGGCCCGCGCTCCTGACCGTTCGCGACGTCGTCGAATTCGCGACCATCGCCGGCGCCCGCGCCAACCACCTCGATCGCAAGGTGGGCACCCTGACGCCCGGCAAGGACGCCGACATCGTCATGCTCCGCACCGACGCGATCAACGTGATGCCGCTCAACAACGCGTTCGGCGCGGTCGTGCTGGCGATGGACACGAGCAACGTCGACACGGTGTTCATCGCAGGAAGATCGTGAAACAGGGCGGCCGGCTGGTCGGCGTCGATCTCAATCGGATCCGGCGCGACGCCGAACAGTCGCGCGACTACGTCGCCGGCAAGGCAGGGTGGAACAAGACGCGGGTCGTATGATCGGGTCCGCACGTTTTTCCTCGTTGTCGTGGCTGACCTTTGCCGTTCCGCGGCCAGTCGCGCAGCAGCTCGACTTGCGGATGGTGATCGGCACGGGCGTGAGCTGCCGGACCGAGCCAAATCGCACGTCGCCTGCAGCAGCGGCGCCACGACTCGGCGAGACCTTCCTCGTATCGGGACATGCGTTCCGGACAGGATCAGGAAACCTGGTACGCAAGGGAAATAGTCGGGCCCGATGTCTGCTGGATTCTGGGTCGCTGACTACGCCTGTTGCCGGTTAGACAGTCCCGACACCGCACTCCTTGCGCTCGCGGACCATGCGCCGAATCCGACGACGAAGGCGACGTTCGAGCACCTCGTGGCTGCTGGACAACGTCCTGCGCGAGCGGCGGTTGCGCCTCGCGTTTGGCCGCAGCCACGCAGACCGTACCGGCAGTCCTGCGAACTCGGCACTTCCAGATTGTTCAGGCCGCCGCCGATGCGGTTGGCGAGCCGGACTGGTGGTGAAGCAGCCGCTGCTACTGGCCTGGCTGCTGGAATGCGGACCTTGTCGTCCATTTCGAACCGGGCGCGAACTACACGTCCCGGTCGGGCGGTTTGGGAACTCTTCGAACGTCACCGGAACGCCGCGGAGGCCGAACAGATCGCCTGGGTTGCCGCCACCACGCCTGTGTACAGCGATGAGTGCTATACCGACTGCGTCCTGTCGATCATCGTCCAGACTTACTTGCCCTACTGGCGTGCGTTCCCGAAGGGTGCGCCGTCGAGGAGGCTATCGGCGTCGCAATCCGGCGAGCAGATTACGCGGCGCAATTCTGCGCAAACGTTGCCGAGGCAGCCGAGCTTGGACTGACGCAGCGAATCACCGCCGAGTTGCGGAGCAGCCTGGATGCGGTGACGACGGCGGGCGAGGGGGCTAACTGCTGGCGCGACTCGCCAGGATAGAACGGGAGTGCCGGGTCCGCAGTCAGGACAGAAGCAAGCAGAGGCGCGGATCTCCGGGTCCTTGAACCGCCACAGCACGTTGTCGATGAAGTAGTGGTGGACGTTGATGAACAGCATCGCCGCGGTGAAGAAGAAGAACATGTTCCACGCCGTGAACGTCCCCATCGCGGTGTCCAGCGTGTTCGGCACCATCTCGAACGCCAGCCAGCCCGCCAGCACCAGCCCGCTCACCAGCAGCGTCGCCTTCACCTCACGACGCGGCTCGCCGCGCAGCCGCGTGTCCTCCATCTTGTAGACGAACGCCAGATACTGCAGCGAGTGGAACATCGGCGTCAGCAGGAAGTAGAACTCGAACTGCCGCGTCGCCGGCATCCACCACACATACAACGCAATGAACGGCACCAGCATGTTGATGCTCGGCACGGCGCCGTGATCGCGATAGTTGGCGTAGAACACTTTCTAGATCACCAGCGCCAGGCCGCCGAGCACGAGCAGCTGCGACAGCGGGCCGGCGATGTCGGGCAGGTCGAACGAGTAGTAGCGGAACTGCGAGAAGACGTTCTGCGCGCCGCCGATGTTGGTGTAGACGAAGTTCATCACCCAGATCGTCAGCAGCGCGCGCTTGGTCAGGTCGCGCTGCGCCTGCGTCATCTTGTAGCCGTCGAAGTAGCCGTAGACCATCATGCAGCCGAACACCTGCTTGGTGTAGTGCCAGCCAACGGTCAGCAGCATGAAATTGAACACGCCGGTGAAGAGCAGGTCGCCGAGCCGCGGGCCAGACAGCACGTTCGCGGCGCCCACCCACCCGCCGACGCCCTGGGCGATCGACGACATGAACGGCAGCCGTCCGACGGGAGTGTCGTAAAACGCATAGGCCACGGCAAAGATCGCCAGCAGGGACAGCGGAACGGCGATCAGCTGATACCAGATGCGAAAGGACAAACCCCTGGCCGCGGCGGTAGGCGAGCTTGTAGGAGACGAGAAAGTGTGGGTAATTGATGAGTAACGACAGTGACGCGGCTGTGAACGTGAGGTTCTTGAAGTGCTGATCCACGGCCCAGCTGGTTCTGAAGCCCTGCAGTGACATCATCACCAGCCACACCAGGACGCTGGCTCCGCCCAGCAGCCAGAAATCAAGAAATCTCGTCGTCAGCGCATGCGGCCGGGCGATTTGCTCAGGAGCAGCGAGCTTCGGGCCGACCTGAACGTCGGCCCCTACCTGGTTAGGACGAGGAGGGGCGTCGGCGACGGCTACTGTTGTGCTCACGGATGGGCTCCCTCGATAACGAAGAGGTGCTTAGCATGAGCTGTGCCGGAATGGTTGGTAGTGCGGTAGCCGGAGTGGATTGAGGGACGCCAACCGATCTCGATCAGCGTCCCTCTGTCGCTGCAGCGCTAGCCTGCTAGCCGTAGCCAGCGAGCGAAGCGAGCGGTTTGGCGAAGGCTAGTGTCGCATCTGATTGGTGATGTCTTCCGTTTCGTAGACCTCGCAATGCGAACGCTCGCCCATAATTCCGTCGCCGCCGCCGAGACGCAGCGTTCGCGCCGGCATGACCCAGGGTTCGACAAACGACTCGGGGTCGTGGATGGTCATTTCGTACAGGATTTCGTTGCCCTTACGCGTGAGCTTCTCGACGATGCGCATGTCGCCGGAATGGAAGAGACCGCCGCGTCCCAGCCATGTCGAATCGACAAACGAAATGGAGTCGAGCACCAGCGTGTCGCCCTCCCAGTTGCCAACCGTGTATCCAAAATACGTCGCCTGTCTTGCCTGGTTGTCATTGTGTTTACGGCCGTCAATCGGGATATCGCGGAACTCGGTGTTTCCGCCACCGTAATCGGCATACTGGCGATAGAAGAAGATGATGTCCTTGTCGGTCTGGATGATCCGCGCCGGCGTGCCCTGGCGCGGAATCCCCAGCGGCTGACATGTCATGACGGGATCGAACTTGTTCGTCCACATGTCGAGTTCCTGGATCTTGTCCCAGTATTCGGGTTTGTACACCGGGCCGCCGTGGCCCATCCAAAACCGCGAGGGCGAGAGCCACGCATAATCCACCACGAAGTTGTCGTTCGGGACTTTGCAACGGGTCTGCGTTGGACCACATCGGCGGTTCCCACCTCCCGGTGGGCCCCCCTGACCGCCGCCCCAGTTACCCGTCATGTCTGGCTTCCCGTTGGCCAGCCTCGGCGTCGGGACCTCAGCCGCCGCCGCTTGCGCTGGCGGCGCCGCCTGGCGGAATGCATACACCCAGTTGGGAGGTTGCAGCGTCGGCTTGATCGCCGCTCTGACGCTGGCGGGCACGGGCATCACGACATACATCTGCCCTGTTTCCGTTAACGTCGTCGTGATATCGCGCACGACCGTGCCATTCCGGCGTTCGATCATCCGGCCGGCGACAAATGCCTCGGCCGGGTGGAGCGGATTGTTCCAGTCCCGATAGTCGCTGTAGGTGAACTCCGTGGTGGTCGCACCGTCCCGCACGACGACCTTCTCCGCCATGAACTTCGCGTCGAGCGTCGCGGTTCCGGTGGCCCCGGGAACGCCCGGGATCGCGAACGTCACAACGGGCTTTGCGCCCTCCCACACCACCGACGTCTTACCGGCCGTGGCGACATCCGCAGGCACCTGGGTGCTCGGCCTGACTGAGAAGAGCGGCGGATCCTGGATCCCCGCCAGCGCGGACTTCAGCGCGCCCTGCGGACCAGCCCACAGGCGGATCATCCGCTCGCGGGTGGCAGCCGCCATCGGCGTCGCTGTGCCTTTGCCCTTGATCAGCTCCGCACCGGGGATATCTTCGTTCCAGGCGTACGCGCCGCTGAGGACCTCGATGGTGGAACAACTCTGGCCGTTGGGCCGAGTGCCGGTGATCTGAATCCGCTCACCCGACACCTGGTAGTTGATGCTGCTCCGGTACTTCGTCACGTTGCAGGGCTGCCCACCCACTTGCATGGTGCCCTTGCCCTGATATTCGAGCGACGCGATCGTATCGAGTTCCTGATCGCCGCGCAGCATGCCCAGATGCCAGCCCCAGTTAAACAGCACTGAGCGCAGGTCGCGTGCGCCTGCCGCGGGCGTGTACGGTGGGGCACCGCGGCCGCCGCGGCCGCCGCCGCCGCCCTGTGCACCGGCCGGTGGAGCGCCGCCCTGTTGCGCAGGGCCCTGCGGTGCCGGGGCGGGGCCTGCTCCCTGACCAGCCTGTGCAGCTGGCAGTCAGCGGGGCGGCGAGCGTGAGCGCGATTCCCAGCGCGATAGTGGTACGGATCATTCCTTGTCGAGACGCCATAACTAGTCTCCCTCTACCGGAACGCCTTAACGGCGTTCCTTCACTATCGTCAGCTCTCACCGCGCTGTCAGTTGGGTACAAACTCGACTTCCTTCTTGTCTGACAAAACGATCGATCTGAGGAAACCGATGGTGGCGCCGTTGAGCGCCGGATTGAAGGTGACGGTGATCTCTCGCCCTGCTTGACCCGATTCGGGCCGGTGGCGGTGACCCCGGCGTTGGTCAGGACGTTGGCAGAACCCGTCGTCAGCTGCCACACCTTGACCTCGCCCTGCGCGTTCTTGATTGCGATATGCAGCGCTCCGTGCGGGTTCGTAAACGCAAACTTCTGAACCACGCCGGTCGCCCGCTCTGTCTTGTTCAAGTCGTACACGCCGGCCAAGGGATGATGCGCCAGCAACGGACTTGCAGCTATCAGCCCCAATAAGACGACAGCGACGAAAGTCCGCTTGTTCATCGTAAGCCTCCGAAAATATTGGACGAATCCGAAATAGGTTATTTCTGCTGCCGGAGTGAACCTCGGGGCACCTCGGCCTGCCGGCCGAGATGCCCCTGTCTACCGGAACGCCTTAACGGCGTTCCTTCGGGTAGGAACGATAGCCGGGTGCCTGGGCTACCGGCCTGCCGGCCGAGATGCCTCACGGTTTAGCGCGCCTGCTAGCCGTAGCCAGCGAGCGAAGCGAGCGGTTTGGCGAAGGCTTGGAGTGTCGCAACTGATTGGTGATGCTTTCCTCTTCGTAGATCTCGCAATGGTTACGCTCTGCAATAAATGCGTTCCCGGTGCCGAGACGTAGAGTACGCGCCGGCATGACCCAGGGTTCAACAAACGACTCGGGGTCGTGGATGGTCATTTCGTGCAGGATGTCATTGCCCGTACGCGTGAACTTCTCGACAATCCGCATGTCCCCGGAGTGGAACAGGCCGCCACGTCCCAGCCATGTCGAATCGACGAAAGAAATCGAGTCGACCACCAGCGTGTCGCCCTCCCACTTTCCGATGCCGTACCCAAGATAGGTTGGCGATCTCGCCTGGTTCGCATTGTGCTCACCGCCGTTCGTCGGGATCATGCGATATTCCCTGTTTCCGCCGCCGTAATCGCTATACGTATAAAACAGGGTAATGTCGTCTACCGTGTGGAAGATGCGGCGGGGCTCGCCCTGTCGCGGAATCCCCATCGGCTGGCAGGTCATGATCGGATCGAACTTGTTCGTCCACATGTCGAGTTCCTGGACTTTGTCCCAGTGCTCGGGTTTGTAGATCGGGCCGTGTATGTTCATCCAATATCGCGAGGGTGAGATCCACGCATAGTCCACCGTAAAGTTGTCGTTAGGGACTTTGCACCGGGTCTGCGTTGGGCCACATCGGCGGTTCGCGGGAAACGCTGGGTTATAAGCTCCAGCAGCGCCATTGCCAATGCCAGCCACCACATTCCAGCTACCTGTCATGTCTGGTTTTCCGTTGGCAAGTCTCGGCGTGACGACCTGAGCCGCGGGAGCGGGAGCTGGCGGTAGCGTCGGAGTCGATAGGCTCGCCAGGGGAACACGTGGACCAAACGCGGTCACCCAGGCGGGAGGCTGCAGCGTTGGCTTGATCGCCGCCTTGACGCTGGCGGGCACGGGCATCACGACATACATCTGCCCGGTTTCCGTCCACGTGGTCGTGATATCGCGAACGACCGTACCATTCCGGCGTTCGATCATCCTGCCGGCGACAAACGCCTCGGCCGGGTGGAGCGGATTGTTCCAGTCCCGATAGTCGCTATAGACGAACTCGGTGGTGTTCGTTCCATGCCGGACCACAACCCGCTCCGCCATGAACTTCGCGTCGAGTGTTGCCGTCGCCGTTGCCGTGGGGACACCAGGAATCGGGAATGACACAACGGGTTTCCCGCCTTCCCACACCACCGACGTCTTACCTGCCGTTGCGACATCGGCGGGCACATCATTGCCGGGGTCGACCGAAAATATCGGGGGATCCTGGATCCCGGCCAGCGCGGACTTGAGCGCGCCCTGCGGACTTGCCCAGAGGCGAATCATCCGCTCCTCGGTGGCAGCCGCCATCGGAGTCGCTTTACCTTTTCCCTTGATGAGCTCCGCACCGGGAATATCTTCGTTCCATGCGTACGCTCCATTGAGGACTTCGATGTTGGAATACGTCTGTCCATTGGGCCGCGCGCATGTGATCTGAGTCCGCTGACCCGAAATCATGTAGTTGGTGCTGATGCGATAGGCCGTCAGCTTGCAGGGCTGCCCGTCCACTTGCATGGTGCCCGTTCCCTTATAGTCGAGCGATGCGATCAGATCGATTTCCGCCTCGCCGCGCAGCATGCCCAGATGCCAGCCCCAGTTGTGAAGCACTGAGCGCAGGTCGCGCGCGCCGGCTGCGGGCGTATACGGAGGCGCGCCTCCGCGACCGCGGCCGCCGCCTCCACCGCCTGGTTGTCCGGCCCCACCCGGACCGGGGCCGCCTTGTCGCGGGGCCGCTGGTTGTGCGCCCCCTGCGGCGCCCTGTGCACTGGCAGTGAGCGGGGCGGCAAGCGCGAACGCAACTGCCAGCGCGATCGATGTACGGATCATTCCTTGTCGAGACGACATAACTAATCTCCTACGCAGCTATTACCGTTATTACCGCGCGTCAGTTGGGTACGAACTCGACTTCTTTCTTGTCCTGCAACACGATCGATCGGAGGAAACCGATGGTGTTGCCGTTGAGCGCCGGATTGAAGGTGACGGTGATGGTGTCGCCGTTCTTGACCCGATTCGGGCCGGTGGCGGTGACCCCGGCGCTGGTCAGGACGTTGGCAGAACCGGTCGTCAGCTGCCACACTTTTTCCTCGCCCGCCTTGTTCTTGATGGCGATATGCAGCGCGCCGTGCGGGTTCGTAAACGCAAACTTCTGAACCACGCCGGTCGCCCGCTCGGTCTTGTTCAAGTCGTACACGCCGGCAAGGGAATGATGCGCCAGCAACGGACTGGCAGCTATCAGCCCCAATAAGACGACAGCGACGAAAGTTCGCTTGTTCACGGTAAGCCTCCAGAAAAATTGATGATCGGCAACGGATGCCACTACCTAGTCGCAAAAAGACGAGCCAACGCCCAGAAACAAGAAGTTCTTTGGGCGGAGTCTAGCACCATGGACGCTCAGGCTCAATCTATCGTCGGGGCGTATGGTTAGCACGATAAAATCCCAAAACCCAAAGCCCAAACCCCAAAATCCAAAGCCAAAGTGAGCCAGCAGGAACACAAAGCGCGCGGTCCAGCTTCGGTCGGCTGTTTCGTCCTGACCGTCAGCGATACCCGCACGCCGGACACCGATACGAGCGGCCGGGCGATCCGCGAACTGCTGGCCGCCGCAGGGCACAGCGTCTCCGGCCATGCCATCGTCCGCGACGAGCCGGCCCAGGTCCGCGAGCAGGTGCTCGCGCAGTGCCGCGACGCCGCGACGCAGGTCATCATCACGACCGGCGGCACGGGCATCACGTCCCGCGACGGGACGTACGAAGCCGTCGATGGCCTGCTCGATAAGCGCCTGGACGGATTCGGCGAGTTGTTTCGCGCGCTCAGCTTTCAGGAGATCGGATCGGCGGCGATGATGAGCCGCGCGACAGCCGGAACGGTGAGCGGCAAGGTGATCTTCGTGCTGCCGGGATCGGAGAACGCCGTGCGGCTGGCGATGACGCGCCTGATCATCCCGGAGCTGACGCACGTCGTGCAGCAGGTGCGGAAGTGACGACCCGCGCCATGCGTCCGTTCGAAGGGACGATGCCGCTGGCGGAGGCGCGGGCGATCATCGACGCCGCGATCGCGCCGATCGACCGCGTGGAGCGCATCCGCGTTCAGGACGCGAACGGCCGCGTGCTGGCGCACGACGTCGACGCCGACGCCGACGTGCCTCCCTTCTCGCGGGCGGCGATGGACGGCTACGCGGTTCGCGCCGCCGACACGGCCGGCGCGTCGCGCGAGTCCGCCGTGACCCTCCGCCTGGTCGGGCAGACGTTCACCGGGCAAGTCTCGGCACGCGCGGTCGGACCCGGAGAATGCATCGAGGTCGCCACCGGGGCTCCCCTTCCGGATGGCGCCGACGCGGTGGTGATCGTCGAGGACACCGACGCCGGAATCCGGCAGCACGGTTCGCCTCTTCGCATCGGTGCAGCCGCGGCCAGAACATCGGCCGCCAGGGCGCCGACATCAGCCGCGGCCAGACGGTCCTTCGCGCCGGCACATTCCTCAACGCCGCCCGCGCGGGCGCGCTCTCCGCGCTTGGCCTGACCTCGGTGGAGGTCTACGCGAAGCCGCGCGTGGCGATCCTCTCGACGGGCGACGAGATCGTCGAGCCCGGCGTCCCGCTCGCGCCCGGCCAGATCTACGACATCAACAAGGTGACGCTCTCCGCTGTCGTCAGCGACCACGGCGGGATTCCGGTGCCGTACCGGACGGCCGTTGACACGATCGAGGACCTCTCGAACGCGGTGGACAACTGCCTCGCCGAAGACCTGCTGGTCTTCTCTGGCGGCAGCTCCGTTGGCCGGCGCGACCTGATTCTCGACGTGATCGTGGCCAAGGGCGAGATTCTCTTTCACGGCATCGCGGTGAAGCCGGGCAAGCCGACCGCGTTCGGCCGCATCGGCCGCAAGCTGGTGTTCGGGATGCCGGGCTATCCGACGTCCTGCCTGTCCAACGCCTACATCCTGCTGGCGCCGGCGCTGCGGCGCATCGCGCGGCTCCCTGCACAGGTCGCGCGCGCGCTGACGCTGCCGCTCGGCGTCGCGGATCACGTCGGTGACCGACCGGCATCAGTTCTATACGGTGCGCGTGGAAAACGGCCAGGCGGTGCCGGCGTTCAAGGCGTCCGGCGACATCACGAGCATGTCGCAGGCGGACGGCTATATCGAAGTACCCGTCGGCGTGGGTGCGGTCGAGAAGGGCGAGATGGTGGAGGTGACGCTGTTCTAAGGCCGACCTGAAGGTCGGCCTGTCTGGACCGCTCAGGTCCGGATGAAGCCGGACACTACGTCTATCGAAAACGCGTCTGCATGCGCTGCAGTTCGCCGTTGCCGGGGCAGAGCTGCTCGTACGGCAGATCGACCAGCGACGAGGGGATGGTGTCGCTCTGCGCGTGCATGTCCTGCGAATCGGCCGAGATGTACAGCAGGCCCGGTCACGATCTCCGCCGTGCTTCTGGCGATCGCGGATGTAGGCGTAGGCGCGATCGCGATCGCTGGGATCGTAGTCCTCGGCGATCTTGCGCAGGCGCACCCAGCTGCCGTCGTGCATCATCACGTTCCGCACGCTCCCCGCGTCGTAGTCGGCGGTAATCGCCGCTGCCGGCGGAACGAAATCGGCCTGCACGATCTCCACGTTGTGCTCGCGCGTATAGGCGTAGCTCTTGGTCGAGCCTTCGTGATCGTTGAACGTCACGCACGGCGAGATCACGTCGATGAACGCGAAGCCGCTGTGCGCCAGGCCGGCCTTCAGGATCGGCACGAGCTGCGCCTTGTCGCCGGAGAAGCTGCGCGCGACGAACGTGGCGCCAAGCGTCAGCGCCAGCAGGCAGCCGTCGATCGACTCCATCGTGTTGGCCTCGCCCTTCTTGCTGAGCGAGCCGCGGTCGGCCGACGCCGAGAACTGCCCTTTCGTCAGGCCGTAGACGCCGTTGTTCTCGAGCACGTAGAGCAGGTTCACGTTGCGCCGGATCGCGTGCGAGAGCTGGCCGAGCCCGATCGACAGCGAGTCGCCGTCGCCCGATACGCCGATGTAGATCAGCTCGCTGTTGGCCGCGTTGGCTCCGGTCACGAGCGCCGGCATGCGTCCATGGACGCCGTTGAAGCCGTGCGCCTCTTTCAGGAAGTACGCGGGCGTCTTCGACGAACAGCCGATGCCGGAGAGCTTGGCGACGCGATGCGGCGGAATCGACAGCTCCCAGAACGCCTGCACGATGGCCGCGGTGATCGAGTCGTGCCCGCATCCGGCGCACAGCGTCGTCATCGACCCTTCGTAGTCGCGGCGCGTGAGACCGATCTCGTTGCGCTGGAGACCGGGGTGAACGACCGGCGGGTTTGGAGTATGTATGTCATGCCGCTTTATCCAGTCTGGCCTTGACGCCCGAGATCACGTGGTTCGCGCTCATCGGGAACCCGCCGTAGTAGCGGACAGACTCCATCTTGTCGATCGCCAGGCCGGTCTCGAGCTGGAGCAGGCTGCGGAGCTGCGCGTCGCGGTTCTGCTCGACGACGAACGTCAGCTCGTGCGACTCGATGAACCTCGCCACGTCGTCGCCGAATGGGAAGCTGCGGACGCGCATGTAGTCGAGCGCGATGCCTTCCTTGGCCAGCAGGTCGAGCGCTTCGATGCAGGCGGCATGGCAGCCGCCGACCGTCAGGATGGCGAGCTTCGCTCCTGGCGCCTGACGAACGACCGGCGCCGGCAACGACTTCGTCGCGCGCTGAATCTTGCGGTCGATGCGATCGACGACCTCGACGTACTCCTCGGCATCCTCGGTGTAGCCGCCGAACTTGTTGTGGCCCGGAGCCGCGGGTGAAGAACGCGCCCTTCGGGTGCGTCCCGGCAGCGTGCGATACGGGATCCCGTCGCCGTCCACGTCGAGATAGCGATAGAAGTTCTTCGCCTGCTCGAGCTGCTCGGCCGTCAGGACCTTGCCGCGATCCGGCTTGTAGCTGTCGTCCCACGCCGAGCTTCGGCACCATCCAGTCGTTCATGCCGATGTCGAGATCGCTCAGCACGAACACCGGCGTCTGGAACCGCTCGGCATAGTCGAACGCCTTCGCCGCCAGCTCGAACGCTTCGCGCGGGTCGGCCGGGTAGAGACAGATATGCCGCGTGTCGCCGTGCGACGCGTAGGCGGCCATCATCAGGTCGCCCTGCTGCGTGCGCGTCGGCATTCCGGTGGATGGCCCCGTCGCGCTGCACGTCGAAGATCACCGCCGGCACCTCGGCGTAATAGGCGAGACCGATGAACTCGTTCATCAGCGAGATGCCGGGACCCGAGGTGGATGTGAACGCGCGGGCGCCGGCCCAGCTCGCACCGATCACCATGCCGATGGCGGCGAGCTCGTCCTCCGCCTGGAGGATCGCGTAGCGATTCTTCTTGGTCTCGGGATCCTGGCGGTACTTCTGGCAGAAGCCGCGGAAGGCATCCATCAACGAGGTCGACGGCGTGATCGGATACCAGGCGGCGACCGTCGCGCCGGCATAGAGGCAGCCCAGCGCCGCGGCGGTGTTGCCGTCGATGAGGATCGCGTCCTTCGTCTTGTCGAGCGGCTCGAGATGGATCGGCAGCGGACACGAGAACGTCTTCTCGGCGTACTGGTACCCGAGATCGACCGCCTTCTGGTTCGAGTCCATCAGCGCCTGCTTCTTGCCGAACTTCTCCTTCAGCAGCTCGCGGATGACGTCCTCGTCGATGTCGCATCAGCGCGGCCAGCGCGCCGACGTAGGCGATGTTCTTCATCAGGATGCGCTCGCGCACACCCTTGAAGCTGGCGTTGCACATCTCCGCCAGCGGCACGCCAAGGTAGGTCACGTCCGGACGCTTCAGCCGATCGTCGAGCGGCCACGACGAGTCATACAGCAGCCAGCCACCGCCTCGAACCTCGGCGACGTCCTTGTCGTAGGTCGCGGCGTTGAGCGCCACCATCAGATCGAAATTCGGCGTGCGCGCGGTGTAGCCGTCCTTGTTGACCCGGATTTCGTACCAGGTGGGCAGGCCCTGAATGTTCGAGGGGAAGACGTTCTTTCCGGTGACCGGCACGCCCATCCGGAAGATGGCCTGCATGAGGAGGCCGTTGGCCGACGCGGACCCGGTTCCGTTGGCGGTGGCGATCTTGAAGGCGAAGTCGTTAACTCGATCCATCGACTCCCTGGACGCTCGTCTTGGAGCTCCTCGCGGTGTGCCTCGTGGTCACACCGCGACTGTTGCGGGCACGACGGTGTCCGCGTGCGGAATCAGCACCGCAAACTTCCGCATATCCCATGCATAGGTCGGACATCGCTCGGCGCACAGGCCGCAGTGGAGGCAGATGTTCTCGTCCTTCACCATGAGGCGACCGGTCTGTTTCAGCGCGCCCGACGCAAACAGCGGCTGCTCGGTATTCAGCGCCGGCGTCTTCACGTTCTCGCGCAACTCGTGCTCGTCGGCGTTGGGAATGATCGCCAGGCAATCGACCGGGCAGATGTCGATGCAGGCGTCGCACTCGATGCACAGCGAGTCGGTGAAGTGCGTCTCCACGTCGCAGTTGAGGCACCGCTCAACCTCGTGCGCGGTCTGTTCCGCCGTGAACCCGAGCTCCACCTCCGTGTTCAGGCTCTTGAACCGCGTCACCAGATCGACGTGCGTCATCTTCTGCCGCATGACGGGGTCGTAGTTGTTGCTGTACGACCACTCGTGCAGCCCCATCTTCGTGCTCGTCAGCGTCATGCCCTGCGGCGGACGCTGCGTGACGGGGAGCTCCTGACAGAAGTTGTGAATGGAAATGGCGGCCTGATGCCCGTGCTCGACGGCCCAGATGATGTTCTGCGGACCGAAGGCGGCATCACCGCCGAAGAACACGCCCGGCCGCGTGGACATGAACGTCGTCTTGTCCACCACCGGCATGTCCCACTTGCCGAACTCGAGGCCGATGTTGCGTTCGATGAACGGAAAGGCGTTGTCCTGGCCGATCGCCAGCACGACGGTGTCGCACGGGATGATCTCCCGCCCGATCACGTCCTGCTGGAGCTTGCCATCCACTTCGACCGACTTGAACTTGTCGAACTCCATGCCCGTCAGCGTGCCGTTCTCGATGATGAAGCGGATCGGCTGGAGGTTTTCGACGATCTCGACCTTCTCTTCTTCGGCGTCCTCGAGCTCCCATGGCGACGCCTTGAAGTATTTCCGCGTCTTGCGGGCGATGACCTTGACGTCGGTGGCGCCGAGTCGCTTCGCTGATCGGCAGCAGTCCATGGCGGTGTTGCCGACGCCGATGATCAGGACGCGCTTGCCGACCGACGTGACGTGACCGAAATGGACCGACTCGAGCCAGTCGATGCCGATGAAGATCTGATCGGTATCGTGTCGCCCTGGAATCTCGAGTTCCTTGCCTTTCGGGGCGCCACTGCCGACGAACACCGCGTCGTACTCTTTCGAGTCGAGCAGCGATTTCAGGCTGTTGACCGGCGTGTCGTACCGGACGTCGACGCCCATGTCGACGATGTAGCCGATCTCTTCGTCGAGGACCTG
The DNA here is from genome assembly GCA_963793705.1 of uncultured Acidobacteriota bacterium. GTDB lineage: Bacteria > Acidobacteriota > Vicinamibacteria > Vicinamibacterales > UBA2999 > Gp6-AA40. The sequence goes on along the minus strand of CAWCBC010000012.1, from coordinate 160,294 downwards.
TTCCGGCAGCCGAAAGGCGGGGATGTTGATGCGCATCAGCCCGCCCGGCTTCGACAGCTTCTCGAACACCGTGACCTGATACCCGAGCGGCATCAGATCGTTGGCCACCGTCAGCGATGCCGGACCGGCGCCGATCAGCGCGATCTTTTTTCCGTTCTTCTTCGCTGGGGCTGTCGGGATGAGATGCTTGACCTCGTCGCGATGGTCGGCGGCGACGCGCTTCAGCCGGCAGATGGCGACGGGCTTTCCATCGACACGCGTGCGGCGGCAGGCCGGCTCACACGGTCGATCGCACGTGCGCCCGAGAATGCCTGGAAAAACGTTCGATTCGCGATTGAGGAGGTAAGCGTCGGTGAATCGGCCGTGGGCGATCAGTCGAATGTATTCCGGAACGTTGGTATGCGCCGGACACGCCCACTGACAATCGACGACACGATGGTAGTACGCCGGATTCCCGACATCCGTTGGATTCATGCGGTGCGCTCAATTATAGGGCACGCTGCCGAACCGGTTCGAGTTCCGAGATGCACAGTCCAGATCGTGTGCCTTGTGCAGCCAGAGACCGCGACGGCACATGAACAACGCACGGAACCTCAGGCTCAACCCTTCTTGCGCGTTCGAGGCGCGGTCCGCCGCCGTTGCTGCTGTAACTGCCACAGCTGATCGATCTTCCCGGCCATTGCCGTCATCGCGCGATCGAGCTTCTCATCAATCGCGCCGATCTTGCGCCTCCAGCTTCTCATCAATCGCGTCGATCTCTACGACCGAGCTTCTCATCAATCGCGTCGATCTTGCGATCGTAGGTCTTTACGATAGACGACTGCACTCATGTGAACCTGTACTCCGTGCATTGACGCTGCTCGGCGATGGCCTTGTTCACCTCGCCGAATCGCTTATCAAGAGCCGCGTCCAGTTCATCAAATCGCTTGTTCGATGACAGAATCGCACGCTGGAAGGAAAAAGATGGCCACATGGACCAGCAACGATCACGACGTATTCCTTGAGCGCCGGCCTCTGGCCCGATCGCGTCGCAGCAGCCAGGCTAACGCCGCACCGCCACCGACGATCTGGCGATCAGCGGTCAGCGACCATCGCGGCGGACTCACGCGCGAAGGCATAGGCGCCGCAGCGCCAGGACCATCACGGTCATACCGACAAAGCTGCCGAATGCGGCGCCACGCGTGATGAATGACGCTTTGACCGCTCATCCATCGTCCGATCGATCTGCGGGTCCAGCGCCGCGAGAGCGGTAAACAGAAGGCTTTGGATCAGGGCATTGCCGCGAACCCACACGCAATGATCCACAGCCCCGGCTGGTCGCAACCTTCAGCCATTCGGGTTCCATTGCATTCCTTTCGCGGCAATGAAAAAGGCGCGAGGATACGGATCTCGCGCCCTTCGCGTTTTCAAGCAGGTCCGCCGATGTCGGACATACGCTACAGCGCCTTATTGACCTCTGCCCAGTTCACGACGTTCCACCACGCGCCGATGTAGTCGGGCCGGCGGTTCTGGTACTTCAGATAGTAGGCGTGCTCCCAGACGTCGAGACCGAGGATCGCCTTCTTCCCTTCCATCAGCGGGTTGTCCTGGTTCGGCGTGCTGGCGATCGACACCTTGCCGCCGTCGTTGATCAACCACACCCATCCGCTGCCGAACCGTCCCGCGCCGGCCTTGCCCCACTCTTCCTTGAACTTGTCGAAGCCGCCGAACGCTGCGTTGATCGCATCGGCAACCTTGCCCGTCGGCGCGCCGCCGGCGTTGGGCGCCATCCACTTCCAGAACATGCTGTGGTTCCAGTGGCCGCCGCCGTTGTTGCGCACCGCGGTGCGGATAGCTTCGGGAATGCTGCTGATGCCCTTGCAGAGATCCTCGACGCTCTTACCCTGCAGGTCGGGATGATTCTGAAGCGCGTTGTTCAAATTCGTGACGTACGTCTGATGATGCTTCCCGTGATGAATCTGCATCGTCTGCGCGTCGATCGTGCGGCTCGAGCGCGGCGTGGTCATACGGGAGCGGGGGAAGTTCGTGGGCCATTCGTCCTCCGTAGGAGCGGGTCACCGGACCCACCCGAACCGGACGATGGTACCTCACGATGAAGGTCCGGCTGAAAGCTGGACGCTACGGCCGTATCCTATGGACATGAGACTTGCGCTCGTGCTGGCGCTGGCCGTAGTGGTGACGATCGACGCGGACACGCCAGCTCTGTTCGTGAGCGGCAGTGTGCCCACGCTATCCGTGATGTCGGTTGAGGTTGGTGGCGGCGAGGTGCTGCTCGAAGTCACAGTCAATCGCACGGGCGCAGTCAGCGGCATCAAGCCGCTGCGCGAAACAGCCTCGTTTACCGAGCGGATGACTCAGGCGGTCAAGAGCTGGCACTTCAGGCCGTCAGAAATAGAGATCCCGGTGGAGCGAAGGAAGCCTGGCGGGCCTGCGACCGAGCCCGTCGATACCAAGGTGCTCGTTGCCGGCGTCTTCAGCCGCCCCTCGGTAATCGGCCCCACCCTTGGCGAACCGATACGGGACGTTGCCACCGCCTCGGCCGACATCCCCTTTCCAGCGTCGCTTCCCACGGTCACATATCCGCCAGGGAAGACGAGCGCGGGAGTCGTGCTGGTGGAGGTTCAGGTGAATGCGAGCGGCGGCGTCTCAGACGCGAAGATTCTCGTCTCGTCGCCGGGGTTCGACAGCGTCGCACTGAACACGGCACGACAGTGGAAGTTCCGTCCGGCAAAAACCGGAAGGGCGAATGCGCCGGCCGTTGCCTACATCGTGTTCGGATTCCCGGTGCCGAAGGTCTGACGCCCGGGGCGGTCCGCCTGAAGAGCCTGCCTCGCCGAAGCGCTGCGGCGCGAAGGCGGGCGGACACTACGAGATAGACAGCATGCGATCGAGCGCGACGCGGTTCCAGTGCTTCTGCTGCGTCGGGCACGACGATGCGGTTGTGCACGCGTCCTTCGACCAGCTCTTCAAGAATCCAGAGCAGGTGATTCGGCGAGACACGGAACATCGTCGAGCAGAGGCAGCCGAACTGATCGAGTGAGATGACGGTCTTGCCGGGCGCGACCTCGTGCGCCAGCCGGTTGACCAGGTGCACCTCCGTTCCCACCGCCCAGACTGAGCCCGGAGCGCTCTCGCGCACGGTCTTGAGGATGTATTCGGTGCTCCCGCTGTCATCCGAGGCCTGCACGACGTCCCACGGCACTTCGGGATGGACGATGACGCGGATCCCTGGATTCTGCTTGCGGACGGTTTCGATCTGCTTCGCGGTGAAGCGCTCGTGCACCGAGCAGTGGCCCTTCCAGAGGATCATCTTCGCGCGCTGCACGTCGGCAGGATCGACACCGCCGAAGATCTCGTTCGGATTCCACACGACCATCTGATCGAGCGGGATGCCCATCTTGTAGGCGGTGTTGCGCCCGAGGTGCTGGTCGGGCATGAAGAGAATCTTCTCCCCGCGCTCGAACGCCCACTTCAGCGTTGCCATCGCGTTTGACGATGTGCAGACGGTGCCGCCTCGCTCGCCGACAAACGACTTAATCGACGCCGCCGAATTGATGTAGGTCACCGGCACGATGCCGGAGACGCGCATCTGCTGGAGCTCCTCCCAGCACGTCTCCAACTGCTCCGGCTCGACCATGTCGGCCATCGAGCAGCCGGCTGCCAGGTCCGGCAGGATCACCTGCTGATGCGGCGCGGAGAGGATGTCCGCGCTTTCGGCCATGAAGTGCACGCCGCAGAACACGATGTAGTCGGCGTCCGGCCGCTTCGCCACCTGACGGGCAAGACCGAAGGAGTCGCCGGTGTGGTCGGCGAACTTGATCACTTCGTCGCGCTGATAGTGATGACCCAGAATGACGAGCTTGCTCCGAGCGTCGCGCGAGCCGCGGCAATGCGGAGATCCATCTCAGCGTCAGACAGACCGAGATACTTCTCGGGCAGCGCCTGGCGCTCGGAGATGTGGTCCTTCTCGAACTCGGTCAGCAGCGGAATGATCGTGGCCACGTCAGCCTCTGTTCCCGTCACGTCCCGCCTTCGCTGAAGCTACGGCGGGCAACCCGACATTGTGAAACTTTTCGCAATCTCAGGACGTGAAAAAGCCCAAACCCCTCAGCCGGGCTATTGCCCCGTGGGATTTGGACTACCCGAATTATACGGGATCAGTCGGCCGGATGCCCGGGAGGCCCGGCCGCAGGTCAAGCGCCCAGCGGCGTGGGCTCTGCAATCTGCGGAATATTGACGATGTTGTAGAAGGTGTCGCGCTCGAGCGGCTCGCGGCCGGCCGCACGGACCAGCCGGCTCAGCGCCGCCGTGGTCATCCCTTCGGGCGTGGACGAACCGGCCATGTGGTAAATCTTCTCTTCCTGCACGGTCCCGTCGAGGTCATCGACGCCAAACCAGAGCGCCGTCTGCGCCACCTCCAGCCCGGTCGCAATCCAGAACGCCTTGATGTGCGGAATGTTGTCGAGCATCAGCCGCGAGACGGCGTGCACGCGCAGCGTGTCGGTGCCGCTCGGCGCCGGCAGCTTGCGCATCTGGTTGTTGTCCGGATGAAACGCCAGCGGGATGAACGCCTGGAAGCCGCCGGTCTCGTCCTGCAGCGCGCGCGACGCGCAGCATGTGATCGACGCGCTCCTCCATCGTCTCGATGTGTCCGTAGAGCATCGTGACGTTGGTCTTCAGTCCCAGCCGATGGGCGATGCGGTGGATCGACAGATAGCGATCGGCGTCGGCCTTGTCGTGACAGATCTTGCGGCGCACGCGCTCGGCAAAGATCTCCGCGCCGCCGCCGGGCAGTGAATCGAGGCCGGCGTCGATCAGCTCGCGCAGGACCTGCTCGTCGGTCATCCCGTACAGCTCGGAGAAGTAGGCGATCTCGACCGCCGTGAAGCACTTCAGGTGAATGCCGGGACGGATGCGCTTGAAGCCGCGCAGCAGGTCCGTGTAGTAGCTGAACGGCAGATGCGGGTTGAGGCCATTGACGATGTGCAGTTCGGTCAGCGGCTGGTTCGCGCGCTGACGCAGCTTGTCCCAGGCCTCCTCGAGCGACATCGTGTACGCCTCGGGCATGCCGGGCTGGAGCCGCGCGAACGAGCAGAACAGACAGCTCGCCTCGCAGACGTTGGTCGGCTCGAGGCGGAGGTTGTAGTTGAAGTAGGTGCGCGCGCCGTGGCGCTTCTCGCGCTCGCGGTTCGCCAGCCAGCCGACGGCGAGCAGATCGGGCGCGTCGAACAGGCGGACGCCGTCCTCGAACGTGAGCCGTTCGCGCGCCTGCAGCTTGTCGTCGATCTCGGCCAGCCCGGCCGCGCGAAGGCGTGATTCCACGGGAATCCTCAATGAATTCTAGCGTGCTATACTCGCGGCGTCAGCAACGACGCGTGCTAGCCGGATGAACAGGGAAGTGGGTGCAAAACCCACGCGGTCCCGCCACTGTAAGCGGAGAGATTCGGTCGTAAACGTCACTGCGAAGGCGACCTAAAGGCGCCCTACCGGACCATCGATACGTGGCAGGCCATTTCAGTCGGCCGCGCGGGAAGACAGACCGAATCGCTGAAGACTCCGCGAGCCAGGATACCTCTCACCCGGCGCAGTCCTGCTTGTCGGCGCGAAGGACGCCGGATGGACATGACACTCTCCGCCGATCGCCTTTCGTACTCCTATCCGGCCTCGCGCGCCGCGCAGGCGGTCGTGCCCGACGCTGAATTCGCGCTGCGCGACGTCAGCGTCAGCATCGCGCCCGGCTCGCTCACCGGCCTGCTCGGCCCGAACGGGTGCGGCAAAACCACGCTGCTGAAACTGCTGTCCGGAGTGCTCAAGCCCGAGCTTGGCTCCGTGCGACTTGGCGAGCGCGAAGTCCGGCTCCTGTCGGCTCGCGCCGTCGCGCAGCAGATCGCCGTCGTTCCGCAGGAAACACATCCGGCGTTCGACTTCACGGTGCTCGAGATGGTGCTGATGGGGCGCCATCCGCACCTCGGCGCATTTCAACTCGAAGGGCCGAACGATCTCGCGATCGCGCGTGAGGCGCTGATCGCGACCGGCACGGCGCATCTCGCCGGCCGTTCGTACATGACGCTGAGCGGCGGCGAGAAGCAGCGCGTCGTCATCGCCAGCGCCCTGGCGCAGAAGCCCAGACGTCCTGCTGCTCGACGAGCCGACCGCGTCGCTCGACCTCGGCTATCAGCTCGAGATCGCGTCGCTGCTCAGGCAGCTGAACCGCGAGCGGCGGCGTGACGATGGTGCTGGCGACGCACGACCTGAATCTGGCCGCGGCGCTGTGCGACACGCTCGTCCTCGTGCGCGAAGGGCGCGTGCTCATGCAGGGACCGACGAGCGAGGTGCTGACGTCCGCGACGGTCCAGCAGCTCTACGGCGTGATCGCGGACGTGACCTTCCACGAACGCGCGGGTCACCTGACGGTGATCCCCGGTACGGCCGGCGATGAGCGACGCCGTCGCGCTCGAGCAGTCGGCGCCGGCGATCAGGCCGATCCGCACGCGGCTGGCGATCACGCTCGCCGGATTCGGCGCGCTGACGGTCGTCGACGTGCCTGCTGGCGCCGCTCGTCGGCAGCACGCACATCAGCCTCGCGCGCGCGTTCGATCGATCGATTCCGTTCGCCGACAACGTCGACGCGCAGATCTTCTTCATCGCCCGGCTGCCGCGCGTGCTGTCCGGCGCGCTGGTCGGCGCGGCGCTGGCCACGGCCGGCGTCGTCTTCCAGGCGCTGCTGCGAAACCCGCTCGCCACACCGTTCACGCTGGGCGTCTCCGCAGGCGCATCGCTCGGCGCGATGCTGGTGATCATCTTCGGCATCACGTTCAGCGCCGGACCCTTTTCAGCCGTGCCGCTCGCCAGTTTCGCCGGCGCGGCGGTCGCAACCGGGATCGTCTATTGGCTGGCCACGCCGTACCGGCGTGCGATGTCGACCGCAGTGCTGCTGCTGGCCGGGCGTCACGCTCAATTCGTTCTTCTCGGCGCTCATCATGTTCGTCGCAGTACATGGCGGACTTCGCGCAGGCGTATCGCGCGGCGCGCTGGCTGATGGGCGACCTCGACGTCGGCAGCTTCGAGCCGTTGGTCGCGGCGGTGCCGGCTGTTGTCGCCGCCTTCGCGATGTTCGCCGTCCTGCCGTCAGCGCTGAACCTGCTCAGCCTCGGACCCGACGCCGCGGCCTCGCGCGGCGTCGATGTGGTGCGCGCGCAGCGGCTGGCGTTTTTCAGCGCGTCTCTCGCCACCAGCGCCGCGGTCTCGCTCGCCGGTCCGATCGGCTTCGTCGGCATCGTCGTGCCGCACCTGGTGCGACTGATGGTCGGCGTTGACCATCGCATCGTGCTGCCCGCCTCGGCGCTGTTCGGCGCCGCGTTCCTCGTCGCGTGCGACCTGGGCGCGCGCACGCTGCTGGCGCCCGTCGAGATTCCGGTCGGCGTCGTCACCGCGCTGATTGGAGGTCCGTTCTTCCTATGGCTGCTCGTACGAAAAGGCTGATCGCCGCGGTCGCTGCTGCTGCTTGCTGGTGAGCGGGCGCTTGCAGTCTCACGCAGCGCGGACCGACAGCCGCACAGCCCGAGGCGGCGCACGCCGCATCGTCTCGCTCGTGCCGGCCCTGACCGAAATGCTCTTTGCCATCGGCGCCGGACCACAGGTGGTCGGCGTCGGCAGCTTCGACGCCTTCCCTCCGGAGGTGAAGAACCTGCCGCGCGTCGGAGCGCTGCTTGATCCAGACGTCGAGCGCATCCTGTCGCTCCGGCCGGACCTCGTCATCACCTACGGGTCGCAGACGGATCTGCAGACGCAGTTCGCGCGCGCCGGCGTGAAGACGTATCGTCGTACCGGCATGGCGGCATCGACACCATCCTGCAGACGATGCGTGAGCTTGGCGACGGCGACCGGTCACCGGCCCGAAGCCGACCGGGTCGTGAGCGATCTCCGGGACAAGCTCGCCGCCATCCGCGCGCGGGTGAAAGGCCGGACGCAGCCGAACGTGCTGCTGGTGATCGACCGCCAGCCGAAGACACTGCGCGAGATCTACGTCAGCGGCGGGTCGCGGATTCCTGCACGAGATGCTCGAGATCGCCGGTGGACGAAACATCTTCGCGACGTCAACACGCGAATCGGTGCAGCCCTCGCACGAAACGCTCATCGCCAGGGCGCCGGAGGTGATCGTCGAGCTGCAGGCGGAGGGCATGATCGCGCCGTCGGACATCGCCGCCGACAAGGCGACGTGGTCGACGCTGTCGTCGCTGCCGGCGGTCCGCAACGGCCGCGTGCACATACTGGTCGGCCAGTACCTCGTCGTGCCGGGCCCGCGCTTCGCAGCAGGCCGCTGAAACGCTCGCCCGGACGCTGCATCCCGCGAATGGCGCTTCAGAATGAAGATCCTGTTGTCGTGGAGCTCGGGCAAGGACAGCGCGTGGGCGCTGCACGTCCTGAACCGTCAGTATCCCGGTGCCGTGGCGGCGCTGCTGACGACGGTCAACGAGGCGATGGACCGCGTCGCCATGCACGGCGTCAGGCGCGAGGTGCTCGAGGCCCAGGCCCGCGCGGCGCGGCTGCCGCTGCGCGTCGTCGACATTCCCCACCCCTGTCCGAACGAGATCTACGAGCAACGCATGGGCACAGCGGTGGCGGCGGCGGTCGCGCGACGGCTTCACCCACGTCGCGTTCGGCGATCTCTTCCTGCAGGACGTCCGCCGCTACCGCGAAGAGCGCCTGGCCGGTTCCGGGCTGACGCCGCTGTTCCCGCTCTGGGACATCCCGACGCGCACCCTCGCCCGCGAGATGATCGCCGGCGGCCTCCGCGCGCGCCTCGTCTGCGTGGACACGCGCGTGCTCGACCAGCGGTTCGTCGGCCGGGTGTTCGACGATTCGCTGCTCGACGATCTGCCGGCCTCGGTCGACCCCTGCGGCGAGAAGGGCGAGTTCCACACCTGCGTCTACGACGGCCCGATGTTTCACGATCTGATGGATCTGGAACCCGGACGCCTCGAGTCACCGCGAGCCGTTTACGTGGGCGGATCTGACCCTGTCGCAGCGGCATCCGCCTCCGCGCCTTGCGCTACGGCGGACATGTCATGAGCGCCTACCCTTCCCGCATCGTCTGCCTCACCGAGGAAACGACCGAGACGCTGTACATGCTCGGCGAAGGCGAGCGCGTGGTTGGCGTGTCGGCTACACCGTCCGGCCGCCGGAAGCGCGGTCGAAGCCTCGCGTGTCTGCCTTCATCCACGCCCACTACGACCGCATCGAGGCGCTCAAGCCCGACCTGATTCTCGGCTTTTCCGATCTGCAGGCGGAGATCGCCTCGGACCTCGTCAGGCGCGGCTATCCGGTGATGGTCTTCAACCAGCGCAGCGTCGCCGAGATCCTGCAGATGATCCGGGTGGTCGGGGCGCTCGTCGGCTCAGGCGGCGCGCGCCGAGGCGCTGGCCGATCGACTGGAGATGGACCTGGATTTCTACCGGTCGGCCGCGGCGACACTGCCCCGGCGGCCGCGCGTGTTCTTCGAGGAATGGAACGACCCGCTGATCTCAGGCATCCGCTGGGTCGAGGAGCTGATCGAGATCGCCGGCGGCGAGCCGATCTTTCCGGAGCTGCGCGATGCGGCGCTCGGCAAGCAGCGGATCGTCGAGCCTGACGAGGTCGTGCGGCGTGCGCCCGACATCATCGTCGCGTCGTGGTGCGGCAAGCCGGTGCAAGAAGGACGTCATCACCGCACGCGCCGGGCTGGTGCGACATTCCCGCCGTGCGCAACGGCCACGTCTACGAAGTGAAGTCGACGATCATCCTGCAGCCAGGACCGGCGGCGCTCACCGACGGCATCCGCGCGCTGCAGCAGATCATCGTGCGCGTCGCGCGATCAGAGCAGCGCCGGCGCGCGGGTTGATATCGCGCGTCGGCGGGTCGTCCCAGTTGCACGAGTTCGATCCGGGTCGTCGACCGCAGCTATCTGGGCCGCTCACCGGTGGTCAGGCCTCGCTGGCGCTCCTCGAAGCCGCCCGGCCTTGGCAGCGCTCGAGGGCTGAGCGAGTCTCCGGCGACAAGCGGAATCACGGTCCTGGACGCGTCGCGAGGCTTCGCGCGAACCAGCACCATCACCAGTGCGGCAGCACGGCTAAGGTCGACGTGGTGGTGGCGATAGCGCCGATCCATGCGCTACGATACGCATCGGGTCCGATGACCAGGCCGTCGCGCCGCAGCAGTTCGCTCGTTCGTCCACGCTTGCCCAGCCATGCCTGGACCCGTCACAACGCGTGTCGCCGGCGATGTGCGCTGGATACCGGTCGTCGCCGCGATTCTCGTCAAGCGACGGACGCGCACTGGACAACGCGCTGTCGCGCGCCTGCTGAGTACCGCGATAGGCGTTGCGCTTCAACGGCGAGCGGAAGCTCCGCAGCAGGAATTCGGTCGAGTGATGTCACCACACTCGACGGTTAGTCGTAATGAACAGATTGGTCACTGGCAACGCGCGTGCCCACGCAGACTCGGCGTGCCGCGCATGAGCCTTCGGCATCCGCTGTGCACGTCACGCTGACGCGATACCGGAGCGAACCGCCGTCAATCCTCTGGCCGCCGATGTATACCGTCGTGGTCGATCGACAGCCGCCGAGAAACAGACCGCGTTGATAACGACGGCATGATCCCGGCGCCGTTGCGCGCGGTCGAACAGACATCTCCACCGCCCGCCGCCCCTCGCGCCCCGAGATCGACCGAGTACTCGTTCACATACAGGTCGATGTGCTGGTACATCACCTCCTCGCTCATCTCCTGCGCGTGCGCGCGCACGTACGGCAGGCTCGCCTCGCGATGCGCGAACGCGTACTCGACGCTGCGCCGCATCACGCGGTTCACCGCACGCTTCACCTCGTCCGGCAGCGACCGTTTCACGACGATGCCGCCGAGCGGAATCGGCGCGCCGGTCTCCGTTTCCCAGAACTCGCCGAGGTCGATGATCTTGCGCAGCCCCTTCGCCTGGTAGGTGAACCGGTTCTCGTGAATGATCACGCCCGCGTCGAAACGGCCGTCGAGCAGCGCCGGCTCGATCTCGGAGAAGAGCACCTCGGTCTTGTCCTGCGCCGCGGGAAACGCCAGGCCGCACAGGAAATTCGCGGTCGTGTACTTGCCGGGAATCGCGATGCTGAGCTCGCCCGCGTTCGACCTCTGCCCGGCTGATCGGCCGCCTGGAGATCAGCAGCGGCCCGCAGTTGCGGCCGAGCGCGCTGCCGGCATCGAGCAGCACGTACTCGTCGGCGCAGTAGGCGTAGGCGTGGAAGCTGAGCTTGGTGACGTCCGGCCTCGCCGGCGAACGCCGCGTGGTTCAGCGCCTCGATGTCCGCCAGCGTGACGGCGAACTCGAGCCCTTCCAGATCGATGCGGCGGTGCACGATCGCGTCGAACATGAAGCAGTCGTTCGGGCACGGCGAAAACGCGAGCGACAGCTTCATGCCGACTCCAGCAGCCGCACGGCCGATCACGCCAGGGCGCGAATCGCCTGCGTCGATCTTCCACGCGCCGCGATTCCGCCGCTCGACGGCATTCGACACCGCACGCACCTGCGCGAACGGCACGCCGGCGATCAGGCACGCGTACATGAACGCCGCGCCTTCCATGCGTTCGACGTCCGGCGCGTAACGGCGCGCGCACCGCGGCAATCGTCCGCTCGCTGCCGTGAACGGTATTGACGGTGATGCCGGTGACCGCCGGCAGCGTCGCCAGACGGCGCCAGCGGCGGCGGCGTCGATTGACCAGCATGCCATCCTCGAACGGGAACTCATCCTCGCCAGCAGCTGCAGCTGATGAATCGTCAGGAAGTCGTCGCCGTCCTCGGCGCCCAGCTCGGCGATCCGGTCGGCCGTCACATGCACGACCGTGCCGGCGCGAGACATCGCCGGATCGAAGCTGCCGCACACGCCGAAGTTCAGCGCCAGATCGTAGTGCTCGCGCTGCGAAGCGCGCGGGAGCACCACGCGGCGGTGGCCACCATGCCGACGCCGGTCGTCAGCACGTCCACATCATGCTCGCCGAATCGATACGACACCGAGCGCAGGCCGGTGTCCGACACGCGACGCAGGCGGCCGACGAGCGGCGCGATTTCAGGTGGTGTAGCGCTGACGACGAGGATGCGCATCGGCGGATCGCAGACCTGAGAAACGCCTATCGTTGCGGGTCGCGGACGCCGAGAATGTTCACGTCCGCCGTGATTGCGGTATTCCCGCGGCGTCATCATTCCAGCATCTCGCGGTGCGTCGGCCCGCCGTACGGCACCGGGCCGTATTCGAGGTTGTCTTCCTTGGTGAAGAGCTCGATGTTGCGGCGCCCTGGCGTAGACGTCGACGAAGTAGCGCAGTTCAACCGTCGCGCTCCTCGCGAATCTGGCCCTGCCGGAACTGACGCTCGATTCGGCGCAGGTCGATCGGCAGCCGGCTGACGTCGATCGTCGCCGCCGGCGGCCGGTACGCCGCTGTGCTGACCGCTGCGTCCCGACGGCCGTCGGCAGACTGCGCCGCCGCCGCCTGGGCAACTCCGCCAGGACGCAGAACCGCCGTGCAGACGAAACGGCATGAGAGTTCATATCAGTTGAGACGCCCTGTGTCGTCCCTACTGGTTTTCCTTCCATTCTTCGTACCAGGCCATCTGGATGGCCTCGAGCTTCGGCTCGTTCGAGGTCTTCGGGTCGTCGTCGAACCCGTCGAGCTGCATCACTTTCTCGCGCAGGTCGGTGAATCGCACCGTCAGCGGGTCGATCGCCGGGAATCGTCTCCGACCAGCGCGATGCCGATGTCCTCGGCGTCGGTCCACTTCATCGCGCCACCTCCGCCGTTCGTCCTCGTCTTTGCGATCGGACTTCCCGAGCTGAATGCCGCCGCCTTCCTGGACGTAATTGCGCGTGTACATCGGGAACTCGACGACGACGTCGCCCTTGATGACCGCCTGGCAGCCCAGCCGCGAGTTGGTCCGCAGGTCCCAGGCGGTGTCCAGGCGGTCGGCCTCGTTGTCCTCCATCTCGCTCAGGTTCTGCTCGCCCTTGATCGATGAAGAGGTGACACGTCGTGCAGGCACAGCTGCCGCCGCAGGCGTGCTCGAGCGTGAATCCCGTAGTTCATCGCCAGGTCGAGGAACGACTCGGGCAGGCCGTGCTCGTCGTACGGCAGCTTGCCGTGCTCGAACTCGACGGTCGTTTCCTTGCCGTCCTTGATGAAGGTGACCTTAGGCATTACGACGTCCGTTCACATTCTTCCCGGCCAGCGCCTCGCGCACGCTGCGGTTCATCATCACCTCGGCCAGGTGCTGCGTCGCGTGGTTCAGCGCGTGCGTCTTCTGCGTGAATCAGCTCGCGGTCGGTCGCGGCCATGACCTGCTTGAGGTCGGCCAGCGCCGTTCTGATGCGCTCGCAGCTCGCCCGGCTTCAGATCCTTGCGGGCCACCGCTCGAAGTCCGGGCGGCGCAGCGACTTCTCGGTCGCGTGAATCACCGTTTCGGCCTCGTTGCGCGCCTCGATCAGCAGCCGCGCCTCGAAGTCGGCCTCGGCATGCTCGAACGACTCGATCAGCATGCGCTCGACTTCCTCGTCGGTCAGCCCGTACGACGGCTTGACCTCGATCGTCTGCTCGATGCCGGTGCGCAGCTCGCGCGCGCGACGCTGAGGATGCCGTTGGCGTCGATCTGGAAGCGCACCTCGATGCGCGGCAGCCCGGCCGGCATCGGCGGAATGCCGCGCAGCTTGAAGCGCGCCAGCGATCGGCAGTCGGCCGCCAGCTCGCGCTCGCCCTGCAGCACGTGGACGTCGACCGCGGTCTGGTTGTCGACGCCGGTCGTGAACATCTCGCGGCCGCTCGCCGGAATCGTCGAGTTGCGCAGGATGATCTTCGACGTCACGCCGCCCATCGTCTCGATGCCGAGCGACAGCGGCGTGACGTCGAGCAGCAGCATCTCGCGGCGGCCGCTGACCAGGATGTCGGCCTGCACGGCGGCGCCGAGCGCCACGACCTCGTCGGGGTTCAGCTCGCTGTGCGGCGTGCGGCCGAACAGCTCCGCGACCTTGCGGCGGACCAGCGGAATGCGCGTCGAGCCGCCGACCAGCACCACCTCGTCGATGTCGCCCGGCTCGAGGCCGGCGTCGGCCAGCGCCTGGCGGCACGGCGCCGAGCGTGCGCTCGACGAGCGGCGCGATCAGCGCCTCGAACTCGGCGCGCGTGATGCGCGCGGCGGTAGCCGGTCGGGCAGGCCGGCGACGGCTCGACGCGAATCTCGGTCTCGTCGCGTCGGACAGATCGAGCTTCGCCTGGATGACCGCCTTGCGGATCGCCTGGATCAGGCCGTGTGGGGCGGACCCTTCGGGTCCGCCAGGCGAGCCTGGCAGGCGCCGCCGCCCGCATCTCGTCCAGCACCAGCTCGCATCAGCAGCTGGTCGATGTCGTCGCCGCCGAGATGCGTGTCGCCGTTGGTCGCCAGCACCTGGAACACGCCGTCCTCGACCTTCAGGATCGAGATGTCGAACGTGCCGCCGCCGAGGTCGTAGACCGCAATCGTGCCGCGGTTCCTCTTGTCGAGGCCGTAGGCCAGCGACGCCGCCGTCGGCTCGTTGATGATGCGCAGCACCTCGAGCCCGGCCAGGCGCCCGGCGTCGCGCGTCGCCGTGCGCTGCGCGTCGTTGAAGTAGGCCGGCACGGTGATCACCGCGCGATCGACCTCGAAGTCGAACTCGCCCTGCTCGCGGAAGAACTCCTCGGCGCGATGCTTCAGCTCCTTGCAGCACGAACGCCGAGATCTCCGGCGGCGTGAACTCGCGGCCGCCGACGCCGATGCGCACGACGCCGCCCGGCTCGCCGCCGACGCGGAACGGCAGCAGCGCCGCCTCGTCGCGCACGTCGTCGATGCCGCGGCCCATGAAGCGCTTCACCGAGTAGACGGTGCGCGACGGGCGCCGTCAGCAGCCGGCGCTGCGCCTCGCGGCCGACGAAGACCGTGCCGTCCTCGCCGATCGACACCACCGACGGCACCAGCGCATCGCCCGACTGATCGCGGATCACCTCCGGCACGCCGTTCTTCACGTAGGCCACGAGGCTGTTGGTGGTCCCGAGATCGATGCCGACGACGTGGCTCATGGCTCAGCGCCTGCCCCGGGCCGAGACGACCGGCTCGCCGCCTCGCGATCGATGGTGGCGAGCAGGTTGTTGATGTAGTTGCGCTCGAGCAGCCGCTCGCGCAGCGCCTCGAGCGTCGCGCGCTTCGTCCTGGCGCCGACGCCTGCTCCTGGCTGTCCCAGCGGGCCGCCAGCTCCTGCGAGCTGGCGCTCGTGCTCCTCGCGCTTGCGCTCGATCGGCTGCCGCGCCGCGTCGAGCCGCGCGCGCAGCGCCGGCGTGATCGGCGCCCGACTCGCGCAGCTCGCGGATCTCGTCCAGCTCCTCGTTCAGCGCGAACACTTCTTCGAGCAGCGCCGGCGGCACCTTGGCGGTGCCTTCGTCCGACTTCGCCGACGGCAGTCCTTCGATCGCCAGCAGGTGCTCGATGCGCGACACCGGGTTGCGCAGCGTGCGGTAGGCGTCGTTCAGATACGACGACCGCTCGAGGCTGGCCAGCCGCTCGGCGGGCGGCGCGTTGTAGTAGTAGTCCGGGTGGAACTTGCGGCTCAGCTCGCGGAAGCGGCGCTCGAGGTCCTGCGGCGTCGATCGTCAGCTGGCGCGGCAGGCCGAGGAACGCGAAGTAGTCGCCGTGGCGGCCGAGCGCCAGGATGCGGCTGCACTGCGGGCAGAAGTGCTCGTCAACCGGCGCGCCGGCGCCGCAGGTGCGGCACTCGAGCGCCGACGATCGGAGACGAACCGGGAATCGGATTCGGGTCATGCACCGAAGGAGCTGCCGCAGCCGCAGGTCTGCTTCGCGTTCGGGTTGTGGAAGACGAACCCCTGGGTCAGCAGCGCCGTGTCGTAGTCGAGCGTCGTCCCGTTGAGGAACAGATAGCTCTTGCGGTCGACGAAGATCTTGGCGCCCTCGGGCCCCTCGAACACCTCGTCGCCAAGCCGCGGCTCCCGCTCCCACGCCGAACGTGTAGCTCAGGCCCGAGCAGCCGCCGCCCTTCACGCCGACACGCAGACCTCCATCGCTGATGCCCTGCTTGGCCATCAGCGACTTGATCTTGCGCGCGGCGGTCTCGGTGATCTGGATCATGGTCAATTCGATCCGGCTGAATCCGGACACTACGTTGCGACGTCGGGACCTGCGTATCGGGCGCTTACGCGATCGGCTGCGCCGGCTGCTCGACCGTCGTCTCGCCCTTCGCCTCGGACTGCTTCTTCTTGTAGTCGGCAATCGCCGCCTTGATCGCGTCCTCGGCCAGCACCGAGCAGTGAATCTTCACCGGCGGCAGCGACAGCTCGGCGACGATGTCGGTGTTCTTGATCGCGAGCGCCTGATCGACCGTCTTGCCCTTCAGCCACTCGGTGGCCAGGCTCGAGCTCGCGATCGCCGAGCCGCAGCCGAACGTCTTGAACTTCGCATCGTCGATGACGCCCGTGTCCGGGTTCACCTTGACCTGCAGCTTCATGACGTCGCCGCACTCCGGCGCGCCGACGAGGCCCGTGCCGACGTTGGCGTCGTCCTTCGGCAGCGAGCCGACGTTGCGCGGGTTCTCGTAGTGATCGATGACCTTGTTCGAATAAGCCATTTGTTTGTCTCCGGCACGCTGAAGGCGTGCCCTACGATGATTGTCACTTGAACTTGCGGCACTTGCATTGAATTGCCACTTAGTGCGTGACCCACTGCATCTTCGACAGGTCGACGCCTTCCTTCACCATCTCGTAGAGCGGCGACATCTCGCGCAGCCGGCGCACGACGGTCGTCAGCTTCTCCACGACGTAATCGACTTCTTCCTCGGTCGTCCAGCGGCCGAGGCCGAACCGGATCGACGAGTGCGCCAGGTCGTCGCCGGCGCCCAGCGCCTTCAGCACGTAGGACGGCTCGAGGCTGGCCGACGTGCAGGCCGAGCCCGACGACACCGCGACGTCGTTGATCCCCATCAGCAGCGACTCGCCCTCGACGTAGGCGAAGCTGATGTTCAGGTTGTGCGGCAGCCGGTGCTCCATCGAGCCGTTGATGTAGATCTCGTCGAGGTTCGCGTGCAGCTTCTCGTTCAGCCGGTCGCGCAGCATCCGCAGCCGCTCGCTTTCGGTGGCCATCTCCGCCTGCGCAATCGCCGCGGCCTTGCCGAGGCCGACGATGCCCGGGACGTTCAGCGTGCCCGAGCGCATGCCGCGCTCGTGGCCGCCGCCGCTGATCTGCTCCGCCAGCAGCACGCGCGGATTGCGCCGCCGCACGTAGAGCGCGCCGACGCCCTTCGGCCCGTACATCTTGTGGCGCGCTCATCGACACCAGGTCGACCTTCGCGTCGTTGACGTTGAACGGCACCTTGCCGACCGCCTGCACCGCGTCGGTGTGGAAGAGGATCCCCTTCTCCTTCGCGATCGCGCCGATCTCCGCGATCGGCTGCAGCACGCCGATCTCGTTGTTGGCGGTCATGATCGTGATCAGGATCGTCTTGTCGGTGATCGCGGCGCGCAGGTCGTCGAGATCGATGCGGCCGTCCTTCTGCACCGGCAGATAGGTGACGCGGCCGCCCTGCTTCTCGAGCTTCTTGCAGGTGTCGATCACCGCCTTGTGCTCGGTGACGCAGGTGATGATGTGGTTGCCCTTCTCGCGGTACATCTCCGCGACGCCCTTGATCGCGAGGTTGTTCGACTCGGTGGCGCCGCTGGTGAAGATGATCTCCTTGGGGTTCGCGCCGATCAGATCGGCCACCTGCTTGCGCGCGGTCTCCACCGCCTCTTCCGCTTCCCAGCCGAAGGCGTGGTTGCGGCTGGCCGCGTTGCCGAAGTGCTGCGGTGAAGTACGGCAGCATCGCGTCGACGCACCCGCGGATCGACGGGCGTCGTCGCGTGGTAGTCCATGTAAATCGGCAGTTTCATCGTCATGCCCTGCGCACGACCGCGCACTGGCGCGGTCGCGACATCCTGCGTCTGCCGCCATTTCCGAAAGCGTCACCGTGCCGAGCGCCGCGGCGATGCGCTCGCGGATCTGCCACAGCGGATCGCGGATGCTGCACTTGCTGTACTGCTCGCAGTCGTTGTTCTCCGTCGAGCACGCGGTCACGGTGAACGGCCCGTCGATCGCCTGAATCACGTCGGCCACGCTGATCGACTTCGGCGGCCGGCTCAACGTGTAGCCGCCGCGCGTGCCCTGCGTCGACACCAGCAGGCCGGTCCGCACCAGCCGCTGCAGCACCTTCGCCATCAGCTCGATCGGGATGTCGTACTGCTCGGCGATCTCGCGCGCGCTGGTCGACGGAGCACCCGGCCTTCTGAGCCAGGTGCTTCATCGCGATCAGCGCGTAATCAGCCTTTTTCGACAGCCTCAGCATATAATCCGACCGTGCAGGTCGTATTTTAGCGGCTTCGGCCGAAATCCGTCAAGATTGGTCGGATTTCATCGACTCGTCCAGTGGCTTCGGCCTAGGCGGAACTACCAGCTAGTACTTCGGCTGCGACGGATCGACCTTGTCGATCCACTCGAGGATCCCGCCGCTTGCAGGTTCTTCACGTTCGTGAAGCCGACCGACTTCAGGAACTCCTGCGCCTTGGCGCTGCGGCCGCCCATCTTGCACTGCGCGATGATCTCGCGGTCGCGCGGCAGCTCCTGATACCGCCGCGGCAGCTCGCCGAGCGGAATCAGCGTCGAGCCGGCGATCTTGTTGATCTGATACTCGTTCGGCTCGCGGACGTCGAGGATGAACGGCTTCTCGCCCGCGTCCAGCTTCTTCTTCAGCTCGACCGGCGTGATCTCCCAGTCGTTCACAGCGGCTCCTGCGCCTGCGCGCTGCTGCGGCTCGGGCCGGAGACCGCAGAACTGTTCGTAGTCAATCAGCTTGGTGACGGTCGGGTTGGTGCCGCACACCGGGCACTCCGGATCCTTCCGCAGCTTCAGCTCGCGGAATTTCATCCGCAGCGCGTCGTAGATCAGGAAGCGGCCGATCAGCGGCTCGCCGATGCCGAGTGATCAGCTTGATCGTCTCGGTCGCCTGGATGACGCCGATGATGCCCGGGCAGCACGCCGAGCACGCCGCCCTCGGCGCAGCTCGGCACGAGTCCGGGCGGCGGCGGCTCGGGATAGAGGCAGCGGTAGCACGGGCCGTCCTTGCGTCGCGAACACCGAGGCCTGCCCCTCGAAGCGGAAGATGCTGCCGTAGGCGTTCGGCTTGCCGCGTCAGCACGCAGGCGTCGTTCACGAGATAGCGCGTCGGGAAGTTGTCGGTGCCGTCGAGGATGACGTCGTAGTCGCTTGAACAGCTCGAGCGCGTTCTGCGACGATCAGCAGCGTCTCGTAGGTGTCGACCTGCACGTGCGGGTTGAGGTCGTTGAGCCGGCTCTTCGCCGACTCGTTCTTCGAGCGCCCGACGTCCGTCGTGCCGTGCAGCAGCTGCCGCTGCAGGTTGCTGAAGTCGACGACGTCGAAGTCGACGATGCCGATGCGGCCGATGCCGGCGGCGGCGAGATACATCGCCGCGGGCGAGCCGAGGCCGCCGGCGCCGATGCAGAGCACGCTGCCGGCCTTCAGCCTGCGCTGACCGTCCATGCCGACCTCCGGCATGATCAGGTGCCGGCTGTAGCGCTTGATCTCGTCCGGCGTGAGCTCCGGCAGGTCGGCCGTGAATCGGCCGCACCGGCTTGCCCGCCGTAGCTTCAGCGGAGGCGCCGCTCGGCGCGCCGCCCGCCACCGACGGCACGATGCTCAGCCTGTCGCCCGGCTTCACCGGCGTCTGCTCGCGCTGCAGGTAGCGGATGTCTTCGTCGTTCAGATAGACGTTGACGAAGTTCCGCAGCTTGCCCTCGTCGGTATAGAGGTGCTTGCGCAGCCCGTCGTGCTTCTTCGTCAGGTCGGCCAGCAGCTCGCCGACGGTGGCGCCGCTGACCTCGACCGACTCCTGCTTGTCGGTGAACGGGCGAAGCGGCGTGGGAATGTGAATGGTGTTAGGCATGTTCGGTCCACGAGCTCTTCCGGGTCGAACGCCGAGCGATCGTCGCGCAGCCGCCAGGACGTCATGTCTTCGGGCGCGCCGCCGCGAACGGAGACGATGATGTAGGAGAAGAACGGCCACGCGTGATCGAGATCGTATTGCGACGGCCGCGCCGGATGATCCGGATGCGAGTGGTAGAACCCCAGCAGCTCGGCGCCAAGCTCGCGACGCGCGCCGCTCGGTCTTCAGATAGTCCTTGTCGGCTGACGCAGGAACCGGCGCCGCGGCCCTTCCTCGGTCGTGTTGGGCAGCGCAAACGTATGCCGTCACGACGCCGTTCGCGCCGTACAGGGCGCCGCAGCACTCGTTGGGATAGGTTTCCGCCCCGTGGGCGCGGATCGCCTCGTCCACCGCCGGCGTGAGCGTCAGCGCCATCAGCGGCGCGTCCTCCGCCGGCGCTCGTCCCAGAAGCGCTCGGACAGGTACTTCTCGCCGCCGTCGCAGAAGACCACGACGACCACCGCGTCGGTCGCCCGTCGCGCGACGCGACAGCGCGCCGGCCAGATTGGCGCCGCTCGAGATGCCGACGAACAGCCCGCTGCGTGGCCAGCTCGCCGCGTCAGCTCGAACGCCTCTTCGGTGCTGACGCCGATGTCCTCGTCGGCAAGCGTCGGGTCGTAGATGCCCGGCACGATGGCCGTCGCCATGTGCTTCAGCCCTTCGAGGCCGTGCAGCGGCGAATCGGGCTGGACCGAAATCAGCCTGATCGACGGGATTGAACTCGCGCAGCCGCCGGCCGGCGCCGACGAACGTCCCGCTCGTGCCGAGGCCGGCGACGAAATGCGTGAGGCGGCCGCCGGTCTGCTCGATGATCTCCGGCGCGGTCGTGTCGTAGTGCGACAGCCAGTTGCCGGGGTTGTTGTACTGGTCCGGGATAGAAATACAGGTCCGGGCTCTCGGCGAACATCTCCTTGGCGCGGAGGATGGCGCCGTCGGACCCTTCCATCGGGTCGGTGAACACGATCTCGGCGCCGAACGCCTTCAGGATCCGCTTCCGCTCGGGCGTCACGTTCTCCGGGCACGCACAGCCGGACCCGGTAACCGCGCGCCGCGCCGATCATCGCGTAGGCGATGCCGGTGTTGCCCGGACGTCGCGTCGAGCAGGATCTTGTCGCGGGTGAGCGCGCCGGACTCGCTCGCCGTCCGCGATCATCCGCGCCGCCGGCCGGTCCTTCACCGACCCGCCGGGATTCCTCCACTCGGCCTTCGCGTACAGCTCGACATTCCGGAGCCCGCGCTCGAAGCCGCGACAGGCGGATCAGCGGCGTATTTCCGATCAGATCGACGACAGAGGCTGCCGTGCGTGGAAGCCCAGGGGTGGCGACAGACATATCCGACTGCTTCAGTCGGATTATAGCTAACGCAACTCCCAACTCCCAATTCCCAACCACCAAGGCGTTAACCGCGAATTCACCAAGATGCTTTACTAAAGCTGCAGCGACATGAACACGCTGTTGCCGTTCTCCTCATAACTCCCGAACGGCCCGCACTCGCGGAAACCAACGCTTCGGTAGAGGGTCTGCGCTGGCACGAAGGCGGGCTGGCAGCCGGTTTCGAGAAACAACTCGCGATAACCGCGCTCCCGCGACACCTGGAGGATGTGATTCAGCAAAGCCCGGCCTGCTCCATGGCGGCGAAGGCGCGCAGGCGTTCGCATCGACTTCACCTCACCCTGAGTCGGAGAGAGCTCCTTGAGTGCCGCGCACCCGAGCAACGCGTCAGCCTCCCAGGCAGTCCAGAAGACGACTCCAGGCTGGCGGAGTTTGGCGGCGTCGAAGGCAAACACGTGTTCCGGCGGAGTGATTTCGTACATGTTCCGCAGGTGCTCCTCGAGAAGCGCGAGGACCTGCGGCCTGGACACGTCGTCGATCTCGATGCGCATATCCCTGAGTTCAGGGGTTCAGGAGGTGCAGAGGGTTCAGCAGGTTTCGTTCGGGAGGTTCACGGTCGCTATGGAGACTTCGGCCGGCGATAGCGGTTGGCGGCGTCAAGTTCGCCGAGTTTCCGAGAGCGATAGCCGATCGCTCAGCGACCATGCCCGGTTCGGAGAATTGCAGCCTGCGCTCACGCGTTCGCGTGTCGTCCGCGACTGCAGGCGCGACGGCCTGTCGCTGGTCAGAGAACGTCAGCGATCGTAATCCCGGCGACGCTATCGCAGGAGCGCTGATGGCAACTCTTCCTTGCGAAGCACCCCGAGCGACTACTTGCCGACGCGATCGCCGGCTCAATGCTGTGTCGTCGCGTACTCTTCCAGATCCCTCGCGACAGCGTCCTGATGGAACCGATGGACACGTTCATTCAGCGCGAATGAATCGATTTCGCCGCGTTCCCAGCGATCGAACTCGATCGCGAAGTTCACCGAGAGCCTTGCGGTAAGTCGCGATCGTCGCGCAATGCCGGCCCATTCTCGGACCTGGTGTTTGAGCTGTTTCGGGATTTCTTGCATTTCTGAACCCCTGAACAAGACCCATGAACCCTTTGCACTCCTTGAACCCCTTGAACCTATTTCGAAGGCCGCCCCTCGGCATCGCGAATCTCCACTTTGCCGACATTCAGCTTGGCGAGCTCGGGTTCGATGACCTTTCGATCGCCGACCGCCACGACGACCATGTTGCCGGGCACCAGGTACTTCTTCGACACCGCCAGCGCCTGATCGGTGGTGACCGCGTTCACCTGCTGCGCGTACTTCGCGTAGTAGTCCAGGCCGAGGTCGTAGGTGAACACGTTCGAGAAGTTGCCGACCGCGTCCGCACCGGTTTCGAAAGCGCCGGCGAGCGAGTTCGCCAGTGAGTCCTTGGCCCGCTGCAGTTCTGCCTGATCCAGCGGCCGGTCCACGATCCCGCGAATTTCCTTGAAGATTTCGGACACCGACGGTCCGGTCACGTCGGTCCGCACGCCGGACGCGACCTGGAAGGGCCCGGCGGCGCGACGGAAGGTGAACTGCGACGACGCGCCGTAGGTGTAGCCGTGCTGCTCACGCAGGTTCATGTTGATGCGGCTGGCGAAGTTGCCGCCGAGCGCCAGGTTCATCACCTGCATCGGACGGAAGTCCGGCGACGACCGCGCGGCGCCAATCGTCGCGACGCGCAGCTGCGTTTGCGGGCTGCCAGGCTTGTCGACGATGACCACGCGCGGCGGAATCGACGTCGGCGTGGACAGCGTCGGCCGCGCCGGCGTTCCGCGCTGCCACGACCCGAACGACTTCTCCGCCAGCGCGCGAAGCTCGGTCATCGAGATGTCGCCGGCGACGACGAGCGCCGCGTTGTTGGCCACGAAGTTCTGCTGCCAGAACGCGGACAAATCGGCGCGGGTCATCGCTTTCACCGACGCCTCGGTGCCGATCTCGCTGAATCCGTACGGATGCCGATCGCCATACAGCACCATCGCCGTCACCTGTCCGGCGACCTGCGACGGGTTGTCGCGCTGCTGCACGAGCTGGCCGAGCCGCTGCGCCCGCTGCCGTTCGATTTCTTCCGCCGGAAACGACGGATGCAGCGTGACGTCGGCGATCAGATCGAGCAGCGCGCCGAAGTTCTTGCTCAGTGAGCGCCCGGTGATGGTCGTCGCGTCCATCGAGCTGCCGGTCCCCAGCGAGCCACCGAGCTGTGCCACTTGATCCGCAAGCTGCAGCGCATTTCGCGTCGCCGTGCCTTCGTCGAGCATCGCGGCGACGAAGTTCGCGAGACCGGGCTTGTCCAGCGGATTGGCGTCGCTGCCCGTTCGCAACACGACGCTCGCGGCGACCACCGGCAATCCGCGGCGCTCGTTCAGCAACAGCGTCAAGCCGTTGGCCAGCGTCGCGGACTGCGGGGTCGGCAGCTGCACCGGCTTTGCCGCGGCGCCCTTCGGCATGGTGCTGCGCCACGCCTCGTCGCGGTTCACCGACTGGCGCACCTAGCGCGCCTTCGCCTGGCTTCGGCGCGGGCGGCGTCGGCACCTGCGCCGCCGCCTGTGGCTGTCCCGGCACGGCGTGCACGACAACGCGCGCGGTTGGAGGTCAGGTAATTGCGTGCGAACGCCTGGACTGACGCCGGCGTCACCGCGCGATACCGCGCGATGTCCTGCGCAGGTAGTCCGGCGTGCCGAGATAGTGGTTGTACGCGTTCAGACGATCGGCCACTCCGCCAAATCCGCCCAGGCTTTCCAGTCCGCCGATGATGTTCGTCTCGATGGTGTTGCGGGCGCGCTCAACCTCGGAGCGGTCGGGCGGCGTCGCGCGCAGCGTCGCCAGCTCTTCGTCGAGCGCCTTCTCGAGCTCTTCCGCCGTGTGACCAGGACGCGCGGTCACCTCGATCTGGAAAAACGACCCGAGGACCAGCGAGTACTGCTGCGCCGCGACGTTCTGCGCGATCTGCTTCTCGTAGACGAGGCGCTTGTACAGACCGGCTCGAACGGCCGCCGCCGAGCATCGTCGCGGCAATGTCCGCATCGGCGTCGCCCGGCTTGTAAAACGGCGGGGTGATCCAGGCCATGTAGACCTTGGGCAGTTCGACGCGCGAGGTCACGACCTTGCGACGCTCGGACGTGATCTTCGGCGTCTGCGCCTTGATCGGCGGCACCGGCGTGCCTCGCTTCAGCGTGCCGAAGTACTTCTGCACCAGCGCCTTCGTCTGCGCGATGTCGATGTCGCCGACGATGGCGATGCTGGCGTTGTTGGGCGCGTAGTACTGACGGAAGAACCGCTGCACGTCTTCGAGCTTCACCGCCTGAATGTCTTCGTGCGATCCGATGACGTTGCCGTAGTAGGGGTGACCTGGCGGGACGAGCGACTGCACCAGGGCCTCTTCGGCTAAGCCGTAGGGCTGATTCTCGACGCTCTGACGCCGCTCGTTGCGGACGACGTCCTGCTGGTTGGCGAGGGCAGCCTGATCGACCTTGTCGAGCAGGTACCCCATGCGATCCGATTCGAGCCACAGCGCCAGCTCGAGCTGGTTGGAGGGGAGCGTTTCGAAGTAGTTGGTGCGATCGAAGTCCGTGGTGCCGTTGATGTCGCTGGCGCCCGCGGCTTCGAGCAGCTGGAAGTGCTGATCGCAGGGGACGTGCTTCGAGCACTGAAACATCATGTGCTCGAAGAGGTGCGCGAAACCGGTGCGCCCCTTGTCTTCGTTCGCCGGCCCGACGTGGTACCACAGGTCGACGGCCACGACCGGCAGACGGCGGTCCTGGCGCAGGATGACGTCGAGCCCGTTGGCGAGCTTGTACTTCTCGAACGTCAGCTTCGGGATGTCGCTGGTCGTCGGCGCGGCGCTGCGGCCAATGCGGCGCCGGTTGCGGCGGCCGGCACGTCGGCGCCAGCGGATGCGCCGGCACCAGGCAACCAGTCTGAACGAGTGCGTCGATTCGTCATGTCATCTCACCAATGGCAGCCCTAAAGGGATGCCCTACTCAGGCATCAGTGTAGGGCACCCCTTTCAGGGGTGCCAGCCATTACGACTCAGGTTTATTGCCCAGACTGGCCCAGAGATACCAGCACGCCACCGACCGGTAGGGCCGCCACGGCTCGCCAATCTTGGTGAGCCGCTCTGCGTGCGGCATCTTCCGCAGGCCATAGTTTCGCTGAACCGCCTTCAGGATTCCGAGGTCGCCCACGGGAAGCACGTCCGGGCGATGGAGGCGGAACATCAGGAACATTTCCGCCGTCCAGCGCCCGATCCCCTTCACCTGCGTCAACGACTGGATTACGTCCTCGTCCGCGAGTTCGTTCACCGTGTCGAGCGGCAGGGAGCCATCCGCGACACGCGCGCAGAGATCGCGCATGTACCGAATCTTCTGCGAGCTGAGCCCCACCGCCCGGAGCTGGCCGTCATCCACCGTGGCCACCGCGGCCGGCGTCGGAGATCCATCGAACAGCGCGTCGAACCGCCGCGCGATCGTCGCCGCCGCCTTGGTCGAAAGCTGCTGCGAAATGATCGCGTGGACGAGCGCCGTGAAGGCGTCTTCGTGCTGGGCGTCGGCAAGGCCGCACGGCCCATGGCGCTTCATCAAACCCGCAATCACCGGGTCGCGCCGCGCCAGCAGCCGCCGCGCCTTCGCATAGTCCGTCGTCGTCATCGGTCTCGTTTCCCTGGAGGCGGGTCCGCCTCGCCGATTCTATGCTCCGCTGAACCAGCCCTACAGACTCTCTATCCCTGACTTCTGCCCTCTGGTCCCTACTTAATAACGGCCGTCAGGGTCACGCGGGCGCGAATCTCGGTCTGACCGACCTCAATCGGCGGCGCGCGCGGCTACAGCAGCCTCCGCGCGCGCGAACCGTGGGCATCGGGCACGGGGCCGCCCTCGATCGCTCCCTCCTCGATGCGGATGATGCGCTCGATGGAACGTCCCGCGCCGGCGGCTGCGGCCTCGGCCTTCGCGCGCGCATCGGCAACGGCCAGCCGAAGCGCCTCGCGTTCGAGCTTTGCGCGATCCTTCAGGTCGAACCGCACGCCGCCCAGCGACGTCGCGCCCGAGGCTACGGCTGCTTCGAGGTATTCACCAACGCGGTCCACGTTGTCCACGCGAACTTCGACGCTGTTTCGCGCCACATAGCCTCTGCCGACACGCTTGCCGTTCACGAAGTCCCATTGGTACCTGCACGTCGTACGCAACCGTCCGAATCGCGTCAGCGGCAACGCCGGAGGACTTCAGCTTCGCCAGCACTGGCGTCATCGCGTCCGTGTTTCGTTTCTGCGCTTCGCGCGCCGTCGACGCCCTCGATTCGGCGCTGATCGTGATCCAGGCGCGGTCGGGTACCGCCTGCACGAGTCCCTCGCCGCTGGTCACGACGACCGGTTCGGCACGGAGCCGTCGGCTGCTGCGCGTAGGCAGGCAGGCGGCAAAGAGCAGAACGAAAATGCAAGAGTCAAAATGCGATCCTTGGTCATGCGTCGGCTCTTCGCATCTTGCATTTTGAATTTTGCATTTCGCCTACTCCTCTACCATGAGCCGATGCCCGGACCCGGGCCGCTGGCCGGCCTCACCATTGTTGATCTGACGCGGGTGCTCTCCGGCCCCTATTGCACGATGCTGCTGGCCGACATGGGCGCCCGCGTCATCAAGATCGAGCAGCCGGGCCGCGGCGACGACACCCGCGCCTGGGGCCCGCCGTTCGTCGGCGCGGAAAGCGCCTACTTCCTCAGCATCAACCGCAACAAGGAAAGCCTCACGCTCGACTTCAAGAGCGCCGAAGGCCGGCGCATCCTGGGCCAGCTGATCGGCAAGGCCGATGTCGTCATTGAAAACTTCCGCCCCGGTGCGATGGCCCGGCTCGGCCTCGACTACGCGACGCTTGCCCCGCAACACCCGCGGCTCGTGTTCTGCTCGATCTCCGGCTTCGGGCAGGACGGCCCGCGTCGCGATCAGGCGGGATACGACGCGGTCATCCAGGCCGAAGGCGGACTGATGAGCGTGACGGGCGATGCCGACGGCCCCGCGTTTCGCGTCGGTGTCGCCGTGACCGACATGGTCGCCGGTCTGCTCGCCGCCCAGGGCATCGTCCTCGCCCTGTTTGCGCGCGAGCGCACCGGCCGCGGCCAGCACGTGGACATCAGCATGTTAGACGGCGTCATCTCGCTGCTGAGTTACCACGCGTCGACGTACTTGACCACGGGTGCCGAGTCGCGACGGGTCGGCAATCGCCACGCGACGATCGCGCCGTACGATACGTTCTCGGCCAGCGATGGAGAGCTCTTCCTCGCCGTCGGGAACGACGATCAGTTTCAGCGATTCTGCCGCGCGTGCCGGACTGACGCATCTGCTGGCCGACGACCGGTTTTCGACCAACCCGTCCCGGGTCAGACAACGAAGGAGCGCTGAAACAGCTCCTCGACCCGGTGATCCGCGCCCGCACGAGAGCCGAATGGATTCGCGAGCTCGCGGCCGCCGGAGTTCCGTGCGGCGCGGTCCGGAGCGTGTCGGAGGCGCTGTCTGACCCGCAGGTCAGCGCGCGGCAGATGATTGAAGCGGTCGAACACGCGGTGCTTGGCCCGATGAAGGTGCTGGGGACGCCGATCAAGCTGTCGGACACGGCCGCCTCCGTTCGGACCGCGCCGCCCACGTTGGGGCAGCACACTGATACTGTGCTGACCGAGCTTGGGACTGACCACGGACGAGATCGCGGGCCTGAGAGAACGTTCAGTCGTATAACTATGGAAATTTCAGCAGTCAGAAGGCGCGTGCAGCAGTCCCTCACGGCGGCACGCACACGAGCGCAGGAGCGACGGCAACAATCGGACGAAGCGGCGCGCGATTACGCCGCGTTTCTCCAGAACGTCGCGACGCCGGTTGTGCAGCAGATCGGGAACGTGCTGAAGGCGGAAGGTTTGGCCTTTACCGTGTCCACGCCGGGCGACGGCCTTCGGCTCACTTACGATCGTGGCCGCGACGATTTCGTCGAGTTCGCGCTCGACACAAGCGGCGACCACCCGCAGGTGATTGGCCGTATCAGCCAATCTCGCGGCTCCCGTCGTCTCGACGAAGAGCGTCCCGTCAAACCCGACGCGTCGCCTGCAGCGCTGACCGAAGAGGACGTGCTCGAGTTCGTCATGCAGGCATTGGAGCGGTGGCTGGGGCGGTAGGCTAACGCCTGTCCTTTGTCCTTGGTCTCGTTTGTCCGTTCTTGGTCCGTTGTCCCGAGTCGCAGAGTCGACCGACCTGATGGATCCTGGACCACGGACCCAGGACCAAGGACGGACCAAGAACTAAGAACCAGGCACCAGGGACTAAGCGGGCGCGCTGGCAATATGAATCGCCATCAAGCCGCCAAGCACACGCACCACCCGCACGTTCGTAAAACCCAACTGCTCCATCATGCGCGCCACGCCCTCGGCGCCCGGATAGGTGCGGATCGATTCCGGGATGTATCGGTAGGTGTTTGGATCGCGGTGAAGCACATAGCCGAGGACTGACCCGACCGTCGTCAGATACAGCAGATACGCGCTGCGTACGAGCGGGTTGGACGGCCGGTTGAAATCAAGCGACAGCATGCGGCCGTTCGGTTCGAGCACGCGACGAATCTCGAGCAGCGACCGCTGCAGATCGGGCACGTTCCTCAGACCGTAGCCGATCGTGACGACCGTGAACGAGCGGTCGGGAAACGGCAGCGCGAGCATGTCGCCGGTGACGAAATGCCTTCCGCCTGAAGGCGGAGCCGCGTTGTCGGTTGCCGCGAACCGGAAGCCCGTGGCGTCCGCCTTCAGGCGGAGACCACGCTGCGCTGCATCGCCAGCTGCAGCATCCGCAGCGTCATGTCGAGGCCGACGGCGCGCTGCACGTGCGGCGCCGCCGCGAACACGATGTCGCCGGTTCCGCACGCGAGATCGAGCACGCGATCGGACGGCTGCAGCCGCGGCGAGCTGAATCAGCCGCCGCTTCCAGCGTCGATCCTGTCCGTATGAAAGAAACCCGGTAATGAAATCGTAGCGATCGGCGATGGTGGCAAACAGCCGGCGGACGTAGCGCCGTTTGCCTTCAGGCGTGGAGATGGCGTGGCGCAGTCGTCACTCAAGGGCACCACGCCAATCACTGATCCCGATCTCTAATCCTGCACGATGATCTTCCCGCGCATCATCAGCATGTGCGGCCGGCACCAATAGTCGTACACACCGGGCGTTTCCGGAGCCATGAACGTCACGTCCGACGATTCATTCCATCCAATCGGCTCGAGCGCGGCGCGCAGCGCCGGAACCGCGAAATCGTGGCTCACGCCACGCTCTTCGTTGCGCAGGACGACGCGCACGCGTTCGCCGGCGTTGAGGGTGATGGTCGGGTTCGGCAGTTCATTGCCGTCCGAGATAGAACGCCATGCCACGCACGGTCAACGTGATCTCGCGCGGCGCCGGACGCGTCAGCGCGACGGCAAACGCGCCGAGCGCCAGCACGGCGACGGCCGTCACCACCAGCTTCGCCGACACGCGATGACCCCAGAAACTCATCCGACCAGCATCCCCGTCACGTACATCACAGCAAATCCAGCCAGCAGCCCGCCGAGCACGGGCGTGGACGTGAAGGCGCGACCGCGTTCCGCGTCACGGCCAATCTGTCTGGCGATCTGCCGCGTCACCTGGGCGATGGCGCCAACGCCGAGCGCCAGAAACAACACCGACCACACGGGCGAATACACCAGGCCGCCGAGCCACGCCCCGGCAATCGTCGGCGCTCCGCCGATGAGTCCCAGTTTCATCAAATCGACCAGTCCAACCTTTTGCTGATCTCGCGCCAGCGGCGCAACGATGGCGAGCCCTTCCGTGGTGTTGTGCAGCGCGAAGCCAACGATCAGCAGCGTCCCCAGCGTGGCCTCGCCAAGCGCGAACGCGGATCCGATTGCCAGCCCCTCGCCAAAGTTGTGCAGCCCGATGCCGACGGCAATCAGCATGGCGAGCACCCAGCTTGTCCCGGGCTTGTCCCGGGCCACCGCGTCCTCGCCGCGCCTTCATGACGTTGCCGACCCACTCCAGAACAAGGTAGGCAGCGCCGGCCGCAAGGACGAACAGCACCCCACCCTGGAATGAACCTGGAAGCGCTGCCGAGGCCTCCAATCCTTCTTCGGCGCCATCGACCAGCAGGAACAGCAGGAGGCCGACCGTCAGGGCCAGCAGGAAGTCCATGGCTCGCGATGACAGGCGGGACAGAAGAGGAAACCAGAGCAGGCCGATGGCCACCGGCAGCACGCCGACATACAACCCGATCAGCGTGAACACGCCGAGGAATCGAGCGTTTGCGGTGGGCGTCGCCACCGCGACCGGAATCTCGTGATCGAAGGGCGTGCCTGTCGACGTGAGCACGCGCACCACGTGCGCATCGCCTTCAACCCACGGATACGGAATCGTCAGCGTCGTGCGTCCCAGATGCCCGAGCGACTGTCCGCGATCCGTCGTAAACGTCCAGAACGCATCGTCCACCTGGACCTGGGCGATCGTGATCTCGTCGGGGCCGTCGTTCAGGACCGTCGCGACAATCGCGCCCTCCTGGAGTGTCACGCGCTGAAACGTCAATCGTTCAACCGGCGGCACGTTGGCGCCGCGCACAGCGTCAGCCGGGCGCGACTGGACGATCAGCACCAGCAGCGCGGCCAGTATCGCGAGCGGCACGAGGGCCAGCGCCCAGTTCTTAGGTGTCACGTTTCACCGCTCTGAAGAGACCCATCCAGCCGAGCTCGGCAAACTCGCTCTGATGCGCGTGGAACATGAAATCGCCGGGATAGCGGAACGTCGTCTCGACGATGGCCCGCTCGCCCTGACAGAGCATCAGCGTGTCGGTGCGTTCGTTGGGCGTCAGCGACGTGCCGGTGCGGAAGACGTCGAAGAACATGCCGTGAAGGTGCAGGCTGTTCACCAGATCGAATTCCGTGACGTTGATCAGGAAAATGCGCACCGGCCGGCCGACGGTCACTTGTATCGGGTCCTGCATGAACGCGTTGGCGACCGTGTTCACTGCATAGACTTCGTTTTCCGCGTCGAAGTTCGTGTCGAACGCATTCATCACCATCACGAATTCGTCGGCCGGCGGTCGGCCGCCTTTGCGGATCGATGATGAACGCGCCATACAGGCCTTTGTGAATGTGGCGCTTCAGCGGGACGGTGTGGCAGTGATAGAGGTGCAGGCCAAACGGATCGGCGTCGAACTCGTAGACGAAGGTCTTTCCCGGGTACACCTCCTGCCCGTGCAGCGCGCCATCCATTTCCGGCTGATGCCATCCGTGGAAGTGCATCGTGTGCGGATGCGAGCCGGCGTTCCTGAACGTGACCTTGATGCGATCGCCTTCCGTGGCGCGAATCGTCGGACCAGGAACCTGTCCGTTGTACGTCCAGGCCGGAAAGAACATTCCGGGCGCGATCTCGATCTCCTTGTCGACCGCGAAGATCTCGTACTCGCGCAGCATCGTCCCGTCGGGCCGAGGCGTCTCGCGGTAGTACTTCGACCGCTCGCCGGGTTCACGGTCGGAAAAATTCCACGCCCGCAAGTAGCTTGCGTCGGCGCCATCTGGTCGCTGCCCACCCGGCCAACAATGCCCATCGAATGGTTGTCGTGGGCGGAGGGAAGCGATTGGGGCGTCTGCCCGCCGAGCCGGCTGACTGCGGCACCGATGAGCGAGCTCACGCCAATGGACTGAAGCCACGTCCTTCTGGTGAACCGTCATTTTTGACTACTCAAAAATACATCTGTGAGCGATAAAAAGTCAAATTATGAGTCGTCTGAATTCGGATACACTAGCATCAAATGCTTCCGTCCAGCACGGTCGAGAACTATCTGAAGGCTATTTATGTCGGGGACGACCGGGTTAACTGCCCCGCACCGGCTGCTTCCGATGGGTCAGCTCGCCGCGGCGCTCGGCGTCACGCCGGGCACCGCGACGACGATGGTCAAGACGCTCGCGGAGTCTGGACTCGTCGAATACGAGCCGTACGCCGGCGTTGCCCTCACCTCAGCCGGCGAAAAGCTCGCGGCGCTCGTTCTTCGACGTCATCGCCTGATCGAGCTCTTCCTCGTTCAATTCATGGGCTACGCCTGGGACGAGGTCCACGACGAAGCCGAGCAGCTCGAGCACGTGGTCAGCGAGCGGCTGATCGAGCGGATGGACGAGATGCTCGGCCGGCCGGAAGCCGATCCACACGGCGACCCGATTCCGAACTCGGAAGGCCTCGTCAAACCGCAGGAGGCGCAGAGCCTGCTGACCTGCCCGATCGGGATGCGGGTCACGGTCAGCCGCGTGATCGATCAGGACAAGGTCTTCCTGCGGTTCATCGAGCAGAACAACCTGAAGCCGGGAGAAGCGATCGAGGTCGAGGAGCGCGACGCGGCGTCCGACAGCGTCCGCGTGCGCGGCAAGAACGATCGACGGATCACCATCGGCGCACGGGCCGCGTCGAAGCTGCTGGTCAACGTCGCGCGCGTGCTCCTCTTCATCGCACTCGGCGGAACGGCGTTCGCGCAGGAGCCCTCGACTCCGCCCGGGCCAGGGAAGCCGCCAACAGGCAGCGCTCGCCCGTGGGAGATCACCGACAACTCCTTCCTTGTCGAAGAGGCGTTCAACCAGGAAGCCGGAGTCGTGCAGAACATCTTCGGGATTTTGGCGCCGGGCGACGGTTCATGGGTGGCGGCGTTCACGCAGGAATGGCCGATGCGCGTGCAGGCGCACCAGTTTTCCTACACGGTGGCCTCTCGCCCACATCGATCGTGCCACCGGCATCGGAGACGCGCTGCTCAACTATCGATTCCAGTTGTGGGATGAAACGGCTCGCCGGCCCGCGTTCTCGCCGCGCGTGTCGCTGGTGCTGCCCACGGGCGACGCCACTCGCGGACGCGGCAACGGCGGCCTGGGCTGGGACTTCAATTTGCCGGTGAGCAAGCAGTTTCGCGACCTGTACCTTCACTGGAACGCAGGCGTCACGCTTCTGCCTTCAGCAGAAGGAGAGGGAGTTTCGGGGACGCACAACCTGCTGACGCCGCGGGTTGCCGCGAGCGGCATCTGGCGCGTGCGGCCGATGTTCAACCTGATGCTGGAGAGTGTCTTCGCATGGCCGGAGGAAGTCGCAGGCACGACGACGGAGCGGACCTACGCCACCATCGTGGTTCCGGGATTCAGGACCGGATGGAATGTCGGTGAGGCGCAGGCCATCGTCGGCCTCGGCGTGCCGGTGACCTTCGACTCTGGGACCACCGACGCAGGCGTGTTCGGCTATTTCTCGTACGAGCTGCCGTTCATGCGGACGAAGTAGCCCTTCGACTCGCTTCTCTCGCTCAGGGCAGGCCGTCGGTTTCTTCGGCGAACTTCGCCAGCCGCTCGCGCAACTCGCCCGCATCCGTCGCGACGCTATCCTCATCGCGCAGCCGCTCCTTTGGAAAGGTGTCAAAGCCGAAACCGAACGAGACGAGGCAGCAGCGGACACCCGCGCGGACGGCCGTTTCGTGGTCGATCGCTGAATCGCCGACGAGCAGTGTCGTGCTGCGGCGTCGCTCCAGCGCTGCGCATCAGCTCCTCGAGTGCCGGCCGGATCGGGCTTCCGTGGCAGCGGTCCGTCACCGCCAGTCACCTCGTCGAAGAGGTCGCGGATGCCCAAGTCCTTCCAGAATCCGTTCGCTCGGCGCCAGGGCTTGTTCGTGAGCACGGCCACACGGCCGAGAGTGCGCGCCAAGCGCACGACGTCCGCCAGCCCCGGATAGACGCGCGTGTGCTGGAGCAGGCGGGTGTCGTAGATCTCGAGAAATCGAGCCAGGGCACCCTGGGCGCCGACTTCAGCGGAGGCGCCGCGGACGTCGGTCACGCGCGCGGCAGTCAGCGCGCGCCGGACCAGCGTCGCCGCGCCCTCGCCAACCATCCGCGCGATGGCGTCTTCCGGCAGCGGCGAGCCGCCGAGCTCCACGATCAGTTCGTTCGCGGACTCGGCGAGGTCCCGGCGGGAATCGACGATCGTGCCGTCGAGATCGAACGCGATCAGGCGGTGTAGGTCGCCCACGACGTCGGCGTTTCCCACACAGTCACGCGCGAGACCGGCAGTCCCTGTTCATGAGACTTGTCGAAGATGAGCCGCGCGATGCGCTCCGCGGTGGGATTGCTTTCAAGCAGGTACATCGGCTCGCCCATCGTCCGCAGCGCCTCGGCCAGCGGATCGTCCTTCCGCAGAATCATCTTGTGATCGAGCTCGCGGTCGATCCAGCCCTTGACGATCCGCTTGATGTCGTTGAAATCCGCCACCATGTTGCGCGCGTCGAGCGTGTCGGCTCGGATGTCGATCTCGACGACGGCATTGTGTCCGTGCGGGTGCCGGCACACGCCGTCGTATTCCATCAATCGATGGCCATAACAGAACTCGATCCGTTTGGTGACGGAGTACATAGGACTGTAATGTTAGTGCCTGATGCCCACGGGCGTGCTGTTCTCCGCGGGACTCGACAGCGCCGTGCTCGCCGCCGCGGAAGCGCGGCGCGACAGCGTCCAGCCGGTGTATGTGAGCTGCGGGCTGGCGTGGGAAGCCGAGGAACTCGCCGCGGTTGACCGGCTCCTGGCCACGCCGGCTTTTGCGGCCGTGAAGCCGGCGGTCCGTCTGACGTTTACCGCCCGCGACCTCTATCCGCCGACGCATTGGGCACTGACAGGGAAACCTCCGGCCTTCGACACGCCGGACGAAGACGTTTATCTGACGGGCCGCAACGTGATGCTCCTGAGCAAGGGAGCCATCTACTGCGCCCAGAACGGCATTCATCGGATCGCGCTGGCCACGCTGTCGAACAATCCCTTTCCCGACGCGACTCCGGCATTCTTTGCGGCGATCGGGCACGCGCTGTCGCTCGGCCTGAATCACGACATCGAGATTGCCACGCCGTTCACATCGCTCCACAAGAACGACGTGATCTCGCTGGGAGTCGAGCTCGGTGTACCACTGGAGCTGACGCTGTCCTGCATGAACCCGCAGGCGGGGCGGCACTGCGGGTTATGCAGCAAATGCCGTGAACGGCGCGACGCGTTTCACGAAGCCGGTGTGGAAGATCGGACGGAGTACGCAACGGCGCCGATACGCTAGCAGCCTGACCGCCGCATGAGTTGACAGCCGTGTTCGTGGGGCGCCATGATCCGCGTGATGCCGCGAGCAATCCGCGCTGTGCCGAGGAAGGGGGCGGCGTTGGACGCAGAACCGATGTTCCGCAAACCAGCCTAGCTAGTGCTCCCTACCGTCCGCAACGTTAAGGGGATACCTCCACATGCGCTTGAGGATTCTCGTCGTCGAGGACCACGCGTCCTTCCGCAATCTCATTTGTACAGCCCTGCAACGACCTGAATTCCAGATCGTCGAGGCAGGGGATGGTGCGGAGGCGGTTCAGCAGGCCAAGGAACGGCAGCCGCACTTGGTCCTTCTTGATATCAACCTGCCGAAGCTGAACGGATTCGAGGTCGCGACGCGGATCCGCAGGCTCGTCCCGCACGCAAGACTTCTCTTCATGAGCCAGGAGTCCTCGCCGGACTTCGTGCGCAAGGCGTTCAGTGTGGGAGCCAACGGTTACATTCATAAGCCGCGTGCCGGGACTGATCTGCTGCCCGCAATCGACGCGGTACTCAGCTGGCCAGCGATTCGTCAGCAGCAGTGTTGCGCGTTCGCCGAACCTGCCGATCCTCCCGCTCCACGCCGTCACGAAATTCTCTTCTGTCCGGATGACGCAGCGAGCATCGAGGGCTTTGCTCGCTTTATCGGTGCCGCCCTGAACGCCGGCGATGGCGCGCTCGCCTTGGTGACGGAGTCTCACCGGCCTCGCCTCCTGCAGCGATTGCGCGCGCAGGGGGTGGACATCGATGGCGCCATTGCCCGCGGCACCTATCGTTCATTCGATGCTGACGAAGCCCCCGACCCGGACCGTTTTCTTGAAGCGGTCACCGGCGTGCGTCAGGCCGCGGCCAGGTCCGGCACAGCGGATCCCCGCGTGGCGTTTTGCGGGGACCGTGCAGGCCGTTTGTGGGCCGCAGGCAGAACGGCGGAGGCGGCTCAGCTCGAACAATTCTGCAACGAACTCGCCCAGGACGTCGACATTCTGTGCATCTATCCGGTGCCGTACACGAAAGACGATCAGGCGCTCGCGTGCATCTGCGCGGAGCACACCGCTACGGCTACCGGCTGAGACTCGTGCCTCGGAATGAGCTGTTTACCTGGCGACGACGTCGATCGAGCCGTCGCCCGTCCGCAGCGTCAACACTTCTCCTCCCGCGCCGATTCGGCCGCGCACGTTGTGCCGCTCCTCCTGCTCCTGAGGGCTCGTCACGGTGACGCCGCTGGTGGAGATCGAGCCATCGCCGGTGTGCGCATTGACGTCCGCGTTGAAGCCCGCCGGCAGTCGAATCATCACACCACCATCGCCCGAGGAGACGCTCCACTCACTCCGCATCGTGCTTCCCGACAGCGCATCGATGCTGATGGCGCCATCGCCGGTGCGTGCGCGCAGCCCGTCGAAACGGCCGGTCATCTCAACTGAACCGTCGCCGGTGCTGACGACAACGATGCCCTGAAGATCCCGGGCCGAGATAGCGCCGTCGCCGGTGCGGACGGTGACTTCGCCTTCGACACGTTGCAGTCGCACTGAGCCGTCGCCCGTGCGCACTTCGACCCGGCCCGTGAGGTCGCTCACATCGACCGCCCCATCGCCGGTGTGTGCCTCGAGATTCAGCTGACGCGGCACCGTCAGCGTCATTCGGACACTTGGCGACGTCCGGACCCCCAGGTGAGTCCAATCGTTGGAGCGCCGGGGCCGCTTCGCCTCGATCAGCACGTTGCCGCCGGATTCGGTCACGTTGACCACGAGCTCGTTCGCCTCGGCGGTCGTCGCGGCCTGCCGCTCGATGTCGAGGAGGATTTCGTTCCCATCCCCTGGACGCAGCTGGATGGAGCCGTCAAACGTCCGGATCGTGACGTTGGGCATACCGGTGAGCGCGATGCGCTTCTGCTCCCGGACAACGACGCCCTGGCCGTCTCCTTCGCCCTGTATGTCGATGGTGCAGGCGGTCGAGGTGACCGCAGCCGTCACAAGCAGACTGAGAGCAAGGATCTTCATCAATGGCGTCCTCCGGCGACTTAGACGCGTGGGAGCGGCCCGCTGTTCACCGGCTTGCCCGCCGGAGCCTCGGCGAAGGCGGGCCAGACCTGCCTGCCGGCAACAAACGTCCGCACGACTCGGAGATCGCGGTCGAGCATGACCAGGTCGGCTTGGGCTCCCTCGGAGATCCGACCCAGTTCGTTGAGTCCGAGCTGGCCGGCTGGTGTCGTTGAACACATGAGCACGGCATCGTGCAGCGACCGGCCGAACATCGCTCACCACGTTCTGAAAAGCGCGGTCCATGGTCAGCGTGCTGCCCGCAAGCGTGCCGTCATCGAGAAACGCAGCCCGCTCACGGACGTGAATGGTCTGGCCACCGAGCACGCTGGTGGCGCCGACGGCCAGCCCGGCGCCCGAGGTGGCATCCGTGATGGCCATCACGCGCGTAGGCCCCTTCGCCGCGATGGCCACGGCGCACATCGCCGGGTGTACGTGGAACCCATCGCAGATCAGTTCGGCGGCGACGTCATGGCGCGCGAGAACGGCACCTGCAAGCCCGGGAGCCCGGTGAGCCATTGGCGTCATCCGGTTGAAGAGGTGCGTGGCATGGCGCGCTCCGGCTTCGACGGCGGCGACGGCGGTATCGAAATCGGCACCCGAATGCCCGAGCGATACGAGACGTCCGGCGGCGGCCAGCGTCCGAATCAGATCGATTCCACCTGGAAGCTCCGGCGCCAGCGTCACGATGCCGACGGTCGCTCCTGCGTTGTTCGATGACTTCAAGAATCTGCGGGCCGGTGAACGGCCATGCCACGGCGCCCTTGTGTTCGTCCGGAGTCCGCAGACACGTCAGCGGCTGCGCGCCACGGAAGTCGGGGTTGATGAAATTGCTCTCGAGATGCGCCGGTAGCACCCGCGCTGCTCCCGCCACAACGCGGCCGGTGGCGGCACGGACCTGATCGAGAAAGCTCTGGAGGGTGTCCGGTCCACACGCAACGGTGGTCGGACAGAAGGCCGTCACCCCGTACCGCGGCAGCGCACGCGCGATGTGAGCAACCGCATCACCATCGTCGAGCGTGTCGTGCCCGGCCACCCCATGAACGTGCACGTCGATGAAGCCGGGAACGATGAAGCAGTTGGAGGCATCGATCACGTCGGCCCCGGCTGGAGCAACGGGAGCCGCTTCAACGGCCGCTATCCGGTCACCGTCGAGGATGACCGAACCGCGATTCTGAACCCGGTCCGGCAACACGACGTCGCCGCCGCTGAGGACGATCATCCCGGCATGCCGAGCGCGCCCGTCGACTCCGGTCGAGGCAGGCCGTTCCAGTCGACATGCACGTGAAGTTTGTGGCCTTCCAGGGGAAGTCGTTCGGATGGTTCGGATTGTTCGATGACGACGACGCGAAACACTTCGCGATCGAGCCGCTTGAGCAGATTCAGGTAACCGCGCTCCTCGGGAGCCATCATCACGATCACTCCGCCGCTCTCGGCGGGCGGGAACCGGCGATCATCGAGGTAATCGCGGTCGAGCGTGATCAGCGTTCGACGAAGTTGCCGCGCAAGGCGGTAGTGCTCGCCGTCGCGCGCACGGCGGAGATCGTCGTGCTCGATGACGAACAGCACGTCCCAGTGGAGCGATTGGCGCATGAAGCCGACGAGCCCGGCGGGCATGTTCGCATCAACGTAGATGCGCGGCTGCAGCTGGGCGCGGTCGACGTGGGGACCGAGTTCGGAAGCGAGGGTGCCCAATTACCGATGTCTCTCCAGGTCCGGCATTGTTTCCAGCGGCTCCTCCGGATGGGGGTGTTCGTTTCGCGCCGCCGTCGCCTCTTTCTTCAGCGCGGCGACGAGCGCGTCGCGCTTGTGCACCAGCTCCTTGCGCGGCCGTCGGCCGGTCGGAGCGCCAACCACGTACTCGCAGAAGAGCGGGAAGCCGATGGTCGAATCCACGTAGGCCACGGCGGTGTCCGGGAGCACACCCGGGTTGACCTTGCCCCAGCTGACCGCTTCGGCCGGTGTCGCGCCCGACAACCCGCCCCACACGACCGAATCGGTCGTGATCTGGATAAAGAACTCGTTGCCGCCCTTGGGGATCCCGTAGACCTCCCACAAGGTTGGCTGGCCCTGCAGGTAGAAGTTCTTGGGCGACCCCCCGCCAAGAATCACGCAGCCGTTCTTCTTCCCCGCCAGAATGAACGCGCAGACCTCGTTCACGTCCTTGTTCGGGTCGATCATGAGGCGGCTGTCGTTCATCAGCTCGTGGTAGGCGATGTTCATGCCGATCGAGCTGTCGCCTGGCGACGAGGTGTACAGCGGCACGCCGGTGGCCGCCGCGGCGGCGACAATCGAGTGCTCCTGGCAGCCGGGCTGCCGCTCGAGCAAATCCTTTCCGAGCGCGTAATGAAACTCAGCGGTCGACACCGGCCCGTCCATGCCCGATCGAGTCAGGAAGTCGCGGATGTAGGCGTCGGTTTCGAGCAGCACCTTCGACGGAAAGAGCACGTCGTAGATCCGAATCACGCCCTCCTCGTACAGCTCGACGTCGTTGACGAACGGCGAGCCGCGATGAAGCGTGAAATTCAGCGCATAGTGCAGGTCGTGATACAGATTCGCACCGGTGCTGATCACGAAATCGATCAGACCGCGCTCCATCAGCTCCACCACGCATCCGCCTAGCCCGGCCGGCGTCATCGCCCCCGCGATCGTCAGGCCAATCGTCGTGTCGTTCTCGGGCAGCAGCATCTTGTCGGTGAAGATGCGGCACGCCTCACCCAGCCGCGCCGCGTTGAATGCCTGGAAACCGTCGTCGATCAGCTGACGCACGTCGGCGCTGCCGCGCGGCCGGTAGTAGCGGATCGGCTTGCCTGAGAGGAAGTTCGGACGAGGCTTGTCGGGGGATCCAGGTGCACGGTACGGCATGCGTTGGCTAGCTTAACACCCTGCTTACATTTTGCTCTCGATGTCTTCGCGTCGCCGGCTGTCGACGACCCTCCCAGCCGCCGATAAAAGACGATGGTGGTATTCCCAAAATTTGCCGACGGCATGAGCATTCCGACCGCGAAACCGCAGACCCCGATACGTCCCGAGCGAGTCACTGACGTCGAGGGACGGTTTCGTACGCTCGTGCAGTCGCCGCTGCGCGCCGGCATCCTGCGTTTTCTCTGCGCGCGGATCGACGAGTCATTCGACGTCGAAAGCCTGATGACCACCTTCGGTCGTCTGCGACTCGACATCGATAACTGCCTTGTTGAGCTCATCGATTTCGGCCTGATCGACCGCGTGCCTGACGATCCGTCGCGCTATCGCGTCGTGCAGGACGTTGACGACGACCGGCGGCGGCTGCTCGACACGTTTCTCGAACGGCGGGCGACGGTCAGCACCGAAGACCAGGCGCCGTCGGTCCAGCGGTTCCGCGAAATGATCGGCCGCGACGAGAAGATGCTGATCGTCTTCGAGTGGATTCGCACCGCGGCAAAGTCGGACATCTCGGTCCTGATCCTCGGCCCCACCGGCTCCGGCAAGGAAGTGGTGGCGCGGATGATTCACGAGTTGAGCCGCCGTGGGCGCGAGAATTTCCAGGCGGTCAACTGCGCCGCGCTCCCCGACACGCTGTTCGAGTCGGAGATCTTCGGCTACGAGAAGGGCGCCTTCACCGGTGCGCACGATCGCAAGCCCGGCCGAGTGGAACTGGCCAACGATGGCACCCTGTTCCTCGACGAAATCGGCGATCTGTCCCTGA
The DNA here is from genome assembly GCA_963793705.1 of uncultured Acidobacteriota bacterium. Taxonomy (GTDB): domain Bacteria; phylum Acidobacteriota; class Vicinamibacteria; order Vicinamibacterales; family UBA2999; genus Gp6-AA40. The sequence goes on along the minus strand of CAWCBC010000012.1, from coordinate 119,003 downwards.
TGGCACAGGCCAAGCTGCTGCGGGTGCTCGAAGACCGCCGGTTCGAGCGCCTGGGCGGCCAGAAGTCGATCCACGTCGATTTCCGCCTGATTTCAGCGACCAATCGCCCGCTCGAGCAATTCGTCCGGGACAGCCGGTTCCGCGAGGACCTCTATTACCGCGTCAACGCGTTCTCGATTCGGCTGCCGTCGCTGCGCGAGCGCCCGATCGACATTCCCGTGCTGGCCACAAAGTTCGTCGCCCGGTACTGCGCGGCCAACGGCATGCCGCTCGACGCCAAGAGCTTTGCGCCCGAGGCGCTCACGCGCCTGCAGTCGTACCCCTGGCCGGGGAACATCCGCGAGCTGGAGAGCACGGTCTCGCGGGCGGCCCTCTCCGCGCCAGGACGAATCATTCGCGAGAGCGACATCGAATTCCTGCACACCCACGCCGCAATGCCGGTGGCGACGTACGGACTCCGGGCGCCTGCAGACGTTGGCGGAGAACGAACGCGAGCACGTCGCCCTGGTGCTGGAGTCGGTGGACTGGAACAAGAAGGAAGCGGCGCGGGTCCTCGAGATCAGCCGCGGCACGCTCTATCGAAAGATCCTCGAGTACAACCTGCGACCAGAGTCGAAGCTGTCCCGAAACAAGCCATAACGCCAGCGGGCGCGTTCCGCGAGCGCCTCGCACGCATTCACTGCGCGCGCCGACAATCTGCAATTCCCAGATTCTCTTCCCAACGATTCAAGAAACCCTTTGATGAATTCCGCGTTCCTGGCGACCGACACGTCGCCAAACGCCGCAGAAGTGCGCACCTGCGTGATGTGTCCAGCGCTGTGCTGCTTCGAAACATTTGAGCGCTTTCTCCTTACTGGTTAGCAATTTACGCGTACCTCGAAATCGCGCGAGTGCGCAGGATCTGCACACACCTCGCGCTCCTGCGCAGCGCAGTCGACGCGTGCTTCCGCTCTAACTGATTCACGTTCAAACGTTTAAGACATGGCGGGAACGCGATCGCCACACGCGGCAGCGCTCTTGCCACTGTTCAGGTCGGCTCATGACAAACCGACTTGCACATTTATTCTTCGGCCGCGCCCTCGCGGCCCTTCTTGTTGTCGCGGCCGTGCCGTCGCTGGCCGGCGCTGAACCGAAGAACAAGCTCGATAACGTTCTTCGCGATCGGTCAACGCGCCTAGCGGGATCGTCGCGTGTCATCGTCGAGTTCGTCGGCGACCCGGACGTACGCGCCCTCGGCCGCGGCAAGGCGGGACGCCGCGTCGGCGCTCGTGGGCAGGTCGCAGAGATTGACAACACCCAGTTGCTGATCCTGGCGGCAGACGCGCGGGTCGCCGGCGTCTGGGCCGATCGTCCGGCGTTTCCGACGCTCGAACGGACCGGCGCCGCGATCGGCGCCACCATCGCGCGCGACCGCTTCGGCGTCACGGGCAGCGGCGTGGGCGTGGCGGTGATCGACTCGGGCATCACCTCGCATCACGACGACCTGTACGACGGCCACAGGACGAAGTCGGACACGAGCGTCGTGCACTTCAAGGATTTCGTCGAAGCTCAAGGGCAACAAAGGCGACAGGCCAGAAGACGACTACGGCCACGGCACCCACGTCGCCGGCATCATCGCGGGCTCCGGCGCTGACTCCGACGGCCGCCGGACGGGCGTCGCACCCGGCGCAAACCTGATCGGCCTGCGGGTGCTCGACGGCAACGGCCAGGGATACATCAGCGATGTGATCGCGGCGATCGACTACGCCATTTCGATCAAGTCCGCCTACAACGTCCGCGTCATCAACCTCTCGGTCGCCGCCGCGCCGTCCGAGTCGTATTTCACCGACCCGCTGACGCTGGCCGCGCGCCGGGCCGTCGCAGGCGGGCATCGTCGTCGTCGCGTCGGCGGGCAATCTTGGCCGCAACGACTACGGCGAGACGCAGTACGGCGGTGATCACCTCACCGGGCAACGCGCCCTGGGTGCTCACCGTGGGCGCCAGCAGCCACAACGGCACCGCGCGCCGGAGCGACGACTCGATCGCGCCGTTCAGCTCGCGCGGGCCCACGTGGATTGACTTCGCCGCCAAGCCTGACGTGCTGGCGCCCGGCGTCGGCATTGAATCGCTGAGCGCTCGGCACAGCACGCTGTACGGAGTGCTCTCCGACTATCTGCTCGACGGAACGGAGAAGACGCCCTACAAGCCGTACCTGAGCCTGAGCGGCACGAGCATGGCGGCGCCCGTCGTGAGCGGCACCGTCGCGCTGATGCTCGAAGCAAATCCCTCGCTGACGCCGAATGCGGTCAAGGCCATCCTGCAGTACACCGCGCAGGAGCTCGCCGGCGACTCGCCGCTGGCGCAGGGCGCGGGCCTGCTGAACGCCAACGGCGCCGTGCGGCTCGCGACGTTCTTCGGCGCTGCGAACAGCGACCTCGGGACGATGTCCGACGTGATCGCCGGCGAGGTGATTCCGTGGGCGCGCCACATCATGTGGGGCAACTTCCTCGTTACCGGCGGTCTGCCGCTGCCCGGCAGTCAATGCGTGGTCGCTGGATGTGCCCTGGGGCGCGCTGAGCACTCCGTCAGGGGCGTCTGTCGTGTGGGGCACCAACATCGTCTGGAGCACGCGCGGCGACGGCAACATCGTCTGGAGCACGGCGCGCAACGGTGAAGACGGGAACATCGTCTGGAGCACGGCCGGCGCCGACCAGAACATCGTGTGGAGCACCGGGCGCGACAGCGACGGCAACATCGTCTGGAGCACCGCCCGCGACATCGACGGCAACATCGTCTGGAGCACCGGCCGCGACAGCGACAGCAACATCGTGTGGAGCACGGGCCGCAACGGCGACGGCAACATCGTGTGGAGCACGGGGTCGCGAGACGGCAACATCGTCTGGAGCACCGCCTTCATTCAGAACGTCGTCTGGGGCACCGACTGCGGCGGCCGCAACTGCCGCAACGTGCTCTGGGGCGACCGCACGGGCGCCAACGTCTGGGGCACCGCGCGCGGCGACGAGAACATCGTCTGGAGCACGCGCGCCATCGAAGACGGCAACATCGTCTGGAGCACGCGCTCCTGGGACGACGGCAACATCGTCTGGAGCACGGGCCGCACCGGCGACAGCAACATCGTCTGGAGCACGCGCACCAGCGACGGCAACATCGTCTGGAGCACCCGCGCGGCTGGCGACAACAACATCGTCTGGAGCACCCGCTTCTCTGACCCGGACGCAACATCGTCTGGAGCACCAACATCGTCTGGAGCACCAACATCGTCTGGAGCACGAACATCGTCTGGAGCACGTCCACGCAGGACCAGATGGTCTGGTCCACGTCCGGGCACTAATCGCATCGCATCAGCAATCGAGGGAATCCATGAGAACGCGCATCACGATCATCTGGCTGCCGATTCGTTCGCGCTAGGTTCCGGCCGTGTCCCAGCTGACGTACTGGCTGATCGCCAGCGTGCTGCTGGTCGCAACCTTCGGGTACCGCACCCATCGGGCAAACCGCACGCTTGCGGGGCGGCTCGAGGAGGAGCACCGGCGCGCGCAGCAGATGGGCGAGCTTCATCTCGCCACCATCGAAGCGCTGGCGCTCGCGATCGACGCAAAAGATCAGACCACCCACAACCATGTCGGGCGCGTGGAGTTCTACGCCAGCGCGCTGGCGCGCGCCCTCGAGATGTCCGACGTCGACCTCCAGGCGGTCAAGACGGCGGCGCTGCTCCACGACATCGGCAAGCTTGGCGTGCCCGAGCACATCCTGGCCAAGCCTGGTCCGCTGACCCCTGACGAGTTCCAGAGGGTCAGGATGCATCCGCAGATTGGCGCGGACATCATCGGCGCGGTTCCGTTTCCCTATCCTGTTGCCCCGCTCGTGCTCGCCCACCACGAGCGCTGGGACGGACGCGGGTATCCGATGGGGCTGCACGGCGAGCAGATCCCGCTTGGGGCACGGATTCTCTGCCTCGTGGACTACTTCGACGCCCTGACGTCGGATCGGCCGTACCACAAGCCGCTGTCGGTGGAAGCGGCGGCGGCGGCGATTCAGGAAGAAGCCGGCAAGGCGCTCGATCCGCGCGCCGTCGAGGCGTTCCTCCGGATCCTGCCCGACCTTCGCATGCAGGCGGAACACTCAGTCAACGATCGCCGGCGTCTGACGCATCCGGTGTCGTCCTCGAGCGAGGGCGCTCCCATCGCCGGCAGCCCGCGCGCGGCGGCGATGTCGCGGCAGCAGGTCTTCGAAGACATCGCCGTGGCGCATCGAGAGATCTACGCGCTCTATGAGCTGGCGCAATCGATGGGCACAACGCTCGGCGTGACCGAAACGATGGGTCACATCGCGGCCAAGTTGAGTCGAGTCGTGCCGTTCTCCGCGTGCGCGCTGTTTCTCTACTCGGAAGACGACGACACGCTGCAGTGCCGGTTCGCGGCGGGCACCGACGTGGAGTTGCTGAAGCAGCTGACCTTGAAGGGCGGCGAGGGACTGACCGGATGGGTGGCGCGCAACCGGCGTGCGCTGGTCAACGGCCGGCCAAGCGCCGACTTCCACGCCTCCGGTTCGGTGATCCAGACCACACTCGAATCAGCCCTCGTCTGTCCGCTGATCTCCGGGAACGCGGTGATCGGCACGCTGGCCGTCTACCACACGGTGCAGGCGTTCTACTGCGACGATCACCGCCGGCTCCTCGATCGCGTGTGCGAGCAGGCCTCGGCCGTTATCCGCAATGCGATCGTGTTCGATCAGACGCACGAAGCCTCGCTGACCGACCCGCTGACCGGCCTGCCGAACACGCGGTTCATGTTCAGGCACGTGACGCGTGAGCTGGCACGCACGCAGCGGCTGGGCGCCGAAGTCTCTCTCCTTGTGCTCGACCTGAACGGCTTCAAGGACATCAACGACACCTACGGTCACAACGCCGGAGATCTCGCGCTGCGGGAGGTTGCCACACGTGCTTCGCGCATTGGTCCGGCCTTACGACATCTGCGCGCGGTACGCGGGAGATGAATTCGTCATCGTGCTGGCCGGCTGCAACCGTGAGGAAGCGGAGCACAAGCGCCGCGAGCTGCAGCAGGGCATCGAACAGATCGTGTTCCAGCCCATACCAGGCCGGCCGGTGCCGCTCTCAATCAGCGTCGGCGCCGCGGTCTTCCCGCATGATGGCGACACCTATGAGTCGCTGCTGGCGACCGCGGACCGGCGGATGTATCAGGACAAGAGCGCGCACCGGCGCGATGCGCAGCGGCAGCTCGATGCCGCGCGCCTGGAAGTGACCCCCGCCACCGACTACGAGATCACGGCCGTCTGACAGCAGCCGGTCCGTGGCTTCCGCCTTCAGGCGGACGAAGCAAATCGCAGGGCGCCCCTTCAGGGGTGCCACTCGGCACGGATCGGTAGGTAGGGGGCCGAGCTTCGGTCGGCCCTGCACATCCCAGCGAGTAAACTCTGCATTAGTGCCAACGGTAACCGTCCCGCTGATGAGCGTGGCGGCGGCGACGCCGCGCTCACGCCTCGTGACACTGGATCTGCGGGAGCAGCCATTCGAATTCAGGCCCGGTCAGGCGGTGCTGATCGGCGCGCCGGGCGCCCACTCGCGTCGGCCGTATTCCATTTCCTGCTCACCGGACCGCGCCGCGGAAATGCACGCGCTCGAATTGCTGATCGCGGTGGAAGCTGACGGCACCCTCGGCCCGCACCTCGCGGCGGCGACGCCAGGCAGCCCGATCGATCTCGAAGGACCACTGGGAACGTTCCTGTTTCCAGAGGACCCGCCGCCGCAGCGGCTGCTCTTCGTCGCCGGCGGGACGGGAATTGCGCCCCTGCGAGCGATGATCGATCACGTGCTGCGCCGGGCTCCCGGTCATCGGGTCTCGCTCCTGTACAGCGCCCGAAACGGTGACGAGTTCGCGTTCATCGAGGAGCTGCGGCGCCATGAAACACGCGGCCACCTCGAGCTGCATCAAACGGTCACGCGGGCTGACGGCACGGAGTGGGCGGGCAGCCGCGGCCGCATTGGACGGTCGCACTTCGAGAGCGTCGTCCACGACCCGGCGCAGACCTTGTGTTTCGTCTGCGGACCGCGTGCGATGGTGAATGAGTCGGTGACGACGCTTGCGGCGCTGGGCGTGCCGGCGGACGCGATTCGGACGGAGGCGTGGGCAGTGCCGCCGGTGTGATTTCGTGGCTTCCGCCTTAAGGCGGGCGTGTAATTTCCCGTGGCTACATTCCGGTGGCGTGGAAGCCGGCGTCCACCATCATCACTTCTCCGGTAATGCCCTTGCCGGCATCGCTCAGGAGAAACGCGGCCGCTTCGGCCACTTCGACGGTCTCGACATTGCGCCGGAGCGGGGCGCGATCACGGTAGACATTCAGGATGCTCGAGAACCCGGAGATGCCGGCGGCCGCCAGCGTCTTGATCGGGCCCGCCGAGACGGCATTGACACGCACGTTCTTGGGACCGACGTCCGCGGCCAGATACCGCACCGACGACTCGAGCGCCGACTTGGCCACGCCCATCACGTTGTAGTTCGGAAACACGCGCTCGCTGCCGAGGTAACTCAACGTCACGATGCTGCCGCCGCCTCGCTTTTCCATCAGCGGCAGCGCCCGGCGTGTGAGCGCGATCAGCGAGTAGGCCGAGATGTCCATCGCCATCGCAAACCCATCGCGCGACGTCTGCGAGAAGGGCGACGACAGATCTTCGCGCTTGGCGAACGCCGCACCGTGCACGACAAAGTCGAGCCCGCCGAAATCCCGGTCGATCCGCGCGAACACCGCGTCGATGTCCGAATCCGAGGTGACGTCACACGGCAACACGAGCGGCGCCGGATCCAGCCCCTGCGATAGCTCGTTTACGTGTTCCTCGAAACGTCCCTGATAGGTGAGCACAAGACGGGCGCCCCGCGATGCTGTGATCTGCGCGATCGCCCATGCGATGGATCGCTTGTTGGCGACGCCGACGATAAGCCCGGGCTTTCCGGAGAAATCGGCCATGAAGAGTTGGCTAGTTAGATAGTTGGATAGTTCGTAGTCAGTCTGTAGTTGGCTGGTTCGTCGCGAGTTGGTAGTTGGGCGGAACAGTCGAAACTCCCTGTTCTCTACTACCAACTATCTAACTACCTAACTATCTAACTGACCGACTAGCGGCCGCGCTTGCGACCGCCGCCGCCTGGTGGACGCGGCCCTCGACCCTGACCCGGACCCGCACCCGGACGGCCGGCGCCGCCCTGCCCCGGTCGGTTGCCGCGCTGCCCTTGCGGTCCGCCGCCCTGGCCCTGGCCGGGGCCACGCTGCCCGCCGAATCGCGAGCCGCCCTGACCGGATGGGGAGTGTCCCTGGGCCTGTCGAGCCTGTCGATGACCGCCGCGATGACGCTGTCCGTTGCGGTTCGCGTCGAACTTCCCTCCCCCAGGCCGGAACGTGAAGTCGGGCGCTTTGCGCTCCGGCGTCTGACCTTCCGGTCTCGGCAGCGTCGCGCGGATCAGCGGACGATGGCCCCAGCCCTCTCTGTCCGCTTGACTCTCTTCGATCTCGTCGCCTTCGTCCGACTCGGACGCGTCGGCCTCGCTCGCCGTCGAGAGCGACCTGCTCCTCGGGTGCAGCGGCTGACGCAGCAACGCCTGATTCCGCACCGTCTGATGCAGCGCCGTCTGACGTCAATGGCGTCGGCCATCAGCGGGACGTCGTCGACCGGCACAACCTCGTCGGGTGCCTCGTCCGGATCGGGAGTGTCCGGAAGGGCGGCCTGGACGCGATTGGCGTCGACCAGATGCGCCGCCGGAGCGGACGCCTTACGCCTCGCCGCGGGCACCTTGGCCTGCTTGTATTCGTGGTCCGCGTCGCATGTTGTGCATCGTGTCTGCTTGACGGTGTCTTCAATCATCGCGACCACCGCATGGTTGGTAATGCGGCGCTCACGCGGACAGTAGTCGTCGAGAATGTCACCGAGCCGAGGCCGGCGTTGCTGCATGAAAATCCCCCGGAGCCGATTCCGTCAGGCGGGAGTCTATTGGTATGTCTTTGCCAAATCGTTACCGGCCGCTCCGTTCCACGGTTGGTCGCGGCCGAAAAATCGCGGTCGGCTCTCGTTGTTCGCCGTACTCTTCCAGTTGAAGCCGTCCGCTAGAAACTTGCCCCGCCGGGGCCTTGGGCGCACGCGGGCAGGTGCAGGGTGTTGGCAAAGTCTAGCAGGGAAAAGGGGAATTCCAAATCCCTTACCGGGCCGAGGCGGTCCAGGCCCGGCACTCCGCCAGGGCGGCCGCGACCGCATCCGGGTTGGTCGACTGGGGTGTCCGCCGGGCTTTCACGGATGCCAGCGCCGTTGCCGCCATCGGGGCGTCGTCGCCGAACATCTCGCTCGCCTCCCGCCATTCGGCCATCGTCAAGTCGCTGAAATCGCGCCCTTCCATGACCAGCCGCCGCACCATCGCCCCGACGACTTCGTGAGCCCGCCGGAACGGCATTCCCCGGGTGGTCAGGTAGTCGGCCACGTCGGTCGCCAGCAGCAGACCTGACGCCGCCCGCCCCGAGCGCTCGGCGTTTATCGTCAGCCGGGATACGACCGCGTGCACGGCACGGAGCGACACCGCCAGCGTCGACTCGGCGTCGAACACGGCCTCTTTGTCCTCCTGGAGGTCCTTGTTGTAGCCGGTCGGCAGGCCCTTCATGGTCACGAGCCAGCCGGTCAGGCGACCGACGGCGCGGCCCGTCTTGCCGCGCACCAACTCCAGCGGGTCCGGGTTCTTCTTCTGCGGCATCATGCTGCTGCCGGTCGCCGACGCGTCGGCAAGTTCGAAGAAGCCGTGCTCCTCGCCCGTGAAGATGATGAGGTCTTCGGCCAACCGGCTGAGGTGCACCATCGCCATCGAGACGGCGTACAGGAACGCCGCAACGAAGTCCCGGTCCGACGAGGCGTCCATGCTGTTGGGAACGACTTTCGAAAAACCGAGCGCCTTCGCCAGACGCGCGGTGTCGATCGGATAGCTCGTGCCGGCCACCGCGCCTGAACCGAGCGGCAGCGCATCCGCCTCCGCGACCGCTGTGGCGAGACGCGCGAAGTCGCGCCGCAGCGCCGACGCGTGCGAGAGAAAGAAATGCGAGACGAGCACGGGCTGCGCGCGGCGGAAATGCGTGTAGGACGGCATCAGCGCCGCACCCGCGCGCTCCGCCTGGTCGGCGCAGGCCGTCACGAGGGCTGACCAGCGCCTGCTGCAGGAGCGGGATGCGCCGGCGGAGGTAGAGGCGCAGATCGAGCGAGACCTGTTCGTTGCGCGATCGGCCGGTGTGCAGGCGTCGGCCCGCATCGCCGATCCGTTCGATCAATCGTCGCTCGACGAAGCTGTGGACGTCTTCGTCCGGTCCGGCGACCGATTCCGGGGCACGCTGCCCTTCGTCAAGGATCTGCTTCAACGCCGCGAGAATCGCCGTGGCGTCCTCGGGGCTGAGCAGGCCCGCGGCTTCCAACGCCTCGGCCCAGGCGATGCTGCCGGTCACATCGTCTTCGAAGAGCAGCCGATCGAAGCCAAAGGAGATGCCGAAGTCGAAGGCGGCGGGATCGGGCGCCGTGTCGAACCGGCCGGACCAGAGCGTCATGCGTGATTCACCAGCGCCGGTGACGCGGCCTGCTCGTCGACGGACGTGAGTGAGCCGGGCTGCAGGTGCAGCGTGGCCGAGCCGCGGCCGCCGGATGCGCGATACGCGGCGCGCAGCACGCCCAGCGCCGGTGACGCCTCCCACGGTCCAACGGCGTATTGACCACCGATCAGAGACACGATTTCGATTAATTCCCGCAGTCCCATGGGCACGTCGTTCACCGACACAGGAATGCCCTCGTCAAACCCGATCGTGACACGGGCGCCGTCGCTCGCCGTGCCGCTGGAGTGGCGCGAGACGGTCGCATGAGCAGATGGTGTTGGACGTGAGTCCCGACGTCTCCGGTCATCCATGTCATCCACCGGCGCCAGGATGCGCAGCGCCGGATCGAGCGCACGCACCTCGTCGCCAAGCGAGCCGTCGAGAGAGGCATAGGCCACCGCGTCGGCGCGCTCGATCGCGGCCACCTCGACGAGGGCCGCGGCAATCACCGGATGGGCCAGCCGCCGCAGCGCCTCGTCATCGATCGGCGCCACGGCCGCGGCAGCCGGCACGATCAGCTCGCGCGCAAACACCTCGCACCGATCGACGACGTGCGCGCGGACGGCACCGCAGGTCAGGGCGCGAGCGCGCACTTCCTCGAGATCATTGGCCTGACCGACGTCGACAATGAGCGCGGCGACCTCGGCCTGGCAGGTCGCGTTCAGCCACCTGACGGCCGCGCACGAGGCGGTGTTCCCATTGAACGCGAGCACGATGCGCTGTCCTAGAAGACGAGTGTCCACGGCTGATCCCCTACAGGTGCTCGAAACGCTTGACCAGCGCCCGGGCGCGACGCGCGTCTGGGGCGATGACGAGAATGGTGTCGTCCCCGGCGAGCGTGCCGACGACTTCCGGAAGGTGCGCGGCGTCGATGGCGACGCCCAGCAGCTGCGCCTGTCCCGGGCCGGTGCGGAGCAACACCATCTGCTGGACGCGATCGACGCGGGTGAGATAGTCGGTGGCGGCGCGATGCAGGAGCGACTGGCCGTTCTGCGGCGTGCGCTGCGGCATTGGCGGCGCCTGGTAGGCGCCATCGGCCCCGCCCTTGACCAGCCCGAGGTCGCGGATGTCGCGCGACAGCGTCGCCTGCGTGACGTCGAAGCCCGCCGCACGCATGCTTTTGCGCAGCTGCTCCTGGCTCCGCACCGGCGAGCGGTGAATGATGTCCATGATCACGGACTGGCGGCGCGCTTTCATCGAGCTCCGCCTTAGGCGATCAACAGCGTACAGTCGCCTTGACTGATTATGCACCGACCTGTATAAATATTCTTTTGCCCTGACTACGGACGACCAGACGACAGAATGCCGATTGCTGCCCCACTCAGTTCACCCGCCGGCGCGTCCCAGGGGACCCGCACGCGGGTGGCCATTGCCGGCGCCACTGGCTTTGCCGGGCAGGAGCTGGTGCGCATTCTTGCGCGGCATCCCGCCGTCACGCTGACCACCGCGATGTCGTCAGGGGCGGCGAGTACGCCCCGCCCGCTGCCGGCCCTGGCGCGGATCTGGGACGGCGCCGTCGTGCCGCTGGATGTCGATCGGCTGGTCATGGACGCCGACATCGTCTTCCTGGCGCTGCCGGAAGCGGCCTCAGCGGAGCTCGCGCCGGCGCTCGTGGAGCGCGGACGGCGGGTGATCGACCTTTCGGGAGCGTTCAGAATTCGAGACGAGGCGGCGCGCCAGCGGTGGTACCCGGCCACGGCGGCGCTGCCCAACGGCACGGTCTACGGCTTCTCGGAGCGAAACAGACAGGCGATCCACGAGGCGCGGCTGGTCTCCAATCCGGGGTGTTACCCGACCGCTGCGCTGCTCGCGCTGGCGCCGCTGGCCGACGCCGGCCTGCTTGCCGGCCCGGTCATCGTGGACGCGAAGTCGGGCATCTCGGGGGCCGGCAAAACGCCGAACGACCGCACGCACTTTTCCGAGAACCATGGCAGCGTTGCCGCCTACGGCATCTTCTCCCACCGGCACACGGCCGAGATGGAGCAGGAGCTCTCCGCGCCGGTGACCTTCGTGCCGCATCTCGTGCCGCTCGACCGAGGAATTCTCGAGACGATCTACGTCGCGCTCCGCCCTGGGACGACGGAAGCGCAGGTGGCGGCGGCCCTCGGTGCCGCGTACGGCGATGCGCCGTTCGTGCGCCTCACGGCGGCCGCGCTGCCGGAAATCAAGCACGTGGCGCACACCAACTTCTGCGACATCGGCTGGAAGGTCGACGAGGCAGGCGCGCGCGCCGTGCTGGTGGCGGTGCTCGACAATCTCGTGAAGGGCGCGGCCGGGTCTGCGGTGCAGAATCTGAACATCATGCTCGGCATCGACGAGCGGACGGGCCTGATGTAATGGCGCGCGCCGCGCGGCCTCGTCGTGCTCAAGCTCGGCGGCGAGCTTCTCGAGCAGCCGGCGGATCTCGCACGCGTTGCGCGCGGGATCGCGGCTCTCGCGGCGCGAACCGCGCTCGTGGTCGTGCACGGCGGCGGCAAGGAGATCGATGCGGCGCTTGCGGTTGCGGGGATTCCCAAACGCCAGGTGGACGGCCTGCGTGTGACCGACGCGCCCACGCTCGACGTGGTCGTGGCGGTGCTGGCGGGCGCGATCAACACTCGGCTGGTGGCGGCGGTACGCCGCGCTGGCGCAAAGCCCGTCGGCCTGACCGGCGCCGACGCCACCGTGGCCACGGTCCGTCGGGCCGCGCCGGTCAAGACGGTAGCCGGCGAACTCGTGGACCTCGGTCTGGTGGGCGCCCCGGTCGCCAACGGCCGTCCGCAGCTGCTGTCAGACCTGGTCGGGCGGGGATACGTGCCGATCGTGGCCTGCGTGGGCGCCACGCGCGATGGACGGCTGATGAATGTCAACGCTGACACGTTGGCGTCCCATCTCGCGCAGGCATTGGGCGCGCGCCGCCTGGTGATTGCCGGCGGCACGGCCGGCGTGCTCGATGAGCGCGGCCAGACGATTGCCCGGATGACTGGGCGCGAGGCGGCGCGATTGATCAAGACCGGCACGGCGAACAAAGGAATGGTGGCGAAGCTGCAGGCGTGCCGAGCGGCGCTGACCGGTGGCGTTCGCGATGTGGTGATCGCCAACGGACGGGCGACGCGGCTGGATGCGCTGGCCGTTGACACCGCGCCGATGCCCGGATGTACACAGGTGGTGCGATGAATCGGAAAAGCAGATGAATCCGAAGAGCAAGCTGACGCTGGACGACATTCAAGGGCGGGAGTCCCGCCATGTGCTGCAGACGTATCGACGCCAGCCGGTGGCGTTCGTTCGAGGCAGCGGTCCGCGTCTCTACGATGTCGACGGGCGCGAGTATCTGGACTTCGTGTCCGGCATCGGCGTCGCCTCGCTCGGCCACGCCCATCCCGGGCTGGCCGCGGCAATCGCCGAGCAGGCGTCCACGCTGCTGCACACCTCGAACCTGTACTACCACCCCTATCAGGCGGAAGCCGCGTCGCGCCTGAGCGCGCTCTCCGGCCTGGAACGGGTCTTCTTCTGCAATAGCGGCGCGGAGGCGAACGAGGCCTGCCTGAAGTTCGCGCGCCGGTACTGGCACACGAAAGGTGTCAAAGGCCGCACCGGGTATGTCGCCATCGAGGGCGGTTTTGCCGGGCGCACGATGGGCGCGCTGTCGGTCACGCATGACGAGCACTACCGCGAGCCTTTCCTGCCGCTCCTCGGACCGGTGACCTTCGTGCCGGCCACCAGGCCTGATCTGCTTGCCGCCGCAGTGGATGAACGCGTCGCCGCTGTAATTGCCGAGCCGATCCAGGGCGAGGGCGGCATTCGGCCATTGCCGGCCGAATTCGCGCAGGCCATCAGCGATGTCTGCAAACGCACGGGCACACTGCTGATCGCCGACGAAGTCCAGAGTGGACTCGGACGGACGGGCTATCCCTTCCATTCGCAGGCGCTCGGATGGCAGCCGGATCTGATCTCGGTCGGCAAGGCGCTCGGGTCGGGCGTGCCAATCGGCGCAGCACTGGTGGCCGAACGAGTCGCACAGACAATCTCGCCGGGCGACCATGGCAGCACCTACGGCGGCAATCTGCTGGCGACACGCGCCGCGGCGTTTGTGCTCGAGCAGCTGATGGATCACGGGTTGATCGAACACGTCAAATCCGTCGGCGTCCACTTCGAGCGGCGGCTGCGGACGCTGGCGCTGAAACACCCGGCGATCGTCGAGGTTCGCGGCGCGGGTGTCATGCGCGGGCTTCAGCTGAACGTCGACGCGCTGCCCATCGTCGATCAGGCGCGGCAGCGCGGCCTGCTCGTCAACAGGACCGACGAGAAGGTCGTCCGACTGCTGCCGCCGCTGACCATCGAGGCCGCGGACATCGATCGGGCGGTTGAGGTCCTCGATGAGGTCTTCGCCGCTATTGCGTCGGAGGTGCCAGCGTGACAAGGAACGTCGTTAAGGCGTTCCGGCAGACAGCGAGCTCTGCGCGGTCGCGCTCGCAACGCGCGGTTCGCTGCGCTCCGTCAGGCGACGCCGGACGACGCGCGCGCCATCCACGGCTTGATCGCGCGGCATCTGGATGAAGGCCGCCTGCTGCCCCGCGATCTTGGGGAAATCACCATCCACGCCCATCGATTCGTCGTCGCGTCTGACGACGATGGGGTCGTCGGCTGCGCCGATCTGGCGCCGCTGAGCCGAACGGTCGCCGAAGTGCGGTCGCTGGTGGTGAGTGACCGAGCGCGATCGACTGGCGTCGGAAGCCGGCTCATCGACGCCCTGGTGGCTCGGGCGAGCCGCGCCGGATTCGACCGCCTCTGCGCCTTCACCCACGCGCCCGCGTATTTCGTGCAGCTGGGTTTCTCGATCGTGCCGCACGAGTGGCTGCCCGAAAAGATCAGCGCCGATTGCGGAACGTGCGCACTGTTCCGGCGGTGTGGCCAGTACGCGGTCATGCTTCCCCTCACGGCACGGCGTCCCGCCAATTGCTCCGGCACCGCTTCCGCTCGCTGCATGGCTGACACATCGACGATTCGCACGGCCGTCACTCGCATCGACGGTGGCATCACCGCGCCGATGGGATTCACCTCGGCGGCGCTGCACTGCGGGATCAAGGCCAAGACAGGCGCCCTCGATCTCACGGTAATCGCGGCTGAACGGCCGGTGGCCGCCGCAGGCCTGTTCACGACGAATCTCGCGCAGGCCGCTCCAGTCCTGTTGTCCAAGAAGCATTTGCAGCGGACAGCCGGAATGACCCGTGCCATCGTCATCAACAGTGGCTGCGCCAACGCGTGCACCGGCAGCCAGGGCCTGGCCGACGCCGAGACGATGACGCGTGAAGTCGCGGCTGCGCTCGGCTGTAACGTCGAGGACGTGCTCGTGGCATCCACGGGCGTGATCGGCGTCAACCTCCCGATGGGAAAGGTCGCGCCCGGCATCCGCACCGCGATCGCTCAGCTCGCACCGGGCCGGGGCAGCGACATCGCTCGCGCCATCATGACGACCGATCCGTTCCCGAAAGAGGACGCGGTGCGGGTGGAGACCGCGGCGGGTACGTTTGCGATCGGCGGCACGGCGAAAGGAAGCGGCATGATCGAGCCGAACATGGCGACCATGATCGGGCTGCTCACCACGGATGCGCAGGTGCCACCGGCCCTGCTCCGCCGCGCCCTCGAGGAATCCGCTCGCGACACGTTCAACGCGATCACGGTGGACGGCGAGTGTTCGACAAACGACACGCTGTTTGCCATGGCGTCAGGGGCGAGCGGTGTGGTGATTGACGACGAGACGTACCCCGCCCTGCTCGAAGGGCTGTTGACGGTTTCGCGGAAGCTTGCCGTCGACATCGTGCGCGGCGGCGAGGGGGCCACCAAAGTCATTCGAGTGACGGTACAGGACGCGCGGACCAGCGACGATGCTCGACGCGTGGCGCGAACGATCGCCAACTCGCCGCTGGTGAAGACCGCGGTGCACGGCGCGGATCCGAACTGGGGACGCATCGTTGCCGCAGCGGGCCGCTCTGGCGTCCTCTTCGACATCGATCGCGCCACGGTGCGCGTCGGTGGCGTGCTGCTGTTCGAAAACGGCCTTCCCCACGATGACGCCGCGCCCCAGGCGGCGGAGCACATGAAGGGGACCGACGTCGACATCCACGTTCATCTCGGTACCGGTGGCGGCGTCGACGCGACCATCTGGACCTGCGATCTCAGCGCCGAGTACGTCCGCATCAACGGCGAGTACCGCACCTAGCCATGGAGACCGTCCCTCCGCCGGCGCGGCTGGCAAAAGACTTCCTGACGATCCTCGATCTCGGCCATGCCGACCTCGAGCGGCTGCTCACCCTGGCCGCGGAGGTCAAGTCTGCTCGCCGCCTCGGCGTAAGGGCGCCGACGGCGACCGCGCTCGCGGGGCGGCAGATCGGCATGTTGTTCGAGAAGCCGTCCCTGCGCACGCGATCGACGTTCGAAGTGGCGATTCTCGAGCTTGGCGGCCATCCGCTCGACGTTCCGTCGGAGTTTGCCGGCGGTTCGCGTGAACCGATCGAGGACGTCGCCCGCAACCTCGAGCGCTGGGTCCACGGCCTGGTGGTGCGGACCTACGCACAGGAAAAAGTGGAGACATTCGCGCGCTCGGCGCAGCGGATGCCGGTGATCAATGCGCTGACCAATGAGCACCATCCGCTGCAGGCGCTCGCCGACGTGATGACGATGAGAGAGCGCTGGGGTCGGACGCCGGGGCGGACGGTGGCGTACGTCGGCGATGGCAACAACGTCGCCACGTCGCTCGCCCACGCGGCGTGCATGGCTGGCATCAGCGTGCACGTGGCCACGCCGGACCGGTACGAGCTGCCGCAGACCGTCATCGACGAGGCGGCGGGGATCGCGAGCGGCGGTGCCGCAGTCCGCTGCTTCGCGGATCCTCAGGAGGCTGTCACCGGCGTCGACGCCATCTACACCGACGTGTGGGCCTCGATGGGCGAAGAGCAAGAGGCCGACGCACGCCGCCTGGTGTTCGCGCCGTACCAGGTCAACGACAGGCTCATGTCGAAGGCCGCTCCCGGCGCGCTGTTCATGCACTGCCTGCCGGCACATCGTGGCGAGGAAGTCACGGCGGACGTCATCGAGTCGGCGGCGTCAGTGGTCTTCGAGCAGGCCGAAAACAGGCTGCACACGCAGAAGGCGCTGCTGTTGATGCTGCTTGGCTAGTTGATAGTTGGATAGTTAGATAGTTAGATAGTTAGTTCTAGTTGGTAGTAACAACTGTCGCCAATACAATGCGCCAGTGAAACCCTGGCTCGCGCACTACGACGCTGATGTTCGGCCAACCCTCGCTCCCTATCCTGACAACACGCTGATCGACTACCTCGATCAGCTCGCGTCCGAGCACCCGGCAAACGCGGCGCTCCTGTTCAAGGGCGCGACGATGACTTACGGCCAGCTCGATCGGCTGAGCACCGCGTGCGCCGCCGCGCTGGCGGACCTGGGCGTACGCAAGGGTGATCGTCTGGCAATCGTGCTGCCGAACTGTCCGCAGTTCTTCGTGGTCGAGTTCGGCGCGTGGAAAGCGGGCGCGATCGTTGTCCCGCTCAATCCGACCTATACCGATCGCGAGCTCGAACTGGCACTCACCGCAATGGGCGCCGAGACCGTGGTTG
The DNA here is from genome assembly GCA_963793705.1 of uncultured Acidobacteriota bacterium. Lineage (GTDB taxonomy): Bacteria > Acidobacteriota > Vicinamibacteria > Vicinamibacterales > UBA2999 > Gp6-AA40. The sequence goes on along the minus strand of CAWCBC010000012.1, from coordinate 101,778 downwards.
TGCTCACGCCCTTTTATGCACGCGTCAAAGCGGTCCAGCCACGCACGCAAGTTCGCCGCGTTATTGCGACGTCGATCAAGGAGTATCTGCCGCCGGCCTTGCGCGTGCTCTTCACGCTGTTCAAGGAAAAGAAGGAAGGGCATCGCATCCAACTGTCAGCGGGGCGACTTCTGGTTGCAGGATCTGTTGAAGTCACATCGGGATGCAGACAGGCCTCAGGTCGCCGTCGGGCCCGACGATCGTGCGGTCGTCCTCTCGAGCGGAGGCACCACGGGCACTCCCAAAGGAGTCGTCGGCCTCCATCGTCACTACGTCGCGGCGGGGCTGCAGCTGCACGAGTGGACGAGGTCGGCGAAGCAGCCCTGGACCGACGTCATCATGCTGCCGCTGCCGCTGTTCCACGTGTACGCCAACGTCGGCGTGCAGCCGATGGCCTTCATCGGCCCGAATCCGCTGTCGCTCATTCCGAACCCGCGCGACGTCAACGACCTGCTGAAGACCATGAAGCAGGTGAAGCCGGCGTTCTTCAACGGCATACCGACGCTCTACAACGCCATCCTCAACCATCCTGACGTCCGCAACGGACGCGTCGACCTCAGCTCGATCAAGTTGTGCTTCTCCGGCGCTGCGGCGTTGATGGCGGAAACGAAGCGGCAGTTCGAAGAGAGGACGGGCGCGTCGATCGTCGAAGGCTATTCATTGACGGAAGCGATGATGGCTTGCTGTGTGAATCCCGTTCAGGGCCGGAAGAAGATCGGGTCGATCGGATTGCCGCTGCCCGACGTCGAAGTGCGCATCGTCGACGCGGAGGACGCTTCGAAGGCGCTCGGTCCAAACGAGGTCGGCGAAATGCTGCTGCACGCGCCGCAGCACATGTCCGAGTACTGGAACAACCCTGCGGAGACCGCGCAGACCTTGCAGGTCCATGGCGAGGGCTCGCTCGTGGGTGCACACGGGCGACCTCGCCTACATGGATGACGAGGGGTATATCTTCATCGTCGATCGCAAGAAGGACATGATCAAGACCAGCGGCTTCCAGGTCTGGCCGCGCGAAATCGAGGAAGTGCTCGCCTCGCATCCAGCGGTGCATGAGGTCGCGGTTGCCGGCGTGCCGCATCCGGCGAAGGGCGAAGTGGCGAAAGCGTGGGTCGTTCTGAAACCGGCGGCCAGCGCATCGGAAGAGGAGCTGCGCGCCTTCTGTCGCGAGCGGCTGGCGCCCTACAAGGTTCCGGGCTCCGTCGAGTTCCGAGCGGATCTGCCGAAGTCGATGGTCGGAAAGGTGTTGAGGCGGCTGCTTACGGCGCCCTCTACCGGAACGCCTTAGCGGCGTTCCTTAGGGCGCCGCAACCGTAACGCCTGCCGCGGCAAGCGCTTCGCGGATCCTCCTGGCCAGCGCGGCGGCTCCCGGCGTATCCCCGTGAACACAGATCGTCTCCGCCGCGATGCTGACGCGGCTGCCATCCACGGCGACCACGCTCCCGTCCCGCACCATCGCGACCGCACGTGCGGCGACGTCCGCGGCGTTGTGAAGAACGCTTCCCGGCTGGTCTCGCGGCAGCGAGGCTCCCGTCCGATCGATACGCGCGGTCCGCGAACGCCTCGCTGACGAACGGCATCCCCAGGCGCGCCGCCACGGTCACCAGCGCCGATCCGGCAAGCCCGAACAGCATGAGTGCCGGATCGACGCTGCGAATCGCGGTCACAACGGCCTCGGCAAGCTCCTCATCGCGCGCAGCCATGTTGTACAGGGCGCCGTGCGGCTTGACGTGACGAAGCCGGGTACCCGCGGCCGCAGCCACGCTGGCCAGCGATTCGATCTGCGCGACGATGCACTCGTGAAGCTCACGGGCGTTGAGCCGCATTTCGCGTCGTCCGAAATGCTCGCGATCGGGAAACGACGGATGCGCGCCGATTGAGACGCCGTGGTGATTTGCGAGCGACACGGCTTCGTGCATCGAGTCCACGTCGCCGGCGTGAAGGCCGCAGGCGATATTCGCCGATGAAATCAGTGGCATCAGCGCGCCATCCTGGCCGCACCCTTCGCCGACGTCGGCGTTCAGATCAATCGAGCGCATGGTGGTCCTTGGTCCTTCGTGCTTGGTACCTGGTTCGTCCTTGCGTCCTCAGTCCATAGTCCGTACGGGTCCGTCCGGTGGACCAGGGACCAGTGACCAAGAACGGACCAGAACCAGGTACCAGACGAGGGACCAACTTGTAACCGGCCGCACATTCCTGATGGGGCCGTGGCTGCGCACACGTCGATTTTCTCAGGAAACTGCGCGGCACACAGGTTGAAGTAGAGGGGTCGTCGGTCTGTGGTTCGCGGCAGGGGTGCCGCGAATATTGGGGGGAGCCAGGCTGGCATTCAGGATGGGGCGCTTCACGGCGTCCCATCCTTTCTTTTTGGGGCCGACCTAAAGGTCGGCCTCTACGCTACCGCCGCTAAACGCCTGCGCCTTCCGGATACTCGAGCGCCAGCTTCAGTTCGCGGGCCAGCGATTCCATCGTCGTCCCCTGACGCTTCCAGGCACCCTCGCTCTCGAACCGGAGATCGCCGATTCGACGGCCCCACGGCGCAATCACCCGGCCGATCGCTCTGAAATCGCTGCGATCCGCATGCTCCTGGTCGAGCCGCCTTACGACGTCCGGGGCAACGCGGATGAAGGCGCGGAGGGCAGCCGCGGACTTGATGCTGTACTTCCGGCCGTTCCACGCCGCACCGAACACGACCGACACCTGCTTGAAGTAGTTCACGAAGAACCGCTTCGAGTCCTCGCGGAAATCTGCGGACTTTCTCGGTCCGCCGAACGCATCGCTGGCGAACAGCTTCTTCAGCTCCTGCGCCAGCGGCGCCTGTGCCACTCGCCCGCGGCCGACTCCCAGCAGCTTGATTTCGCCATGGAGGGGCGAATCCTCCTTGTCGTTCAGTGCGCGCACCACGTCGTGCGCAGCGGCAAGCGAATCATCCCGATACAACTGACGGCCTGAGAGACTGACCAGGTGAGACGCGTTCAGCCGCGTGTGCTTGGCGTTGATCGTGACGAACATCTGGACGATGTGGTCCTCGGGGAGCCGGTCGAAGATGATCGCCGGGACCGTGAAGTCCTCGTCCTTAAAGTTCTCGATGTCTGCGTGCAGCGCCAGGAGGCGGTGTTGACCGTCGATCGCCCGCAGAATGCCCTCGCGCTCGGGTACCTTCAGGCGGCCGACCGTCGACCCGCTCGACGTCGGTTCGAAACTGAGCTTCTCGTCGCAGGAAATGATGACCGCGCCCGGGATCGACGGCAGGTCATGAGCCTGGCGACATTGCTCGTAATACTGAACGAGTTCGTCGATCTTTCGCCTGATGATGTGGCGCTGGTAAGCCTTCTCGCTCGACGCGATCCGCCGCTCGAGGAGATCCCAGTTCACCTTGGATGGCGATTTCTTGCTGCCGCCCCTGACCGGCTGACCTGTCTCGCCGTAGTTCAGGACCTCGAAGCGGACCAGCTTGTCGATGTCGCCTGCAGTCAGCGAAGCCTGATAGAACTGCACGCCGAACTGCTGCATTCGGATGGCAGCGACATTAATCATGCGGTGTGTGTCCCCTTATATCCGGCCTGAAGCCGGACACCCGACGCTATCGGCGGTCCAAGCCGCCTGTATAAAGAGGCGAATTGTATCGGGCTGATGGCCGCAAACTCAACTCGATTTTGGCCCAAAGTCTCAAATGAGTCGTCGCGCACGAAAGTATCTCCATCCGTAACATGCCAGCCGGTAACGATTTATATGGAATTGCCCGAAACGCCACGACCTGCAGACAACGTTGACGGGCTCGGTTCCAGACCTTTGGTCGGACGCCCTCGTTGAAGATGCTCCTTCAACCGAACCAGGCCGAACATGGCCGCGGCGAAGACGCGCAAAGGCTATCAGGGCGACTGGGAACGGCAGCCGCCGGTGAATCGGCGCGGTCAGCACCCCATACACGAGCTCGACGTGGATCCAGTAGACGAAGAGCGACGCCCGTCCAAACTGCTGGAGCGCCTGCCCGTTCCATACGCGACTCATCGCATACGCACGCGGCCGCCATCAGCAGCAACACACCGAGGCGCAGGAAAAAGAAGGTCGGCGAGGAGGTCCAGAAGCTGGTCTGAGCGTATAGAGGCGGAAGAAACGAGGAGCCATAGCCGGTCAGCACCAGGGCGACCCCAGCCACCGCGAGCCATCGAATCAGTCGCCCATCGTCCGGCGCTTGCCTGGCGTCGAGCCAGACGCCGACGGCGCACCCCGCCGAGAAAAAGCCCGCCCACGGAAACAGCGTGAAGTTCGTGAGGCCGGGCACAGGACGGAAGTAGGCCTCAATCGCCTCCGGCAGTCCATCGAGGAGCCCTGTCACCCGGATCAGCGGCGTGAGCATCGCCACGGCGACCGTAACGACGGCGAACACGGCGAATTTTCGTTTGGGCGTCGGCGCCGCAGACCAGCCAAGGGCTCCGGCCAGCATCGACACCCCCATCACGTTCAGGATGTCGACTTTGAGCAACGACTCTGGGAACCGCCCGCCGCTAATCAGGAACGACTGCAGCCGAAACAGAAAGGCGAGCGCAAGAATCCAGGCCCCTCGCCGCAGCGCCGCGCGTGTGACCTCGCCTGGCGGAATGCCTTTTCGGAGCCGTCCGCCCGCCGCAAGCATCAGCGTGATTCCAGCGAGAAACAGAAAGACCGGCGCGCCGTATCCGGCGAGGATGATCGCCCACTGATACGAGGTCGACTGTCGATCGGCCGCCTGCGTCCAGGAATCCAGCGTGTGCGCCTCGATCATGATCAACACGGCAATGCCGCGCAGCCAGTCGAGATACGGAGACGCCTCACGTGACGATGGTATGCGCGGTCTCGAGCGTGATGTCTTCGCGGAGGGAATGCCAGACGGAGCAGGTACTTGTCGCGCGACAGCGCGATGGCCCGCTCGACGACGGCGTCGGGTACCTGACCGTGAACGTGAAAGTGAAGCGACGCCTTCGTGACGCGATGGGGAACCTGGGGCTGGCGCTCGGCGACGATCGTCGTGCGAAACGCGGTCAGCGGGTGACGTCCTTTCCGGATGATGTCGAGGACATCGATCCCCATGCAGGCTGCCAGCCCGATCACCAGCATTGAACGGGTGACGCGCCGGCGGTGCTATGGCCGTCGACGACGGTCGCGATCTTCCCGCTGGTGACGCCGAACTGAAGATCCTCCGCCCATACGAGCTCGGCGGTGACCGGCGGCTTCAGGTCGGGGCCATCGACGGTCACCGGGCAGGCAGTCTGCCCGGTCGCGCGCGGACTCGGTGGCTGGCGGCTCTTGCGGCCGCCAAACAAAGCGGCAAAGGCGAGCCAGCCAAGCGGCAGCAGCACCAGCAGGTACGTGAGGAACTGGCCGTAGCGCCCATCAGGCCCGTACGGCTCGGTTGCCCAATGCAGCGGCTCGCTACCCGGGAAAAGGTTCGCTTCGGTCAGCTCATGGAGGCCGTAAATGAGCAGCTGAACGACAAAGACGGCAAGGAAAACCGCGGTTACCTGAAAGAAGAGCGGCCAGGTTCACGCGGTGCCCGTATCGCGACCAGAGCCACGCCACGAATGCCGCGCACAGCACGCCGGCCGCAGCGCCGCCGATGATGTCGGCCGCGCTGTTCTGGAATATCAACGTCCCCATCAGCAGCGCCGTTTCCATTCCCTCGCGCGTGATCATCAGCACGGTAAACAGAAAGACGCCGATGAAGGCTTTCGTGCCGAGTTGCACCGCGGATGATTCGAGACGCGATTCGATCTCCTTCTTCAAGCGTTTGCCATGCCGCCACATATGAACGATGAGCGTGGCGACGAGCACCGCCGCAGTCAGAGCGAGAATCCCTTCCCACAGGGCCTGGTTATTCGCGCGCTGAAAGAGCCACGCCGCGCCCATGCTGATCAGAATCGACAGCCCGATGCCCCAGTGGACCGCCGGCACCAGTCGATCGCGCCCGGTCTTACGCAGGTAGGCGAGGGAAATCGCGACGATGAGGAAGGCTTCCAGCCCCTCGCGCAGGGTGATGAAGAAGGCTTGATACATGAACGGTCCCGTAATTGAGATTTAGTCTCAAAAGTCTATACGGGACCGCCCGCGCAGACAAACTCGGTCTGGTCAAACTGACCACGCCCAAACACTTCGCCGGTCAGCCGGTAGGTCAATTGATTGGAACCGTGTAGTAGTAGACCGTCCGCCCGTTGACGTTCACCGGTTCCATCTTTGGCTTGATGTCCGGACCCATGTCGAAGGCGTGCGATACCACGCGCGTTCCCGGCTTCAGCTCCTTGTTCAGCTTGGGGAGCAGCTTCAAGTTCAACGACGGCAGCAGATACAGCGTCACCACGGTCGCCTCGCTGATATCGGTGGTGAACAGGTCCTGATTGAGGAACTTGACCCGCTGCAGGATCGTTCGGTCAGCGGCTGCCGACGTCTTCAGGTTTTCGTTGGCGTCACGGATCCGCTCGGGATCGATATCAATGCCGACGGCCCTGGCGCCGTAGGTCGTGGCCGCGGTAATCGGAATGCGCCCATCGCCCGACCCGAGGTCGTAGACCACGTCGTTCTTCGTCACCTTGGCGATCTTCAGCATGACGTCGACCACTTCCTGCGGCGTCGGCACGAAAATCACGTCGGGCGTCCGCAACTGCGGCGGCTGCTGGGCAGGGGTTGACCACGTCAGTCCGATGATCAGTGCAAGCGCGACAAGGAACAGTTACGAACGGTCATCTGTCCATCTCTCAATTCCAAAGGCGCGATTATATCGCTTGCCCTGAGCGAGCGACGGGCGAGTCGAAGGGCTTTTCTGACGCGCAGTGCCGCTGCGTATTCTGGTCCCGCATGTCGGTCATCGTGCAGAAATACGGCGGCAGCAGCGTCGCCGATGTCCAGAAACTGAAGGCGGTTGCCGCCCGCGTGATGCGAACGCGGGAGCAGGGCCACGACGTCGTGGTCGTCGTCTCGGCCATGGGCGACACGACTGACGAGCTGCTGACGCTTGCCAGGCAGGTGTCGGCGAACCCGGATCGGCGTGAGCTCGACATGCTGCTGTCGGCCGGCGAGCGCATCTCGATGGCGCTGCTGTCGATGTCGATCCGCGAGCTCGGCGGGAACGCCATCAGTTTTACCGGCAGCCAGTCCGGGATCATCACCAACGACCGCCACGTGGACGCGCGGATCATCGAGGTCCGGCCCTTCCGCATCCAGGATGAGCTTGCCCGCGGACGAATCGTCGTCGTGGCGGGCTATCAGGGCGTCTCGTACAAGAAGGAGGTCACCACACTCGGCCGCGGCGGCAGCGACACGACTGCGGTGGCAATCGCCGCCGCCCTCGACGCTGAATTCTGCGAGATCTGCTCCGACGTGGACGGCGTCTATTCCGCCGACCCTCGCGTTGTCCCGGCCGCGCGGCGCATCGCGTCGCTCTCCTACGAAGAGACGCAGGAGATGGCCGAAGCAGGCGCAAAGGTGCTCAACGCTCAGGCGGTCGAGTTCGCGAAGGAGAAGGGCATCGCCATCTATGCGCGCGCCACGCAAGGGCCGCTTCCGGGTCCGGATCCGTCAAGTGACGGAACCGTGGTCCGTCAAGGCGCGCCACGCGCGCCAGGCACGGTGGTCGGAGTCGCCAGCGAGCGCGATGTGATCGTGCTCACGAGCGACGCCGCCGCGGTCGATGTGCTGGCCTTGCTCGACGAACGCGGGGTCCCTGGCAAACAGCTTCACATCTTCGACAACCGCACCACGGTGGTCATCTCGCGCGAAAACCTGCACGACGAAGACCGGCTGCGCTCGGCCATCGACGCACGGTCGGGCGCCGGCACACTCGTCGACGGTCTTGCAGCAGTCAGCGTCGTCGGCGCCGGAATCAACGCCACCTACCGGAACGTGCGCGCGGGCAACGAGGCATTGCGCGCAGGCGGCATCGAGCCGCGCGGAACGGCAACGTCGTCTTTCAGGATTACGTGGATGGTTCCCCGGGAGCGGATGGAAGAGGCGGTGCGCGCGCTGCACCGACGCTTTATCGAGTCGCGGCAGCTAGATAGCTGCCGTAAGGTAGGGGCCGACCTTAAGGTCGGCCTCTACATGCGCTACAGAGTCGTCCGGGGGGCGCGGCGCGCCCGGAAGTAAGGACCGGCAGCGGACGCGAGCTTGGTCCAGGCCACTCGAGCCGCCTGGGTTACGGGCATGTGCCACAAGACCACGGGCGCCGGAGGCGGCTGGCCCGCAGCGACGCGGCGGTCCTGGCCGTGAAACTCGTCGCGATACTCCGACTCCGACGCCACAATGGCGGCAATGTCGCGGATCGTGCCGTTGGCACGGCGGTCGCCCTCCGGAAACAGCCGGCAGAAGTCATCGACGGTGTCGCCGGGATCCAGGCCGACAACGCTCGGCGTACGTGCGAATCAGCGCGCGCGCGTAGAGCCCTCGCGGCCACTCTGAGAGGTCGTTGTTCTCGAGCGCCTCGATGAGCTCGCGTTTCACCCGCGTCTCCGCCGCGATCTCCTCCAGGGAGACCCGGTTCCGCTGTCGATGCCTGCGCAGCCGCGTGACGAACGTTTCCTGAGGAGTCATCTGGTCTCCACGCCAGCTCAGACCCCAGCAATTCCCGCGCCTGCACAGCCATTCCGGGACTGCCGTCGGTACTGTCTGATTCCGTGTGACTTGCCGGAAGGGGGCGTTTGGGGGCGGAGAGGAAAGTTCGAAAACTGAGCGCGTTCTGATCACAGAACTTGCGCAATCAGTTACAGGACTACCCCAAAGTGGGAATCGAACCGCGCAAGTATGAGACGAGTTGATCCGGCGCAAACTGGAGCCCGGTGTAGAACGGCCCGAACTCCGCGAACCGCGCGCTCGCTTCGTCGAACCGCATCTCATAGATGAGCTTCTTGAACACGAGCGGGTCGCTGGCAAACAGATCGACGCCCCATTCCCAGTCGTCGTAGCCGATCGAGCCGGAGATGACCTGCGTGACCTTGCCCGAGTACGTGCGGCCGATCATGCCGTGTTCACGCATCATCGCCGCACGACGCTCGAACGATTCCGAGTACCAGTTGTTCGCGTCCGCGCGCCGCTTGTTCATCGGATAGAAGCAGACGTGGCGTGCCTTCGGCAGCTCGAGGAACAGCCGGTTCATGACGCGCTGTCGCTGCGTCTCCATCTCGGCATCGAAGGCCGCCTCGAATTCGTCGCTGCCCGGCTTGTGCTTCGCGCCAATCTGTTGATGCAGCTTGCCGGTCATCTCGTACATACCCAGCTCGACGACCGACACGTACGACGTGGCCGGCTCGAGAAGCGTGTGGAGATCGGTCCGCGACAGCGTCAACTGCGCCTGCGCCAGCTGCTCGAAATCGCGGCGGAAGCAGATGAACATCAGGTCGGCCTTGTGGCCGAGCATCTGGACGAACGCCGTGGCGCCCGCATCGGGGACCGCCAGCGCCCGCACGGCCTCGTCCGCCATCCGTTGGACGTCGTTGTCGCCAAGACGACGCACGCCGGCCCAGTCCACCCGATACATCAGGTGCAGGACACTCCAGCCTTCCAACGTTTCGGGAACGAGCGGGTTGTGCATGGCCGTTTTGTACTACAGGTCGGCTCAGGGGTTCATGGGTGCAGTGGGTTCAGGAGGTCTTGTTCAGAGGTTGCATTGGGTTCGTCTGAGGTTCAAGACGGTGGCGCGCGCGAGACGCCGATCTTGGCCGCCAGCCAGTCGCGCAGATCCGCCAGTGTTTCGTACACGGTCGGAATCACCAGCAGCGTCAGCAGCGTAGACGTGACGACGCCGCCGATGACGGCGATGCCAAGCGGGGCGTTGAAGTCGCCGCCTTCGCCGCCGCCCAACGCGACCGGAATCATGCCGGCAATCAGCGCGAACGTGGTCATCAGGATCGGCCGCAGCCGGACACGCCCCGCCTGAATCAGCGCTTCGCGACGGTCCACGCCCTTCTCCTCGGACCATTTGGCGAAGTCGATGAGCAGAATGGCGTTCTTGGCGACGATGCCCATCAACAGGATGACGCCGATCATGCTCATGATGTTGAGCGTCTCGCCGGTGACGGCAAGCGCGAGCATCACGCCAATCAGCGACAGCGGCAGCGACAACAGAATCGAGAACGGCTCGAGGAACGACCCGAACTGAATGACCAGCACGAAATACATCAGCATCGCCGCGATGCCGATGGCGATGATCATCTGCGTGAAGATTTCCTGCTGCGATTCGGTCTCGCCGCCTTCGGTGATCGTATAGCCGGCCGGCAGCGGCACTGTGTCCCTGATCCCCGACATGATGGCTGTCGAGACGTCGTTGAGCGGCCGCCCTTCCGTGTTCGCCTCGATCGTGATGACACGGTCGCGATCGAGGTGATCGATGCGGGCCGGACCGATCGACGGCGCGACGCGCGCGATCTGACCGAGCGGAATCGTCCGCGGGCCCTCCGGGCTGCTCACGACCAGCGGCAGCGACTCGAGATCCGCCACGACCGTGCGCGACTCGGGGGCCAGGCGCACGGTGACGTCGCGAGTCTCGCCAGACGGATCGACCCAGTCGCCGACGTCGATGCCGGCGAACGCCGGCCGCAGCGCCTGCGCCACTTGTCCGACGGTGACGCCGAGCGACCCGGCGAGCGCACGATCGATCTGGACGTTCGAGCTCAGGCTTCTGCCCTTTCGTCGACAGCCCGATGTCGACGGCGCCGGGCACCTGTTTCACCTCCGTCACGGATGCGCATCGGCCAGCCGGGCCAGCGTCGCCCGCATCGTCACCGCGCAGTTGCAGCTGAATCTGCTTCTCGTCGTTGAAGCCGACCGTCATCGAGGTGTCCACGCCGGCGAGCTGCGTCAGTTCGTGACGGATCGCGGTCACGACCTCGGCCTGGCTGCGGGACCGCTCGCTCTTTGGCGACAGCTTGACGAAGACGGTCCCTTCATCAACCGCGTCGCCCTGCCCGCCGACGGAGCTGTAGGTGTAGAGCACTTCCGGCTGCGGCGCGCGACACCCGCGACACTTCCAGCGCCTTGAGCTTGGTGTAGGCGAGATTCGAGCCGGGCGGCGTTTCGAGATTGATGGTGAATTCCGATTCGTCGGTCTCCGGTGTGAACCCGGCGCCGATGAAGCCGAAATACGGCAGCGCGAGGGCGCCGACGAACGTGGCCAGCGCCAGCCCGATCATCGCCGGCGCGATGGTCGAGCGCCCACGCGATAACACCCTTGTAGCCTTCGGCGCGCCGATCGAACCAGTGGTTGAAGCGGCCGAGCACCCGCGAGAGCCACGGGCGCCGCTCCATCGGGGTGTCGGCGGATCCGGCCAGTAGGCCGACAGCATCGGATCCAGCGAGAACGAGACGAACAGCGACACCAGCACCGAGCAGGCGATCGTCAGCGCGAACGGCTTGAACCACTGCCCGGCGATCCCGCTGATGAACGCGACCGGCAGGAAGACGACGACGATCGACATCGTCGTCGCCGTGACCGCCAGGCCGATTTCGTCCGTGCCCTCGAACGCGGCGCGGTAGTGCCCCTTCCCCATCTCGACGTGGCGCACGATGTTCTCGCGCACCACGATCGCATCGTCGATGAGCACGCCGATGGCCAGCGACAGACCCGAGCAGCGACATCGTGTTCAGCGTGAAGCCGAACATCCAGACGACGATGAACGACGCGAGGACGGAGACGGGCAGCGCGAGACCGGTGATGACGGTTGAACGCCAGGAATTGAGAAACAGGAAGACGACGAGCACCGTGAGCGCCGCGCCTTCGAGCAGCGTCTCCTCGACGCCGCTGCACCGAGTTGGCGACACGAACGCCGGAGTCGCGCACGACCCGCAGCGTCACGCCGGCCGGCAGCGTCTGTCTGGACCTCGACGACCGCGGCGCGAATGTCGGCGGCGACGGCGGTGGTGCTGAAGCCGCGTGGACTTGATGATGTTGATGCCGACGGCTTCCTCGTCGTTGTAGAGCGCAAACGATCGCGGCTCCTCGGTGGCATCGCGGACGTCGGCGACGTCGCCGAGACGGACGACGCGGCCGGCCGACTGCGAGACGACGAGATCCTTGAAATCCGTCGGGCGCGTCGAGCCGTCCCTTCAGCCGGATCGTCCGCTCCTGCATGTCGCCTTCGAGCCGCCCGACGGGCGAGGCGAGGTTCTGCGACTGCAGGCTCGAGCACGAGCTGCGCGACGCTGACGCCGGCCGCCTGCAGATCGCGCGGCCGGATCTCGACGACCAGCTCGCGCTCGATGCCGCCGGCGAGATCGACCGACGCCACGCCCGGAATGCCGCGGAACCGCCGCGTGATGTCCGGATCCGCCATGCGCGTCAGCTCCGCGCCGGTCAGCCCCGGCGACGACAGCGTCAGCGAGACGATCGGCTGATCCTGCGGGTCGAACCGCGTGAGGATCGGCTCCTCCATCTCCGGCGGCAGATCGTTGCGGATGCCGGAGATCTCGTCGCGGATCTCCTGCGTCGCCAGGCGCGGGTCCTTCTCGAAGACGAACTCCACGATGATGTTGCCGAAGCCGTCGAGCGAGCTCGACCGCATGCGATCGACGCCGCTGATGCCCGGAAATGACCTCTTCGATCGGCTCGATGACCTCGCGCTCGACGTTGTCGGGCGACGCGCCCGGATACGGGATCGCGACGACGACAATGGGCGCGTCGATCTCCGGGAACTCGTCGGTGTCGAGCTGCGTGAGCGCGACGATGCCGAAGACGACGAGGATCAGCATCGCCACGACGGTCAGAACCGGACGCTTGATGGCGGTATCTGAGATGAACATTTCGGTTAATGCAGTCTATTGCGCGCGCGGTCAGCGATCGACTGGCGTTCCCGGCGTAATGCCCTGCGCGGCGCCGCGCAGCAGCATGTCGCCCTCGCTCACGCCCGGACACGACCTGCACGCGCTCGGTCCGCGGATCCTGCAGGCCGAGACGCACCGTCCACCCGTTCGGTCTTGCCGTCGTTCGACGCGCAGCACCCACGGCGTCGGGCCGGTCGTGTTCACGGCGTTGACGGGCACGACGAGCCCTTCGGCCGACTGGCTGACGACGCGCCCCTCGGCGAACAGGCCCGCCACCAGCCGGCCGCCGACGTTCGGAATCGACACGTAGATCGGCACCTGGCGCGTGACCGGATCCGCCTGCGGCGCAATCATCGTGATGCGGCCCTCGAACCGCTGGTCGTAGCCGCGGACGGTGAAGTCAACGGTGGCGCCGACACGCAGATGCGACAGATCGTCGGACGGCACCGACGCTTCGAGCCGCATCGACGATGGGTCGATGATGGTGAACAGCTCGGCGCCGACGCTGACGACGTCGCCGGTGTTGACCGGGCGGTTCGCGATGATGCCGTCGATCGGCGCGCGCAGCACCGTGTCGGCCAGCTGACGGTCGGCCGACGCCAGCCGCGACTTCGCGTCGGCCAGCTGCGCCTCGGCCGCGGTGACGGTCTGCCGCGCGACGTCGAGATCGCGCGCCGCGAGCGCACCAGCCTTGACCAGCGTCTCGGTCCGCTCCATCTCGCGCTGCGCGACCGCCAGCTGGTTCTCGGCGTTCCGCACCGCCGACATCGCCGACTGCCTGACGTCGTCCAGCGTCCGCGTCTCGATGCGCCCGAGCAGCGTGCCGCGGCGAACCGGCCTGTCCTTCCTCGCACCATTGACCTGCGTCACCGAGCCGCCGATTTCCGCGCGCACCGTCGCCTCGCGCTCCGCGCGCAGCTCGCCGGAGACGATCGGGCCGACCACGATCGCACCGCGTCCGACGGTGACGACGTTCTCGCATCCCAATCGCGACACGGCCGGCGGCGCAGACGGCGGCTTTTCTGCTTCGGTCGTGCACGCGGCGAGCAATGCAAGATGCAAAATGCAAAATGCAAACGACGTGCCAGCGATCCGAAGCTCGTTTGCATTTTGAATTTTGCATTTTGCATTTCGTGATTCAGTTCTCATCGAGTTCCTACCTGAATCCGCCACCCTGCAGCCGCCGCGAACGTCACGGGCAGCCGCTCGGACCTGCGGCTGCGGCGCCGGACGGAGCCTGCAGCGATGGCTGCACCAGCTGCAGCCCGCGGCGTGATGGACGCGCCGAGCGGCAGGTCGGGCAGCAGCGCCACGCGCGCGCGCGCGACCTGCAGATCGCGCGCCGCCTGCGCCCGGTTGGCGTCCGCCTGCTGCAGCAGCAGCCGCGCGTCCGACAGCTCGAGCTGCGTCGACACGCCCGCCCGGAAGCGCACGTCGGCGATCTCGTAGGCCCGCGTCGCCTGCTGAACCGTCCCGGCGCTGGCCTCCCACGCCGCCCGCGCCGCAAGAAGCTCGGCCCAGGCCGACCGCGAGTCGAGCTCGGCCAGCTCTTCCGTCTGCTCGCAGCTGCAGCCGCGCCTGCTCGAGCTTCGGCGCGCGCCACCTGCTCGTCGCCGCGCTGGCGGCCGCCAGTCAACACGGGAACATTCAGCGTCGCGCCCACGGACCAGTTGCTGCGGTCGAACGTCGGCAACAGATTCGATGGGTAGGCGAGCCGGGCGTACGTCGAGTTCAGGGCCACCGACGGCTTCCGCTGGGCCTCGGTCAACTGCAGACTGGCCTCACGCAAACGGACGGCAGCCTCGGCCTCGTCGACGGCCGTCCGCTCCGGCACCGCCGCGTCGGACGGGGCTGCGACTGACGCCGCCGCCGGGTCCGACACTGCCAACGACATTTCGAGCGGCACCACACTCGCAGCAAATGCCGGCGGCGGGACGAGTCGCTCGTCGCCAAGCGCGTCGGCCAGCTCCAGGTCGAAATCCTGCGGCAGGTCCAGCAACTGCTTCAGTCTCAGCAGCGCGATCTCGCGGTTGACGCGCTGCACGAATGACCAGCGGGGTCTGGCTGTCGCGCGCCACACGGGCGCGAACGACTTCGAACTCGGGCTGCGTGCCGGCATCGAACCCGGCCTGCGTCTGCCGCAGCGTCGCATCGGCCTGCTCGCGCGTCGCCTCGGCAATTCGGACCAGGCGATCGCTCAGCGCGGCGTCGTAATACGCCTGCGTCACGTCGAAGAGCAGCTGCCCGCGCGCCGTGGACACGCCGAGGGTGGCGGCGTCGCGCTGCGCCTCGGCAATCGCCGTCTGCGCGCGCAGGCGGCCGCCGGTGTACAGGTTCTGCGAGAGCGTGAAGGCAACCCGCAAGGTGTTCTCGCGGCCGAACGGCAGGTCCGCAAATCCGCTGTCGTCGGTTCCGGCAGTTCGTGACTGTCGAACAGTCCCTCGAACTCAGAGGCCAGCGCGCGGTCGTAGCCGACCACGCCGATACTGCGGAAAGAGTCCGCTGCGCGCACGCGTCTGCTCGCCTTCGGCGCGCTGCACGCCGGCACGCGAGATCCCAATTGTTTCACTCCGCGCCTCAGCCAGCGCCAGCACCTGCTCGAGCGTCAGCGGACCGGCCGGTACGTTCTGATTCGCCTGCGCACTGACCGGCATCGCCCGAAAGATGGCACAGCAGCAGACTGCCAACACGGCCAAACGATGACGTCGATTCATCCTGTTTTGTTGTCCTTCATGAGAGGCGTCGAGATTGCTTGCCCGCCGTAGCTTCAGCGGAGGCGGGCCTGCCCACCGGAGCTTCAGCGGCGGTGGGTGCGTGGCAGTCCAGACAGGTAAGACGTGGAACGGAGCACCGGAGATGCACGCCTGCCCTGGCGTCCTTCCCCAAGTTACACCGCTTGTGGGTGCAATTGAAACCCGACCGGACGGCCGGACGTCAGAACCGGCCCGCGTCAGCGGAACGCGCTGGCGCCTGCGGGCTCGGCTCGTCGAGTAGAAGATCGCGTTGAAGAGGAACTTGAACGTCGCGTGCGACTGCGCGCGAAAGGCGATCTGCGGCCCGAAGACGAGTACGCGCCCGCGCCCGACGGGCGCGTCGACGACAGCCACGCCCCCCGCGAGCTGCTCCTGGCCGCGCGCCCATCCACTGCGCAGCGGCGCGCCGACGAATCGTGCCACCGGCGTGGCCGCGTGCTCCCGGTCAGTCGAAACACCGGGCTGTTGTCGAAGAACACGTCCACTTCGGGCTCGAACCCGAACCCCAGCGGTGAGCTGGTATCCACGTGCACTCGCAGAATCGATCCGGGAATCGATACACCCGCCCGCCTGTCCGCGTCGAAATTCACCCGTTCCACTGGAATGCCAAGAGACGTCGCGATGCGCGAGGCCTGTCCCATCACGATGATCTGTCCCGCCTTGCTCCGCGAATCGGCGGAGGGCCGGGACGCTGCGGTCCGAACGTCAACACACCGGTCTGGCTGCCGTACTGCGACGGAATGTCGAGCGGCGTTCGATCGACGCGCTGCAACTCCGCCTCGTCGGGAAGAATGAGCACGTCGTATCTCTCAGCGAGATCGCCGCGGTCGATGCTCTGCACGTACACGAGCTCATACGGGAACTCGTAACGTTCGAGCACCCATCGAATCCAGCCGCTGCTCGCCGCTCCGCCGTACCGATCCCAGAGGCCGATGCGTACCGGGACGAAGCGAAGCGACGGTCCCGCAGGCGCCGCCGCAGCCGCGCTGACCGACACGCCCAGCTCGCGTGCGGCGCGGGCGAGGATGTCGCGAGCGGCGTCGCCGGGCCGGACGTAAATCGAACCGGTCTGGTCGCCGGACTCGATCGACCGATTCCGCAGCCACGAGCACCGGCGCGCCGGCACGCAGCAGGCGATTGACGACAACCGCGCTGTCGTTCTGATGATGGCTGAGGAAGAAGCCTTCGTCGCCGCGTCCTCGTATCGTCTGCCCGCGGTGGTCCGGCGCTGTCGATCCTCACCAACGGTCCGTCAAAGGCGTCGAGCATCCGATCGAACTTCACCCCCATCTGCAGGGCGAGTGTCCAGCCGGCGATGTCGTACGGCGTCTGGTCGTCGGGATAGTGCTGCGGCTCGAACATGTCGAGCACGTGCGCGCGGAACGGCTGCGCGGTTTTCACGACGAACGAGCCGGCCGGATAGGTGATGCCGTCGACCCGAAACGCGGCCTGCGCGCGATGCACGGCCACGCCCGCTTTGAGCAGCGCGTCCACGAACTTCGTTGCCGTCGGGAAGTCCGGCTGTGTCGCCGGGATGATGTACCCGCGTGGCGCGCGCTGGTGGGGGTCGCGGCGATTCTGCGTCACCGGCGTGGCCAACCACGAATCGCGGCTGCCATCGGAGACGGCATTGCTGGCCATGGTGTAGGCGTTCAGCAGCAGCGTTTCGCGGAAGCGTGACGCCACATCCAGCACCGCGCGATTCGCGGTCATCGAATACTGCACGGCCTGACGGAAATGCCATCGCTGCGGTGCGATCGGCAGCGGCAAATCGGCAGTCGCCCGCTCACGACCGCGGCACCGACGCAAGGTCGATCGGTGTTGGCTCTCCCGTGGTCTCGGTGAGCAGCCCGATCTGGTTGTGAAAATAGGCCGAGGTGCGCAGGCCGCCGTTCCACCAGGCCGAATACGCCGCGCCCTCGCGCATGGTCACGCCCCGTTTTCCTTCGGCCGCGAACCGCGCCTGCATCGTCGAGCCGACGAGATCGAGGCTGGTGGGGATCAACGGGTCGAACACGTAGTTGAACGGACCGCGAAACGGCGGCGCGAACATCACCGTGCCCGGCGGGCCAGGCTGGTGGTGATCGAAGACGATCTGCGGAAACCACTCCTTGTAGAGGACGCGGTTCATGTTGGTCGTCTCAGACTGACTGGACAGGAAAAAGTCCCGGTTGTTGTCGTGGCCGATGTACTTCTGGTACGAACGCGGGATGCCCTCGAGCGTCCGCCGCAGCGGCTCGCGCTCACGCATATACCAATCAGCCACCAGCGCATGTCCGTCCGGATTCGCGTGGACGACGAGGACGATCACGTCGCGGAGGAATCGGAGCGTCTCCGCGTCGTCGCCGCTGGCGAGCTGGTAGACCAATTCGATCAGCTGCTGCGCGCCGAGCACTTCGTCGGCGTGCAATCCGCCGTCGATCCAGACGACGGCCTTGCCCTCGGCCGCGAGCGCGCGCGCC
The DNA here is from genome assembly GCA_963793705.1 of uncultured Acidobacteriota bacterium. Taxonomy (GTDB): domain Bacteria; phylum Acidobacteriota; class Vicinamibacteria; order Vicinamibacterales; family UBA2999; genus Gp6-AA40. The sequence goes on along the minus strand of CAWCBC010000012.1, from coordinate 83,747 downwards.
TCCGAGTCACCGACCTCGGCCAGTGCGAGACGACGCGAAATCGTCCGGTAGTGATCGAGCCGCTCGAGATTCTCAGGCGCCGAGACAACGGCCATCCATTGCGTGCGCCCCTCCTCGGTCTTACCCATCGGCTCGAGCCGCACGCGACCCGATTCGGCGTCGAGCTTTTTCCAGTACTGCTCCAGCTGACCGTACGTCGCCAGAAAATAGTCGTCGCCAATGGCCGCGCCGAACTCCTGCGCCGGCGACGTGACGCTGGCGAGGGACTGCGACACGTCGGGTGTCTGGAAGCCGGCCAGGCCGGCGAGCGAGCGCGATGACGAGGAGCGCACCGAGGCGCATGACGTTTGAATGATAGCCAGTATCCTGATGCTGGACGCATGAAGATCGCGACGTGGAACGTGAACGGCATCCGTGCCCGTCAGGCGCAGGTGCAGGAGCTGCTCGATCGGGAACAGCCGGACGTGCTGTGCCTGCAGGAAATCAAGGCGTCACTCGATCAACTCCCTGTATGGCTGTGCGATCTGGAGGGTTATTGGTGTTACTGGCACGGCGGCAAAGGCTACTCGGGCGTCGCCCTTCACGTCCGCAAGGCGAGCGTTCCCGAGCGTCCCGCCTTCAATCACCCCGAGTTCGATTACGAGAATCGGATTGTCGTAGCGCGACTGGCCCTGCCCGCGCGTCAGCGAACGGACACTCTCGCACCTCACGGTCGCCTCGATCTACGTGCCGAACGGCGGCAAGGACTTCCCTGCCAAGATGCGGTTCCTCGAATCGCTCGATGCGTTCTCGAGCGAACTGCACGCGGCCGGGCAGCCGTTCGTGCTGTGCGGCGATCTCAACGTGGCGCTCACGGACATGGACGTTCATCCGAAGGAGCGTCGTCCGAACATCACCGGACAGCGTCCCGATGAACGTGAGTTGATGCAGCGCATCCTCAGCCACGGCCTGGTTGACGTGCATCGCCGGTTCGAGCCGGACAACGCCGATCTCTTCACCTGGTGGGCGCCGTGGCGGAACATGCGGCAGCGGAACATCGGCTGGAGGCTGGATTACGTCTTCGCCAGTGAGCCGCTCGCCGCACGCGCGACGTCCTGTGTCGTGCAGCGCGAAACCGGCACGAGCGATCACGGCCCGGTCATCGCGGTCTTCGATCTCTGACACCCCTGAAGGGGTGCCCTCGTGCCCCTTCGTAGGGCTCTACCGCTCTCGTAGGGCGCCCCTTTACGGGGTGCCAACCTCCGCTCTCGACCAGACCTCGGCGAGATCCTCGGCGACTGCCAGATGGTTGAGGGCGAAGTCGGCGCTGCGGAACGCTTCGAGCAGCAGATCGCGGTCGAGCGGGCGGCCGGCGTCGCGACACTGGCGTGCCGCTTCGATGCGAACGAGTGCGAGCGCCGCCTCGAGCCCGCGGACGATGGTCGCCAGGCCGCGCCCCTGATATGCCGTCCATGAGGCGAACGCCTTGGCGGCCAGATAGCGATTGATTGGGCGCTGAAACTCGCTCCACGCCGGCCTCACGAAGTCGCGGTACGCATCGTCGAGCCGCTCGTCATCGGGCTGTGGCTTCAGATCATCGGGAATAGCCGCAACAACCTCGTCCCGCAGACGACAACTGAGGGCGAGTGAGGCGGGCAGCCAAACTGAGGTGAACGTCTCCGGCAGCTGGCCGATCGCGTCAGCCAGTGCCACCTTGGCGCCGGGTCGCCACGTCCTGAGTTGGACGACGTCGGATGCGAGCGTCGCCACGACGGCTTCCGGAAATACCTCTGCGGAGCACCTGCGCACCATGTGGCGCTCCCACGCCGAGTAGCCGGTGGAATCCATCAGCATCGACGGCGAGAGCAGCGGTGGAAGATCGTCCTCCGTCACGGTCAGCCCGTCGTAGTCCGCCATCGGAAACGCGGACGGCGCTTCGACGATGTGGAGCGGCGACGTCGTCGCGAAACAGCATCGACGCCGCAGTCGGGCAGTAGTGCGACAACGTGACGAAGGTGCCTCGGGAATCAGCACACGGCAAGCCGCGGAAAATGGCGGCAGGTGGCCGGCAGCGCCTCTTCGCCCGCATCACGATGGACGACGCACAAATGAGAGTCGCGTTCGAAGAAGACGCATTCACCCTGCAGCGTGCGCTCCAGCATCGCTGCCGCGCCCTCCGGTAGATCCGGTTCCACGATGAACGGGCTCAATGGCTCCGCGGTCGGCGCCACACGCAGGGAGCCCGACTGCACGCGGTCGTTCAGCGATCGGTAAATCGGGAGCTCGACGGGAACATCCCAGTCAGCAGTGCAGCAGGCTCCCGAATGACGACAGCGGTAGTCCGCGTGAATGCTCAGCGCGAAGACGGACGAGCTCATTCCTCCTCAGCATAACCAAGTCGAAGTCCGGTTCAGCGTTTGCACTTTCTGACAGGCATGAAGATCTTTCTGACGATCCTCTCGATCCTCATCGGAACGGCTGGGCTCGCGCAGACGCCGGCGGGCACCCCGAAGCGGCGACCGCGCGACCCACGCCGAAGGGAACCGCTGGCGCGTCGCTATCGGACACGATGGCGATTCAGGTCATGCTCGACCGGGCGGGCTTTTCGCCAGGCGAGATCGATGGACGGCCAGGCAGCAACTTCACGGGCGCACGTGAAGGCGTTTCAGCGCGCGATGGGGCTGGCCGAATCCGGACAGGTCGATCCGCAGACCGAGCAGCGACTCGCCGACGCCACGGGTAACCAGCCTGCGCTGGTGGAGTACGAGGTTCGTGAAGCCGATGTCGCCGGGCCTTTCACGCCGACGATTCCCGCCGACCTGGTCCAGCAATCGAAGCTCAAATACCTTGGCTACCAGAACGCGCTCGAAGCCATCGCGGAGCGTTTTCACGCCAGCCCGCAGTTGCTGAAGCGGTTGAACGGCACCGCGACGTTCTCGCGGGCCGGCGAGCGGATTCAGGTGCCGAACGTCGAGCCGTTCGAGCTGCCACAGCCCGTAGCCGCTCCCGCTCAGCGGGGACGAGGCCGCGCGACCCGAGGGGACGCACGGGGCGCAGCCGCGCCGCCTGCGTTCACGATCGCGGTCACGAAGTCGACGAGCGCGCTCACCGTCGAGGACGCCACCGGCCGCGTGGTGTTTCATGCGCCCGTGACGACCGGCAGCGAGCACGACCCGCTTCCGATCGGCACCTGGAAGGTCACCACCGTTCAGGTGATGCCGAAGTTTCAACTACAACCCGGACCTCTTCTGGGACGCCAACCCCTCGCACTCGAAGGCGACGATTCCGGCGGGGCCCAACAATCCCGTCGGCGTGGCGTGGATCGATCTCAGCAAGGAGCACTACGGCATCCACGGCACCCCCGAGCCGTCGCGGATCGGACACGTGCAATCCCACGGATGCGTACGACTGACCAACTGGGACGCACGGCGGGTTCTGATGTGGGCGCAGCCGGGAACACCGGTGGTGTTCCGCGAGTAGCGACATGCGGCGCGTAGACCGCGTTCGCCTGGAGAAACGCCGCCGGCAGGTCCTCATGGTGGGCCTGGCGTTCACCATCGGCGCGCTGACGGCTGGAGCGCTCATCTGGCGAGGTGATCAGCTCGCCTTCGATGCCGCCCGACCGGCCGCGCTCGATACGACCGCTGCCGACTCAACCCCGGCGCGACCTGATGCTGTCGTAGGCGGTTGAGTCAGCCGCGCCGGCAGCCACCTTCGGCAGCATTCCGGCAGCACTCCGAGAGCAGTCGACTCCGAGAGCGGTGTCGTCCGAATGCTGAGGAATCGGAATCTCGAGATGCCGGTGGACGGAGTTTCGCGCACCCAGCTGCATGACAGCTTTGATGAACGGCGCGGAGGCGGCCTTCGCCGCCACGAGGCGATCGACATCATGGCGCCGCGCGGCACGCCCGTCCGAGCCGTTGAAGCGGGCCGCGTCGCCAAGCTGTTCCGCAGCATTCCTGGCGGCTTGACCGTCTACCTGTTCGACCCGGCCGAGATGTTCTCCTACTACTACGCGTCATCTCGACCGCTATGCCGCAGGACTGCACGAAGGGCAGCAAGTCCGCCGCGGCGACGTCATCGGCTACGTCGGCAGCACCGGCAACGCCGCAGAAGACGCACCACATCTGCACTTCGCAATTTCTCAACTTGGCGCCGACCGTAAGTGGTGGCAGGGCACGGCGATCAACCCGTATCTCGTGCTCCGCTAGCGTCGCTGGCAAACCACACGCAACAAACGAGTTACGCAGCAAGGTACAGAAGTATTACAGTGCGGCGTGGCGGCCCCTGATATCGTCCCCTGAGCTTCTTCCCGATATCTCACCCGTGGAGGGGACGCATGACGTCAGATGGTGACACCGACACTGATGTACGGCCGCAGGTATCAGCAAGGCATCAACACGATCACTGCCGTGGCGATGGGCGCCTTCCATGTCCTTGCGGTCGCCGCGTTCTTCTTCATCGATGCGGGCGCGATTGCCACGGCCGTTGCTCTCTATTTCGTGGCCGGCATGTTCGGCATCGGGATGGCCTACCATCGGCTCCTCACCCACCGCAGCTATAAGACGACGAAGTGGGTCGAGTACTTCATCACCTGGTGCGGCACGCTGGCGCTCGAAGGCGGTCCGATTTTCTGGGTGGCGACGCACCGCGTCCACCATCAGAAGTCAGATCAGGAAGGCGACCCGCACACGCCGCGCGAAGGCACGTGGTGGGCGCACATGGGATGGATCATCAAGGGCAGCGGCCTGCACCATGACGCGCACGTGCTGGCCAAGTACGCCCCCGACCTCTCCCGCGATCCCGTTCACGTCTGGCTCTCGAAATGGCACTGGACATCCAACATCGTCGTCGGCCTGGTCCTGCTGGCGTTCGGCGGCATCCCGTACGTGCTCTGGGGCATCTTTTTCCGCACCACGGTCGGCCTCCATACCACCTGGCTGGTGAACTCCGCGACCCACAAGTGGGGCTCGCGCCGCTTCACGACCAAGGACGATTCGACGAACAACTGGTGGGTCGCCGCCCTGACATTCGGCGAGGGCTGGCATAACAACCACCACGCCCATCCGACGAGCGCGCGCCACGGCCTGGCGTGGTACGAAATCGATCTGAACTGGATGGGGATCAGCACCCTGAAAGCGCTCGGACTCGCCTGGGACATCAAGCTGGCGAAGATCAGGCAGCCGCTGCCCGAGGAGACGCACGGAAGAAGCGGTCGCGTAGGGAGTCTTCGCGGAATTCAAAATTCAAAATGCAAATGCAAACTGGTGGTTTGCAGCAGGGGTGAAGCGAGGCTTCACCCCTTTGTACGTACGGCTCTTTTGCATTTTGCATTTTGCATTTTGCATTCCTGCGTAAGATCTCTCCATGACCCGTCGCCAGAAGGCGATCGGCTTCTTCATCACGCTGTGCGTCCTGCTCGTCGCGCGCGGCGGTCCTGCTCAACATCTACTGGGTCGTCATCACCGAGAAGCAGCTCGTCCAGCTCGTCATCGGCATCCTGCTGTTCGCGCTGATCATCGCCGGCCTGATCGTCTACACCGTGTTCCTCGTGATGGAGATCCAGCGCAACGAGGAACACGACACCTTCATCAACTCGGTCACGCACGAGCTCAAGACGCCGCTGGCGTCGATCCGCCTGTACCTGGATACGCTGAAAGCGCGCCCGGTCGCCGGACACCCAGCGGCAGGAGTTCTACGACGTGATGCTCGCCGACGTGGAGCGCCTCCACCACACCGTCGACCAGGTGCTGAAGGCGGGCGTCGCCCGCGAGAAACAGCGCGGCGCCGTTCGCACGCCGCTGGACATCGGCCTGCTCGCCCGCGAATGCGTCGACCTCGCGGCGACGCGCCACCATCTGCACGCCGGGGCCATCGCGCTCGAAGCGCACGACGGCGCCTCGTTGATGGTCCGCGGCGACGCTGAAGAGCTCCGCACCGTCATCACCAACCTGCTCGACAACGCCGTCAAGTATTCGGGCAGCGACGTCCGCGTCACGGTCTCGCTGGCAGCGCCCTCGCCGGACACGATCTGGGTACGGGTGCAGGACCGCGGCGTCGGCATCCCTCGCAAACAGCTCAAGCGGATCTTCAACCGCTTCTATCGCGTGCAGGCGCGCGGGATCAGGCAGGTGAAAGGCACCGGTCTGGGGCTGTACATCGTCCGCGCCATCGCCCGCGCGCACGGCGGCCGCGTCTTCGCGCAGAGCGAGGGCGAGGGACGACGGCGCCACGTTCACCGTGGAGCTTCCCCGCGCCGCCTCATGAGCCGCGTCCTCGTCGTTGACGACGAACAGCACATCGCGGAAGGCGTCCGGTTCAATCTGCAGGCCGACGGGCATGACGTGGTCGTCGCCGAGACGGGCGAACGGGCGCTGGCGCTCCTGCTCGCCGAGGACGCGCCGTTCGATGTCGTCGTGCTCGACGTGATGCTGCCGGGGAAGGACGGATTCGCGGTCGCCTCCGAGCTGCGCGCCGCCGGCCAGTACATCCCGATTCTGATGCTGACCGCGCGTGGCCGCCCCGAAGACGTGCTGCGCGGCTTCGAGTCGGGCGCGGATGACTACCTGCCCAAGCCGTTCGAGCTCGGAATCCTGCTGGCGCGCGTCAGCGGGCTGCTGCGCCGTCGGCGCTGGAACGAACGCGACGCACCAGTCGCCGCGGATGTCGTCCAGCGACACGCTACTCGTTCGCCGGGCGCACGCTCGATTTCAGCACATGGAGATCCGGGCGCGGCGGGAAGACGCATCGGCTTGACCCAGATGGAATGCGAGCTGCTCCGCTATCTCGTCTCGCACGCCGGCCAGGTGATCTCCCGCGGCACGCTGCTCGAGGACGTGTGGGGGCTTCACGAGAGCACCGACACGCGTGCCATCGACAACTTCGTCGTGCGGCTGAGGAAGTACCTCGAGGATCGGCCGGGCTCCCCGCAGTTCCTCCTCACCGTCCGGGGGATCGGCTACAAGTTCCAGCCCGACGCCGCCAAGCCGGCCTAAGATCGATCCATGGGCAGACGCCCGCGTGCCGTTCGGCTCGCCATACCGGCCGCCTTCGTGGCGATTCTCACGTTCGTGGCGTTGTGGCGCGTCAGCGCGCCGACGGCACCCGCGTCAGGCGGCGCGACGTCGCGACCCGAGCCGCTCGGGCCGCTGACGCAGATCGCGGAGGTGCTGACCGAGAATTCCATCGGCCGCCGCGCCTCCCTGGAGCGGGTCGTCGTGCGCGAGGTCCCCAGCCCGCGCACGCTGTGGATCGGCACGGACGATGACCGCGTCTTCGTCGTGCTCGATCCGGACGTCAAGAATGCCTCGGCCGTCCCCCTCCGTGCCGGCCTCGCACGTGACGCTGATTGGCCTGGTGCGCGCGGCGCCAGCCGAGGACACCGCGATCCGGCAATGGGCGCTCGATCCGGCGACGGCGAAGGCCGTGCGCGAGCATGGCACCTACCTGCACGTCACCGAGATCCGCGCCTGCGAATCAGGCAGAACACATGAAGACATGAAACCAGAAATAATCTACCCATGCCCGCCAGCGACACGATCGAGGCACGGGGGCACCTGATCGACTCGGGGCTCCTGTCCGCGATCTTCGACAAAATCATCGAGCACAAGGCCGCCTACGAGATCCTGAAGTTCGACATCGGCCGCACCAATGACGACGTCTCGGAACTCGAGATGCGCATCACGGCCGGCGAGCAGGCGGTCCTCGACGACCTGCTGCAGCAGCTGACGGGGTTCGGCTGTCACCCGGTGCGTGAACGGAACGCGCTGGTGAAACCGGCGGAGCAGGATCGGTGCGTGCCCGACGACTTCTATTCGACCACCAACCATCGCACGCACGTCCGCATCAAAGGGAAATGGGTGGAGGTCGACAAGCAGCGCATGGACGCGGTCATCATCGCCGCCAACGGGCGTGCCGAGTGCCGGAAGCTGCGGGACGTCAAAGCGGGAGAACCCGTCGTCTGCGGGCACGACGGCATCCGGGTGACGCCGGAGTTCCGCGAACGCGACCGCCTCGGCTTCGCGTTCATGAGCAACGATGTCTCCTCGGAGCGTCGCGTGGAAGGCAGCGTCGCGCGCATCGCGCAGATGATGCGCGAGGTGAAGAAGTCGGGCGGCCGCATCGCCGTGGTCGCCGGGCCCGTCGTCGTGCACACCGGCGGGGTCGAGCATTTCTCGGCGCTGATCAGGGGTGGCTTCGTGGACGTCGTGCTCGCGGGAAACGCCCTGGCGGTGCACGACATCGAGTTCGCGCTGTCGGGCACCTCGCTCGGCATCGATCTCGTGGCCGGCGCGCCCGTCGAGCAGGGCCACCGCAATCACATGGCGGCGATCAACACGATCAATCGCGCCGGCAGCATCCGCGCGGCCGTCGAGCGCGGCCTCCTCACGTCCGGGGTCATGTACGAGTGCGTGAAGCACGGTGTCGAGTTCGTGCTGGCCGGAAGCATCCGCGATGACGGTCCGCTGCCGGAAACGGTCATGGATCTCGTGGACGCGCAGGAGCGATACGCGGCGGCGCTGGGCAACGTGCAGATGGTGCTGATGCTCTCGTCGATGCTGCACAGCATCGGCGTCGGCAACATGCTGCCGTCGTGGGTGCGCGTCGTGTGCGTGGACATCAACCCGGCCGTCGTCACCAAGCTCAGCGATCGCGGGTCGGCGCAGACCGTCGGCGTCGTCACGGACGTCGGACTGTTCCTGCACCGACTGGCCGAAGCGCTACGCGCCTGAACGACTCGAACGACTCGAACGATTCGAACGACTCGAACGATCTAGACGGCCCGCGCGGCCGCCGGCTGTCCCTCGAGCGCCTGCCTGATGATCGTGAACGCCTGCTCCATGCCTGGACGCGTGCGCGGAGGACCCAGACACACGCGCACGGCCCGGGCGGGCTGGTCGCTGACGGCAAATTGCGTGGAGGCGTTCAGGATGACGCCGCGCGAGCGCACGTGAGCGGCGAATGACTCGGACGACCAGCGCGACGGCAGCTGCAGCCAGAGATGCGGACTGGACGGGTGCGTCTGCATGCGCTGGCCCTCGAACAGCCGGCGAGCCATCGCCTGGCGCGCGGTGAACTCGTGCCGCTTCCAGTCGGCAATCCGCGCAGCGGTGCCGTCCTCGATCCACCCGCTCAACAAATCAGCGCCTATCGGCGATGCCATGATCATCGATGCCCAGACCGCGCCGGTGATGCCGTCGAGCATCTCCGCCGGCGCGGCGACACAGCCGAGCCGCATCCCCGGGAAGAGACTCTTCGAGAGGCTTGTCAGGTACACGGTGCGGTGAGGGATCAGCGCCGCCAGCGGTGCCTTCTCCGGCGAGAGGAACCCATACACGTCGTCTTCGATGACGGTGAGACGGTACTTGTCCGCGATCGCGGCGATCTGCCGGCGGCGGCGATCGGACATGACCGCTGACGTCGGATTCTGCAGCCGCGGCATGCAGTACAACGCCCGCGCCCGCGTCGCGCGGCAGGCGGTCTCGAGCGCGTCCGGGCGCATCCCTTCGGCGTCCATCGGCACGGCGCGGATCTTCAGATGCTGCTGGTGGGCAACCGCGCGCGCCCCTGAATAGGTCAGCTCTTCCATCAGCAGCGTGTCGTTCGGCTTCAGCAGCGCCGAGATGGCCGACGACAACGCATGCTGCGCGCCGGCGGTCAGCACGATGAGATCCGGATCGACGGTCAGTCCGCCGCGCGCCAGCCACGCCGCCATCGCCTGCCGGTGGCGCAGGTGCCCCTTCGCCGGGATGTAGCCGAGGATCTTCGTCCACGGCAGCACGCGCCGCTGGAACAGGCGCGGCTGCAGATTCGCGACTTCCTGGTCCGGCATCAGGATGTTGACGCTGAGATCGAACGGCGCGGTTTCCGAACTGCGCTCTTCGGCCTCGTTGCCGCGGATGAAGGTGCCCCGTCCGACGTAGCCGGAGGTCAGCCCGCGGCGGGCGGCCTCCGTATACGCGCGGGTGATGGTGGTGACCGTCACGCCAAGGTGGTCCGCCAGGTCGCGGTGAGCCGGCAGACGCATGCCGGCGCGCAGCGCGCCGTTCTGCACGTCCTCGTCGAGCGCGTCGGCAATGGCCCGGTACACCGGCCCCCGCCGGCTTTCCAGCTTCGGCAGCCACATTGTCATGGGAAGCAATATAGACAATCGGATGAGTCAATCCAATTGTCCTACCGGCATTGCATCGCGCGGCACCGGCCGAACGTTTCGAACGATTCGAACGGCGAACGGTTCGAACGGCTCGAACAATTCGAACGGTTCGAACGAGTGAGTTATCCTGATCCCATGGGTAAGCGCATTTTCCTGTTCATCCTGACCAACCTCGCCATCGTCCTCACGCTGACCATCGTGGCCAGCATCTTCGGGTTGAGCCAGGGCTACACGGCCGGCGGTCTCGACCTCAGTGCGCTGGCGCTGTTCTGCCTGCTCTGGGGCATGGGCGGCGCGTTCATCTCGCTGCAGATGTCGCGCTGGATGGCCAAGCGGGCCACAGGCGTCCAGCTGGTGAACGGACAGACAGGACAGGCCGAGGCCGACTGGCTGTACACCACCGGTCGAGCGGCTGACGCGGCAGGCGAACCTGCCGATGCCGGAAGTCGGCATCTATGACTCGCCGGAAGTCAACGCGTTCGCCACCGGGCCGAGCAAGAGCCGCAGCCTGGTCGCCGTCTCGAGCGGACTGATGCGCGCGATGCGCCAGGAAGAGATCGAGGGCGTCCTCGCCCACGAGGTGGCGCACATCGCCAACGGCGACATGGTGACGATGACGCTGCTGCAGGGCGTGGTCAACGCGTTCGTGATGTTTGCGGCGCGCGTGGTCGCCCACCTGATGACGCGGACCAGCGACGGGCGTCAGGGCAGCGGCGGCGGCATGTACTTCCTGATCGTGATCGTGCTGCAGATCGTGTTCGGCATTCTCGGCTCGCTGATCACGGCTGGTTCTCGCGGCAGCGCGAGTTCCGCGCCGACCGCGGCGGCGCCACGCTGGCCGGCCGCGACCACATGATCGCCGCGCTCCGCCGGCTGGCGGCCAACCGCGAGCTCGTCGACCCGCAGCCACGAAGCGCTGGCCACGATGAAGATCAACGGGGCGGGACGCTGGATGTTCTTCTTCTCCACGCACCCGCCGCTCGAAGTCCGCATCGCCGCGCTCGAAAACGCGCGGCTACGATAGGAGGCCGACCTCGAGGTCGGCCTCGAACAGCCCCTTCTCACCATATGGTAGAGGCCGACCTTCAGGTCGGCCTTTGTTCACATGCACACGACGCTCGTCTCGACCGATCTGCTCGCCTCGCATCTCGACGACTGGGCCATCGTTGACTGCCGGTTCGATCTGCAGAACGAACACTGGGGACGCGACCAGTACCGCGCCGCCCACGTTCCCGGCGCGGTCTACGCGAGCCTGAACGACGACCTCTCGGGCACGCCCACCGGGACGAACGGCCGCCATCCGCTTCCAGCGGTCGACGCGCTCGCGGCCACGTTCGGCCGGCTCGGCATCGATCGCCGCACGCAGGTCGTCGCCTACGACCAGGACGCCGGGCCTACGCCAGCCGCCTCTGGTGGTCGCTGCGCTATCTCGGCCACGAGGCGGTCGCGGTGCTCGACGGCGGCTGGGCGAAATGGCTGCGCGAGGGACGGCCGACGCAGAGCGGAGACGAGTCCCGACCGGCGGCAACGTTCACGCCGTCGGCGCGGCCGCGATCGTCGCGTCGAGCTCGACGAGGTCATCGCGCACCTGCGCGAGCCCGGACGTCCGCTCATCGACGCGCGGCGGCCGGAGCGCTTCGAGGGGCGCTCGGAAACCATCGACCGCGTCGCCGGCCACATTCCCGGCGCGTTGAACCACTTCTTCAAGCAGAACCTCGCCGGCGACGGGACGATGCTGCCGCCGGAGACGCTGCGGGCGCATTTCGAACGGCTGCTCGACGAGCCGCGCGCCCGGCGACGCCGTCATGTATTGCGGCTCCGGCGTCACCGCCTGCCACAACCTGCTGGCCATGGAGCACGCCGGGCTGCCGGGCACGACGCTCTACGTCGGCTCGTGGTCGGAGTGGTCGAGCGACCCATCGCGGCCGGTTGAAACCGGTCCATCTCAGCGGAAATGACGACCACAGGGCTCTTCAGCCTGAAAGCGGAAGCCACCGATTGCACTCGCGCCGCGTCACTCCGTCTGGGCCACGCTCCGCGAAGCCGTCCGCGGGTCCCACCAGGACTACACCGAAGCGCCGATCGGGCGCGCCGTCGTGCTGCTCGCCGTGCCGATGGTGCTCGAGATGCTGATGGAGTCGGTGTTCCTGGTGGTGGACATCTTCTTCGTCGGCCGGCTCGGCGCCGACGCGATCGCCACCGTCGGCATCACCGAGTCGCTGATGACGATCATCTACGCCGCTGGCCATCGGCCTGTCGATCGGCGCGGCGGCGACGGTGGCGCGGCGGATCGGCGAGAAGGATCCGGAGGCCGCGGCGCGCGCCGGCGTGCAGGCGATCGTCCTCGGCGTGGTGCTTGGCGTCGTCGATCGGCGTCGGCGGGCGCCTGTTCGGCCCGCAGCTGCTGGCCGCGATGGGCGCGAGCGACGAGGTGATCCGCACGGGCAGCACGCTTCGCGCGCGTGATGCTCGGCGGGAGCGGCACCGTCCTGCTGCTGTTCCTCATCAACGCGGTGTTCCGCGGCGCCGGCGACGCCGCCATCGCGATGCGCGTGCTGTGGTTCGCCAACGCGATCAACATCGTGCTCGGCCCGTGCCTCATCTTCGGCATCGGCCCGTTCCCCGAGATGGGCGTCACCGGCGCCGCCGTCGGCACGACCATCGGCCGCGGCTGCGGCGTGCTCTACCAGCTCTATCACCTGACGCGGCCCGGCGGCCGCATTCGCGTCCGGCTCGCCGCATCTGCGGCTCGACCCGGAGGTCATGCGCGGCATCCTGCGCATCTCCGGCACCGCCATGTTTCAGAACTTCGTCGGCACGGCGTCGTGGATCGGGCTGGTCCGCATCCTGACCGGCTTCGGCAGCGCCGCCGTGGCCGGCAACACCATCGGCATCCGCATCATCCTGTTCGCGCTGCTGCCGTCGTTCGGCGTCAGCAACGCCGCCGCCACGCTCGTCGGCCAGAACCTCGGCGCCGGCAAGCCGGATCGCGCCGAGGCCGCGGCGTGGAAGGCCGGCCTCTACAACACGTCTGCCTGGGCGTGCGTCGGCCTCATCTTCCTGCTGTTCGCGCCGCAGCTGATCGGCATCTTCACGACGATCCGGCGGTCGCGCCGTACGGCGTCCGCTGCCTGCGCATCGTCGCCGCCGGGTTCCTGTTCTACGGCTACGGGATGGTGCTGACCGCAGGCGTTCAACGGCGCCGGCGACACGCGCACGCCGACGCTGGATCAACCTGGTCTGCCTGTGGCTGTGGGAGATTCCGCTGGCCTGGGTGCTGGCGCATCCGCTCGGCTTCGGGCCGACCGGCGTGTTCATCGCCGTCAGCGTCGCGTTCTCGACGCTGGCGCTCGTCAGCGCGTGGCTGTTCTCGAAGGGAACCTGGAAGACGAAGCGGGTGTGAACCGCCTTCGCTCGCCTATGGCGAGCTACGGCGAGGCAGGCTCCGCGGCGCTCGCCTGTGGAAGGCTATGGCATGGCGGCGCTGGGCCGCACCGTACGGTGAAGCCGTCCTGGTTCGGCGCCGCGTACTGCCGGTGGTGACGGATGCGCGAGTACGGGATCGTCACCAGCGTCTGATAGTCGCCTTCCGGCTGCCGGGTGGATCTGCAGCGTCATCTCCTGGCTCGCCGTCGAGAGCTCGCGCGCAACGTCCGCCTTCGCAAATCCGATCACGAACACCTCGCCGCTCGGCGAGCTTGTGCGTCTCGTAGCTGCGGTAGCGGCGCATGGCGAAGAGCGGCGCGTTCGGCAGCCCGGGCGAGTAGGTGAACCCGTACACGCCGCCCGGCAGCGCGTTGACGCCGCTGCCCTCTTCGTCTTCGGTGACGAGGCGCACCTGGTGCGCAACGCCGCAGCATCTCCTGATCGGCGGTGGCGGTGTTGTCGGCGTAAATGACACGGGACATGGCGGAATTATACGTTCACGCTTGGTCTTATTCCAGGTGCGTCACGTAGAGACTTCGACCTACTGACTTCGGCTTCACGCCGATCGGGCAGGTGACGCCTGTGCCGCCGATCCCGCAGTAGCCGTTCGGGTTCTTCGCCAGGTACTGCTGGTGATAGTCCTCGGCGTAGTAGAACGGCGGCGCGTCGGCGATCTCGGTGGTGATGCGGCCGTAGCCCGCCGCCGTCAGCCGGTCCTGGATAGGCGGCGCGCGAGGCGTCGGCGGCTCTCTTCTGCTCCGGCGACGATGGTGTAGATCGCCGACCGGTACTGGGTGCCCACGTCGTTCCCCTGCCGCATGCCCTGCGTCGGGTCGTGGTTCTCCCAGAAGATCCTGCAGCATCTCGTCGTACGACGTGACCTTGGGATCGAACACGACGAGCACGACCTCGGTGTGGCCGGTCATCCCGGAGCAGACCTCGCGGTAGGTGGCGTTCGGCGTGTAGCCGCCGGCATAGCCGACGGCGGTGCTGTAGACGCCCGGCGCCTGCCAGAACTTCCGCTCGGCGCCCCAGAAACAGCCCATGCCGAAGACGGCCTGCTCGAGGCCCGCCGGAAACGGCGGCGTGATCCGGTTGCCGTTGACGAAATGCGCGTCGGGGACCGTCATCGCCTCGGCGTGGCCGGGAAGCGCCTGATCGGGACGCGGCACGGAGTTCTATGAGACTGGATAGCCATACGCTATCTACAGGATGCACGATCGCGACGGTGGGTTCCAGTTCTTTGCTGACCGCGGCGATTCGCGGCTGAGGCTGGACCAGGTGCTCGCCCGCCGCGTCACTGCCGTGACCCACATGTCGCGGAGCGTCGCCCAGCGGTGGATCGAGGCGGGCGTCGTCACCGTCGACGGGCGGGTGGCGCGCCGGTCGTCGGACCGGGTCCGTGAACAGGCGGCCATTCACGTCGCGCTTCCGCCAGACACGTCCTCCGTTCGGTGCCCGAGCCGGAGCCAGGCGCCCTGGAGATCCTCTACGAAGACGACTCGCTCATTGCCGTCAACAAGCCGCCGGGCGTCGTCGTGCATCCCGTCGTACAAGCAGCTGTCCGGAACGCTGCTGAACGCCGTGCTCTGGCACATGCGCGAGCGGAGCGATGCGCGTCCCGGCATTCTGACCCGTCTCGACAAGGACACCTCCGGAATCGTCGTCATCGCCTGCACCGGCGGCGTGCATGCGGCAATGCAGCGCGACGCCGCGGCGGGGCGCATCCGCAAGGAGTATCTGGCGATCGTCCACGGCGCACCGCGTCCGGCGTCGGGCGTGATTCGCGATCCGCTTGGACGCGACCCCGAGGACCGGCGCCGGGTCATCGTCACGCCGGGCGGCGCGCCGAGCGAAACACGGTACGAGGTCGTCAGGCCCGTCGCGGACGATCTATCGCTGGTGCGGTGCGAGCTGGTGACCGGACGCACGCATCAGATACGCGTGCATCTCAGCGCGCACGGCTGGCCAATTCTCGGCGACCGCCTTTATGGCGGCCCTTCGACGTCGCTCAGGGCAGCGCGCAGCGAGCTGATCTCGCGTCAGGCACTTCACGCGAGCCGGGTTTCCCTGGATCATCCCGTGACAGGCGAGCGTTTGGTGCTCCGTGCCCCACTGCCCGCTGATTGGCCGTGTCCGAACGACTCGAACGATTCGAACGACTCGAACGACTCGAACGACTCGAACGACTCTTAAACGTTCAGCCGCATCAACTGCTGAACCGCATCAATGGCTAGCGTGCCTCCCGACACGATGAGCAGCACAGCGCTGGCGATGATCACGCCGTCGACGGCCGCGCGGATCCGCGGGAGGTGCACCCAGCGCTGGATCAGAATCAGCAGCGGGATGGCGATGAGCGCGGGCGTGATCATTGCGAACCATCCGGCAATGGCGCCGGGCCAGCCGCCGGCGTAGTATCCGACCGCCACGACATAGACGCCCATCGGGCCGATTGTGGCGCGGCCGACGAGAACCGCCTGGCTCAATTGCTGATCGGAAATCGCCGCGCGCGTCTCCACGAAATCCTGACGGATCTGCGGCAGCGATCCCATGCCCGCGAACGAGGTCATCGTCGCCTTCAGCAGCAGGAGATAGATCACGGCTGCACTCATTCGTTCGACGCGCCGCGCGACTCCCTGCTATCCCGACGTTTATCCCGACGTTTATCCCGACGGGCAACAGACTACTCACCACCGCTGCTGCCAGCAGCACGCGAACCGGCGTGGCCCCGAACAGGACCAGCACGATGGCGACGGCGACCACCACGAGCAGTCGAACGCGCGCCTTCTTCTCGTAGTGTCCGCCTTCAGGCGGACCATCGACTTTCGCGAGGTACGGTCGAAGCAGGTGCCATGCGCTCGCCAGCACCAACACGCTCGCGGCCAGGATGCCGACCGCAAGCAGCGCGCGGACCGCGGCGTAGCGATCGATTCGGGCCAGCGTGGCCGCCAGGGCAAAGACGATCAACGAGGCGGGCACCGATGCCACCGCCAACGCCAGCAGCGCGCCGCGCCAGCGGTGGAATCGCCAGCCGAGCATCACGCAGTACGCCAGGACGACGGTTCCAGGCGTGAAGCGGGACACGGCGATAAACACGCCGTGGGAAACCGCGTCGAGCCAGCCACGGGCGGTGAATCTCCGGCGCAGCAGCTCGATTGAGACGAGGCCGCCGCCAACGGTGCGATTGGCGTCGAGCGCCACGGCGGCCACGAGCTCGCGCATCGATGGCCCCTCGACTCGCCGGCCCGACATTCGCTCGCTCGGGACAGGCCCCTCGACTCGACTCACGAGAACCTGACCCTGCGCGAGTTCGCCCGATCCGGATGTCGCGCGGCGAACTCCTGCAGCGGCGTGGTCGGAAGGCGCCCGTAGCCATCCGTGCCGCTGAAGCTCCAGGGCCACGCACCCACGTAGCCTCCCTGCAGCGCGGCTTCCAGCACCTCGTCGATCCGCTGCGCGGCCGGCAACGCCTTCGGCGGATGCTGCTCGGCCGGATTGCCCGGGAATTCGCCGATCAGGACCGGCCTCGAGAAGCCGAGGGCACGCGCCGGCGTCACGACCGGATCGAGATCGCGCCCCGGGTGTCGAGTGTCGGGATAGGTATGGATCTGCAGCACGTCAAGGCCGAGATCGGGCTCGTCCCAGGCCCAGAGGTTGTGAAGCCGCGCGCATCCGATCATCGTCAGCGCCCGCCCGCAGCCGTGGACCAGCGCGCTCAGGCTGGCGACCATCTGCGCCAGCACCTCGAAACGAAGCGGACGCGCCACGCGCGAGCTGACGTCGCGCTCCCATTCCTCGACGATGAAGTCCGGCTCGTTCATCAGCTCGAAGGCAAAGATGTGATCCCCGAGATCGGCGCGCTCGCCGCCGGCGCCGTAGCGCCGGACGAGCGGCTCGAACACCCGTGCGAAGAGCGCCGCCCGCCCCGAGGCCGAATGCAGGATGTGTGCGCGCCCGTGGGGCAGCCGCACGTCGAGCAGCGCGCCCGTCGCCGCGTCGGCGATCGTGTCGCGCACGCCCTCGAACATCCAGCGGTGGTCGAGCAGCACGAACGACAGCTGCATCCCGACGCCGCCGGCGAGCTCGCACGCCGTATCGACGTCGGTAAAGAAGTGCGTATCGAGCCCGGCGGGCATGCCGCGGTCGTCATAGACGATCCCGGCGCGGCCATCGGCGAACACGAACCAGCGGGCGACGCGAAACCCCATCGCCGCCATGTCGGCGAAATCCCGCTCGATCGCTCGTCGGCGCGTCGCGACACCCAGGTGGGATCCCCACACGTTCGCGCCGAAATCGAGACCGTAGTAGATGGTCGTGCCGTCCGACGACCAGGGATAGTTGCAGCCGTGCCAGAACGGTTGTGTCAATCAGCTTCGTCGCACGATAAGGGGGCGCACCGCAGCCATCACGGCCAGGGCCACACCGAACGTGCAGACGATGGTGGCACCGGTCGGCAGATCCAGCACCAATGATAGTACACTCCCATCGCCGACACCACCGTCCCCATCGTCCAGCCGATGGCCAGCCGCTTCCCCACCGTCTCGGCATACAGCATCGCTCCCACCGACGGAACGATCAGATAGCAGAACACCAGCAGGACTCCGGCGATCGCCACCGACGAGGTGACGACGAAGCCAAACGAGGCGTAGAAGAGAAAGTCCCAGAAGCGGACGGATAGGCCCTGCTCGACCGCCGCCTGGTGGTTGAGTGAAATCGTCAGGAACGTTCTGCGGAAACGGTAGTGAAACAAGCCGATCACGCTGTACAGCGCCGCGGTTTTCGCCACTTCCGGCCACGACACCGCGAGGATGTTCCCCACCAGCATGTCCTTCAGGTGTTCGCTCTCGGATGTCGCCTTGCTCATGGCGAGGATCGCGGCGGCTGACGCCACCGCATAGCAGATGCCGATGACGGCTTCCTGCGGAATTCTCGCGCGTTGTCCACGGATGGTCGAAAAGACCGCGGCGCCGATGAAGGTGAACGCCAGGCTGATCCAGTAGACCGAGGGGGCATGGGGATCGCCGCCCGTGATGGGCAGCAGAATGGCGATGGCCCCACCAAGCGCGGCGATCTGCGCCAGCGACAGGTCGACGAAGATCACGCCCCGCTCGACGACATGCACGCCCAGGTAGGCATGGATGCCAGTCAGAATCAGGCTGGCGGCAAAAGGCGCGGCCAGGAAGCTCAGCGTCGTGAAATCCATCAGCGCGCCTGCACTCCGGCCTTCTTGAGCGCCGCGATCAGCAGGTTGATGTCGTAGTCGAACAACTTGATGTAGTCGCTCGCCTCCTTCACGCCGCCGACCGACGGCGGCATGACCAGCACCTGGGCACCCGTATCGCGGCCGATCGCGTTCGGCGTTTTCAAGTCGAAGTACGGCTCGACGAGAACAATCTTCACATTCTGCCGCTTCATCTCGCTCATCAGATCCAGCGTGTGCCGCGGCGTCGGCGGAATACCCGGCCGCGGCTCCACGTATCCGATGACGTCGAGTCCAAAGCGCTCGGCAAAGTTCGAGAACGAGCGATGGTAGGTGACGACCTTCGTCCCCTTGTACGGCGCCATCATCGCCGCCCATCGCTTGGCCGCATCGGTGACGCGCGCCGAGAAATCGGCCAGGCGCTGCTCGAAGAGCGCGCGGTCGTTCGGGCGAAGCTGCGACAACTTGTCGGCGATCCCCCGGGCGATGATCTTGCCGTTTTCGGGATCGAGCCAGTAATGCGGGTTCCCCTGCGGATGCACGTCTCCCATCGCCCGGGTGACCTGTCCGGTGGGGATGTCGAGAATCCGTGCCCGCATCGACGCGTCGAGGTAACCCTCGGCGCCGGGCTGGACCTTGCGGTTGCGGCTTTGCTGGACCAGCGGCGGCAGCCATCCGAGCTCCAGCTCGCGGCCAACGGCAATCAGCAAATCGGCCTTCTGCAGCTTGAGGATGAAGCTGGGCTTCGCTTCGACGAAGTGCGGATCCTGGTAGCCCCGCGAAATGGATTCGACCGTGACCTTGTCGCCGCCGACGTCACGCGCAATCGACGCCAGATCCTCGGTGGTCGTCACGACGTTCAACGCGCCCTGCGCCCGCGCAGGCGCTGCGGCAGCGACGATCGCAAATGCCAAACGCGATTACGTATGTGAATCTCATAAAGAAACTCCGGCTTTCTTCTTCGTGTGCTTCGATCTCTTCGTGTCCTTCGTGGTTCAGAACGGGTGCGCACCGTGCGCACCGATCGAGAACTGGAACTGAAACAGGAACTCATTGGCCGGATCGCCGGTGGCGTACTTGGTGCGGCGGTACTGCCCGCGGACCTGGCTGAACTCGCTGGGCCAGTACGTGAGCAGCAGCGACTGCCCCGTGTCGCGCAGCGTCGCCTCGTCCGCGTGCTCGGAACGGTCGTAGCGCGCGCCTGAAAACCATCGCCGCCCCAGCTGGTAGTCGCCAGACAAGTAGTAGCCGAACGCGTTGGCGTTCGACAGCGGCTGCTCGCGCCGGCTCCAGATCAGCTCGGTGCGGCCGATGAACGACCGGTAGATCGATCGGCGCAGCGGCTTCCACCTCACGGTCCCATCGATGCCGTAGATCTGCGTCGTGAAGCGACCGCTGTCGGCGTCATCGACGAGCCCTGAGGCATTGTGTCCGTGCGAAAACGAGACGCCAAGATCGACGTTCGTGCTCTCTGTAATGTCCTGGTAGCCCCGCAGGTGGCCGACGTAACTGAGGTCACCGCGCTTGCTCGAGCGGAACAGCTCGCCCGAGTCTCCGCGGAACACTTGGCCTGTGGCCTCGAGGAACAACCACGGATTCGGAATGAGCCGGGCAACGGAGAGCCCAGCGTCGCTGATGCCTTCCTCTCCGCCGACCAGGTTGTCGATCACCAGCGGCCGATCCGTCCATGTGATCTGATGGTTGTGGAACGTGTTGACCTTGCCGAACGCGGCGCGCATCTTACCGGCCTTGAACAGCAGGCCGCCGGGAAGCGCCGGAAACGTCAGGAATCCCTCTTCGAGTTCCACGCCTTCCTCGCCGAATGCGATGAAGAAGTCGGCGCGCGCGTAGGGATCGACGATCGCCTGAAAGGCGGCTTCCGACTCCTGCATCTGGAGAGCCGGAGCTGGATTGACTCGATTGCGACCGGCGGCACCGAGGAAGTTGCCGATCACCGCGATGTCGGGGTTGAAGATCTTCGAACCGGCAGCCCCGCCGTACACGGGAAGCACGCCGCTGGGCCCTCCGGCGCCCTCGGCACCAGGCGGCACCTGCGCAGTGCCCTGACTCCCAGGCGCAGCCGGCGCACCTGCGACAGCAGCAGCCGGCTGTCGGCGACGCCGAGCTTGGTCTCGAGCGCCGTCAACCGATCGCCGTACTGCTTCTGAATGGCCTGCAGCTCCCGACGGAGCTGTTCGATTTCCTGCCTCACCACTTGCGCGTCCGCCGTTTGCGCCATCGCTATGGACGGCGCCATCAGCAACGCTGCGGCAATGACACCCATAGGTACGAATCGCGAGCCTCTCATGCGGTCTCCCGTGCGGCGCGTCGATCGCGCCAAAGTAGTGAACACGTCGGTACGCGCCAGCTGTCTGCGACAGCGACGCGGTCACGGCTACTCAGCTGGGGACGTTTGAAGGTCCGCCCTGTCAGCGGAGCTTCATCTGGGACTAGACGGGCGGGGCGCGCGAAGGGAGGTTGAGGCGCGCGGCAGCGCGGATCGGCTCAACGGACGCAGGGATCACAGAAATCGAGGAGTCGCGAGAGACGATCAGGCGAGGCGCCCGCACATCGTCTGCGCTGAACGCGCGGATCCAGTGGCATAGCACGCAGTGCAGCGGGTCGTCGCTGGGACGGACGGCGCCGATGGCGTGGCTGCTCGATTCGTGGACGACGAGCCCCTCGGCCTCGTCCGCACATTCAATCGTGTGCGGCGACGCCGATAGCGCGGCAAGCGCAGTCAGCGACCAGAGCACCGCCAGTGCCATGGGTCGCGCCCGCGCCCGGAACCACCGGATCATGCGGATCACTCTAGCACCTTCAGATATAGCCAAGCTCGAGAGCCTTCAGCACCGCCCGGGTGCGGTCGCGAACGCCGAGCTTGGAGAGGATGCTCGAGGCGTGGTTCTTGACCGTGCCTTCCGCAGCGCCCAGCGCGTCGGCGATCTCCCGGTTGCTGTAGCCCCCCGCCATCAGCCGAAGGATCTCGGTCTCGCGTTTGGTCAACGGGTCGGGCGGACTCAAGGCCTCGAAGTCACGGCGCACGTGCTCCAGGCCGCGGAGCACCCGCTCGGTCACCGCCGGTCGAATCATCGAGCCGCCTGCCGCCACGACGCGAATGGCGTCGGTGAGCTGCTCGAGCGACACGTCCTTCAACAGGTACCCGCGCGCGCCGCTGCGCACGGCTTCGAGCAGCGCGTCATCATCATCGAAGGTGGTGAGGATGATGGTCGGGGGCAGCGCTGCCGCGGCGCGCAGTTCGCGCAGCACCTCAACACCGCCTTTCCTGGGCATGCGCACATCGAGCAGGACGACGTCCGGGCGATCGCGATGAATCATCGCGATGGCCTCGTCGCCGTCAGCGGCCTCGGCAACGATGGCGATGTCGCCGGCGAGCTCGAGGAGCGAGCGGACTCCTTGTCGGATCAGCATTTGATCGTCGACAAGGGCGACGCGGATCATGCGGACGACGGTAGTGGCAGGAACGCGCGCACCTCGAAGCCGCCGCCGTCGCCGGAGCGGACGTCCACGCGACCGCCGTGCTCTTCGAACCGCTCTCTCATTCCGGTAAGTCCGTTGCCGCACTCGCGCCGCCGGCGCCTCGACCGTCATCGCGAGTGTTGAGCATGATGCCACCGTTCGCCGTCTCGAGCTGAATCCACAGGTTCTGCGCCCGCGCATGGCGGGCCGTGTTGGTCAGCACCTCCTGCACCGCCCGCAGCAGCGCTTCCGCCCGCGCCGCATCGTCCGACGATCAGCGTCTCGGGAAGGTTGAGATGAACCTGGGCGTCGATGCGGCTGCATGACCAGCGCCCGGATCGACTCGGCGAGATTGAGCTTGCCCGATTCACGGAGGCTGCTGACCACGTCACGGACGTCGCTCAACAGCAGCTTCGTGATGGCGTGGGCCTGTTGAACGTGCTCCGCCGCCTTTCCATCGGTCAGGCGCGAGGCCACGTCCAGCTGCAGGCTGAGCGCCGTGAGATGGTGACCCAGCGTGTCGTGCAGGTCTGCGCGAGATGCGAAGCCGTTCGGCGGCGCGGCTGCCCTCGGCCAGCAGCTCGCGCGTCGCGGTCAGCTCCGCATTTGCTCGCGCGAGATTCGTGCGCGCCCGTCCTTCACTGATGGCGAGGATGGAGCTGGCCGCCGCAAACACTGAAACCTATCGCCACCAGAGTAAAAACCAGCGCCTCCAGTATCTGGCCGTCGTCTGCCGCGCGAGCGACGGCCCCGATCATCGCCACCGTCTGGACCAGAATCCACGATCCACATTGGCGTCGCCCTTCAGAAATACGGGCAGCTCGCCGCGACGATGACCAGCAGTCCGATACCCGCGCCGGTGCCGCCGAGGTACCAGGCTGTGGAGACGTTCAAGCCGAAATCCCGGTGATCGATTCGACAAGCGCGAGCAGGATAGGAATGAAGAGTGGAAGGGCGGCCCGCCGCGGAAGAACCAGGATCGCGAAGAGGGCGGCGCCGTACAGGATGAAGGCCGTAATGAAGACGACGGCGCGGAAGTTCCCGGCGAATTTGCCGTTCGATGCAGACGCAATCGGCCACAGCCCGCACGCGATCCATGTCAGCACATGCAGCGACGCTGAACCAGTCGAGGCCGACGGAGGCGGCGGGCGTGAGTTCGATGGCGGGTCGACGACGGCCGGAACGTGGCTCTGCTGCCACCGGACTGCCGCTCGAACGTGTCGGATCACATGCCCAGATTGTAGGAGCCGGACCCTCAGAAACGAGGGTGCCGAAAGTCATGGATCGCGCCAATGACTTCCGGCACATGCGCCGACGGCGGCCCGCAGGCGATACACTGCGACCATGATGAAAAGACTCCTGCTCGCCGCTGTTGTCGCTGCGGTGCTGGTGTACGCTATCCAGCTGACCACCCTCGCTGGCGCTCCGGGACAACGTCCACGCCCTCCGCAGATCACGTTCAGCGACCGGATTGCGCCGATTCTGTACGCGAACTGCGTCATCCTGCCACCGTCCCGGTGAAGCAGCTCCGTTTTCGCTGATTTCGTTCGAAGATGTACGCGCGCGCGGCGCGCTTGATCGCACAGGTGACGGCATCGCGGTACATGCCGCCGTGGCATGCGGCGCATGGATACGGCGAGTTCAAGGACGAACGCAGACTGACAGACGATGAGATCGCGGACATCGCGACGTGGGTGAATCAGGGCATGCCTGAAGGCGACCGCGCGAAGACGCCTCCCCTGCCTCGGTTTCCGGACGGCTGGCATCTCGGTCAGCCGGACCTCGTTCTGGAAATGCCCGCCGCGTACCAGTTCCCGGCCAGCGGGCCCGATATGTTCCGCAATTTCGTGATCCCGACGGGACTGACGGAAGACACGTGGGTGCGGGCCATCGAAATTCGTCCGACCGCACGCAAGGTCGTGCACCACGTGCTGTTTGCCTACGACGTCAGTGACGGCTCGCGAAAACTCGACGGCGCCGATGGCCGTCCCGGGTACGCGAGCACGATGGCCCCCATCGGGCTCGTTGGCGGTTCAGCCGATGCACGGCGGGCTCGGTGGGTGGGCTGTTGGCGCACCAGCGTTTGTCATGCCCGATGGGCACGCGATGAAGCTCCCGAAGGGCTCTGACTTCATTCTTCAAACGCACTTTCACTTGTCGGGCAAACCGGAGACGGAGCGAACGCGGGTTGGACTGTATTTCGCCGACAAGGCACCCGAGACGAGCCTCATGGACGTGCCAATGCCTCCGCTCTTCGGCTTTGGTGCCGGACTCACGATTCCGGCTGGCGCCAGTAACTACGCGCTTGATGATTCGTTCACGCTTCCCGTCGATGTGAATGCATATGGCCTCTATGCCCATGCGCATTACCTCGCAAAGGAGATCAAAGGCACCGCAACGCTACCCGACGGCACGAGCAAGGCGTTGATTTGGATTCGGGACTGGGACTTCAATTGGCAGGACCCCTACGTGTACAAGGCACCTGTTCTGCTGCCCGCTGGCTACTCGCCTTGACGTGCGGTTCGTCTACGACAACTCAGCAGGCAACCCGCGCAATCCGAGCGTGCCTCCGAAGATGGTCAGGTGGGGCGAAGACACATTCGACGAAATGGCCAGTCTCACCCTGCTGGTGGTCCCGGTTCGCCAGGACGACTCCCAGGCCCTGGGCAAGGTGCTCGGGGACCGTCAGCGCATCGCCATCCAGCGAGGCGTGGCGGACGGAACGCTGAAGCGAATGCAGGCGCGCCGGCAGCAGAGCCCGGCCCAGTGACCGCGGCCGTTTGTGACAAAGGTGAGGCTGCTGAGTTTCTTAACGTTTCCTTAATGTTCGGCGCCCAAGAGTGGGGGTATGATTCGGCCTCGCAAGGCACGGCGGTAACCGCCGAGCGATCATCAAAAAAGAGGGGTAGACGATGCGACGGAATTTCCTTGTCGTAGCTGTGGTGCTGATGTTCGGCGCCGCGGCAAGCCTGGCCGCACAGGCCAAGCCTGATTTCTCTGGCAAATGGGTAATGGATGCGGCGGCGGCACCCGCGCCTCCCGCGGGAGCGCCCGCTGGCGGTGGTGGGGGCGGCGGTCGCGGTGGCGGCCGTGGCGGCGGCGGTGGCTTCGGTCAGGAATTCATGGCCAAGCAGGACGCCAAGATGCTGACGATCACCCGGATGCAGGGTGACGCGACCGTGACGACGGTCTACAACCTCGACGGCACCGAGAGCAAGAACATGGTTGCCGGTCGCGGCGGCGGCGAGCCGACGGCGCAGGTGTCGAAGGCGGTGTGGGATGGCGCCAAGCTGGTCGTCACCACGACGATCAACGCCGGCGGCAACAACATCGAGCAGAAGCGCGTATTCGCGATTGAAGGTGGCAACCTCACCATCGAGACGACGCAGCCGGGTCGCGACGGCGGACCGGGAACGCCAACCAAGCTGGTCTACAAGAAGGGGTAAATGCGCCGGCACCCCTTGAAGGGGTGCCCTACGATGTGCCTGTCTGGCCCGGTCGCGCTTCGCGGCCGGGCCTTTTTTGTCTCTGCAACTTTCTGCCGCGCCCGGTGTTCTTCAGCTAGTGACGGCGGAGCGGCCATGTAGCGGGCCATGACGGACGTTGAGCGATTCGAGGCGTTCGTCCGGAGCTATCAGGACATGGTGTACGCCACCGCCGTGCGGCTGTTGGGCAATCCTGCAGAGGCCGAAGACGTGGCGCAATCGGTGTTTCTCAAAGCGTTCGAACAGTTCGACACCCTGAGCTCGAATCCCGCCGCGGCGGGCTGGCTGAAGACCGTCGCGAGAAACACCTGCCTCAACCATCTCTCCCGGTATCGAGCGCGCTGGCGCTTCTTCAGCGAACTTGGCGCGGCGGACACCGAGACGGAGTCGGGCTTCGAGGCATCGCTCCGCGCGACGGACTCCCCTGCGCGTGACCTCGAGCGGGCGGACGACCGCGAACGGCTCGAACAGGCGCTTCAACAACTGCCGGTGCATCAGCGGGTTCCGCTTGTCCTCTTTCATTTCGAAGAAGCCAGCTACGAGGAAATCGCGCGGTCCCTGCGCATCTCCCTGGCGAAGGTCAAAACCGACATCCACCGCGGGCGCGAAGCGCTGCGGAAGCAACTGGAGAGCCGGCCGTCCGCGAATCAGGTCCGGCTAAACCCGGACACTACAGGGGGAGTGATGGATCCCGCTGACCTCGAACGGCTGATCGATCGTGAACTGCGCTCGCTGCCGGCGCCGCGCGCACCGCGCGCGCTGCTGCCACGCGTCATGGCGGCCGTCGAGGACTCCGCGCGGCGGCCGTGGTACGCGCGAACGTGGCTGCAGTGGCCCATCGGCGCCCAGCTGGCCTCCGCGCTGGTGCTGATCGGCGTGGTCGCCGCCGGCGGCGTGCTGCTGCCGCAGCTGCGCGCGGCAGTGGCGACGCTCAGCTTTGTCGCCGATTCGGCGCGCGACGTCGAAGTCACGACCACCGCCGTGCGTGTGCTGTGGCGCACGTTGCTTGCGCCGGTCATGCCATGGGCGTTCGGCCTCGTCACTCTGATGTGCGCCGCGTGTGCGGTGTTCGGAACGGCTCTCAATCATCTGGTCTTCGGAAGGGCATTTCGATGAAAAAGAAACTGGTAATCGCGGTGCTGGCGCTGGCGGTGGTCTTCTCGAGCGTCATCAGCGTCGCCGCGGTGGGCGCGCTCATGCGCGAGAAATCAGCGTTCCACCTGCACCGCGCCCAGGCCTACGAACGGGCCCGTGCGGAATACGCGCTCGAGCAGCAGGCTCAGGAGCCGGCGCCGGTCGAGGAGCCGGCGCGGGCGCCCGGCGCGCAGCCGCCGGCGCCACGCCGCGGCGGGCGCGGGGTTCCGCCTCCGACAGCAGCGCCAGGACCAGAGAGTCCGACGATTCCAATCAACGCGCCGCGTTATCAGGATCAGTTCCCGGATGGCTTTGACATCGAGGCGTGGGAACGCTCGCGCGACGCCGTGCGGTTGGGCCAGGACCTGATGGTCGGCCCGAACGACATCGTTCGCGATGCCTTCGTGGTCTTTGGCAACGCCACGATTGCCGGGCGGGTCACCGGTGATCTCCATATCTTCTTCGGCACGGCCCGGATCCTGAGCACAGCGGTCATCGATGGCGACTTCATCAGCGTCGGCGGAGGCGCGACCGTGCAGCCAGGCGCCACCGTCCGCCGGGACGTCGTGGTCATCGGCGGACCGTTTGACGCCCCGGCCGGATTCTCGAGCGGCGGCGAGCAGATCGTCGTCGGGTCCGGACTGCTGGGCGGATCGCTCAACGCGGTGGTGCCGTATCTGTCACGCGGGCTGCTGTGGGGCCGGGTGATCGTGCCTGACCTTCCTTGGGTGTGGGGAGTCCTCGCGTTGTTCTTCCTGCTCTATGCGGCCCTCAACCTGATCTTCGACCGTCAGGTGCGTGCCAGCGCGGTCACATTGCAGAATCGCCCGCTTACGGCGTTCGGCACCGGACTGCTGGTGCTGCTGCTCGTCGGACCAATCTGTGTGCTGCTCGCCGTCTCGATCATCGGGCTGGCCGTCGTGCCGTTTGTCGTCTGCGCGCTGATCGCCGGCGGGATCATCGGCAAGGTCGCGGTCACCCGATGGATCGGCATGACCGCCGTCGAGGAGGACCCGGATGGCAATCGCGCCCATGCGGCGCGATCCTTCGTCATCGGATTCGCGGTGCTCACCATCGCCTATCTGATTCCCCTGCTCGGCATCATCACCTGGGCGATTGTCGCGGTGCTCGGACTCGGGTCATCGTGGCTGACGTTCATGGCGGCCTATCGCCGGGAGAATCCCGCGAAACCGCCCGCGATGGTGCCGCCGCCCATCGCGCCACCGGCGCCGGGTACCCGCCCTCGGCCTGGACGCCAACGCCGGGCGCACCGTCAACCGCCTTCGACGGATCCGCGGCAGCGACGCCAACGGCGCCGCCGCCGATTGGAGCGCCGCCACTCCCATCGCATCCGCCCGCTTACGCCTACGCCCCTGCGGCGTATCCGCCTGCGCGCGGCGTCGGACTTCTCGTGGCTCAGCCGCGTGCGCTCTTCCGGGATCGCCTGGCCGCATTCGTTGTCGATCTCTTCATCGTCTTCTTCAGCACGGTGTTCCTCAACGCCATCAGCGTCGTGGACGAAGAGGCATTCTTTCCACTGTTCCTCATCTACTTCATCGTGTTCTGGACGTGGAAACAGACCACCTTCGGCGGCGTCGTCTGCCAGCTTCGACTGGTAAAGACCGACGGGACGCAGGTCGGTTTTGCCGATGCGCTCGTGCGTGGGCTGGCAGGCATCTTCTCGCTCGGGTACTCGCGCTGGGCGCGCTGTGGATCCTTCGCGACCCCGAACGCCAGGCGTGGCATGACAAAATTGCTGGAACCTACGTGGTGAAAGTGCCGAGAAGCTGGCCGCTCTAAGAAGGGTCCTTCAATGAAATTCAGACTGTTTGCGCTGATCACGCTCCTGTGCTGGTCCAGCGCTACCCGTGTTCGGACAGGATCTTGCGGGCACCTGGCAAGGCACTGCGAGCGGACCCGGGCAGGCGCGCATTGTCGTGAAGATCACTCGAGCCGCCGACAGCAAGTTCGAAGGCCAGTTATTCCTGATCGATCAGGGTGCCCAGCCAAGGACGATGGCCGCGATCTCGGTGGATGGACGCGTCGTGAAGTGGAAGGTGGATGCGGTGAGCGCCACCTACGAGGGCACCCTCACAGCGGAAGGGAATGCCATCAACGGGACGCTGACGCAGAACGGCTGCCGATCGGCTCAACCTTGTCCGGGCAACGCCGCAGACCGCCTGGACCATTCCCGAAGCGACGCCACCGCCCAAACCCATGGATCCGGCGGCGGATCCGGGATCGCCGTGGCGTCGGTAAGCCGATGGCCACCGATCGGCGGCATCGGCGTTCGCGGCGACACGGTGACGGACCAACTACAACCTGCTCAACGCGATCACCTTTGCCTACGATGTCACGAACGCAGGTATCCGGGCCCCGGCCTGGAAGTCCACGGACAGGTTCGAGATCGTGATCAAGCCGGATACGCCAGGCCAGCCCAACCCCCGGCAATTGCGGCGGCTCATGCAGAAACTCCTGAGCGAGCGGTTTCAACTCAAGTTTCACAACGAAAAGCGCGAACTCTCCGTCTACGCGATCACGCAGCCTGCAAGCACGGCGCACAAGATGACAGCGGCGACGCCAGGCCCGAACCTTCCGACTCTCCGCTATCCGCGGGCTGGCCTGCTTCCCGCCCGCAACGCGACTATGACGGAGCTTGCGCAGTCGCTGCAGACCGCGGTCATGGACCGCCCCGTTATCAACCTGACAAAGATTGAAGGCCGATTTGATTTCACGCTCGACTGGATGCCCGACGAGACGCAGTTCGCCAGCTTCGGTCAATCGCAGTCGGTGCCGGAGACCGGAAAGCCCAACATCTACGAGGCATTCAGGGAACAGCTGGGTCTGAAACTCGAAGCCACGCGAGCGCCGGCCACCATCATGGTCATCGAGTCGGTCGAGAAGCCCTCGGAGAATTGATAAAAGGAGCAGCGAGTCAGGAATCAGGACGTCACACGCCATAGACGTCAGCATCCCACTTCAGCCCGAGCTCTGACGGCGGTGCCATGTAGCCGGCAAGCGCCGACGAGGCGACGATCGCTGGGCTGGCCAGATATCCTTCGCCCCCCACGCCCATCCTGTTCTGCCAGTTCCGATTGAACGACGTGATCGCACGCTGGCCGGGCAGGAGGGCATCCGGTCCCTGACCGAAGCACGGGCCGCACCACGACTGCCGGATCTCGCCGCCGACCGAGCGAAAGACGTCGGCGATCGACTCGCCGCTGAGCCGCGGATCGGGGCGCTCAATCTGGCGGCCCACGCCGCCTGACCCTGGAAACACCACGAAGACTGATGCGGCCCGCGTGAATCCTGCGGCGCGCGCCGCGCGAATCACCAGCGCCGCCTGCAGCAAATCGTCATAACTGCCATTCGTGCACGAGCCAATCAGCGCCTTGTCGAACGTGATGCGCTCGCGCGCGACGTCGTCGGCTGGAAACGCATTCCCCGGACTGAAGGGTTTGGCGATCATCGGGACGATGTCGTCGAGCGACAGCTCCTCTTCAATCTCGTAGTGCGCCGAGGGTCCGCCGCTCACCAACGGATATGGAAGTGTCGTTCGACCTTTCGACGCGTACCAGGCGGCAGTCACGGCGTCTGCGGGAAAGATGCCGTTCCACGCCTCCCCCTCCGCCATCATGTTCGCGATCGTGTTGCGATACGCGATCGGCAGCTGGGCGCGCGTGTCGATGAACTCGACCGACATGCCCTGGGACTGCTGCGTGCCCCACCTTCGCAACAGTTCGAGGACGATGTCCTTCCCGGCAACCCATGGCTGGAGGGCGCCCGACAACACAACGCGGCGGGCCTTCGGCAGCGTGACGTAGATGTAGCCGGTCGCCCAGCCGAAGCCGAGCGTCGTCGACCCGATGCCGATGCCGACGGCACCATACGCGCCGTAGGCACGACTGTGTGAATCGGCACCCGGAATGAATTGGCCAGGGGCGACCAGCCCCTGCTCGGGAAAGTAGAAGTGAAAAATCCCGTCGCCAGGCGTCGCGTAGTACGGCGGCGTCAGGCCATGCTGCGCCGCGAACGCGCGGCCGATGCTCGTTTGCCGTTCGTCATCATCGCGGCCGGTGAACACGAAGTGGTCATTGGCGATCGCCGCCTGCCGCGGATGCGCGGCAACACCTTCAGTGATCTGGTTGAACGTGTGAATCGCGAACGGTGCGGTGCCGTCCGAGGCCGGCAGCAGGTCGGCGTAGACACGCAGCGTGTCACCGGGCTTCAGCTCGCGCTGATCCTTGTCCACGCGATGGGCCCAGATGATCTGCTCGGTTGCCGTCATGCTGCGGGCCGTGGACGGATCGGGAAAGTCCACGCGCGCGCGATCGATCGAACCATCGTAGGGCACCCCTTTGAGGGGTGCCGCGCGAAGCTCGCGCCGGCCGACGGCGACGATCCCTCCAGACCGCCTGATCTCCTCTTCCTTCGCGGTCAGCGGAATCGGCTCGTAGGTGCGGCCCCGAGTGACATTTGTCAGCCGCCGCGTGACCGGGTCGAACTCGAGCTCATCATTGTCCTGCGCGTCGGCAACCGCGTCCGGGCTCTGAACCACCTCAAGCCCGAGATTGAGCGCGTTCCGCCGGAAGATGTCCCCCATGTTCTGGCCGCAGACGATGACCATTTCGAGGCCGGCTTCGTCGGCAATCCCCTTCAGACCAGCTGGGCTCATTTCGCGAGACGAACCGATGGCGAATCGGTCCCCGGCAATCACGAACGTCTCGCCGCGATGCACTCGTTCGCGAAAATCAGGCATTAAATAGCGAAAGGAACCAGCCTTCCAGCGCTCGTCGAGCGTTTCCAGGCTTTCCGAGACGCAATCTGCGGCTGGGGTTATCTGATCCGTATCGATGGCGTCGAGCTTCCGCCTGTACTTAGTGCCGGGGACTTTGGGATCCCAGAAAATCAACGCTCGGCCGTGGATCTGAGCCACAGATGCATCTTACAAGTGGGTCAGAGAGTCGGCATCGGTCCTGCAGAGTTTTTATCCCGGAGGACGGCGTTACACGGTTCTGCTAGGATCCGGCGCTTTCGGCCACGCATGGAACCCCGAGAATCTGCCGTTACAACTCCGCGACAATCTGCACCACGTCGCCAGACCAGAAAAGCACGCCCCCCCTTTCGCGTGGTCCCTGCACGTGAAATCGATCCGGCTGACCTGAAAAACCCGGCCCTCTATATCAACCGCGAGCTCAGCTGGCTGGCGTTCAACGAGCGTGTGCTCGAGCAGGCGCGCGACACCGCGCATCCGCTGCTCGAGCGCGTGAAGTTCCTCGGCATCACCGGTCGCAACCTCGACGAATTCTTCATGATTCGCGTGGCGACCACACTGAAGAAGCTGCAGGAAGGCATCGAGGACATCGCGCCCGACGGCTACAACACCGAGCAGCAGCTCGAGGCGATGCGGGCCGGGGCCAAGCGTCAGCTGCAGGCCCAGGCCACGGTGTGGGAAGAGCTGCGACGCGAGCTGACAGCGCAGCGCATCTCCCTGCTCGAAACGGATCAGTGGACGGCTGCCATCCGCGAGCATCTGAGCGGCTATTTCTCTCGCGAGATTTGCCCCGTTCTGACGCCGCTGGCGTTCGACCCCGGGCATCCGTTCCCGCTCATCTCCAACCTGAGCAAGAATTTCGCGGTCGTGGTGCGCCACGGCGGCCGGACCAAGTTCGCGCGCGTGAAGGTCCCCGACGTGCTGCCGCGGTTCGTGCTGCTTCCGGAATCACTGCTGCCGAACGGCGCGAGCGCCTTCGTCTTTCTCGAGGACATCATCCGCGCCAACATGCAGGACCTCTTCACGGGAGCGCAGGTCAAGAGCGCGCACCTCTTCCGCGTCATTCGCGACGCCGACCTCGAGTTCGATCAGGAAGAGGCCGACGATCTGCTGGAGACGGTCGATCGCAGCCTCAAACAGCTCCGCCACGGCGCCGTCTCGCTGCTGCAGGTCGAAGCCGACATGCCGCCGCGGATTCTCAACATCCTGGTCGAGAACTTCGCCATTACGGACGATGCGGTGGTCCTGCGCACGGCCGATCGGATGGGGTTCGGCGACTTGCTCCAGCTGCACGGGTTGCATCGACCGGAGCTGAAATTCGCGCCGTTCACGCCGCA
Organism: uncultured Acidobacteriota bacterium; assembly: GCA_963793705.1. GTDB lineage: Bacteria > Acidobacteriota > Vicinamibacteria > Vicinamibacterales > UBA2999 > Gp6-AA40. Next base: position 50,779 of record CAWCBC010000012.1, on the reverse strand, counting down.
TACGATCTGGCGGGCCGACGCGGATCCCGAAGAGATCTTCGACCAGATCCGTTTCGACGACGTGCTCGTCCACCATCCGTACGAGTCGTTCAGCTCCGTGGAAGCGTTCGTGCGCGTGGCCGTGCGCGATCCACACGTTGTCGCCATCAAGATGACGCTGTATCGGATCGGCCCGAACTCGCCGCTGATCCCGCTGCTCATCGAGGCGGCGGAGGCCGGCAAGCAGGTGGCGGTGCTCGTCGAGCTGAAGGCGCGCTTCGAGGAGCGGAACAACATTCTGTGGGCCCGGGCGCTGGAGTCGCACGGGATTCACGTCGTCTACGGATTCCCGGACCTCAAGGTGCACGCGAAGCTGTGTCTCGTCGTGCGGCAGGAGCAGGGCGGCATTCAGCGCTACGTGCATACCGGCACCGGCAACTACAACCCCGAAACGGCGAAGGTGTACACCGACATCGGCCTGTTCACGGCCGACCCGGACATCGTCGCGGACGTGTCGGAGATCTTCAATTCGCTGACCGGGTATTCGAATCAGAAGGATTACCGCAGCCTGCTGATGGCGCCGGTACAACTCCGCAGTCGATTGACGGAGCTCATCATGCGTGAGGCCGAGCACGCACAGGCCGGACGCCCGGCACGGATGATCATCAAGGTGAACGCCGTCACCGACGATCAGATGATCCGCGTCCTGTACCGCGCCTCCCAGGCGGGTGTCTCGATGGATCTGCTCGTGCGCGGGATCTGCAGTCTGCGCCCCGGCATTCCCGGCATCAGCGACAACATCAGAGTCCGCTCGATCGTCGGCCGTTTTCTCGAGCACTCCCGCATCTTCTGGTTCCAGAACGGCGGACAGGACGAGATGTATATCGGCAGCGCGGATCTGATGGAACGGAACCTGGACCGGCGCGTGGAGTCGCTGGTGCCGGTGCGCGATCCCGACATCCTCGAGCACCTGCGGGACGTCGTCCTCGACGCGTATCTGAAGGACACCGACCGGGCCATGGTGCTCGACTCGGCGGGCCACTACGAACGGCTGCAGCCCGAATCAGGGTCGTTCAACGCGCAGCAGGCGCTGCTGCAGGATTACACCGAGCGACGGGATTGAGGGCCGCGCAAAGGTGCAAGGGGTGCAACCAAACTGACGCGGTCGGTGCGAGCGGGCTGACGCGGTCGGTGCAAGGCCCGAAAGCGAATCGCCTCGGTTGGCTGGCCGTTCGGGACGATTTCCGCAACTGGTTGGTGACAGCGGCGTAACGACTCGTGACTCCAATTCTAGCTAGGGCGTGCTGTCAGCCTGTGGTCACGCGGGCTGCCTTGGATGTATTCGATGGCGTGCTTAGCTGGCGCTAGGCCGATCGAGTGCAGCGCGCGCAGAAGTATCAGTTCTTCGTCGGACGCTCGACGGATTCCACGACGAGCGCCGGCACCTGCGCACGCTCGGATTCAAGCTTCAATCCGACCTGCTCTTCAAGCGCCACGAGAATCGGCGGCACGTTCGCGCCGGCGGCGAGTTCGGTCGATGGGCCGGGAGGCTGCTGTGCGAAGGTGTACTCGACGTCGAACAGTCCCTCGACACCCGTTCGATCGACCACGGGGCGGCCGACCTGTCCCTGCAGGAAGGTCGCGAAATCCCGCATCGTCACACCTGATCGTCTCACTCGAACGCTCGAGCCACGGGTCCCGTCCGACGAGGTCGTTTGGAAACTGATCGTGACGACCTGGCCGCACGGCGGCCATCCTTCTTTGGCTACCGCCGCGAGTTCTTCGCGGGTCATGACTCTGCCTCCGGCGCTGCAGTCCGCCTGTGTCGGGCGAATCTTCGAACCGAGCCGCCGATCGCTGCGCGCGTGCACGAGGACGTACGCCAGCAGTTGCCGCGTCTCCATTCGCGCCTTCAACTGGAACCGCTCCGCCAGGAGCGTGCGCAGCATCGGCATCAGCGCGTCCGGGCCGGGCGATGCTCCTTCGGCCCGTGCGTCGATGTCGAACCGCTCCACCGCCGCCCATTCCGGCGCGTCAATCAACTGCGAATCGTGCAACCCGTACGCGCGAAGAATCAACGTCCGCAGGGGCGTGTTCGTGGCGATCAACTGCCCGTTCGCCCGCGGGGTGAACGACGTGTTGCCGCCGTCAACGTTGCGCCGGACGGAGGCCACTCCGAACGCTGGCTGCTCGCCGGCCGCGCCCGCGGCCAGCGCGAGAATGACGATGACGGCAATCAGACGTCTGGAACGCATTTTCAGGCCCTCGATAGGTTAACCCGACATCTCCGACTACATGGCTTGTGTTCGGCGTGGCGTGCTAGGCATGCGTCTTCGAACATCGGGAGAGAGGGCTTCCTCGAATCGCTGACGAACGCTCTAACGTTGCCTTCGATGCGGGCGCTTCCCGAGGCGCCAGTAACCCTCGTGTGTAGGAAGCGTCTGTGGGCAACGTCTTGGCTCAGCGGCGTCGACAATGTCAACCGCTGGAACGACCGGCGCACTGACCAACGTCAGCCCGCTTGCACCGACCGCGAAGCGGATCGCACCGACCATCGTAAGACTGCTCGCACCGACCCCGGAACCGGCTCGCACCGACCGTTATCCGCGAGTCCACCACCACGTCGCCGCCACCCCGGCTGCCGCGAGCAGACCGGCTACGATCGGGAACGCGATCAGAGACGCGGCGACCAGGATCGCGACCGTGACCAGAAATGCCAGCGGGCCAACCGGCCACAACGCGGCCAGCGCGAGTCTGGTGGGCCAGCTGGCGTCGGTCCGCCAGAACGCGACAAGCGCGCCGACCGCGTAGATCGCCCACAGCACCTTCACCGGAACATCCTAACCCCCAGCTCTCGTCTGAGCGCAGCAGTTGTTACACTGTGCGCTCCATGGAAACGTTCCGGAACACTGCGATCGCTCTGGCGCTGCTGCTTCTTGCTGCTCGTGCCCGCCGCCGCGCAAACGACGACGGCCAGCATCTCCGGCGTCGTGACCGATCCTCAGGGAACCGCGCTGAGCGGCGTCACCCTTCGCGCACAGAACGACGATACCGGATTCCCCCGCGATGCGCGCAGTGATGAGGCCGGCAACTATCGCCTGGCGGGACTTCCGATCGGCACCTATCGCGTGGTCGCGGAGTTTGCGGGCATGCGGCGGTTCACGACGCCGGCCATCACGCTGAGCGTGGGACTCGACGCCAGGGTGAACATTGCGATGCAGCTCGCCGGCCCCGCGGAAACCGTCACGGTGTCTGCGGCCGTCCCGCTCGTCTCTCCCCGCTCGTCGGCCGTCAGCCATGTCGTGGATCTCGCGCGCATCGAAGGGTTGCCGCTGAACGGCCGCCAGTTCGCGAATCTGGCGGCGACCGTTCCCGGCGTCGGCCTCGCCACCCACACGGATTCATCGAAGACCGCGCAATACGCGCCGCAGATCAGCGGCGGCAACGGCCGGAACATCAACTACGTCGTCGACGGTGGCGATAACAACGACGACACCGTCGGCGGGCTGCTGCAGCTGTTCCCGCTCGAGGCCATTCAGGAATTTGAAGTGCTGACGCAGCGCTTCGACGCGGAATACGGCCGCAGCAACGGCGCCGTGTTCAACGTCGTGACCAAAAGCGGCACCAATCAGCGCCGCGGCAGCTGGTTCACGCTGGGGCGCGACGAGGCGATGAACGCGCGGACGTTCACCGAGAAGCTGGCCAAGGTGAACAGGCAGCCCTACCAGCGTTACCAGTTCGGCGGCAGCCTGGGCGGCCCGATCGTCGCGAACCGCGCGCACTACTTCGGCGCCTACGAGCGGACGCGGCAGGATACGAAGCAGGTCGTCGATACCCTCGGTGCGTTCCCGGCCGATGAAGGCGTCTTCGATGTGCCCTTCCGCGAACATCTCTTCACCGCCAAGGTCACGACCACGTTCGGGCCGCAGCACTACCTGTCCGTGCGTTACGGTCGCGACCACAACACGCAGCCGAGCGGCGCCGGGTTGAGGGCCGCCCACTCGGCCTGGGCTACGAGCACCAACAGCTTCGACTCGGTGAACCTGAACCACAACTGGGTCGCTGGGATCGTCGGTGCTCAACGAAGCCGTGGTCCAGTACTCGGGCTTCGTCAACGACATCCCCGCCAACAGCACCGGGCCGTCGTTTCAGCTGCCCAACGGCGTCCGTGGCGGGACCAGCGTCTTCGCGCCGCAGCGCACCGAGCAGATCAAGTGGCAGTTCCGCGACGACCTGTCGTGGACGACTACCGCCGGTATCGGCGTATCGCACGAGCTCCGCGGCGGCGTGAACTGGGTGCACGAGCCTCGCCTGCGCGTGTTTGCGGGAACGCTCACGCAGGGCCTCTACCTGATGCTGGAAAACAACCTCACCGGGCCCGTCACCACGGTGCAGGTGATTGGCAACAACCCGACGGCCAACTTCCCGCTGGAGCAGTACGGCCTCTACGCCCAGGACGACTGGCGCGTGACGAGCCGCGTGACGCTCAATCTCGGCGTCCGGTGGGACTACGTTCATGGGTTTCCGATCGATCAGACCGGCAGCGCGAACTTCGAGGCCATGCAGCAGGCGGGTGCGGCTGGCCTGTTTGCCGGGACGCTGCTCGACGACTTCGGCAAGGCTCCGCGCGGGGACCGCGACAACGTGCAGCCGCGAGTCGGCGCGGCGATTGATCTGTTCGGCAACGGACGCGACATCGTGCGCGGCGGCTGGGGACTGTATACGGACTTCGGATATATCGCGTCAAACGCGCTCACCGCGGCGTTCGATGTCGTCCACGCCGGAATCGTGTTCCAGGCGATGACAACACCGGTTTGCGGAAAGCCGACGGATCGTTTTTCCACGTCGGCGATCCCCTCAGCACCATCGCAGTTCCTCAATGCCGTCGGCGGCGGCCCGCCGCCGGCCGGTGAGGTCGTGTCTCCAGTGCTCGAGCAGCCGTACAGCCGTCAGGCGAATCTGGGGTGGTCGCATCAGCTCGACGAGTCCACGGTCGTCAGCGCCGACTACGTACGCGTGGATGGCCGCGACCTGAACCTGCGGGTGCGGCCGAACGTGCTGGTCAACGGACAGCGCCTGCTGGCCGCGGTGAACATCCAGCCGCGCAACAGCTCGTTCCGCACGGCGCTCAGCAAGGGCAGCAGCCGATACGACGCGTTCATCCTCGCGTTCCGGCGCCGCCTGTCCCAGGGTTTTGATGTCAGTGCGTCATACACGCTGGCGAAGGCGACAAGCGATGTCGGCACGGCCTACGACGAGATCGCCCAGAACCTGATTCAGGATATCCGCGATCCGTTCGGTCCCGTGCAGCAGGGTCCGTCTGCCCGCACCGACTCCCGTCATATGGTGTCGATCAGCGGCATCGTCCGCGCGCCCTGGAACATCCATGTCGCGCCGATCTTCTATTACCGCTCTGCGTTTCCCGTGCACACGTTCGAGGGCACCGATCTGAACCAGGACGGCACCTTCAACGACCGGACGGAATTGCAGTATCGGTATACGGGGATTGGCAGCGACAACCGTGCGACGTTCGAGGAGGGCGGCACCTGCGCCACGGTGAACTGCAGCCGGCGCGCAGGGTTTTCGCAGCTGAACCTGCGCGTCAGCCGCGCGTTTCCGATCGGGCATGGCCTCCGCGTCGAGGCCATCGGAGAAGTCTTCAACCTGTTCAAGGCGAAGAATCCGTCGCTGGCCCTGACGCAAGCGCGCCTGCTCGGGTCGGGCGCGCCCAACGTCGGGTTCATGCAGCCGGCCGCGTATGCCGGCGATGTGGGCCAGCCGGAGCAGCTGGTAGGTCAGATAGGATTCAGGATTACATTCTGAGAATGCAAAATGCAAAATTCAAAATTCAAACGTTCGTGCATGATCCGTGTTCTGCATTCTGCATTTTGAATTTTGAATTACATGGTCGCTCAACGACTCCCACTGCCACTTCTTCTCCACCGAGCTGTTCGCCGCACTGGCGCGGCAGCGGCTCGAGCGGACGCCGCCGCCTCCGCCGAAGGGATCGCTGCAGGAAGCGATGGAAGAGGACGTCAACCGGCAGCTGGCCGTGGCGCTGTGCGACGAGCTGGGTTGGGAGACCCCCGGTTCCGTCCACACGCTGGCCGACCGGTGGGTGCGCGAGCTCGACGCGTACCGGCGTGGCCCGCGCGGCGCTGATCGCCAGCGTTCCCAGCGACGAGACGTCCGTCGCGGCTGCGGTCGCGAAGCATCCAGGCCGGTTCGTCGGCTTCTTCATGCTCGATCCGTCGGCGGGCGATCCCGTGGCCCGCGCCCGCCGTGCGCTCGGCGAGCTGGGGCTGCGCGGCATCTGCCTGTTTCCCGCCATGCACCACGTGCCGCTGCACGACCATCGCGTCCAGCAGATCGTGTCGATCGCCGCGGCGCATCCGGGCACGGCGGTGTTCGTCCACTGCGGCGTGCTGTCCGTCGGCGTTCGGCGGAAGCTGGGACTGCCCAGCCGCTTCGACCTCCGGCTCGGCGATCCGCTCGGCGTGGCCAAGCTGGCGCTGGCCTTTCCGCAGGTGCCGTTCATCATTCCGCACTTCGGCGCCGGCCTCTTCCGCGAGGCGCTGATGGCGGCCGACACCTGCGCCAACATCTACCTCGACACCTCCAGCTCCAACGGGTGGATCCGCTACACGCCGGATCTGACGCTCGAGACCGTCTTTCGCACAGCGCTCGCCGTTGTCGGCTCGTCACGTCTGCTCTTCGGCACCGACTCGTCGTTCTTTCCGCGCGGATGGCAGAAGAGCGTGTTCGATGCGCAGAAAGCCGCAGTCGCCGCGCTCGGCCTTACCGCTGAGGACGAGGCGCTCGTGTTTGGCGGCAACTTCGACCGACTGTTTCCGCCTGTCCCAGCCCCTCACCCCGGCGCCGGCACCCGCGCACGGGCAATCGCTAGCGGCTTCGTCCTGGTGCTTGGACCATGGTCCGAGCTTTGGGCGGCTGGGATAGGGCCAAGGACACGCGCCCAGTGGACGGCCCAAGCGCGAAGGACCAGAGTCGCAAGGAACATAAAATCGCGCGCATGAGAGCGATCGTCGTGCGTGAGTTCGGCGGACCGGAGGTGATGAAGATCGAGGACGTCCCGCCTCCGTCCGCGGGTCCTGGCCAGATTCGTCATTCGCGTCCGCGCGATCGGCGTCAATCCCGTCGACACCTATATCCGCTCCGGACTCTACGCGCGCAAGCCCAACCTCCCGTACACGCCGCACGCCGACATCGCCGGCACCGTCGAGGCCATCGGCAGCGGCGTCACGAAGGTCAAGCCTGGCGATCGTGTCTATGCCTACATGGTCGACGGCGGCGGTGCGGAGCTGGCGCGCGCCGAGGAATGGCAGGTGCAGCGGCTGCCCGAGCGCGCCACGTTCCAGCAGGGCGCGGCGATGGGCGTGCCGTACGGCACCGCCTGGCGGGCGTTGTTCCTCAAGACGAAGGCGCGTCCCGGCGAGACCGTCCTCGTTCACGGAGCCAGCGGCGGCGTCGGCACTGCGGCGGTGCAGATCGCGCGCGCGCACGGCATGCGCGTCATCGGCACCGCGGGCACCGACGAGGGGCTGCGGCTGGTGCGCGAGCAGGGCGCGCACGAGGCCCTCAATCACCGGGAGCCGGATTACCTGACGAAGATTCCAGCGCTGACGAGCGGCCGCGGGGCCGACGTGATTCTGGAGATGATGGCGAACGTGAACCTGGACCGCGACCTCGACGTCCTGGCGCCGCACGGCCGCATCATGGTCATCGGCAACCGCGGACGCGTCGAGATCGATCCGCGCAAGATGATGGGCAAGGACGGGGCGATCCTCGGCATGACGCTGTTCAACACGACGCGCGAGGAATTCGCTCGAGATCCACGCGGGGCTCGTGGCGGGACTCGAGAACGGCACGCTGAACCCGGTGATCCGCAAGGAGATGCCGCTCGAGCAGGCGCCGCAGGCGCACGTCGCGGTGATGGAACCCGGAGCGTTCGGCAAGATCGTGCTGGTGCCGTAGCGAACGACCCGAACGACTCGAACAATCCGAACGATCCGAACGACTCGAACGACTCGAACGATTCGAATCGACTATTTCCGCGAGAGCTCTTCGTCGATGACGGCGGCGAACGACTTCGTAGGGCTGCGCGCCCACTCCACCCGGCGTCCGTTCACGAACACCGTCGGCGTCGAGTTGATACCCAGACGCGTTCCCTGGGCGACGCCGTCGCGCACGACGTTCGGCGTGCTTCGACATGTCGAGGCAGCCGCTGAACGTTCGGCGTGTCCAGGCCGCAGACCGGCCGCGTACCTCTTCAAATCGTCCGGCTGCAGCGCCTGCTGGTTGCCGAACACCGATCGTGAAATTCCCAGAACTTCCCCTGCTCCGCCGCGCAATGCCCCGCTTCGCTGGCCTTGAATGCCAGCGGGTGAATCTGCGTCAGCGGAAAGTCCTTCCAGACGATCCGGACCTTGTCGCCGTAGGTCGCGCGAACCTTCTTCAGCGTCGGCGCGACCTGACGGCAATACGGGCACTGGAAATCTGAGAACTCGACAGTCGTCACCGGCGCTGCGCGCTGCCGATCGACGGGTCGGCGTCGGCTGCCAGCGTCACCTCGTAGCGAGGCACGTCCATCATCACGCGCACCGCCGGCCCGGTCTTTCGCAGATCGTTCGACGAGCGCAAGACGGGCGTCGCCTTCCTGCTGCTCGGTCAGGTAGCGGGTGATCACCGGCGCCATGACCTCCAGCGACCGTCCCTGCATCTGAGCGACGTTGGCCTGAAAGAACGCGGCCACGTCGGCGTCGGTCACCGGCTTCACGCGCTTGCCGATCTCGGCCTCGACGTAGGCGTCCGGGCTCAGCCCACGGGCCTTGGCCGCGTCCGCGAAGACCATGTCCGCGAAGATCGTCGTCCAGTGCGCTCCGCCGACCTGTCATACAGCTTCTGGATCGTCTCCGCGTGACCCGCCGGATCCGTCGGCCGCCAGCGGTCGTCCAGCTCCTTGACGGTGATGGCTCGATCGCCGACGCGCGCCGCGACGTCGGACGGGCTTCTGCGCCGGCGCGGACGAGCACGCCAGGAGGGTCGCGATGACGGCGAGGAACACTGCTCGTTTCATAAAGGTGATCATATGGGTCGGGAATTTCCGTTATCGCCCCGCCCAGCCGAACGCGAACGCCAACGTTGACGAGCCTCGGCGCCGCGATGGTCGTCGGCACCAGCTGCACCCAGTATTCCTTGTCGAGCATGTTCTGCACGGTGAAGAACACGTCGAGGTTCCGGCCAACGCGCGCGTAGCACCGACAAATCGACGACACCGTAGCCGGCAGCCCTGGATCCTCGCCGGTCTTGGCCTGACGTTTTGATCGTCGTCGAACTGGTGGCCGACGAAAATCGCGCTCATCGTGACGTCCGCGAAATGCGCGGATTGGAGTACGACAGGCTCAGCGAACCGCGATTCTTCGGCACCTGCTGCAGGAATTTGCCGACGAGGCTCGGGTCCGAGGGGTTCTCCGTGATCCGCGCGCGATTCAGGACGTACGCCGCGCCGGCTTTCCAGTCGCGCCCGAACCGATACTCGACGTCGGTCTGGAATCCGCGAATTCGGGTGCGACCGATGTTCTTGCGCTGCGCCAGCGTTGGCCCGGCGATCAGCGTGACGTTGGCGATCGGGTCCTTCATCTGATTGTCGAACCAGGTCGTGCGGACCGTCAGGTCGTCGGTCGGCGCAAGGCTGACCCCCAGCTCACCGCCGCGCAGGCGCTCAGGTCCGAGATCGGCGTTGCCAACGTGACCAGCGTCCGACACTGAAATTGCGATAGAGCTCGTTCAAGGTCGGTGCGCGAAACCCTGTGCCGATGCTGCCCCACGCCGTCACTTTGTCCGTGACGTGGTACAGCGCCGCGAATTCGCGAATTGAAAACCGTGATCTTCCTTGTCGGCCAGATCACCGATGCGTCGCGCGGAAGGCCCGTCGCCACGCTCGTCTCGTTGTAATGCGCGTCGTAATTGCGCCAGTGGTCCGACGCGGCCGCTTGCCGTCAACGACAGCTTCGGAATCGGCAGATACTGAACCTGCACGAATGTCCCGCTGCTGATCTGGGTCCCTCGTCCGTCGCGAAACCTGACAGCGGTCAATCCGTCGGTCGCGTTCATCCCCTGTTCTTCGGCTCGCGCCCTTGATGCGGCGGAAGTCGGTGCCCGCCGACACCAGATACCGCGTCGAGATTGGCTTCGACCACTGCACGAGCGCGCCGACGGCATCCGTCGGCACGTGCTGGATGCGTCGCCAATCGCGCCGTCGACCGAACGAGGCGTCGGCACCGCCAGGAAATTGCTGTTGAACCGGCTGTAGTCAACGAAGACACTCGCCTGCAAATCACTCTGGTCCGGGAGTGACGCACGGACGCCGGCGCTGAACGACTTCCACTGCGTGTCATTCGGTCTCGGGCGTCGCCGGAGCAAATGTCGTGACTTTCGCGTTGTCGCGCTCCTCGCGGAAGTAGCCGCCGCGCAGGAACGTGCTGAAGCGATCGGTGGGGCTGTAGTCGACCTTCACGCCGATGTTCTCGTAATTGACCTTGGCTTTGGTGTCGATCACACCGCGCTCTTCCGCGATGACCTGCGCGAACCCGCCGGTGTCGAGGAAGCTGCCGACAACCGACACGCCCAGCCCTGCCCCACGCATCGCTGGCGGAGAAGTCCGCCTTCCGTGTGTCGCGGGTTCCCCCCTGCGTGCCGAACTCAAACGTCCGCGCGTGGGCCTGGCGGTGACGACGTTGATGACGCCGCCCAATGCGTAGTTGCCCCAGATGCTCGAGCTGGCGCCATCGATCATCTCGATCCGGTCAACGCTTTGGAGCGGAATGCGCGTCCAGTAGACCCATCCACTGAACGGTTCGTTGAACGGCACACCATCAATCAGGACAAGTGACCGACTGACGCCACTCGGACCGATGCTGCGCAGCGACACACCTTGCGCCGACGGATGAGCTGAGAGACTGCTCGTACGACGGAACAGGCTGAAGGTCGGCACGGTCCGCAGCACGTCGTCGGCCATGACCGCCGGCGAGTGGCGAATCTCCTCCTGGTCGATCACGTGCGTACTGGCGGCGATGTCGCCCAGACGCTGCTCCGTCCGCGTCGGCGTCACGGTGACCGCTTCGAAGAGACGCGCGGGCTGCAGCACGACCTCGAGCTCGGCAGCGTCGGCGAGAGGCTGTGTCTTTTCCGCGAAGCCCCCTGCACGAACTACCAGGGTCGCGCCTTTCGGGACGCCGCGAGCCAGCTCGAAGCGACCGTCTTGTCCGGTCACCCCATGCTGCTCAACGCCCGATGCGGTCTGGACGAAGATTACCGCGCCTGAAACCACCAGGCCTGTAGAGTCGCGGACGACCCCTTTTACGGTCCCCTGCCCGTGGGCAGCAGCGGGGAGCACGAGGCAGAAGAGAAGAACGAGCACTTTTTGCATAGCGGTGAATATTAACGCGTCCGGCGGCCTGGTGCCGGCCGGCCTGCCAAGCCTCAGCTCGCGCTGGATCCAGGCGAGCTGGGGGCTTACTCGCGTCTGGCTGGTGTTAAGCTCGAACCATGCGTGTTCTGACCGCGGCAGTCCTCGGCATTCTGACGGCGGGGGCGGCCGTGTGGGCGCAGCAGCAGCCGACCTTCCGCGGCGGCACCAGCATCGTGCCGGTTCTGGCGACCGTCCTCGACCACGACGGCCGGCTCATCCCCGATCTCGAGCGAACCGACTTCACGATCATCGACAACGGCAAGCCGCAGGACATTGTGTTCTTCCAGAACGAAGTCCAACCCTTCACGGTCGTCGTGACGCTGGACTTCAGCTTCAGCATGAACAACAACCTGAAGCTGCTGAGGGCCGCGGCCGAGCAGTTCATCCTGCGCATGTTGCCCGAAGACAAGGGCCAGGTCGGCGCCTTCAGCGATAAGCTCGATTTCAGCGGCACCTTTACCAGCGACCGGGATGATCTGATTGCGGCGCTCGGCGATCTGCAGTTCGGCAACCCGACGCGCCTCTACGATGCCATCGACTTGAGCATCGACCTGCTCGACGATGCGAGCGGCCGCAAGGTGGTGCTGGTGTTCACTGACGGCGACGACACGGCGAGCCGCAGGAGCTTCGGCGACGTGCTGGCGAAGGCCCGCGACAAAGAGGTGATGATCTACGCCATCGGGCTGGAGTCGGAATTCTTCAACGGGCAGCGGATGACGCGCTCGCGCCCCAGCCCCGTGCTCCGCAAACTGGCCGACGAGACCGGTGGCGGCTTCTTCGAGCTGAAGAAGACCGCGGACCTGGCGCCGACGTTTACGCGCGTCGCGCAGGAGTTGCACAGCCTCTACGCGCTCGGGTTCTCTCCCGCTAATCTCGACGGCAAGGAACACCGGCTGGAGGTTCGCGCCAAGTCAGGGATGACGGTGCGCGCCCGGCGGAGCTATATTGCCTCGCGCGATCGGCTCACCGGCACCAACTGACGTCCTCGTCCCCGATGCTGTCCGAGCAGGATTTCCGTCTCAGGGCCGATCACGCGCTCGAGGATCTGCAGCGCGCGCTGCTCCCGATCGCAGACACGGACGACTTCGAGGTGGAGCTGCAGAACGGCGTCCTACAGGTCATCTTCGAAGACCCGTCGCCGGCGAAGTTCGTCGTCAGTCCGAACGCGCCGGTCCGGCAGATCTGGGTCTCGGCGATGTCACGCAGCTTCAAGCTGTCGTGGTCGCCAGAGCGCTCGGCGTTCGAACTCGAGGGGGAAGCACTCAACGAGCTCGTGAACCGGCTCGCGCGAGCATTCCTCGACAACGACTAAGAACAGTTCACGCTTCCAGGTGCTCCGTTCTCAGTTCGTGTTCTGAAGTTCGGGTTGCATGAAACCGAAGGGCTAAGTCAGTACCCGTTTCCAGGTTCCGCTGACCCGGCGCTGTTCCACCCCTGGCCGGCTGTAATCGCATACGCCCTTCGGGAACGCGGCTTTCAGACGTGCCATCTGGTCCGCAGTGAACGGCTGCGTGTACGCCTTCTGGTCGATCGCTTTCAACTCACATTTGAGGATGTCGTCGGTCAGCGGGGCGCCCGCTGCGATGCGCGGAGTGGCATGAGGCGGGTACATCTGGTTGCACCGGCCCGCGTCGTTGTAGGACGCCGGTTCCACGATCCTTTCGCCCTGGTCACTGAAGCAGGCATCCGCCACATTCACCGGCTTGTTGCGAGCCACCTTCAACGCGGCCGAATCGCTCGAACGATCCTTCGCGATGGCATCCAGCCACGCGTCCACCATTCGGATCGTGTTCACCTGTGCTGCGGGACCTGGGCCCGCTCCGCGGCCGGGCATGCGGAGGATCACGTGGTTGTCGGCCCGGCCATTGGCAGCGATCAGACGGGCGCGCGTCACGAACGACCGAACCGAGTCGTGGATGTCACCGGTTGGATCGGTATACGGGCGCGAGTCGATGATCGGAATCGTGGCGAGCGACCCGCCGGCCGAGTTCACGCGACCTGTGTCGTACGCCCGCCTGAGCGCCACCGGATCCGCGGCGTTTCGCGCAGAGACGATGTTGGAGTCGGCGTCGTAGCCGCCGATGCGTTCGTTCAGCTCCAGGAACTGTTCCGCGGTGATGATGCCCGCGTTCAGGGCGGCGAACCCATACTGCACACCGACATTGTCGAGCGGCCGGCGTGCGAACCCGGTCTTCGGATCCCGGCCGTAGACATTCACTGCGTTGTCCTGAATCGTGCAACGTACTCCGGTCGGGTTCGTCTTCGGGTCGTACACCTGCGACCTGGGAACAACCGCGGCGCAGGTCTCCGGACGGATCCAGGCCGGCGAAAACGAGCGATTCCACGAGTCGGAGCACGTGCGCCACGTGGCGTAACCCGACACGGCGGTCTTCTGAGCATCAGTCCAGGTCTGCTTGGCGCCGTCGAAGTAATGCGCGAGCAGCGAACAGTCGACCACCGTGGGCAGGACCGACGTGATATCCGGATAGCTGATGCTCGGCGTAATACCGTCGAGCAGGCCCGGGTAGTTCTGCGCGATCATGTGCTGCTGCATCGATCCACCGGACCCACCGGTGCCGATCGTGTGCACCGGCGCGCCGAACTGCTCGACGAAATGCTCCTTGACCATCATCAGCGTCTCGGCCGAGATCACATCGTCGCAGGTGTTGCCGAACACGTTCAGCGAGGAGGCGGCCGAGGCGTACCCGGCTGCCAGGGTCACGTCGCTGAGCGCGCTGGCTCCTCCTCCTTGGCGATAGCCTGCAGAACACCCGCCGCCGAAGGAGTACACGAGCCTGCCATTCCACCCGGGCGTCCTCGTCCAGGGATCGGGCAGCGGCTGCCCCGGGACGTGCAGGAACGCGATCTCATAGATAGCCCGATTGATCACGCCACGTTCGCGGCGGACGATGTAGTCGACCGTGCGCCCCTCGGTGGTCGTCGTTAGCGCGACATCGGCTGGACGCCCTCCCGAAGGATCGTAGGGATTGAACCCGCCGGGGAGTCCGGCTGGTCCACCTCGTCCTGGCGCGGCTCCCGCGCCGCGAGCAGCCGGCGGCGCCGTCGATTTATAGACGTAGGTCACGACGGTCTGCGCGCTGCAATTGGCATCCACGGCAGGGCCGAGGCCGGCAGCGTCGGTCTGGCACACGAACGGCGTCTGGTGCGGACCCGAGAAGACCGGTCCGCTGCCAGGATGATTCGTCAGTTCCAATCGTGCCTGGCGGCTGCCACCGGCGCGGCCTCCACCGTGTTCTTCCCGAGCGTCAGGGCGTCGATGCGGCCAAGCAGCCTCCAGCCCGGCGTCACGGCACGAAATGCGCTCGTCACGTCACGCCCGTTCACGGTCACGCTCACAGCGGGTGGCGCTGAGGGCGCCGAGGCGCCCGTGATCTCGATGAGCGCATCGCCGCCGCTCACCATGTCGGGCCGGCTCGACACGACACGGACGTCGACCCTTCCCTGCGCCAACGGGCCCCATCCGGCGGGAACGAGCGTGAGGGCCACGACCACACACGCGCCGGGAATCCATGTCAGCCGCTGCATATGAGACTCCTTGCGTCAACGCCCGTGAAGTTCGGCGGTAACGGATTCGTGAACGACTACCCAGTCGAACCGGCCCAGTGTGCCACAGGGCCCTCATCAGGCCGTTCGAACCTTCTTGACCAAGAACTAAACGCCGGGGCCGAGCGTCGGCCGCAGCGGCGAGCCGCGCTCGGTGCCGTTGCGGTCGGCATTGGCTTTGGTGGCTTCAATGCGATTGATGACTTCCAGGTACGCTCGCGCGGCGGATTCGAGAATATTGGTGCTGATGCCCGCGCCGCGATAGGTCCGGCCGTTGTGTTCGACGGTGAGGAGCGCTTCGCCTTGCGCGTCCTCGCCGACGGTCACGCTGCGCACTTCGAACGTGCGCAACTGGACATGAATACCGGTGGCGTGGTCGATGGCTTTGACCACAGCGTCGACGGGTCCGTCGGCGGTTTGATCGTGGGTGACGACACGGCCATCGGTGTGCGCGAGCCGGATCGTGACGCGCGCCGGTTGATTGTCGTGCGTGGCGACGCTCAGAGATTGCAGCGACCAGGGCCCCGCGGCTTCATTGTCCGAGCGCATGACCAACGCTTCGATGTCGCCGTCGAAGAGCTCCTTCTTCCTGTCGGCCAATGCTTTGAATTCTTCGAACAGTTGATTGAGTTCGCCGTCGCTGACGTCAAAGCCGAGCTCCTTCACGCGCTCGCGAAACGCGTGACGGCCGCTATGCTTGCCGAGCACGAGATTGGTGCGCGACAGCCCCACATCCTGGGGACGCATGATCTCGTAGGTCGAATGATGCTTGAGCATGCCGTGTTGATGAATGCCGGCTTCGTGCGCGAAGGCGTTTTCACCGACGATGGCTTTATTGCGCGGAATGGGCATGCCGGTGATCTGCGACACCAGGCGACTGGTTGGAAAGAGGCGTGTCGTATGAATCCCGGTATTCACTCCCAACACATTCTCGCGGGTCTTGATCGCCATGACCGCTTCCTCGAGCGAGCAATTGCCGGCACGTTCGCCGATGCCGTTGATCGTGCATTCGATTTGCCGTGCGCCGGCGCGCACCGCGGCCAGGCTGTTTGCGACCGCCATCCCCAAGTCGTTGTGGCAGTGAACGGAGAGCACGGCCTTGTCGACATTGCGCACGTGGCGTGTGAGGTACGAAAAGACTTCGTAGAATTCTTCCGGCACCGTATAGCCGACGGTATCGGGGACATTGATCGTTGTGGCGCCGGCGTCGATCGCGGCCTCAACCACCTGCGCGAGAAACTCGAGCTCAGTGCGCGACGCGTCTTCCGGCGAGAATTCCACGTCGGCGCATAAACTGCGTGCGAACGTCACGCCTTCGACCGCGGTCTGGACGATCTGTTCCTTCGCCATGTTGAGTTTGTGTTCGCGATGAATCGCGCTGGTGGCGAGGAAGACGTGGATGCGCGGACGCGCGGCGTCCTTCAACGCGCGCCACGCGGTGTCGATGTCGTCTCGATTGCAGCGCGCGAGGCCCGCGATGATCGGACCGCGTACCTCGCGAGCCACGAGATTCACCGCTTCCCAATCGCCCCTCGAGGCGATCGGGAAGCCGGCTTCGATGACGTCGACCCCGAGTTCCGCGAGCGCCTTCGCGACCCGCAGCTTTTCCGGCTGCGTCATGCTGCAGCCGGGCGACTGCTCGCCGTCGCGCAGCGTGGTGTCGAAGATGAGGACGCGGTTGGGGTCGGTCATCTTCTTATCTCGACGATGGTGCGGCACAGGCGAAGTTCGCAGCGTCGTTCACGTCGCCCGAGCCGCGGTATTGCGCCACCTGCGGATAGGGGCACAGCGGCCGGGTGAGCGGCTTCGACGGATCATCGGTGGCGCGTCCGGTGCCGACCAGGCGTTCCGGCGCGACGCCTTGCTCGACCCATCGCTCCAGTGCGGTGAAGATATCGCGCTCAGGATCCCGGCTGGCCGCCGCTCCACCGCCCCCGTTGCCGAAACTGTTCGCGCCCGAGCCGCCACCGCAGTGCGCCATCCCGGGCACGAGAAACAGCCGGTAGAAATCCTCGGTCGGCGGAGCGCCAGGCGTGCGCGCATCCGGGTATTTCGAGAGAAAGGCGCGCACGGTCTCGTAGTACTCGATCGAACTCGGCGCTGGAATGGCGGCGTCTCCCCACCCGTGGTACTGAATGAGCTTCCCGCCCGACGCACGGAACGACCGCAGGTCAGGGCTGGTCGCGTTGAGGACCGGTCCCGCCTTCGCATCGCCGATGCTCACGTCGCGATCGAAGTCGAGCATCCGGAAATTCCAATTCGGGTCCTCGAATACCGCCGCCCCGTAGTAGCTGTTGCCGAACATGAATTGGATGGCGCCTGCCGGGTTCGCCGGCGTGATCCAGGTGCCCCAGCTGCCGGGCACCGCTTCCGTCCCGGGCGGCTGTCCGACGAAGAGGCGTTCCTGCGTGCGCGGATTGCGCGGTCCCTCGTAGACCTGCTGCAGCGCGTCGACCTGGGCTTTGGGCAGACAATCGGCCGCGTCCGCTCCCTTGCAGACGAGCACGGCCGGATCGAACGTGCAGGCGCGCGGATTCTCGATCAAGCCGTCAGCCACGCCGTCGAGACGATCGCAGGCGGCCATGACGGCGCGCTGGATGACCGGGAGCTTGGCGGGCGGGATCGCGCTGTCCGGCGTGGCCAGGAGCGCGCGTTCGTTCCACACGAACGCGGTGAACAAGCGCGACCAGTTGTTCGCCGGAGCGCCGGCGAGGATGCCGTTGAAGTCTTCCGGAAAGCGCTGCGCCTCCATCAGCGCTTCGCGGCCGCCGTCGGAGCAGCCGTTGAAGTAGCTTCGCTCCGGGTCCCGGCCGTAGAACGCGCGGATGATCGCTTTGGACTGCACCGCGGTTTCATGCACGGCGCGATACCCGAAGTCGATCAGTTTCTCCGGATGCCCGATGGCCCAGTTCGCGCCGCCGCCACCTTCATGGCCATTGTCGGTGCCGGCGACGGCGTAGCCGCGGCGCAAGGGCTCTGCAAAGGAGGCGGTGTTGATGGCGCCTGCCCAGCCGCCGTTGCCTTCCTGCCGGTACTTGGCGTTCCAGGCGGACGCCGCCGGCAGCCAGAGGGCAAACTTGATATCGGAATCGCGGCTTGGACGAATGACGCCGCGAACGTCGCAATGGGCGGGTACCGTGCCCGGACCCGCCGGCGGCGCACCCGGAGCGGCGGGCGCCGGTGCGGCGCCTTCCGGCACGCTCGTCGCCGAGGTGATGAGCGTGTAGGGCAGCTTCAGGTTCACCAGGTTCTCGCACCCTTGCTGCGCATACGCAGCGTGGCTGCCGAACAGGATCGCCGCCGGTATGAGCCACGAGACTCTTGTCAGCACGTTGTCTCCTCTCTGCGCGACCCTCAGGTCGGCTCCACGTCGGTCACCCGGGCGGTGGTCAGCTCCGCCACGGTAATCTCCCGCATCCTGAACTTCTGAACTTTCCCGGTGACGGTCATCGGGAATTCGCTGGTGAACCGGATATACCGCGGGATCTTGTAGGTGGCGATCTGGCCGCGACAGAAATCGCGAAACTCCTCCGCGGTTGCGGTGACGCCGTCACGCAGCCGGATCCACGCGCAGACCTCTTCGCCGTACTTGTGATCGGGCACGCCGATCACCTGCACGTCGCTGACCTTCTCATGCGTGTGCAGGAACTCTTCGATCTCGCGCGGAGAGATGTTCTCCCCGCCGCGGATGATCATGTCCTTGAGGCGGCCGGTGACCGCCACGGAGCCGTCGTCGTTCATGACGGCGAGGTCGCCGCTGTGCATCCAGCGCGCCGCGTCAATCGCGGCGGCGGTCGCGTCGTCATCGTTCCAGTACCCGAGCATGACGGCGTAGCCGCGCGTGCACAGCTCCCCTGGCGTGCCGCGCGGAACGGTCGCGCCGGTGTCCGGGTCGACGATCTTGCATTCGAGGTGTGGCAGCACGCGGCCGACCGTCGACACGCGAAGCTCAATCGGATCGTCGATCCGGGACTGGAACGACAGCGGGGACGTTTCGGTCATGCCGTAGCCGATGGTGACCTGTGGCACGTGCATGCGGCCGATGACCTGACGCATGACGTCGATAGGACAGGGAGCGCCAGCCATGATGCCCGTGCGCAGCGTGTCGAGCTGGACACTGCCGAAGCGGGGATGGTCCAGCTGCGCGATGAACATCGTCGGCACCCCGTAGATGGACGTGCAACGCTCCGCCTCGATCGCCCGCAGCGTGGCGTCCGGATCGAACGACTCGCCTGGGATGACCACGGCGCAGCCATGCGTGACGGCCGCCAGGTTCGCCAGCACGCAGCCGAAGCAGTGATAGAACGGGACCGGCACGCAAATCCTGTCGTGCTCCGTGTAGCGCAGCACTTCGCCGACGAAGTAACCGTTGTTCAGAATGTTGTGGTGCGAGAGCGTCGCACCTTTCGGTGACCCTGTCGTCCCGGAGGTGTACTGAATGTTGATCGGGTCGTCGAACTGCAGCGTTGTTTCACGCGCCTCGAGCTCGTGCGCGGCGATTCGATTGCCGAGGTCCAGAAAATCGGCCCAGGCGATCCCACCCGGTTGCGCGTCGGTGCCGAGGTAAATGACATGGCGAAGTGCCGGCAACCGTTCCGCCAGGATTGGCCCCGTCCGCGTCGCCGTCAGTTCCGGCATGAGCCCCAGCAGCATGTCCACATAATCCGTCGCGCGGAACCCCCGGGCGGTAATGAGCACGCTCACACCCGAATGGGTCAGCGCATATTCCAGCTCTCGCAGGCGGTAGGCTGGATTGATGTTCACGAGGACGGCGCCTGCTTTTGCCGCCGCGTATTGCGTGATCATCCACTCCGCGCGGTTGCCGCTCCAGATGCCGACGCGGTCGCCGCGCTGCACCCCGAGCGCGATCAGCGCGCGGGCAGCGCGATCGGCCTCGTCGCGGAGCTCGCGGTACGAGTAGCGCAGCTGCTGATGACACGCCACGAGCGCGTCGCGGTCGCCCCAGCGTTCGGCCGCACGGTTCAGGGCGCCGCCGATGGTGTCCGCGATCAGAGGCGTGGTCCCGACGCCGTGAACGTAGGAGAGGTTCACCTCGCGCCCTCATGGCGATTGGTGCTTTTCGCGAGGCGCGGTCCTCGCCCGTGCTCCGCACGGCCTCGACGAAGTCCTCGACAGCATTTGGCTGTCCGTCGTTGTCGCGGTAGACGAGCGTCAGCGACGCTGGCTGCCCGCGCCGCCGACAGGGGGATCACGACCAGTCCGGCAGGGGCGGTGAGGCTCGAGACGGCGGCGCGCGGAACGATCCCGATGCCGAGGCCGTTGGCAACCGCCTGCTTCAGGCTGTCAACGCCCGGCATGACGACAAACAATCCTGTGGGAGGCGCGGAATCATCGGTGGCACACATCGATACGGGCGTCGGCAGTGGCACACCAGCCAGCGTGACGAGCCGGTCGGAATGCAGAATCGTCATCGGCAGCTCGCGCCAGGACGCAAAGGGGTGGCTCTTTGGCAGCAGGACGCAGAAGCCGGCAGACAGGACGGGCACCGGCACGGAGGACAACGGCGCGGGCACACGTTCCCTGGTCGTGACGCCGATGTCGATGGTCCCCGCTCCGACTTCCGCGAGGATGTCCAGGTCGGCCACGCGCCGAAATTCGATGCTGACGTGCGGCTGTCTGGCGAGGAAGATCGACAACGCCGGCAGCAGGACGTGAGCGCCTGGTTCATCGCCGCCGATCCGCAGGACCGCGCGGTCCCGCTGCGAGAGCTGCCGGACCGTTGCCGCCGCTTCGTCGGCCATTCGGAGCAATCGGATCGCCTCGGGCAGCAGCGCATCGCCTGCCTGCGTCAGCGTCGCGGACTTCGTGCTGCGATCGAACAAACGCTCGCCCAGATCCTCTTCAAGGCGGCGGATAGCTTGGCTCACCGCCGGCTGGGTTCGACAGAGTTTGATGCGCGGCCCGCGAGAAGCTGTGTTCGGTCGGCGACTGTGACGAAGACTTTGAGTTCTCCGAGCTCCATAGGTCCTCAAAAAGCAAAAGGGCCATCACCCTTGTCGGATGATGGCCCTTTGTGTGCTGAACTTGTGGGAACTACATCATCCGGCGGCGAGGGTGCTTCCCAGAAGCAGCCCCAGGCTAAGCAGGAGGACGCCAAGCACCAGTGCGAGGATCGACACGACCGACACGTCGGGCGTCAGTGCCACGACGCCGGAGTTGCCGCCGATCCTCAGCAGGTTCATGAAGGCGGATTATGGTTGCGCCAGCTTCGCGTGTCAAGAGTCAGTCCCGTGGTCGAACTCGCCAGACGCCCACGTCGCTACAGCCGGAACAGCCGGTTGAACTTCACGACGATCGCACGGTTGCGAAGCGCCACTGCGTTTGCGCGCGGGTCGGAGTCGTAGTCGTCTGTATAGACGACAAAGAGCTCGCTTCCGGGCTGATACTCCCAGCGGAACCGGAGGTTGCTGCCGACCGACGTGCTCGCGGAGTTGTACTGCAGGAGCCCGCTGACGAACATTCGTGGCGTGATGGTGTATGTGGTGCGGGTCCGGACGACCTTGGCGGTGAACGAACCCTGCACGAGATTGACCCGGCTGATCGAGACGCTCGGCTCAACCGACAGCTGCGGCGTGACCTGTATCCGCGCGGTGTTGACGGCGATGGAGGTGCGGTCGCCGTTGTAGAACGGCCCGGCCTCGAAGACCACCTCGCCCGACACCCGGCGCTGCTGGCCGGCGATGTAGCCGACCCGTGTCGTGTGGAAGCTGTAGGCGCCGATGGGAATCGTGACACCCGTGGCGATGTCAAACGGACGCACCAGGCGGTCGAAATTGTCCGTGTAGCTCACGCTCGCGACGTCGCTGTTGGTGAGCTCGACCTGAAGCAGTCCCACGCCGTCGCGCGTGTCCAGGCGGTTCTGATTGTTCGTCACGTAGTTGAGGCTCGCCTGCGTCGTGATCCTGCGGAGGTTGCGTATCGAGGTCGGCCGCGGGCTGTAACGCGCCTGCGCGAAGTTGCGCCGCATGTCGGTCCGGCGCACGAAACCGATCTCGGGAAGGAAGTTCGGTTCGACGACGAGCCGTTCCACCTGCACGCCGAACAGGTTGGCGTTGTAGTCGAAGAAGCCGCGGTAGCTCAGGTTGTCGCCTTCACGTCCTTCGGTCCTCGTGCCCGCCAGATACGCATCGAGGCGGACGTTCTGGTAGAACGACATGGCGACGATCGAGGCCGGCGCCGTCGTTCGATCCCGTGCGACCAGGCG
Source organism: uncultured Acidobacteriota bacterium (assembly GCA_963793705.1). Taxonomy (GTDB): domain Bacteria; phylum Acidobacteriota; class Vicinamibacteria; order Vicinamibacterales; family UBA2999; genus Gp6-AA40. The sequence continues at coordinate 28,520 of CAWCBC010000012.1, read as the reverse complement.
TCGCGGTCCGGTGGGTGAACATGCCGCCGATGCTGCTGCGCCGCAGGATGTCGCGCTTGGCGCGCAGCACGGTGAAGTTCGCCGCCTCCACGTTCGCGGTGGCCTCTTCGCCTGTTTGCACGTTGATCGCGCCGAAGGTGACCTTGCCGGCTTTCCCGTTCGCGCGGCTACCCACGCGCAACGGGATCACGCGCGATCGATCCAGGCCGATGCGCCGGCTGAAGAAGAGGTACGGCGTGTCGCCAGCGCCCGCGCCGACACCCGAGCTGGCCCGGCCCGCGAACGCAAACGTGCCGAGGCCCTCGAGAAAAAAGTCGCGCTTCTCGGGAAAGAACAGGTCGAAGCGGGTCAGGTTGACCTGCTGTTCGTCGACCTCCACTTGCGAGAAGTCGGTGTTGACGGTGAGGTCGGCCGTCAGGCTCTGCGTGATGCCGAATTTCAGATCCCCGCCCATGCGCCCGGTCGGGTCGTTGGACACCAGCGGCGTCACGGTCCGATCGGTGGACACGCCCGCGAGCGCGTACGGCTTCAGTTCCAGGTTGCGGCCGCCCGAGGGAACCTGCAGGCCTTCGAGGGTGCCCGCCGACGAGACCTTGAGGATGCCGCGGAAGGTGGTGAGCGCGCGCGGCACCGGGGCGAGGTGCGACCACTCGTTCTTCCATCGGACGACCCGCCGGAGGTTGATCCCCCACGTCTGGTCAGCCCCGGGCTGATAGCGCAGCGATTTGAACGGAATCGCCATCTCGATGGTCCATCCGCCGTCGAAGCGCCCGGTCTTCACGTCCCACACCGTGTTCCAGTCGTTGTTGGGCGGGCCCTCATCGGTGATCTGCCCGTCGGAGAGCCCGCCGATCGCGTTGGCGTAGAAGATGTAGCCGTTGCGCTTGTCGTGGAATGTGTCGAAGAGCACCGCGAAGTGGTCGTTCTGCCGCAATTGCGCCGTGTCTCGCCGCATCTCGTTGGCGACCCGCCGTTCCGGGTGCGATTCGTAGCAGCGTGCCGACACGTAGATGTTCTTGTCGTCGAAGAAGATCCAGGCTTCGGTCTTCTCGGTGGCAGGCTTGCCCTCGTCTGGCTCCTGCTGCACGAACCCGCTGATCGCCTCGGTGGCGGCGTAGATCGGCTCGTCGAGCTTCCCGTCGACATGGATCGGATCGGTCACACGGTGGCCGCGCACCGTGGGAGGATTCGTTTGAGCGGAGGCGCCGGACCCCGACGTGAGAAGAATGACGACGAGCGAGATCATGGTGAATGCGGGCCGTACGTCGCGACGAATCCGAACAAGCGCGTGAATGCGAGTCAAGGCGGAGTATCGAACTTGAGCATCAGTCCTTAACAGACGCCAGGCCGGCGTCCAGGATTTCCTGCGACAGCGCACGATCGTCGACAGCGCGCGCCATGACCATGGCGCCCACCAGCGTTGCGTAAGTGGTGATGGCCTTCTGTCTTCTTGCGGCTTTCGATCTGCGTGGAACCAGCTTCGCCAGAAGATCGCAAGCGGAACGCACAGAGTCGGTGACGGCGCGCCGCACGGCCGGACCCTGTCGCGACACGTCCGGTCCGAGCGCCGCCAGCAGACAACCCGCGCCCGGATTGTCGCGATGTCTGCTGGTCAAATAGACGCCGGCGATCGCGGACAGCGGATCACGTGGCGCACGCTCCGCCAGCTTGCTCCAGAGCGCAACCGAGCGCGTCAGCGCGCGGGCAGACGCCTCCGCGATCAGGTCCTCCTTCGAGGAGAAGTGTCCGTAGAAACCGCCATGCGTGAGGCCCGCCTCCTTCATGAGATCCGCGACGCCGATCCCTTCGAAGCCCCGCTCGCGGAATAGCTGGGCTGCGGCCTCGACGATCCGATCCCGGTTCTGGGCGGCCTGTTCCCTGCTCACTTTCATCCTGATTCTCCTGAGGTTCTTCTCGCTTGACAGTATACATGATGACCGTCATATAATTCTCCAATGATGATGATCGTCATGTATAGGCGGGCGTGACTCCACACCCTGAGCGCGTGACTCACGGTCCAAGAGCGGAGAGCCATATGACCGAGCGATACCTGGAGGACTTTCAAGCCGGACAAACCTCCGGGTCCGGGCCCATCCACATCGATGCGGACCGCATCAAGAGCTTGCCGCCGAATTCGATCCGCAACCGTTTCATCTCGACGAAAGGGCCGCCACCGAGTCGATATTTCGCGGTCTCGCTGCGAGCGGCTGGCGCACCGCCGCGATCACGATGCGCCTCTTGGTCGACAGCGATCTCAAACCCGCTGGCGGCGTCGTCGGCGCCGGCTTTGACGAATTCCGCTCGCGTCTTCAGGAGAAACACATGGCTAAGCTCAAGAGAAAGATCGCACTCGTTACGGGCGCCTCGTCAGGCATCGGCCAAGCCACGGCGGAGCGCCTCGCCCTGGCTGGCTACAAGGTCTACGGCACCAGCAGACGGGGAGCCGAGGCGGGCCAGCCATCGTTCGAGATGCTGCCCCTCGACGTAGCCAGCGATGAATCAGTCGAAGCCGTCGTCAGGGACGTGATGCGGTTGGACGGCCGCATCGACCTGCTCGTGAACAACGCCGGCTTCAGTATCGCGCCCGCAGGAGCGGAAGAGAGCTCGATCGAGCAGGCGCGGTCGATCTTCGATACGAACTTCTTCGGGACAGTCCGGATGACACGCGCCGTCGTGCCCCACATGCGACACCGAGGGGGTGGTCGCATTATCAACATCGGCTCAGTGCTGGGTTTCCTGCCGGCGCCGTACATGGCGCTTTATGCCGCAACCAAGCACGCAATCGAAGGGTATTCGGAATCGCTCGACCATGAGTTGCGCACTAGGGGCATCCGGGTCTCGGTCATCGAGCCTGCGTACACGAAGACGCAGTTCGACGCGCACTTGCTGGAAGCCGACTCGAAGCTCGATGAGTACCGCGGGGTTCGTGCGGCCGTGGGCAAGAGGCTACAGGAGTTGGTCGCGGCTGCAGGCCAGCCGGGCGTCGTGGCGGACATCGTGCTGCAGGCTGCCACTGCGGTTCGCCCGAAACTCCGATACACGGCCGGTGGGCTTGCCAGCCGCCTGCGATGGCTCCGCAGATTTGCGCCCGCTGGCGTGATGGACGCTGGAATTCGAAGAGACCTGCAGCTCGACACGCTGACCGCGTCGCTGCCTCGCACGCTGGTCTTGGAGAAGTAGTCGATCGCGGTGATGCCGATGACGTCGAGCTCACCGCGAACGACCGACAACAGATCGACGACGCGCTGGCGACGATGAACCGCGCATGGGGCCCGCTATCCTGAACACCCGCAGAAGAGAGTCGGTCGCGAATCCACATGAGCAATATCCTGATTCTCGGCGCGAGCGGGCCGGTCGCGCGCGAAAGCGATCGCCCTGTTTCTCCTCGATAGTGTCGGGGAGTTCTCGGGTATGTGAGGGGTCTGGCGGTGTGGGTGGTTCATCGGCCACGGCGCACCTACCTGGGCAGTCATAGCGTTTACCTTGCGGGCTCGGGCATTAATAGACGGTGAGAAGACTCCGACAGCCGCTCAATGCGAAGCCGCAAGACCAAAAGTTGGCGGTAAAGCTCACGTGATCGAGTGAGAGTGCGCTCTGACTTGGTTAGCAGAGCGGCCACCTTAATGCGAAGCCGTAGCTGTCTGTTAATTTTGTAGGACATCTGCCACGGTGAAGAGATCATCGATCCGGTGAGACCGCTCCACCTTGCCGTTGAGATGCGGCGTGCGAGGCCGGATGTACACGTGCTGAATGTCCAAGGCGCCCAGGTGCCAGTGGAACCGTGACTGAAACTCGGCGCCGTTGCCGGTCTGCACGACGAGGACGCGGAACGGCAATCGGCGCAGCACGTCGTCGATGAAGCGGATTGCCGTGCCCTGATTGCAGGAGTAGGCGCTCGCAGAATGCGTTCGCTTGCGGCGTGCTCATGGGCGTCTTCAGAACTCGCAGCCCCATGCGCGGCGAGACCGTCAGTCCCCAGCTTCAGGCGTCCAGGGTGCGCAAGGTGCAGGGAGCCAGGTTTCCTTGCCACTGAATTGACGCAGTTTTGATCCGGATGGCACTCGATCGGGCATAAGATCTCGGCGCCATGCCTACGTCCGTAGCGCGGCGTCTCCTCTGGGCCGGTCTCGCGGGTGCGCTCTGGCTCCTGACCGGGCCTTTACTGTCGGCACAGTCGCAGCCATCTGCCGCGTCCGCACCGTCCGGCGGCGTCACCGGCGCCTGCCACGTCAGCCCCATCGTCAACGACCTCGATCGCGCCGCGCGCTTCTACCACGACCTCCTTGGCCTGGACCTCGTCCCGCGCCTCCGTCCGGGCCGCTGCCCTGGGACGAGGATCCCGGCCACCTGCACCTGCATGGCCTGCCGCAGGCGCGCCTGCGCTTCATCGGCGCGCGCATGCCCGGCATCCGCTGCGGCGTCGAGCTGGTCGAGATCAACGGCGTCGACGCGCACGCGCGGTGCGCCGGCGCATGCAGGACCCGGGCGCCGTCACGCTGATCCTGCTGGTGCGCGATATCGACGCCGCGTTCACCAAGCTGAAGGCCGCCGGCGTCCCCGTCGTGACGACTGGCGGCGCGCCTCTGGCGATGAGCACCACGAACAAGACGCGCGCGGTGATCGTGCAGGACCCGGACGGCCACTTCGTCGAGCTGGCGCAGCTCGATCCGCTGCCGGCCACCACCGCGCCCGCATCGAGCAACGTCATCGGCATCCGCCTGCGTGTCACGGTGGGCGACATGGACGGCACCGCTGCGTTCTACCAGCAGCAGCTCGGCCTCGAGGGCGAGCTGCGCGCCGTTCACGACGAGCCCGCGGTGTCGGCGATGATGGGCCTGCCCGATGTCGAGTACCGGCTGGCGACGATTCGCCTGCCGAACTCGCCGCTGCTGCTCGAGTTCTGGAGTTGAAGGGCCTGGCGCCGGGGACGGCCACGCGATCGCGCGTCCAGGATCCGGGCTCGTTCCGCCTGCAGCTCAACGTGCGCGACATCGATGCCGCGCTGGCCGGCATGACCGCCGCCGGCAGCACCGTGGTGTCGCAGCAACCGTGTGCCGGTGTCGATGACGTTCGGCACCCGGCCGTGGCGCCTCGCCGTCGCGCCAGACCCGAACAACCTGTTCCTGGTCGTGCAGCAGCCGCCACCGCCGCGGTGCAGCAGCGCCGGCTGCACAGCCTCAAGCGCCCGCGCGGCGAGCGCCGCTGATGCCGTGCAGCCGGCGGCGGCTGCATCGCGCGCACCAGGCGCTGGCTCGGCAAGTACTGCGTGTCGTGCCACAACTCGCGCACGCGCACCGCGGATCTGGCGCTCGACTCGGCTGGACCTGTCGCAAACGCCGTCGCGGCGACGCGGCCGTGTGGGAGAAGGTGATCAAGAAGGTCCGGGCGGGCGCGATGCCGCCGCAGGGCATGCCGCAGCCCGACGCCGCGGCGCGAGCGGCGCTGGTGTCGTTGCTCGAAACCACCCTCGATCGGGCCGCCGCGGCCAGGCCCAATCCGGGCCGTCCGGCGCTGCACCGGCTGAACCGCGCCGAGTACCAGAACGCCATCCGCGATCTGCTGGCGCTCGACGTCGACGCGGCGTCGCTGCTGCCCGCCGACGACTCCAGCTTCGGCTTCGACAACGTGGCCGACGTGCTGGGCGTGTCGCCGGTGCTGCTCGAGCGCTACCTCGCCGCCGCCGAGAAGATCAGCGCCATGGCGGTCGGCGATCCGGCCAGCCCGGCGACCGACAAGACCCATCGCGTCCGCTTCGACCTGACGCAGACCGGGCACGTCGAGGGGCTGCCGCTCGGCACGCGCGGCGGCACGCTGATTCGCGACACGTTCCCGCTCGACGGCGAGTACGTGATCAAGCCCAAGCTGTGGCGGACCAACGTCGGCTTCATCCGCGGCCTGGCCTCTCCGCACCAGGTCGAGATCAGCGTGGACGGCGAGCGCGTGCACCTGGTGACCGTCGGCACGCCCGAGGACTACCAGACGTCGCTGATGGGGCCCGACAACGCGGTCGAAGATCATCGAGGCGCGGATGCAGGTGCGCGTGCCGATCAAGGCGGGGCCGCGCGCGATCGGCGTCACCTTCGTGCAGAAGACGAACGCGCTGCCGCCGACGCTGCTGCAGCCGTATCTCTCGACGCTGGACCCGGTGGACGCCGACGGCGTGCCGCGCTTCGAGGCGGTGACCATCAGCGGTCCGTTCGAGGCCGACCGGGCCCGGGCGACACGCCGAGCCGGCGCCGCATCTTCACCTGCCGTCCGGCCGGCCGGCGCGCACAGCGCGCGCCGGCGGAGACGGCGTGCGCCCGGCAGATCATCACGACGCTGGCGCGGCGCGCCTACCGCCGCCCGGTCGCCGACGCCGACGTCGCGCCGCTGCTCGCGTTCTACCAGACGGGCCGCGCCAAGAGCGGCTTCGACGGCGGCATCCAGCTGGCGCTGCAGCGCATCCTCTCCGATCCGGAGTTCCTGTTCCGGGCCGAGCGCGACCCGCAGCCGGCCGCCGCGCGGGCGCGCGTACCGCATCAGCGACCTCGAGCTGGCGTCGCGCCTGTCGTTCTTCCTGTGGAGCAGCATCCCGGACGACGAGCTGCTTGTCGGCGGCGGCGCAGGGCCGCCTCAAGGATCCCGCGGTGCTCGAGCGGCAGGTGCGGCGGATGCTGGCCGACCCGCGGCCGCGGCGCTCGTCAGCAACTTCGCCGGGCAGTGGCTGTAGCTGCGGAACCTGCGGAACGTCGTGCCCAGCAAGGACCAGTTCCCCGACTTCGACGACAACCTGCGGCAGGCGCTGCAGCGCGAGACCGAGCTGCTCTCGAGCACGTGATGCGCGAGGACCGCAGCGTGCTGGAGCTGCTGACGGCCGACTACACGTTCGTCAACGAGCGGCTGGCGCGGCACTACGGCATCCCCAACGTCTACGGCACGCAGTTCCGGCGCGTGCCGGTGACCAACGACGCGCGCCGCGGGCTGCTCGGCCACGGCAGCATCCTCACGGTGACCTCGCAGCCGAACCGGACGTCGCCGGTGCTGCGCGGCAAGTGGATCCTCGAGAACCTGCTCGGCACGCCGCCGCCGCCGCCGCCGGCCAACGTGCCGCCGCTGAAGGAGAACAGCGAGCGCGAGCGGCCGCTGACGATGCGGGAGCAGATGGAGGAGCACCGCGCCAACCCGGCGTGCGCCAGCTGCCACAAGCTGATGGATCCGCTGGGCTTCGCGCTGGAGAACTTCGACGGCGTCGGCGCGTGGCGCACCAGCGACTCGCGCGTGCCGATCGACCCGTCGGTCGAGCTGGCCGACGGCACGCGCGTGGACGGCCCGGTGGCGCTGCGGCAGGCGCTCCTCGCGCGGCCGGAGGTGTTCGTCGGCACGATGACCGAGAAGATGCTGACCTACGCGCTCGGCCGCGGGCTCGAGCACTACGACATGCCGGCGGTCCGCGCGATCGTGCGCGACGCGGGCCGCAGCGACTACCGGTTCTCGTCGCTCGTGCTCGGCATCGTCAACAGCGCCCCGTTCCAGATGCGGGCCGCGGGCCTCGCAGGAGCCCGCCGCCACGCGCGCGAGCCGCTGATCGCAGTCGAGACACTCCAGGAGAGCTGTGATGTTCATCACCAGACGGTCGTTGCCGCGCCGGACGTTCCTGCGGGGCATGGGCGTGACCCTGGCGCTGCCGCTGCTCGACGCCATGGTGCCGGCGATGACGGCCCAGTCGCGCACGGCGGCCGCGCCCGTGCGCCGGTTCGGCGCCGTCTACGTGCCGCACGGCAAGATCCTGAACCAGTGGACGCCGGCGGCGCAGGGCGCGGGCTTCGAGTTCACGCCGATCCTCAAGCCGCTCGAGCCGCTTCCGCGATCACCTGTGCGTCGTCAGCGGCCTGACGGCCCGAAGGATCCGGCGGCGGGCGGCCACGCCACCGCGCCGGCGATGTGGCTCACCGGCATCTCGCCCAAGAAGACCGAAGGCGCGGACGTCCGCAACGAGACCACCATCGACCAGATGATCGCCAAGGCGATCGGCCAGGACACGCCGTTCCCGTCGCTCGAGCTCGCCACCGAGGACTTCACCGGCTTCGTCGGCGCCTGCGACGTCGGCTACAGCTGCACCTACATGAACACCATCTCCTGGCAGGGCCCGACCACGCCGCTGCCGATGGAGATCAACCCGCGCGTCGTGTTCGAGCGGCTGTTCGGCGGCACCGGCACGGTCGAGCAGCGGCTCGAGCGGATGCGGACGCGCCGCAGCATCCTCGACTCGGTGTCGAAGTCGGCGTCGAAGCTGCAGCAGGGCCTCGGCGCCCGCGACCAGTCGCGGCTGAGCGAGTACCTCGACCACATCCGCGAGATCGAGCGGCGCATCGTCGCGGTCGGAGCAGCAGACCGGGCGCCGACCTGAAGGTGCCCGAGGCGCCGATCGGCGCGCCCGAGGCGTTCGAGGAGCACGTCGGCCTGATGTTCGACCTGATGGCGGTGGCGTTCCAGGCCGACATCACGCGCGTCTTCACCTTCATGATGGCGCGCGACCTGCACAACGGCACGTACCCGCAGATCGGCGTGGACGAGCCGCACCACGCGCTGTCGCACCACCAGAACAAGGCCGACAAGATCGCGCGCTTCGCCAAGGTCAACACCTACCACGTGGACCTGTTCAGCCGCTTCGTGGAGAAGCTGCAGGAGACGCCCGACGGCGACGGCTCGCTGCTGGACCACTCGATGGTGCTCTACGGCAGCGGCATGGGCAACGCCAACGTGCACAGCCACGTCGCCGCTGCCGTACCTGGTGGCCGGCACCGGCAGCGGCGCCATCAAGGGCGGCCGCCACATCAGGGCGCGCGAGCACGACCCGAGCGGGAACCTGCTGCTCAGCATCGTCGACAAGTTCGGCATCGCGCGCGACAGCGTGGGATACAGCACGGGGCGGGTGGAGCTATGAAGTCAGAGTGCAGAGTTCAGATGGCAGAGCAAGACGGCAGGCCGGAACTGCATTCGTGGCCGGCGGACTGCATTGCCGCTCTTGCGCTTGTCGCGCTGACCGTGCCGGCCGAGCGCGGCCGACACTGCGGGTCGTGCAGGCGGCCAGAGCGGCGACGCGGCGGCGGTGCGGGCGCTGATCCAGCAGCAGGCCGACGTCAACGCGCCTGAGGTGGACGGCACGACGGCGCTGCACTGGGCGGTGCGCGCAGGCGACGCGGACCTGGTGGCGCTGCTGCTCCGGGCCGGGCGCCAAGGCCGGCGCAGCGAACCGCTACGGCATGACGCCGCTGTCTGCTGGCCGCATCGAACGGGCACGCGGCCATCGTCGATGCGCTGCTGAAGGGCGGCGCCCGCGCCGACGCGGCAGGGCCCGAGGGCGAGACGCCGCTGATGCTCGCGGCGCGCTCGGGCAACGCCGGCGCCGTCAACCTGCTGCTCGAGGCCGGCGCGAACGTCCACGCCAAGGAGCAGTGGCACGGGCAGACCGCGCTTGATGTGGGCCGCGGCCGAGAACCACGGCGCGGTGGTGCAGGCGCTGGCCGCGCGCGGCGCCGAGGTGAACGGCCGGTCGAACGTGCTGGAGCCGCCCAAGCGCGAGATCCTCGACTTCCGCACCGACAAGAACGGCCAGGCGCTGCAGACGCTGCTGACGACGTTCCCGCGCGGCGGGCTGACGCCGCTGCTGTTCGCGGCCCGGCAGGGATCGCTCGACGCCGCCGCGCGCGCTCGTCGACGCCGGCGCCGACGTCAACCTGGCCGATCCCGACGGCATCAGCCCGATGGTGCTGGCGATTCGCAACGGCCACTACGACGTCGCGGCGCTGCTGGTGGAGAAGGGCGCCGACGTCAACGCCGGCGATCGCGTCGAACCGCACGCCGCTGTACATGGCCGTGGACATGCACTCGCTGGACTGGATCCAGAACCGCCCGGCGCCGAAGGCCGAAGGCGCGCTCGACAGCCTGGATCTCGTGAAGCTGCTGCTCGAGCAGCGGCGCCAAGCCCGACGCGCAGCTGACGGCGGCGTCTCCCGGATGGAAGGGCGACGCCATCGCCGCGCAGAACACGTTCGGCAACGTGATCGGCGCCGGCACCACGCCCTTCGTGCGCGCCGCCAAGAACGGCGACCTGGCGGTGATGCGGCTGCTGATCGACAAGGGCGCCAACCCGAACATCGGCACGCGCAACAAGACCACGGCGCTGATGGCGCTGGTCGGCGGGCTCGGCCGGAAGTACGGCGCCGACCTGCAGGTCTCCGCCGCCGAGGAGAAGAACGCCCTCGAGGCGGCGAAGCTGCTGCTGGACCTGGGCGCCGACGTGAACGCCGCCAACGAGGCCGGCCAGACCTCGCTGCACGCGGCCGCCGCGATCGGCGCCAACGGCGTGGTGCGCTTCCTGGTGGAGCGCGGCGCGCGGCTGGACGCCAGGACGCGGCAGGGCCGCACCGCGCTCGACGAGGCGCTGCGCGGCGTGCCCAACATCGACGGCGCGCCCGGCGAGGCGCACGAGGACACCGCCGCGCTGCTGCGGGAGCTGATGACGCAGCGCGGCATCGACGTGAAGCCGGCGGCCCCGGCGCCAGCGGCCGCGCCGAGCCGTGAACCGTGCGCGACGCTGCCGCGGCAGCGCGCGTTGCGGCTGGCGCTGAGCTGTGCGGCTGTGGCATCGCCGGGTCGGTGGGCCGGCTGCCATGCTCGCCAAGGCGACGGGCTCGCGCCTCGACGCCGGCGTCTATTCAGTCGACCAGGGCGAAGCGCGGCAAGGCGCACTACGACGCGTTCTGCGCCCCTGTCACGTCGGCGATCTGAGCGGCACGCTGTGCGGCCGACACCGGCGCCCCGCCGCTGCGCGGCGTGCCGTTCGTGACATCGATGGAGCAGAAGGGAGTCGCCGCGGTGTTCGACTACATCAAGGCGACGATGCCTGCCGACGACCCGTCGTCGCTCGAGGACGACGAGTACACGGACATCCTCGCCTATCTGATTCAGGCCAACGGATTTCCGGCCGGCGCCCGTGAGCTGACGGCCGCGGATCTGCCGCGCGTCCGCGTGCGCCGCGCGCCGCACATTAGCCTGAAATGGCCGAAAAACGGCCAGATTTCCATTGAACCTCGCGTGTTCGTGAGCCATGATTTCTCCGTAAAACTCTGCCAGGAGCTGACCGATGGCCGACCCCACGTATGCTCGGACGACGTCTCGCACTCCTTCTCATGACGCTGGTGCTGCACGCTGGGCAGCCGGCGCGACCGATGCGCTGGCGCAGGCGGCGCAAGCCTCGATCGCCGGCGTCGTCCGCGACGCGTCGGGCGCCGTGCTGCCCGGCGTGACCGTCGAAGCGGCCAGCCCGGCGCTGATCGAGAAAGTGCGCACCGTCGACGACCGACGGCGCCGGCCAGTACCGCATCGAGCAGCTGCGGCCCGGCACCTACGCGGTGACGTTCTCGCTCACCGGGTTCAGCACCGTGAAGCGCGACGGCGTCGTGCTCACCGGCTCGTTCAGCGCCACGATCAGCCCGGAGCTGCGCGTCGGCACGCGTCGAGGAAACGGTGACCGTGACCGGCGCGTCGCCGATGGTGGACGTGCAGAGCGCCACCAAGCAGCGCGTCATCGACGCGGACGTCCTGGCGGCGATTCCGAACGGCCGCACGCAGTTCACGGCCGCCACGCTCATCCCGGGCATGAACCTCAACAACCAGGACGTCGGCGGCACGAACATCATCAACACCACCGGCGGCAGCATGACCATCCACGGCAGCAACGGCAACGACCAGCGCGTGATGATCGACGGGTTGTCCACCGCCAACTCCGAGCTGGCCGGCCAGGCCAGCAACTTCCTGCCCAACATGGGCAGCGCGCAGGAAGTGGCGGTGGACTTCTCCTCCGGCACGGCCGACCAGTCCACCGGCGGCGTGCGGATCAACATCATCCCGCGCGAAGGCGGCAACGCATTCACCGGCTCGCTCTTCGCCACCGGCGCGAACTCGGACTTCCAGGCCGACAACTACACCGACGAGCTGCAGGCACGCGGCCTGCGGACGCCCAACTCCGTGAAGATGAACTACGACATCAACCCGACGGTCGGCGGGCCGCTGTCGCGCGACAAGGTCTGGTTCTACGGCGCCGCCCGCTGGACGAAGACGCAGAACTACGTCGGCGGCATGTTCCACAACGTCAACGAGGGCGTCGAGAACATCTGGACCTACACGGCCGATCTCGACCGGCCCGCGCGTCATCAACGCGTTCCAGCGAAGCGTCAACCTGCGGCTGACGTGGCAGGCCGATCCGAAGAACAAGTTCAGCCTGTTCGTGGACGACCAGGGCCGCTGCCAGTGCGCCATCGTCAACGCGACGACGGCGCCCGAGGCGGCGATCGAGATCAAGTACCCGATCCAGCGGATGGCGACCGTCGGCTGGACGTCGCCGCGCACCAACCGGCTGCTGCTCGAGGCGCGCGGCGGCTTCCGCCACGAGAACTACAAGTACAACGCCGATGGACGCCAGCGATCCGCGGAAGCGGCTCATCACCGTCACCGAGCAGGCCTCGGTGACCGGCGCGCCCGGCCGACCTGCAGTACCACGGCGGCGGCATCGGCGGCGCGACGGCGACGCAGCCGTACCAGAACACCGACGGCCGCAACTACGACCTGCTGTTCTCGGCCTCCTACATCACCGGTACGCACGCGTTCAAGGTCGGCGCCAGCGACACCATCGTGCTGCGCGACGAGTCGCTCGACGACAACGTCTACCACGTCAGCTACCGCTTCAACAACACCATTCCCGAACCAGATCACGCAGCGCTCGACGCCGTACAAGAAGGCGCAGCGGCAGCCGGCCGGCATCGGCCTCTACGCGCAGGACAAGTGGACGCATCGATCGCCTGACGCTCAACCTCGGGCGTCCGGTTCGACTACCTGAAGATCTGCATTCCGGCGCAGCACCTCGACCCGGCGCCGCTCGTCCCCAACCGGAACCTGGATCTGCCCGAGACCGACCTGGTCGAACTGGAAGGACCTGACGCCGCGGCTGGCCGTCGCCTACGATCTCTTCGGCAACGGCAAGACGGCGCTCAAGACGAGCATCAACAAGTACGTGGTCGCGCAGGGCGTGCAGGGCCCGTACGGCGACGCGATCGCGCCGGTGAACCGGCTGGCGAACTTCGTGACCCGGACCTGGAACGACCAGACGTATCCGGTCGGAGATCCGCGCCGCGGCAACTACTTCCCCGACTGCGACCTCACGAACGTGCTCGCCAACGGCGAGTGCGGCAACCTGTCGGACACCAACTTCGGCAAGCCGACGCCGAGCACGACGGTCGACCCGCGCGTGCTCGACGGCTTCGGCGTCCGGCCCGTACAACTGGGAGTTCTCGGCCAGCGTCCAGCACGAGGTGGCGCCGCGCGTCTCGGTGGACTTCGGCTACTTCCGCCGCTGGTTCGGCAACTTCGCGGTGACCGACAACCTGGCGCTGGCGCCGTCGGACTTCACGTCGTTCGCCACGACCGTGCCCGTCGACCCGCGGCTGCCCGACGGCGGCGGCAACACGATCGACGGCTTCGTCGATCGCAACCCGAACACGGCAACGCTGGCGCCCAACAACCTCTTCACGCTGGCGCGCGACTACGGCGACCAGATCCAGCAGTGGAACGGCTTCGATCTGACGATGAACGCGCGGATCCGGCCCGACCTGTACTGCAGGGCGGCATGAGCACCGGCCGCACGCTGACCGACAACTGCGAGATCCTCGCGAAGATCCCGGAATCGAGCCCGCTGGGCGCTCCCGTACTGCCGGCAGCTGACGAACTTCCTCACCCAAGTGAAGTTCCTCGGCTCCTACACGGTGCCGCGGATCGCCGTGCAGCTGAGCGGGGCGTTCCAGAGCATTCCCGGCCCGCAACTCGCGGCCAACCGCGTCGTGATGCCGGCGCAGACCACGCTCGGGACGGCCGTTCACCAATGCCGCCAACCTGACGCTGAACCTGGTCGAGCCGGGAACGCATGTATCGGCGAGCGGCTCAACCAGCTCGACTTCCGGATCGCCAAGCTGTTCCCGTGGGGACGCTCGCGCACGTCGGTGAACTTCGATCTCTACAACGCGTTCAACGCCAGCACCGTGCTGGCCGAGAACGCCGACCTACTCGGGCACCGGCCCTCAACCAGTGGCGCGTGCCGACGACGATCGTGACCGCACGCTTCGCCAAGTTCAGCGTGCAGCTCGACTTCTGATAGGGGGAAGCGCGAATCCTCGATGGAGTTGTCCGACAGTACACGTTTCAGAACGTGGGTTGGAAACGCCTACGGATCGACAGCGTGGGCTGATCTGGAAGCGTCAACTTCACGCGCAGGCCGGGATGCGCATTCTCGGCGACGAGCGTGCCGTGATGAAGCTGAACTGCACGTTGCGCGATCGACAGACCAAGACCAACGCCGCCGCTTGGCGAGTAGTCGCGCGCGTCCTCGGCCCGAAAGAAGGGTTGGACCTCTGAGGGGCGCACCGCCGACAGGACCGCACGCGCTCGTGATCGAGCATGATCAGACGCTCGCCACGCACACGATCTATCGCCCGGCCACCTCAACGAGGACAATGGGGGCGCCTTCGGCGTTGCGGCCGTCGCGTGGCTCAAATGGCAGCTGCTGAACGACAGCGGGGCCAGCAAGTTCTTCGTGGGCAGAGATTGCCGGCTCTGCACCGACCCCCAGTGGCGGACCGCGTCACGCTCGCTGAAGTAGAGTGGCGGGCGTCATCGAATCGCATCCAATTGAGAGAGAGCCGATATGGCCAGTTTGCAGACCCGAATCTTCCGGGCTGCCGCTTGCCACGTTCATCGGCTGGATAGTGTGCACGGTGGCCCTGCTCGCACAGACGGCGCAGACGCCGACGTTTCCAAACGCGCCGCAGGGCTTCGACGCACCCCGGCAGGGCATCGCCACCGGTCGCGTCGAACGCGTCGAGTACACCTCGTCGGTGACCGGCGGGAAGAGCCGGCCATGGTGTACACCCCGGCGGGATACTCTTCCTCGCAGAAGTATCCGGTGCTCTACCTGCTGCACGGCATTAGCGGCAACGAGACGCATTGGCCGGGGCCGGGGGCGGCCGCCGCCATCCTCGACAGCCTGATTGCCTACAAGAAGGCGGTGCCGATGATTGTCGTGATGCCGCACGGCCGTTCCTCGAACGAGCCGGAGATATCTACTTCGGCGTACGCGGCGGCCGAGGCGCGCGCGGCGCCGCAGGTGCCCCGGTGCGGCTCCAGCGGCTCCCGGTGCGGCCCCGGCCGCGGGGGGCAGGCCCGTGCAGGGCGCCGCCCGCGGCCGGTGACGGCCCCGCCGGCGGCCGCGGCGGCGCGGCGATGGCTGTCGAGTTCCAGGCGTACGCGGCGTTCGAGCGCGAGCTGCTGGCTGATCTGATCCCGTTCATCGAGTCGAAGTACTCGGTGCAGGCCGATCGCGAGCACCGCGGGCTCGCCGGTCTCTCGATGGGCGGTGGCCAGTCGCTCAACTTCGGCCTCGGCAACCTCGATACGTTCGCCTGGGTCGGCGGATTCTCGTCCGCACCCAACACGATGCCGCCGGCGCAACTGATGCCGGACCCGGTCGCTGCGCGGCAGAAGCTGAAGCTGCTGTGGGTGTCGTGCGGCGATCAGGACTCGCTGTTCAACATCAGCGAAGGCGTCCACAACTACCTGGTCGAGCAGAAGGTGCCGCACGTCTGGCACGTCGATTCGGGGGCGGCCATACGTTCCCGGTGTGGAAGAACAACCTGTATCACTTCTCGACCTTGTTGTTCCGGTGACCCGCTCGTGCGTGGCTGACTTCATGCGCCGAACCCCCTGGTCTTGTCTCGGTGCTGGTCGCGTTCGCCGCGAGTGCCGTTGGTATCGGCCCGGTCGCCGCGCAGCAGCCAGCTCCAGGTGCCGCAGCCTGCACGGCGCTCGGTGCTGCGATGTTCACGGCCGTCGCGACGCTGACCACCACCTACGACGGCGGTTCCGCTGCTCAGCGGCGCACTGCGTCGTGCGTGGGTCGGCGGCACCGCGTACGGGCGTCGATGGCAAGGCCTACGAGACGCGCTTCGAGCTGCGTTTGCCGACTGATTGGAGCGGCCGGTTCCTCTACCAGGGAGGCGGCGGCAACGACGGCGTCGTCGCGCCGGCCGTCGGCCGTAATACGGGATCGTTTCCGGACACCGGACTGCAGCGCGGCTTTGCCGTGGTGACGACGGACGCGGGACACCAGGGCGGGACGCCCGAGTTCGGTCTCGATCCTGGCGCGCGCGTCGATCATGCCTACGCGGCGCACGAACGAACGGCGACGATGGCATTTGCGATCGTTGCTCGCTATTACGGCCGCGCCCGCCGATCGGAAGCTACTTTGTCGGCTGTTCGGGCGGTGGGCGGCAGGGCATGATGTTCGCGCAGCGCTATCCGGCGTACTTCGACGGCATTGCGATCTGTGCGCCGGCCATGCGCGTCTCGAGCGGCGCGACGATTGCCGCGGCCTGGGATACGCAGACGTATCTGTCGATCGCCGCCGTCGAACGCGGACGGGCAGCGTGTGCTCAGTCGCGCCTTCAGCGACGCCGACCTGGCTCTCGTCGCCCGCGGCTGACCGTACGGCCTGCGACGCCGCGACGGTGCGGTCGACGGGATGGTGCTGCGTCCCGAGGCGTGCCGCTTCGAACCGAGACCTCTGCAGTGCGCTGGTGAGAAGGATGCGAGCTGCCTGACGTCCGAGCAGGTCGCCGCGCTCGAGCGGACGTTCCGTGGCCCGCGATGATTCAGCGGGACGTGCGCTGTATGCCGGACAGCCATGGGATCCGGGAATTGCGACACCAGGATGGCGACAGTGGAAGCTGGGCACGTCGCAGACGGGCACACCCAACGCCGCGAATGCGACGCTGATGGCCGGGGCACTGGCCACGAGTTCTTCACGCCGCCCGATCCGTCGTTCTCGATCGCCCGTTCGACTTCGATCGCGATCCGGCAAGGATGGAGGCGTTCTCGGCCGTTTCGACACCTACCGCGATGCGACACTGGCCGCGTTCCCAAGCGCGGCGGCAAGCTGCTCATCTTCCACGGACCGCCGACCCGATCTTTTCGGCGCTCGAGTCGATCGACTACTACCAGCGGCTCACGCGCAACAACGGCGGGGCCAAGCCGACGAGCGCGTGGGCTCGCTTGTTCCTGGTGGCGGGCATGAATCACTGCGCTGGCGGCCCCGCGACCGACAGCTTTGATGGCCTTGCCGCCATTACACGATGGGTCGAACAGGGGGGCGCCTGACCGGATCGAGGCGTCGGCGCTGCCTTCCCGATCAGCTACTTTGCCGGGCGGACGCGTCCGCTTGTGCGTACCCGCCTACGGCCCGCTACAAAGGCAGCGGCAGCCTCGAGGACGGCGCGAACTTACGTGCGCTGTGAAGTGATTGTGATGCGCCGCCTGTGCGCCGGTCCATTCTCTGGGCGGTCGTGTGGGCCGTGAGCGTTCAGGTGCCGCGAGCGCAGTCGTCGCCGGTTCGAGGTCTTTACAACTGGATCCATAGTACCGGCGACGCCGAGCGCAGCTTTGCCTTCTATCACGATGTCTTTGGCGTCGACCTCTCGCGATCGCCGTTTGGCGGACCCGCGCCGCCCGACGGGCCGCCCGAACGGATTCGTCCGGCGGCCGAGGCCGGCTCAGACCCGCTCGTCTGGGATCTCACTGAACACGCACGGCTCACGCTTCCGCACCGTCTTCATGCGAGCCCCAGAACACGCCGTTCGGACTCGAACTGTCGGAGTTCTTCGATGTGCCTCGTGGAGAACGGCCCCCCAACCCGTGGGAGCCGGGCGCCGCGACGCTGGTCTTCACCGTGCGTAACCTCGACGCCCTGGTGGCCCGCTGAAGGCGCGCGGCGCGCCCGTGGTCACGGTGGGCGGAGGCGCGATCGACGTGCCGGCCGGGCGAGCGATCCTCGTCCGCGACCCCGACGGCTGCTTGGTCGAGGTGCGGCAAGGCTCGCCGGCGGCGGTCTCGGCGGCGAAAGCGCCCGGTGACGTCATCGAGACCTCGATTGGCATCTCGGTGGCTCGGCGCGAACGCGCGCTCGCGTTCTATTAGAAGTTGCTGCTGCCGACGATGAAGAAAATCGTCCGAGACGCCGGCGCTGCTGATCGTCCTCAACGAGTACAATTTCAGCTACCGGCAGATCTTTCTCGATGCCCGCCCGCTTCCGCTCGATCCGAACCCGACGTGGAACGGCTATTCGAGTGCCCGATGGGACCGCGATACACTCATCGTGACTACGATCGGTTCCGCGACGATCAGTGGCTGGATGCGCGAGGCAGCCCGCTGACGAACGCCGCGACGGTGACCAAACGCCTCCGCCGGGCGGATTTCGGCCGTCTTGAAATCGAGCTGACCGTCGACGATCCGAAGGCCTACACGACGCCATGGACCGTGAAGCTCGAACAGGCGATTGTCCTCGACACGGAAATGCTCGACGCGGCGTGTTGGGAGAACGAGAAGGACATCCCGCACTTGCTGAACGCCAAGCAATGTCGAACGCCAGTAACGTCAGGAGCCGATATGAGCAAGACGATGACACTTGCCCTCGTCGCCGTCGGGAGCGTGGTCACGGCTGCGGCCGCGTTGGCGCAGACAGCCAGACCGCTCCCATCCGCCGGGCAACTCAAGGCCGGGCAGACTCTCAAGGAGTGCCGCAACTGTCCCGAGCTGGTCGTCCTTCCCTCCGGTTCGTTCATGATGGGCTCGCCCGCGGACGAGCCGGAGCGACGCGAGAACGAGCGCCATCACAGGGTCACCATCGCACGGCCTTTGCGATCGGGAAGACCGAAGTCACATGGGATCAGTGGGAGGCATGCGTCCGCGACCGCTGGTGCGACGGCGCTGGCGTCGAGGACGCGCTGCGGACCAATGAGGGATGGCACCCCGAACAAGGCGTTCGTCGACTGGGGCCGCGGCACGCGACCCGTGGTTGGCGTGAGCTGGTTCGACGCGCAGACGTTCGTCGGCTGGCTGAACTGGAAGACCGGCGAAGATGATGCGTATCGACTGCCGTCTGAGGCCGAATGGGAGTATGCCGCGCGGGCCGGCACCACCACCGCTTATCCGTGGGGCGCCAAGCTGGATCACAACTACGGCAACTTCGGCATTCCGGGGCCCGGTCTTGGCGGCAAGCCGAAGGGCGCGATCATGGGCCGACCAGACGGCCCCTGTCGCGTCGTTCCCGGCGAACGCGTTCGGTCTCCACGACATGCACGGCAACGTGTTCGAGTGGGTCGAGGACTGCTTCGAGGCCGACCGGGCGCACGCACCGACCGACGGGTCGGCCAACAAGGAGGGCAACTGCGCCAATCGCGTCTTTCGCGATGGTACGTTTCTGAGCAATCCGTACATGCAGCGTTCGGCGAGACGCGGCGCGCCGTACCCTTCGACGCGGCGAGGCCGGAACTATCTCGGATTCCGCATTGCGAAGACACTCGATTGAGAGGTTCTGCGATTACTCTGAAATCTGTATGAAATACCAACACCGCGCGATGCGACGACATCTTGTGGCGCTTGCGGTCACAGCGGTCGCCGCGCTCGTGACGTCTGTGGCGGCACAGCCTGGTGCGGACGCGGAACGTTTCTGGCCCCAATGGCGCGGGCCGCACGCGACCGGCGCATCAAGGACAGCGAATCCACCCATTGAATGGAGTGAGACCCGGAACATTCGCTGGAAGGTCGAGATCCCTGGCCGAGGATCGGGCTCACCCGTGGTGTGGCCTATTCGGCTCTTCCTGCTGTCCGCCGTCCCGATGGGGTTTCAGGGCGTCGCGTCGCATGAGCCGAGAGGTCAGATCCAGCCTCGAGACATCCATCGGTTCATCGTCCTGGCGATCGACCGTCGTACCGGACGCGTTGTCTGGGAACGAACCGCCCGCGAAGAGCGCCCTCGCCAGCCCGCGATGAAGGACGGCACCTGGGCTTCGAGTTCTGCCGTCACCGACGGTCAACGTGTCTACGCCTTCTTCGAATCGAGCGGCCTGTATACCTACGACATGGCAGGGAACCTGCTCTGGCAGAAGCATCTCGGCGAGAAGAAGATGTTTGCCGACGTGGGTGAGTCGGGA
This sequence comes from uncultured Acidobacteriota bacterium, assembly GCA_963793705.1. Classification (GTDB taxonomy): domain Bacteria; phylum Acidobacteriota; class Vicinamibacteria; order Vicinamibacterales; family UBA2999; genus Gp6-AA40. The sequence continues at coordinate 8,445 of CAWCBC010000012.1, read as the reverse complement.
AGTACCCCTGTTCTGTCTGGCAGCCGTCTTGTGATCGCGTGGGACCATCAAGGCGCGTCCTTTGTCGTCGCGCTCGACGCCCGGACCGGCCAGGAGCTCTGGCGCGCCGATCGCCAGGAAGTCGATTCGTGGAGACGCCTCCGTGGTGGAGCACGCCGGCCGCTCTCAAGTCGTGACGACCGCGCAGAACCGCATCAGAAGCTACGACCTCGAGACGGGCACGGTCGTGTGGGAGAGCGAGGGCTTGACGATGAACCCGATTCCCTCTCCCGTGGCCGGGGAGGGAATGGTGTTCGCGATGAGCGGATTTCAGGGCAGTCGTTTGAGGGCAATCCGCCTGGCGGACGCCAAGGGCGACATCACTGGCGGTAACGCCATCGTGTGGACCCTGGATTGCGACACTCCGTACGTGCCTTCGCCTCTGTTTTACGAGGGCCTTCTGTACGTCCTCAAGAACAACTCGGGAATCCTGTCGGTCTTCGACGCGAAGACCGGCAGGCCGCATTATCAGTTGCAGCGCCTTGCCGGAATACCGGAGGTTATCGTCACCGGTCGCCGCGCAGAATCGCGTCTACGTGACAGGACGAGACGGACGACGCTCGTCATCCGGCATGGTGCGTCGTTCGAAGTGCTGGCGACGAACACGCTTAATGATGGGTTCGATGCCTCCGCTGCGCTGGTGGATGACCACATCTATCTCCGCGGGTATCGCAATCTGTACGACATCGCTGTCACGCGCTAAATACCTTCATTGCTTCGGAGCGCGGGGCTTTAGCCCCCGCGTGTGAAGGCCGCGCAGGCTGAAGCCTGCGCACTGCAATCATCTGCTGCCCGCCGCCGGAAACTGCTTGCGCTCCAGCGACCACCGCGTGTCCTGGCAAAGCCCACAGTCCTCGCCCACGAACCGCCTGGCACTCTCGGCATCGTCGCGTGGCCGCCAATTGAGCCAGCTCACCGCGACTGACGCGGCCGCGCCTCCATTGGGTTCGTTGAACGTGCCGCCGTGCCCGACAGGAAGATTGGCGATCGCTGCCGGCACGTGCGTGATGCGGTTGAAATCGTCCATTCCGTTGGCATACGCGATGTCGGTCGGGCCGCCCTGGATGTAGATCACTGATGTGTGCAGCGTTTGCAGGATTTCCTTGCCGACGTTCATTCCCGGGATCGTGCTGCGGGGACCGTCATTCAGGACGCCGCTGTTGTGGATCACCAGCGTCTTCACGCGCGGGTCCTTGGCGACCTGAAGCGCCTGCAGGCCGCCGCAGCTCCAGCCTGAATAGGCAATCTGCGACGGATCGATACGACCGAAGTACGGGCTGCCGGTGCGCGTGTTCTCGACGAGCGCCCAGTCAACTGCGTCGGTCAGGTCGGACACCTGCGTGCGCTGCGGCGCGATCTGACTGGGCGGCGTCGCCGGGCGCGGTTCCCGCGGCGGTGCACCGGGACCACTCAGGATGCGGCCGCTCGCGAGCACCAGATACCCGTGCGAGGCGATCTCGAGCAGATGGAAGCGGCTGCTCGCGGCATCGTCCGAGCATCCACCGTTGCCCCACGCCACCACACCCAGCTTCGTTCGGCCGAGGGCACTGAGGTCCCTGGGGCGGTAACCACGTGGCGCGGCAGCGACGCGATCTCCTCCTTCATCGCGGGGAAGGCCCCGGTCCCGGGCGTGTCGGGCCGCTTGTTGATCTCCGCCTGCCGCTCGAGCGCGGCACGGTCCGGTTGCGGCGCCGCCGACTGTTGCGCGGCCACGAGCGTGCTGGCGCAGGCGGCGGCCACGGCGAACGCCATCGGAAGCGAGAAGAGATGCGATGACGCTCGGCTGGTGGTCATGATCGATTCCTCAACGTGTGGTCAGGTGTTGTGAGAAGAAGCGGAGAACCTGGACTCGAAGCGCTCGCGAATCCGGTATCCGCAGCGAACTGCTGACGCAAGGTCACTGACCAGGGCTTCGTATAGGCCTTGGGATCGTCCACCGTGACCTCGATCTCGAGGTGCCCGAAGTCGGGCCGCCGGATCCGCTCACGAACCTTGGCGGCCCCCGTGATCATGCTGCCGCCCCAGTCGATCCACAGGTCGTCGCGAAACCCGATGCGTGTCGATCACCACGTGTCGCCGGACCAGGTGGCCGTCGAATAGCCCTGCCATGATGGATTCGGGGCTTCAGGAGCGGACGGCCGTCCGTGAAGACCTGACGGTAGGTGCCGTTGTACTCGTTCAGCATCACCAGCAGATCCGGCGTCTGGACGAACTTCAGGTAGTGAGGGAGCCCGTAGGCACGTAGGAAGAAGTCGGGAAGGCATCGGATGTGCGGGTCGTCGATCGCCTGGTTCGCCGTGCGCTCGTCGACGAGCTTTGCGAGCCATGGCTGGTAGGGCAGGCCGCCGGGCATGTCGATGCCGATGTTGATGCTCTGACGCGAGAAGCTGGCTGTGCGAGGCGGGCACTTTCGCGACGGAGGATTCATCTTCAGAAGCTCGCTGATCGGTGCGGTCCCTCGGATGACACAGAGCGGCTCCGCGGTCATCCACACGCCGGACAAATCCGGTCTGCCATTCGCCAGTCGCGGAGTCGCCGCCGTGAGATCGACTTCTCCAGTCGCGGTTCGCGGCGCTCGCGGACTCGGGACCTTGAACCACTGGGCACCCAATGATCCTGATGCTCCAACAATGACGACGATCGTCAGGATCGTCCTCACACGTTTCTGGATGTGTCGCCACGCAGGGTGGTTGTGCATGTATGACTCCCTCGGGTACCGAAGACGTTGATCGATAGACAAGACTCGCACAAGAGTGACGCTCAACGTGTATCGCCGAATGCGATACCGGCTATCGGCCGACTCGATGGCGAAGAATTGCACGGGGTGACACTGCCGTTAAGCTTGTCGCACAGCGCTAATGAAGAGGAGTTGCGATGCACAAGCGGGTCGTTGTTCTTTCAGTGGCTCTCGCGATCTTCACGATGCTGGCGATTCGGCTCGCGGGCCAGGCCGCGGCTCCAGAACGGCAGCTCGTGACCCGCGCCGCCGACGCGCTCGGCGGCCGCGACCGCGTCATGGCGCTCAAGACGCTGCAGATCGTCGGCTACGGTGAGCTCGCGTACTTCAACGGCGGCGGCAACATCACCGGCGATCCAGGCGCGCCGCAGAAATGGCAGAAGGTACTCGAGTACACCGGACGATCGATCTCGAGCACTGGCGCACGCGCGTGCAGCAGCGGCTGAAGATGGATTTCGTCTTCGCATCGACGGTCGGGCAGCTCGGGCTCAATCGGACCAATGAGACGCTGGACGGCGACGTCGCCTACAACATCGGCGGAGGATTCCTCGCGGCCCCTCAGTCAGGGACGCCGCAGCCGCAGCCCGCAGGAGCCGGCGGCAGCCCGCCAGCGTCGTGTGGAGCTGCTCGCCCATCCGGTCACGATCGTGCGCGCCGCGCTCGATCCGACCAGCAAGCTGTCGAACCTCCGCAAACAGGGGAACCTGCAGCTGGTCGACGTCACCGTGCGTCAGGGCGACACGCTGACGCTGGCGGTGAATGCGACATCGAATCTCCCCGCCTGGGTCAGTTACGTCGGCCCGAATGCCAACCTCGGGGACGTCACGTATCGCACCGCATTCGCCGGCTACGTGCCGGAGAAAGGCATTCAACTGCCGACCGGCTTCGCCACCACCATCGACTTCCGCAACGTCGTGCAGAGCAAACTCTACGTCGATCGCAACATCGTCGATGCGCCGATTGACGACCTGAGCGCGCCGGCGTCAGTGCGCTCGGCGCCGCCCCGCAGGGCGCGGCCGGGGGAGGCAACGCCACTCTGAAGCCGATGAAAGTTGCCGACCACGTGTGGTACCTGAACGGCAATACGTTCTTCGAATTCGACGACCACATCACGATGGTCGAGGCCAACCGTACGGATGCCGCACTGCAGGCGATCCTCGACGTGGCCAATGCGCTCGTGCCCGGCAAGCGCGTCACGCAGGTCATCCAGTCGCACCACCACTTCGACCACAGCGTCGGCCTTCGCGCGGCCGTGGCTCAGGGGCTGACGATCATCTCCCGTCGCGGCAACGAGGGCATTTTCCGCGAGATGGTGGCGCGTCCCGCCAGGATGTTCCCGGACGCGCTGGGACGCAGCCCCAAGCCATTGAAGTTCATCCCGGTGGACGATCATCTGAAGCTGAAGGACTCGACGAGCGAGATCGACATCTACCACATCGTCGGCAACTACCACATGGCGGACGGCGTGATCGTCCACGTCCCCGCGTCGAACCTGCTCGTCGAGGCGGATCTCACGACACAGGAGTGGGACTTCAACTGGTGGGGCGACAGCCTGATGAACAACATCGAGTACCGCAAGATCAAGGTCGACACCAATCTGGCCGTGCATGCGCAGAAGCCGTACCCACTGGCCGAAGTGGTTTCGGCCATCGAGAAACAGGTTCGCAACACGCAGGCGTTCTGCCGTCGTGCCGCCGAGGCGCAGTTCTTCCAGCCTGGCTGCCCGATTCAGTACAACAGACCGCTGCCGCCGAAGTGAGCGACATCATCAACCGGACACCCGTCATCATGAGATCCCTGCGCGCGCTCTCCGCGGTCGGTGTCATTGCCAGCCTTGCCGTGACGGCGGCGCTGGCTCAACAAGTTCGGCGGGACGTTCCTCACCAAACCGGCCGCTCGCACTCGTTGGCGGCACGCTGATCGACGGCACAGGCAACCCGCCGTTCGTGACAGTGTCGTCCTGATCCGCGGCCAGCGCATCGAGAAGATCGGCACGACCGCTTCGCTACCGGTGCCGGACGGCTACGAGGCTGTGTCCACGGAAGGCCTCACCGTGCTTCCTGGGCTCTGGGATCTGCACGTCCATCTGATGTACGCGGGCCATCCGGATACGCGCTACTGGTTCGACACCTACACGCCACAGTTCGAGCGAGTCATCATGCCCGCGTCGGCAGAGCAGCTGCTGATGGCCGGCGTGACAAGCGTTCGCGATCTTGCGGCGCCGCCGCAGCCAATTCTGGCCGTCAAGAAGCGCATCGCAAGCGGAGAGATTCCCGGGCCGACACTGTACGTTGCCGGTCCGGCACTCACGAAAGGCGGGAACCCGAACGCCGTCCAGACGTGGAATGTCTCCGGTGCGGCCGATGCGACGGAGAAGACCCGCCAGTTGATCGATGACGGCGTTGACTGGATCAAGGTCGTGAACGCCGAGGCGTTGACGCCGGAGGAGATGAACGCGATCGTCGACGCGGCGCATGCTCGGGGCCGCAAAGTCGCGGCTCACGCCTTCAGCGAAGCGGAGATTCGGCAGGGGTTGATCGCCGGCGTCGACGACTTCCAGCATGTTCGGACCCAGACGACGGAATACCCTTCCGACATCGCCGCATTGATCCGCGATCGTGTGAGAAATGGCCCACCGTTGTATTGGACCGTGACCGTCGGCGGCAACGGTCAGTTGAACGCCGCCCACCTTGCATCGAATCCGGAGTTGCTGGACGATCCGGCGAACTTCATCGGATTGCCGCAACCAATCGTGGACGATGTGCGCAAAGCCATCGCCGCCAGGACTCAGGCTGGCGCACGCCGCGGAGGTGCGGCCCAGAGTCAGGATGAGATCAACTCGATCGTGAAACGGAAAGTCGGCCAGATCCGCGAGCTCGGTGCACAGATCGTGTTCGGGACGGACGTCGGGAGCTGGGGTGAGGTCACCGGGCACGCGACGTGGATGGAGGCGGATCTCTGGGTCCGCGAGCTCGGCATAGCCCCGATGACGGTCATCCGCGGAATGACGCTCGACGCGGCGCGCGTGATGGGCGCGGACCGCGATTCAGGGTCGATTGCCGAAGGCAAGTTCGCGGACGTGATCGCCGTCCGAGGCGATCCGCTGCGGCACATCGACGTCCTGCGCGAACCCAGGATCGTGATCAAGCGTGGACGCCGCTTCAAGTAGACGCTGAATCATCGATAGCCAACGATCAGCCAGGCGCGATTCGACAGTCGTTGCATCTGAAGACGAGCTTTGCGCCGAGCGGCATCTGCCTGAGATGAGGAGCACATGCACCGCCTCTGCCTGATGGTCATCGCCCTGCTCCTGGGTGTTGCGATCTCGAACGCTGTCGCTCAGCCAGCAACGGCGGGGATTGTCAGCTCGCCCTGCCCGCCGCCCGATCCGGCGGCAGAGGCCCGGCTGAAGCCGATCGACGATCTGTTCATGACTCCGCCCGCATCGCCGGAGGCCTTCTGGGCCGAGTTCGCGAGGCTCCAGGCCACCGTCCTGGCGGGGGACGCTGAACGCAACCGCGTGCAGCAGGCCGCCGACTGGCCGAACCTGTGTCACTACAAGGCGGCGAACGCGGCGCTCACCCGTGGACCGCGCCCTCGCGCGGTGTTCATGGGCGACTCGATCACTGACAACTGGGTACGCGGCGATCCGCCGCTGTTCGCCAACGGCATCGTCGGTCGTGGCATCGGCGGCCAGACGTCGCCGCAGATGCTGGCTCGGTTCCAGCAGGACGTCGTCGCGCTGCGACCGCGTGTCGTGCACATCATGGCTGGCACCAACGATGTCGCCGGCAATACCGGTCCTACGACACTCGAGGATTACCAGCACAACATACTCGCGATGACCGACCTCGCCCGCGCCAACGATATCGCCGTCGTTCTTGCCGCGGTACCGCCGTCGCGGAAGCTGTTCTGGCGCGGCGATCTCGATCCACGCCCACAGATTCGCGAGTTGAACGAGTGGCTGCGTGCCCTCGCGTTCAGCCGCGGCCTCACGTTCGTGGACTACGGCACGGTGCTCGCCGATGCGGACGGCGGAATGCGCGCCGATCTCGGCAACGATGGTGTGCACCCGAATCGGCTGGGCTACGCGCGCATGCGTCCGCTGGCCGAGCGTGCAGTTGTCGAGGCCGTCGAGAGAGCTGACGCACCCGCCGCTGCCCACGTGACGGTGGCGCGGCGCGAATCGCTCCTCCGGCAGGTCGCCGCATCGGTCTCGGCGACGCGGGCGCAGCCTCCCGTTGTTACTCAGCTCACGCCACCCCCGACACCGCTCACTACGTCGCGCGCCTGGAATGCGGCGGAGCGGATCGCGCTCTGGCCGGTGGCGCCACCAAACGGTCCGTTCGCGCCACCTGCCAGCTGATTGGCCGGCTCCTTTCGTGGCCAACGTCGCCTCCCCAGAGCTGCGGATCTTCCCCGCACAGACGCGCAATGGCCAGGCAGTGCTCGTCATCCCGGGCGGCGGCTATCAATTCGTGTCGGTAGAAAACGAGGGCTCCGACGTCGCCGCTCGCCTGAACGCGCGCGGCTACACGGTGTTCGTGTTGGTCTATCGGCTGCCGTCCGAAGGATGGCAGCGAGGCGAGGACGTGCCGCTGCAGGACGCGCAGCGCGCGATGCGTGTCATCCGCGCGAACGCCGCACGCTGGAGCATCAATGCGCGAACCCTGACCGTCGTCGGCTTCTCCGCCGGCGGGCACCTCGCGGCGACGTTGTCAACCGGCTTCGCCGAGCCGGTCTACGTGCCGGTCGATGGCGCGGACGCGGCGAGTGCCAGGCCGTTCGCGGCAGCGCTCATCTATCCCGTCGTGACGATGGCGGTACCCGGTACGCATCCGACGTCGCGCGAGCTGCTGCTGGGCCCGAATCCGCTGCCCTCCCAGGTCGTGCGCCGCTCCGCCGAGCTCCACGTCACCGCGGAGACGCCGCCGCTCCTGCTCGTGCATGCGATCGACGACCGGGCGGTTCCAGTCTCGAACAGTCTGAACCTGCTCACTGCAATGCGTGCCGCTAACCGCCAGTCGAGGCGCATCTCTTTCAGGAAGGCGGCCACGCGTTCGCGTCGGGGTATCCGAATTCGCCGACATCGTCATGGATCGCCGTCTTCGATGCCTGGCTCGCCCGACTCCGGGCCGGTTCGTAGAGCGGCTTTCCTGGATGCCGGTGACCCGAGACAGCCGGTCCCGGACCGCGATCATCTGCTGCCGCGCGGCTCCGCGAACTGCTTGCGCTGCAGCGACCACTGCGTGTCCTTGCAGAGACCGCAGTCCTCGCCGACGAATCGCTTCGCGCTCTGCGCATCCAAGCCGCCAATTGAGCCAGCTGACCGCGACCGACGCCGCAGCGCCGCCATGGGCTCGTTGAACGTGCCTGCGTGCGCGGTGGCGGGAGCTGACCGCGGTCAACTGGGCGGCAGAGACACGACGACCGGCCGATCGGGCGAATCGTCTGCGAGATTGGCTTCGAGCGCGCGGCCGTGCACGGTGATGCGCTCAAGCGTTCCTTTTGGCGCCGCAGGCTGTTGTGCAAAGGCCGATGCCGCTTGCAACGCGAACGCCGCGGCGAGCAGCACCCCGAGCGATGACATCATGAACAATCCTCCTGAGATCAGGCTGTGGCGTCTGTGGTATTCCGTGACATCCAGCCGCTCCAGAACCATCTGCGTC
>CAWCBC010000011.1:0-196721 GCA_963793705.1 uncultured Acidobacteriota bacterium | reverse complement strand
AGCGGCAGCCTGCGGCGCGCTGATGAAGCTGCAGGTGTCTGGCGTCGCACTGAACGTCACGAAGACGGAATGGTTTGCCGCCGGTGCGCCAGTACCAGGCGGCCGTGGCGCAGGCGCCGCAGCGCCGAGCGACCTTGCCGGCCTACTGCCGTCTCGACGGCGTGCTCGATCGGCGCTCGGCGCCGACGGCAAGAGCTACGGCATCGGCTTCGCGCTGGCCCTGCCCGGCGAACTGGAACGGCCGCTTCCTCTTCCAGGGCGGCGGCGGGCTGAACGGCTCGGTTCGGCCGCCGCTCGGCGCGTCGGCCGCCGGCGAGCCTCCGGCCTCGCGCGCGGCTTCGCCGTCGTCAGCACCGACACCGGGCACCAGGGAGCGGCGCCTTCGACGCCAGCTTCATGCCGAGCAGCAGGCGAGCCTCGACTTCGCCTACCAGGCCATCGGCCGCGTCGCGGAGGTGGCGAAGCAAATCATCGCGCATCACTACGCCAAGCCGCCGGACAAGTCGTACTTCGCCGGCTGCTCGACCGGCGGCCGCGAGGCGATGATGATGACGCAGCGCTACCCGCTGTAGTTCGACGGCGTCATCTCCGGCGCGCCGGCGATGCGCACGAACTTCTCGGGCATCGGCGACGATGGGTGGCGGCGACGCTGAACGAGGTCGCGCCGAAGAACGCCCAGGGCGAGCCGGTGACGCGCGAGGCGCTGTCGGAGAGCGACAAGAAGCCGGTCATCGACGGGCTCTCAACGCCTGCGACGCGGGCGACGGCGTGAAGGACGGCATGATCTTCAACATCAGCGCCTGCAAGTTCGATCCGAAGGCGCTCGCCTGCAAGGGTGCCAAGGCCGACGGCTGCCTGTCGATGGAGCAGGCGGCGCGCTCGAGAAGGCATTTGCCGGCCCGAAGGATTCGAAGGGGCGCCAGGTCTATCCCGGCTTCCTCTACGACACCGGCATCGCGGTCGACGCAAGGCATTCCGGGCCTCCTGCACGGCGGCCAGCCGGTTGGCCGGCGCGCACGCCGATCGGGATGGACGTCGACGCTGCGGGCGAGCGGGCGCTGGCGGATCCCGCCGAGGCCTGAGCACGACGTCACGCTGGACCAACCTGAACACGTTCTCGAGCCACGGCGGCAAGCTGATCTTCTTGCACGGCGTCAGCGACCCGTGGTTCTCGGCGCTCGACACGGTCGACTACTACGAGCGGATGACGAAGGCCAACGGCGGGCCCGAGCAGGTGAGGAACTGGAGCCGGCTGTTCATGGTCCCCGGGCATGGGGCATTGCGGCGGCGGCCCGGCGCTCGACTCCTTCGATGCGCTCACCGCATCGTGGACTGGGTCGAGAAGGGCACCGCGCCAGCGAGCCTGACCGCGACAGGGCGCGCGTTCCCAGGCCGCAGCCGGCCGCTGTGCGCGTACCCGCAGCACGCGCACTACAAGGGCAGCGGCAACACGGAGGACGCGCGAACTTCGAGTGCCGGCCCTGATAGTCGACCCCTTCCACGAAGGGAGGAGGGGGGGGGGGGGGGAGGGGGCGGGGCGCTCCAGTCGCGGTCGCGCGATGAACGACGGATACCGGCGGTAAGGACGCGCCGATCTATTCCTTGAGTGCGTTTCTTCGCGACCTTGTCAGTGATTTGCCGCTCATCGCGGCCTACGCGGTTGGGTCTCGCCGGCTTTCATGGCGGGCGCAGGCGCACTCCCTCCCGCTTGACCTCCGAATCAACCAGTTTCTCCAACCTCCTGGTGCAGCGCGAATCCCCGTACCAAGGAATGAATCGTTGGAAGCCACGTCGTCCATCGGTATACCCAGCCACCCGAACGATTTGCCGCTCTTGTCGAGAAAGTAGCGGATCCCCTGGAGCGCGTTCGTCACCGCCTGCATGCTATCGACGCCGTAACCGTTCTCGAGGACACGGATTCCGCCACCGGCGATTCGAAACGACACTCCCAGTCGCGTTCGCCTTTGGGGAGCCTCGGTTTTCCGAGCGTGATGGTGATTGTTTTCGGACGCACGCCTGCGGTGGTGAGCGTCCGCTCGGCGATCACGGGCCCGAACGTTCTGGAAACAGCCATCGCCAACCTGGCTCCTTAGACTCGTTTGCGATCGGGTAGGACAACCAGGAGGATCCCCGCGAGAAGTGCCGCGCCGCCAAGTATCGGCGGAATCCGCACACCCTCCCGCTTGTCTGTCGTGACTTGGAGTGGTCCGGCATCAAGGACCGTGTCGCGCTCCGTCCAGAAGACGCCGCCCCAGAGAAGAGCCACGACGCCGATCACCACAAGCGCCAGCCCGACAATACGTTTCGTGGCCATGGCCACCTCCGGCTCGCCCAGGTTGCAAGGATCACTCCGGAAGGGGTCCGACGCAGTGTCCGGAGTCAGGCCCTCGACAGGTAATTCTCCGGCACGAAGACGTTGCGGATCCGGAATGGCGCCGGTGATTCGATCATGAGCCGCACGCGCATGTCGTACGACCGGGCTGGAAAGGCGAAGAATGGAACCGGACTGCCAATCGCCACGACCCAGGAGGGCGCGGACGTTCCGGTCTCGCGACACAAGGCGCTGACGACCGCGGCGACGAGCCCTTCGATAGGACCGGACCCCTCGATCGGATCGGCGATGTCGGCCTGCCGCTGCCGCCCGCCGGCCGCCCGAAGGGAAGTCGGCTACTCGACGATGTCGATGGGGATCTGGCCGACCTGACTTGTCCGCCGTAGACTTGGCGAAGGCGGAAGGCCGGCCCATACAGCTTCCTCTTATCTCCCGAGCCTCTTGCGCTCCGCGAGAATCAGGTTGTACTCCGCAGTCCGCTTCCACACACGATTCGACATTTCGGTGAGGTGCACGGCCTTCATCCCGTAGTACAGGAACGCGGCGCCGAGCGCGCTGATGACGCTGTACTGCAGCCACGTGATCGTCCGGGTTCCCAGCGAGGCGGTGAACTCGTCCAGGATCATGTAGGTGACCACACCCGCTGCGGCCAGCAGTGGACCGGTGACGGTTCGCACACCCCACGACCCGACGCGCGAGTGCTTTTCCATCAGCCCCGCCACCGCCTGCAAGCGTTCGATTCCTGCACGCACGGCCGCGGTGTCGGAAGCGAGCAGCACGTCGCGAAGACTGACCTGGGCGAGACACGCCGTGGCAACGCGACGATCACCGCGCCATCGCGACAGCGTGAGAACGTCGATGCGGTAGTCGGGAAGGCCTCGTTGTAAGACCGCCATCAGCCGGGCGCGGGACTCGGGTGAGTGCTCACCCCATGTGGAAACCGGGTCAATCTGCAGACGGCGCGAGGTGGGGGTGAAGATCACCTCGTGGAGATCGCCAGACGAAGCCTCCTGCACATACACCGCTCCGTGCGGTTGCACGTGCTCGTGCAGCATGGCCTCGTGATCGAGGCACGGAATGTACGGCACGTCAGGACCGGGGCCACGCTCGAGGCGGTAAAGCTTGATGGCGAGAACGGTGCCGAATGACTTGAGGACGTCGAGCAGCCGCTTGCCGTCGACTAATGCGGTGCCGTCGTTCAGAACCATCCCCAGAGGCCAAGCCCCTGCGCCGTCGGGTCGCGCAGCCAGTCGGGCGGCGTCAGCCAGACGAACGCCAGAATGGCGATGACCCACAGGTCGTAGGGCAGCGTCGCCCGCTCGTCACGCCAGAAGAAGGCGCGCGAGAACGCCGCGGCGATGGGATTCGAGCTCGTCGGAACTGGCCTGGCGTTCAATTCCAGATACGTGTAATGAATGCGATTGGCGACGGTGATGATCGACAGCACCAGGATCACCCACAGCACGGCCGCCATGCGATCGGTGAAGGCGCCGATCATGAACAGGACGATGCGCTCCGGCCGCTCCATGAAGCCGACCTTGCACTTGTCGATCAGCGATTCGGCCCGCGCGCGCGTATAGCTTGTCATGATCGTAAACATCATCGCCAGCGCTGCCACCATCACGTAGTCGGTTCGCCGCAGGCTGGCGTACAGATGGATCAGGCCGAGGAACAGCACGATGTCCGAGAACCGGTCGAGCGTGGAATCCCAGAACGCGCCGAAGCGGGACACGGTGTTGGTGATGTGCGCGACTTTGCCGTCGATGAAATCGAAGATGTTGGCGACGATCATGATCACGCCCGCCAGCACGAACCGGTTCCGGGCGAGAGCGACGGCGGCGCGATGTTGATGAGGAGGCCGATCAGCGTCAGCGTATTGGGGTGAATGCGCAACGCCACGCTGGCGGCGATGATTGCGCGCATCGGGAACATGCACACGGTCCCGATGAAGCCGGTAAAGGTCATCGTTTGTTACACTTATTGGTTCGAAATCGCTGGAAAGACTCGTCATAGTAGCCCATGGCTGTGCAAGACCTCAAGGAACAGATCGTCAGGTTGCCCGAGCAGCCGGGGGTCTACGTGTGGTCGAACGCGGGCGGCGAGGTGCTCTACGTCGGCAAGGCCCGGTCGCTCCGCGACCGCGTGCGGAGCTACCTCGGATTGCACGGGCTGAGCCCGCGACACGATGCCCTGCTCGACGAGATCGGCCGGCTCGAGGTCATCGTCACCGACTCGGTGATGGAGGCGCTGGCCCTCGAGAACAATCTGATCAAGCAGCGGATGCCGAAATACAACATCCTGCTGCGCGACGACAAGAACTATCCCTACCTGCAGCTGACGACGAGCGAGGCGTTTCCGCGCGTCCTGGTCGCGCGCAGCGTCGAGAAGACCGGCGATTTCTACGCGGGTCCCTTTTTGCCGGCCAAAATTGCGCGGCGAACGATGACGCTCACGCACCGGCTGTTCGGCATCCGTTCCTGCAATGAAGTGATCACCGGCCGTCGCGGGCGTCCGTGCCTGCAGTACGACATCAAACGCTGCATTGCCCCGTGCGTCGCGGAGATCTGCTCGGAGGAGCAGTACGGGGTGGCCGTCGCGAGCACGCGGCTTCTGCTCGAAGGGCGCACCGACGAGCTGGCCGAGACGCTTCGCGATCGCATGGTGGCCGCCTCCGGCGACCAGCGCTACGAGGAAGCGGCGCAGCTGCGCGATGCGATGCGCACCGTGCAGATCCTGCGCGATCGACAGCAGAAGGTGGCGACGGCGCAGCTCGGCGATCGCGACGTCTTCGGGCTGAAGGTTGGCCCGAGCGGCGGCACCATCCATGTCTTCGCCATGCGCGGCGGCCGCGTGGTCGAGCGCGTGGAGCTGTCAACGGACCCGGGTGCACTCGCCGGCGGCGACATCGACGTGCTGCAGGCGGCGCTGGCGCAGTTCTACGAACTGCGGGTTCCGCCTGCCGAGATCAACCTGCCGCTGGAGGTCGAGGACTCCGACGCCATCGAGGAGTGGCTGTCGTCGCGCGCCGGACGACGGGTCAGGATTCTCGTGCCGCAGCGCGGCGACAAGCGGGCGCTCGTGGACCTGGCGACGCGAAACGCGGAACTGGCCTATCGGACCCGCTTCAACGAGATCACGGCTGCGCACTTCGAGGCGCTGGAGACGCTGCGCTCGGTGCTGGCGCTGTCCGCCATGCCGCGACGGATCGACTGCTTCGACATCTCGACGATTCAGGGGAGCGAGACGGTGGCGTCGATGGTCGTCTGCGAAGACGGGCGGATGAAGAAAAGTGAGTACAAGAAGTTCCGCATTCGCGGAACTTCAGCTGCCAACTTCCAACTCCCAACGACCGAAAGAGTCACGGAGAAGGTCCTGGCCGATGATTTTGCGGCGATGCGCGAGGTCGTCCACCGGCGGTATCGGAAAGTGCTCGAGGATGGCGGGCCGTTTCCGGACCTGATTCTGATCGACGGTGGACGTGGACAGCTGTCGGCCGCGTACGAGGCGCTCGAGGCGATCGGCCTCGGCAACCTGGTCGCGATTGGTATCGCGAAGAAGGAAGAAGTGCTCTTCACCCGCGAGCGACCGGACCCAATCGTGCTACCGGAGAACGATCCCGCACTGCTGCTGATTCAGCGGATACGCGACGAGGCGCACCGCTTCGCCGTCACGTTCCACCGCAAGGCGCGCTCGATGCGCGACCTCAGGTCCGAGCTCGACGAAGTGCCCGGCATCGGACCGCGGCGCCGCCAGGCGCTGCTGCGCGGGTTCGGCAGCCTGGCCGGCGTCCGCCGCGCCACCCGCGAAGAGCTCGAGTCCGTCGTCGGCGCCAAGACCGCCAATGCGGTGATCGACTACTTCGCGCGTTCGAGTTAACGCGAACGACTCGAACTGGCTCGAACTATTCGAACGACTCGAACGACTTGGAGATCGAGTCTCAGTTCAATTCTCAAGCTTCGCACTTCACGATCGCGCGTGCTACGGTGCCCGCGTCCAATGCACTGTCGTCTGTCGGTCGTCGTGTGCGCGTCCGTGCTCGCGTTATGCGTGAGCACTGTCGCTGCCGCGCAGAGCACGAAGCGGGATCGATCCGGTGAGGAGCTGTTTCGCGCCGCCTGTGCGGCCTGTCATGGCGCAGACGGCAAGGGCGCCGCGCTATCTCAGGTCGGATTCGACGACCCGCTGCCGGATTTCACTGACTGCGGGTTCAACACGCCGGAAGCGGCGGCGGACTGGTTTGCCGTTGCGCACGAAGGCGGGCCCGTGCGCGCGTTCAGCCGGCGGATGCCGGCGTTTGGCGAGGCGCTGACAACGGCCGAGCTCGAGCGGACCGTCGACGTACGCGCGCGGCCTCTGCGATGACCCGCCTGGCCGCGCGGCGAGCTGAATTTCCCCCGAGCGCTGGTCACCGAGAAGGCGTTTCCCGGAGAACGAGGCGCTGCTGACGACGTCGATCCAAAAGGGCGCCGGCGCGCGAGTTCACCAACGAAATCGTCTACGAACAGCGGATTGGGGCGCGGACGCAGTATGAAATCGCGGTCCCGCTCGCCATGCAGGGCAGCAGCGAGGGCAACCAGTGGTTCCGCGGGCTTGGCGATGTGGCCGTGGCGCTCAAGCGGGTGCTGTTTCACAGCATGAACACCGGCACGATCCTCAGCGTCGGCGGGGAAGTCGTGCTGCCGACAGGCAAGGAAAGCGAGGGGCTCGGCTCCGGCGTCATGAAGTTCGAGCCCTTCGTGTCCGTCGGCCAGATGCTTGGCGGCAACTCGTTCGTGCAGGCGCAGGCCGGCGCCGAGATTCCGCGTCTTCGCGAGCGCGCCGAGACAGAGGCGTTCTGGAGAGGTGTCGTCGGCACGACGTTTACGCAGGGGTTCGGCCGCAGCTGGACGCCGATGCTCGAGTTTGCCGCGGTGCGCGAGCTGGAGCGCGGGCAGCGGGTCCAATGGGACGTCCTGCCGCAGATGCAGGTGTCGCTGAGCAAGCGACAGCACATCCTGGCCGCCGGAGGCGTTCGCATTCCGGTGACCGAACGTGGCGAGCGGCACATCCAGGTGCTGACCTACCTGCTGTGGGACTGGTTCGACGGCGGGTTGAGGGACGGGTGGCGATGATCCGCTGGTTGTTGATCGCGGTGACGACGGCGATCTGGGTCTCCGCGGTGGTTTCGCATCCGCAAGCGGCCCCGCAGGGACGTCCAGCCATCAGCCGGGCATGAAGGCGTGGAGTTCGCCACGTCGGACAACTGCCTCGCGTGTCACAACGGGCTGATCGCGAGCAACGGTGAGGACGTGTCGATTGGTGTGTCCTGGCGCGCGTCGATGATGGCCAACTCGGCGCGCGACCCGTACTGGCAGGCGTCAGTGCGCCGCGAGACGATCGACCACAAGACTCACAGCGATGCGATTCAGGATGAGTGCGCGATCTGTCATATGCCGATGGCACGTGCCTCGGCGCACGGCGCCGGCGCGCGCGGGCAGGTATTCGCCCTGGCTCCCGGTGGGCGAGGGGACTCCGACGCCCACAAGCTCGCGGCTGACGGCGTCTCGTGCACGCTCTGCCACCAGATCGCGCCGGACAAGCTGGGAACGCGAGAGAGCTTTGTCGGCGGCTTTACGCTTTCCGCGCGCTCGGCCGACGGCCTCCGCATATTCGGTCCGTACGAGGTCGAGAAAGGCCTCGTGAAGACCATGCGCTCGGTGACGGATTTCTCACCGACGAAGGCTGACCACCTGCGGCAGTCTGAGCTGTGCGCCACCTGCCACACCCTCTACACCCAGCGCCTTCGGGCCATCCGGCGAAGTGGTCGGATCGCTGCCCGAGCAGATGCCGTATCTCGAGTGGCGGCACAGCGCGTTTGCCCGCGAGCTTGCCCCGCCGAAGCCGACTGGCGAAGGCGGGCCGCATGCCGAACGGAGGCGGCGGACGGTCGTGCCAGTCGTGTCACATGCCCGACGTAGAGTCGGCGCCGATCGCCTCGGTGCTGGGCGAGCCGCGCGAGCGGCTGGCGCGGCACACGTTCCTTGGCGGCAACTTCTTCATGCTGCGCATGCTGAACCGCTTCCGGGCGTCGCTGGGAGTCATCGCGCCGGGACCGGAGCTCGAAGCCGCCGCGCGGGCAACGCTCCGCCAGCTCGAGACCGAGACCGCAGCGGTCGCGATCACGCGTGCTCAGGTCGTCGACGGACGCGTCGAGGCGGACGTCAACATCCGCAACCTCACCGGCCACAAGCTGCCGACCGGCTATCCGTCACGTCGTGTGTGGGTGCACCTGACCGTCCGCGACGCGGCAGGTGCCGTCGTGTTCGAGTCGGGGGCCGTCGACGCCGCAGGCCGCATCACCGGCAACGACAACGATGCGGACGCGAAGCGGTTCGAGCCGCATCACGAAGAGATCCGCAGCGCCGATCAGGTGCAGATCTACGAGGCAGTGATCGCCGGACGCGACGGGGCAGTGACGACCGGCCTTCTGACCGCGACGCAGTTCGTGAAAGACAACCGCCTGCTGCCGCGCGGGTTCGACAAGGCCAACGGCCGAAGCCGACATCGCGGTCCACGGCGACGCCGCCCGTGACGCGAATTTCACCGACGCCGGCGACCGCGTCCGTTACAGCGTGCCGGTGAAGGGGCGGGTCCGTTTTCCGTCGAGGTCGGAGCTGCGCTATCAGCCGATCGCGTTCAGGTGGGCGGACAACCTGCGCGCCTACGATGCTCCTGAGCCGCGTCGGTTTGTCTCCTACTACGACGCCATGTCTGCGTCATCCTCGACCGTGCTGGCTCGTTCAGGCGCCAGTGCGCGGTGAGCACAGGCCGGCAGACGACCAGACACTGTCAACCCACCGTGTACCATACCAACGTCACATGACCATTCCCGTCGGTCGATTCCTGTCCGCCCTTACTGTCTTGATTGCGCTGCTGCCTGCTGTTGCGGCCGGGCAGGCCAGGACTGCAACCGTCTCGGGGCGGGTGCTCGACGCCTCTAACGCTTCTCCGATTCCTTTCGTGTCGGTCATCGTGGAAACCGCCGCCGGCCTGCAGCTCTCGGGCGCGCTGACCGCGGAGAACGGCCGGTTTCAGATACAGGGCCTGCCGCCGGGCACGTACAAGGTGACCATCACGTTTCCCGGGTTCCAGCCCGCCGACACCGATGTGCTCGTCAGCACGCTGAACCAGTCCTACGACCTTGGCGACATCCGGCTGCCGCGGATGGAGGGCTTCGAGGACAAGATCGACGGTCACGGCGGATGCGATCCGGCTGGCGGGCATCGACACGCAGGTATTCCGGCTCGATGACGGGCCCCGCGCAGTCCACCGGCACGGTGCTCGACGCGATGAAGAACGCTGCCCGGCGTCACCGTCGATCAGGAAGGAAAGGTCTCGCTGCGCGGCAGCGACCGCGTCGCCATCCTGATCGACGGGCGGCAGTCGAGCCTGACCGGCTTCGGCAGCCAGCGCGGCCTCGACAGCGTGTCGGCGGCCAACATCGAGGCGATCGAGATCATCAACAATCCCTCGGCGCGCTTCGACGCCGCCGGCATGGCCGGCATCATCAACATCATCTACAAGAAGGAGCAGCAGCTCGGCTGTCGGGCGACGTCGGCTTCGGCCTCGGCGTCGGCCAGTTCACGAAGCAGCGCGCCGACCTGCCGACCGACCTCGGCAGCTTCTCGAACAACGAGAAGTCATTCCGAGCTTCAACCTGAACTACCGCACGCGCGGACGTGCGACGTTCGTGCAGGGCGAGCTGCTGCTGCAGGACGATCTGCCGAACAACGAGTTCACCACGCGCTTCTACGACGACGGCCGCGTGATCGAGTCGCAGGTGCCGGAGAACCGCGAGCAGTATCACTACACCGTGCGGCTCGGCGCGGACTGGAAGATCAGCGACGCGACACGCTGACGGTCTCGGGCATCCACGACTACGAGCAGCACATCGACGTCGCGCAGGTGCCGTTCATCCTGCAGCCGACCGGCGAGCGCGAGCGCTTCTGGTTCTGGCGGGAACGGGAGACCACGGGTTCACGAATCGTCAACGTCGACCTCACGCACCAGTTCGGCGCGCCGGGCCACGAGCTCGGCGTCAACCTGCAGTACACGCGCGGCAAAGAAGACGAGGCGTACTTCCTCAACGAGGTCTCGCCGATCCGGCTCGGCACGGACATACACACATCGATCGCCATCGAGAACACGCTGC
The DNA here is from genome assembly GCA_963793705.1 of uncultured Acidobacteriota bacterium. GTDB lineage: Bacteria > Acidobacteriota > Vicinamibacteria > Vicinamibacterales > UBA2999 > Gp6-AA40. The sequence goes on along the minus strand of CAWCBC010000011.1, from coordinate 186,198 downwards.
CGCTCAGCATCGACTACACGCGGCCGCTGCGCGCCGGCCGGCTGGAGCTCGGAACGAAGCTGCAGCGGCGCTGGATCCCGGTGACCTACATCGTCGGGCGCGGCATCCAGAGCGTGATCTACCACGGCCTCGGGCGACTTCTCGGACTGGGACGAGGACATCTTCGCCGGCTACGCCAACCTCGTCGCATCGACGCCGCGTACACGCTGGAGGCGGGTCTGCGCCTGGAGCAGACGCAGGTCTCGTACACGATTCCCGAACGAGAACATCTACTACCCGGGCAGCGACGCGTACGACTACTTCGAGGTGTTTCCGAACGCTGAAGCTCACGTATCGCCTGAGCGCCGCGAACCGGCTGGTCGGCGCCTACAACCGCCGCGTCGATCGGCCGGGCGAGCCGGAGCTGCGATCTTCCCGAAGTACGACGACCCGGAACTGCTGAAGGTCGGCAACCCGTTCCTGCGGCCGCAGTTCACCAACGCCTACGAGGTGGGCTTCATCGCGCTCGTGGACCGGCGGATCAGGGAATGCGGCGCTGTACCACCGCGACATCAGCGACGCGTTCCCGCGGATCTTCGCGATCGACGACTCGAACCCGAACTACGACATCGTCAACCGGATCTACGAGAACGCCGGCAATTCCAGCCAGACCGGCGTGCAGCTTCTCCTCGATCACACCGTCGCGGGCCCTGGCGGGTGTCCGGCAACGTGAACGGTTACCGAAACGACATCGACGCGTTCGAGACGCTCCTGTTCTTCCCGACGCAGCGGCCGTTCGCGCTGGCCGCGACCGAAGAGACGCACCTGGGATTTGACGCTCAACAACCAGTTCAGGCTGCCGCGAGCGATTGAGCTGCAGGCGAACTACATCTACTACGCCGCGGAACGTGCCGCAGGGGCGGGAGCGCGGCGCGTTCGTCGCTGGACCTTGCCGCCAAGTGGCCGCTCATGAACGAGCGCGCCGAGCTGGTGTTCACGTTCACCGACATCTTCAACGACTTCGCCCTCCAGCACGAGATCGCAGGGCCAGGGCTTCACGGCGCTGTACCAGAACTTTCTGGAGACGCAGGTCGCGACGATCAATCTGAAGGTCCGTTTTTGAACCACGTCCAACGCCGCGGTGTAGACGATTCTGTGTTCGAACACTCGCTACGGCCCGTGACACGGAGGACGCGGAGGTAACGGATTCACAGGAGCAACGGAGGGAACGGAGACGAACAGAGGTCGGCCGTTCGTTTTGTCGGCGTGCGTAGCACGCCGACGACGTGGTGCAAGGGAGCGTGAAACGTAAGCCCACTAGGGAACGTGGGCGTGGGCTTACGTTTGACGCTCCCTTGCACCACGTTGGCCGCCTACGGCGGCAATCGAACGGCCATAGCCTTCACGTCATTCGCTCGCGGGTTGATTATTCGTTTGACGCCATTCACCAGTCGGTCAACGTTGAAGTTGATTAGAAGGCCGACTGGCAAACCTGTAAGCCTCAAGTACGTCAGCAGCTGCGCCTCATGAATCGGCAGCTGCGCTGCGATCGCCTTTACTTCCACAACAACGACAGCATCGACGATCAGATCGAGACGGTACTCGCAGCCCGTCTCGATGCCCTTGTAAAGGACCGGGACACGACGTTCGGTGATGAAGGGCCGCGTCCGCTCTGCCAGCTCGTGTCGCAAACAGGTGAAGTAGGCAGATTCAAGCAGGCCTGGTCCGAGGACGCGATGAACTTCGATGGCTGCTGCGATTATTTCGTGAGTGACGTTGGAGAAAGGTGCCTCAGCAAGCATGCGTGTTCAGCAGCAAAGCGAACGCCAGTCAGTTTCTCAGGGGATTCCTTCTGCGATCCGCCAAGTCTGGCAAACGATGCGTACTCCTGAGGGGCCTAATGAAGAATTCGATCGCTCCGTTCGTCTCCGTTTCTCCGTTGCTCCTGTGAATCCGTTCCCTCCGTCCCCTCCGATACCTCGCGTGCACTACACTACCGGCCACGGAGGCATCAATGGCGGACGCAACTGCGGCGAATCAGAAACAGATTCTCGCGAACCAACGGACGATGATGGCGAATCAGCGGGCGATCCTCGGGAATCAGAAGCGCATCGAATCCAACCAGACCAAGCTCGACCGCCTGCTTCGCAATCAGAAAAAGCTCGATCGGATTCTCGCCAACCAGCGGGCAATTCTGGCGAGGCTTCGTTAGCGCTCCCGTTCGCGTACCAATCCAGTCTCGGTAACCTGAGGTCTCCGAACCTATCCCCTCATTCAGAAGTCGAGACGCGCGGAGAACTGCCAGATCCGCGGGTCGACGTTCGTCGTGGTGATGCGGCCGAACGTGGTGCTGTTGATGTCCATGTCGCTGCGGAAGAAGCTCGACCCCATTCGTCAGGTTGAATGCTTCGCCCTTGAATTCGAGCGCGTAGCGATCGAATGCGAACGCGCTTCGATACCGCGAGATCCACGCGGAACTGCCGCGGACCGTCGAATGCGAGAACCGGGAGGTTGCCGGCCTGACCGGCGACGGGGTTGAAGAAGATCTGTCCGCCAAACGTTGCCGCATTGGTCGCGTTGTCGACGCCGACGCCGCGGCCGGTCGCCGGATCGACGACGTCCGGATCGATCCAGAAGATCCGTCCGTCCGCAAGCTTGTAGATGCCGAGGAGATCGCGGATTTCTTCGACGGACTTGTTGGTGAAGGCCGTGTTGCAGATCTGCACGGTTCCCGCCGGGCAGCTGGAACGTCCACCACGATTGACTGTGCCTCGCCCGAAAAGATGGTCAACGGCGAGCCGCTCTGCAACGCCACGATCGAGGCAATCTGCCAATCACCGACGATGCCATTGAGCACACCGCCCCGGCTCAGCCAGCGGCTTGCCCGCGCCGAACGGCAGCGCGTAAATGCCCTGACCGTTGAGGACATGCGTCTGATGGAAAAACGACCGGCCGACGCCGAGCTGCCGGCGGTTGTTGTCCATGAACGCTTCGAAGCGGTTCTGACCGATGCCCGCGGAATCGGTCTGTGTGTGCGACAGCGTGTAGTTGACTTGCGCGAACAACGCCCTGCCGACCTGCCGCCGGAGTTCCAGCTGCAGGGCATTGTAGTCGCTGAATCCGCCATTGCTCACCAGATCGACCGCGTAGATGCCGGGGTTCGGCATGAACCTGGACGGGCAGCCGCACGGTCTGTCGCCGTGCCGGCTGCAGATACGCATCGACCAGGCAATCCGATCGCGTTCGTCTGCAGCGCGTTCGTCGACCGTTGTATTGGTCAGCGCCACGGCCAACTCGGCAGCATGGTCAGCGCCTGGCTGCCGGCGATACTCGCGTTGAATGCCGGGTCGAAGCCGAGACCGGCGGCCTGTGCCAGGAATCCATTGCTTCTCGCGCGGTTGAAGTCGGCGAGAAAGTCGGCGTGAGAACCATCTGGTTCAGGTCAACGCCGCGCCAGATGTCACGGCCGAACGTTCCGACATACCGCGCCTCCACGGCGGTCCCGCGCGCCAGCTCGCGCTGGATGCCCAGGCTCACTTCGTGAACGTGCGGCGCATGGAGATCGGGATCGATCCCCCAGAACACCCCTGTCGGGCTCAGTGCAGTCTGGTCGGCGAGCGTTCGCTGCGAGAGGAACACCGGCGTCGTCGGCAGCGGCAGCGCGCCGCTGACGGTCGCGTACTGATTCGTCAGGTTGACCGCGGTGGACAGCCCGGCATTGCCACGCGAGGCGCCGCTCGCGACGTTGATCGCCTCCTCGTTCACGAACGCCAGCGAATAGCCGCCGCGCACCGCCGTCCGGCCGTCGCCGGTTACATCCCACGCGAAACCAACGGTCGGTCCGAAGTTGTTCAGATCCTTCTTGTAGAAGTCTCCGTCGATGAACTGAGATGCTGGCTGCCGGATCGAGCATCACCTCTTCGATGGGACGCCCGTTCAGGACCGGCAGGAAACCGAGGTTGTTGGCTTCGCGGATCGGGCTGTAGTACTCCCACTTGAGGCCGGCGCGAATCGGTCAGATTCGGCTTCCAGCGCCAGTTGTCCTGGGCATATAGCGCGATGTTGTCGAGCGTGTACATTCTCGACGGCCGGGTATTCCGGGACGTATCCGGACGTGGCGTCGCGTACCTGAACGTCTGGCCGCACGGACTGACGATGCCGCCGAGCCATCGCCGACATCAGCATTGGCGCTGTCGAGATCGGCGGCGCTGATCCCGCCAGGGAATCTCGCCGACGTGAGCTGGACTGCTCGCCGGGGCGGCGGCGCTGAAGCCGAACGTCACCTGCGGATACTGCCCGCCGAAGTTGTACGGGTTGATGCGCTGGCGCTGCCAGCTCCCGCCCATCAGCAACTGATGTCTCCCCTTCACGTAATTGTGGGTGTCGCTGAGCTGATACATGTCCGACGGTCGGCCCTGGTTCTGGAACGCAAACGTGGCAGCGCCGCCCGACCGGAATCCGCCAACGGGATTGTCGATGCCCAGGACCGTGTTGTAGAACACGCCGCCGCTGAAGTCCCATTCGGTGATGAAGTCCACAGCCGTCGTGATTCGTCGCCGCCGCGCACTTCGTTCTGGAAATTGCCGCCGAATGTCGACTGCGCCACGCCGCCGGCGAACCGCGTGCGCGGTCCTCGCGGTGTAGGCGAGTGGGCGACCCGGGACTGATGACGTCGATGTCGTCGCGATCGTCGTTTCCATGAACCTAGCTGAACACTCCTTCGAACCGTGTGCGTCGCGGACATCGTGTAATCGATTCGCATGTGACCTGATCGCGATTCGTTCAGCTCTGTCCTGATTGAACTGGTAGCCGGCGGTGTTCAGCAGCCGGGCAGCCGTCGAGTTGCCGCGATTGAAGTTGTTGACAGCCGGATGCCTTCGGCAGCTTGCGACAGGAGGCCGCGGACGACTCGTGGTCGAGCGCCAGCCCCGCAGAGTGCAGCACATTGACCGACCTGGACGCTGCCGTCGAGTCGCCACGTAGCGGAACACGCCGTTCAGGAAGTCCGCATTGGCCGGAATCGTGAGGTTCTGCTCCACCTGCCGTCTTCTGCCGGAAGGCCCGTAGTGTCGCAAAGAAGAACAGCCGATTCCGGAGGATTGGGCCGCCGACGCGGCCGCCGAACTGATTGCGGCTTCAATTCGGGCTTTTCGACGTCCGGACGCGTTGTTGAAGAACGAGTTCGCCGGCGAATTTGGCGTCGCGGTTGAACTCGAACACGCTGCCGCGCAGCGCGTTCGTGCCCGACGGTGTCACCATCCGCACGAGGGGCGCCGCCGGCGGTGTCGGCGCCCGCGACCGAGGTGGTGATCGCGAATTCGGAGACGTTGTCCGATGTTGGCCGGTTCGGCAGGAAGTCGAGGGCGTTGGTGCGGATGAAGTTGTCCTGGATGTTGATGCCATCGAGCGTCACCTGCGTCCAGGTCGGACGCCCGCCGTTGATCGCGGTCGTGGCGCGGTTCGAGATGCCGGCGACTCCCGCCTGGAGCTTGATCAGGTTCGTGATGTCACGGCCGGCCAGCGGAATATCCAGGATCTGCTGCTGCAAGACCGTCGTCGTGACTTCCGGCGTCGTCGTCGCGACCAGGCTGCTCGCCCGGCGGTGACCTCAACCATCTCAGTCACGCCCCCGACCGCGAGCTGCACCGGCAGCGCGTAGTCCTGGCCGACGTTGACCGCGACGTCGTTGTATGTCTGCGTCCTGAATCCCTGGAACGAGACCCTCACCTGGTACGTGCCGGCGGGCAGTTGTGAGAATGCGAAGACGCCGATGTCGTTGCTCATCGTCGTCTGTTTCGCGCCGGTCGCCGTATTCCGGAGCTGCACGGTTGCGCCGGGAAGCACGGCATTCTGGGAATCCCGCACCGTTCCCGTGAGACTGCCCAATGGCGTTTGCGCCGCTGCGCCCACGGGCGCCACCAGTGCAATGGCCAACACGCACAACGCGATTCGATTCAACATGGTCGCCCCCCCACAAGGCCGTTCGCGGCGGAAGTATATGCGCGGAGAGGGCGCTTGTCAGCAGCAATGGCGCGTCAACCAATCCGCAGGCCCGGCGGGGGGCGAAAGCAGCAACGTCCGACGCGGTGAACTACACTACCGGCCACGGAGGCATCAATGGCGGACGCAACTGTTGCGAACCAGAAACAGCTTCTCGCGAACCACTGGATGATGCTCGCGAATCAGCGGGCGATTCTGGCGAGGCTTCGTTAACGCTCCACGCTCGTGGACGCGATCTCCGTTCCGCAATCGACCTGGGAGATTCTCGGGCGTCTGGCCGTGGCGACGCTGGTGGGTGCCGCCATCGGCATCAACCGCGAGTGGGAAGGAAAGCCCGCGGGTCTGCGCACGCACGCCCTGGTCGCGCTCGGCAGCTCATTGTTCGCCCTGATTGGCCTGCTGCTCAGCCCGGACGATCCGTCAGCGACGGGCCGGATCCTTCAGGGCGTGACGGCCGGCATCGGCTTCATCGGCGCCGGCGTCATCATGCGTCGGCCCGAGCTGCAGGATGTCCAGGGTCTGACCACGGCGGCCGCCATCTGGATCGTCTCGGCCATTGGCGTCGCGGTGGGCGCCGGGCTGTGGCGCACGAGTCTGGCCGCGCTCGCCCTCGCGCTCTTCGTGCTCATCGCCGGCGACCAGATCGATCGCTGGGTTCACCGGAGAAAAAACCGCTAACCCTCGGTCAGGCGATCCTCACCTTGCGCGGGAACTGCGAGTTGTCTTCGAGGAACATCTTGGCCTGCCCATTACGGAAGAGGCCGACCGCGGGCTGCGGTTGTTCAGCAATGGCAGGCGGTTGACGACGCACGTCTGTCATTGCGAGAAATACGTCGACGCCCGGTCACCGAGCTCAAGTCGTTTGTCTTCGGTCCCTCACTGATCGCGAGCGATCCGTCCGGCACGTGTTACGCAACGTAATAAGGCGTGCTTGCCATCCTGCTCACTCTGGCAATCGTCGCCTCAGCAGGGCCTTCGACGGGCGCCGGGACCCTCGCGGGGGAGGTTCACTCGGTCGTCGTGGCACGCGGGGACAGCCTGCTCAGGCTCGGGGCGCGCTTCGGTGTTGACCCGCGCACGATAGCCAGCGACAACGGCCTGTCGCTCGACGAGCCGCTGCAGGTTGGGAGCACGCTGACGATCGACAACCGCCACATCGTCGCGAGGATGAAACCGGGTCAGGCGATTGTCGTCAACGTGGCGCAACGGCTGCTGTTTGCGGCCTCCACCTCGGGCGTCGTGGCGTACCCCGTTGCGGTCGGGCGCCGCGGATGGCAGACGCCGCTTGGCGAGTTTTCGCTCGTCAGCAAAGAGGTCAATCCGACCTGGGATGTGCCGGCGTCGATCCGCGAAGAGGCCCGCCGGGCCGGCCGGTGGCTGCCATCTCAGGTGCCGCCTGGACCAAAGAATCCGCTAGGCGCCCACTGGCTCGGGCTGAGCATCGGCAGCGTCGGTATCCACGGGACGAACGCCCCCGACAGCATCTATCAGGCCATCACGCACGGATGTATTCGATTACGTGCCGACGATGTGGCTGCGCTCTTCGGACAGGTGACCGTCGGCACAGCGGGCGAGTTGGTCTACGAGCCGCTGCTCCTGGCGGTTGACGGCCACGATGTGTTCCTGGAGGCCCATCGTGATGTCTACGGCCGTGGCCCGCGCCATGCGGAGGAGTTCATCACGGCGCTGGCGCGCGAGCTCGGCGTCTTCGACCGCATTGACTGGACGGCCGCGGCGGCGGTTCTCCAGCAGCGTGAGGGTGTGGCGCGCGTCGTGACGCTTCTGGGTGGGCCCGGCAGACGTCGTTCGCGCTGAAGTCATGTGCGTCCGTCCGGCAGTAGACTAGAGCGATGATGGATGCCATCTCTGTTCGGCGCCGCGCTGGCATTTGCGCTGCTCGTTCTTGTGATGGGTGAGACCGTCGACCGCTGGCTGCTCTGAAGGGCGATCGTTGACTATTACGAGGGGGTAGTCATGCGTTTCGGTGTCACGGCTTTACTTGCGCTGTTGCCAGCCGTCGTGTTGACGCAGTCAGAAATCAGCAAGGCATCCGTCCCGGGGATCGTCAACTTCGGGTACCTCGGCAAGACCGTCGCCTGCGCCGGCGCCACGGCGCCGGCCGCGCTCGCAGAGGTCAAGAAGCTGGGCTATGCGTCGGTGATTAATCTGCGGGTCGCCACGGAGCCGGGCGCCGACATCGATGGATCCGCCGCGGCCGCGAAGGCCGCGGCCCTGACCTTCATCCACCTGCCGTTCAACGCGGCGTCACCCGATCCCGGGCTCGTCGACAAATTCCTCGCGGCGGTAACGGACAGCAGGAACCAGCCGGCGTTCATCCACTGCGCGAGCGCGAATCGTGCCGCGGCGTTGTGGATGGTCAAGCGGATGGTCGTGGACAAGTGGGACGCTGACCGGGCCGCCACCGAAGCGACGGCGCTCGGCCTGACCAGTCCTGCGCTCAAGACGTTCGCCATCGAGCAGGCCCGGGCGCGCGGCAGCCGATAAGCCGCGAACGATCCCGCGCGTCTGCTGAAAAAGCCGCAGCGCTCCGCCTAGGCGATCCTCACCTTGCGCGGGAACTGCGAGTTGTCCTCGAGGAACGTCTTCTTTTTCCGCGCGAGCTCCTCTGCCGTCGGTTGAACGACTCCGTTGACGTCCGTGGCGCGCGAGACGAGCGTGTGCTCACCGGGCGTCGCGCCCTGCCAGCGGTACGAGAAGAGCTTCCACGAATACTCAGTGTTGGCCGGATCGAGCGTCGCTCGTTGCCACGGGCCCTCGTCCACCTTGACCTCGACCGACCGGAGCGGTGTGCCGTCGTTGAGGACGAAGCCGTGGATCGTGTGGGCGGCGGCCGACTTCCGCACGCGCGCGATCACCGACTTCACATTCAGCTTCGACACTTCGGCTTCCACGAACTGTGTTGCCGGATCGGTCAGCTCGCCGGTGCCGCCGACCGCGCGGACGGTGCGGTACCAGCGTGCCTGGAACTTGCCGAGGTAACCGATTCTCCTGCAGGTGGATCTCCGACAGCCACTTCACGTTCGCGACGCCGTACCAGCCGGGCATGATGACGCGCAGCGGGAAGCCGTGGTCGCGGTCGAGCGGCTGGCCGTTGAGCGACCAGGCGAGAAGCGGTTCGGGCTTCATCGCGTTGTCGAGCGTGATGCTGCGTCCGAACTGCTGCTGCACCTTCAATGTGTTCTGACGGAACACGACATCCTCAGCGCCCTTGTCGGCGCCGAAGAACACGACCTCGCGCGCCTTGTCGTCGACGCCGGCGCGACGCAGCACGTCGCGGAGCCGCACGCCGGTGAACCGCCCGCACGATGACAATCCCTGCATGCCACGCGGGCTGTTCCCGGAGCACTCGTAGCCGTTGACCACATCGACAGCGCGCATCGACTGCAGATCGGCGAGGGACAGCTCGATCGGCTTGGCGACGAGGCCCGTCAGCTTGAGGCGATAGGCGGCTTTGTCGAGCTGCGGCTTGTCGTAGTGCTGGATGAAGAAGAACTGGTCCGCCGGCGTGATCAAGCCGTCGATCTTTCGCAGGTCGATCGTGCGGCGCGCGCCATCGGCGGGGCTGGTCACGAAATTGGCGGGGAAGTCGGTGAACGGAACGTCGACCTCGCCCTGCGCGAGCGCCGGCAGCGCCCACTCAGGAACGAGCGCAAGTCCCGCCGCGGTCAGTCCCAATCTCAGCGTGTCGCGACGTCTGAGTCGATCTGGCCATGCGCCATCATACCGCCGGACCAGCTCGCGTAGCGGGCCTGCCCGCCGTAGCTGGGAGGCGAGCGATAGCCTGCCTCGCGAGTCGCGAAGCGAGCGAGGCGGGTCGCTATAATCGCCCCGATGTCCAACCCGGGCCGCGGGGTGCACCGCTCGCCGACTGTGGCGCTCCTGCTCGGGCTCGTCCTGACGCTGGCGGTCGTCGTCGCCTATTCCTGGTACATCACCGGGCAGATCAGCGGATTGCGACGCATGCAGACCGAGCTGACGGATCGCAATCGGCGGGAGTCGCTGCAGCTGCTCCGCATCCAGAACGATCTGAACCAGCTCGCGCTGTCGATGCGCGACATGCTCGACAGCGGCGAGCCGTATCCGCTCTCCGCCTGGTCGGCGCCATTCGAGCGGATACGGGACGACCTGGACGACGCGCTGAAGCAGCAGGAGGCGGTGGCGGTTGCGCGGCGGACGCCGGAGCAGGCGCGATTGCTCGCGCAGTCCGTGGCGCAGTTCTGGGACGCCGCTGATCGCATGTTCGCCCTGGCGCGCGCCGGGCAGGACGGAGAGGCACGTACCCAGATCCGGCTGACGCTGCAGGCGAGACAGGCCTCGCTCGCCACCACCGTCGCCAGACTGCTCGTGCGGAACAACGAAGCCGAGGGGGAGGTCGCTCAGCAGGTCCAGGACATCTACGACCGTGTCGCAGCGGCAGGTCTACTGGTTCCTGGCGGCGACGCTGCTGGCCATTACCGCGACCAGCCTGTATCTGATTCGGTCGAATCGTCGTCTATTCGCCGAGCTGGCGTCGCTTGTCGGACGAGCGTCGGGATGTGGCGCAGACGCTGATCGCCACGCGGGAGGCGACGCTGCGGGAGATCTCGCGCGAGCTGCACGACGAATTCGGCCAGGTGCTGACGGCGATGGGCTCGATGCTGGGCCGCGCCAGCAACCGCGTCCCGGAGGATTCGCCGCTGCGCTCGGATCTGCGCGAGATCGGAGAAGTCGCGCAGGGAGCGCTCGACAGCGTCCGCGGCCTGTCCCAGTCGCTGCACCCGTCGATTCTCGAGGAGCTCGGGCTCGAGAGCACGATCGAGTGGTACCTGTCGACCTTCGAGCGCCAGTCAGGCGTCAGCGTGTCCTACGAGCGTGCCGGCGACCCCGTCCACGTCGACGCGCAGAAGGCGATTCACGTGTATCGCGTCCTGCAGGAGGCGCTGGCGAACGTGGCGCGGCACTCCGGCGCACGGCAGGCGTCGGTCCGCCTCCGCTCGCGACGACGAGTGCCTCGAGCTCGAGGTCGAAGATCACGGCCGCGGGTTCGAGCCGCACGGGTCGCGCCGAGGGCTCGGCCTTGTCGCCATGCGCGAGCGCGCGGCGCTGCTCGGCGGAACGCTGGAGGTGGCTGGCGTCCCTGACGGCGGCACGCGCGTGCGGCTGACCGTCCCCATCCCGGCCCCGAGTGCGGCTGCATGAGCGCACGAATCACTGTCCTGCTGGCCGACGATCACCACCTGGTGCGCCGCGGCTTTCGCCGGCTGCTCGAGGACGACCCGCGCATCGAGGTCGTTGGCGAAGCGGCGGACGGCGACGAAGCGATCCGGCTGGCCGCGGAGTTGCGCCCGCAGGTCGTCGTCATGGACGCGGCGATGCCGCGGACCAGCGGGATGGCGGCGACGCGCGCGATTCGCGCCGCCGACCCGGACATCGCGGTGCTGATGCTCAGCATGCACTCGGAAGAAACGGTCGTGCGCCAGGCGATGGACGCCGGCGCCAGCGGCTACGTCCTGAAGAACGTGGTCGACCTCGACCTGCGCGGCCGCGATCGTCCGGGTGGCGGCGGGTGAGCCGGATCTTCGACGAGACGCTCGTCCGGCCAGTCGCTGGCCGGCGAGCGCAACCGGCTCACGCCGCGTGAGCTCGAAGTGCTGCAGCTGATCTGCGACGGGCTGTCGAACAAGGACATCGCGGCGCAAGCTGAAGGTGAGCGCCAACACGGTGGCCGTGCATCGCGCCAACATCATGAGCGCGCTCGGCGTGCACAAGACGGCGGAGCTGGTCGTCTACGCGCTCCAGCACGGCTTGGTTAATCCGCTGTGACCCTCGAACCTCGGGGTCACCCCGAGCGACGCTCGCATGTTGAACGGAGTCGAGGGATGAACCGCCGCGATCTCTGGCGCTGGCGCCGGTCTGGGCGCAGCGCATTGCCGGCGTCGTCGCGGCCAGTCGCACCCGCGCCGGGCTTCCAGCTTGTCGACGTCACCGCCAGCGCCGGGCTGACGTTTCGGCACAACAACGGCGCCTACGGCGGCAAGCTCCTGCCGGAGACGCTCGGCTCCGGCTGCGCGTTCATCGACTACGACGCGGACGGATGGCAGGACATCCTGCTGATCAACGGCGCCGACTGGCCCGGTCATAGCCGCCAGCGGTCGACGCTGCGGCTGTATCGGAACAATCGCAACGGCACGTTCACCGACGTCACGCGCGCGGCCGGCCTCGACGTCGAGATGTACGGGATGGGCGTCGCGGTCGGCGACTTCAACAACGACGGGTTTCCGGATGTCTTTGTCACCTGCGTCGGCCAGAGTCGCCTGTTCCGCAACACGGGGAAGGGAACGTTCGTCGATGTGACCCGCGCCAGCGGGCTCGGTGGCCGCACCGGGTTCAGCACGTCCGCGATGTGGCTCGACTTCGACCGCGACGGCCTGCTCGACCTGTTCGTCTGCAATTACGTGCGGTGGTCGGCGGACCACGACGTGTTCTGCAGTCTCGACGGCAAGCAGAAGTCGTATTGCACTCCCGAGGCGTATCGCGGCGAGACGTCATGGCTGTTCCGCAACCGCGGCGACGGCACGTTCGAGGATGTGACCGCCACGTGCGGGATCTTCGATTCGACGTCGAAGGCGCTGGGCGTGGCGTTGATCGATCACGACCAGGACGGCTGGCCCGATATCTTCGTGGCCAACGACACGCAGCCGAACAAGCTCTATCGAAACCAGCGCAACGGGACGTTCAAGGACGTGGCGCTGCAGGCGGGTGTGGCGTTGAGCAGCGACGGCAAGGCGCGCGCGGGCATGGGCGTCGACGCCGGCGATTTCGACAACTCCGGCGCGCCCGGCCTGGCCATCACCAACTTCGAGGGCGAGATGATCGGCCTCTATCGGCGGGCGCAGGCGCGGCACCTACCGCGACACCGCAGCGGAGGCCGGCGTTGGCTTCCCGTCCCGCAACCATCTGGGATTCGGCTGCGTGTTCGCCGACCTGGATCTCGACGGCCGGCTCGACCTCCTGACCGTCAACGGCCACATCGACGACACCGTCCGCAACATTCGCGGCAACGTCGGCTACGCGCAGCGGCCGCAGCTCTTTCTCAATCAGGGAAACGCGCGCTTTCGCGATGCCTCGTCTGCCGTGGGCGCCGGGTTCGCGCAGCCGCGCGTCGGCCGCGGGCTGGCGGTCGGCGACTTCGATCGCGACGGCGATGTGGACGTGCTGATCACGACGAACAACGGACCCGCCGTGCTGCTCCGGAACGACCAGACCGGCGGCAACCGCAGCGTGCGGTTCCGCCTCCAAGGCACCACATCCAATCGCGACGCCATCGGCAGCACCGTCCGCATCGTCCACGACGGCATCACCCAGTCGCGGATGGTCAGAAGCGGTTCGAGCTACCTCTCGCAGTCCGAGCTTCCGGTGACCTTCGGCGTCGGCCGTCGAGATCGGATCGACCGCGTGATGATCACGTGGCCCAATGGACGGACCGAGGAGCTCAAGAATCTCGCCACCGGCCGCAGCTACGACTATGTCGAGGGGAAGGGTCTGCGGCCCTAAACGGCGACGATCGTCACTCGTCTTCGGACCGGCGGCTTCGAGACTGTTTGATCGCGCCCGTCAACTTCTTTGAGGCGAGCCTCTTCTCGCGTGCGGCCGGTCGTGGCTTTGTCGCCTTCCGCTTCTTTGGTGGCTTGGCGGCCCGTATGCAGGAGCGCCACAAGCCGGGCGCGCGCGGCGGCACGATTCTGCGCCTGCGAGCGATGTACGCGGCTGTCGATGACGAGCACACCCTCGGTCGTCACCTGCCTCCCGCCCAATGCGATCGAGCCGTTCTTTCACGTCCGGCGGCAGCGCATGACTTTCGAATATCGACGCGCAACTCGACGGCGGTTGCCACCTTGTTCACGTTCTGGCCGCCAGGGCCCGATGCGCGGACGAAACGCTCGCTGATGTCGTGGTCGTCGAGAACGATGGCGTCGGTCACTCGAATCATCGACCTGCCTCGTCACACGTAGCGGTCCGGCAAATGCATCAGAACAGGCGCCTGTGTCAGGGCCAGCACGCGAAAGGCGGTGCTGCCGGGCGCGTCGCCTCGCTCCTTCTGCGTCCGCCGGCCAAGCACCAGAAGCGGATGCCGGTCCCGCGTGTCTACGCACTGCCTCGGCGAGGCGCTCCGGCACCGGACCCGTTTCGACTCCGACCACTGTCACGCCTTCAACGTGTTGAAGTGCCGACGCGACGTCGCTCTTCGCGCTGTGAATCCGCGCTGCCTGCGCCTGCTCGGCGTGATGGGACCAGCGGGCAGGCACCGGCAGCGGCGGCACAACGTGAATCGCCTCCGCTGAGGTTCCCAGGACGGCCGCGAGCGCGCCCGCGGCTGGTGCAGCGGCGATCGCCGGCGGGGACAGGTCGACGCCGACGACGATCGGGCCCGTACCGGTCAGGTCCTTCAGTTCGGGCCGCGGCGGCTTCCAGCCCGCCGGCACAACCAGCACGGAGGTATCTGCCTGGCGCAGAATGCCTTCGGTCGTCGATCCAAAGAACATCCGCTCGACGCCCGACATGCCGCGCGCGCCCACCACAATCAGATCAGCAGACTCGCGCTCGGCCGTGTCGCGAATCACGTCGACCGCGTCTCCAGTGACGACGTGATGCTGGGGCGCCCAGTCTCCCGCCGGAAACGCGGACTGCATGAACGCACCGAGCTCGCTGCGGGTCTCCGCCGCCAGGTCGACGCCGGTCGATCGCGCCGCGCTCGCGAGCATCGGATCCTCGGCATGGAGCACCTGCAACTGGGCGTCGCAGTGCTTCGCCAGCCGGGCCGCGAACGTCAGGGCGACGCGTGAAGACTCGGAGAAATCGACGGCTGCCAGCACCACTCGTGGAGGAAACATGTCGATCCCAAGCCTACACAGGCCTGAGAGAAAATTCAGAGAAACTTCATTCACCTTCCAGCGTCAGGCTGGAAGATGTTCCACGTCATAGACCAGTTCCGTTCGATGCGCCTTCGCCGCGGGGTGCCGCACCGTCAGAACCGGACATGATGCCGTGCGCACGAGCCGTTCGGCAACGCTGCCCAGCAGCAGATGCGCAACGCCGGTCCTGCCGTGCGTGCCCATGACGATCAGATCAACACCACGTTCGGCAGCGTAGTCGGCGATGGTCCGTGCGCCGTGGCCGAAGAGCACTCGGTCTCAATCGACCTTGGCGGCGTGCGCGGGGCAGCGCGGTGGCGCAGCTTGTCCCTGGCGTCCTGCAGCATCGCGCTGCGGAGGGCAGGCGCTTCGGAGATGTAGGCCTCTGCAGCCATCCCGTCCGTTACGAACGGATCGTCCAGGACATGCAACAGCTCGACTGAGGCGCCGAACCGTTCGGCAACACGAAGGCATAGTCCAGCGCCGCGTCTGCGGTGGCGCTGAAGTCGGTGGGCACGAGGATGCGTGTGATGCGAGTCATGGCGGAACTCCTGCGCACCATAAGGGCAACACATGTGCCGACGATGCCCGCGTCGAATGCCTGCATTTCACCTGCAGGCGATATATCGCACGGCTTGGCGGCGGCGAAGTTTCGCGGCCTACGCCGAAAATCTCGCACCTCCCGCACCCACCGATGCCGCGTCGCGCCGACCTGAAGCGGTCTGCTGCTGTGCTAGGCTGGACCTTCCGTGGACATTCGATTCGCGGCTTGTCATCCCCTTCGCCGTTCTTCTGCTCTCGCTGACGTTTCACGAAGCCGCCCACGCCTGGTCCGCGGACATCCTCGGCGACCCGACGGCGCGGCGCCTTGGCCGCGTCTCGCTGAATCCAATCGTGCACATCGATCCGATCGGCACGATTGTTGTTCCCGCTCCTGGCGATGATGACGAACGTGCCGCTGCTCGGGTGGGCGAAGCCGGTCCCGGTGAATCCGCACAACCTGCATGGTCACTGGCAGCGCAAATACATGCTGATTGCGGCCGCCGGACCGGCAAGCAATCTCGTGCTGGCGGCCATCGCCGCCCTCGGCCTGCGCCTGATCGGCTTCGAGGGCGGATCGAGCCGCGGCCTCGTCGCAGATCTTTCAGTTCTTCTCGGCATCATGGTCGGCATCAACGTCGCTCCTGGCGGTCTTCAACATGCTGCCCGTGCCGCCGCTCGACGGCGGCAACGTCCTGGCCGGCCTGTTGCGCGGCCGGCGCCTCGCAGACTGTTCAACAGCATGCGTCCGTACGGCATGATCATCCTCTACGCCCTGCTGCTGACGGCGTGCCCTGTGGGGGATCGTCGACCCCGTCCAGGACGCTGATTCTGCGCGGCCTTCTCTCGTCCTGATGTCGAAGCTGCGAGTTGTCTCGGGCATGCGCCCGACGGGCAGGCTCCACATTGGCCACCTCGTCGGCGCGCTCAAGAACTGGGCCGCGCTCCAGGACCAGTACGACTGCTTCTATTTCGTCGCCGACTGGCACGCGCTGACGAGCGAGTACGCCAACACCGCCGAGATCGCCGCCAACGCCATCGACAACGCCGCCGACTGGATTGCCGCCGGCGTCGATCCCGAGCGCAGCACGCTGTTCATCCAGTCGCTGGTGCCGGAGCACGCCGAGCTGTATCTGCTGCTGCAGATGGTGGTGCCGATTCCCTGGCTCGAGCGGGTGCCCACCTACAAAGAACAGCGCGAGCAGCTCTCAGAGAAGGATCTGTCCACGGTCGGCTTTCTCGGATACCCGCTGCTGCAGACCGCGGACGTCGCGCTCTACGACGGCCGGTTCGTGCCGGTCGGTGAAGATCAGGTGGCGCACCTCGAGCTGTCGCGCGAAGCGATCCGACGCTTTCATCAGTTCTATGGCGAGGTCCTCGTCGAGGCGCAGCCGCTGCTGACGTCGACGCCGCGCCTGCCGGGGCTCGACAATCGCAAGATGAGCAAGAGCTACGGCAACACCATCGACCTCAGCGATGACGATGAGGCGCTGATGAAGAAGGTGCGCCAGATGTACACCGACCCCAAGCGCGTGCGTGCCGACATCCCCGGCACCGTCGAGGGCAATCCGGTGTTCATGTACCATGACGTGTTCAACACGGACGTCGCTGAGGTCGAGGACCTGAAGACGCGATACCGCGCCGGCAAGGTGGGCGACGTCGAAGTGAAAACCAAGCTGGCGCGGGCCATGAACGCCTCGCTGGCGCCGATGCGCGAACGTCGTCGTGACGTCATGGCGCGGCCGGAGCGCGTGCGCGAAATCCTGATCGAAGGCTCGCGGAAGGCGCGCGGCGTCGCACAGGCGACCATGGAACGGGTCCGTGAGGCGGTGAAGCTCCGATATTGATTGTGAACACTGAACATCCGGACTTCGAATCCTCGCCAGACGCCTACAAGGTCAAGCTCGAATCGTTCGAGGGGCCCCTCGATCTGCTCCTCTACCTCATTCGCAAGAACGAGGTGAACATCTACGACATCCCCATCAAGCTGATCACCGAGCAGTACCTGGCCTATATCGGGCTGATGCAGGAGCTGAACCTGGACGTCGCCGGTGAGTTCCTGGTGATGGCGGCGACGCTCATCCACATGAAATCGCGGACGCTGCTGCCGCGGCCGGATCCGACGCAGGACGACACGGTCGAGGAGGATCCACGCGAGGCGCTGGTCCGCCGACTGCTGGAACACCAGAAATACAAGGCGGCGGCGGAGCTGCTGCACGAGCGCGAGACGCTGCGCAGCGCCCAGTTCATGCGCCCCGATGCGAGTGTGGCCGAGGCCGCCGGCGACGACTACGAGCCAGAGCTGGAAGTCGATCTCTTCAGCCTGCTGGCCGCATTCAAAGGCGTGCTCGAGCGCGCGAACCGCCGGCCGCACATGGTCCTGCCGCCGGAGCAGATCTCCATCGAGTCGCGAATCCAGCAGCTCCTGGGGCGGCTGTCCGAGACCGACGCGTGCGGGTTCGAAGAGCTGTTCGAGGACGGCGACGGCTCGCGCGCCGTTCATGATCGTCACGTTCCTCTCGGTGCTGGAGATGATCAGGCTGAAGCTGATTCGCGTGTTCCAGGCCGGGTCGTTCGGCGAGATTCGCGTGTACAAACGGGCGCGGCCCGCCGATGCACCGCATCCGATAGGTGACCCCGAAACCACCAAATCAATCGGAGTCACGACACACCGAGGCACCGAGGCACCGAGACCCAGATGTCTGAAGAATTCGAACGCCGACCTGCCATCCGAGCGCGCGGTATCCGCGGAAGTGAAGGCGATCGTGGAGGCGCTGATCTTCGCGTCGCCCGAACCGGTCACGCCGAAGATGCTCTACAAGCTGCTCGCGGACGAGCCGAAGGAAGACGTCGCGGCGGCCGTTGAGGCGTTGAAGGTGGACTACGAGAGCCGTCCCGGACTGCAGCTCGTCGAGGTCGCCGGCGGCTATCAGATCGTCACCCGCTCGCAGCTCCACGAATGGGTGCGGCGGCTGTTCCATGAACGCTCGGCACAGAAGCTGACGGTCCAGGGGCTGGAGTCGCTCGCGGTGATTGCCTACAAGCAGCCGATCACCGCGCTCGAGATCGGCGAGATCCGCGGCGTCAATACGTCAGGCGTGCTGTCCACGCTGCTCGAACGCCACCTGATCAAGATCGTCGGCCGCAAGAATGTCGTCGGTCGGCCGTTCCTCTACGCGACCACGAAGGAGTTCCTGATCCGCTTCGGCTTGAAGGATCTGAACGACCTGCCGAAGATCGAGGACATGGCGGAAGCGCTTGGGTTCGATCCGCCGGCGGGGCTTATCGAGCAGACGCCGGTCGAGGACGTCCTGCCGCTCGACGAGGACGGGGAGCTTCCGCCAGATCCTTCAGCTGCTTGACCTCGTGGGCGCTGAGATCGCGCCATTCACCTGGGCGCAGCCGCCGGTCGGTGATCGGCCCGATACGAACGCGGCGGAGTTTTCGCACGGGATGGCCGACCGCTTCGCACATCCGGCGCACTTGTCGATTCCGTCCCTCACGGATCGTGATCAGCAACACCCCATTCACACGCCTTTCGTAGGCACCGCTTTGCGAGGTGCCGCGTCCGGTGTGGCGCCCTTTACGGGGGCCGTCACGCGTTCGTAGCCCTGCGGCCCGCGTCGTGGGGCGCTCCCTTGCGGTGCTGCGCCACGCTGTTCGTAGGGCGCCCCTTTACGGGGTGCCGTTCCTCGGGTCAGTAGCTTGACCTCCGCAGGCATCGTCCGTTTTCCGTCGAGCGGGATCCCGCGGCGGAGCTTCTCGATGGCCTCGTCGTCTGGCGTGCCGGCGACGTGGGCCTCGTACGTGCGTTCGACTTCGTGCCGCGGATGCGTCAGGCGGGCGGCGAGGTCCCCATCGTTGGTCAGAAGCAGGAGGCCCTCGCTGTCGTAGTCGAGGCGTCCGACCGGGTAGATGTATTCGCGCACGCCGCCGAGCAGGTCGAGCACCGTCTGCCGTCGTTGCGGATCCGAGCGGGTGGTGACGACGCCGGCGCGGCTTGTTGAGCAGGATGTATCGATGGCGGTCCGGCAGCGCGAAGGCGCCGGCCGTCGACGCGGATGTCATCGGTACGCGGATCAGCTTTGACGCCCATCTCGCGAATGAAGTGGCCGTTGACCGAGACGCGCCCTTCCTCGATCAGCTTCTCCGCGGCGCGCCGCGAGGCGACGCCAGCCTGAGAGAGGATTTTCTGGAGCACGAATCGGCGGGAGGATGCACTGGTCACGCGTCTATCTTCTCAGGCTATTCCTTGATCACGGCCGCCCAGAAGGCGAGGAGCTTCAACGCATCCATTGCCGTGGCCTGTTCGTTTACCCCGGCGTGGGTGATCAGGCCGCTGAGCAGGACCTTCGTGCGGACCCCTTTCGATCGCAGATGGTTGGCCAGGAGCACGCTCTCCGCGGGCGGAATGATGTTGTCGTCGTGGCCGTGCAGCAGGAAGATGGCGGCCGCCGGTGGGGGAGCCAGCTCTGGCGACAGCGCGGGATCGTTGACGCCCGCCTGGTCGAGATGCGGCGCCAGCACCGCGCCGAGCTTGCTGACGTTTCGATCGTTCACGTACTGCATGTAGGTGCGCGACGGCTCGGGCAGCCCGGCGGTCATCACGCGAGCCTTGCTCAAAGATCGGCGCAGCGGCGGCGTCGCTGATCACCGTCGCCTGCGACCCCTTGAGATACGTTTCAATGGCCTCGCGCAGCGGACCGGCCTGTTCGATCGGTACGACACCACGGTCGGCGAGGCTGTTGAGAATCACCGCGACGCCGTAGTCGTGCGGAGGGTGGTTGTCGAGGCCCTCGACCTTTGGCGCGACGCCCGTCGCGAGGTACCCCATCACGCGCCGCATGTTGCCATGGCCGCCGAGCGAGACGACGAACTTGACGTGGTCGCGGATGCGGTCGCGTCCGGCCGCGACGACCGACAGGCCCCCGGCGAAGCTCACGGCGATGATGCCGATGCGGCCGTCCGGCGCCAGGCGCGGCTGCTTCGCCATCCATGCCACGGCATCTTCGATCACGTCGGTGGCCGCGGGCGACAGCCGGAACTGCTGAAGATCGGGCAGCGCCAGCGCCATCACCGGGTAGCCGCTCGCGGCGATATCGGCGGCCAGCGACGCGAGCCGCGGTTCGTCGATGCCGTTGGAGTTGAAGCCCGGCATGACCAGGACCGCGAGCTCCGAGATCCTGGCCGGCATGTAGAGCTGCGCTGGCACGTCGCCATGGCGCGTGGGCACCATCGTGCTTCGGCTGGATGTCGACCCGGCTGTCCGGCAGGCTGACGATCGCCTGCGCGGGTCCACCGATACCCGCGACACGGACGATCAGCGACATGGCGCGCGCATATGGAGCGCCGAAATACACGATGGCGACGAGAACGATGAGGATGATGAGCCACATGCGGAGGCGGCGACGGGTCATTGCGCGCGTCGATTAAACCACGAACCACGAAGTCGGATCGAAGCGCGACGCGAAGAAGAACACGAACCGAGGCGAGAACTCGGTAATGTGAAATTCAGAGATGAAACGCCTGGTCATCGCCATCGACGGCCCTTCTGGAGCAGGTAAGGGCACCATCTCGCGCGCGATCTCGTGAAGCACTCGGCTACCGGCACGTCGATACGGGCGCCATGTATCGAGCCGTCGGGCTGGAAGGCTGCACACGAGGGCATTCCGCTCGACGATGAAGCGGCCGTTTCCGAGCTGGCCCGGCGAGCGAACCTCGTTGTCGAAGGCGGCGTAGTATCCATCGACGGCCACGACGTGACGCGCGCCATCAGAACCCCTGAAATCGACAAGGCTGCGACCGCGGTGGCGCGGCTGCCGAAAGTGCGCGAAGCGCTCGTCGCGCGCCAGCGCACGCTCGGCGCCGAGGGGGGCGTGGTGATGGAAGGGCGCGACATCGGCACGGTCGTGTTCCCCAATGCCGACGTCAAAATCTACCTGGACGCGTCGGCTGAGGAGCGGGCCCGCCGGCGGGCGACCGACGTCGCCCACTCGGGCAGCCAGGCCGGGCAGGCTGCCGTTGCCGCGGCTATTCAGGCGCGGGACACGGCCGACACCACGCGCTCCGTCTCGCCGCTGTCGATTGCGCCGGACGCCGTGCACATGGACACCACCGGCATGCCGATCGACCAGGTGGTCAGTCGGGTGATGGAACTGGTGAACAGTAAAACTCGGACTGGGGGAACGAGATGAAGCGAATTGAGGCGGGTTGGCCGCGAAGTGATCCTCTGGTTCCGCACCCTTGCGTCGGCCGCGGTCTACGCGACGCTCATCGTCACCTTTGGATTCCAGGTGGCACGCGTCGAGGGGCGGAGCATGGAGCCTACGCTCCATGACCAGGATCGCCTGGTGGTCAACAAGCTCGCGTATCAGATACACGATCCTCGAAGTCGGGGATGTCGTGATGGTGCGGCATCCCAACAATCCGGATCAGACGCTGGTGAAGCGGATCGTCGCGGCGCCGGGCGACACGATTGGGTTTCAGGCGGGCGTCGTGGTGCGAAACGGCGTTGCCGAGGCAGAGACCTTCATTCCAGCCGAGTTCCGATCAGCCCGATGAGCGGGCGGCTGTCCTCGTCCCCGAGGGCTACTACTTCGTGCTCGGCGATCATCGAAGCAACAGCACCGACAGCCGCTCGTTCGGGCCGGTTCCAAAGAAATACATCCTGGGTCGGGTGCAGGTTCGCTGGTGGCCGATTCCGGCTGCCAAGACCTTCGAGCCGTAGTTAGCGGACGCCTGCCGTGCGGAGCGGGAGGTCAGGCGATGCCGACCTCCTGATTCAGGAAGCCCACGAGGTACTTCCACGCCAGGTAATAGACGGTCATTCCGACCGGCGCCATCGGCAGCGCGAAGTCCCATTGCACCGTGAAACACATCCAGCGAGCTGGCCAGCGCGAAGCCGAGCGGCATCAGCACCAGCAGCAGCAGCGCACCGTGGACGCCGAGCGACCAGGGCAGTCGAGAGCGCAGCGCCAGGTAGAGCATGTTCCACGCGCCCCACATGTTCGGCACAACCGCCATCGGAAACACGATTGCGCGGTCGAGCGGTGCTCCGGGCAACGGGATGACGAACTGACTCGAGACCTCGAAGTAGAAGCGGTTGTACGCGTAGACCGTGAGGATCAGGATCAGCACGAACGTCGGGACGGCGATCCCTGCCATGTAGGCGCGAAGGAAAGGGTGCGGTTTCATTAGTGCCTCCCGGCACCCTTAAAAGGGCGCCCTACACCCCCGGTAAGGCCAGTAGACGTGCCGGACGAGGCTGATCGTGATCTGCTGCGCCGTTTCACGCAAGGCGATCGCCAGGCGTTCGAGGCGCCGTTCCGCCAGTTCGAGCGGGAGGTGTACCGATGGATTCTGCGGATCGTGCGCGAGCCCTCGGTAGCCGAGGACGCGCTGAGCGCGGAAGGTTCCCTAAATGAAAAGGCCGACCTAAAGGTCGGCCTCTACCAAATATTGGGAGTTGGCGATTGGGAGTTGGGAGTTGGCCGTGTCACCAGCCTAGCGGTCGTCCCAATCGTCCGACGACGCCGGGTCGAGCTCCCAGCGGTTGCGATCGCGCTTGAGGATCTTTTCCTCGCCCTTCAGTTCCTCGTTGTCCTGGTACTGGACACCGACGGCCTTGCCGATGTCGTCGACGATGTCCTGGTCCGGTGTCGGGTTGTCGCCGCCGGGCGCTTCGTCGCCAACGCTATATGCCGATTCCCAATCCGCATCGACGTCGCCGGCGGTCAAGGCAGGGCTCGTCTCGGTATGTTCGTCCTGAGCGATCTTTCATGACCCGGCGGCCGCTTCGCACTGCCGATGCCGTTCGATCGAGGTCCAGAGACGACGGGGGAGTCGCCTGGACGATGTCGTCTTCATCGCGGATGATCCGTCGTTCGCGGTCCAGGCCTGGTGGCTTTCGCAGGACGGGGATGGGCGGACGTTTGGCGGCTGCCGGTGCCGCCGGACGCACGACGACCTTCCGCGTGGCTTTCACCGGTTTGGCCTTGGCCGCTACGGGTTTGGCTTTGGCAATCACCCGAGCGCGCGCCGGCTTCGTTGCCTTCACGACCGCGCGCTTGCGCGCGATCGCCCGCTTGGCGACAAGAGCCCGCGCCGCCGGTTTCCGCGTTTTCTTGGCGGTTTTCTTAGCTCTGCCGGTGGACGCGGTCCGCTTCCGGCTTGCTGTTTTTCGTGCGGCGGCCCGGCTTCGACCCGCTGCTTTTCGCCCGCCGCTGGTCTTTCTGCCTGCCTGCCCTGAGCGCCGTCGAAGGGCCCGCGCGGCCTTCCGTTTGGCCATGGGACGTCCTTTCACTGGGTAACCGACTGCAACCGCAAACCGTACCTACCTTGACCGTTTACGATAAGTGACGTATCCTCTATGTCTTATCGGCGACGAACAACCGTTCGCAGAAGGCGTTCCGCGGCCGTCGATCATCCCACGTACACCCAGCGCGGCGTGCCTCAGGCGCGTCGTTTATTAGGCCGCCTGTACGAACGCCACTTGTACGAACGCGCGTCAATCGCCGTTATAGCTGCGGGGGGCCGGTCCCCGCAAGGCCTTGAGCATAGTCGAAAGGCACCGTTTCCGGCCGCTCACGACGAACCCTGACAAGAGGGCCACGTTTAGAGCGCTTGTCCTGGGCGAGTCCCAGCGAGCGACGATCGCGAGTCCAGGAGCGAATCGCAGGACCGAGGAGGACGCGCAGTTAAATGGCGAACGCAGATAACGGGTTGATGACGCCCGAGACAATACCGGGCACGCAGCCCGCACCTGGACGGACCCGATCAGGGAAACCGGCCGGGCCCGCTTTCAAACCGATGCTCCACGAGGACATGGACCCGAAGGATTTCGCGTCCATGCTCGAAGCCTACGACGAGAGCTTCCGCAACATGGCGGAAGGCGAAGTCGTCAAAGGCACGGTGCTCAAGGTTACCGACACCCACGTCGTCGTCGACGTCGGCTACAAATCAGAAGGTCTGATCCAGGTTCATGAGTTCCTGGATGAAACCGGCAACGTGACCGTGCAGGGGGGCGACACCGTCGACGTCCTGCTCGAGCGTACCGAAGACCGTGAAGGCCACATCGTGCTGTCGCGCGAGAAGGCCGAGAAGATGAAGATCTGGGACGAGGTCGAAAAGGCCTACGCCGAGAGGAAAGTCGTCATTGGCCGCGTCATCGAGCGGATCAAGGGCGGCCTGGCGGTGGACATCGGCGTCCGCGCCTTCCTCCCGGGTTCGCAGATCGACGTGCGCCCGGTCCGGAACCTCGACGCGCTGCGCGGACAGGAACTCCGCATGCGCGTCATCAAGGTCAACAAGAAGCGCGGCAATATCGTCCTGTCGCGCAAGGCGCTGCTCGAGGAAGAGAACGCCGAGAAGAAGAAGACCACGCTCGAGACGCTGGCCGAGGGCAAGGTGCTGCGCGGGACGGTGAAGAACATCACCGACTACGGCGCGTTCATCGACCTGGGCGGCATCGATGGCCTGCTGCACATCACCGACATGTCGTGGGGCCGCGTCGGCCACCCGTCGGAGCTGTTCAAGGTCAACGACGAAGTCGACGTGATCGTGCTCGAAGTACGACCCGGCGACCGAGCGCGTGTCCCTGGGCCACAAGCAGCTCGTGCAGGATCCGTGGGCCACGGTGCAGGACCGCTATCCGGTCGGCGCGCGGATGAGCGGCAAAGCGGTCAGCCTGACCGACTACGGCGCGTTCGTCGAGCTGGAACCGGGTGTCGAAGGCCTGATCCACGTCTCGGAGATGTCGTGGAGCAAGCGCGTCAAGCACCCGTCGAAGATCCTGAACGTCGGCGACTCGGTCGAGGCGATGGTCCTCGGCGTCGATCCGGCCGCCCGGCGCATCTCGCTCGGGCTGAAGCAGGTCGAGAGCAACCCGTGGAACGAGCTGTCGGAGAAGTATCCCGTCGGCACGAAGATCAAGGGCAAGGTTCGCAACCTGACCGAGTTCGGCGCGTTCGTCGAGGTCGAAGAGGACATCGACGGCCTGATCCACATTTCCGACATGTCGTGGAGCAAGCGCGTCAAGCACCCGTCCGAGGTGCTGAAGAAGGGTGACGTGGTCGAGGCGATGGTGCTCAGCATCGACGCCGACAACCAGCGCCTGTCACTGGGCCTCAAGCAGTTGGCCACCGATATCTGGGACGACTTCTTCTCCCGCCACCAGGTCGGCAGCGTCGGTGGAAGGGAAGGTCACCCGGATGACGAACTTCGGCGCCTTCGTCGAGCTCGACGAAGGGATCGAAGGGCTTATTCACGTGTCTGAGTTCGACGACTCCCATGGCGGCGAGAAGATCGAGCTGGAGGTGGGCGCCACCTACCAGATGAAGATCATCAAGCTGAGTCCCCAGGAGCGGAAGATCGGCCTGAGCATCCGCGCGATGAAGGACGACGACGTTCCGCGGCGACTGGGAGACGTTCCAGGAGACCGAAGGCACGGGCACCGCGACGTTGGGCGATCACTTCCGCAATCGGTAACGAGCAACCGAGGAGCCTGCAGTGACGATTGGCAGCGGCAACGGCGCCGGCAGCATGACCAAGGCGGAGCTTGTCGAGGAGGTCTCGCGCGTCTCTGACCTCACGAAGAAGCACTCCGAGGTCATCGTGGACACCGTGTTCAAGAGCATCATCGACGCGCTGCACCGCGGCGAGAAGATCGAGCTGCGCGGATTCGGCAGCTTCCGGCTGCGGAAGCGCGAGCCGAGGAAGGGTCGCAACCCGAAGACCGGCGACAAAGTGGACGTGCCGCCAAAGAAGGTGCCCTACTTCAAGCCGGGCAAGGAGCTCAAGGATCTCATCAACCGCGAGGCGGAAGCTGCTGAAGCGGCCGACGCCGACCCGGTGGGCTTCCGTCGCTGCCAGGCGCCGCTGCTGTGTAGCCATTGGATCATCTCTGGTCGCCCTGGCGACTCGAGTACGTGACTTCGAAGAAACCGAGCGGGTGCGTCTTTTGTGACGCACCCAATCCCTCCCACCCTGACCCGCTCGTGATCCATCACGGTCAGCTCGCCTACGTCATCCTCAACCTGTATCCCTACAACAACGGCCACCTGATGGTTGTGCCGTACCGGCATGAGTCCTCGCTCGCCGGCCTGACGCGCGACGAGATGAACGACGTCGGGTTGTTGACGCAGCTCTGTGAGAGGGCGCTGCGCGAGGCCTACAAGCTGGAAGGGATCAATGTCGGCGTGAACCTGGGTGCGCCGGCAGGGGCCGGCATCGAAGAGCACGTGCACCTGCACCTGGTGCCGCGCTGGAATGGCGATACCAACTTCATGACGGTCGTGGGGAAGACGCGCGTGCTGCCTGAAGAGATCCGATCGACGGCGGAGCGGCTGCGGCCGATCTTTGAGCGGCTCGCGCGGCACCCTTGAAAGGGTGCCCTACGTCACGAGGCGCCCCGTGCTTTAGGGGTGCCTATCCCGGCAATCTGAACGCCACCAGCTCGCCGCTGTAGCTCCCGCCGCTGATCGCGACGACGAGATACTGCCGGCCATTCAGCATGTAGGTCATCGGCGAGCCGGTTTGCGGCGCTGGCATGTAGAGCGCGCCGGCATCCGCCCCCGTGCGCTTGTCGTACGCGCGCAGCATCGATCCGCGCTGTCCCGAGGGCGTCGGTCCGAATCCCGGCTCCCCGGCGATGACGAGCGTCTTCGTCACGAGCGTTCCCACATTGCCGGGACGGCCGGTTCGAGCGATGGTCAGCCCCTTGAGCAACGGATGGTTGCGGATCGCGTCTGGCGTCTCACCGTGCGCCACCTGCCAGAGGATGTCTCCGGTATCGAGATTGATGGCGCTGATGCGGCCGTAGGGAGGCTTGATCAGCGGCAGGCCCTGCACCGTCGGCGCGGTCGCCGCTCCTCCTGCCTGGCCGGTGGCTGACCCGGATCCGCCGGTGCGCCGCGCACCCGTCAACGCGGTGCCCTGGTGATACCGGACGCCGTCCGCGGTTCCATCCGCCGGCGGCACGAGGCCGAGCGTGGCGACGGCGCTCTGCGACTGGACGAAGAGAACGTGCGATTCGGGATCGTAGGCGCCGCCGGGCCAGTTCGTCGCAGCAGCCTGGTTGCCCATCGCCAGCGTGGCGATTGGGCCTTCGGCGCGGCTGACGACAGGCGGCGTGAAGATGGGGCCGATCTTGTACTGAGCGACGGTCTTCACCGCTTCCGCGCGCAGTTCCGGCGTGAAGTCGATCAGGTCGTCGATGGCCAGCCCCTGTCGATCGTAGGCGGCGGGTCTCGTCGGGAACGGCTGCGTCGGTGAGTACCTTCTCACCGGGCGTGTCGCCCTGCGGAACCGGACGCTCCTCGATCGGCCACACCGGCTGCCCGGTGACGCGATCGAAGACGTAGACGAAACGCCTGCTTCGTCGGCTGCGCGACGGCCTTGATGGTGCGGCCGTTGACGCGAATATCGACGAGGATCGGCGCACACGGAATATCCATGTCCCAGATGCCGTGGTGCACGAGCTGGAAGTGCCATTTGCGCTGACCGGTCCGGTAGTCGATGGCCACCAGCGTTTCACCGAACAGACCGTTTCCCGGGCGCGCGCCACCGTAATAGTCGTGCGTGGGAAGTTCGACCGGGAGGTAGGCCATGCCCAGCTCCTCGTCGACGGAAATCTGCGCCCACACGCCGGTGTTGCCGGTGTACGCCCACGAGTCGTTCTCCCACGTCTCGTGCCCCACCTCGCCCGGTTCGGGAATCGTCTTGAAGACCCACAGCCTCTTGCCGGTCCGTACGTCAAAGCCGCGCACGGCGCCCTTCACATTCCGCCGGCTCTTGGGATTGGCGCCGGTCTCGAAGGCGGCGCCGACGATGACGACGTTGCCGGCGACGATCGGGGTGGCGTGCAGACCGATCGGAGCGGAGGTGAGGTCCATCGACGGATCGAGATCGGCCTTGAGATCGATGGCGCCGTTGCGGCCGAACGCGGCGACGGCGCTGCCGGTCCTGGCGTCGAGGGCGACCAGACGGTAGCCCGGCGTCACGTAGAGGATGCGTTCCTCCTTGCCGTCGCTCCAGTAGGCCAGGCCGCGGCCCGACAGCTGTCGCGGCGCCGCTGCACCGCGGGCCCCTTCGTCTTCGCTGTGCACCCACAGCAGTTCGCCGGTGGCGGCATCGAGCGCGACGACCGCCCGGCGCGTGCCGCCGGTCGAATACAGGCGCCCGCGTACCACGAGCGGTGTCGACTGGAGATTGAATTCAGGACGCGGGCCGAGGTTGTCGGTCTTGAAGCGCCACGCGACTTCGAGGTCGTTGAAGTTGGCAGCGGTGATCTGATCGAGTGCCGCGTACCGGGTGTGGCCCAGGTCCCCGCCGTAGGTGGGCCATTCGCCGCGCGGCGCGCCGGACTGGCCGCGCGGAACGGCGGTCCACGCCGCGAGCACGACTGCTGCGAATACGACCAACCGTCGCCACTGTGTCATTCTAGGCTCTGTCATTTCGGATCCGGACGATACATCAACACTCTGACCCGAATCAGCGCTCCGCCCTGTGCGTCGAGCGTCATCTTGCCGGAGGGGAATGCGCCAACGCGGAGCAGGTAGGCGAGGATGTCTGCGTTCTCGGTGCGCGTGAGCGCCCCGGGTCGATCCTGGGGCATCGACGTGCGCATGCGCTCGAAGAGGGCATCGAGCGTCTCGCCATCCCAATTGCTGTAGAAGCGCGGGCCGACGAGCGCGGGTGCCGCCTCGATCCCCTGCAGCGTGTCGCCGTGACACTTGGCGCAGCGGTCGGCGTAGATCTTCTCGCCGCGGTCGGACTGCTCGCGGGTGTACACGCCGTCCCAGACGGTCAATTGCTGACCGGCAGCGGACAGCGCGATCACGGCTGTGAGAATCCTCGTCACCCCGACTCCTGCGACCGGTGATTCTACGGCAACATGTAGAATGCCCGCGTGAGCCGCTCACGACTCGCCGCCGCCCTCATCTTCCTGCCGTGGTCCTGTGGTTGTCGCTTGCCGGGGGCGCGCAGCGCACCCAGATTTCGCAGGAGGAGATGAAGCAGTGGCTGACCTACATCGCCTCCGATGCGCTGCAGGGCAGGCAGGTCTTTACCGAGGGTCTCGGCCTCGCCGGCGCATACATCGCCGACCAGCTCAAATCATTCGGCGTGGCCCCTGGCGGCGATTCGGGAACCTACTTCCAGGCCGTCAAAGTGCTCGGCATGCGGACGCGCAGCAACTCGAGCGTCACGGTGACCGCCAACGGCCAGACCCGGACGTTCAAGGACGGCCAGGGAGTGACCTTCCCGCGCAACCAGGGCGGCAAGCAGACGATCGACGCGGCGGTCGAGTTCGTCGGCTACGGCCTCCAGTTCGCGCCGCTCAAACACGACGACTACGCGCGCCGCGACATGAAGGGCAAGATTGCGCTGTTCATCGGCCGGGGGATCCGCGGCATGACCGCCGCGCACAACCGGCTGATCAACGCCCGCGCGCGTGATGCGGTCGAACGGGAGCGCGCCGTCGCGTCGATCGGCCCCGTCGCGCCCGCCGGCCGCGGACGTGGCGCTGGCCCGGGCGGTGCTCTCCTGCCGCCGGCAGTGCTGCTCCTGGCTCCGCCAGTGCCGCTCCTGCCTCCGGCAGTGCCGCTCCTGCCGCCGGCGATGGCGGTGGCAACGCCGCGCCGCCCGCTGGCGGTGCCCCAGCCGCACCTGCTGCGCCCGCGACGAATCCGGCGCAGCGAACGGATTTCCAGACGGCCCGCAACGTCAGCCTGCCGGTGCCGCCGCAGATCACCGCCACCGACGAGTTCTTCGAGTTCCTCTTCGCCGGCTCCGGCTACACCTACGAGGCCTTGAAAGCGCTTGCGGCGAAGCAGGAGCCGCTGCCGGAGATCGCGCTGCGCGACGTCCGAATCACGATCACCGTGGACGCGGAGTACGAGACGGTCCAGACGCGGCTGACCCGCAATGTCGTGGGTGTCGTACGCGGCACTGATGCCAAGCTGCGTGATACCTACGTCGGCCTCGGCGCGCACTACGACCATGTGGGCTACCAGCAGTTTGCTCCTGCCGGCGGAGGCGGGGGCGTCGGCGCCGCGTGCGCCGGACAAGACGCGGACGACGCCGCGGCCCGGCGATGCGATCAACAACGGCGCGGACGACGACGGCTCGGGAACGGTGTCGCTGCTGGCGATTGCACGGGCGTTTGCGACCGGGCAGAAGCCGAAGCGCTCGCTGATGTTCGTCTGGCACAGCGGCGAGGAGGACGGGTTGCACGGCTCGCGCTACATGGCCGATAACCCGGTGCTGCCGCTCCAGCAGATGGTCGCCATGCTGAACATCGACATGGTGGGACGCAATCGCTGCGACGACCAGGCGCAGTCGAACACGGTATACGTCGTCGGCTCCGAGCGGATCAGCACCGAGCTCCACAACCTGAATGAAGCCGCCAACGCGTCGCTGCCCCGTCCGCTGACGCTCGACTACGAATACAACGACGTGGCGGATCAGGAATCGCTCTACACGCGCAGCGATCACTACAGCTACGCGTCCAAGGGCGTCCCCGTCATCTTCTTCACCACCGGCCTGCACCGCGATTACCACCAGGTGACCGACGAGGTCGACAAGATCGAGTTCGGCAAGATGGCGCGCATCGCCGAGCTGATCCACGCGACGGCGATGCGCGTCGCGAACCTCGATCACCCGCCCGTGCGGGACTTCGCCGGGCCGCGGGTAGGCAAGGGCAAGACCGGGCCTATTCGATGAAGGTTCAATGGGTTCAGGCCTCCTGAACACTTGAAGCGCACATCTGTAGGCATCGTCGGTGCCGGTCCCGCCGGCTTGATGCTTGGCCATCTGCTGCATCTGCGCGGGATTGACTCCGTCATCATCGAGAACCGCAGCGAAGAGCACGTGGTCGAGCGCGTGCGTGCAGGCGTCCTGGAGCAGGGGACCGTCAATCTGCTGCACGACGTCGGTGTCGGCGCGCGGCTCTCGCGCGAGGGGCTCCGCCACGGCGGCATCTACCTCGCCTTCAACGGCGTTCGTCATCGCATTGCGATGGACGAGCTGACCGGCGGCCGCGCCATCACCGTCTACGGACAGAATGAAGTCGTCAAGGACCTGATCGAGGCCCGGCGCGCCACGGGGCGGCCGTGTCACTTCGACGTGTCCGATGTCGGCGTCTCCGGATTCGATTCGTCGCGTCCGCGGATCACGTACGTGCAGGAGGGCGATCGCAGGGAGCTGGAGTGCGACTTCATCGCCGGCTGCGACGGCTTCCACGGCGTGTGCCGCCCGTCGATTCCGGCGGGCCAGCTTCGTCTCTACGAGCGGACCTACCCGTTCGCGTGGCTCGGCATCCTGGCCAACGCCGCGCCGTCATCCGACGAACTCGTCTACAGCCTTCACGACCGCGGGTTCGCGCTCTTCAGCATGCGATCTCCCCACGTCACGCGCCTGTACCTGCAAGTGCCCCCAGAGGAAGACATCGCGCTCTGGTCCGACGATCGGATCTGGTCCGAGCTGAAAACCCGTCTGCGAACCGATGACGGGTGGGAGCCGCACGAAGGCGAGATCACGCAGAAGGCGGTGACGCCGATGCGGAGCTTTGTCGCGGAGCCGATGCGCGAGGGCCGCTTGTTCCTCGCCGGCGACGCCGCGCACATCGTCCCGCCCACCGGGGCGAAGGGACTCAATCTGGCGATGGCGGACGTCTGGCGTCTCTCGAATGCGCTGGCGGAGTCCTACGGCTCGGGATCGGAGGCTGCGCTCAACGAGTACTCCGACCGGGCGTTGCGCCGCGCGTGGTGGGCGCAGCGCTTCTCATGGTGGATGACGTCGATGCTGCACAAGTCCGACAGCGACAATCCGTTCGATCATCGCCGTCAACTGGCTGAGCTCGACTACCTCATCTCGTCACGTGCCGCGATGACGAGCCTGTCAGAGAACTACGTGGGACGGCCTTTGGAATAACTTCCAAGTTCCAAGTTCCAAGTTCCAATTCCAAACGAGCGGTGTACAGTGCGCTGGTGACACGACTTGCACGCGTCTGGATTCTCTTCTCAATCGCGCTCTTCGCCGCCGCGACTCTGCAGCTCGGCCCTTCGATTCGCTGGCGCTCGCTCAGGGCGGGCCGGTGACGCCGAAGCTCACGTTTGCTTTCGAAGTGCGCGCCACGGTCGGCGCGCCGATGGAAGTGGGTAACGTCGCGCAAGGCCGCCGGCGGATCGTGCCGATCACTGGCGGCATGTTCGAAGGGCCGAACCTGCGCGGCAAGGTGATGGCCGGCGGCGCCGACTGGCAAATCATTCGGGCCGATGGCTTCACCGAGCTCGATACGCGGTACACGCTCGAAACGGACAAGGGCCAGATCATCTACGTCCAGAACGCCGGCATGCGGCACGCGGCGCCGGATGTCATGAAGCGGCTGCTGGCGGGCGAGAGTGTCGATCCGAACCTGGTGTATTTCCGTACCGTCCCGAAGTTCGAGACCGCCAGCCCGGATCTCCAGTGGCTGACGCGCGCGGTCTTCGTCGGCATGGGAGAGCGGTATCCCAACGACGTGCGGATTCGGTTCTTCCGCGTTGAATAGAACGCGGACACACTGTTCATACTTCCAGGTTCTCACTTCTCGGTTCGTGTTCTGGTTCGGTTCTGTGTTCAGACTTCATGGTTCGAGTTCGCGCTGAGATGAGTCGATACGAGCCTCAGTTCTGCTGACCGAACACCGAACCGAACCTGAACACGAACCGAGAAGCGAGAACTCGGAAGCGTGAACGGCTACCATTCTCTGTGGACTTCAATCTCACCGACGTTCAGCGGTCGTGGCGCGAGAAAGCACACTCGCTGGGGACGGATCTGCCTGCCGATGCCGCCGCCGCAGACGTGGTCATGGGCGCGGCCCGCGTCGGTCTGCTGGATCCACAGGCCGACCTTCTTGCTGTGTCCATCGCCGCCGAAGCGCTGGCGTACGACGCGGCCGCGGCCGGTGTCTCATACGCGTTGCACGCAGGTGTGCTGCTGGCGCTCGGGTCTGATGATCGCTTCACGGCCATCGCGCATGGTGAGATCGTGGGCGCCATCGCGCTCTCGACCGAGACCATTCCGACAGCTGAGGCATCACGCCTGCACGGACGCGCGTCGCTCGTCGGCCCGCTGACGAACCATGGCATCGCGATCGTCGGCGTCCGCGGGGAGACCGGCGTTCTGGCCGCCGCGGTGGCGCTGGATGCGCCGGGCGTGGCCATCGAGACCATTGAGACGTCTGCGCTTCGCGGGTTCGTCTGCGGCAACGTCGTGCTGAACGGCGCTGAGGCCACGCCGCTCGGCGCCACGCTGCCGTTCATGACGCGTGTGCGTATCCTGTTGGCCGCTGCCGGCTTGGGGATGGGGAGGCGCGCGCTGAATGAAGCGCTGCACGCAGCGCATGCGCTTCGCGGGCGCGGCGCCGGCGGTGAGCAGACGGTGCAGGGGCTGTTGGCCGACGCGGCGACCGAGCTGGACGCGGCGATGCTCCTCATCTGGAAGGCGGCGTCGGCGTCGACGGTGTCGCTGGCCGACGCATCGATGGCGAAGCTGGCCGCGACAGAGGCCACGCTGCGCGCCGTCGCGCGAGCGACGCAGGTCGTCGGCGCCGACTCGTTCCGGCGCGGGCACATTATCGAAAGCCTGACGCAGGACGTCCGCGCGCTGGAGCTGTTTGCGGGACGCACGGAAGCGCTGCGTGAAGCCGTCGCCAGGAGACGCTGCCCGGCTAGACGGCCCGTCCTTGACCAAGGGCTGGCCGTCTACCGCGCTGCATCGCAGGGACGCCGACCTTCAAGGTGCCTGGCCGTTAGCCGAGCAGATGCTTGGCGATCGTCTGCAGCTGCAGGTTGGACGTGCCCTCGTAGATCTGCCCGATCTTGGCGTCGCGATACAGCTTCTCGACCGGGTAGTCCTTCACGAATCCGTATCCGCCGTACAAGTTGACCGCCAGCGACGCCACGCGTTCGGCCACCTCTGACGAGAACAGCTTGCAGATCGCCGCTTCCGTGACGAACGGCTGGCCGGTTTCCCGCAGCCGGGCGGCGTTGTAGACGAGCAGTCGTGCCGCCTCGATGTCGGTCGCGGCGCGCGCGATCTGAAACTGCACGCCCTGGAACTCGGCGATGGTCTTGCCGAACTGCTTCCGCTCCTTGACGTAGCGGATGGCGTGATCGAGCGCGCCCTGCGCCAGGCCGACCATCTGCGCGCCGATCCCGATGCGTCCTTCGTTCAGCGTCTCGATGGCGACCTTGTAGCCCTTGCCGACCTCGCCGAGCACGTTGCGCTGCGGCACCCGGCAGTCCTCGAAGAGCAGCTCGCAGGTGCTGCTGGCCCGAATCCCCAGCTTGTCCTCCTTCTTGCCGACGGTGAATCCAGGAGAGCCGCGCTCGACGACGAACGCCGTGATGCCGCGGTAGCCGGCCTCCGGGTTCAGGTTGGCAAAGACGATGAAGACGTCGGCTTCGTTGGCGTTGGTGATCCAGAGCTTGCGGCCGGTGAGGAGGAAGCCGTCCGACGACTGCGTGGCGCGCGTCGTCAGCGCGAACGCGTCGCTGCCGGAGCCGGCTTCCGACAGGGCGTAGGCGCCGACGGAGCGATCGGCAAGGCGCGGGAGGTAGCGCTGCTTGCAGCTCGTCCGATCCCCACTTGAGCAGGGCATTGATGACCAGCGTGTTCTGGACGTCGACGAGCACGCCGACGGACGGATCGACGCGCGACAGCGCTTCGACGGCGAGCACCGCGTGGAAGAACGTCCCGCCGGCGCCGCCAGCTGACTCCGGGATTTCGATGCCCATGACGCCGAGCTCGAACAGCTGGTCGATGAGCGTGGCGCGGCATCTGCGCCGCCTCATCCATCTCGCGGACGTGCGGCCGGATCTCGCGGTCGGCGAACTCGTACACGCTGTCGCGGAAGAGCCGTTCGTCGTCTGAAAGAGTGGTCAGGGCGGGAGGCACGGGCCTATTTAACTCCCAACGTCCAACTTCCAACTCCCAAAAGGCCGAACCGTCTAGGCGATTTCGGCATAGCGAGTTGGGAGTCGGGAGTTGGGAGTTGGGAGTTATCATCCGAAGGCGGATGAGACGTCACACCACGTCGGCTCGTCGTTCTGTTGCTGCTGCTGGTCGGCCTCGTGCAGCCAGGCACTGCGAGCAGCAGGGCTGCCCAGCAGGCGCCGCCGGCCTCGCCGCAGGCACCAGCCCCCCGCCACCGCAGCCAGCCAGGCGATCCGCAGCCGACCTTCCGCGCCGGCATCAACTACGTCGCCGTCGACGTCATCGTCACCGACCGGAAAGATGCGCCGGTCATCGACTTGCGGAAGGAAGACTTCGAGGTCTTCGAGGACGGCAAGCCGCAGCCCATCGAGCAGTTCCGGCTCGTCAAGATCGACTGCACGCGAAGCCGGGCGACCCGGTGCCCCGCCGCATCCAGTCGCGCGACGACGAACAGGCAGAGGCCGGACGGGAGGACGTCCGGGTCTTTGCGATTCTGCTCGACGACTATCACACGCGAAAGCTGACGGCGCTCGGCGTCAAGGAACCGCTGACGAAGTTCCTCCAGACGCAGCTGGCGCCGACCGATCTCGTCGCGATCATGTATCCGCTCACGCCGGTCGAGTGATCTGCTGTTCACGAACAACCACGCATCGATCGTCAGCGCGGTTCAGCGGTTCGAGGGTCGGAAGTTCGACTACACGCCGCGCAACCGGTTCGAGGAGGAGTACTCGCGGTATCCGACCCAGGACGTCGAGCGCATCCGCAACGACGTGGTCATGGACGCGCTGTCGGCCGTGGCGATCCGGATGGGATCGATGCGGCAGGGTCGCAAGTCGATCATCTTCGTGAGCGAGGGCTTTAACGTCATGCTGCCGCCGCAGATGCAGCGGCAGAACGCGCAGTATCCGGTCGGATCCGGCCCAGGCGGCCGCAGCGGCGACGGCGCAGGACAGCCCGCGGCAGCAGACCGCGGAGTTTTTCAACCAGGCCGACGCTCGACCTTCGCCTGCGCGAGGTGTTCCGGGACGCGAACCGCAACAATGCGTCGATCTATGCGCTCGACCCGCGCGGGCTGGCGCCGTTCGAGTACGACATCGACGCCGTCCCTGGCGGCGCGACGATCAGCTTGCAGACCGATCGCCGGGCGCTGCAGATGACGCAGGACACGCTGCAGGACGCTCGCCGAGCAGACCGACGGCCGCGCGATCGTGAACCGCAACGTCGCTCGACGCAGGGCCTCGCGCAGATCGTCCGCGACTCGAGCTTCTACTACCTGCTCGGCTACAACTCCACGCAGGCGCAGAACGACGGCAAGTTCCACGAGATCAAGGTTCGCGTGAAGCGCTCCGGCGTCGATGTGCGGGCACGCAAGGGGTATTGGGCGTTGACGGCGGCTGACGTCAAGCGAGTCACCACGGTGGCGCCGGACGCCGCCGAAGCCGTTCATGGCGGCGCTGGCCTCGATCGCGCCGTCGGTGCAGGCTGGGCAAGTACGTCCGCACGTGGGTCGGCACGGAGCGCGGGACGAACGGCAAGACGCGCGTGACGCTGGTGTGGGAGCCGCTGCGCGCACCGCCCGGCAGCGCGCGGCGCGAGCAGGCCGGGGCGCGTGTCGCTGATGGCGGCAAATGCCGCCGGCGAACTGATCTACCGCGGCGCCGTCGCCCGAGCAGGCAGGCGCGCCCGGCGGACCTGACACGGTCCGCCCCACGGACGCTGGCCCGGCGCCGCAGCGTCTGACGTTCGAGGCCCCGCCGGGCAAGCTCGAGCTGCGCATGACCGTGCAGGACGCGAGCAACGGAACGCTCGATCAGGAGATCAAGACCATCGACGTGCCGGATCTGACCTCGCCGCAAGCGGCGATCAGCACGCCGCGTGTGTTTCGTGCGCGAACGGCTCGCGACTTCCAGACGCTGGCCGCGGATGCCACCGCGACGCCAACGGCCGGCCGCGAGTTCTCGCGAACGGAGCGGCTGCTCATTCGCTTCGACGCCTACGCCGCCGGCAACGAACAGGTCCAACCGACGGCGGTATTGCTGAACCGCGCCGGGCAGAAGATGTCGGACGTGCCGGTGACCGCCACGACGGCCGCCGCACACATCAGATCAATCTGAGCCTGGCGTCGATCCCGACGGGCGAGTATCTCGTCGAAATCACGCGTGAAGAGCGCCACCGGCGAGGCGAAGGAACTCGTCCCGCTTCGCGTCGGCAGCTAGACACGTCCAACGCCCGATTTCCAGCTCCCGGCTCTCGATCTCCCACGACCGATGTTGACGAACCGCTTTGAACGCTTGAACGCGCTAGCGAAGATGACGTCTGCATCCAGGTATCTGGAGATTGGCGTCGCCAAAGGGGCCACCTTTACCCGGGTCGACGTCCCTTACAAAGTGGGTGTTGATCCAAAGTTCAAGTTGGATGTTCGCGCGCATGCGAACGCCACACACGATCTTCCACGAAGTCACCAGCGATGTCTTTTTCGCCACCCTGGCGTCCGCGCATGGGAACTTCGATCTCATCTACCTGGATGGTCTGCATACCTTCGAACAAACCCTCCGGGACTTCTGTGCCTCGCTCCGGCATGCGACTGCCCGGACCCTGTGGCTGCTTGACGATACCCATCCCACCGACTGGTGGGCAGCCCGCCCCAGGCGTGACATTGCCTGGCGGTTACGCAGACGGTTCGGAACGAAGCGTAAAGGCTGGATGGGCGACGTGTACAAGGTCGTGTTTGTGATTCACGACTTTTTTCCCCAATACACGTACGCGACCTTTCCGCATCATGGTCAAACGGTGGTGTGGTCAGAGACACGCCAGGACTTCACGCCGACGTGGAACTCGCTTGAACGCATCAGCCGGCTGGGTTATCGGGATTTTCTGCGATGTCGAGATTCTCACCTGTCCATCATGGACGTCCCCCAAATCCTGGAGGCGGTGCAGCGGAGTCGAGCCACGCTGGCCTGAGTGCTCAGCGGCGTACATCCCGCGCATCCTCGTCACCGTCCCGACGCGCGCGATCGCGACGATATACGCCGCCGTGCGCAAGTCCACCTTGTACTTCAGCGACGTCTGCAGCACATCCTCGAACGCCTCGCACATCTTCTTTTCGAGGCGGGAATTGACGTCCGACAGCTCCCAGAAGTAGCCGTAGCGGTCCTGCACCCACTCGAAATACGACGTGGTGACGCCGCCGGCGTTGGCGAGGATGTCAGGAATGACGAAGACGCCGCGCTTGTGCAAGTGATCGTGCGCCTCTGGCGTCGTCGGCCCATTGGCGCCCTCGGTGACGACCTTGGCGCGGATCGCCGGAGCGTTCTCCATCGTGATCTGGTTCTCGAGCGCCGCTGGAATCAGCACGTCGACGTCCAGTCCCCACAGGTCGTCGTTGGCCAGCGGCGAGCCGCCCGTGAATCCGCCGACGGTCTTGTGCTGCCGCGTGTGCTCGATGAGCGCCGCCACGTCGAGTCCCTTGTCGTTGTAGACGCCGCCCTTCCAGTCGGTGACGGCGACGATCCGCGCGCCGATCCCGGCGAGCAGTTCAGCGGACACCGACCCGACGTTGCCGAATCCCTGAATGGCGATCGTCGCGCCCTTGATGTCGAAGCCGAGATGCTTCGCGGCTTCACGCGTGACGATCATCACGCCGCGGCCGGTGGCTTCGCGGCGACCGAGCGATCCGCCCATCTCCACCGGCTTGCCGGTGACGACGGCGGTGGCCGTGTGGCCGACGTGCATGCTGTAGGTGTCCATGATCCACGCCATCACCTGGTCGTTGGTGTTGACGTCGGGAGCGGGGACGTCCTTCTCCGGCCCGATGGCGTCGACGATTTCGGCGATGTAGCGCCGCGTCAGCGCTTCCAGCTCGCGCTTCGACATCCGCGTCGGGTCGCAGACGATGCCGCCCTTGCCGCCGCCGAAGGGGATATGCGCGACCGCGCACTTCCACGTCATCCAGGCGGCGAGCGCCGTGACCTCGTCGAGCGAGACGTCAGGGTGATAGCGGATGCCGCCCTTGGCCGGGCCGAGCGTGATGTTGTACTGGACGCGGTAGCCGGTGAAGACCTCGATCTCGCCGTTGTCCATCTGCACCGGACACGACACGACGATCTGCCGCTTCGGGTGCGTGAGGATCCGCCAGATGCCCGGCTCGAGGTTCAGGATGCGCGCCGCTCCGTCGAATTCCTGGAGCATCGCGGCGAAGAGAGGGCCGTGTTCAGGCACAGGCGGACATTATCGTCTGATCTCCGATGCACGGTACGCCGCGGTGGATCCGACCGGTAGAGGGATACCGCGCGGCGCCTCCCGGCTCCGCACCACCGGAAACTCGCGCTCCGGACTCGAAGCCCTGACGGTTCGCGCGTCGACTAGCAGCTGACTCGGGACGTAGTCCGTCAGGCGCAATCGGACCGCCAGTGGTGATCCGTGCGTCCGGGAGCACATGGACGGAAGTCGACGCGCACGCCTCGCTCGCGCGAGTTTCGGCTTCGCGGTACGCGGTGTGCTCCGCAGGTCGGCGCCCCGCGGCATCCCTCCACCGGTCGTCGCGGTCGCGGCGGTGGGCGAGTGCGCTGGTGTTCAGTGCCTGCGATCCCTCGAGGCGACGCGATCCGCGAAGCCTCTGAAACGCGCTGAAGGCTACCGACCTGAGCGACGGCGGTACAGAGCGCAAGGAAGCTAACGTGTGCCTACTTCGACGGCCGGAGCGCGTTGTTTCACGGCCGTCGAGGAGCGGGATCGGTCGCCGCGAACCGCGCACTCCGACTCCACCGGCTCGCGCAGAAGTGCGCACGCCGACCGCCGCGACAGGCGTCCGTTCGCCGAACGATACAATCAGGTCATGCCGCCTTCGACGACCGAGCGCGCGTTTCGAACCGTCTCCGGTCGTGCCATCGATGAGCTCCACACCGAGGAAAGCATCGCGTCGCTCGACTACGAGCGCGATCTCGCTGACCCCGGTCAGTTCCCGTATACGAGAGGCATTCATCCGACCGGCTACCGCGGCAAGCTCTGGACGATGCGGCAGTTTGCCGGGTTCGGGACGCCGGAAGACACCAACGAGCGCTACAAGCAGCTCCTGAACGCCGGAGGCACCGGGCTCAGCGTGGCGTTCGATCTGCCGACGCTGATGGGGCGCGATCCCGATCACGAGCTGTCGCGGGGCGAAGTCGGCAAGTGTGGCGTCAACGTCACGTCGCTGGCCGACATGGAGACGCTGTTCGACGGCATCGACGTCGGCAGCATCACGACGTCGATGACGATCAACTCGCCGGCGTCGATGATTTTCGCGATGTACCTCGTCGTTGCCGAGAAGCAGGGCGCGG
Source organism: uncultured Acidobacteriota bacterium (assembly GCA_963793705.1). Lineage (GTDB taxonomy): Bacteria > Acidobacteriota > Vicinamibacteria > Vicinamibacterales > UBA2999 > Gp6-AA40. Next base: position 145,472 of record CAWCBC010000011.1, on the reverse strand, counting down.
ACTGGCGCACGCTGTCGGGAACGATCCAGAACGACATCCTCAAGGAGTTCATCGCCCAGAAGGAGTTCATTTATCCGCCCCGCGCCTCGATGCGGCTGATCACCGACGTGTTCGCGTTCTGCGCGGAGCAGGTGCCCAGGTGGAACACGATCTCGGTCAGCGGGTACCACATCCGCGAGGCGGGCGCGACGGCGGCGCAGGAGCTGGCGTTTACGCTCCGCGACGGCATCGAATACGTCCAGTACGGCATCGACGCGGGCCTGGACGTGGATGTGTTCGCGCCGCGGCTCTCGTTCTTCTTCAACTCGCACAGCGACTTCTTCGAGGAGATCGCCAAGTTCCGTGCGGCGCGACGCATCTGGGCGCGGGTGATGCGCGACCGCTTCGGCGCCAGGAATCCGCGCTCGTGGCAGTTGCGCTTCCACGCGCAGACGGCCGGCGTGTCGCTGACCGCCCAGCAGCCCTATAACAACGTGGTGCGGACGGCGCTGCAGGCGATGGCCGCGGTCCTCGGCGGGACGCAGTCGCTGCATACCAACGCGCTCGACGAGGCACTGGCGCTCCCCACGGCCGAGACGGCAACGCTGGCGCTGCGCACGCAGCAGATCATCGCGCACGAGACCGGCGTCACCGACGTCGTGGATCCGTTTGGCGGGTCGTACTTCGTTGAGAAGCTGACCAGCGATCTCGAGGCGGAGGCGCTCGACTATTTCGCGCGAATCGACGCCATGGGCGGCATGGTCGAAGCCATCGAACGCGGATACCCGCAGCGCGAGGTCGCCGAGAGTGCCTATCTTTTTCAGCAGGCGCTCGAGGGCCGCGAACGCATCATCGTCGGCGTGAACGAGTTCGTGGCCGACGATGAGCCGTCGGTCGGCATGCTCTATATCGACGAATCGGCGGGGGCGACGCAACTCGCCAAGCTCGCGGCCCTCCGGAAACGGCGCGACAACGCACGCGTGCGGCAGACGCTCGAGGCGCTCCGGACCGGAGCGGCCGGCGCACACAATACAATGCCATTGCTGCTGGATGCGGTGCGCGCGTACGCCACGATCGGCGAGATGTGCGACGTCCTGCGCGAGGTCTGGGGCGAATACGTCGAGGACGCCGTTATCTGATGCCAGCGATTCGAGTGGTGATTGCAAAGCCGGGGCTTGACGGCCACGACCGTGGCGCCAAGGTCATCGCCCGCGCGCTGCGCGACGCCGGGATGGAAGTGATCTATACGGGCCTGCGACAGACGCCCGAGCAGATCGTTGCCGCCGCGTTGCAGGAGGACGCGGACGTCATCGGCCTGTCGATCCTGTCCGGTGCACACATGCACATTTGTCCCCGGATCATGGAACTGCTGCGCGAACGCGGCATGGACGATGTCCTTGTCGTGGTCGGCGGTATCATTCCTGATGTCGACCTGCCGAAGCTCAACGCCATCGGCATCACCGGTATCTTCCTGCCCGGCACTCCGATGCAGGCCATTGTCGAGTTCATCACGCGCCAGGCGCGTACGCGCGCCGGGTTGACTGACGGCGCTGGAGCGAATCAGTGAGGCGCAAACTGCTGCTGGCCGACGACAGTGTGACGATTCAGCGTGTCGTCGAGCTGACATTTTCCGGTGAGGACATCGACGTCATTGCGGTCAGCGACGGCGAGCAGGCGATCGCCCGCATGTCCACCGATCCGCCCGATATCGTCCTGGCCGACATCGCCATGCCGAAGAAGAACTGGCTATGAGGTGGCGGCCTTCGTCAAGGAGCACCCGACGCTGTCGCACGTCCCCGTGCTGCTCCTGGCCGGGGCGTTCGAGCCCGTGGATGAAGAACGCGCCCGGCGGGTGAAGTGCGACGGCGTGCTGGTGAAGCCGTTTGAGACCCACGACGTGATCGCCCGCGTGCGTGAGCTGATCGACGGCGCGCGCCGGCAGCCGACCGAGCCGCCGGCGCCCGTTGTCGCGGCGCCAGCGCCCGTGTCGCCTCCGGTGCCTGCGCCGATCCCTGGGCTTGCGGAGACGGCAGTGCCAATCCCGACGCCAATCCCGACGCCAACCTCTACGCAAACTCCGACGCCAACCCCGGCGCCGACCCACGCAGACGAGTCGATCGACGACTACTTCGATCGGCTCGACGTGGCATTTTCGACCCGCGCGCAGAGCCCGCCGCGGCCCTTCCCGCATCTCCAGCCGCCGACGCTCGAACCGTCAGACGCCTCGCCGGTCTTCACATCGCCTCGGACCTGCGATCGAAGGGGAGCCGCGCAACATGATCGCCGGCCTGTTCAAGGCGTTCCTCGAAGTGGAGCTCGGAGAGCGGGATGCGGCGTCGATTCAGATCCCTGACGCGATCGAGCGGATCCGCAGGCGAAATACAATCGAGTGATGCCGGAGCCGGATCAGCCGATTTCCCTTCCAGACAAGCCGGCGCTTGAAGGCCTCGAGGCGAAATGGAACGCGCGATGGGAAGCGGGCGGTACCTACCGGTTCGACCGCGGCCGCGATCGGAAGGAGATCTATTCGATCGACACGCCGCCGCCGACGGTCAGCGGTTCGCTGCACATCGGCCACGTGTTTTCCTATACGCACACCGACGTCATCGCGCGCTTCCAGCGGATGCGCGGCAGGGAAGTCTTCTATCCGATGGGATGGGACGACAACGGGCTGCCAACCGAGCGGCGGGTGCAGAACTATTACGGCGTGCGGTGCGATCCGTCGCTTCCATACGACCCGTCGTTTCAGCCACCCGAGACACCTCCGAAGCCGCCGATTTCGATTTCACGCCCGAACTTCATCGAGCTCTGTAACCGCCTGACGGCGGAGGACGAGAAGGTCTTTGAAGATCTCTGGCGTCATCTCGGTCTCTCGGTGGACTGGACACGGACCTACGCCACGATCGGCCCGGCCGCACAGCGTGTGTCGCAGGCGGCGTTCCTTCGGCTGCTCAACCGCGGAATCGCGTACCAGCTGGAAGCGCCGACGCTCTGGGACATCGACTTCAAGACGGCGGTCGCTCAGGCTGAGCTCGAAGACCGCGAGCAGCCGGGCGCCTATCACCGGATTCGGTTTGAGATCGCGGACGTTCCGCCTGAAGGCGGACAGCCACGAAGGCGGACAGCCACATCGAAATCGAGACGACGCGGCCGGAGCTGATTCCTGCCTGCGTCGCGCTCGTGGCGCATCCGGACGACGAGCGCTACCGCCCGCTGTTCGGCCGGGACGTGATCACGCCGCTCTTTGGCGTGCCGGTGCCGATCAAGCCGCATCCGCTTGCCGATCCGGAGAAGGGCAGCGGCATCGCGATGATCTGCACGTTCGGCGACCTCACCGACGTGACCTGGTGGCGCGAGCTGTCGCTGCCGGTGCGCGCCGTGATTCTTCCGAACGGTGCGTTCCGCCCGATCGCGTGGGGTGTCGCCGGGGTGGGAGACGCGCGACACGGCCGCGGCGCAGGCCGCCTACGACCAGCTGACCAATCTGTCGGCGGTGAAGGCGCGCGTGAAGGTCGTCGAGCTGCTCACAGCAGTCAGGCGACCTGATTGGTGACCCGAAGCCGATCACCCATCCGGTCAAGTTCTACGAGAAAGGCGACCGCCCGCTCGAGATCATCACCAGCCGGCAGTGGTTCATCAAGACGACGGAGTTCCGGGAGGCGCTCCTCGCGCGTGGACGCGAGCTGCAGTGGCACCCGGAGTACATGCGTCATCGCTTCGACAACTGGGTCAACGGCCTTGCGGGTGACTGGTGCGTCAGCCGGCAGCGGTTCTTCGGCGTGCCGTTCCCGGTGTGGTATCCGATCGGCGCTGACGGGAGCCGCGACTTCACGCGTCCGCTCGTGCCGGATGAATCGCGGTTGCCGATCGATCCGTCCACCGACGTGCCCGAAGGCTTTACCGCGAGTCAGCGGGATCAGCCGAATGGTTTCACCGGCGATCCGGACGTCATGGACACCTGGGCCACATCGTCGCTGACACCGCAGATCGCCGGCGGCTGGCTCGAGGATCCCGATCTGTTTTCGCGCGTGTTCCCGATGGACCTTCGTCCCCAGGCCCACGACATCATCCGCACGTGGCTGTTCAGCACCGTGCTGCGTTCGGAGCTGGAGCACGACCAGATGCCGTGGGCGCACGCGGCCATCTCGGGCTTCGTGGTCGATCCCGACCGGAAGAAGATGTCCAAGTCCAAGGGCAACGTCGTCACGCCGATGGCGCTGCTCGAGGAGCATGGCTCAGACGGCGTGCGCTATTGGGCCGCGAGCGGACGCCCTGGCGCGGACACCACGTTCGATCCCGGGCAGATGAAGGTGGGCCGGCGCCTGGCGACGAAGATCCTGAATGCGTCACGGTTCGCGTTGCTGCAAACGGAGCCGAATGGGGACGTGACGGCTCCGCTCGACAAGGCGATGCTGCTCAATCTGGCTCGCCTGGTCGCCTCGGCAACAAAGAAGCTCGACGAGTACGACTACACAAGCGCGCTGAGCGAGATCGAGAAGTCGTTCTGGAACTTCTGTGACGACTACATCGAGCTGGTCAAGGCGCGCCGGTATGGCGATTTCGGCGCCGAGTCCGCAAGCTCGGCGAACGGCGCCCTGTTGGTCGCTCTTGAAACCTATCTGCGATTGTTCGCCCCGTACCTGCCGTTCGTGACGGAAGAGGTCTGGTCGTGGTGGCGGAGTGGAACCGTTCACCGCGCACCGTGGCCGAGCGCAGCGGCGCTGGAACAGATGGGCGCCGGGGCCGATGCACGGTTCTACGTTGATGCGCAGCTCGCGAACGGCGAGATCCGGCGTGAGAAGTCGCTGCAGGGCATGAAGATCAAGACTCCCGTCCGGGTCACCATCGCTGGCGACGCCGATACGCTGAACAGCCTGAAGGTGGTTGAGCAGGAAATCGGCTCAGCCAACACGGCGACGATCGTGTTCCAGCAGGGCGACGCGCTCAAGGTCTCGGTGCTGCCATCCGAGGAGCCGGGCGGCTCCGAGTCACAGACCGTGAAGCGAGTCCCGTTCGAGCCGCTCGATCCGGGAGCCTACCGCGATCTGGTTCGGCGCGCGCTGGCAGAAGATTTCGGGTGGGGTGACGTCACGACCGAAGCCGTCATCGAGGCCACGCAGAAGGCGCACGCGATCATCCTGGCCAAGTCGCCCTGCGTCATCGCCGGACTCGACATCGCCTCGGAAGCGTTCCGGCAGCTGGATCCCAGCGTCACGATTACCGTTCACCACGGGGACAGCTCGTTGTGCGAGCCAGGAACCGTTGTTGCCGAGTACAACGGGCACGCCTCGGGTCTGCTGACGGCGGAGCGAACGGCGCTCAACTTCATGCAGCGGCTGTCCGGCATTGCCACGTTGACGCGGCGTTTCGTCGACGCGGCGGCCGGACGGATCACCGTCCTCGACACGCGCAAGACGACGCCGCTCCTCCGCGCGCTGGAGAAGTACGCCGTTCGCGCCGGCGGGGGCGTCAATCACCGGTCTGGCCTGGACGACGGCATTCTGATCAAGGACAACCACATCCGCCTGGCCGGCGGCGTCGTGAACGCCGTGACCCTGATGCGGAAGAAGACCAGGGAAATGGCCACCGAGGTTGAGGCGCAGTCGCTCGAGCAGGTCGATGATGCGCTGGCGTCCGGCGCCGACATCATCCTGCTCGATAACCTCTCGACGCCGGACATCGTCGCGGCGGTGCAGAAGTGCCGCGGCCGTGCGAAGACGGAGATTTCGGGCGGCGTCACGCTGGCGCGCATGCCAGAGCTGGTGGCGACGGGGGCCGACTACGTGTCGATCGGAGCGCTCACGCATTCCGCGCCGGCGGTTGACCTCAGCTTCGAACTCGAGCCTTTGTAGCCGCCTGCGAGATGCCCCTTCACGACGCCGCCGGGCCTGTTCCGCTTCCATCAGACGTCGAGGCAGCCATTGCGGCGGCGGGAGCGCGGCTAGGAATGTTTGCCGGCCGCATTCAATGGTTCTCTGAGCTGCAGTCCACGAACGACGTTGTTGCCACGCTGGCGGAAGCAGGAGCAGCAGAAGGCATCGTTGTCTCCGCGGACGCGCAGAACGCGGGCAGAGGCCGGTTCGGGCGCAGTTGGGCGTCCCCTCACGGTGCGGGTATCTACACGAGCACGCTGTTTCGTCCGGACGCTGCGGTGCTCCGGCTGGTGACGCTGGCGGCTGGGGTCGCCCTCGTTGACGGGATACATGCGGCGACCGGGCTGCGCCTCCACCTGAAGTGGCCAAACGACATCGTCACGGACGGCACCGCCGCGTCGCGAAAGGTGGGCGGGATCCTCGCCGAGGGTGGAGCGGAGTCCGACGGCCGGCCGTGGGTCGTGCTCGGGTTCGGCATCAACGTGCTCAGCGCGTCGTTGCCACGGGACGTGACGACGCGGGCGACATCGCTCGAGCATGAGCTCGGACGCCCCGTGGATCGCGGCCTGGTACTGGCCGAGTGTCTGGCGGCGCTGTCGCAGCGCTACGCGCAACTCCAGGGCGGCGATCGACAGGCGGTCATTGCGGACTGGCGTGCCCGGGCCGCCTCAACGCTCGGCCGCCAGGTCGAGTGGAACGACGGCGCCGTCCGGCGCGGGATCGCCCGCGATGTGGACGAACACGGCGCGCTGCTCATTCAGACTGATACTGGAGTCGTGACCATCATCTCGGGCGAGCTGCAGTGGCTGTAGCCGACGACCCGGAGTCGTACTGTCGGCAGCTCGAGACCTATCTCTGTCGCAAGAACGACGGCCACTTGATTCGCATTGTCGGGCCCGCCTTCGAGCAGGTCTGCGGGTGGGCGACGCGCGGCGTCCCGTTGAAGGTCGCGCAGCGCGGCATCGATCGCTACTTCGAGCGCTACTACGCCAAAGGGCCACGGCGGCGGCCGGTGCAGATTCAGTTCTGCGAAGCCGACGTGTTCGACGTCTTCGACGAGTGGCGGCGTGCCATCGGGGTGCCGATCCGCGATGGTGAGGTGACGGACGACGAGTCCCAGGACGAGGGCGAGGGTTCGTCGCGTCGCCACGGCTCGCTCCCGGCTCATCTCGAGCGGGTCATCGCACGATTGACGACGCTGCGTGGCGGAGAGGATCGGTCGCTGGACGAGGTCGTCGATCGATTCGTGCGCGAACTGGATGCCGCTCGCGCCGCGGCGAAGGGGCTGCGCGGCGATGCCAGGGCCGCGTTTCTCGAACGGCTCCGAACGCTGGACGACGAGCTGATCGCCGCGGCACGGGGGCTGTGCACCGCCCCGGTGCTGCAGCAGCTCGAGGGGGAGGCCGACGAGGAGCTCGCGCCGTTCCGTGAGCGGATGCCGCGCGAGGCATTCGAGCAGTCGCGGCGGGCAGCGGTCGATCGGCTGCTTCGCGAGCGCCGGCGATTGCCGGTGATCACATTTGACTGATTTTCCGCGTGGGGCGCGCCTTATCAGGCGCGCCAGGCCGACCTGAAGGTCGGCCTCTCCGAACGATTCTGACGTATCTGGTAGAGGCCGACCTTCAGGTCGGCCTGAACAACTGCGATGCAACCAGGAACGCTGCTCACGCTCGACGTCGAGAAACCCGCCGCGGGTGGACGGATGCTCGCCCGGCATCACGGACAGATCGTGTTGGTCTGGGGAGCCATTCCCGGCGAACGCGTCACCGCCCGCGTCGAGCGGATCGGCAAGGGCGTCATCTTCGCCGACACGGCGGAAGTGCTGAGCGCGTCGCCAGACCGCCGCGGGGACGTCGGCGACTGGCGCTGCGGCGGAAACGTGCTCGCGTTTATTGCCTATCCACGCCAGCTGCCAGTTGAAGGGCCAGATCATTCAGGACGCGCTCGCGCGCATCGGTCGCGTCCCGCTGCCGACGGCGCCGGAGGTGATCGGATCGCCTGAGCACGGCTACCGGATGCGTGCCCGACTGCACGTCGTCGATGGACGGATCGGCTTCTATCGTGAAGGGACGCACGCGCTCTGCGCCGTCGCGCAGACGCGGCAGCTGGCCGACGCGACGAACGCCTGGATCGCGAGCTCGAGGAGCGCTTGGACGCCAACGCTGAGCCGGGTCTGGCGGCGATTGAGCTGAACGAAACATCAGCGGTGACCAGCGAGCGTGTCACCTGGAGCTCCACGCCGGAACTGAAACGGCGGCCTTCGCGAGCGCTGGCGGAAGGACTGGCGGGCCTCTCAGCAGCCCGTGCCGATCGACAGGGAGTCGAAGTCCTGGCGCGGACACCCCTGCGATTACGCGACACGGTCAACGGAGTCAGCTTCCGCCGCGCGACGTGCGGGCGTTCTTTCAAGGCAATCGCTTTCTTGTGCAGCGCCTGGTGGAGCATGTGGCGGCGCGTGTTCCGGACGGACCGGTTGTCGATTTGTATGCCGGCGTCGGCCTGTTCGGCCTGTCGCTCGCCGCGGCGGGTGCTCCGCGCGTCATTGTCGTGGAAGGCGATCCGGTGAGCGGCGCGGATCTCACGTCGAACGCAGAGCCATTTGGCGATCGCGTCCGGGTGGAGCGTCGCAGCGTCGAGCAGTTCGTTGCGCTGGTTCGCGACCGGAACGAGGACCTCTCAGACGCGACGATGATCGTTGACCCGCCGCGGACAGGAATGACGAAAGAGGCGCTCGCCGGAGCCGTCGGTCTGCGCCCGGCGCGGATCGTCTATGTGTCGTGCGACGTGGCGACGTTCGCCCGCGACACGAGGACGCTGATCGACGCCGGTTACGAGCTGACGGAACTGACGGGGATGGACATGTTTCCCAACACTGCCCACGTCGAAAGCGTCGCGCTGTTTACCTCGTAGTGTCCGCCTTCAGGCGGACCCACGCACGCTAAACAGTGACGGCGGTACCGCGGCCCGCATATCGTCGCGCCGCCACGAGGCCGCCGGTCAGGCCGCCAAGGATCTTCGCCGCGTGCGCGATCCAGTAGATGAGCGGCTGCTGTTCACCGGACAGCGTCATGGGAATCATGTAGATGACGAAGGCGGTGAAACCGACGAGCAAGCCATGAAGGACGAATCCTGACGTGATTCGCTTCGCGACCCACTGTGTCATCAGAATCGGAGCGATGAAGGACGCAATGACGATGCTGTAGCCGAGTGAGGCCGGGACGTTGGCGGGGTCTTGCAGCTTCTCCAGGCCAACCGCGAGCGCGACTGGCGCGATCAGCACCATGACGAGGACTTCCGCCAACAGACCACCAAGAAGCGCGCGCTTCCAGTTCATCCTTCACGTCCTTCTCGCGCGGCGGCGGCGATGAAACCCTCGAAGAGCGCGCGAAACTCTCCCGTGCGGTAGAAATTCTCCGGGTGCCACTGCACGCCCAGGCAGAACCGCTTGCTCGGATCCTCCACGGCCTCGACGACGCCGTCGGGCGCCGTGGCGGACACCACGAGTCCGTTGCCGACCTTCTGCACCGCCTGATGATGGCGGCTGTTCACCGGACACGCGTCGCCCTCCATCCGGTCGCGCAGCAGATCGTGCAGCAGCGTACCCTCGGAGATCCAGATATCGTGGGCGAGGGTAAACGGCGTCTCGCGCATTTGGTGCGGGCCGGCTTCGGGCAGCTCGCTTGGAATGTCCTGCACCAGCGTGCCGCCGCGCGCGACGTTCAGCACCTGGATGCCGCGGCAGATCGCGAAGAGCGGCAGGTCGGCCTCGGCGGCGCGCCGGGCCAGATCGAGTTCATAGGTGTCGCGCCCTGGCTCGGCCGGGTCGAATGTAGGATGCGGCTCTGCGCCATAGATCGACGGCAGCACGTCGTCGCCGCCGGGCAGCAGGATGCCGTCAACCTGGCCGATGACGTCGGCGGGCGCGTCGGTGTCGTAGTTGAGGATGCGCACGTCGCCGCCGGCGCGGCGCACAGCCTCCTCGTAGTCGTGCTGCTTCGAGCACGGGGTGATAGCGATGATCGGCATTAGCGGCATCATCGAAATGCAAGATTCAAAATGCAAAATGCAAACACGCCGTTGTGTCGACCATAGTCCGGTTTGCATTTTGACTTTTGCATTTTGAATTGCGCGTCAGCGCCCCTACATCCTAGTCGGAACGGCGACGCCCATCAGATCTAATGCCTGCGTCAATTGGTTGCGCAGGTAAATCACCGCCGCCGCACGCCACCGGCGCACGTCGTCGCGTTCCTCGTTGAGGATCGGCGAGCGATGGTAGAAGGCGTTGAACGCCTGGGCGAGTACGAAGGCGTACTTGGCCAGCACGGAGAACTCGAGCGTGCGAATGACCTGCTCGACGACCTCGTCCAGGCGCGCGGCCTCGAGCACCAGCGACCACAGCTCGTGGTCGCCGTTGTCGCCGGTCAGCTCGCCGGCTGGGACGTCCGGCAACGTCGCCAGCAGCGCGGCTTCGTCCAGGCCGTCGCGCTGCTGAAGCTTCTGGAAGATGTTGTTGGCGCGGACGACGGCGTATTGAATGTAGGGACCGCTTTCCCCTTCGAAGCTGAGCGCCTCGTCGAGGTCGAAGGCGATGACCTTGCCGCGCGAGAACTTGATGAGGAAATAGCGCACCGCCGCGATGGCGATTTGTTTCGCGGTGCGATCGGTGTCGGTGGTGGACAGCTCCGGGTTGCGTTTCGCCACCTCGCCGCCCGCCTTGCGAATCATCGTGTCCAGCAGATCGTCGGCCTTGACGCCGAGGCCCTTGCGACCTGACACCTCGACGAAGGGACGCTTCGCGTCCTCCGAGTCCGGTGGCGGCGCGTAGCCCAGTTCGCGCGCCGTCGCGTGCGACAGCGCCACCATCTCGTACGAGAAGTGGTGCGACCGCTCGGCGCCCTCGGGATGGCCGACCGCGACGAGCGCCTGCTTCAGCAGCTTCTGCAGGTACGACTGCCGCACGTCGATAACGTTGTAGACGTAGGCGGCGCCGCCGAACATGGGATGATCGTCGCGGCCGCCGGTGGTACACGTCGCCCAGAGGCTGTTACGGCGCTGCGCGGTTCCTTGGGCGCCCGATCAGCGAACACGCGGTAATGGAAGTCACGGCCCAGCAGCCCGAGCTTCCAGAACTGATAGGCGATGTCCTTGCCCACATAGGTGACGACGCCGTTGGATCGGACGATGACCTTCTCGCGCTCCTCGTCGTCCTGGCCGACCTGGTCGGCTTCTACCGACGGCTGAAGGTCGGCCCCTACCGGAACGTCCTCCGCGTCTCCTTTGGGACTTGGGATTTGGGACTTGGGATTTGGGACTTGCCCCTCGTCCTCCTGGATCGGCATGACCCAGCAGCCCTTGAGCCGTCCCTCCGTCCGCAGATACACGGCCCGCTTGGCCTTCAGCACGTCGAAGGCCTGCGCCCAGAATTTCAACCGCAGGATGTCGCCCTCCCACGTGAGGAGGTCGTAGTCGACATTCATTCGCGCCATGGTCTGCAGGTGGCATCGAACGATGCGGTCGGCGATGAACGCGGCAGCCGCCGCGTTGTCGTTGCCCCCGTGCTCGATGTCGTGCAGGGTCTGGGCGCGAACGGCGAGGCGCTCCGTGTCGGTGCCGTACCAGTCGGTGACCCGGGCGTAGAGGTCCCAGCAGAAGTAATCAAAGCGGGTGGAATCGGCGATCGCTCGGATGTCGTCGAGCGACTTGCCCTCGATCACGCGGAAGCCGACGACGACGTCCGCGACCTGAACGCCGGTATCGTCGATGTAGTTCTGCACCTCGACCGGAATGCCGCGAAAGCGCAGGACTCGCACCAGCGTGTCGCCGAGCGCGGAGTTCCGCAGATGGCCGATGTGCGCCGCCTTGTTCGGGTTGATTGCCGTGTGCTCGACGATGGCTTTGCCGGCGCTCCGCTGGGAAACCACGGTGGACTGTGCCGAGGCGATCGAGGAGAAACGGCCGGCGTTCGAGGAAGAAGTTCAGATATCCGTTGGGCGCCGCGGACACGGCGCGAACGCCCTCGAGCGTTCCGAAGGCACCGGCAATCTCCTGTGCGATGGCGCGTGGCGCTTTGCGCAGCCGCCTGGCGAGCTCGAAGGCGAGTGGCGTTCCCAGGTCGCCGAGGTCACGATTCGGTGGGTATTCGAGCGCGACGGTCGGCAGCGTCGACTCATCCAGGGCATAGAGCGCCGTAAGCACGCGCGCGACGTGCGCGCGCACGCTGTCGTGGACCGGTAAAATCATGTCGAGTACGCTGGTAACGCAGAATGTGGACTGCAGAATTCAGTCTGCATTTTGCAGTCAGTGTCTGCATTACACCATGAATGACTCCGGCGTCGGACGTCTGCTCGTTGCGAGCCTCCACCAGGGCATCGCCGATATCCTGCCGACGCGTCTGGAGTTCTACGAAGCGTGGTTGAACCCGTCCGGTTTGCGCGACGGCCGTATCGGCCTGGCGCCGTTGGCGGCGGTGCTCAGCTTCCTGCGTCAGGAGGGTGAGGCGTATCGGCTGGTCGCCGAACGTGCGGGGGAATACTCGGCCGAGTGGATGGTGACTGAATTGCCGGCGTTCGAGCGCTCGCTCGTGCTCGCCATGCCCGACGCCGTGCGTTTGCGACTCGTCGCGAGACTCGCGCGGCGCATGGTCCGGCAGACGTATGGTGGCAGCCGCGCGGTCGTGCGGTGGCGGAAAGGCCGCGGCTCGGTCGATCTCCGCGGTTCGATCTTTTGCGAGGTCAGGGATACGACCGAGCAGCCGCTTTGCGAGTTCTACGCGGCCGCGATTCGCAGGCTGATGAGTCTGTTCAACATTCTCGTGGAGGTGGGCACCGACCGCTGCCGCGCGACGGGCGCCGGCCACTGCCTGATGTCCGTGCAGGTCCGGCAGAATCCGGCTGCAGCATTCGCGCAGAGCGCATCGGCGGACGAGAAGGCCGGACAGCAGGAGAGTCAAGGGGTATGGACCCTTCGACTCGCCGGACGCATCGCGTCAGGGCATGGCGCCGCTTTGCCGCGGGCTGGTCGCCTGTCTCTGGTGCCTGCTGTTCGCCCCGGTCGAGGGATCAGCCCAGGCAGTGCAGCGGCTGCTCGTCGTTCCGTTCGAGAACGTTTCGCGCGACGCCCAGTCGTACTGGCTGACCGAGGCGTCGGCCGTCGCGCTCACGGACGACCTGATCGCCCTCGGCGCGCCAACGATTACCAGGGAGGACCGGGTGCGGGCGTTCGAGCGGCTGCGGGTTCCTGCTGCCGCGACGTTGAGTCACGCCACGGTCATCCGGCTCGGTCAGCTCGTGGGCGCGGGCGTCGCCGTCGTCGGCTCGGTCGAAGTGAAGGGGCAGGACTTGATCGTCCGCGCGCGTTCGATTCGGCTCGACGTCGGACGGATGACGCCGGAGATCGTCGAGAGTGGTCCGCTCGCCGAGGTGTTCGCCATCTACGCCCGTGTCGCCCGGAAGCTGGCGCCTGCCTCCAAGGTGTCGGTCGAAGAGATAGAGCAGGCGCATCCGCCGATTGCGGCGTTCGAGCAGTACATCAAGGGGCTGCTCGCGCACGCTCCGGCCTCGAAGATCAGTTTCCTGAGTCAGGCGCTCCGCATCGAGCCATCGTTTCACCGTGGGCGTATCGAGCTGTGGAACGCCTTCACCGACCTGTCTGAACACCGGCAGGCGCTGGCAGCGGTACGGGAGGTCCCGTCCACACATCGCCTGGCGCGCCAGGCCTCGTTTCTTGGCGCCGTCTCGATGCTGCACCTCGCGCAATACGAGCCGGCGCTCACGGCCCTGACCAGTTTGAATGGCGCGCGCAGCGACCCGGCGATCCTGAACAACATCGGCATCGTGCAGCTGCGGCGGCCGGGGGCTGGCGCCGGGAACTCGGTCGCGTATTTCCGCGATGCGACACTGGCCGACAACACCGACGCTGACCTGTTTTTCAATCTCGGCTACGCGTACTGGCTCCAGAAAGATCTGACCAACGCCACCTACTGGCTCCGCGAAACGGTCCGGCGCAACCCGGCCGACGACGCGGCGCATTACGTGCTCGGAGTGGCGTTGCAGGCCAGCGGGAGTATCAGCGAGGCGGTCCGAGAGAAGGAACTGGCCAAGCGGCTGTCGTCGGACTATGCCGAGTGGGATGCCAAGCAGGGTGGCCGGAACGAAGTGCCGCGCGGGCTCGAGCGCATCAAGACCGACGTCGACGTGCCTGCCTCGCTCCGTGTCGAGAGCGCCATTGTGGCGGTCGAGCAGCGGGACCAGCGCGACCTGGCCCGGTTTCACTTCGACGCAGGTCGGCGAGCCTACCAGGCCGAACGCGACGGCGAAGCCATAGCGGCGCTGCGGCGGGCCGTCTACCTGGCACCGTACGACAGCGCCGCGCACCTGCTGCTCGGCCGCGTCTACCTCCGGAGCGGCCGGATGGACGAAGCGATCGACGAATTCAAGATCGCGATCTGGAGTGAGGACACGGTCGGCGCGCATCTGGCTCTGGCCGACGCCTACGTGCAGGCGCGCGAGGTCGCCGCCGCTCGAGCCGAGCTGCAGTGGATCCTCAAGGCGGACACCCAGAACGCCGAAGCGAAGCGGATGCTCGATCGCTTGCCGCCGCCCTGAGCGTCAGCGAGCGAGCCTGCCGCCGCAGTCGAAGGCCGTGTTAGAATCGCGCTCGGCTAATGCCGGATCAGGAAGTTCACGAGATTCAGCTGAACGGAAAACAGCTTGTTTTCATGTTCGGAGCCGCGACGATGGTCTCCGTCGTCATCTTCCTGTGCGGCGTGATGGTCGGCCGCGGTGTTCGTCAGCCTCAGTCCGACGTGCTCGCGGCGAGCACCGACTCCGCAATCGATCCCACAGCCCCGTTCGACACCACCACATCACGGTCGGCTCTTCCCGCTGATCCCGCGCCTGCGCCTGCACAGGAGAGACTGACCTACGCCGAGCATCTCGAGGCGCCTGTGGTCCCGGACGAACCCCTGAAGCCGGCGGAGGAGCCCAAGCCAGCTGTCGCGCCTGCCGTGGACGACAAGAAGGCGGCTCCGAAAGTGGTGCCGGCCCAGGAAACGAAACAGCCAGCGGCTCCGAAGGCACCCGCTGCTGTGAAGGCGTCGGCCACGAAGCCCGACGCCACGAAGGCCGGCGCCAGACAGCCGACCGCCGATTCACGTTTTGTCGAGCCGCCGGGAAAGGGTTTCGTCGTTCAGGTGGGGGTATTCCCGACGCGCGGAGGCGGCTGAGGCACAGCGCCGGCGGCTCGCCGCCAAGGGATACAACGTATTCCTCACGCTGAACCCCGATATTACGAAGGCGAAGTACCGGGTGCGCGTAGGCAGATACGCCACCAAGGCGCGAAGCCGACGCCGCCGCCGCCCGGCTTCGGCAGGAAGAGCGCGTCAACACCTGGCGTATCCCTTAGCCCTCGTCGCGGGCGTTCTGCTCGCGTTCAGTTTTCCCAAGTACGGTCACCCGGCGGTCGCGTGGATCGCGCTCGTTCCGCTGCTCGTCGCGCTGAGCGGCAGGCCTGGCGTGTCGCGGGCGCGGCCGCGCGAGCGTTTCCCGGCCAGCCGCCGCTTCGCGCGTTCCTGCTCGGGCTGGTCACGGGCATCGTCTACTTCATTGGCACCATCTACTGGACAGGCACGGTGGTGGCCACGTTCGGCCAGCTGGCGACGCCTGTCGCGATCTTCGCGATGCTGCTGCTCGCGGCGTATCTGGCGCTGTATCCTGGCGTTTGCGGCGCTCGTCACCAGCTATCTGATCGCGCGGGCGGGAGCGCATGGCGCTGTTTTTCGCGCCGGCCGCCTGGGTGGCGACGGAGTTCCTGCGCGGGTATCTCTTCGGCGGGTTCCCGTGGGTGCCGCTCGGCAACAGCCAGGTGACCGTGCTGCCGGTCGCTCAGTTCGCGAGCGTCGCTGGCGTCTACGGCCTCTCGGCGCTGGTGGCGTTCGTCAGTGCCGGCGATCGCCTACGCGATGCTGACGACCGCTCGCCAGCGGTTCAAGGCGCATCGCGGCCGTCGTCGTGGTGCTCGGGGCAGTCGCCGGCTGGGGAACCTGGCGCATCGCTGACGGCTCGCTGACGCGGGAGGGGACGCCGATTCGCGTCGGGCTCGTGCAGGGCAACATCGCGCAGGAGATCAAATGGCGTCCTGAGGAGGCGCGGACGATCTTCACGACCTACATGGCCATGACGCGGGACGTTGTGCGGCGCGGCGCGCAGTTCGTCATCTGGCCTGAGTCGTCCACGCCGTTCACGTTCGAAGAGACCCGGTCGGGGAACGCGCGATGCGCGACCTCGCGCGCGAGGTGGGTGTCCCGATCCTGTTCGGAAGCGATCAGACGTCCTCGACCGTCAGGCGGCCAGCCGCAGATCGAGACGCATTACAACGCCGCCTTTCAGCTGGCTCCCGACGGGACGACGTCGGCGGTGTACCGGAAGATTCACCTGGTGCCGTTCGGCGAGTTCGTGCCGATGGCCGACTGGCTGACCGTCTTCCCGCCGCTGGTGCAGACGCTCGCCGGGTTCGCGCCGTTTTCACCTGGCGACTCGATGGTCGATGCTGCCCGTCGGGATGCATCGGGCGAGCACGGCGATTTGTTACGAAGTGGTCTACCCGTCGCTGGTGCGTGAGGCGGTGCTCGCGCGGCAGTGAGCTGCTGACGACGATCACCAACGACGCCTGGTACGGGCACTCGTCGGCGCCGTATCAGCACTTTGCGATGGCGTCGATGCGCGCCATCGAGCACGGCCGCTACCTGGCGCGCGCCGCGAACACCGGCATCAGCGGCGTCATCGACCCCTATGGCCGCGTGGTCGCGCAGTCGGCTATCTTTGAACAGGTGGGCCTGGTCGACGGAGGCACGATTCCTGACCGGCCGCACGGTCTACACGGCAATCGGCGACGTGGTGGCCTACCTGGCCATCGCGATGGTCGCTGCGTCGCGTCGTGCGCTCGTCGTGACACCGACTGCGATCACTAACCTGAACGCGAACTGGGAACCGAGAATCTGGCATCGATCACTGGAGACTCCATTGGCCTTCGACCTCGACGACTTCGAACGACGCTATGACGAGCTGAGCCGGCGCGCCGCTCGAGCTGCGGAGGCATCTTTGAGGGAGCCCGTCTCGAGGAGCAGCTGGCCGACATCGAAAAGCACATAGGCGCGCCCAACTTCTGGAGCAACCAGGCGGAAGCGCAGAAGGTGATGCAGCGCCGCCGCCGCGTCGACGACGAGCTGACGCTGCTGCAGTCGCTCAAGCGGCGCAGCGACGATCTGGGCGTGCTCTTCGAATGGGCGAAGGCCGGCGAAGACGTCGTCGCCGATCTGCAGCGCGGCCTCGACGAATTCCAGCAGGAGATCGACACCGCCGAGAGCAAGAAGATGCTCTCCGGCGAGCACGATCACTCGAACGCCATCGTCACCATCCATCCGGGCGCAGGCGGCACCGAGTCGCAGGACTGGGCCGAGATGCTGCTGCGCATGTACCTGAAGTGGTCCGAGCGCAGAGGCTTCAAGCGCGAGCTGATCGACTATCAGCCGGGCGACGAGGCGGGCCTCAAGAGCGCGACGGTGCTGTTCATCGGCGAGGCGGCGTTCGGGCTGCTGTCGGCTGAAGCCGGCGTCCACCGCCTGGTGCGCATCTCGCCCTTCGATCAGGCAGCCCGTCGTCACACGTCGTTTGCGTCGGTGTTCGTCTGGCCGGAGCTGCCGGAGGACGTCGAGGTCGAGATCGACGACAAGGACCTGCGCGTCGACACCTACCGGTCGAGCGGCGCGGGCGGCCAGCACGTCAACGTGACCGACTCCGCGATTCGCATCACCCACCTCCCGACGGGCATCGTCGTCTCGTGCCAGAACGAGCGATCGCAGCACAAGAACCGCGCGAGCGCGATGAAGGTCCTGCGGGCGCGGCTCTACGACCTGAAGATGAAAGAGCAGCAGGCGAAGCTGGATCAGATTGGCGGCGAGAAGCGCGACATCGCCTTCGGCAGCCAGATTCGCAGCTATGTGCTGCAGCCGTACCAGATGGTGAAGGACCACCGCACGAAGCTGCAGGTGGGCGACCCCGAGCCGCGTCCTCGATGGCGACCTCGATCCGTTCATCAAGACCTACCTGATGAAGAAGGCGAGCGGCACGCTCGACGCCGCTGCGGCGGCGGACGAGGAATAGAGGTTCACGATATGAAGTTCCTGTTGCGTGTGCTTTCGCCGCTGGTCCTGGTTGTCATTTCGATCAACGTCGTCACGTCTCAGAGCGAGTTGGCGTTTGACGTCGTGTCCGTCAAGGAGGACCGCAGCGGGACGTCTGGTTCCCCCATGTCGATAACCCCACGATCGCTCTCAATGAGCCATGCCACTTCTTCTTTACTCATTCGATGGGCGTACAACCTTCCAGCCACGCGAGGTCGTGGGAGGTCCTGAATGGATGGACACGGTACGCTTCACTGTCCGAGGAACCACGACGAAGGACACGCGAGTGCCCGAGTTTCGCGAGATGGTCAGGAGCGTGTTACGGACGCGCTTTCGACTGGACGCTGGGTTTGAAACGCAGCAGGACCAGCCGATCTATCGCCTGGTCCGTGTGCATGCTGACGGTCGTCTGGGATCGGCGATCACGCCGGCGCCGTTCGCGTGTAAACGCGATGGCGTTATACCCGTAAGTAATGAGCCGCCTGCCAAGGAGCCGCCAATGTCCCAAAATTGCACCTTGGGGACTTTCTTTAGTGGTGGTGGGGTGTTGACTGGAGTTCTCGGGAACAACAAGACGATGTCAGAGCTGGCGCGAACGCTGTCGGGAAGCAGGGCTTTCGATCGTCCCGTGTTTGACTTTACGGGCCTTGAAGGTGAGTACAACTTTCACGTGCAGGCATCGAGGGGGCCTGATGCCGCATCGCCCGATCCGGTCGCAGCGAGCGCCGCGTTCGTTTCTGCGCTAAGCGAGCAACTCGGGCTCCGGCTTCAGGCGAGCCGTGGACCTGTTCGCGTGTTGCGCGTTCGCAGTATTGAGCGGCCAACAGCCGACTAACGAACCGGGAACCGAACTCAGAACACGAACCGAGAAGCGAGAACGTGGAAGCGCGAACTGCTCAGCCGTCAACTACGGTTGCCAAGTTGACGTCATAACCAGCAGGCGTATACTCCGCTCACCACACTGCGGAGTGGCACGGTCCCTCGACTCTGCTCGGGGCTCGAGCGTGGTCGACGGGGCAAGGAGGTTTTCGTGCTCTCTTGGCTGCGAAATGTCTGGACGGAGCGGGTCAGTTACGAAGGCGGTCTGTCGCTGCTGTGGATGGATGGCCTGCTGCTGATTCCGTTGATCATGGCGGCCTTCTTTTATCCGATGGAGGCGCTGGTCGCAGCGGGAGCGCTGCTGCCACCACCTTCGTGATCTACGAAGGCGTGGTCTTCTGGAAGCGGCATCACGTGCCGCACTCCGAGGATCTCGACGGACCTGAGGTCGAGCACGCTATCGGACGTCCGGGCGCTGCCGGTGAGCGGGTGGGGTGGATGCCGGTGTAACCGCGGGCTCCGCCGGCGCCGCGGCCTGCGGCTGCGTGCCGTTGATGAACGCCTCGGTCACTCCCGAATCCAGCGTCGACCAACACGATGTTGCCCGGCGCCTCGAACTCGGGCGGGGCCTTGCGATCCCCGCGCTTGTCGATATAGGCGCGCATGAACTCGGTCCAGATCGGGAGCGCCGCGGACGCGCCCGTTTCGCCGGAGCCGAGCGATCGCTTCTCGTCGTAGCCCACCCACACGCCAACCGTGATGTTCGGATCGAATCCGATGAACCAGGCATCCGTGTATTCGTCCATCGTCCCGGTCTTGCCGGCCGAGCGGCCAGTCCAGCGCCGCGGCCGCCTGCGCGGTGCCGCGCTGCACGACGCCGCGCAGCAGGTTCGCCATGACGAACGCCGTGTCGGCACGGATCGCTTCGTGCGGCTCGGGCCGGTTCTCCTCGAGCACGTTGCCTTCACGATCGGTGATCGTCAGATCACGCCGTACGGCGCCATCCGCACGCCGCGGTTGGCGAACGCGGAATAGGCGCTCGTCATCTGCGACGAGCGTCGATTCCGCCGCGCCGAGCGCCAGCGACAGATACGGCTGCGCCGTCGTCCAGGCCGAACCGCTTCGCATACACGCACGACCTGGCGCGGTCCGATCTCCTGCATCGCTTTCACGGCCGGAATGTTCCGCGACTGCTCGAGCGCGCGCCGCAGCGTGACCGGCCCTTCGAACTTGCGGTCGTAGTTGAGCGGCTGATACGGCGGCTGATTCGGCCCGGCGGTATAGGACACCGGCTCGTCGATGAAGACCGAGACGGGCGTGAAGCCGCGATCGATCGCCGCGGTGTAGACGATCGGCTTGAACAGCGATCCCACCTGGCGCCTGGCCTGCGTCGCGCGGTTGAACTTGCTGCGCGCGAAGCTGTAGCCGCCGACCATCGCGCGAATCTGGCCTGTCCGGTTGTCGATCGCCAGCAGCGCGCCTTCGATGGCGGGCGCCTGCTCCAGCGCGAGCTCAGCCGGGACGATTGCCCTGCACGCTGCGGACTTCGACGTCGATGAGATCGCCGACCTTGAACAGGTCAGCCGGAGACGTCTTGCGCGTCCAGGCGAACGCCGTGCTTCGGCAGTTCGAGCTCGTTTGCTCCGATGCGGACGCGGGCGCTGCTCTCGCCGACGAAGCTGACGACGGCAGGGACGATGTCGCCCGCGAGGATCGGCTCGTGCCCAGCGGTCAACCGTGAACGCCTTCGACCTGACTGGCCCTCGGCGACCACGTTGCGGGCCGGCCGGCGGAAGCCGCCGCGGCGCTTGTCGATCCGGCGCAGCCCGCGGTCCAACGCCAGGTTGGCCGCTTCCTGCAGCTCGGCGTCGAGCGTCGTCTGCACGCGCAGACCGGCCTGATACAGGTCGACGGCGCCGTACTTCTCTTCGAGCCGCTTGCGGACTTCCTCGACGAAGTACGGGGCGATCGAGCGATCCGGCGACGGCTGACCGACGACGACGAGCGGGCTGGCCGCGGCTTCGCGGGCACGCGCCTCGGTGATGAACCCTTCTTCCACCATCCGCGGCAGCACGTAGGTGTTGCGCCGGGCGAGCGTACGGTCAGGGTTGACGAACGGGCTGAGGCGGGCGGGCGTCTGGATGATCGCGGCGATCGCCGCGGCCTCCTCGAGCGTCAGCTCTTTCGCCGGCTTGTCGAAGTAGGCGCGCGAGGCCGCCTCGACGCCGTAGAGCCCGGGGCCCAGATTGATCTGGTTCGCGTACATCGCCAGGATTTCGCGCTTGGTGTAGCGCTTCTCGATCTGAATCGAGACGATCGCTTCCTTGACCTTGCGCTCGAGCCCCGTGCAGCCCGAGCGCTGGAACACGCCGTCCTGCATGTACTCCGTGAGGAACAGCATCCGCGCCAGCTGCTGGGTGATCGTGCTGGCGCCGAATCGCTGGCCGGTCAGCACGTCCTTGACCGCCGTGATGATGATGCGCGAGACGCTGACGCCGAAGTGCTGCTCGAAGCCGGCGTCCTCGCTGGCGATGATGGCCTGGCGCAGGACCGGCGCCATGTCGTCGTAGCCGATGACGACCCGGCGTTCGATGGCGAATTCGCCGATCTCCTGGCCGTCGCGGGCCAGAGCAGCCGCGTGATGGTGTTCGGACGGTAGTTGTCGAGCGCGCTGATTTCGGGCAGGTCGCCGGCGTAGGCGAAGAGCACGCCGCTCAACGTCCCGAGCGCGCGCGGCGACGAGGAACAGCAGGACGAGAATGGCCTGGAACGCCCACCTTCAGCACGAGCCGGGTGCCCTTGCGGCGCGGCTTGTCGTCAGGAGTCGTCATCAGATCTGAGTATACGATTGCTGGCAGGAGGTTTCGGAGATTGCGGAGGAAACGGTTTCACAGGAGGAACGGAGGAACGGAGGCGAACGGAGATTCGCCGTTCGATTGTCGGCGTGCGAAGCACGCCGACAGCTGTGATCGCGCGAGGCCACAAATGCAAGCCGCACGTAACGATCCACCAGCGGCTTGCAGTTTGTGGTCTCGCACGTCGCAGCGTCGGCCGCCTTCGGCGGCCAATCGAACGGCCGAGATTCTTGGTGTTCTTCGTGCGTTCGTGGCTGAGCTAGCTGTGCGCCTCCGTTCCTCCGTTCCTCCTGTGAATCCGTTCTCTCCGTCTCCTCCGCTGTCGCTTCCAGCCCAACATTGACTGCTCGACACTCAGATTAAATTACAATAACGACATGAGCAAAATCATCGGCATCGACCTGGGCACGACCAACTCCGTGGTCGCCGTCATGGAGGGCGGGGAGCCCGTCGTCATCACCAATCCCGAAGGCAGCCGGCTGACGCCGTCGGTCGTCGCGTTCACGAAGACCGGCGAGCGCCTGGTCGGTCAGGTCGCCAAGCGCCAGGCCGTGACGAATCCCGAAAACACCGTCTTCTCCATCAAGCGGTTCATGGGCCGCCGCTTCGACGAAGTCAGCGAAGAAATGAAGATGGTGCCCTACACCGTCACCGCCGCCGGCAACGACGTGCGCGTGAAGGCGCTCGACAAGCAGTACGCGCCGCCGGAAATCTCCGCGATGATCCTGCAGAAGCTGAAGCAGCGCCGCGGAGGAGTATCTCGGGCACGCCGGTGACGCAGGCCGTCATCACCGTGCCCGCCTACTTCAACGACGCGCAGCGCCAGGCGACCAAGGAGGCCGGCAAGATCGCCGGCCTCGAGGTCATGCGCATCGTCAACGAGCCGACGGCGGCGGCGCTGGCCTACGGCCTCGACAAGAAGAAGGACGAGACGATCGCCGTCTACGACTTCGGCGGCGGCACGTTCGACATCTCGATCCTCGAAGTCGGCGAAGGCGTCGTCGAGGTCAAGGCGACCAACGGCGACACGCATCTCGGCGGCGACAACCTCGATCAGCGCATCATCGAGTGGATCATCGCCGAGTTCAAGAAGTCGGACGGCATCGACCTCGGCAAGGACCGGATGGCGCTGCAGCGCCTGAAGGAGGCGGCGGAGAAGGCCAAGATGGAGCTCTCCACGGTGATGGAGACCGACATCAACCTGCCGTTCATCACCGCGGACCAGACCGGTCCCAAGCATCTGCAGATGAAGCTGACGCGCTCGAAGTTCGAGCAGCTCGTCGACGACCTGCTGCAGAAGACCGTCGGCCCGACCAAGCAGGCGCTGTCCGACGCCGGCGTGGAGCCCAAGCAGATCGACGAGGTCGTGCTCGTCGGCGGCTCGACGCGCATCCCGCGCGTCCAGCAGATCGTCAAGGAGCTGTTCGGCAAGGAGCCGCACAAGGGCGTGAACCCCGACGAAGTCGTGGCCATCGGCGCCGCCATTCAGGCCGGCGTGCTCGCCGGCGAGGTCAAGGATCTGCTGCTGCTCGACGTGACGCCGCTGTCGCTCGGCATCGAGACGCTGGGCGGCGTGATGACGACGCTGATTCCGCGCAACACGACGATTCCCGACGCGCAAGAGCGAGACGTTCTCGACGGCCGCCGACAGCCAGACGAGCGTCGAAGTGCACGTGCTGCAGGGCGAGCGTCCGCTGGCGCGCGACAACCGCACGCTCGGCCGCTTCCAGCTGGTGGGCATTCCGCCGGCGCCGCGCGGCGTGCCGCAGATCGAGGTCACGTTCGACATCGACGCCAACGGCATGGTCAACGTGTCGGCGAAGGACATGGGCACCGGCAAGGAACAGAAGATCACCATCACCGCGTCGAGCGGCCTCAGCAAGGACGAGGTCGACCGGATGATGAAGGACGCCGAGGCGCACGCCGAGGAGGACCGCAAGCGGCGCGAGGAGATCGAGACGCGCAACCGCGCCGACCAGGCGGTCTACGCCGCCGAGAAGATGCTCCAGGACATGGGCGACAAGCTCGCCGCGTCGGACAAGGCCGCGGTCGCAGAGCGCCGATCGACGCGCTGAAGAGCGCGATGAGCTGCCAACGACACGGCCGCCATGAACCGCGCGATGGAGCAGCTGACGCAGGCGCAGCACAAGGCCGCGGAGGCGCTCTACAAGCAGGCGGGCGCCGGCGGCGGATCCGCCGGTCCGGGACGCGGGCGGCAGCCGGCGCAGCGGTGCGCGGTGCAGGCGCGCCGGTGGCGCGCGGCGCGCAGGGTGATGTGATCGACGCGGAAGTGGTGGAAGACGAGAAGAAGTAGCCAGCGGATGGATCTCTACATCGTCCTCGGATCTGGCGCACGGCGCGACGGAGGCCGACATCAAGCGGGCCTACCGTCGTCTTGCGCGGCGGTTTCATCCGGACATCAATCCGGGCGACCGCGTGGCGGAGGCGCGCTTCCGGCAGATCCTCGACGCCTACGAGACGTTGATCGATCCGCAGCGGCGGTCGCGCTACGACGCCGGCGGGGGCGTCGAGTCGCGCGACCGACGCCGAAGAGCGGGTTCGAAGGGTTCGACTTCTCGGCGCGCGGCGTCGACCATTCGGCGACGTTCGGCGACCTGTTCGCCGAGGTGCTCAGCGAGCGCGGCAGCCGCGGCCCGGCGCGCGGAGCGCGGCGCCGATCTGCATCAGGACGTCGCAGCTCGTCGTTCGAGGAGGCGCTGCGCGGGACGCCAGCGGACGGTCACGGTCGACGCGGCGCGAGAACGTGCCGCGCCTGCGCCGGCACGCGGCGCGACGCGCGTCGAGCCCGCGGCCCGTGCCATCTGTGCCAGGGCACTGGCGCGGTCCGGTCGGTGCGCGGGCACATGGTGTTCTCGCGCAGCTGCACGGCGTGCGGCGGCACCGGGCGAGCAGCGTCCGCGGCCGTGCGAGCGCTGCGGCGGCGCCGGCCAGGAGACGCGCGCCGAGACGGTGCACGGTGCGGATTCCCGCCGGGCATCGCCGACGGCGAGCGCGTCCGCGTGCCGGGCAAGGGCAACGCCGGCATCCGCGGCGGTCCGCCGGGCGACCTGTACATCACGGTGCACGTCGCCCCGCATCCGTCGTTCCGGCGCGACGGCGACGACCTGCACATGGTGGTGCCGATTGCGATCCACGAAGCGGCGCTCGGCGCGCGCGTCGACATCGCCGACGCCGGACGGCGTCGGCGCGGCTGCGCGTGCCGCCGGGGACGCAGTCGGGGCAGCGGTTCCGGCTGCGCGAGCGCGGCGCGCCGTCGACGCGCGACGGCCGCCGCGGCGACCTGGTCGTCGAGGTGCGGCTGATGCTGCCGAAGCTGCTCGACGAGCGCTCGAAGGAGCTGCTGCGCGAGTTCGGCAGGATCAACAGCGACATGAGGCGGGAGCGTGATGGCCAAACGTGCCGAACGCGGCAAGGCGTACTACATGATCAGCGCCGTGTCGCAGAAGTACAACATCCACCCGCAGACGCTGCGCCTCTACGAGCGCGAGGGGCTGCTGAAGCCGTCGCGCACCGAGGGCAACACGCGCCTCTACTCGGAGGAAGATCTCGAGCAGCTCGAGACGATCCTGACGCTGACGCGCGATCTCGGCGTCAACCTCGCCGGCGTCGAGATCATCCTCAACATGCGCCGCAAGATCGAGCAGATGCAGGGCGAGGTCAACGAGTTCATGGACTACGTGAAGCGTGAGCTGGCGCGCGGCATCGACGACTGGGAGCCGCGGCTGTCGACCGCGCTCGTCAAGTCGTCGCCGACCGATCTCGTGCGGCGCACGCCGCCAGCCGAAGGGCAGATGCCAGAGGCGGAGAGTGCGAAGCGAAGGAAGAGCTGAACGATTCGCGAAACGAAATGCAAAATTCGAGATGCAAAAAGATGGCGCTGTTTGCATTTTGCATTTTGAATTTTGCATTTCAGCGATAGGATCCCTTCGTGGCCTGCGCGATCTGCGACGACACGACGTGGAAGACGATCACCGTCGATGGCATCTCGCGGGTGACGCGCTGCGACTGCGTCCGCGAGTCCAGTCGTCCGCGCGCCTGCTGGCCGACGCGCGCATCCCGCGGCGCTATCAGCACTGCGACCTCGCCAACTACATCGCCTACAACGAGCAGCTCACCAAGGCGCTGCAGCACGCGGCAGCGTCTCGCCGAGACGTTTCCCGGTCATCGAGAAGGGGCTGTTCCTGCAGGGCCCGCCTGGCGTCGGCAAGACGCACCTCGCCGTCGCGGTGCTGCGGCAGGTGATTCGCGACGCGCGGCGCGCGCGGCCTCTTCTACGACACGCGCGACCTGCTGCGGGTGATCCGCAGCACCTACGATCCGGTCAATCGCACCGCCGAAATGGACGTGCTGCGGCCGGTGATCGAGGCCGACCTGCTGGTGCTCGACGACCTGGGCGCGGAGAAGACGTCGGAATGGGTGGAGGAGACGCTCAATCTGATCGTCAACGCCCGCTACAGCGAGCGCCGGACCACGGTCTTCACCTCCAACTACGACGACAACCCCGACAACACCGACCCCGACTCGCTGCTGTTCCGGATCGGCTTCCGGATGCGCTCGCGGCTGCACGAGATGTGCGAGTTCCTGTACCTCGACGGCGGCGACTACCGGGAGCTGCCGCCCAACGGCGGCGTCGACGACCTCATCACGCTGTGGAAGATGCGCAGCAAGGCGTCCCGCAAGCCGTCGCTGCCCGCGCGGTCCGGCGGCCAGGCCCGCGCACAGCTGCGCGCCGAGGCGAGCGCGGCGACGGGAAGGCCGACCTGAAGTGGAGCGGGGGCACGGGCCGGACTCGTGCAGATGCGCAAGTGCCTTCACTGATCCGTGCTCGGTCTCTACATCCACGTCCCGTTCTGCTCGGCCATCTGCAACTACTGCAACTTCAACCGCGGCCTGTTCGATCACGCGCTGAAAACGGGTACGTCGCGGCCGTCCTGACGGAGATCGACGGCGCGCGCGGCCGACGGCGCGCGCGGCCGACACGATCTTCTTCGGCGGCGGCACGCCGTCGCTGCTCGAGCCGGACGAGATCGCGTGCGATCGTCGAGGCCTGCCGGCGCTCGTTCGCGCTGGCCGCCGACGCCGAGGTCACGCTCGAAGCCAACCCCGAGAGCGTCACGCCCGAGCGGCTGGCCGGATTTCGCGCGGCCGGAATCAATCGCCTCAGCTTCGGCGTCCAATCCTTCCGCGACGAGGAGCTGCAGCGCCTGAGCCGGCTGCACTCGGCCTCCCGCGCGCGCGAGGCGTTCGCGATGGCGCGCGACGCGGGGTTCGACAACATCTCGCTCGACCTGATGATGTGGCTGCCGCAGCAGATCGATCGCGGACTGGCTCGACTCGGTCGATGCCCTGATCGCGCTCGGCCCGAACCACGCCTCGCTCTATCTGCTCGAGATCTATCCCGAACGCGCCGCTGCGCGACGCGATGGCGCGGTCGAAGTGGTCGGTGGCGCCGGATGACGACGCGGCGGAGATGTATCTGCAGGCGATGGAACGGCTGGACGCGGCCGGCTATCGAGCAGTACGAGATCTCGAACGTCGCGCGCGACCGGGTCGCGAGTCGCGCCACAACCTGAAATACTGGACGGACGGCGAGTGGCTCGGCTTCGGGCCGGGCGCGCACTCGACCCGCGGCGGCGTCCGCTGGCGGAACGTATCGGCCACTCCGAGTACATCGCGGCGGTCCAGGCAGGCGGACAGCTCATCGCGGAGCGGCGAATCCTGTCACGACAGGATGGCCTCGAGGAGGCGCTCTTTACCAGGCTGCGTTTGACCGAGGGAATTGATCTCGAATTGGTAGAATCACGATACGGCGTCGATGTCTGGCGGGAGTACGGCGGCGAGCTACAACCGTTCGTTGAAGCGGGGCTCTGATCTATGATGACCGCCGCCTCAAGCTGAACAGGGCAGGAATGCTTCTTGCCAACGAAATCATGACCGTTTTCCTGGGTTCCGACGTACGGTAGGATACCCGCGCTTTTCCGAGGAGAAACGCACATGCGACGACTGTCGGGAATGGTAATGGCTGGCGCGATGCTGATGCTGCCGGCGTTTTCGCTGAGCGGCTCAGGCGCAGGACGCGCGGAGAAACCGAAGCCGCCAGCGGCGAAGACCACCTACGCCGCGGATACCGTGATCGTGATCTACGCCGTCAACCCGGGGAAGGACGCCGACTACGAACAGGTGATCGCCAAGCTGAAGGAAGCGCTGAGCAAGTCCACGGAGCCTGAGGCCAAGCAGCAGCTGGCCGGGTGGAAGGTCGTCAAGAGCCAGAAGTCGCTGACGAACGACACCAGCAGCACCTACATCCACATCATCAGCCCGGTCGTCAAAGGCGCGGACTACTCGATCGTCAACATCGTCTACGCGGTGTCGACCGACGACGAGAAGCGCGCGTTCTACGACCTCTACAAGGGTGCGCTGAAGGGCGGGATCTCGCAGATGAACGCAGACAGCCTCGGCGCTGCCGCGGCAGCGCCGGCTGCAGCCGCAGCTCCGGCAGCACCGGCGCCCAGTAAGTCTGTCGCGACGGTACAATCCCAGCCACGAGTGGCAGTCAGCCGCTCGTGGCTTTTTCTTTGTCAGGGCACCCTTTTAAGGGTGCCACGGAGATCGTGACGTGATCGACCTGCGGCGAGCCGCGCTCACGACAATCGTCCTGACGGCAGTGACAGCTGGCGCAATGACAGCTGGCATAGCCGCGCAGCAGGCCGCCCCAGGCGCGGGACAGCCGCCGGCGACGCCGCCCGCAGCCGCCGCGACCACGCCCGCGGTTCCAGGCACCGTGACCTGTCCGGCACCGACGCCGCCGGCGACGCTGCCGGCGCGGTCGTTCATTGCGCCGGCAGGGATGCTGCTGCAGCCGGTGATGTCGACGAAGGTCGCGGACTTCGAGAAGTTCCTCGGCTACGTGCGCGACGCGCTGGCGACGACGACCGACGCCACGGTTCGCGAGCAGGCGAAGGGCTGGAGATTCTTCAAGGTCGCCGAGACCGGGCCGAACGGCGATGTGCTGTTTGCGTTCCTGCTCGATCCGGCCGTTCCCTGCGTCGACTACGCGTTCGGGCCAATCCTCGCGGCCGCCATTCCCGACGCCGCCAAACTGACGGAAGTCTGGAACCTCAACAAATTGTCGGTGAGAGGCGGCGGCGACGCTGATGAACCTCGTTCCCGTCACCGTACGCCGGCAGGGTCCACTCCGGCGACCGCGCCGACGACGCAAAAACCTGCGCCGAGTCAGCCGCCGCCGTTGGACGCCAATCCGATACGGCCGCCGAAGTAGCCGCAAGCTGCCTGAACGTCGGCCGCTAGCTGCCGTTTCGTGGGCGCCGAGCTCGGGCAGTCGGGCGTAGAGGCGGAGCCTTGGCGTCAGTTAGAAGTCGATGTGGACGCCGGTGTACACGCGGTGCACCGTGCTGTAGAGCGGGTCGCCCCGAAGCTTGAGCACGCGGTAATCGACGCGAACCTTCAGCGGTCCGAAGACCGATGTCTTCACGCCAACGCCAGTGTTGAAGCTCCACGCCGACTCCTGGTGCGTGTCGAGGGTCTCGCGATACATGCCGGTGCCGGCGGTGGCGTACGGCTGGAATCCCACGACGGCGAACGGCGGCTGTACCAGGACGTTGCCAAGGAACGTGCGCAGCCCTGGCGTCGCCTCCTCGATGTCCTGCCCGTTATTCGCGTACTCGAATTCAAAGGCGATCATCTTGCCGCCGCCGAGCGCAAAGCCCTTGAGCGCACGGTTGGTTGGCGTCTGGTTCCAGCCGCCGAAGAACGTGAAGTCCGCGTACGCGGGGGAGGCCACCACGAGGAGCGCAGTCACGAGCAGGGCCGTGATGAGGAGCGGTCGGATGAGTCGCATGCTGAATGGTACGATTAAGAAGGCCTGAGGCCCTCATGAATCTATCTCTCTCATCGGATCAAGAGCTGCTTCGCAGCAGTGTCCGCGAGTTTGCGGAGACCGAGCTGCGTCCGCACGTGATGGAGTGGGACGAGGCGCAGGGGTTTCCCCGCGAACTTGCTCGCCGCGTGCGCCGATCTCGGGTTGATGGGGATTCAGTTTCCCGAGGAATACGGCGGCGCCGGCATGTCCTCCGTCGACTATTGCCTCTGCATCGAGGAGCTCGCCCGCGTGGACCCGTCGGTCTGCCTGTCCATTGCCGCCCACAATGGCCTGGGCGCGTCGCACATCTTCATGTTCGGCACGGAAGAACAGCGCCAGACGTACCTGGTGCCTCTGGCGAAGGGCGAGAAGCTGGCGGCATGGGGCCTGACGGAGTCATCGTCCGGGAGCGACGCCGCGGCGATGCGCACGACGGCCGTCCGCGAGGGCGATGAGTGGGTCATCAACGGATCCAAGCAGTTCATCACGCATGGCCGGACGGGCGACCTGATCGTCGTCACCGCCGTCACCAATCGCGCCAAAGGCAACCGCGGCATCTCCGCCTTCATCGTCGAGCAGGGGACGCCGGGGTTTCGCGCGGGCAAGAAGGAAAACAAGCTGGGGATGCGCGCCAGCGAGACGAGCGAGGTGATCTTCGACAACTGCCGCGTTCCAGCGAACCAGCTGCTCGGCGTCGAGGGGCAGGGGTTCATCAACGCCTTGCAGGTGCTGGACGCCGGGCGGATCGGCATTGCCGCGCTCGCGGTCGGCCTGGCGCAGGGCGCCTACGACGCGGCGCGGTCGTATGCGTTCGTCCGCACGCAATTCGGACAGCCGATCGGCACGTTCCAGAGCATCCGCGCCAAGCTGGTGGACAACGCCGTGCGCATTGAAGCCGCACGCCTCCTGACGTATCGTGCCGCCGCGATGAAAGACGAGGGCGAGCGCACCACGCTTGAAGCCGCGATGGCGAAGCTCTATTCGAGCGAGATCGCGGTCCGCGCGGCGGAGGACGGCGTCCAGATTCACGGCGGCTACGGCTTCATCAAGGATTACCCGGCCGAGAAATACTTCCGCGACGTGAAGCTCACGACGATCGGCGAGGGGACGAGCGAGATTCAACGGCTCGTCATCGCACGGCAGCTCCTTGCCTCCTAGCCAGCCAAGGGCTCTGGCTCGATATCCGGCAGAGCCCTCGGCTGGCTGGCAGTATCTCTTGCCGCGCTTCGCGCGGCTGGGACCGCTATGCGATCGAGCGTAGCAAGTAGAGAATTCACGTTGTGAGCCGCATAGCGGTCCAATTGCTGGTCGACGGCGTGCTCGCCGGCGAGCCGCGGGCGATCGCGCGCGCGATCTCTGTGGTCGAGGACGACACTCCGGACGCGGCGGCGCTGATCGGGCAGATCTACCAGCGCACCGGCCGCGCGTATCTGATCGGCATCACCGGGGCGCCGGGGACGGGCAAGAGCACGCTGGTGGATGCATTGACGGGCGAGATCAGGCGAGCAGGGCAGACCGTCGGGATTATTGCCGTGGACCCGACCAGCCCGTTTACTGGCGGCGCCATTCTCGGCGATCGCGTCCGCATGACCGGGCATGCCGGCGACGCCGGCGTCTACATCCGCAGCATGGCGACGCGCGGCCATCTCGGCGGCCTGTCGCGGGCGACCAGCGACGTCGCGCTGGTGCTCGATGCCGCCGGGAAGGACGTCATCATCATCGAGACCGTCGGCGTCGGTCAGGACGAAGTCGACATCGTCCGCACCGCCGACGTGTCGATCGTGGTGCGTCGTACCCGGAGCGGGCGACGACGTCCAGGCGATCAAGGCGGGCATCATGGAGATCGGCGACATCTTCGTCGTCAACAAGGCGGATCGGGAGGGAGCTGACCGCGCGGCGCAGGCGATTGCGGCGAACCTGTCGCTGGGTGAGGCACCGAAAGAAAACTGGAAGCCGCCAATCGTCATGACGGAGGCAACCCGTCCGCTCGGCGTGGACGAGCTGTGGAGACAGATCGGCCGCTATCGCGAGCACATGGCGGACCAACAGGCGGATCGACGCCGCGAACGCCAGAGCGTCCGCCTGCGCGAGCTCATGGCGCGCACGCTGGTACGGCAGGTCGAAGCATCGCTTCCGGCTGGCGAGATCGAGCGGCATGGCCGACCGCGTCGCGGCGCGCGAGCTCGATCCGTATGCAGCCGTTGGCGAAATGATCCGACGTTCCCGCTCCAGAGTGCCGGTAGAGGCCGACGTTTACGTCGGCCTTTCACGATATGAGAGCCATCCTCGATCACGTCGGCATCGCGGTGAAGAACCTCGACGAGGCGCTGGTGTTCTATCGCGACGCCTTGGGCTTGCACGTCGAGACCCCCGAGGACGTGGCCAGCCAGCGCGTGCGCGCGCATTTCATCCCCACTGGTCAGGCCGCGCTCGAGTTGCTCGAGCCGACGAGCGCCGAGTCGGTGATTGCCCGCTACGTCGAGAGACGTGGTCCCGGGCTGCATCACATCACGCTCCGAGTCGAGGACATTCATGCCGCCCTGGAGCAGCTGCGAGCCCGCGGTGTGCGCCTCGTCGATGAGCAGCCGCGACGCGGGGCCGAGGGAGCCCTGGTGGCGTTCATCCATCCGTCCTCGGCTCATGGCGTGCTCGTCGAGTTGAAGCAGGCTGCGCCGCCGGCCGTGCGCCTTGACGTGCAGACGATCGCGTTTGGCGACCTTCAGCTGACGACGCTTCACGATGGTTCCTTCCGGCTCGATGGCGGCGCGATGTTCGGCGTCGTGCCGCGGCCGCTCTGGGAAAAGAAAGCGCTTCCCGACGATCGCCACCGGATCCAGCTGGCGATGCGGCCGTTGCTGATCGAAGCGTCGTGGGGGCGGATGCTTGTCGACTGCGGCGCCGGCGACAAGATGAACGCCAAGGACGCGGGACATCTACGCGCTCGATCGGTCGCGTACGCTCGACGATGCGCTGGCGGCCGTCAACCTGTCGAGCGAGTCGATTGAGATCGCGCTGGCCAGCCATCTCCATTGGGATCACTTCGGCGGCGCGACCGTCCGCACGGGCGGCGCGCTGGCGCCGCGGTTTCCGAAGGCCGAGTACGTGATCCGCGCGGCGGAGTGGGAGGATGCGACGCACCCGCACGAGCGCAATCGGGCCAGTTATCTGCAGGACGATTTCGTCCCGTTGAAGGACGCTGGCGTCGTCGCGTTCTTCGACGGCGACCAGGAGATCCGCCCTGGAGTGCGCGTGGTTCGCACGGGCGGACACACCGGCCAGCATCAAATCATCTTCATCGAGTCGGGCGGCCGGACGGGGGTGTTCGTCGGCCGATCTGATCCCGACGGCCGCGCATCTCGCGGACGCGTGGGTGATGGGCTACGACCTGTTTCCGATGGAGACGCTGGCGTTCAAGCGGCAGTTCATCCGTGAGGCCATCGACCGCGAGTACCTGATCTTCTTCGAGCACGATCCGCTGATCGCCGCCGGCTACATCCGGGAGAAGGATGGGAAGCGGTACGTCGAGCAGGTTTTGTGACCGTAGGACCTGTAGAGGCCGACCTTTAGGTCGGCCCGGCTCAAGGTAGAATCAGCGACTCCGGTCTTACGAACACACACTCATGGAACAAGTCCAGATCGGAATCATCGGCGGCAGCGGCCTGTACGACATGGCCGAAGTCACCGATCGCAAGGACGTGACGGTGACGACGCCGTTTGGCGATCCGTCGGGTCCCTACGTCATCGGCACGCTGCGCGGAAAACGCGTCGCATTCCTGTCGCGTCACGGCGCCGGCCATCGGCTCTCGCCGTCCGAGCTGAATTTCCGCGCGAACATCTTCGGGATGAAGCAGTTGGGGGTCGAGTACATCCTGTCCGCAAGCGCGGTCGGCAGTCTGAAACAGGAATACAAGCCGCTCGACATCGTCGTTCCCGACCAGTTCATCGACCGGACGCGCGGGCGAGCGAGCACGTTCTTCGGCCGCGGTCTCGTCGCGCACATTGCCTTCGCCCACCCGTTCTGTCGCATCCTGAGCGACGTGGCGTTCAGCAGTGGACAGTCCGCGGGCGCGACGATTCACAAAGGCGGCACCTACGTCTGCATGGAGGGCCCGCAGTTTTCCACCCTGGCGGAGTCGAAGCTCTATCGATCGTGGGGCGCCGACATCATCGGCATGACGAATCTTCAGGAAGCCAAGCTCGCGCGCGAGGCGGAGATCTGCTACACGACGATCGCGCTGGTCACCGACTACGATTGCTGGCACCCCGATCACGACTCGGTGACCGTCGAGATGATCATTGCCAACCTGACGCAGAACGCGCAGACCGCGCAGCAGATCATCGCCGGCGCGGTCGATCGGCTGCCGTTCGAGCGGAACTGCGAGTGCGCGTCCGCACTCAAGTACGCGCTGATCACCAGACCCGACGCGATTCCGGCGGAGACCGCTCGCGATCTGGCGCCGCTGGTCGGCAAATACCTTCAGCGGTGACGTGATATCGACTCGATGGTGAGTGATTGCGATCCGTTAGCGACGGTACTCGTTACAGTCACACGATCCGGCTTACAGATCCGGACCCACATTGAATGAGGCCCGATGACTACAAAGAAATATGACGTGACCGCGATCGGCAACGCCATCGTCGACGTGATCGCACAAGCCGACGACGCGCTGCTCGCGGCGCACAACCTGCCGAAAGGGGCGATGAATCTGATCGACGCCGACATGGCCGAGAAGCTGTACGGCATCATGGGCCCCGGCAAGGAGGCATCGGGCGGATCGGCTGGCAACACGATCGCCGGAGTGGCCATGCTGGGCGGCAAGACGGCCTACATCGGCAAGGTCGCCGACGACCAGCTCGGAAAGATCTTCACCCACGACATCCGGGCCGCCGGGGTCACCTACACGACGGCGCCGCTCACGGGCGGCCTGCCGACGGCGCGCAGCCTCATCTTCGTGACGCCGGATGCCCAGCGAACCATGCAGACCTTCCTCGGCGCGTGCACGCAGCTCGGTCCGGAAGACATCGACATGAGCCACATCACGTCGTCACAGGTGGTCTACATGGAGGGCTACCTGTGGGACCTGCCGCGCGCGAAACAGGCGATGCTCGACGCGGCGATGAAGGCGAAGGACTCCGGCGTCAAGGTCTCACTGACGCTGTCGGACTCGTTCTGCGTGGCGCGGTTCCGCGACGAGTTCCTGGACCTGGCGGAGAAGTACGTGGACATTCTGTTCGCCAACGAGACCGAGATCCTGTCGCTCTACCAGACCGAGGACTTCGACACGGCGCTGCAGCAGGTGCGGAAGCACTGCGAGATTGCTGCGCTGACGCGGAGCGAAAAGGGCTCGGTGGTGGTCAACGGCGACGAAGTGCACGTCATCGACGCGGTCAAGGGCGTGAAAGTCGTCGATACGACCGGCGCGGGCGATGCCTACGCGGCCGGCTTCCTCTACGCCTATACGCAGGGCCTCGATCTGAAGACCAGCGGCAGGCTGGGCGGCGCGATGGCGGCGCAGGTCATCAGCCAATACGGGCCACGTGCCGGCGCCGCCGATATCAAGGCGCTGGCCGCGAAGGTGCTGTGAGGCGCGAGATGCACCCCTTGAAGGGGTGCCTGCGCTAGCGCTCGGACGATCGCGTCGCGGCGCTCGCCTGCGTGTGGCGCTGATGCGCCTCGATGCGTCGGCTGATGTGATTGACCGCTCGGCGTCTGGATTCACGATCAAGACGACGGTGGCCGTATCGGTCTCAGCGGAGCGTGTCTATCAGGATCTGCTCGACATCGGGTCGCTGGTGGGACAAGGCTCACACCTACAGCGGCGACGCGAAGAACATGACGCTCGTCGCGCAGCCGGGCGGATGCTTTTGCGAGAAGGTGACCGGCGGCGGAGCGGTCGAGCACGGCCGGGTTGTGAACCTGTCGCCGGGGAAGTTGCTCAGGATCTCTTCCGCTCTCGGGCCGCTACAGGAATTGGCGGTCACGGGCACCATGACCTGGCACGATCGAGCCGGCGAAGCAGGGAAGTGGGTCGACGCTGACGATGACCTATGCGGCTGGCGGGTACGTGCCCGGCGGACTCGACAAGCTCGCCGACGCCGTCGACGCGGTGCTCGCCCAGCAGGTCAAGCTGCTGAAGGCGTACGCGGAAGGTTCGGGCAAGTAGGGGCCGACCTTAAGGTCGGCCTCTACCGCTGTAGCTTACCGATCGAACGATTCGCGGCGGCTGGACTCCGTCAGCCGAACGACAAAGCGTTCCGGATTCGTCCGGAACACCTCCTGCAGCTCCGCGAGACTTGACGCGCCGCCGTAGCTGATCGCCGAGCAGAGGTGCTTCAGCATGTCGCGGAGCACCGGCCGTACCGATCCGCGAGCGGGCACGCTGATTTCCATCCCTTCCGCGCCAAGCGCCTCGACGTCCGCCGCAGAGGAGTCCTCGACATCCAGGCGATCGACGATCGCCTGCAGCGAGGCCATGCCGCGAAAGACCTTGAACGGCACCTTCACGGTCTTGTGCGACTCGGGGATCACGACCGGCTTCTGCACGGTGTCGCCGGGCGTCTCGATGGTGCCCGCCAGCACGCTTCCCAGCATCACGGTGTCGCCGCCGAAGAGCAGCGCCTGCACGAGCGCGCCGTCGCGCTTGATCCCGCCATCGGCGATGAGCGGCACGCGGCCGTCGGCCGCCGCGCGGCATTCGACCAGCGCAGCCACCTGGGGGACGCCGAAGTTCGTGTTGAGCCGTGTCGTGCAGCCGCCGCCGGGGCCGATGCCCACCTTCACGCCGTTGACGCCGCGGTCGATGCAGGAACCGGACGCCGTCGGCGGTGGCGACGTTGCCCGCGATCAGCTCGACCTCGCCGAACTGCTTCCGGAACGCCTCGACGGCGCGTGACATCACCACCGAGTGGCCGTGGGCGATGTCGATGACGATGACGTCGGCGCCGGCGCGCAGGAGCTCGGAGGCGCGCTCGAGGTAGTCGCCTTTGGCGCCGATCGCCGCGCCGACCATGCAGGCGGCCGTGCGAGTCGCGCGTCGCGGCCGGCAACTGTTTCTGCTTGATCAGATCCTTCGCCGTGACCAGGCCGAGCAGGCGCCCACGCGGCATCGACGAGCGGCAGCTTCTTGATCTTGTGCGCGCGCATGACGTCCTCGGCCGCAGCGCCGTCGATGACCCCTTCGCGCACGATCAGGTCGTCCCGCGGCGTCATGCGATCCCGGACGCGGCCGGTCGCGCCGCTGAATCGGAGGTCGCGGGTCGTCAGCAGCCCGACCACGCGGCGGGCTTCGTCCACGACGACCAGCGTGCCGACGCCGGTGCGGCGCATCACGTCGGCGGCCTCGCCGAGCTCAGCCTCCGGCTCGATGGTGTACGGGTCGACGATGATGCCGTGCTGGCGCCGCTTGACTCGCTCCACTTCGCGCACCTGCGGCTCGATGTCGCCCGATGCGGAACCCGCGATCGATGATGCCGATGCCGCCCTCTTCGGCGACGGCGATCGCCATCTCGGCGCGCGTGATCGTGTCCATGTTGGCCGAGACGATCGGGCGCTTCAGCGTGAGGTGCTGGACAGCCGCGCATGAGAGATCGATCGCCGCCGGATCGCGCCGCTCCAGCACGCTGTACTGCGGCGTGAAGAGAAAGTCGTCGAACGTGGCGCCGCGGACGAATCGGTGAGCATCGTCCGTTCGACAGGTTCAATGGAGTTCAGCACGCTCATTTCGGGAACACCACCGCCGCGAGGGTATAGACAGCCGCCGCGGCCAGAAACGTGGTCGAGAAGCCCCAGTTCATCGCGATGAAGACCGCGAGCGTGGCGCCGACGACCGAGAACGCGCCATTCATCCCCCAGCCCCACGGCGACGATGTCGGCCCGTCGTGCGCTGAGCAGCCGCATGCCGCCGGGCAGCGCCATCCCCAGCAGGATGCCGACAGGAACGAGGAGTCGCGACGGCGACGGCGATTCGCACGCTGCAGCGGCCACGGGATCGCCATGTCCACCAGCCAGGGCATGACCCATCTGACGCGACCAGCGCCGTCAGCACGATCGCGATCAAGGCCGACATGCGTGACACGGCGAATTCGCGCGTTCGTCGACGACTCGGCTCAGGAAGCTGCCCAGTCCGGTGCCGAGGAGCAGCGAAAACAGCGTGACCGTCAGCGAATACACCGGATGCCCGAGCAGCAGCACGAACCGCTGCAGCAGCGCCACCTCCAGCAGCATGAAGCCCGCGCCGAGCGCGCCGAAGTACGCCAGCCACCGCGCCCAGCCCGCGCCCGGCGTCCCGCCGCCAACGAGCAGCGGCCCGACGACGAACAGCACGACGAGGGCGGCGGAAATGCCGAACAGCGTCAGCAGCGCGCTCAGGCCGTTGCCGAACAGCATCGATCGGCCGAAGGCGACGTCGAACTGGTCGGCCAGTCGCGTCGTGTGGAAGAAGAACGGCCGATCGTCGGTCGTCGCGACGGATGTCGAGCGGATAGGCCTCGATGAACTGCTGACGATCCGTGGCCTCGATGAATCGCGCGTAGTCGGCGGCGCTCGTGCCGCGACTGGATCATCTCGGGCGGGTCGGTCCGCTGTCGACCGCTACGGACGCCCGGTGCATACAGCACGGCGAACCCCATCGCGCTGGCATGCGTCGTCAGGCGCTCGACCTCCTGCGGGGTGAACGGCTGCTTCTTCAAGAGGAACGTCGCGACGCGGTCGTGACGGACGATGGCCAGATGGCGCGCCGGGTCGAGCCCGCGCGCGGCGCAGGCCTCCTGCGCCAGCGACACGAGTCGAAGGCCATCGAAGACCCAACGCGTGATGGTCAGCACGCCGTTGTCGGTGAGGTGGTCCAGGTACTCGCCGAACGCCTCGGAGGTGTACAGCGAGTTCTCGGTCAGCGTGTAGGCGCCGGCGGCGGTGGCGGCCCATGTATCGACGAGCGACGCCTGGATCACGTCGTAGGTGGCCGTGCTCCGTCGCACGAAGCTGCGGCCGTCGTCCACGTGGATGGCGACACTCGCGGATCGGCGTAGAGGTTGCCCGAGTAGTCGCGGAAGCGGCCGAGCATCACGTCGCGCACGATGATCGGGTTGATCTCGACGCCATCGACGTGTGTGGCGCCGAACACGAGCGCCGACAGCAGATCGCGTCCGCCGCCGGGACCGATGACCAGCGCCGTGAATCCAGCGGGTCGCTCGACGAGCTGGTAGGCGAGGGCCGTCAGCTCGTAGCGCAGATACGCGGCGTCCGACAGCCTGACCGGTGCCCTTGAGGATCGGCGTGGAGGCGGCGGAATCGATGTCCATGAACAGCGAGTCGCCGCGCGCGCCGGTGAACGTCGGGCTGAGCGACCAGTCGCCGTGCGCGCGGTCGTAGACCGCGATACGCGAGAACGAGTTCCATTTGCTGAAGAGCACGCGATCGCCCTCGTGCCCTTTGGTGTCGAGGACGTCGAACGGCTGCGTCGCCTGGCGAGCTGTGCGCGCCAGCGGCAGGGCGAGGACGGCCGCGGCCGATGGCCGCGACTCGCACGCGCGAGCCGGCGGACGTGAAGCAGACGGCGGCCGCCAACGACAACGCGGCAGCCACCAGGACGACGCCCGGCGCGCCGAGCGTGTTCAGCAGGGGAATCAGCGCCAGGCAGCCGGCGGCCGCGCCAATCAGGTCGGCCGCGTAGAGCAGGTTGATGCGCGAGGTCAGACGCGCGAACGCGGCGGAAATGACCGTCCCCCCTGTGAAAAAGGGCAGCGCCGCCAGCAGATAGATGCCGAGCATCAGCGCGAGGTTTCGCGGCGAGTAGTTGAGCCCGACGCGGATGCGCACGAGGAACGCCAGGGCGACGAGCGTGGCCGCAGCGTGGACGCAGCGCGCCCGTCGCGAGCAGCTGTCGCAGTCGGAATGCGTCGCCAGCCGGCGCCGAAGGACGTAGACGAGCACGCCGCTCGCACTCAAACCGAACAGTGCGATCGAAATGGCGAGAAAGGCGAAGTGGTAGTACATCGTGACGGAGAAGATCCGCGTGAGCGCCAATTCCGTCATCAGCAGCGCCGCCGGACACGGCGCCGATGCCCACCAGAATCGTTCGATCCACTTCCCGAAAGGGTCCGCGCGAGTCGCTCATCGTCTGCCGAGTCTACAGGAACACGATTTGCACTGACCGGCCGTCAGCACCGCGGCGGACGCCGCGGAGTGAAGGTGGTGAGTGTAGCGTGAGAGCAGCCGTCATCGTGACCTTGTGGGCGATTAGCACGACCGGGGTGGTCGGCCACGACACGCCTGTCCACGTTCAAGAGCGGGATCGACCTCGTCGCGCTGAACGTCGTGGTCGTCAACACTCAGCGGCAGTTCGTGAGCGGCCTGACGTCTGACAATTTCGCGGTCTACGAGGACGGCGTCCAGCAGCATCTCTCGTTCTTCGCCGCCGAGCGAACTGCCGCTCGACCTGGCGATCCTCCTCGACACCTCCGCGAGCATGTACGACAAGCTGCCACAGCCCAGCAGGCGGCGGTCGGCTTCATCTCGGCCATGCGTCCCGACTGATCGCCTGCTCGTGATCGATATCAAGGATTCGTCCACCATCCTGGCGCCGCTGTCGCACGATCTGGAGGCCGCAAAGGAAGCGATTCTGGGGACCTCGGCGCGGGGCGGCACGGCGCTCTACAACGGTCTCTATCTGACGTTGAAAGAGATGACGAAGCGGCGGAGCGCGGAAACAGACATGCGCCGCCAGGCCGTGGTGCTCCTGTCCGACGGCGACGACACATCCAGCCTGGTGTCGTTCGACGACGTGATGGATCTGGCCAAGCAATCGGGCATTTCGATCTACACGATCATGTTGAGCTCGGCGCTCGACGCCCAGATGGACCGGCGGCGGGATTCGTTCGCCTCGAAGTCGCAGTACGGAATGAAGTCGCTGGCCCAGGAAACAGGGGCGCGCTCGTTTCCCGCATCGAACATCAGCGATCTCGCCGGTGTCTACAAGATCGATCGGCCAGGAGCTGTCGAGCCAGTACGCGATTGGCTACACGTCGACCAATCAACGCCGTGATGGGACCTATCGACGTGTCAGTCGTTCGTATCGTCGATCGCGCGAACGCACAGCCGCGCACACGCGCCGGCTACCTCGCCCCGCGCGGCTAGAAGGCCTAAGGGCTAAGGCCTAGGGCCTAAGAGAAAATCGAAGCCCTGATTCCTGGACCAGCC
Source organism: uncultured Acidobacteriota bacterium (assembly GCA_963793705.1). Lineage (GTDB taxonomy): Bacteria > Acidobacteriota > Vicinamibacteria > Vicinamibacterales > UBA2999 > Gp6-AA40. The sequence goes on along the minus strand of CAWCBC010000011.1, from coordinate 104,671 downwards.
CTTGGGCCTTAGGCCATCGGCCTTGGGCCTATGATTCGTTCGTGCCGCGCTGGCTCGCTCCGGGTCTTGCCCTCCTCGCCGTCGCCTGGCTGCTGCTGCTCGTCGCAGCGCCGTTTCTCGCAGCACCTGTCGCCGGCGTTCTGTACGCGGCAGGCTCCCTGATCTGTCACCAGCTTCCCGAGCGATCGTTTCATCTGCAGGGCTTTCAACTGCCGGTCTGCGCGAGGTGCCTTGGCATTTACGGAGGTGCCGCGTTGGGGAGTGTCACCGGCGCGGCCGCAGTCGGACGGCGCGTTCTGGTGTGGTGGCGGCAGCCAGCGGCCCGGTCGGTGAACTGGATCGCCACCGCGGTTGCCGCCAGCCCGACGCTCGCGACATTCGTGCTCGAGTGGGGATTCGGGTGGCCGATCTCCAACGCCGTGCGCGCGACCGCTGCGCTGCCGCTGGGATTTGCCGTGGCTTTCGTGGTGGTCAGCGCGTTGGCTACGCTACACTACGAGTGAATGCGCGCCGCCGCGGCCGATCAGGTCGAGCCAGCCACCAACAAGTACCTGATTGCCGTGCTCGCGTGGGCGATTCCCGGCGCCGGCCACCTCCTGCTGCGGCGTCCGCAGAAGGGCCTGACGTTTCTGATCGCCTTGACGCTGATGTTCGCCACCGGGTTGTGGCTCGAGGGGCGCATCTTTCCGCTCGGATTCGACCTGTCACAACCGCTCGTCGGACTTGCCGCCATTGCCGATCTCGGCATCGGTGCGCCGTACTTCATCGCCAAGTTCCTGGGACACGGCACGGGTCGAGTGGTGGCGATTACCTACGAGTACGGCAACGCCTTCGCGATCGTCGCGGGTCTGCTGAACATGCTGGTCGTCCTCGACGCGTGGGACATCGCAGAGGGGCGGAAGTGACGACGCATCTCGGCCTGATGGCCCTGTTCTCGGTCTTCGTCTCGATCGTGTTCGCCTCGCTGATGCGGGATGAGCCGCGCGACCAGCTCTGGTTCGGGCTCCGGCTGTTTGCCGGGTTCATCGGCGCGGGCGTGGCGATCGGCTGGCTTCTGTATCCGCTGCCCCTTTGACTACGAACTACCGACGAAGTATCAACCGCTTCCTCCTGTGGGCACCGGTCGTCGTCTACATGGCGGGGATCTTCTATCTCTCGGCGCAGTCCAGTCCGCCCGCACCCAGCAGGATTCCGGACAAGCTGCAGCACGCCGTCGAGTACTTCGGCTTCGGTCTCGTGGTCTTTCGTGCGGTGGCAGGCGGTCTGGGTTCGCGGGTCACTGCGGCGCACGTGAAAGCGACGCTGCTGATCGTCGTCAGCTACGCCATCAGCGATGAGCTGCATCAGCTGTTCGTGCCGCTCCGAACGGCAGACGTCCGCGATGTCGCTCGCGGACGTGGTGGGCGCGTCGATCGCGCTGATCGCGTGCTGGGCGTGGCATATAATCGCAGCTCCACAGGACCGGATCCCGAAGCCCAAGTCCTGACGTTGACAACACCGCGCCACCTGCCGCCGATGGATATACGAGGTTCAGTCGTCGCGACGGGCTGCCGCTTTGCGATCATCGTGTCCCGCTTCAACGAGGAAATCACCTCCGGACTGCTGATCGGGGCGCGCGCGGCGCTGCTGGAGGCGGGCGTCAGGGACGACGGATGTGGCGCTGGTCCACGTGCCCGGCGCGTTTGAGACTCCCGGTTGCCGCGCTGCACCTGGCGCAGACGGGGCGGTTCGACGCCGTCATCTGTCTCGGGTGCCTGATCAAGGGCGACACGATGCACTTCGAATACATCGCCGAGGCCGCGTCTCAGGGCATCATGAACGTGAGCGTCACCACCGGCGTGCCCGTCGCATTCGGCGTGCTGACGACGATGACGGAGGAGCAGGCGATCGCGCGCTCGGCGCCGGGCGACGGCAACAAGGGACGCGAGGTAGCGCTTGCCGCGATCGAAATGGCCACGCTGTTCAAGCGGCTCGGCGCGCACCATGCGCCGGCGGGAGGCGGCGCGTGACGGCGCGCGCCGAGAAGCGCTCGGCGCCACGCGCGCCGCAGGAATCGCGGCATCGTGCGCGCGAAGCGGCGCTGCAGATGCTCTATCAATGGGAGGTCGGGCGGCTGTCGATGGTCGACGTGCACCAGACGTTCTGGTCGCATGACGACGAGACGGACGAGCCGCTGGGCGCGGAGTTGCGGGAGTTCGCCGATTGGCCTGGCCGATGGCGTGGTGTCAACCGTCGCGGAGCTGGATCCGATCATTGCCGAAGCCGCCGAGCACTGGCGGATCGAGCGGATGAACGTCATGGATCGCCTGATCCTGCGGCTGGCGGTCTACGAGTTCCTGCACCGACCCGGACACCCACGCCAAGGTCATCATCAACGAGGCGCTCGAGCTGGCGCGGAGCTTCAGCGGCGACGAATCGGTGCGCTTCATCAACGGCATTCTCGATGGCATCCGGCGGAAGCTCGAACGCGAATGAGCACAGGCGAAGAGTCCGATCAGGTTGCACAACGGCGCGCCAACCTGGAAGCAGCTGAAGCAGCTCGGCGTCGATCCCTATCCCCATCGATTCGACACCCAGGCAACGATCGCGGCGGTCGTGGGCGAGCACGGCGCGAAGAGCGGCGACGAGCTCGAGTCCGCGCAGATCGAGGTGCGGACGGCCGGCCGCATCCTGGCGATTCGCAGCTTCGGGAAGGCCAACTTCCTCGTGCTCTCCGACGGCACGGCGCGGGTGCAGGTCTACCTGCGGCAGGACTCGCTGCCCGAGCGCGATTTCCAGATCTTCAAGCTGCTCGATTTCGGCGACTGGGTCGGCGTGTCGGGCCGCCTGTTCAGGACGCGGACGCAGGAGTTCACCATCCACGCGGCGTCGCTGACCTTTCTCGCCAAGTGCCTGCTGCCGCTGCCGGAGAAGTGGCACGGACTGCAGGACGTGGAGATTCGCTACCGCCAGCGGTATCTCGACCTGATCGTCAATCCCGAGTCGCGGCGGGTCTTCGAGATCCGCAGCCGCGTCGTCACGGCCATTCGCGAGTTCCTGATCGGCCGCGGCTTCCTGGAAGTCGAAACGCCGATGATGCAGCCGATTGCCGGCGGCGCGCTGGCGCGTCCGTTCGTGACGCATCACAACGCGCTCGACATGCGGCTGTTCATGCGCATCGCGCCTGAGCTGTATCTGAAGCGGCTGACCGTCGGCGGCGTCGAGAGGGTCTTCGAAATCAACCGGAACTTCCGCAACGAGGGGATCTCGACGCAGCACAACCCCGAGTTCACGATGCTCGAGTTCTACTGGAGCTATGCCGACTACAACGACCTGATGCTGCTGACCGAGCGGATGTTTCAGGAAGTGGCGCGGAAGGCGACGGGCAGCGATGAGATTGTGTATGGCGACCACACGATCTCGCTGGCGTCGCCGTTCCGCCGGCTGTCCTTGCGTGAGGCCGCGCGCGACGGCGGCGGCGCAGCGGCTCGGGCACGGACGTCCCTGAGTCGGCGCTGCGCTCGCGGGATTCGGCGGCCGAGCTTGCGCGGCGCCTTGGCATCGAGGTGGACGCGGCGGCAGGGCCCGGGAAGATCACGGCCGAGATCTTCGAGAAGTTCTGCGAAGACGACCTGATCCAGCCGACCTTCGTCTACGACTTTCCGACCGAGGTCTCGCCGCTCGCCAAGCAGAACCCGGACGACCCCGATACCGTCGAACGGTTTGAGTTGTACATCGGCGGCTTCGAAGTGGCGAACGCGTTCAGCGAGTTGAACGATCCGGCCGAGCAGCGGCGGCGCTTCGAGGAGCAGCTGCGCAGCCGCGCTGGCGGCGACGAGGAAGCCCACGCGATGGACGAAGACTACGTGCGGGCGCTGGAGTACGGCATGCCCCCGGCGGCGGGCGAAGGTGTCGGGATCGATCGCCTGGTCATGCTGCTGACGAACAGCCCGTCCATTCGCGACGTCATCCTGTTTCCGTTGATGCGGCCCAGGTAGACACGTGCGTCTCGAGCTCTTCATCGCGCTTCGCTATCTCCTGGCGCGGCGCAAGCAGGCGCTCATTTCCGTCATCTCGCTGATTTCGACGATCGGCGTCGGCGTCGGCGTCATCGCGCTGATCATCGCGCTGGCGCTGATGACCGGACTGCAGGGCGAGCTTCGCGATCGCATCCTCGGATCGACGGCGCACATCTACGTCCAGAAGTCCGGCGGGATCGAGGACTATCGCGCCGAGGTGCAGAAGCTCCTGACCGTGCCGCGCGTCCTCGGCGCCGCGCCGGCGATCATGGGCAAGGCGCTGATCAGCAGTCCGCAGGCGCAACGGCTTCATCACGCTGAAGGGCATCGACCCGGACCTCGAGCCAAACGTCACCGACATCAAGAAGACGCTGCAGAAGGGGAGTGTCGAGGCGCGTGCGAGGCCGCTGAGGGCGAGCTGCCGGGCATCCTGCATCGGCACGACAGCTCGCCGAAGCGCTCGGCGGTCGAGGTGGGCGACACGGTCAACCTGCTGACCGATCAAGGCACGCTCTCGCCGGGCGGCATGGTGCCGCGCAACCGCCCCGCGCGCGTCGCCGGCATCTTCGCGCTCGGCCTGCAGGAGTTCGACGCCGCAGTGGGGCTTTGTGTCGCTGCGAATTTGCCCAGAAGCTGGTTGGCGTCGATCAGGTCGAGATGATCCAGCTGCGCGTGGACGACATCAACGCGTCGCCGGAGATCGCGGACAGCGTCGAGGCGCTCGGCCCGGCCTATCGTCGCGCAGGACTGGAGCGACCTCAACGCGTCGCTGTTTTCCGCGCTGGGGCTCGAGAAGCTGGGGATGTCGATCGCCATCGGCCTGATCGTGATGGTAGCCGCGCTGCAGATCGTCGCGTCGCTGGTGCTGCTGGTCATGGAGAAGAGCCGCGACATCGGCATCCTCAAGACGATGGGGACCTCGCCGCAGCGCATTTCGCGTCATCTTCATGATGCAGGGGCTGATCATCGGCATCGTCGGCACGGTCGGCGGCGCCCTCGTCGGCGTGGCGGTGTGCTGGGTGCTGACCGAGTACAAGCTGGTGCAGCATTCCGCAGGACGTCTATCAGGTCGCCTACGTCCCGTTCGTCGTCAAGCCCGAGGACCTGATTGCGGTGGTCGTGTCGGCGATCGTCATCTGCTTCCTGGCGACGATCTATCCCGTCCCGTCAGGCCGCCGGCTCGACCCTGTCGCAGGCGCTGCGGTTCGAATAACGCGGCGAGCCGTTCGTCAGCGTCCGCGGCCTCAACAAGTTCTACGAGGGCGGGAGCAGCCGGCTGCACGTGCTGCGCGACGTCGATCTCGACGTCGCGGCGCGGCGAGATGGTGGCGATCGTCGGCGCGTCGGGCGTCGGCAAGAGCACGCTGCTGCACCTGCTCGGCGGGCTCGATCGCGCCGACTCCGGATCGATTCGCGTCGGCGACACCGACCTGCTGTCGCTGGCCGACCCGGCGCTCGTCGCGTTCCGCAACCGCCACGTCGGCTTCGTCTTCCAGTTTCACCATCTGCTGCCGGAGTTCGACGCCGTCGAGAACGTCGAGATGCCGATGCGGATCGCGCGGCATGCCGCTCGCCGAGGCGCGCCGCCGTCGCAGCGACTGCTGACGCGCGTCGGCGCTGGCCGAGCGCGTCGCCCACCGGCCGAACATGCTGTCCGGCGGTGAGCAGCAGCGCGTCGCCGTCGCGCGCGCGCTGGTCATGCGGCCGGCGCTGCTGCTGGCCGACGAGCCCACCGGCGACCTCGACGAGGTCACCGGCGATGCGCTGCACGGCCTGCTCCGGGAGATGCACGCCGAGCACGGACTGACGTCGGTCATCGCGACGCATAACCCGCGGCTGGCCGCCGCGTGCGATCGCGTGCTGCGGCTGGAACGCGGTCAGCTGCATCCGGCTTGAACGGCCGCAGAATCCGTCCGATGTCCGCAGCGCTGAACCCGAGCTCCCGAGCCTGAACCGCACGAACCTGAACACGAACCGGGACAGACCGAGAACCCCGGAACGGGCGAACCGTTATCTCGTCGTCGCCCAGTCCCAATGCCGCGCGGCGCGCTGCGACGGCGCCGTCGACGTCCTCCGCGAGCATGTATCCGCTCTTGACCAGCGCCATGGCCGCGGCGCGGATGCGCGCGCAGGTAGTCGTCCTTGCCCGCGTACCGCTCCTCGATCGACGGGCGCGGATCGCTGGCTCGCCTCGCGCTCGGCCGCGCGTGCGGGCGAACGGGATATACGAGCCGGTCAGCGCGACGATCGTCGTTCGGGTTGCCGATCCGTTCGGCGCGGAAGTTCCAGCCAGTCGTCGTCGCGAGTGGCACGGCCTGTTCGGGAACGCGGATGCCGGCGACGTCGTTGCCGTCGTCGTCGACCTGCGGCACGAGGAAGCGGCAGCGGCGGCGCAGCGGCGGCTCGACCGAGTGCGCGGATCGGCCACGCCAGGAATCGCCGGGAAGCGCAGCGTTGTCCGAGCGTCGTCAGCGATCCGTGCGCGCAGCGTCGGATAGCGCTGCTGGGCGGCGCGGCAGTTCCGCGCGCTCACCCAGCGATGGCCTGCGCGGAGCAGCGCGCGCATGACGTCGCCCTGCGGCATCGGGTTGCCGAGCTCCTGCCCCTGGCCTGGCGCCGGCGGAAATGCCGCTTCACCGTGCTGCGTGCCGGCGAGCAGATAGCTGCGGACGTTGTCGGGCAGCGTGAGGTCGCGCGTTCCATCGAGCGACGTGTGCGTCAGTGCGGCGGCGCGCCCCTGGCCCCAGTACTCGACCGGCGTGTTCGTGTAGATGACCTTCGGCTGTAGCGCGGCGGATAGCGGGCGAGCAGGCCGTCGCGCTGCCCGGCGGCGTCCACCTGCTCGCGGTCGGTGAACGGAAACCGCGTGGCAGGAAACGACGAATAGCCCGGCATCGCGAACCGCTCGTTGAACGAGCCCTGGCCGGCGCCGGCGATGTGCGGCCCAGACGAGATCGAACGCCCGGCGGTCCCGCTCGTCGGCGTTGAAGCCGTCGTGGAGGAACTGACGGAGGAAGCGTCCGCTCTGCGAGATGCCGAAGACGTAGGCGTTGCGCCCGCGCACGGGCAGGTCGGTCGCGATAGCGGAACGCCGAGGCCGCGTCGCGAATCGCGGCCATGACCGACGCCGGCGACGCGCGCGCCGGTCGCGGCGAAGTCGACCTCGTAGACCCGTCCGGGTTCGAACCCGCTGTCCAGGATCAGTCGCGGCGCGGCCGTTGTCGGCCGGCGAACCGAACCGCCACGTGCTGCGCGGCAGCGGCGTCGGCGTGTCGCGAAACAGAGTTGCGGACCGTCAGCGTGGCAGACGGGTCGTTCGGATCGACCGGCGCGTACGACGGCGGGCAGGTCGTTCAACGTCGCGTCCGTGCGCGACTTCATTCTGGATGGTCGTCACCGTGACCCGGCCCGGCGACGTTCGACGGCAGGCGCCTCGACGCGCAGGTTCGGCGCGGCGACGTCGAACTGCCAGCCGACCCAGACCAGCGTGTAGCCCTCGCGCATCAGGAAGCCGTCGCCCATCTGCGCCGCGGTCGTCGGGTCGTTGCTCGCCGGCGCGCGGTTGAACCGGCCCAGCATGCCCTTCGTGCCGCGGTTGGAAATCTCGAACAGCAGCACGCCGTTGCCTCGAGCCGTGTCGACCGGCTGCAGGACGAACAGATCGGCGGTGAAGTGAACCTTGCCGTCCGGCCCCTTGACGCGCATGCTCGAGGTCGACGATCGCCTTGTTGTGGCGATCCGCCGGATCCAGCGCGAACTCGATCGTGCCGGTGAGCTTCTCGTACGGCGCCGGTCTTGCCGAACGCCTGCCCGTCGGCCACCGGCGTGCGCGCGGCGATCGTCACCTTCGTGACCTCGGCGAACGCCGAACTGCGGACCGACGAACAGAACCAGAACAGCGAGCAGCCGAACCGGAACACGAACCCGGCACGCGAGAACCTGGAACCGTGGAACGTCGCGTTCATGGCTCGCGTTCATTTCAACCCCGCCATCTCGAACACCGTCTTCGCCATCACCGAGTTGTCGTCCTCGCCACGGCCGGCGGCCATCGTCGCGTGCAGCAACTGCTGGACGACGGCCGTGACCGGCGCCGGCACGTTGTGCTCGGCCAGCGTCGAGACGACGTTGCGCATGTCCTTCGCGTAGAGATGCGTCTTGAAGCCTGGCTTGAACGTGCCCTTGAGTGCGCGCTCGCCGTGCACCTCGAGGACGCGGCTCTGGGCGAAGCCGCCGAGCAGCGCCTCGCGCACCTTCGACGCGTCGACGCCGGCTTTCCGCGCCAGCGCCAGCGCTTCGGCGACCACGGCAAGCGTGCCGCCGATGACCATCTGGTTGCACAGCTTGCAGAGCTGACCGGCGCCGGACTCGCCGACGTGGACGACCTTCTCCGGATTCCCCATCACGTCGAGGATCGGCTTGACCGCGGCAGAAGTCGGCGGCGTCGCCGCCGACCATGATCGAGAGCGTTCCGTTGATGGCGCCGATGTCGCCGCCGCTGACGGGCGCGTCGAGCATCGCACCGCCGCGCGCCTCGCGCCTTGGCGGCGAGCCGCCTGGCCGACGGCCGGCGCGATGCTGCTCATGTCGATGACGATGGTGCCTGGCTGCATCGCGGAGAACACGCCGTTCGGGCCGTCGAGGACCTGCTCGACGTCAGGGGAGTCGGGAACCATGGTGATGACGCGGGTCGCCTGGCGGGCGACGTCCGCAGGTGACGCGGCGGCGCGTCGCACCCGACGCGACCAGGTCGTCAACCGGACCTCGACTCCGGCTGTAGACGACAACGGGGTAGCCGGCCTTCAGGAGGTTCTTCGCCATCGGCCGGCCCATGAGTCCCAGGCCGATGAATCCAATCGTTTCCTTCATGCAGCGGCAGTATATTTCAGCCGGGTCCGCGACGATGGATCCAGCGCAGTCGCGGAACCCGGCCTACAGTGGTTGGATTAATGGATCTACCGTAGGGCGGGTCCCGCCGAGTCCGGTGCCATCGAGGCGGACCCGCCAGAGCTGCATGCACATCGTCCTGGTGCTGGTGACCGTCAAGCCCGAGTTGCTCGAGGAGTTCGAGCGCGTCGCTGCTGCACAACGCGCGCGAGTCGGTCGCCCACGATCCGGGCTGCATCCGGTTCGATGTCAGCCAGCAGCAGGACGATCCGACGCGCTGGGTGCTGTACGAGGTCTACGACTCGCCCGATGCCCACGCCGCGCACCGCCGCTCCCCCCATTTCCTCGCCTACGATGCTGTCGCGGCCCGCGCCCTGGTCGATAAGACAGTTATCCGCGCGGCAGGGAAGCACACGACCTGACCTGACCCTGAGACCTGCCGACGACGATTCGGCGTCGAAAGGATCAGGGACGCGACAGGCAGGTGCCCAAAGCGTTCGTCGAACTCTAAGTGGACGTGGGACTTAGCGCGACGCCTCCGTTGGTTCCGCCAGAGCTTTGCCTTATAATGGCGAACGAGAGGCTCGCACTTCCACACCAACTCGTAACCTTTAGGCAGGCCGGATGTTCGAACGGTACACAGAACGGGCGCGACGAGTCCTCTTCTTCGCGCGCTATGAGGCCAGCCAGCTCGGCAGCATCTCCATTGAGACCGAGCACCTGCTCCTTGGCCTGATTCGCGAAGGCAAGGGGCTGACCAGCCGGATTTTCGCGCGCTCACATCTCTCGCTCGAGAACATCCGCAAGGAAATCGAAGGCCGGACGGTCTTCCGCGAGAAGGTGTCGACCTCGGTCGAAATCCCGTTCAGCGCCGAAACCAAGCGGGTGCTTGGCTTTGCCGCCGAAGAAGCCGACCGGCTGCTGCACAACTACATCGGAACCGAGCACCTGCTGCTCGGGATCCTGCGCGAGGAGCGCAGCGTCGCCGCCTCCATCCTGATGGAGAAGGGGATGCGCCTCCACACCGTCCGCGAGGACATCGTCCAGCTGCTCAACGAGAAGACGACGCTGACGCGCGGCGTCAAAGAGACGCCGCTGCTGGCCGAGTTCAGCCGCGATCTGACCGAGGCCGCCATCAAGAACCAGCTCGATCCGCTGGTCGGCCGCGACTACGAGCTCGAACGCGTGCAGCAGGTGCTCTGCCGCCGGACCAAGAACAACGCCGTGCTGATTGGCGAGCCCGGCGTCGGCAAGACCGCCATCGTCGAGGGGCTGGCGCAGAAGGTCGTCTACGGCGACGTGCCGCACTTCCTCGCCGACAAGCGGATCCTGGCGCTCGACATCTCGCTGATTGTCGCCGGCACGAAGTACCGCGGCCAGTTCGAAGAGCGCCTCAAGGCGATCATGAAGGAGCTCACCGAGAACCCGAACATCATCGTGTTCATCGACGAGCTGCACACGCTGGTTGGCGCGGGCTCCGCGGAAGGGTCGCTGGATGCGGCCAACATCCTGAAGCCGGCGCTCTCGCGCGGCGAGATCCGCTGCATCGGCGCGACGACGCCGGCGGAGTACCGGAAGTACATCGAGAAGGATCGCTCGCTCGAGCGGCGCTTCCAGGCGATCAAGGTCGACCCGCCCGCGGAGAAGGAAACGATCGAGATTCTGTTGGGCGTGAAGGACCGCTATGAGCAGTTCCATCACGTCGAATACACGCGCGAGGCGATCGAGGCGGCGGTCTATCAGTCGAGCCGCTACATCACGGACCGCTTCCTGCCCGACAAGGCGATCGACCTCGTTGACGAGGCGGGTGCCCGGGCCAAGCTGAAGGAAGCCGGCTACAGCGAAGAGTTCGGCGAGATCAACAAGAGCATCCGGGTGGCCGTCGAGCAGATGGGCCGCGCGGAATCCGAGAAGGACTTCGAGCGCGTCCAGCGGCTGAAGGAGCAGGAGCAGCAGCACCGCGATACGCTCGCTGAGATCCGCGAGAAGTTCGAGGTCAAGTCGCACACGCGCAAGGTCGTGGTGGGCAAGTCCGAGATCGACGAGGTCGTCTCGAAGTGGACCGGTGTGCCCATCGCGTCGATCAACCAGGACGAGGGCGACAAGCTGCTGCGGATGGAAAGCGATCTGCACCGCCGCGTCGTCAGCCAGGAGAAGGCGATCTCGGCGATCTCGCGGGCGATCCGCCGGTCGCGCGCCGGACTGAAGAACCCGAACCGGCCGGTCGGCAGCTTCATCTTCCTCGGCCCGACCGGCGTCGGGAAGACGGAGCTGGCCCGGGCGCTGGCCAACTTCCTGTTCGGCAGCGACAACGCGCTGATCCGCTTCGACATGTCCGAATACATGGAGAAGCATTCGGTGTCGAAGCTGATTGGCTCACCCCCGGGATATGTCGGACATGAAGAGGGCGGCCAGCTCACCGAGAAGGTGAAGCGCAACCCCTATTCGGTCGTGCTGCTCGACGAGGTCGAGAAGGCGCATCCGGACATCTTCAACATCCTGCTGCAGGTCTTCGAAGACGGCCACCTGACCGACGGGCTGGGTAATCGCGTCAACTTCAAGAACGCGATCATCATCATGACGTCGAACATCGGCGCGCGCTTCATCCAGAAGAAGGCGTCGCTCGGCTTCCAGTCCAGCGATGCCGGCACCATCGACAAGAGCGTCAACGACATGGTGCTCGGCGAGGTGAAGCGGACGTTCAACCCCGAGTTCATCAACCGCATCGACGAAATCATCGTCTTCGAGGCGCTGACCGACGATGACCTGCGGCGCATCACCGCGCTGCTGGTCGAACAGCTCAACGCGAACCTGGCCGACCGGCGGATGAAGATCCACGTCTCGGCCGAGGTCATCGACTGGATCATCGACAACACGCTGAAGGACCGGTCGTATGGCGCGCGGCCGCTGCGTCGGGCGATTCAGAGGCACGTCGAGGACCCGCTGTCCGAGGAGTTAATCCGCGGAAACCTGCGCGACGGCGAGATCGACGTCTACGTGGAGGGCGGCCAGCTGGCGTACCGGCCGGCTGGTGAGCTCACCGGCGGCCGGCGGCTGGCCTGACGGTCTGCCGGGTCCGCGACGTGGAATCAGCGCGTCGCGGCACCCGCCCTACAACCTGACAAATCTGCCGAGGTCCGCGGACCTGCCGGCCACCTGGCCTTTTCCATCGTCCTAAATCCAGTAAACTTGGGTGTTTGTTCCGCCTTGCTTCCGCCTTCGCCAAGCTCCGGCGGACAAATCGGCGAGACAGGCTGTTGAGGAATCCTCCACCGAATGCGTAAGCAATTTCTGATGGCGCTCGTGCTGGCCGGGCTGGCTGGCATCGGTGCGCCCGCGCGGGCGTCCGCGCAAGCCGCCGCGCCCGCCCCGCGCCCGGCGCAGGCCGCCCAGCCGGCTGCTCCGGCTGCTCAAGCGCGCAGGCGCCGCTGCCCCCGGGCGCGATCACACGGACGCCGTGCGGTACGCCGTTGCGGCGCCGCCGTCAGGCGACGCCCCCGGCCGGACACCACGTTCATCTGGATCTGGGAGCTGTGCTTCCCGTCGCAGGACGCGGAAGCGCAGACGTCGACGATCGAGCCCGAGACCTATCAGTTTTACGCGAAGTTCGACGAGCTGGTCAGCCAGCCCGTCCAGGGCGTCTGGACGCCCGTGGAACGAGCAGGCCGAGCAAGTCGCCAAGGCCGACTTCGTCACGCTGATGCGCGACACCACGTTCCTCGACGACCTGCGGATCGAGGTGCACCGACTACACGTTTCCGAACGGCGCCGTCGGGAAGATCGTCAGCTACATCGGCGAAGAGCGCGAGCGCGTGAAGATCGTCGACTACCGCGACGGCAAAGGCGAGCCGATCAAAATCATCAAGCGCAGCGACATCGACGACAAGCTTCGCGAAAAAAACATTCTGGTCCGGCTCGACGCGTTCGTCGATCTGGCGATGATCCGCCGCGTCGAGACGGTGCTCGACGACCTGATGACCGACAAGGGGTTCGCGAACTCGCGGATCTCGCACACGCTCACCGCGGTCGCCGGCGGTCCCAAGCTGGTCAACGTCACCTTCATCGTCGCCGAGGGTCCGAAAGACAAGATCAGCCGGATCGACTTCATCGGCAACACCGCCGATCAGCGACGGCGCCCTCAAGAAGAACGTGAAGGAGAACAAGCCCAAGGGCAGCATCTTCACGCTCGGCTTCCTGAAAGGCGGCGGGACGTGGAAGGAAACGGCGTTCGAAGAGGACGCGGCCCGGGTCGTCGACTTCTACCAGCGGAAAGGCTATGCGCGTGCCCGGGTCGGCCAGCCCGAACTGAAAGTGCTGCGCGAGAGCAAGGACGGCAGCACGCGATGGATCGAGCTCCGCATTCCCGTGACCGAAGGCCCGCGCTACCGGATGGGCGAGCTCTCGTTCGACGGCAACAAGGTGCTGCCGTCAGACCGGCTGCGGCCGGTCTACAAGATGAAGCCGGGCGAGTGGTACAACCGCAAGAAGCTCTACGACGGCTTCAAGATCACGCAGGAGATCTACGGTCGGGGCGGCTACATGGAGTGGACGCCGGCGCCGATGTTCAAGTACAGCGACGACCCCGATCCGATTCGAGCAGGCGGTTGCGGCAGCTGGTGCCGCCGATGCTGCTCGCGCCGGACGAGCCGGAGAAGGCCGGCGTGAAGAAGGTCGACCCGATCGTCGACGTCAACGTGCTCTTCCAGGAAGGGCCGCAGTACTTCGTCAACCGCATCACCTTCACCGGGAACACGACCACGCGCGACAACGTGATCCGCCGCGAGATGCGGCTGTTCGAAGGCGGAACGTTCGACACCGAGGCGCTCAAGTTCAGCGTGCGGCGGTTCAACCAGCTCGGCTACTTCACCGAGATTCACGGCGACGAGCGCGACACGAAGATCGACAAGAACACCACGCCGGCCGAATACCGTCGACGTGACGATGAAGCTCGCGGAGCAGAACCGCAATCAGCTCACCTTCGGCGCCGGCGTGTCGCAGTACGAGGGCGTGTTCGGCCAGCTGTCGTTCCAGACGTCGAACTTCATGGGTCGCGGCGAGACCCTGACGATGAACATGACGGCAGGCGATCGGTCGCAGAACTATCAGCTGGCCTTCACCGAGCCGTATCTGTTCGACCGCAACATCACCGGCGGCTTCGACTTCTTCAAGCGGTCGCTCGACTACATCGGCTACTACACGCAGAAGTCGGCTGGTGGGAACCTGATCTTCGGCGTCCCGGTGGCGAGTTTCAGCCGCATGTTCTTCAGCTACTCCTACGAGTCGGTGAAGATCGACCAACCTGAACGAGGCGCTGATCGATCAGTCGTGTCTGCTGAGCTCGACCGGGTTGCGGGACGATTTCATCGGTGGGCGACCTGTCGCGTTGACGCCAACGCAGCGCGAGATCCTCGCCCGGAATCCCTTCGTCCTCGAATCGCTGCTCCTTGGACAGGGTGGCAGCCGGACGGTCAGCAAGGTGGTCCCGAGCTTCGTTCACAATACGGTCGACAACCCCATCTTCCCGAACGAGGGCAAGAAGATCACCGCCGGCATCGATCTGGCGCTGCTGGGCGGCAACACCAATTACTTCAAGCCGCGCTTCGAGTTGATCTACTTCAAGCGGCATCTGCCGCGGACGTCATTCGGTTTCCGCGCCCAGACGGAGTACATCCGTGCGGTTGGCAACAGCCCTGCTTCGAGGACCCGACGCAGCAGTGCGCAGAAGAACCTGCCGATCTTCGAGCGCCTCACGCTCGGCGGTGAATACAGCATCCGCGGCCTCGATCTGCGCTCGGTCGGGCCGACCGTGCCTGGCTCGCTGGCCGTGCTCGGCGGCAACAAGAGCCTGCTGTTCAACGCGGAGTATCTGATTTCGATCGCCAGTCAGGTGCGGTTCGTGCTGTTCTACGACGCAGGTCAGGTGCGCGACGTCGGCCAGTCCTTTGCGTGGAAAGAGGATCTGACCCAACTCGTGTTTCCGCCCCAACCACCGCTGATCGACGCGCTGTCGCGTGTCGTCCCTGACGCCGCTAGATGCGCCGGGCGTCACGACGCAGGTGATCGGCAAGACCAGCGCCTTCAAGACCTCGACCGGTGTCGAGCTGCGATTCTTCATGCCGGTCCTGAACGTGCCGTTCCGGTTGATCTACGCGTTTAACCCGCAGCGCGCCGGCGTGCTCGACAACAACCTGCGCCCGCAGAAGGATCGGATCTTCAGGTTTGCTGTTGGAACGACGTTCTAGGAGACACCGCTCTAAGAGGCACCGCTCTAGAGATAGAGTTCAGAAGTGCGTCACCTTGATCGTGTAGGTCGTCGGCTCGGTGAGGCGGCCGATATCGGCTGACGAGTGACGCAAAAAGCCCCGACGGAGGCCGTTCCGATCAAGTTGGCGCTGGTCGTCGCGTCGAGCTTGATCAGGATCACCTGGCAGTTGTTGCCGTTCCAGGTGCCGAAGTGAATCTCGACGACCGCCGCGCTGTCGGGCGACAGGGATTCAAGCGTGGCGACGGCCTGGGCCGGCCCCTTATCGGTAAAGAAGGTGTGCATGGCCGCGCCATGAACGTCGAGGGTGCCCGTAAACGTCTCGGTCACCTCTACCGGGGGTTCGACGGGAGCGGCGACCGGATCGTCGCGTCGCATCCGGCGGCGAGGCAGCAGGCGGAGACGAGGGCAGAGAGCGGATATGAATCGAAACATCGGAAATCCAATCTTACTTGATAAAATTGCCGGGCTTTTGAAAGGACTCATCGGAATGAGAGTGTTTGCTGTCGCTCTGGCGCTCAGCCTCGTGCTGTCCGCCGCTCCCAGTTTCGCGCAGGCGCAGGCCGCGCCGCGCCAGCCGGCTCCCGCTGCCGCGCCAGCCGTCCACCGCGAAGCCGGCTCCGCCACCCGCAGCCGCGCAGCCGCAGGCGACGCCGCGCAGTGCCGTTCCAGACCGGGCTGAAGTATGCCTACGTGCAGCTGCAGGACGGTTGCGCAGGAGTCCGCGCAGGGCAAAGTGCTCGCCGCCAAGGTGCAGGCGCTGCAGGACCAGAAGCTGAAGGAGCTGCAGGACAAGAACAAGCAGCTGCAGGCCGCCCAGGAAAAGCTGGAGAAGGGGGCGACGGTGCTCAACGACGCGGCCCGCGCCCAGTTGCAGGCGGACATCGAGCGGCAGCAGCGCGATATCCAGCGCTCGCACGAAGACGCGCAGCAGGAACTGCAGGCGCTGACGCAGCAGCTGCAGAACGAGTTCGGACGCGCTCGCTGCTGCCGATGATCGAGAAGGTCGCCAAGGAGAAGCAGGTCCACTTCGTGTTCGACGCCGATCAGAGCGGTCTGGTCTGGGCCGACCCGAGCATGGACCTGACGATGGACGTTGTCCGGGCGCTCGACGCGGCCGGCCCGGCCAAACCGGCGGCGGCAGCGCCGGCCTCCACGCAGAAGCCGCCCGCGGCACCGGCGCCTGCGGCGCCCGCGCCAACGCAGAAGTAGAGGCGGGGTGTCGCTGCACCTCCCCTCGGTTCTGTCGCGCGTCTACTACCGATATCCGTTCATCCTCGTCGACGCCGTCACCGAGCACGAGCCGGGCGGCCGGCTCGTCGCGTTCAAGAACGTCACCGTCAGCGAGGAGTTCTTTCAGGGCCACTTCCCGGGCTCGCCGCTGATGCCGGGCGTGCTGATGATCGAGGCGCTGACCCAGGCGGCCGGCGTGCTCGTCCTCGATCGCGACGGCGCGTCGCCGACCGCCCGCGTGTCGCTGCGCGGCGTCAACAACGCCAAATTCCGCCGCCAGGTGGTGCCGGGCGATCGGCTGCGGCTGGAAGTGACGCTCGGCCGGACCCGCTCGCGGCTCGCGAAGGCTCAGGCGGCCGCGTACGTCGACGACCAGGTCGTCGCCGAGGCCGAGCTGCTGCTGGCGATCGAGCCCGGCGCCGGCCTACATCGATCCGACGGCGAACGTCCATCCGTCGGCGCACGTCGGCGCGGGCACGACGATCGGTCCGCAACGCCGTGATCGGCCCGGATGTCCGCATCGGCGCGCAGCTGCCGCATCGGGGCGTCGGTCGTCATCGAAGGCTGGACCGAGATCGGCGACGAGACGCAGATCTTTCCGATGGCGTCGATCGGGCTGGCGCCGCAGGACCTCAAGTACCGCGGCGAGCGCACGCGGCTGGTCATCGGCAAGGGCAACATCTTCCGCGAGTTCGTCACCATCAACCGCGGCACGCAGGGCGGCGGCGGCGAGACCACGATCGGCGACCACAACCTGTTCATGGCCTACGTCCACGTGGCGCACGACTGCCACGTCGGCAGCGACACGATCTTCGGCCCGCACGCCACGCTCGGCGGCCATGTGGACGTCGAGGACTTCGCCAACATCAGCGCCGGATCGGCGGTGCACCAGTTCTGCCGGGTCGGCCGCTACGGCTTCATCGGCGGCTACTCGGTGGTGACCAAGGACGCGCTGCCGTTCGCGCGCACGATCGGCAGCCGGCCGGCGCGGATCTTCGGCGTCAACACCATCGGCCTGTCGCGTCGCGGCTTCACCCCCGACACGATCTCGCAGCTGAAGCTGGCCTACCGCTATCTGATTCAGTCGAAGCTGAACACCACGCGCGCGCTGGCGCGGATCGAGCAGGATCCGACGCTGTCGTCGCCGGAGGTCCGCTACCTCGTCGACTTCATCCGCAGCTCCCGCCGCGGCGTGATCCTCCGGCGCCCGGCCCGGCGCACCGAGGAGCTCGTCGCCGACGAATGAAGCTCGGGCTCATCGCCGGCAACGGCCGGTTTCCGTTCCTCGTCCTCGAGGCGGCTCGCGCCCAGGGGCACGAGGTCACCGTCATCGCCACCAAGGAAGAGGCCTTCAAGGATCTCGACGAGGCGGCGGCGCGAATGTGGCGCGGCCATTCACTGGATCTCCCTCGGCCAGCTCGGCACGTGCATCCAGCTCCTCAAGGAGGCGGGCGCGACGCACGCCGTGATGGCCGGACAGGTGAAGCACACCAAGATCTTTGCCGGCGGCATCGTCCCGACCTGACGTTCCTGGGACTGCTGGCGCGGCTGCCGTTCCGCAACACCGACGGCCTGATTGGCGCGGTGGCCGGCGTGCTGCGCGACCACGGCATCGAGCTGATCGACTCGACGTCGCTGCTGCAGCCGCTGCTCGCGCCGGCCGGCGTGCATGACGCGGCGCGTCGCCGACGGAAGAGGAGCGCAAGGATTTCGAGTTCGGCTACCGCATGGCCGACGCGATCGCCGGGCTCGACATCGGCCAGACGATCGCCGTGAAGCACCAGGCGGTGGTGGCCGTCGAGGCGATGGAAGGCACCGACGAAGTGATCGGCCGCGCCGGCCACCTCGCCGGCGCCGGGCGTCCGGATCGTCAAGGTCGCGAAGCCGAACCAGGACATGCGCTTCGACGTGCCGGTCGTCGGCCTCGCGACGATTCAGGCGATGCGCGTCGCCGGCGCCAGCGCGCTGTCGATCGACGCCGGCAAGACGCTGATGTTCGAGCGCGACGCGCTGCTCGCGTCCGCCGACGAGGCCGGCATCACGATCGTAGGGACGAGACGAGCGAATTCGTAGATGTCCTCGACGATCCATGACGATCGTCTCACGTGTCGCCGTCATCGGCGTCGGTCACCTCGGCCAGCATCATGCCCGCCTGCTGGCGGCGATGGAGCACGTCGAGCTCGTCGGCGTCGTGGACACGAAGCCCGGCCGCGCCGAGGAGATCGCCGCGCAAGTACGGGACGCCGCGCCTTTGCCGACTGCCGCCGACGTGCGGTCGCTCGTGGACGCGGTGACGATCGCGGTGCCGACCGAGTCGCACGTCGACGTGGCGCTGCCGTTCGTCGAGCAGGGACGCGCCGTGCTCGTCGAAAAGCCGCTGGCCGCGTCGCTGGCCGAGGCCGATCGGCTCATCGACGCCGCGCGCGCGGCGTGGCAGCGTGCTGGCGGCGGGACATACCGAGCGGTTCAATCCGGCCGTGGCGGCGGCGCTGCCGCTGCGTGTCGAATCCGCGGTTCATCGAGGTGCACCGGCTCGGCATCGTTTCCGGAGCGCAGCCTCGACATCGACGTCATCTTCGACCTGATGATTCACGACCTCGACCTGCTGCTGGCGTCGGTCGGCTCGGACGTCGTGTCCGTCGAGGCCGTCGGCGTGAACGTGCTGACGCCGCGAACCGACATCGCCAACGCGCGCCTGCGGTTCGCGTCGGGCTGCATCGCCAACCTGACCGCCAGCCGGATCAGCCGCGAGCGCGTCCGCAAGGCGCGCTTCTTCCAGCAGGACTCGTACGTCTCGATCGACTTCGCGGCGCAGGAGGTCGAGGTCTACCGCCTGGTGTCCGAGGCCGACGGGCGGCCGAGCATCCAGGGCGGCAAGCTGGACGTGGCCAAGGACGAGCCGCTGCGCCGCGAGCTGGCCGACTTCGTCGACGCCGTCGCGGAACCGGCGCGCCCCGCGCGTTACCGGCGCAGGCGGGCCGCGACGCGCTCGCACTGGCGACGAGGATCGCCGAGGAGATGGAAGCTGCGCTGTGACGACGACTTTCTTTGACACGTATGTCGATCGCGTCGCCGGCGGGCGAGCGGCTGTCGCCTGACGACATCCGCGAGCTGGCCCGCACGCCTGACATCCTGCCGCTCGGCATGCTCGCCGACGTCGCTGCGGCGGCGGCTGCACGGCACGCCGGTGACCTTTCTGCGCGTGGCCACCTGCGCGTTCGATCAGTCGATTGCCGACGCGGTCCCGCCCGCCGGCGCGCGAGGTGCGGCTCACTGGCGTCGCCGGACACGCTGGACGCGGCCGTCAACGCCGTGCGGCGCCGCGAAGAGCGTCGCGGGCGCTCGTCCCGTGGCGGCGTTCTCGTGGGCCGACGTCGAACGCTGGCCGTGCGGCCGATGGTCAGGGCGTGCTGGAGAAACTGCGCGACGCCGGCCTCGATGCGCTCGCCGAGCTGCCGCTCGACACGATCGACGGATCCGCGCGCGGCGCTGCGCGCGCTGACGACGCCGCGGGTTCGACGCAGCTGCGGCTGTCGGTCGCCAGTGCGCCGGCAGCCGAGCGGACCGAGCTGCTGCTGCGCGCCGCCGAGCTGCAGGAGCGAGTTCGGCGTGCATCCAGGCGCTCAATCCGCTGCCCGTCGACGCTTGAGCGCGTTCCGGCCGACCACCGGCTACGACGACGTGAAGATGGTGGCGATCGCGCGGCTGGCGGCGCCGAACATCCCGTCGATCCAGGTGGACTGGCAGCGCTACGGACCGAAGCTCGCGCAGGTGGCGCTGACCTTCGGCGCCGACGACCTCTACGGCGTCTCGCCGTCGGACGAGGCGCCGGAGGGCCGGCGGCGCGCGCCGCTCGAGGAGATCCGCCGCAACATCGAGGCGGCCGGCTTCGAGCCGGTCGAGCGCGACGGCCGCTTCGCCGTCGAGCGCTGATGCCGGTCCGCATCGGCGCCGTCGGCTATCTGAACGCCCGGCCGCTGACCTGGGCGCTCGACCGCGCGCCCGAGCGCTGGCACGATCCGCTACGACCTGCCGTCGGTCTGCGCGGCGCTGCTGCACGCGGGCGACGTCGATCTCGGGCTGATTCCGTCGATCGAGTACCTGCAGGCGCCCGACTACCGGTTCGTGCCCGGCGTCGGGCATCGGCTCGCGCGGGCCGGTCGCCTCGGTCGCGCTCTTCACGCGCGTGCCGGTCGAGCGAGATCCGGCCGATCGCGCTCGACACCAGCTCGCGCACGTCGGTGGCGCTCATCCGCGTGCTGTGCCGCCACCGCTTCGGCATCGCGCCGGAGTTCGTGCCGCACGGCCCGGACCTGCGGCGATGACGCGGCCGCCGATGCCGGCCTGCTGATCGGCGATCCGGCGTTCGAGGCCGACCACGCGGCGCTCGGGCTTACGGAAGATCGATCTCGGCGAGGAATGGACGGCGATGACCGGCCTGCCGTTCGTCTACGCGGCGTGGACCGGCCGGCCCGGCGCGGTCACCGCCGCCGACGTCGAGGCGCTGCAGGCAGGCGCAGGCAGGAGGGCGTCGCAGTCGTCGACGCGATTGCGGCCGAATACGGGCGCGGCGACGCGCGCCGCGACGGCGCGGGCCGCCGCGTATCTAAGGGATAATGTGCGATACGGCCTCGGGCCCGAGGAAGCGGCGGGGCTGCAGCTGTTTCTCGACTACGCGGCGGATCTCGGGCTGGCGCCGGCGCCGGACCTGGAGTTTTTCTAGGCGGGTCCGTCGCGGAGTCACCTAGCGGACGGCAGTCGTAGGCGGGTTCCGCGAGCGGACTCGGCGCGACGATCGATGATCGATCAGATCGCGCAGAAGGTGCTGGACGGCGGCCGCGTCGACGCCGCCGAGGCGCTGCGAGCTCTATCGCCACGCGCCGACGCACCTGCTCGGCCGCCTGGCCGACGGCATCCGCGCCCGCAAGCATCCCGAGCGCATCGTCACCTACATCATCGACCGCAACGTCAACTACACGAACATCTGCGTCGCGCGCTGCAACTTCTGCGCGTTCTACCGCCCGGTCGGGTCGCAGCGACGGCTACGTGCTCGGCTTCGAGGAGATCTTCGGCAAGATCGACGAGACGATCGCCGTCGGCGGCAACCAGCTGCTGCTGCAGGGCGGGCACAATCCCGATCTGCCGATCGCAGTGGTACGAGGATCTGTTCCGCGCGGTCAAGGCGCGGTATCCGGAGTTCAAGCTGCACGCGCTGTCGCCGCCGGAAGTGCTGCACATCTCGCGGCTCAATCAGCTGCCCGTGCCGGCAGTGATCGAGCGGCTCGTCGCGGCCGGCCTCGACAGCATTCCCGGCGGCGGCGCCGAGATCCTCGTCGACCGCGTCCGCAAGCTGCTGAACTGCTACAGCAAGGCGTCGTCCGACGAGTGGCTCGACGTCATGCGCCAGGCGCACCGCGCGGGCCTGCGCACGACGGCGACGATGATGTACGGGACGGTGGAGACGGACGAGGAGCGCATCGAGCACATGATGCGGCTGCGCGATCTGCAGGACGAGACCGGCGGCTTCACGGCGTTCATCACCTGGAGCTACCAGCCCGAGCACACCGAGCACGGCGGCTACGAGGCGACCGGCGTCGACTACCTGCGGACGCTGGCGCTGTCGCGCATCGTGCTCGACAACTTCGACAACCTGCAGGCGTCGTGGGTGACGCAGGGCGGCAAGGTCGGGCAGCTCAGCCTGGCGTTCGGCGCCAACGACATGGGCAGCGTGATGATCGAGGAGAACGTCGTCCGCGCGGCCGGCGCCAGCTACTGCATGGACGAAGTCGAGATCGTCGTCAACGTCGAGGACGCCGGCTTCATCCCGAAGCGCCGCAACATGCACTACGAGATCCTCGGCGATCCGGTCTTCCGCGAGCGCGACGTGCCGCGCATGCTGTCGCTGGCGACCGCGCGCGCCGACGGCGACACCTCGGTGCCCGAGGAGCTGAAGAACTATCCGGCGCGCAGCCGCGCAGGGCAAAGCAGCTGCGGCTCGCGCAGTAGCTGGCTCAGAATGCCGACGCTTCGAGGTCGGCTGACCGCGTAAGCCGACTGACCGCGTTACTACGCCGACTGGCTCCTGCCGATCAGCAGCGATCCCGATTCGCCGCGGCTGGGTCGGTGTCGACGGCGGCCGGATCGCCGGCGTCGGCACCGAGAGCCGGCGTGCGCCCGACGCGGTCGACCTCGGCCGCGTCGGCGATCCTGCCGGCGCTCGTCAACGCGCACACCCACCTCGAGCTCTCGTACCTGCACGGCGCGTCCCGCCGGCACGACGCTTCACCGACTGGGTGCGCGACGCTGATGGCGCTGCGGCGCGCAGTATCCCGATCCGCCGACGCCGGAGATCCTCGCAGCCGCGCGCGACGCGCATCGACGCGGCCCGGGCGAGCGGCACCGGGCTCTTCGGCGACGTCAGCAACACGCTCGTGACCGTGCCGCTGCTGCGCGAAGCCGGCATGCCGGCGCAGGTGTTCCACGAGCTGCTCGGCTTCAACGTCGCCGGATCCCGGGCGCCGCGTCGGCGACGCGCGCGGCGCAGCGGCGAGCCGCGCGGGTGCCGAGCGATCGCGACGTGCGCGTCAGCGCTCGCGCCGCATGCGCCGTATTCGGTGTCGCCGGCGCTGTTCCGCGCGATTCGCGCGGCGATCTGACGCGCAGCCGGCGCCGTGTCGAGCGTGCACCTGGGCGAGTCGCCGGAGGAGGTCGAGTTCCTGCGGCACGGGACCGGCGGCCGTTCGGGCGCTGCTGGAGGAGCTCGGCGTCTGGACCGACGGACTGGCGAGCCGCCGGGCGTGTCGCCGGTCGAGTATCTGTCGGACCTCGGGTTTCTCGATCGCGCGTGCTCGTCGTGCACGGCGTCCAGTTCGACGGCGAGGACCTGTCGCGGCTGCGGCGCTCGGGCCGACGATCGTCTCGTGCCCGCGCAGCAACCGTCCACGTCGGCGTCGGCTCGCCGCCGCTCGAGGCGTTCTACGCGATGGACGTCGAGCGTGGCGTTCGGCACCGACAGCCTGGCCAGCGTCGCCGACCTGAACCTGTTCGCAGAGCTGGCGGAAGCGCGGCGGCTCGCGCCGCGCGTGCCGGCCCGGCGGCTGCTCGAGAGCGCGACGCTGATCGGCGCGCGCGCGCTCGGCTTCGGCGACGAGTTCGGGAGCATCGAGGCCGGCAAGCGGGCGGCGCTCATCGCCGTCCGCATCCCGGCGGGCGTGGACGATGTGGAAGAATACCTGGTCGGCGGCATCGAGCCCGACGACGATCACGTGGCTCGACTGACCATCGCGTCTCATGATCAGACGCTCACCACCTACCTTTCGTTCGTCCGCTTCAGCCACTCGGTGTTCGCGCTGCCGTTTGCGCTGACCGGGGCGCTGCTGGCGTGGCGCGAGCATCCGTTCTCCTGGGCGCAGGTCGGCTGGATCGTCGTCTGCATGGTGGCGCGCGCAGCGCCGCGATGGGGTTCAACCGGCTGGTCGACGCGCGATTCGACGCGCTCAATCCGCGCACGGCGATGCGCGAGCTGCCGCGCGGCGCGATGAGCCGGCGGGAGGCGGCGCTCTTCGTCGTCGTCTCGTCGGTGGTCTTCGTCTGTCGGCGCCTCGCGGCTGAACACGCTCTGCCTGGTGCTGGCGCCGGTCGCGCTGGCGATCGTGTTCTGGTATTCGCTGGCCAAGCGCTACACGACCTACACGCAGCTGTTCCTCGGGCTGGCGATGGCGGTGGCGCCGGTCGGCGGATGGATTGCGGCCGGCGGACGCGGCGGTGCCGGAGCCGTGGCTGCTCGGCCTGGCGATCGGCCTGTGGGTCGGCGGCTTCGACATCCTCTATGCCTGCCAGGACGTCGAGTTCGATCGCGGGCACGGGCTGCGCTCGATTCCCGTCGCGGTTCGGCGTGCCGGCGCGCGATCCTGCTGTCGCGCGTGATGCACGTCGCGACGGTGGTCGCGATGGCCGCGCTGTGGAGCGTCGCCGAGCTGCCGGCGCTGTATCTGGGCGGCGTCGCGCTCGTCGCGGTGCTGCTGGCCTACGAGCAGTCGCTCGTCAGCGCCGACGACCTGTCGCAGGTGAAGAAGGCGTTCGATCTGAACGGCTACGTCGGCATCGTCTACTTCGCCGCGACGGCGCTGGCGCTCTACATCGGCTAACCGTCCGCCATTCCGCTGTGACTGCCGCACGCACCCCGCCCGACAAGTCCCCGATCGCATCGCGGGGATGTTCGATGCGATCGCGCCGCGCTACGACCTGCTCAATCACCTGCTCAGCGCCGGCATCGACCGGCGCTGGCGCGCCGCGCGCGATCCGCTCGCTGCAGCTGACCGGCCGCGAGACGCTGCTCGACGTCTGCACCGGCACGGCCGACGTCGCGCTCGCCGGCGCATCGGCGCGGCGCGCGTGCTCGGCGTCGATTTCGCCGGCGCGATGCTCGCGCTCGGCCTGCAGAAGGTCCGTCGTGCCGGGGAGGAGCGGCGCATCGCGCTCGTGCGCGGCGACGCGCATGCGTCTGCCCGTCGCCGACGGCAGCGCCGACGCCGTGACGGTCGGCTTCGGGATCCGCAACGTGCAGCAACCCGAGGTCGGCTGCGCCGAGATGGCGCGCGTGCTGCGGCCCGGCGGACGGCTGGCGATCCTCGAGTTCGGCATGCCGCGCGTGCCGGGCGTGAGCGCGCTCTACCAGTGGTATTTCAACCGCGTCCTGCCGTTCATCGGCCGGCGGATCTCGGGCCACGGCGGCGCGTATTCGTACCTGCCCGCCTCGGTCGGCAGCTTTCCGCCGCCGGCCGAGTTCGTGACAGTTCTGCGGCAGGCCGGATTTGCCGATGTCCGCGCCGTCCCGCTGACCTTCGGCATCGTCTACCTGTATACGGCAGTGAAGCGCTGAGCCTGAGCTGAGTAGCGGCCGACATTGGGTAGCCTGTGATAGTTTTCGGCGGTCGGTTCTGATACCGTAAGTCGTTGCATTACCGAATGTTATAATTCGAGCCGTCGCCATTGATTCACTTCGACTTCGACGATCGGTACCAGGACGAGCACGTCGTCGGCAGCGCCATCTCCAAGCGCGAGGGCGTCCTGCTGTCGACGGTCGTTCCATGCGCTGCTCGTTGGCGCTGATCCTGTTCGGGCCGGAGTGGTCGTTCCTCAGGCCCGATCCGGAGGAGCTGGAGGCGCGGCAGCAGGAACTGCGAGCGCCAGCAGCGGGAGCAGGAGCGCGAGGCGCGCCGCTTCGTCTTCGTGCAGCCGCGGGTCGACATCGAGGCGCTGCAGCCGCCGCCCCGCGCCGAGCTGTCCGACATCGACCGTCAGGCGCGCGCGCCGTGAACGCTGCGGAGACGCCGACGAATCCGCTGCCGTTCTCGCGCGGCGATTCCGTCGAGCGGACGGAGTCCGCGCCGGAGGAAAGCGCGCGCGGCGCCGGAGACGGAGGTCGCCTCCAAACACGGAGCCGCCGAAGCCGCAGCCGCAGGAGCAGCTCGCGCGGGCGCTGCCGCCTGCCGACTACCGGCATTCGGCGCGAGACCGAGGCGTCGCGCCCAGCGCCCGGGCCGGCTCGGCGACGCGCTGCGCAACCTCGAGCGCTACGTCCAGAACCAGACGTTCAACAACCCGCAGGGCGGCGCCAACGATCCCGGGTCGACCATCCAGTTCGACACCAAGGGCGTCGAGTTCGGGCCCTGGATCCGCCGCTTCGTCGCGCAGGTGCGGCGGCAACTGGTTCATCCCGCAGGCGGCGATGAACTTCCGCGGCCACGTCGTGATCCAGTTCAACATCCACAAGAACGGCCGCATCACCGACGTCGCGGTCGTGCAGCCGTCGTCGATCGACGCGTTCAACCACGCCGCCTACAACGCGATCATCAGCTCCAATCCCGTCGAGCCGCTGCCGCCCGAGTATCCGGATCCCGATGGCGTTCTTCACCGTCACGTTCTTCTACAACGAGCAGCCGCCGGGCTAAGCCGTGCCGACGAGGACGCAGCAGCTCGGGCTGATCATCCTCCTCGTCGCGCTGACGCGTGTACGTCCTTCTGAAGGTCGATGTACGCGTCCGCTTGATCCTGACGCAGCGTCAGGGTCGACGACTCTTCGGCGGAGGAGTGGATGTGAGATACCGAGTAGGCGAGTTTGCGGCGCTGACCGGGGTCACGGTCAGAGCACTTCAGCACTACGACCGCCTCGGGCTGCTCACGCCGTCGCGAACTGACGCCGGCCATCGCGTGTACGTGCCGACGGACCAGCAGCGCATGCGGCACATCCTCGCGCTCCGGGCCGATTGGGATGCCGCTGCTGCGGATCGCATCGCTGCTTCAAGGGTCCGCCGTCGGATGTGGCTGAGACGCTTCCGAGCGCAACGGGCGAGGCTCGAGCAGTCGCGAGCCGGGATTGAAGAGGCGATTCGCAGGTCCTGCAGCAACTTGAAACGCAGGGCGACCCGTGCTGAAACGTCACTGCTGGACCGTCTGGCGGCCGGCGTGGAGATGCTGGACGCACTTGAAGCCATGCGCGGGTACTTCAGCGACGAAGCCTGGATGAAGTGGGGCGAGCGCTATTTCCACGATTGGCCGTCGGCCGCGTGGCGCGCGCTGTTCCGGGACATCGAGTCGGCACTCAGCGTCGATCCTGCGAGCGAACGAGCGCAGGAGCTACTGGACCGATCGACCGCGCTCTGGCAGGCGGACATCGGGGCGGACGTGGCGCCTGGGTCGGGCCGTTCGCGAGGGTTACGGCAAGGCGTGGGGCGCCCGCGATCGCTGGCCGCGTGAGCTGCAGCGACGATACGCCGAATTCAAGATCGAGGCGATTGCCAAGTTTCTCGGCGAGGCTGCCATGGCGTCGTGGCGCCGCCGGGGATTGGTCCATACCTACACGACAAGCCGCCGCTCCATCGCCTAGAGTTCTCGATTCGGTGTAGCGGGCCTTCAGATTGGCGAGTCGGCTTGGCACATCGCGTCGCGAAGCCGCTCGCGGCGCCGAAGAGCGCTGCGGGGGCGCTAGGCCCTCGCAGGCCGCTCGGGTCGCCCGCGCTCTCGCGCGGGCTCAACCTCACCGAACGTCCCAGCCTCCTCGTGCTCTTTCGACTTCGCTGTCGGCTTGCTCGAAGGCTTCGCGGCGCGATGTGCCAAGCCGCCTCGCTCAATCAGCGCGTCTTCTGCGGCCTCGCCGGGTCGAGCCTGTCGCGTGCGACCTGTGAACGACGTGATCAGCGAAGACGCTAAATCGGGCCGCAGGCGCGGTTGCGCCGGCGCCGCTGCTGTCGCCACTGACGTGCGATACACCCGGTTACTGACACGATTTGAAGGCTGTCGCACGGATCATTCAAGGCGACGGCGGCTTCGTCAGTCCATGCCGGAGGGTCCGATTTTCCACGTCGTGAACCGGGAGCCGCGAGCAGGCTCGCCCGGCGAGGCCGCCGACGCGCGAACCGGACCCTGGCGTCCTACACGAATCTCAAAGACGCACCAGCGGCGCGCTTCGTGGTTGAATTCCGATGTGCGCCC
Source organism: uncultured Acidobacteriota bacterium (assembly GCA_963793705.1). Lineage (GTDB taxonomy): Bacteria > Acidobacteriota > Vicinamibacteria > Vicinamibacterales > UBA2999 > Gp6-AA40. The sequence goes on along the minus strand of CAWCBC010000011.1, from coordinate 76,801 downwards.
TCTCGTTCTCGCCGTCCTCGGGCCGACCGCTTCCGGCAAGAGCGCGCTTGGCCTGGCGCTGGCCGAGCGCTACGGCGGCGAGATCATCAACTGCGACTCGACGGCCGTGTATCGCGGCTTCGACATCGGCACCGACAAGCTGAGCGCGGAGCAGCGGCGCGGCATCCCGCACCACCTGATCGACATCGCCGACCCCACCGAGGTCTACACGGCGGCGCAGTTCGCCCACGACGCCGAGCGCGCGATTCGCGACATCCATCGCCGCGGCCGGCTGCCGATTCTGGTCGGCGGCACCGGGTTCTACTACCGCGCGCTGACGCGCGGGCTGTTCCCGGGCCCGGGCGCCGACGAGGCGCTGCGGGCCCGGCTCGACAAGGTCGCGGCGCGCAAGGGGTCCGGAGCGCCTGCACCGGATGCTGCAGCGGGTCGACCCCGAATCGGCCGCGCGGATCATGCCGCGCGATCGCAAGCGGCTGGTGCGCGCGCTGGAGGTGTACTTCACCACCGGCCGCCCGCTGACGACCCACTTCGAGCAGACGCGCTCGCTGATTGCGGACTGCGACGTCACCAGCGTCGCGCTTCAGGCTGCCGCCCGCGCTGACGGCCGAGCGCGTGGCCCGGCGCGTCGACGAGCAGTTCGCGCGCGGCATCGTCGACGAAGTGCGCGGCCTGCTCGCGCGCGGCGTGCCGCCGGACGCGCGCCCGTTCGGCGGCCTGGTCTACCGGCAGGTGATGGAGATGCTGCGCGGCGTGCGCGACGAGGCGGAGACGCGCGGCTCATCGTGCAGGAGAACCGTCGCTACGCGCGACGGCAGTTGATCTGGTTTCGCAAAGAGCCTAATCTTATCTGGTTCGACGGTCCTGGCGAGCTGCCGGCCACACTCGAGCGCGTTGTCGAGGCGCTCGCGGCGCGTGGCATTCAGACTGAGGAGACGGTCCCTGATGGCCCAGGTCACTGAACCCCGAGGTCAGCATCGGCGTCGGCTCAATCCAAGATCCAGGATGTCTTTCTCAACTTCGCGCGGCGCGATCGGCTGTCGCGTGACCATTCACCTGATGGACGGCCGCCAGCTCGACGCGCGCATCAAGAACTTCGACCAGTTCGCCGTCGTCGTCGAAGTCGGCGGGCGGATCAGCTGATCTTCAAGCACGCGATCGCCACCATCGAGACGCCGACGCGCGGTCGCGAACTATTTCTCGCCGAATTCCTGACCCTGAATCGCCCCTTCTCCCGCGTCATCCTCATCGTCCTCGACAGCGTCGGCTTCGGCGAGCTGCCCGACGCGGCGGCGTACGGCGACGAGGGCAGCGACACGCTCGGCAACATCGCCAGACAGGTGCCGCTGCGACCTGCCGCGACTGCGCGCCCTTGGTCTCGATCGCGTCAGCGCAATTGGCGCGGCGCCGGCAGGCACCCCTGAAAGGGGCGCCCACGAGCATCGACGCTGATTTGCCAGTGTTGGGCGCCTACGGCCGGATGGCGGAAGCGTCGCCGGCAAGGATTCGGTCACCGGGCACTGGGAGATGATGGGCATCGTCCTCGACCGCCCGTTTCCGACGTTTCCGCACGGGTTTCCGGCCGACGCTGATCGCCGAGTTCGAGCGGCGGATCGGCCGCGGCACGCTCGGCAACGTCGTCGCCTCCGGCACGGAGATCATCGACCGGCTCGGCGTCGAGCACGTCGCGACCGGCAAGCCGATCGTCTACACGTCGGCCGACAGCGTGTTCCAGATCGCCGCGCACGAAGACGTCATCCCGATCGCCGAGCAGTACCGGATCTGCGAGATCGCGTTCGAGCTGGTCGGCCGGGGGCTGGGCGTCGGCCGCGTCATCGCCCGGCCGTTCGTCGGCGGCCCGGCGCGTTCACGCGGACCGCCAACCGGCACGACTACGCGCTCGAGCCGTTCGGCGAGACGCTGCTCGATCGGCTGACGCGCGCCCGGGTTCCGGTCGTGTCGGGTCGGCAAGGTGAGCGATCTGTTCGCCGGCCGCGGCATCCAGCGGAGCGTGCCGACGAGCAGCGACGAGCGACGGCGTGGACGCGATTCTTCAGGCGATGGCGGACACGCCAGCGGGCTGGTCTTCGCCAACCTCGTCGACTTCGACACGCTGTACGGCCACCGCAACGACGTCGCGGGTATGCCGCCAACCTCGAGCGGTTCGACGCAGCGGCTTGGGCGGTGCTGATCGGCAGGCTGCGGGAGACGACCTGCTCGTCGTCACCGCCGACCACGGCAACGATCCGACGACGCCGAGCACCGATCATTCGCGCGAGTACGTGCCGCTTCTGCTGACCGGGCGCCGCGGTTCGGCACAGGCGTCGACCTCGGCACGCGGCGCACCTTTGCCGACCTCGGCCAGACGCTCGCCGACAGACTTCGGCGTCGGCCCGCTGGCGCACGGCACCAGCTTCCTGGAGGAGATGTGGCCGGCGAGGGAGCTGGGGGAGAGAACATCGTCCAGCATTCGTGAGGCGCTCGAGCAGCGCGAGCGCGAGACGCTGGCGCCGCAGGCGGCCAAGAGCGCCGCCTCGCGCGGCCGGCTGCGGCCCGAGCCCGAAGACGACGTCCGGCCGGCGTTTCAGCACGATCGCGACCGGATCATCCACAGCAAGGCGTTCCGCCGGCTGAAGCACAAGACGCAGGTCTTCTTCGCGCCGGCCGGCGACCACTACCGCACGCGGCTGACGCACACGCTCGAGGTGTCGCAGATTGCGCGGACCATCGCCAAGGTGCTGCGGCTGCACGAGGAGCTGACCGAAGCCATCGCGCTCGGCCACGACCTCGGCCACACGCCGTTCGGCCACGCCGGCGAGCGGGTGCTCGACTCGCTGGTGCCCGGGCGGCTTCCGCCACTACGAGCAGAGCCTGCGCATCGTCGACGTGCTCGAGAACGACGGCCGCGGCCTGAACCTGACCTGGGAAGTGCGCGACGGCATCGGGCGGCACTCGAAGGGCAAGAAGCGGCTCGCCGGTCGGTCTCGACCCGGACAAGCGCGCGGCGACGCTCGAAGGGCAGATCATGCGCGTCGCCGACCTCATCGCCTACGTCAACCACGACATCGACGACGCGGTGCGGGCCGGGTGCTGAAGGAGAGCGATCTGCCGCGGGACGCCGTGGCCGTGCTCGGGACGTCCTCGTCGGCGCGGATCGCCCGGATGGTCAAGGACGTGGTGACCGAGACCCAGCACGCGGGCCTCGCCGAGATCCGCATGAGCGACGCGGTGCTCGAGGCGACGCTGGCGATGCGGGCGTTCCTGTTCGAGGCGGTCTACGAGAACGAGACCGCCACCGCCGAGTTCAGGAAGGCCACCGGCATCCTCGGCGGGCTGTGGGAGAAGGTCCGCGAGCGGCCGGGCGAGTTCCTCGACCCGCGGATCCTCGAGGCCGAGGGGTCTCGACGTGGCCGCCCGGGACTTCCTGGCCGGCATGACCGACCGCTTCGCGGTGACCCTCTTCGAGCGGCTCTTCATCCCCAAGCCCTGGATCGGGCCGATCAGGACCGAATAGGCCGAGTGCCGGAAGCAGGTGCCAGTGAATTGGCGGACTCAGCGGTATAATTGACGGTCTGGCCTGTCGGGAATCGGCCCGACAGTGACCGAGCCAATGCAGCTCGATCTCACCCGGTATCGGCAGCCCGAGGCAGCATTTCTCGCGAACGTTTCAGCCCGCGGAGGTGGCGCAGGAAGGGGATGCGTATCGGATTGTCGCGCCGGTCGAGCTGGACTTCGACATCCACAAGGACAAGGACAAGTTCCGGCTGGTCGGGCACGGCGCGGACCGAGCTGGAGCTGCCGTGCAGCCGCTGCCTCGAGCCGTTCCGGCTGCCGGTGGATGCGCCGTTCGACCTGCGGTACCTGCCGGCCACCGAACTGGCGAAGGCGACGAGCAGGAGGTCGAGGAAGAGGATCTGGACACCAGCTACTACCGGGACGACCAGATCGACCTGAACGAGCTGCTGCGCGAGCAGTTCTACCTGGCGCTGCCGATGAAGCCGCTGTGCCGGGAGGACTGCCGGGGCCTGTGCCCGCAGTGCGGCACGAACCTGAACACCGGCACGTGCACGTGCGCGACCGAATGGGAGGATCCCCGGCTGGCCGCCCTGAAGGGACTGGTCAGGGACGAAGCGTAGGGCGTCGTAGACGCAACTATGCCTAATCCAAAACGCCGACACTCCAAGACCCGCACCGCCAAGCGGCGCACGCACGACACGCTGACCGGCGACGACCACGGGTCTGTGCCCGCAGTGCCACGAGCCGAAGGCTCCGCATCGCATCTGCCCGCACTGCGGCTTCTACAAGGGCAGCGGCAGGTCCGCCCGGTAAACGAAGAGTAGAGTCCGACGCCGCAATGATCCGCATCGCGGTTGACGCGATGGGCGGCGATCACGCGCCCGGCGCGATCGTCGACGGCGCCGTCGCCGCGGCGCGGCATCTCGACGCGCGAGATCGTGCTCGTCGGCGCGACGGCCGCGTCGAGGCGGCGCTCGCTGCCTCACGTCCCGACTGGCCGGCCTCGGCATCCACATCGTCGACGCGCCGGATGTCGTCGACATGACCGACGCGCCGGCGGCGGCGCTGCGCCGCAAGCCGCGGCGCGTCGATCCGCGTCGCCGCCGAACTGCGTCGCCCGCGGCGAGGCGGCCGCGCTGGTCAGCGCCGGGCACACCGGCGCGACCGTGATGGCGGCCTACGCGGCGTTCGGCATGATTGCCGGCGTCGATCGTCCGGCGCTGGCGACGACGATCCCCACGCGCAGCGGCGCCGGCGGTGCTGCTCGACGCCGGCGCCAACGTCGAGTGCCGGCCGCAGCACCTGCTGCAGTTCGCGGTCATGGGCAGCGTCTACGCGCGCGTCGCGCTCGGCGTCGAGCGGCCGCGCGTCGGGCTGCTGTCGATTGGCGAAGAGGAGACCAAGGGCAACGAGCTGACGCGCGAGGCGCACCGGCTGCTGAAGGCGGCGCCGGTCAACTTCATCGGCAACGTCGAAGGGCGCGAGATCTACAGCGGCGTCGCCGACGTGATCGTCTGCGACGGGTTCACCGGCAACATCGTGCTGAAGACGAGCGAAGGGCTCGTGGAGACGGTGGAGGCGCTGCTCGGCGACGAGCTGCAGGGGACGTTTTCCAGCCAGGTCGGCTATCTGCTGTCGCGGCGCGCGTTCCGGCGCTTCCGCCGGCGCGTGGACTACTCCGAGTACGGCGGCGCGCCGCTGCTCGGCGTGGCCGGCCTGGCCATCGTCGGCCACGGCCGCTCGTCGGCCAAGGCGGTGCGCAACGCGATCGCCATGGCCTACCGGTTCGCCACGAGCGACTTCATTCACGCGCGTCGAGCGGGAGATCGCGGCGGCGGCGGTCTCGATGATCGCGTTCATCTTTCCCGGGCAGGGATCGCAGAAGGTCGGCATGGGGCAGGCGCTCGCCGACGCCTATCCCGGAGGCGCGCGAGCACGTTCGACGAGGCGGACGCGGCGTTTCGACGGGACGCCAACGACTCCGCGCGGTTGAGCGACCTGTGCTTCGAGGGCCCGAGGATCAGCTCACGCTGACCGAGAACACGCAGCCGGCGATTCTGACGGCCAGCATGGCCGCCTGTCGGGTGCTCGTCGGCGCACGGCATTCAGCCCGCCTTCGTCGCCGGGCACAGCCTGGGCGAGTACTCGGCCAACGTCGCCGCCGGCACGCTTGATGTTCGGCGACGCGGTGGCGATCGTGCGGCGGCGCGGGCGCTACATGCAGGAGGCGGTGCCGGTCGGCACCGGCGCGATGGCGGCGATTCTCGGCAGCGACCTGGAGACCGTGCCGCGGGCGTGCGAGGAGGCGGCGGAGGGCGAGGTCGTCAGCCCGGCGAACATCAACGGCCCGGGACAGGTGGTGATCGCCGGCGCGGCGGCCGCCGTGCAGCGGGCCTCCGAGCGCGCGCAAGGCGCTCGGGCGCGCAAGCGCGCCGTGCCGCTGTCCGGTGAGCGCCCCGTTCCACTGCGCGCTGATGAAGCCGGCCGAAGAGCGGCTCGCGCCGGAGCTGCGCGCGCTGCCGGCCGCGCGACCCGCGGGTGCCGGTCGTCGCCAACGTCGACGCGCGAGCCGAAGCGCGACGCGCGCAGCCGCCGATCGAGGCGCTGGTGCGCCAGGTGTCGGCGCCGGTGCGTGGGAGGCGGTGGTGCGCCGCCTTGCGTCCGAAGGCGTCACTACGTATGTTGAGGTGGGCCCGGGCACGGTGCTGAGCGGTCTCGTCAAGAATAGATCCACGAAGGACGCGCGACGGCGTCGCATCGTGTCATTCGGGTCGCCCGAGGATCTCGCGGCGGTCGTCGCGGCATGCTCGACCTGACCGGAAAGGTCGCGATCGTCACCGGCGCGTCGCGCGGCATCGGCCGGGCGATCGCGCACGACGCTGGCGGCGCGCGGCGCGCTGTCGTGGCGGCGGCGCGCGGCGAGAACGCGGCCGGCGACGGTGGCCGCGATTCAGCGCGGCCGGCGGCCAGGCCGAGGCTGGCGTCCGTCGACGTCACCGACGCCGGCGTCGGTCGACGCGATGGTGGCCGGCGACGCTCGAGCGGCACGGCCGCATCGACATCCTGGTGAACAACGCGGGCATCGCCCGCGATCAGCTGATGCTGCGCATGAAGCGCGACGACTGGGATCAGGTGATCGCGACCAACCTGACGGCCGCGTTCACCTGCGTGCAGGCGGTGCTCAAGCCGATGATCAAGCAGCGCGCCGGCCGCATCATCAGCATCAGCTCGGTGGTCGGGCAGATGGGCAACGCCGGGCAGGCGAACTACGCGGCGTCGAAGGCCGGGCTGATCGGGTTCAGCAAGGCGCTGGCGCGCGAAGTGGCGTCGCGCAACATCACGGTCAACGTCGTGGCGCCGGGACTGATCGACACCGACATGACCAAGGCGATCACCGACAAGGCGCAGGCCGACTGGGCGTCGGCGATTCCGCTCGGACGGCTCGGCACGCCGGACGACGTCGCGGCGGCGGTCTGTTTCCTCGCCTCGGATGAGGCGTCGTATATTACAGGGCAGGTGCTCGCCGTCAACGGCGGCATGTACATGTGATCGGTTGGTGAGTGGTTAGTGGTCGGTGGCACCGGCTCACCGACTACCACACCAACACGAATGGAGGATTGATGGCAGTCGCAGACAAGGTGAAGAGCATCATCGTGGAGCAGCTCGGCGTCGACGAGGAAGAAGTGACGCCGGATGCGTCGTTCGTCGACGACCTCGGCGCCGACTCGCTCGACACGGTGGAGCTCGTCATGGCGTTCGAAGAGGAGTTCGGCATCGAGATTCCGGACGAGGACGCCGAGAAGATCACCCGCGTGAAGGAAGCCATCGACTACATCGAGGCGCACGCCAAGGGAAAGAAGTAGTCAGAGACCGAGTCCCGGGATGGAGCAGCGTTGAACAGGCGGGTCGTCATCACCGGCATCGGGCTGGTGTCGTCGCTCGGCATCGGCACCAGTGAGACCTGGGCGGCGCTGCTGGCCGGGCACGAGCGGCGTCACGCGGATCACGAGGTTCGACGTCAGCGGCTTCGCGGCGCAGATCGCCGCGGAGGTCAAGGGCTTCGACCCGCTGCAGTTCGTCGAGAAGAAAGACGTCAAGAAGATGGACGTCTTCATCCAGTACGCCATCGCGGCGGCGCAGTTCGCGATGGACGACTCGAAGCTGACGATCACGCCCGAGAACGCGTCCGGACGTCGGCGTCTTCATCGGGTCCGGCATCGGCGGGTTCACCACCATCGAGCGCGAGCACGAGGCGCTGCTCGAGGGCGGGCCGCGCAAGATCTCGCCGTTCTTCATCCCGTCGGCGATCATCAACCTCGCGTCCGGCCAGGTGTCGATCCGGTTCGGCGCCAAGGGGCCGAACCTGGCGACGTGCACCGCCTGCTCGGCGTCGGCGCACGCCATCGGCGAGTCGTTCGAGATCATCAAGCGCGGCGACGCCGACGCGATGATTGCCGGCGGCTCCGAGGCGGCGATCACGCCGATGAGCGTCGGCGGCTTCGCGCAGCTGCGGGCGCTGTCGACGCGCAACGACGAGCCCGGCGCGCGCCAGCCGGCCGTTCGACAAGGATCGCGACGGCTTCATCATCGGCGAGGGCGCCGGCGTCCTCATCCTCGAGGAGCTCGAGCACGCCACGGCGGCGCGGCGCGCCGATCTACGCCGAGCTCGTCGGCTACGGCTCGACGTCCGATGCGTACCACATCACCGCGCCGTCCGAGGACGGCGACGGCGCGCGGCCGCGCGATGGCGATGGCGATCCGCAAGGCGGGCATCGCGCCCGACCAGGTCGACTACATCAACGCCCACGGCACCTCGACGCCCTACAACGACAAGCTCGAGACGCTGGCGATCAAGAACTGCTTCGGCGAGCACGCGCGCACGCTGGCGATCTCGTCGACCAAGTCGATGACCGGCCACCTGCTCGGCGGCGCCGGCGGCCTCGAGGCCGGCATCTCGGCGCTCGCGGTGTTCCACCAGCGAGGTGCCGCCGACGATCAACCTCGACAATCCCGATCCCGAGTGCGACCTCGACTACGTGCCGCACACGAGCCGCGAAGATGCCGATCCGCTACGCGCTGTCGAACTCGTTCGGCTTCGGCGGCACGAACGCTGCGCTGCTGTTCAAGAAATACGAGGCTGACGTCACGACGGCCACGAGACGCTGAACGGAGCGTGATCGATGTCTCGTGCTCGTGCCTCCGTGGTCGTGCATCGGAGCCACGCCATGAAGATCGCCGTCTGCATCAAGCAGGTCCCCACCCGCGAGTGGCAGCCGCGTCTCAACGACGACAAGACCTGGATCCGCGAGCAGGACGTCAGCTACGAGATGAACGAGCCGGACGCCTACGCGCTCGAGGAGGCGCTGCGCCTCCGCGAGAAGCACGGCGGCGAAGTGGTGGTCTGCTCGGCCGGCCCGGCGCGCGTGCAGCAGGTGATCCGCGAGGCGCTGGCGCGCGGCGCCGACCGCGCGCTCCACGTCGAGGACGATCGCCTGGCGTCGGCGGACGCGTTCGTGACCGCCGACGCGCTGGCCGCGGCGATGGCCGACGAGCAGTTCGACCTGGTGCTCACCGGCCTGCAGTCCGACGACCAGGGGCAGGCGCAGACCGGCGTCGTGCTGGCCGAGCGGCTCGGCATCCCGCACTCCACGATCATCATGGAGGTCCAGATCGACCCGGCAGGTCGGGCAGCGGGCGCTGCGCGTGAAGCGCGAGCTCGAAGGCGGCTGGTTCCAGTGGATCGCGATGCCGCTGCCGGCGCTGCTCACGATCCAGAGCGGCATCAACCAGCTGCGCTACGCGACGCTGAAGGGCATCATGGCGGCGAAGAAGAAGGAGATCAGGAAGGTCGCGCTGCCGGCCGGGCTGCAGCCGGCGCAGCAGATCGTCGCCTCGCCGCTGCCGACGCGCGCAAGCAGACGCAGATGATCGCCGGCTCCGCCGGCGAGGCGGCCAAGGAACTGGTGCGGCGCTGCGCGACGAGGCGCGAGTCCTGTGATCCTCGTCATCGCCGAGCAGCGCGACGGCAAGCTGAATCGCGCGTCCTGGGAGACGATCGCCGCCGCGCAGGCGCTTGCCGGCTGCCGCGAAGCCTCGGCGGCGGGCGGGCCGATCACGGTCGCCGTCCTCGGCGGCGCCGTCGGCGCCGTCGCCGCGGAGCTGGCGGCCGCCGGTGTCGCCGAGGTGCTCGTCGCCGAGCGATCCGGCGCTGGCGTCGTACACGCCGGACGCCTACGCGATGGCGCTGCGCGGCGATCGTCGACGCGACGTCGCCGACGCTCGTGCTGCTGCCGCACACGTACCAGACGCGCGACTTCGCGCCGATGCTCGCCGCGCGGCTGCGACAGCCGCTCGTCACCGACGTGACCGGCGATCACGGGCAGCGGCGCCGGACGCGACGTTCACGCGGCCGATGTTCCAGGGCAAGCTGGCGGCGGAGGTGAAGCCGGTCGGCGACGCCGCCGTTCTTCGTCACGTTCCAGATCGGCGCGTTCCGCGCCGACGCGGTCGCAGAAGGGCGGCACCGCGCCGGTGACGCCGGTCGCCGTCGACGATCGACGCCGTCGGCGATCCGCCAGAAGCCCGAGCCGCCGTTCCAGGAAGCGAAGCAGGCCGTCGATCTCAGCCAGGCCGAGCGCATCGTCGCCGTCGGCCGCGGCATCAAGTCGCAGGAGCACATCGCCGTCGCGCGAGAAGCTGGCCGACGGCGATGGGCGCCGAGCTGGCCGCCTCGCGGCCGATCTGCGACAACGGCTGGCTGCCGATGGAGCGGCAGATCGGCAGCTCCGGGCAGACGGTCGCGCCGAAGCTGTACGTCGCGCTCGGCATCTCCGGCGCGATCCAGCACCTGGTCGGCATGAAGGGCTCGCGCACGATCGTCGCCATCAACAAGGACGCCGACGCGCCGATCTTCGAAGTCGCCGACTACGGCATCGTCGGCGATCTGTTCGAGATCGTGCCGGCGATGATCGCGGAGCTGGAAAAAGCGTAACCACGAAGACCACGAAGATCACGAAGATCACGAAGAAAATAGTATTGTTCGTGCTCTTCGTGGATCCTTCGTGTCCTTCGCGGTTAAGACCACGTGAGCCGCGAAACCCTCGACGTCGACGTCCTGATCGTCGGCGGCGGCCCGGCCGGGCTGTCCGCGGCGCTGCGGCTGGCGCAGCTGCAGAAGCAGCACGGCGGCGAGCCGCTGTCGATTGCGGTGCTCGAGAAGGCGCGCGAGGCCGGCGCGCACATGCTGTCGGGCGCGGTGCTCGATCCGTCGGCGCTGCGCGATCTGATTCCCGACTTCGAAGCGAAGGGCGCGCCGCTGGCCGTGCCGGTGCACGACGATCACGTCTACTTCCTGACGTCGCACGGCGACGATCGCGTTTCCGATCATCCCGCCGCCGCTGCGCAACCACGGCAACTTCATCATCTCGCTGAACCAGTTCGTGCCGCTGGCTGGCGCAGCAGGTCGAGGCCGAGGGCATCGACGTCTTCACCGGCTTCGCCGGCGCAGGACGTGCTGATGGACGGCGCCCGCGTGATCGGCGTGCGCACCGGCGATCGCGGCATCGGCAGGCACGGCGAGCAGAAGCCGACCTTCGAGCCCGGCGTCGACATCATGGCGAAGGTCACGATCTTCTGCGACGGCGTGCGCGGCAACCTGACCAAGGAGCTGCTGCGGCGTCTGCAGCTCGGCGCCGGACGCCAGCCGGAGCAGTTCGCGCTCGGCCTCAAGGAGCTGTGGGAGATCCCGCGCCGGCCGCCTTGCGGCCGGGCACCGTGATGCACACGCTGGGCTACCCGCTGCGCCACGAGGAGTTCGGCGGCGGGTTCATCTACGCCATGCCGGACGGGCAGCTGTCCGCTCGGGTTCGTCGTCGGGCTCGACTACAGGGATCCGCTGTTCGATCCGCACATGGCGTTCAACCGCTTCAAGCAGCATCCGTTCGTGGCGTCGCTGCTCGACGGGCGGACAGATGGTGCGCTACGGCGCCAAGGCGCTGCCCGAAGGCGGCTGGAACACGATTCCGCGGCCCTACATGGACGGCGCGCTGATCGCGGGCGACGCCGGCGGGTTCCTCAACTCGATGCGGCTCAAGGGCATTCATCTCGCGATGCGCACCGGGATGCTGGCGGCCGAGGCGGCGTTCGAGGCGATCCGCGCGGGCGATACGTCGGCGGCGAGCCTGCAGCGCTACCAGGACGAAGATCGACGCCAGCCCCGTCCGCGCCGAGCTGTATCCCGTTCGCAACGTGCACCAGGCGTTCGGCCACGGCCTGCTCGCCGGGCCTCGCGTTCGCCGGCGCGTCGCTGGTGACGCGCGGCTGGTGGCCCGTCGATCTGCACGGCCACGCCGGGCACGAGCGGATGCGGACGCTGCGACGGTACTACGGCACCGACGGACCTGCGCCCGAGCAACGAGACGACGATCGACCGGCGGCTCACGTTCGACAAGGTGACCAACGTGCACTACTCGGGCACGGCGCACGACGAGGATCAGCCGTCGCATCTGCTGGTGCACACCGAGGTGTGCAGCTCGATCTGCGGCCCCGAATACGGCCATCCGTGCATGCGGTTCTGTCCCGGCGAACGTCTACGAGATCGCCCACGACGCCGACGGCACGCCGCGGCTGCAGATCAACGCGTCGAACTGCGTGCACTGCAAGACGTGCGACATCATGGATCCCTATCAGGTGATCACCTGGGTGCCGCCCGAGGGCGGTGGCGGGCCGCAGTACAATGGCATGTAGCTCTCCAACGTGATCACTCGATCGCTTCGTGAGTTTCGATGGCTGATGTCTGAAGACTGGCAGTCGTCGCTGCTGAAGCGGTTGCAGGTCGCCGCCATCGCCGGCGCTCGGCTATCCGCTGATCAGCGCGCTCGGCCACACGCTGCGCTGGCGCGTCGAGGGGCTGCAGCATTTCGACGCGATCGTCGCCTCCGGCCGTCAGCCGGTGATGGCCTTCTGGCACGGCCGCATTCTGCCGGCGACCTTCTACTTCCGCCGGCGCGGCATCGTCGTCATCACCAGCGAGAACTTCGACGGCGAGTGGATCGCGCGGATCATCGAGCGGTTCGGCTACGGCACGGCGCGCGGGTCGACGACGCGCGGTGCGCGGAAGGCGATGCTGCAGCTGGTGCGCGACATGAAGGCCGGCAAGCCGGCGGGCTTCACGCTCGACGGCCCGCGCGGGCCGGCGCGCGTCGCGCAGCCTGGCGCCGTCTGGCTGGCCAGCGCGACCGGAAATCCGATCCTGCCGTTTCACCTCGAGGCCGCGAGCGCGTGGACGCTGCGCAGCTGGGATCGGACGCAGATCCCGAAGCCGTTCACCGGCGTGTCGCTGGTGATCGGCGAGCCGATCGAGGTCGTGGCGGACGCCACCGAGCCCCAGTTGGAAGCCGCGCGCCTCCTGCTGGAGCAGAGGCTGGCTGCGCTTGAAGATCGGGCGCGGGAAATCTGTACGGAGTCCGGTCCTGAAGCTGTTACGCTCGGACCGATTTCAGGCGGGTTTCACCGCCAGTATTTTCCGCCCTGCAGAACGGCTTCCGTGAACAGCAGCGGAACCGCCCAGCATCCCCAGGCCGCGACAGCCAACTGCTCGGTCGCGGAACCGATGCCGCTGCCTTGAAGCAGCGGGAACATTACCCGGAACGTCACAAACCCCGTCGTCACCACGTAGCTCCGAATCATCCATTCCTTGTGCTGGTCATAGAGCTGCCGTTTGATGGCGACAAACGCCATCGCCGTGGTGACGAGCCAGCGCGGTTGCCAATCCAGCCAGCCCAGAGCCGAATCCGATTCCATAGCTGGTGTTCAGGGCCAGATGGTACGCAGCCGCTGCGCTGAGCACAGACGCTCGTCATATAGACGAAGCCGAGCTTCTCTGTGCAGACTCGGGCGCTGGTCGGTGATGCCCAGCCACAACTGAACAGGACCGGACAGGAGGGCGACGATGCCCATCGTGATGTGGGCCAGCAGCCACCAGCGGCGCGGCCAGTGGCCGTTGTCGAACTGCTCCTGGTTCAGCGCGAAGTACGGAAGGGCGGCCTTAACAATGAAGACGACTCCGGCTAGAAACACGACTGTCAGAATTACCAGCGCCGCTCGATGCGTGCGCGCCGGAGACTGGACAGCAACCTGCGGATCTGTGGTGAGGGTCATGGGTGCGCATTCTGCCACACCGTGGTAGCTTCTCACCCGTGAGCGCCGAGGAGGTCTATCTCGACAAGGCGATCTCGCGATATCACCGGAAGTCGCCGCAGCGGCGCGGGCGGGATTGAAGAAGATGCGCACGATGTTCCCGGGCGCCCGGCGGCTCGTCTTTGAGCGGCGGCAGGCACTGCCGATCGGGTTCGCTCCGGCCGAGCGCGGATCGCCGGTCTTCTCGCTGGTGCTCTACCCGCGGTGGGTCAGGTTCTTCTTCCTCGAAGGCGTGGCGATCGATGACCCGGAGGGTCGCCTTGAAGGCAGCGGCAATCAGGTCCGCTCGATCCGCCTGGATCAGAGTGCCGCGATCCTCGACGATCGATACATCCGCAGTTTGATGAAACAGGCGCTGAAGGTGGCTGGTGCCGACCTCAAGAAGGGCACAGGCAAGGTCGTGCTGAAGTCCACACTCGCCAAGAAGGCGTCGAAGACGTGAGCCAGATCACGCTGAAGGTGAACGGGGTGTCGCACACGGTCGATATCGACCCGGCGACTCCGCTGTTGTACGTGCTCAGCGACGATCTGCAGTTGAACGGTCCCAAGTTCGGGTGCGGACTCGGGCAGTGCGGCTGCTGCACGGTCCTCGTCAAAGGGCAAGCCGTTCGCTCGTGCATCACGCCGGTCTCCGCCATTGCGGGTGGGGAGGTGACGACGCTGGAGGGGCTCGGCAGTGTCGAGAAGCCGCATGCGATTCAGCAGGCGTTCATCGACGAGCAGGCCGTGCAGTGTGGGTTCTGCCTCAGCGGCGTCGTCCTGACCGCCAAGGCATATCTGGATCGCAATCCGAAGGCGAACGAGGCGGACATCAGGAACGCGCTGTCCGGCGTGCTGTGTCGATGTGGCGCCAACACGCGGATGCTGAAGGCGATCACCCGCTACGCCCGTGGGGTGAAAGCATGAACCGCCGCCGCTTCCTCGCACAGTCGGGCGTGCTCGTCGTCAGTTTCGGCGCCGCGCGGATTGCGGAGGATCTGGGTCTCGCCGCGGCAGGAGCCGCACAGCGGTTGAATGGTGCGGGCAGCCGGCAGCTCGATGGCTGGATCGCGATCAAGGCCGATGGCAGTGTCACCGCGTTCACCGGCAAGTGCGAGCTGGGGCACGGCCTATACACCGCCCAGACCCAACTCATTGCCGAGGAGCTCTGCGTCCCGTTCAATCGCGTGACGCTCGTGCAGTGCGATACGGCCGTTACGCCGGACCAGGGAACGACGTCCGGCGCTCAGTCCCATCCGACGAACTTCAACAACGCCGACCTGGCGCTTGCCGGCGCCACGGCTCGCGAAGCGCTGCTGGCGATGGCCGCTGAGCGCCTGGGAGTGCCGGTGGGGCAGTTGGTCGCTCGGGATGGAGTGGTGAGTGCCGCCAGCGACTCCACGAAACGCGTCAGTTACGCGGCGCTCGTTGGTGGCCGGACGTTCAACCTGACGCTCGACCCGAACGCGAAGCGCAGATCGCCGGCGGACTGGACGGTGCTTGGCAAACCGGTGCCGCGCGTCGAGATTCCGGCGATGGTCACGGGGCGCTTCGAGTATGTCCACAACGTTCGTGTGCCCGGCATGCTGCACGGCCGGGTGCGTCCGCCCGCCGTTTGCGACTGCCACGCTCGCTGAGCCGTCGACCGCCGCTCGATCGAGGGCATGCCTGGCCTCGTCGACGTCATCGTCAAGAAGGAATTCGTCGGGGTCGTGGCCGAGAAGCCCTGGCAGGCGATCCAGGCGGCGACCAAGCTGAAGGTGGGCTGGGCCCTCGGCGCGGCGTTGCCACCGCATGGCGACCTGCACGCACGCGCTGCGCGCTCAGACGCCGACGCGAGACACACGCGTGGTGGACTCCGGCGACGTTGACGCGACGCTGGCGGCCGCGCCAACGGTCGTTCGCGCGACCTATCTCTACCCGTACCAGATGCACGGGTCCGTCGGAACGGCGTGCGCGGTTGCCGACGTGCAGGGACAGAAGGCGACGATCTGGGCCGCGTCCCAGGCCGTGTGGCCGCTGCGCAGCTCGACGGCTCTGCTCCTGGGACTCCAGCCGGAGAACGTGCATGTGATCTTCAAGCAGGGTCCCGGCTGCTACGGAATCAACGGCGCCGATACCGTGGCCTATGACGCGGCGCTGCTCTCGCAGGCGGTCGGCAGGCCAGTACGCGTGCAGCTGATGCGCGGCGACGAGATGGCGTGGGAGAACTACGGCGTCGCGCAGGTCAGCGATCAGCGCGCCGCGGTCGATCGCAGCGGCACGATCGTGGCGTGGGATTCCGAGTCGTGGTCACCGAGCCGGGGCGGCCGCCCTGGTGCAGGCACGCCAGGGAATCTGGTCACCGGCACGCTCGCCGGGTTCGAACCGGCCGCCTTCCAGCCGCGGAGCCCGGCGCCCGCACCAACGGCATTCGCCAACAACAGCAACGCCGTACCGAGCTACGTCACCGGCACCGTGAACGGGCGTGCTGGCGGCACCGGAACGATTGCCTCGCAGCGCGTCGTGACGCACAACGTTCGCTCGACGTTTCTTCACCGGCCCGTTACGGGCACCCGATCGGCTTCAGAACACCTTTGCGCACGAGTCGTTCATCGACGAAATCGCCGCGTCGCTGCGTGTCGACCCGGTCGCCTACCGGCTCAAACATCTCAGTGACCCGCGCCTCATCGCCGTTGTCAACGCGGCGGCAAAGGCGGCGAACTGGGAATCACGCCCGTCGCCGCGGCCGGCCGCCTCCGCTCAAGCTACGGCGGCCGGCCCGGCGGAGCGGCGTGGCGAGCGGTCGCGGCATCTCCTGCGTGCTCTACGAAGGCGACAACGGCTATTGCGCGATGGTGGCCGAGGTCGACGTGAACCAGGACACGGGCGTCGTCGCGGTTCGCCGTCTCGTGATTGCCAACGACTCGGGCCCGATTTCGAATCCAGACGGGCTGCGAAATCAGCTCGAGGGCGGCGCGCTTCAGGGGATCAGCCGGACCCTCCTCGAGGAAGTGACGTGGGATGACCAGAAGGTCACGTCGATCGACTGGCGAACCTATAAGCCGCTCTATCTCAATGCCGAGGTGCCGGTCATCGAGACGGTGCTGATCAATCGGCCCGACATGCCAGCCGCGGGCGCCGGCGAGACTGCCGTGACCGTGGTTGCGGGCGCGCTCGCGAACGCCATCTTCGACGCCACGGGCGCCAGACTCCGCCAGATTCCGTTCACGCCGGAGCGCGTGAAGGCCGCGCTCGGGTCGCGGGCGTAGCCGCTCGATGGCCCTCTCCATCGTCGCCTCTCCGCGCTTCGCGGATCACCTCACGCCGCCGGGCCACCCTGAGCGTGTCGAGCGACATGCCGTGATGCAGGTCGTCGCTGCCGAATTCCGCGCGCGGGGCGGAGCGTGTCATCGAGCCGCGGCCGGCCAGTCGACGAGGAGCTCGCCCGCGTTCACGACGCGGACTACCTCACGCTGATTCGCGAAACCGCCGGCCGGGCGACCGCGCTCGATCCCGACACCTTCACGTCGCCGGAGACCTACGACGTCGCCTGCCTCGCCGCGGGCGCGGCGGTGGCGGCCGTCGATCACGTGCTCGACGGCCCGGCCGGAACGCGCGCGCTGGCGCTGGTGCGGCCACCGGGCCATCACGCGGAGCGCAACCGCGCGATGGGGTTCTGCCTCTTCAACAACGTGGCCGTGGCGGCCGCCCATGCGCGGGCACGCGGCCTGTCGCGCGTGGCGATCGTCGACTACGACGTGCACCATGGCAACGGCACGCAGTGGAGCTTCTACGGCGACCCGTCGGTGCTGTTCGTGTCGTCGCACCAGTATCCGTTCTATCCGGGGACCGGCGCGGCCGACGAAATCGGGACGGGCGCCGGGACAGGCTTCACCGTCAACCTGCCGCTGGCGGCGGGAGCCACCGACGCGGACTACGAACGCGTCTACGACGCGGTGGCGTGGCCGATCCTGACGGCGTTCAAGCCGCAGCTGATCCTGATTTCGGCCGGTTTCGACGCGTACAAGGACGATCCGCTCGCGGCGATGCGTCTCGAGGCCGACTGCTTCGGCCGCCTCACGGCCCGTGCGGCCGCTATTGCGGACGACTGCTGCGAGGGCCGCGTCGTCGTGACGACCGAAGGCGGCTACGACCTGAAGGAATCGCGGACTCGCTTCGGTCCGTGATTGCGGCGCTCGAAGACGACTGGCGCGGACCTGGCACGGCTGCGGAGCCTGAGCCGATGCCGCCGCGCGGGCGCGAGCGCACCGCGAGGCGAAGCGACGATCGCCGCCGTGAAGCCGCATCTGGCGAGGTACTGGCCTCTATAACTGAGATCGAGCCTACCTTCGCGATGCCCGACTACAAACCGCAGGATCTCGACAAGAAGTGGCAGCAGCGCTGGACGCCACTCGCGCGCCTTTGAAGTAGAGGCCGACCCGTCCCGGCCGAAGTTCTACTGCCTCGAGATGTTCGCCTACCCGTCCGGGCACGCGCACGTGGGGCACGTGCGCAACTACAGCATCGGCGACGTGATGGCGCGCACCAAGCGGATGCGCGGCTACAACGTGCTGCATCCGTTCGGCTGGGATGCGTTCGGCCTGCCGGCCGAGAACGCGGCGATCAAGAACGGCATCCACCCCGAGGTCTCGACGCGCGGCAACATCGCGCACATGAAGGGGCAGCTGCAGCGGCTCGGCATCAGCTACGACTGGAAGCGCGAGCTCGCCACCTGCGACGCCGAGTACTACAAGTGGAACCAGTGGCTGTTCATCCGGATGTTCGAGCGCGGCCTGGCCTACCGCCGCCGCTCGTCGGTCAACTGGTGCCCGAGCTGCAAGACCGTCCTGGCCAACGAGCAGGTCGTGGACGGCGGCTGCTGGCGCTGCGGCACGCCGGTCGAGACGCGCGACCTCGAGCAGTGGTTCTTCCGCATCACCGCCTACGCCGACGAGCTGCTCGACGCCAGCCGCGAGCTGACGCAGTGGCCCGAGAAGGTGCTGACGATGCAGCGGAACTGGATCGGGCGGTCGGAAGGCGCTCGCGTCAGGTTTGCCGTGGACGGGGATCCGAAGACGGCGCATCGAAGTGTTCACGACCCGCATCGACACGATCTTCGGCGCGACGTTCGTGCTGCTCGGCCCGGAGCATCCGCTGGTGATGCAGTTTGCTGAACGGTCGCCGGATCCCGCCGCATTCAAGAAGCAGGTGCAGGCGTTCCGGACCCAGGACCGTGCGGCGCGGATCAGCGGCGAGATCGAGAAGCACGGGTTCGACACCGGGCGTTCGGGCGATCAACCCGTTCACGAACGAGCCGGTGCCGTCTGGGTCGCCAACTTCGTCCTCGGCGACTACGGCACCGGCGCCGTCATGGCCGTGCCGGCGCACGACCAGCGCGACTTCGAGTTCGCGCGCAAGTTCGACCTGCCGATTCGCGTCGTCGTGACCCCGGACGGCCAGCCCGCAGCCTGCTGACGGCGCTGACCGAAGCCGCCGACGCCTACGGCACGCTGGTCGACTCTGGCGAGTTCAGCGGGCTGCCGTCCGAAGACGCGCAGAAGAAGATGATCGCGGCCGCCAGGCAGCGCGGCATCGGCGAAGCGACGGTCCAGTACCGGCTGAAGGACTGGGGGATCTCCCGTCAGCGCTACTGGGGCACGCCGATCCCGATGATCTACTGCGACAAGGACGGCATCGTGCCGGTGCCGGTCGACCAGCTGCCGGTCGAGCTGCCGAAGGTCACGGAGTTCACCGGCCGCGGCGATTCGCCGCTTGGCGCAGGTGCCCGAGTTCGTGAACGTCACCTGTCCGAAGTGCCACGGCCCGGCGCGCCGCGAGACCGACACGATGGACACGTTCGTCGATTCGTCCTGGTACTTCTACCGCTTCGCCGATCCGCGCAACGCCGACCTGCCGTTCGATCCGGCGACGGTGAAGTACTGGCTGCCAGTCGACTTCTACATCGGCGGCGTCGAGCACGCGATCCTGCACCTGATCTACTCGCGCTTCTTCGCCCGCGTGTTCCGCGACCTCGGCCTCGTCGATCACAGCGAGCCGTTCACGCATCTGCTCACGCAGGGCATGGTGCTGAAGGACGGCGCGGTGATGTCCAAGTCGAAGGGCAACGTCGTCGATCCCGACGCGATGCTGGCAGAAGTACGGCGCCGACGCGCTGCGGCTGTACGTGATGTTCGTCGCGCCGCCGGAGAAGGAGATCGAGTGGACCGACACCGGCCTCGAGGGAAGCTTCCGCTTCCTGGCGCGGGTGTGGCGGCTGGTCGACCACTGGAACGAAACGATTGCCGGGGAGGGGATCGACAGCCCGGACGCCTGCGAGTCGCTGAATCGCGGACGAGAGGGCGCTGCGGCGGAAGACGCACGACACGATCCGCCGCGTGACGGCCGACATCGAGCAGCGGCAGCAGCTCAACACGGCGGTCTCCGCGATGATGGAGCTGGTCAACGAGCTCTACGCGTTCAGCGAGAAGACAGTCACCGGCGTCCCGACGCAGACGTACCGACGAAGACGTCGAGCACGCCGGCCAGGCCGAGCGCAAGGAGACGATCTGCGTCGTTCGCGAGGCGATTGAAGCGCTGTCCGCATGCTGGCGCCGTTTGCGCCGCACACCGCCGAAGAGATGTGGGAGATGCTCGGCCACGAGGGCGGGCTCGACGCCGCGTCGTGGCCGGAGTTCAACGCCGACGTCGCGAAGGCGGACGAGATCGTCATTCCGGTGCAGGTGAACGGCAAGGTGCGCGGCCGTGTGACCGTGCCCGCAGACATCGGCGACGACGAGCTGGAGCGGCTCGCGCTCGCCGACCCCGGCGTGCAGGCGCACGTGGCAGGCAAGACCGTCAAGAAGGTCGTCGTCGCCAAGGGGCGGCTGGTGTCGGTGGTGGTCGCGTAGCAGTGAGTGCAGTAGATGAAGCGGTGACACACGGCGCTGACGCTGATCGTGGCCGCTGCCATCACGGCTGTCCGGGTGCGGTTATGCGCTGGCCGGCCGCGGCTCGTTCCTGCCCGCAGACATCACGGTCGTCGGTATTCCGCTGCTCGAGAACCGCACGACCAGTCTGCGCGTCGAGCAGATGCTGACCGAGAAGATCCGCACTGAGTTCATCGGCCGCGGCGAGGAAGTACGACGTCCGTCCGACCACCACCGGCGCGGACGCGGTGCTGTCCGGGGCGATCACCGGAATCGACTTCCAGCCGGTTGGTTTGACCGACCAGCAGCTGGCGTCCCGGTATCTCTTCACCGTCACGATGCGCGTGCAGTTCACCGACACCCGAAACGGCCAGGTGCTGTGGTCGAACGACGCGCTGACGTTCCGCGAGGAATACGATCTCGAAGACGCGCGGCAACGGCCAGATCGACGGTGCGGTGCTGCTCGAACAGGAAGGGCCGGCCGTCGAACGCCTGTCCACCGATCTGGCGCGGGCCGTCGTGACCGCGATTCTCGAGGCGTTCTGATCTGCCTGCCATGACCGCTGCCGCGCTGCGCAAGGACATTGCTTCAGGCGAGACGGCATCGGTGTATGTCCTGCTCGGCGCCGACGAAGTCGAGAAGGCGGACGTCGCGGCGCATTTTCTCGACCTGGTGGACGAGGATCTGCGCGCGTTCAACGTCGACCGCTTCTACGGCGGCGACACGTCGGTCGACCAGGTCATCGATGCGGCCAACACGCACCGATGATGGCGCCGCGGCGTCTGGTGCTGGTGCTCGAGGCCGAGAAGCTGCTGATCCCGAAGCGCGAGAGCAAGGCCGCCGACGAGGAGCAGGAGCGGCTGACGCGTTCATCAAGGCGCCGGCGCCTCATGCCACCGTCGTGTTCGTCTGCGGCAGCCTCGACAAGCGCCGCAAGATCGTCAAGCTGCTGCTCAAGGAGAGCCAGGTCGTCGACTGCGGCACGATCGAAGACGCAGCGGACGCCGAGCGCTGGCTGAAGGGCCGGGCGACGCGGGAGAAGGTCACGTTCGAGGCGGGGGCCGCCCGCGCGCTGGTCGAACGCGCCGGGCTCAACATCGTCCGGCTGCGAGCGGCGTTCGAGCGCGTCGTGCTGTACGCGCTCGGGCAGCCGGCTGTGACGCTCGACGATGTGCGGCAGTCGGTGCCGGCGGGACCGGAGACGCAGCAGAACTTCGGGATCGCGAATGCCATCCAGCGCAACGACGCCCGTGCCGCGCTGAGGCAGCTGAGCGCGGCGCTCGACGGCGGCGCGCCGCCGTTCTTGGTGCTGGGGCAGCTGCGCATCGCCGCCGAGACGCTTGCCGGCGCCGCGGGTGCGCGCCGGGATCGAGGCGGTGTTCCGGACGGATCTCGCGCTGAAGTCGTCCGGCGGCGATCCGCGGATGCTGCTGGAGCGGCTGGTCGTGGAGCTCTGCGCCGAGGCACCCCGTAAAGGGGAGCGCCCGTACGCCACGCTACGCTGACTTCGACAGCCGCGCCGCGAGGCGCGACTTGTAGCGGCCGGCGGTGTTGCGGTGGATGATCCCCTTCGTCGCCATCTTGTCGACGATCGACACCGTCGCGCTCAGGGCCTCTTGGCGCCGTCGAGGTCCTTCGTCGTCGAGCGATGCGCGAATCGCCTTGAGGGCGGTGCGCAGGCGCGACCGCAGCTGCCGGTTGTGCTCCCGGCGCTTGATGTTCTGACGGTTTGCCTTGAGGGCGGATTTCGTACGCTTGGCCACGTTTGCTGGCGTCCTCTCTGTCTGGAAATCTGCTGACTTACAAAACGTTCATTCTACCCTCGCTGCGGCTGGAGCACGTCCATGACGACGTTCCACTGGCCGTTTCGCTCGCGCTGCCAGACGCGGACGTAAAAGCCCTGTTGCGTGGGTTTCTGGGCGGGCCCGCTGGCGTAGCTGCCCCACGTGTAGCCGAGTCGCCCGATCGGGCGGACTCCGCAAATCGCGCGTCGATGGCGGAGTAGGGCGGCTGCGTGGCCAGCCACCGCAGGGCCGCGCGATCGCCAACGACCGGAACGGCGTTCTGGCCGCAGGAACCGGACGCCTGGACGCCAGCCGGCCGCGGTAGCCGTCGGCCTGGTGCGTTCGCAGTCCGCTGTTCAGCACGCCGTCGGCCGCTGAGAGCGGAGGCGTCGTCTCGTCATAGTCGCCGCTGAATCGATTGCCGACGGGCGCCCGCGTGAAGCCAGCGGCAAACGAAACCGGCCCTGGTGTGCCGAGCCCGAAGTCCATCACCACCTTGAACGACCCGTCGCGCTGACGCTTCCAGATGGATGCGTAGGTCGAGTGTCGAGGCCTGCCGTTGTCGCGCGACGTCCGGATGTTGCGAACCGGACCAGTCAGATATCCGAGATCGCCGCTCGCGGCCACGTCGCCGTAGCGCGGTTCCCACAGCAGCTGCAGGTCGCTCGGCGGGTCCGGGTTCTTGCGAATCTGCTCCTTCGCCAGGCCCGGACCGCCCTCGAATCCAACCGCGTCGTCGGCGAAGTATTCGAGGAACGCCTGCTTCCATCCGACGACCAACGCGCGCGCGGCAAACGCGCGCTCCGCGTCGATCATCTGCGTCAGCGCTTCCGGGAGCTTCCGCGGCGGCTGCGCCGTCAGGGTCGCCGTGGCGACGATCGTCAGCGTCAGGAAGGCGAAGAGGCGGGAGGGCCAGGACACGGCCAGATCGTAACTACCAACCAGCCGACAGTCCAACTACCAACTAACAAGTACGCGAGTAGCAACTGCCAGGTACCAGCTGCCGACTACGAACTATCCAACTATCTAACTATCTCGTACGGCCCTGAACGCGGCGGATCCTGCGTCAGCTGCGGAACGATGCGATCGCCCTTGATCTCGAACCACTTGTAGATCACAGGTTTGCTTTGCGCGGTTCGAGCGTTCGCTTTCGAGCCGACCTTCCGGACGTACTCCCTCGTTTCGCGGTACGGCGGGATGCCATCGTAGCGGTCGACGGCGCCCGGACCGGCGTTGTACGCGGCGAGCGCCAGCTGTTCGTTCCCGAACTTGTCGATGAGCTGCCGGAGGTATTTCGTGCCGCCGCGGATGTTCTCTTCCGGGTCGTAGGCGTTGGTCACCCCGAGGTCGCGAGCCGTCTGCGGCATCAGCTGCATCAGCCCCATCGCGCCCTTTGGTGACGTGGCGCTCGGATTGAAGCCGGACTCCACCTGAATTACCGCGCGGACGAGCTCAGGCCGCAGCGACTGACGCTGCGAATGCGCGCGGACGAGCTCCTCGAATATCTCGACGTTGCTGGGCACCGCTTCGGTGGTCGTGCGGTAGCTCGGTGCGCCGGGAACGTTGAACACCTGAGTCGGGCGATCGACGGGGCGAGCCGAAAGGACGGTCGTCCCCGTGTGCGCGTCGCGGGCCGTGAAAATCTGTGCAGTCGAAGCCGCAGGAAACAGCGCGGTGACCAGGCTCGCGAGCAGAAGAGAGCGGAGGATGGATGCCATTCCGTGCCGTTTTGAGCTGCCGGGCGCACATCGACTGTGCGCGACGCGACAGCGTTAACGGGCTTATCGGAACGTGAGGGGAAGAGTTGCAGTGCCGGCAGCGGCAATGACCGCTGCCGGGTCGCTGGCCTGCCTGGTGGCTATCGACAGGCAGGATGCTGGCAGTCACACCGGAGCTCGATCTTCTCTCCGGCCTGCTTGCAGTGGTCGCTGCAGTACTTTCCATGGGGTCCGTGGGGTTCGACGATGCACTCACAGGACGGGTGAGCGCACTTCGCTGCTGATGCGGCCATTGGATGATCCTTCCCGCAAGGCCGGCGGGTGGAACTGCCGGCATGTCCCCGTCGGAGAAATCTACGCCTCCTGAGCTCGGGGCACAAGCACGGCCGCAACTGAGCCTGAATGGTGTACAACTCCCCGGACCTTCAAATGGGAACCTGGAAACAATGGCTGCGGCAGCCGCAGCGCGTGTGGCTCCGCCGCGCCTCCTTTCAGATACATCTCTGGGGAGGCCTCATCCTCGGCCTGTACGTCGTGGTGCTGAGTCTGACGGGCAGCGCGCTCGTTTACCGAAACGAGACTCGATCGCTATCTGGCAACGCCGCACGCGACGTTCGACGAACAGGCGAAGGCGATGAACGCGGACGAGCTGCGCGCCGCGGCGCAGCGCGCGTATCCGGGCTGGCAGGTCACCGAGGTGCTCGAGGGCCGAACGGTGCGGCGCACGCCACGCGGCGGACCACCTGGCGGGCCCCGAGCGGACCGGCTGGCGCAGCGGCGGGACGCGGCGGCGGACGCGGGCGTGGCAACAGGCTTCCTGACCCGACTGCGACGATCACGGTCCAGCGGGACGGCACGACCAAAGAACGCCTGTTCAACCCATACTACGGGTCAGGACCTCGGCGACTCGACGACGCGCGGCCAGTTCTTCATGCTGTGGACAGTCAGGCTCCACGACGAGCTGCTGCTGGATCGACCGGACGGGCCGTGGTGGAACGGACTCCTCAGCCTGCTGTTCACGATCCTTGTGCTGACCGGTCTCGTCGTCTGGTGGCCTGGAGTCACGCGATGGAAGCGCAGCCTCGGCATCAAATGGAGCTCTGGCTGGCGGCGCCTGAACTGGGATCTGCACAGCGCGATGGGCTTCTGGCTGTTTCTGTTCATGCTGATGTGGGGCGTCTCCGGCTGGTATCTCGGCATGCCGGAACCGCTGACGAATCTGGTCGAGCGCTTTTCTGATCCGGAAGGTGTCTACGGCGAGCGCCCTGGCGACGTCGCACTGACGTGGCTGTCGCGATTGCACTTCGGCCGCTGGCGGGAGCCGGGATGGGGGCCGTGGCTGAAGGCCACGTGGGCGATCGTCGGCGTCGTGCCGGCGATCCTGTTCGTGACCGGCACGATCATGTGGTGGAACAGGAAGATTCGGCACCGCGCGGCGCGCAATGCGCCCGAAGCCGCGGAAGCGGCGTGACAGCGAGCCGGCGGGAGCTCATTGCTTGAGCCGAATCCCGACTACGAAGGCTGAGGGCAGAACGGCGGTCTGGCACCTTGCTCCGTGAAGCCGCTCACGACGCCGAAGAGCGGCACCCCGTAAAGGGGCGCCCTACGAGGAGAGCATCTTCTCGATGAGCGTGCGGCTTGCAGCGAGCAGCGCTGGAATCTTCGTCGCGTCCTTGCCGCCAGCTTCCGCGAAATCAGGGCGTCCGCCGCCGCGGCCGCCGACAATCGGCGCCAGCTGCTTGACCACCTCTCCGGCCGGCACCTTCTTCGTCAGGTCGGCGGTCACACCGACGACGACGGAGACCTTGTCGTCTGACGGGCAGGCAAGCACCACGACACCGCTTTTGATCCGATCGCGTTGCTTGTCGACGAGCGCGCGCAGGCCATCCTTGTCCATGCCGGCCACTTCACGGGCGACGAGCTTCACGCCAGCGACGTCGATCGCATCGTCCTCACCCGTCGTTCCGGCGCCCATCGCCGCTTTCATCCGTGCCTGCTGGAGCTCGCGCGACAGCCTCTTGTTCTCTTCGGCCAGTGCCGTGATGCGGCTGGTGATTTCCCCGGGGCGGGCGGTGAGTGTCGCCGCCACGCGCGCCAGCTCGTCGTGGTCTCGCTGGTAGGCCTTCAGCGCCTCGAGACCGCAGATGGCCTCGATGCGTCGCACGCCGGCTGCCACGCCGCTCTCCGAGAGAATCGCGAACAGGCCGATCTCGCCGGTGGCGCGCACGTGCGTGCCGCCGCACAGCTCCACGCTGAAGCCAGGCACCGAGACCACGCGCACGCGGTCGCCGTACTTCTCGCCGAAGAGTGCCATCGCGCCGGCCGCGATCGCCTCGTCGGTCTTCTTCACGTCGGTCTGGACCGGCGTGTTCCGCAGCACCTGCTCGTTGACGATCTGCTCGATCTCGCGGATCTGCTCGCGCGTCAGCGCCGCAAAATGGACGAAGTCGAAGCGCAGGCGATCCGGAGCCACCAGGGACCCGGCCTGTTTCACGTGGCCGCCGAGCACCTGGCGGAGCGCCGCATGCAGCAGGTGCGTTGCGGTGTGGTGGCGACGGGTGGCGTCGCGAACGGCGGCTGAGACCTCGGCGGTCACGAGGTCGCGGGCGTTGAGCACGCCGTGGCCATCTGCACCGCGTGCAGCCGTGGCCAGGCACCGACGCGCGCGACGCCCGACACGCGAGCCTGGCCGTGCGGCGCTCGAATGGTGCCGACGTCTGAGACCTGCCCGCCGGCCTCCAGGTAGAAGGGTGTCTCGGCGAGTGCCACGAAGCCGTGTTCGCCTGCCGCAAGGCCATCGACCGAGCGATGCCGATCGTCGAACACCGCAAGCGACCTGCGTGTTGAGCTCGGTCTGCTCGTAACCGCGGAAGCCCTGATCGCCCGTCGCCTCGAGGGACCGCTTCAGATCGTCCGGTGCATCCCACGCCGCGTCCTGCGCCGCGCCGGCCTTGAACGTGCTTTTGGCGCGCGCCTTTTCGCGCTGACCTTCCATGGCGCGATCGAATCCGGCTCGATCGAGCGTGAGCCGGCGCGACTCGATCATGTCCTCGATAAAGTCCTGCGGAATTCCATGGGTGTCGTACAGGCGGAACGCCTCCTCGCCCGGAACAACACCGCCGGCGGCCGCCGCCCTGTCCAGCACCTGCTCCAGTCGCGGCAACCCGTTGGTCAGCACGGCATCGAACCGGTCTTCCTCGCTGTGAACCAACTGTGCGATCGAGGCTCGGCCTGCCTGCAGCTCAGGGTAGGCGCCTCCGAACTGCGTCACGACGGTATCGACGAGCGAGTGCAGGAACGGCTGGCGCAGGCCGAGCTTCTTGCCGTGGCGCATCGCGCGCCGCATGATCTTCCGGAGCACGTAGCCGCGCGACTCGTTGGACGGCACGACACCGTCGGCGATCAGGAACGTCATCGCGCGCATGTGGTCGGCGACGACCCGCAGAGACACGTCGCGCGGGTCCATCGATCCCTCGATGGGTCGTTCCCGCGAGCTGGCCGATCGCCTCGAGCAGGGGAGTGAACGCGTCTGTCTCGTAGGTGGAGACCTTCCCCTGGAGCACTGCGGTCACGCGTTCGAGGCCCATCCCGGTGTCGATCGACGGCGCCGGCAGCGGCTTGAGTTCACCGCCGGGCTGCCGGTCGAACTCCATGAAGACGTTGTTCCAGACCTCGACGTAGCGATCGCAGTCGCATTCGAGGCCGCGGCACGGGCGACCCGCGGCTTCCTCCGAACACGGCAGGGTTGCGCTCCGGAAGTAGTAGATCTCGGAACAGCGGCCGCACGGGCCGGTCTCACCCATCGACCAGAAGTTGTCATCCGAGCCGAGCTCGCCGATATGATCCGCCGGCAGGAAGGTGCGCCAGATGTCGTAGGCCTCGTCATCCCGCGGCACGCCCGACTCACCGCGGAACACGGTCGCAAACAGTCGATCCGCGGGCAGCTTCCACTCGTCGGTCAGCAGCGACCATGCGAAGGGAATCGCCTCGCGCTTGAAGTAGTCGCCAAACGAGAAGTTGCCCAGCATCTCGAAGAAGGTGTGGTGCCTGAACGACGGCCCGACGTTCTCGAGGTCGTTGTGCTTGCCGCTGACGCGCATGCACTTCTGCGCGGTCGCCGCACGCGTGTAGTCGCGCGTGTCCCGGCCAAGGAAGACGTCCTTGAACTGGTTCATCCCGGCATTGGTGAAGAGGAGCGTCGGATCGTCGTGAGGCACCAGCGGAGAGCTGGGGACGATGCGATGGCCGTGCCGTTCGAAATACCGGAGAAAGGACGCGCGGATGTCCGTCGAGGTCACGCTTTGTATTGTACGTGTCGGCGGAGGAGTGCGAGGACCCGGTCGGATTCGAAGCCTTGACCGATCAGAAATCGATACAGCCGCTGGAACTCGCGTTCGTCGGCGATCTCCTCGCGGCCGCGGAGGCGCTTCTGCAGTGCAGCCGCCGCGAGCGCGTCGGCGTCGATGGCCTCGAAGGCTTCCTGGATTACCCGTGCTGCGACAGCAGGCGCGATCCCTGCCGCTTCGAGCCGGCGCCGGACCCGTATCGTGCCGCGCTTCTTGAGGCTGGTCTCCGCGTGGGCCATCGCCCGTGCCGCCCGTTCATCGTCAAGGCTGCGATCGCTGGTCAGCCGCACGATCGCCTCGTCGATCGACTCGTCGTCGTATCCGCGGCGGGCGAGTCGCTGGCGCACCTGCCGCTCCGACAGCTCGCGCCGGCCCAGCATCTTGAGGGCTGCGATGTACGCCGAGTCCGGCATGGCGAGGGATTTTAGCGGCGGAAGCGCGTGATGTCACTCGACCGCCCGGCTGATGCCTGGACAGATCGAGCCATGTCGTCATGCGTCGAGTCGGACGTCGTGGAGATGCCCTGGACCTTGAGCATGAACTCGTCGATGTTCGACGACCAGCGCAGCGATTCTTCATAGGTGACCAGCCCCTGCTCATACAAGCGGAAGATGGACTGGTCGAACGTCTGCATTTGGTATTGAGACGTGCCCTGTGCAATCGCCGGTTGGAGAAGGTGGCTCTTCTCCTTGTCCATGATGCACTCGCGAATGAACGGAGTGCTGATCAGGACTTCGACTGCCGGCACTCGCCCTTTCCCGTCGGCTCGCGGTATCAGGCGCATCGAGATCACCGCCTTGAGCACGCTGGCAAGCTGGATCCGGACCTGTTTCTGATAGTGCGGGGGGAAGCCGGCGACGATGCGGCTGATGGCCTCCGGTCGCGTCTACGGTATGCAGCGTGGACAGGACGAGGTGTCCGGTCTCGGCCGCGAGCAGTGCGGTTTCAATCGTCTCGAAGTCGCGCATCTCACCGACGAGGATGATGTCCGGATCCTGGCGCAGCGCGCTGCGCAGCGCGCGATCGAATGAGATCGTGTCGGCGCCGACTTCGCGCTGGTTGATGAGCGACCGGTTGTCGCGGTGGAGATACTCGATCGGATCTTCGATGGTGATGATGTGGGCCGAGCGGGTGCTGTTGATCTCGTCGATCATGCTCGCCAGCGTGGTGCTCTTTCCGCTGCCCGTCGCGCCGGTGACCAGGATCAGGCCGCGTTCTTCGGCGGCGATCTTCTTGAGCGACGGGTGGCAGCAATAGCTTTTCAATCGTTGCAGCATCCGTCGGGATGACGCGGAAGCTCATGCCGACCGTGTCGCGCTGATGGAACGCGTTGCAGCGGAACCGGCCGAGACCAGACAACGCTGTAGGCCAGGTCGAGCTCGCGACGCTCCTTGAACTTTTCCCGCTGGCTCGTGGAAAGGACCGCTGCCGCAATCGACACCATGTCCTCGTGCGTGAGCCGTCGGTCGGACAGGGCGGGGACGAGAGCGCCCCGGACCCGCAGCATCGGATAGCTTCCGACTTTGAGGTGTAGGTCCGACGCGCCGCTCTCAACGGCGATTTTCAGGAGGTCGCCGACGTGCATCCCCCGTGTTTATCGTCCTTTGACGCCCCCACCTGCAGTGGCCGGGTCGACCGGCTGGAGCCACCCGTACGGGTCCGGCGCTTCTCCCTTCACGATTTGGAAGAATCTCTGCTGTAGGGCTTCGGTCACGGGCCCTCGGCGGCCGCGTCCCACTGTGACCTTATCCACTGTCCTGATTGGAGTTACCTCGACTGCCGTGCCGACAAAGAACACCTCATCGGCGATGTAGAGAATCTCCCGCGGCAGCGTCTGCTCCCGCACCTCGAAGCCCATGTCGCGCGCCAGAGTGATCACAGAATCGCGCGTGATCCCGGCCAGCACGGAATTGCCAATCGGCGGCGTGAAGATGAGCCCGTCGCGCACGACGAACACATTCTGACCGCTGCCTTCACTCAAATTCCCATGCGTATCGAGCGCGATCCCTTCGGCGTAGCCTTCGCTGACCGCTTCAAGCTTGATCAGTTGCGCGTTGGCGTAGTTGGCCACGCTTTTCGCCATCGCCGGCGTGGTGTTCGGCGCGTTGCGCGCCCAGGTGGCAATCTTTACGTCGATACCTTCTTCGATCGCTTCCTTGGTGAAGTAGGCCGGCCACTCCCACAGGATGATCGCCACGTCGATCGGACAGGCGCGCGGGTCCACGCCAAGCGAGTCGTACCCGCGATAGATGATGGGGCGGATGTAGCACGCCTTGAAACCATTGGTGTGGATCAGGCTGATGGTGGCGGCGGTCAGCGTCTGCTGATCGTACTTGGGATCCATCCGGTAGATGCGCGCCGAGTCGAGCAGGCGGCGCATGTGCGCGTCGAGACGGAAACACGCCGGGCCGTTGACCGTGTTGTAGCATCGGGCGCCTTCGAAGACGCCGCTCCCGTAGTGGATGATGTGCGACGCGATGTGGATGTTGGCGTCCTTCCAGTCCACCAACGCGCCATTCATCCAGATCTTGCCCGTTCCCGGAAACGCCATAGCGGAACTCCCAACTCCCAACTTCCAACTCCCAATGAAGCTGGGAGTCGCGTCGAGCAGTTCAGATGATCGTAACCCGGGCTCGGCCGATCGCCCAATGTGATGGTGACACTGGCTCTGGCACCAGGTCGGTGCGAAGGGTGCGAAGGGTGCGATCGTGGAAAGAGGCTGGTGCAATGGGTGCGTAAATTGCACCGACCGCGTCAGCCTGCTCGCACTCCTTGCACCAACCGCGTCACGGTGCTCGCACCCTTACTGCACTTCATTACAAAAGGGGCATCGGTCGGTGCGCGCGTGGAGCGGCTTGCGGCACTGCCAGCAGAAGCGTGCCTGCGGTGTTTCGCGTGCCTTGAGGCGCGAGTGGATGTCTGCCACGTTGGCGTCGGCGAGGTCGAGGCCGACGGCGGTTCGCCGGCCCTTGGCGCGGCGGCCGACGGGCGCGCGGGCAGCCAGCAGATCCTCGAGCAGGTCGCCGGCGCGCTGGTACCGAACGGTGAGATCGGGCGCGAGCGCGCGCATGATGATGTCGTTGATGGCCCTCGGCACCTTCGGGTTCTTCACGCGCACCGACGTCACCAGCTCGCCGCGCATCAGCTTTTCAATATCCGCCGGCGCGGGCGTCTGGTACGGCAGCTCGCCAGTCACCATCTGATACATCGTGATGCCGATGGAATAGACGTCGCTCGCAAACACGGCCTTGCCGTGGAACTGCTCCGGCGCCATGTACGGCGGGCTGCCAATGACCGTCGTCCCATGTGCGGCAATCTCGAGGAATCG
Organism: uncultured Acidobacteriota bacterium; assembly: GCA_963793705.1. Lineage (GTDB taxonomy): Bacteria > Acidobacteriota > Vicinamibacteria > Vicinamibacterales > UBA2999 > Gp6-AA40. The sequence continues at coordinate 45,027 of CAWCBC010000011.1, read as the reverse complement.
CGACGTGCCGAAGTCGGTGACCTTCAGCAGTCCGGTCTCCGAAACGAGCATGTTGCCGGGACGGATGTCGCGATGGAGCACGCCCGCCCGGTGGGCGTGGTCCACGGCGTTGCACATCTGGCAGGTGTAGTCGAACGCCCGCCCGAGCTCGAGCGCGCCCTCGCGGATGATGAGATGCTCGAGCGTTTCGCCTGGCACGTACTCCAGCACGATGAAAAACACATCGTCCAGCTTTTCCGCGGTGAGCATGGTGACGATGTTCGGGTGGCTCATCGACGCCAGCAGCCGTGGCTCCTTCAGCATCTCGCTGAAATCCAGGTTCTGCTTGTGGGGAACCTTGATCGCGACGTTCTTTTCGATCCAGGTGTCTTCGGCGAGATAGACGCTGCCGAATCCGCCGCTGCCCAGATGGGACAACACGCGGTACTTCCCGATGGTCTGACCCCGAAGGAACATATGGTGTAGGCGGTGAGTGGAGTATAGCGGAGATAATGGCGCCGTGAACGCGCGCTTCTACGCACCTGAGACGCACGCGACAGGCGATGTCGTCGCGTTGCCGGACGACGAGTCTGAGCACCTGACACGCGTGCTGCGGCTGAAGCGCGGCGATCGGATCGTCGTCTTCAACGGGCGCGGGCAGGCCTTTGATGCGACGGTCCAGACCGTCGGCAAGCACGCGGCGCAGGTGCTCGTCGGTGCCGCTCGCGCTGCCGTCCCGGAACCGCGCGTGGCCATCACGCTGATCCAGGCCGTCCTGAAGGGCGACAAGATGGATGACGTGGTGCGGGATGCCGTGATGATCGGCGTGGCCGCCATCCAGCCCGTGATCGCGGCCCGTTGCGAGGTCACGCGCGCGTCGGTCGAGCGCGGTAAACGGCGGGAACGATGGGAACGGATCGCGGTGTCGTCCGCCAAACAGTGCGGGCGTGCCCTGGTGCCAGTGATTCTTGAGCTGGAGCCCTTCGATGCAGTGGCAATGCTCGTCGATGAGCGTCAGTTGCCTGGTCCGGCACTGATGCTCGTGGAACCGCAGGCGGGAGCCGACTCGGTCTCGCTGCGCGAACTCGAGGCGCGCCGGCCACGCGAGGCGAGCTTGATCGTCGGACCCGAGGGCGGCTGGACGCCGCGCGAGATCGCGAGCGGCTCCGAGCGGTGCCAGTTGGTCACGCTCGGGGCCCGGACGATTCGCAGTGATGCCATGGCGCTGGTCGCGACGGCAGCGCTCTTCGCGAAATGGGGGGAGTACTGAGCTGCATCCCGCCGGCGGGACGCGGTCCTGCAAGATTCCCGGCCTCCGCCGTTCTAAGGGCAGGAGGATGTCATGAGCAAGCTGTTCGCCTGTCTGATCGTCGCCGGTCTCGCGCTCGCTGCAAATCCGTGCACGTCGGTGTCCGCATCGCCCGCCCCTTATCCGGAGGTTGTCGACATCCTCGTCAACGGAGTTCCTCAACCCCGGTTTGCGCACGAGGGGCGCTTGTACGTCGAAGCCCTCAAGGGACGGGAATATGCCATTCGGATACGCAACCCCTACGGCGTTCGCGCGGCTGTGGCGCTCTCGGTCGATGGCCTGAACACTATCGATGCGCGTCAGACGACTGCCGCGAATGCGCGCAAGTGGGTGCTCGCCCCATACGAGACCGTCACCATCAGCGGATGGCAGACGAGCCAGACTGAGGCCCGCCGCTTCGAATTCACGACCGAAGCTCGCTCGTATGGTCAGGCACTCGGCAAGACCGCCAACCTGGGTGTGATCTCCGCGGTGTTCTTCAAGGAACGCGTGGCGACCGTCAGTCGCGACGCGAACGAGCAGGAGCGCGGTCGAGCAGACGCACCGCGGCCGGCAGCGTCGGCCCGGCAGGAGTCCGCCGCGGCCGGAGACGCGAAAGCCGTGGACGAGTACGCCGCCACGGGCATGGGCCGCCCGACCGGTCACGCCGTCACGCAGGTCTGGCTGGACCTCGAATCCACGCCGGCTCAGACGGTCAACATCCGGTACGAATTCCGACCGCAGCTGGTCAGGCTGGGAATCCTGTCCACTCCCACCGTCGATCCCTTGCAGCGTCGTGAGCGAGCGCGGGGCTTCGAGCCGGGCTTCAGCCCGGTGGTTCCGTAGCCCGGTGGTGCGGTAGAGGCCGACCTTTAGGTCGGCCTTTCAGGCGGGAATCAGGGTTACCATCACGGGGATGCGCTATCTCGTCACCGCACGCCTAAAGCCAAATCGTGGCGAGGCACTCGAACGCGCGATCGAAGACGGCACGCTGGGTGCCGGCTCGATCGCCGGCGACGAGTACTCTGCAGAACATGGCGGAGGCGCGCGAACTGCAGGACGGCAGCGTGAAGTGGGTCGAGACCTGTTTCTGCGCGACGCCGCTCGCTGAAGAGCGACCGTACTGGGAAGCCTACTTCGACCTGCTGAGCATCAAGGACGCGCACGCTCGAAGCCGCTGCCGTCACGAGAGCGGGGAAGAGCACTGGGCCTGCGGGAGCTGCGACTGTACGGCGAAGTTGGAGCAGAGGCTGGCCGCGAATGGGAAACCCTTCCGCCGCAAGGTCCGCCTGAAAGGCGGACACTACGCTCCATTCAATCGCGCGACCAGCGCGCGCACTGACGGCACTTTCTTCCGAAGTCTCTTGTCCGGCTGGGGCGCGTCCATCTGCGCGAAGAACTGCGTCAGGGCGCGCTTCAGCTCGGTGGGCATCAGCGTGAAGCTCCTCTCCGACAGCTTCTCCAACAGCTCCACGTAAGCGCGGTCGGCAACAGCGTTGTCGGCCCAGCGCGGCGGCCGTCCAACATCGAAATCGGTGTTGGGCAGCTGCACGCGTCCATCTTTCGCGTCCGCGATAAGAGCGCGGTAACGCTCGCGTGTGGCGCGGAAGCTCTCCGCAAAGAGCCGTTCGGCGTCAGCTGTTGGCACCCTGAAGGCCATGGCGCTGAGTGGTCCGACCTTCGGCAGGATCCGAACGACCAGCCCAAGGAAACGCGCAAAGATGCCGGGACGCCGGTACTTGGTGCCGTAGGCCTGCTCGTAGTCCCGTCGGGTGAATGAGTAGACGAACGCGTTCGGTTGAACCGTCGGAGCAAGCGCGCGGATTTCATCCTGGTTGTGTTTCCACGCGACGCGCGTCATCTCCGGAATCAGCTGGCCGACTGCGTAACGGAACGTGCCTATCGCCAGATCGGGATCGCCGAACAGATCTCTGAATCCGATTCCGTAGGTCGCCGCGAACGCGCGCTCGAGCACCGGCAGAGCGACCTCGAACCCGACGTGCTCGCGATGGGCGTCCGGCAGATACGCGCCCGTTGCGGTCTGCACGACGTCAAACGCAAACTCGACCATCACATGACGCTTGGGGTCCTCCGCATAAATCACGTCGTCGCCGAACTTGGTTCGCAGCTTGGGGTAGATGATCGGCACCGACTTGTTGATGGCCACGGGGTGGCCGATGTTGTCGGACGCGTAGTGCGCAACGGCGCCGAGCGCGAAGGCGAGCTCGTCGACGGTCCTGGCTTCACGCAGCAGTGCTTCGACGAAGTCTCCGGATCGGACGTAATGAACGAGGTCGGTGAAGAGCTTGTTGCCGAACGGGTAGTAGCCGAGATCCTGGATGACCGAGCCGCCGTAGGCAAAGGCGCGGGCATGCTGCAGTTCGGCGGCGGTCGTTCGGGGAAACCGCTGGCGCAGCAGCGGCGCCAGCACATCGTCCCATGCGGAATCGACGACCGCTTCATGGGCGAGGACGGAGTAGGCGAAGGCCGGCTGCGGAACGAGCAGCAGAATCAGGCCGAGTAGGGCGGGTCCCGACGCCGCGATGAGCCATCGCAGGGCGCCTCCGCCAAGGCTACGGTGCCCAAGGCGGACCCGCCAGCGCGGCCGTCCGCTACCCACGACGCATTACACGTCCGAAGTTGAGCCCGAACTGCGGCTTCGCGCGTGGCCCCGAGATGCGGATGGGCAGCCGCGTGCCGCCGCCCTTCCCGCTTGAACAATGGCTGCGCAAGCCTGGCGAGCAGCGACTTGAACCCGCTCGTCATGTCCGCGAGCGTCGCGTCCGTGAGCAGGTCGCCCGTGAAATTCATCTCCTGGCTGTCCAGGTCGTAGGACCCGTGCAGGCGGACGGTCGAACCGGGCACCGCAAACGTCAATTCAGAGAACGTCAGCACGGCGTTGGCGAGCCTGAACTTTCCGCGCAGATTCGATACCACCCGCTCCTGTTCCGCCCCTTCGTTGGTTTCCTCGCCGCGGCCGCGACGGCTCAACATGGTGATCTGCCGCTGCACGTTCAAGTTGGTGAACCTGGCCTGCGCCAGCTGAAACGCGCCGTCGAGCTGCAACCGGTGGACGACGTCCTCCGGGCCGGCCGGCAGCACCATACGTGTTGTCAGATCGATGCGGCCGACGAGCGGAGGCTTGGACGCCTTCACCGCCAGTTGCATCAGGTCTTCGAGGCGTGCGCCGACGAGCCGGACGTCGAGCTCGATGTGGCGCCCTTTGACTTCCTGCGTGCGGACGACCGATCCCTTCGCGACAATCGCGGATTCATTCAGTCGCGCGTCGACGCGCTCGAGGATCGTGTCGCCGTTGGTGCCATCGACGATCGCCTTGAACTTGGTCATCAGCGGCACTTTCTGTCCGGCGAGGTCGAGCGAGAAGTCAGGCGTCTCGGTGGTGCCTTCGACCTCGATCCGCTCGAGCACGCCGCGATAGGTGCCCGCGGACGAGAGGGTGCCGCCGAGTCCCTTGATCACGTCCATGTCGGCGTTCTGGAAGATGTAGTTGCCGCTGACCGGCGTGAGTCCGGGTTCGTCGGCGTGCCACGGACCGAACGTTCCGGAGGTGTCGATCACGCCGCGCGGGATCGGGTTGATCAGACCGGCGTCGAAATGGGAGCCCTTGGACGCTCCGAAGTCCCGCATGACCAGGTTCTGGATGTCCCACACGCGTGGAAGCCGGTCCGGCCGCCGCGAGTGAATCTCGACACGGGCCGAGCGCGAGCTGATTCGATCGATGAGGATCGGAGAGGGACGCTCCGCGTGCGGCACGTGCGGCTCGTGGTCGTTGTTCGAGCCGCCGGGGTGGAGACCGCCTGGCGGGATGCGGACCGCCAGTCCGTCAAGCGTCACCGTCCCGAGGCGGACCGGCGTCCGCACGAGATCGAGGAGCGACGCGCTGGTCTCGAAGGAGTCGATGGTGATCAGCGGTGGAACGTCGGTGCGGCCGTTGTGCCGGATTGTCAGCGCCGTTCCAGACGCGCGTGGCTTGGGGAGGATGGACGGGTCGAGCGAACCGAGCGCGACCTGGCTTTCGAAGCGGGCGTTGAGGGCGTCAACGACGCGGTCGCGTAGCCGGGGACCCGATCGCACAGCCCACACGGCTCCGATCGCAACAGCGATGGCGATCAATGCGCACGAGACGAGGACAATGCGTCGCAACAAGTCGTCCTTCTTTCTCGAGCCACGAGTCCTGAGCAAGCTGTCCTGAGCAAGCAGAGTGCCGCCTGAACGGGTGCGGATGAGCTGCGTCCAGGCGGCCCAATCGACCCGATCGTCATGGCGTGCTGCCGATAACGACGTCAACTCCCGTAACGCGTTCTCCCGCCAGGACCGTCACGTGGTTCTCGGGGGACGCGGCACCTGCGCGAAGAACCCGGCGGACTCGCCATCCGGGCGGCAGCCCGTGGACGGCAATTGTGTACTCACCGAGCAGGTGCGGCATCGCAAAGCGCCCTGAGCTGTCGGGCGTGGCGTCGGCGACCGGGTACAGCGGCGACAGGGTCAACAGTGTCTGCGTCGGCGTCAGCCGCAGACCGGACAGATCCCGGCCACTGGCTCCCTCGATGACGATGCGTCCTTCAATGCTTCCTGGCGACCGCAGGGTCAGCCGGACATCCTGAACTGAGTCGTTGGTGACATTGGTGGCGGCAATCCCGATCAGCGGTCCGTTCGGTGTGTCGGCGCGCGCCAGCAGAACGTAAGTCCCGCGTGATGCGCCCTCCACCGTGAACAGCCCGCCAGGGTCGGTGACGTACCAGATGCCACGATGGACGCCTTCCGGTCCGCCGTACTCGATGACGAATTTCTCGATGTCGACGCCGTCGGGCCACGAGACGCGCCCGCTGATCGAGTAACGCTGGGCGGCCGGTTCCAGCCAGATGTCGATACCCTCGGTGGCCGTGCCGTCGAATACCGCGATCGGCTGCGCCTTCATTCGATCGGTGGTGCCGGGATACAGCGTTTCCACTGCCGGGGACGTCAGGCGGCGGGAGTCGCCGCCGAAACCGCGGAGGCGCTGAGGAGTCACGCCGACGACAAAGCGACCGGCAGGCAGACCGGTGACCTCATACCGCCCGTCGTACGAGCTGGTGGCCGTCCCGACGATTCCCGCCGGAGCGCCTTCGCGCACAGCATAGACGGCAACCCGGGCCCCTTCGGCCGCTGCTCCTTCGGCGTGGATGATGCGACCGGCAATGGTCGCGCTCTTCCGGGGCGGACCAGTAGAGGACTGTGCCGACGCATCCGCGAAGACGGACGCGATCGCGCCGGCGGCGATCAGCAGACGAAAGATCATGCGAATCTCCGTGTACCGCGAAGAATATTCCATCCGGCGATAATCGCTGTCGTGGCCCGAGTCGCTCAGGCGCTGGTCGTTCTATCGGCGCTTGCCGCAGCCATCGTTCGGATCGACAGCGACAGGATCGAGCACAGCTACTCGCTGTCCGCTGTACCCAGCGATTCAGCGGCTGGTTACGCCCGTCTCGAACCTGGTGCCATTCGCCGTCTTCGACGTGCTGACGGTTGTTGCGGTTGCCTTACTGATTGTTGCGGTCGTAGTCGCGGTTTCCCGAGCAAGAGCAGAGCGGCGCTTTCGACCGGTTGGGGCGCTGATGCGTTCCATCGCAACAGCCGCTGCCATCGGCTATCTCGTCTTTCTCGCGCTCTGGGGTCTGAATTACCGCCGCATTCCGATGGGGGAGCGCCTTGTGCTCGAGCGCGGCGCTCCGTCGACCGAACAGGTCATGAAGCTCGGCTTCGACGCGATCGGGCAGATGAACCGTCTGTATGCCGAGGCCCACCGCGTCGGATGGGAGCCGGATCCGCGCGACGACCGGCGGCTGCTCGAGGCCTACACTTTCGTGCAACACCGATTGGGGGGAGACGCGACCGCCGTGCCTGGGCGGCTGAAGTGGTCGATTGACGGACCGTACTTCCGATGGACCAGTGTTGACGGCATGGTGAACCCGTTTGCGCTCGAAGTGCTGGCCAACCCGGATCTGCTGCCGTTCGAGCGAACCTTTGTGGCGGCGCACGAATGGGCTCACCTGGCCGGATTCGCTGATGAGGCCGACGCGAACTTCGCCGCCTGGCTGACGTGCGTTCGCGCCGGCCCGTCAGCGCAGTACAGCGGCTGGCTCAGCCTGTATTGGCAGATCGGCGGAGAGACGGATGCGGAGAACCGCCAGCGTCTCTGGGACGCGGTCGCCGACGGTCCCCGGCGCGACATCCAGGCGATCAGCGACCGCCTGCGTCGGGGCCAGCTACCGCTTCTGCGTCGAGTCAGCTGGCGGGTGTACGACGGCTACCTGCGCGCGAACCGCGTCGAAGAAGGGGTCCGGAGCTACGGCCAGGTGATCAATCTCATTCTTCAGGCGCGCTTCGAGGACGGCTGGGTTCCCGTTCGCCGGTCGAACGAGCCTTCCCGATAGCGTCTTCCTTGCCTGTCCCACGGTCGAGGGCGCGGAGGAAACGGATTCACAGGAGCAACGGAGGAAGCAGAGGCGAACGGAGGGGTTGGGTGGCGGCGGTGACATTCCGAAGCCGTTCGATTGGCCGCCGAAGGCGGCCTGCCGCGATGTAAGGGAACGCAAATGCAAGCCGCCAACGGCCGACCATGCGGTTTGCATTTGCGTTCCCTTACATCGCGGCTGTCGGCGTGCTTCGCACGCCGATCGAATCGAACGGCCGCACCCCTTCGTGGTCTTCGTGCCCTTCGTGGTTCAAAACTCCGTTCGTCTCCGTTCTCTTCGTTTCTCCTGTGAAACCGTTGCCTCCGTCCTCTCCGTTGACTCAGATCCGAAAGCGCAACAACGCTCCCACGCCGCCGACGTCCGACAGCAGTTCCGCGTCCTCGATGAATCGCACCCTGGCCCCTGACGTGTGCGCGTGGACGACGAAGTGATCCGCGAGCCGATGGCGATCGGCATCCTCGTGTCCGTTGGGCGCCGTTGTGTCGATATCCACGGGGCCCTGCGCATGTCTCCTGCTCCCGCGACAGGCCGCCGCAGTTGTGAGGGGGAGGCGGTAATGAGCAGTTCCTCGACCTGACCCATCTCCAGCGCGCGCAACGTGTCCTCGGGTCCAATGACGGCGAGGCCGTTCGCATGCCAGGCGTCGAGCATGCGCTCGCACCTGTGCCGCGTCCGTGTTGCCGTCGCTCTCGCGCAGCGCCTCGAGCGTCTCGCGAAGAACCTCGTGTTCAGGCGTTCTGATGTCGAGGGACAGCACGTCAATCACCTTGTCCGCCAGGTACCGGGGCATCTGTTCCATCAACAGCGGCCTGATGACCGCATCACAGGCGAGGACGATGTGGTTCAGCGACTCGTGGCGAACGGTGCGGTCGAGCACGTCGGTCACCTCCTTGATGTGGTGGAGGTGAAAGTTCTCGTTGTGGCGCTGGTACCGCGGCTGCGACCAGCCGCCCATCGCCGTTCGCCGCGTCTTGATGTTTCTTACCTCTCGCTCAGCTTCGCGGGTGCCAAGACCAAAGACGTACAACCGCGCGGAGTTCGTATCAGCCAGCAAAGCGGCATAGCGTGGGAACTGATCGTTCACTCGCATCAGCGGGTAGAGGTGCGGCACCGATCCGATGAACAGCCATCGGCGTCCACCCGCACGTCGAGCTGGACCGCCTCGAAGAAATCGTCCTCAGCTGAGCAGGCAAACACGGCCAGCCCTTCGGCCGACTTCCGGAGGTCCGTGTCGAGGTACGTACGAATACGCTCCGCGTCGCGTTCAAAACTCTTCCGCGCATCGCCCTTCAGTAATCGGGGACGTTCGGTGAACGCTTTGCGCAAGAAGGTTTCCCACGTGCGCCGGCCGTGTTCGTTGGACCGCAGGTCGAGATACAGGCTCAAAACAGGTGCATTCGGTCGGTTCAAAGGCGGCCAGCCGGTCGAGCTGCCGACCGAGAGGGGTCTCCAGCGCGGTCGTTGTCTTGGTCATGCTGAGGAAAGGGGCAAGCGATGTGCCGTCCGCCGTAGCGCTTTGCGCGAAGGCGGAAGCCGGACCGGCTACGTGTCGACGCGGACGATGCGGCCGGCGGCGGCGCGGCGAAGACGATCGTGAATGGCGACGGCGAGTCCTGATTCATCCGCGAAGGTCCGGCCGAGGATCAGGTCCACCCGCGCATCATCAAGCGTGCGCAGAGCGTTGTAGAGATTGGCGGCGACGGCGGCGTGGTCGCCCTGGCGGCCGAGGCGGGCGACGCGCAGCGTGTCTGATTCGTCAGGCACGATGTCTTCGTCGGCGGCAAGAATGCCGACGCGCTGACCACGCGCGATTGCTGCAGTGGCATCCGCCACGATTCGTTCGATGACCGCTGATGCCGGGCCTTCATACAGGGTCATCGACGCGCGAGGCGAGTAATGCCTCGACAGGAGACCGGGTGACGCCATGCCTCCGACCGCGTCATGGACGGAGGGCGGCTGCATGCGCGCGTCGGGCAGGACGGTTCGAATCATCTCCAGCGTGATCGCCCCCGGGCGCAGGATCGTTGGGATCGGCCCCGTGAGGTCAATCACGGTGCTCTCGACTCCAACGGTGGTCGCGCCGCCGTCGATCACCAGATCGATCCGGCCATCAAGGTCCTGCAGGACATGTTCTGCCCGGGTCGGGCTTGGCCGCGAGAAGAGGTTGGCGCTCGGTGCGGCGATCGGAATGCCCGCGGCTTCGATGAGCGCGCGGGCGATCGGGTGTGCCGGGACGCGAATGGCAACCGTCTCGAGTCCGGCTGTGACCTCTCGTGGGTACCGCCATCGATCGTCGCAGCACCATCGTCAACGGACCGGGCCAGAAGCGCGACGCCAGTCCGCTGAGCGCAGCGGGAATGGCGTCGACGAGATCGCCGATCGCGCCGACGTCGTGGACGTGGACGATGAGCGGGTCTTCTGCGGGGCGCCCTTTGGCGTCGAAGACACGACGCACCGCGGCGGCATCCAGCGCGTGCGCGCCGAGGCCGTACACCGTCTCGGTCGGGAACGCGACCAGGCCCCCGGCCCTGAGAATCGCCGCGGCGCGGGCGATCCCTGCGGGGTCAGGATGTCGCAGATCGAGCCTGAGGACCTCGGTCACCGGCGGCATCGTACCTGGGCGTGATGCACATCGCTTCCGGGCGCGTCATTCTTTCGCATGACTCTATGTTCCGATTGTGGCCGAGCTTGATTGGCACAGCTACAGGCCGTTTTATGGCTGCCGATAGGGGGAACGTGGCGTGGCACGGCCCGCGGCGCCGCCTTGCTGAGGACGTGCTGGTGACTGATTCGAGCCCCGGGGCGCGCCGCAGCCGCGTGCTGATCGCCGATGACCGAGAGAGCATCCGCGCGCTCTTTCATCGCCTCCTCAGCGAGGATGGTCACGACGTGGTGCTCGCGCCCGACGGCGCATCCGCGCTCGCCGCCGTTCACCGACACAGACCCGACGTCATCCTCCTCGATGTGGCGATGCCGCTGATCAACGGCTTGGAGGTGTGCCGGCAGCTGAAAGCTGATCCTGAGACACGCCTGACACCCGTCGTGCTCGTCTCCGGTCAGAGCCGAGTTGGCTCGACCGCCTCAACGGCATCGAGGCCGGCGCGGACGAGTACCTCTCGAAGCCGGTCCATCCCCATGAGCTCTGCGCGCGCGTCCGATCGTTGTCGCGCGTGAAGCACCTGATCGACGCGCTCGACTCCGCGGAGGCGGCGTTCGTGGCACTGGCGCTGACGATCGAAGCTCGCGATCCGTACACCAACGGCCACTGCGAGCGGCTGTCTCGCACGGCCGTGAGCCTCGGCCGCGTGCTGGGAGTGGGCGACGAGGATTTGCACGCCTTGCGCCGCGGCGGCTACCTGCACGACATCGGGAAAGTCGGCGTGCCCGATTCCGTGCTGCTGAAGCCCGCGCCGCTGACGGCTGAAGAGACTGCGATCATGCGCCGGCACCCGGAGATTGGCGACTCGCTGTGTGCGCCGCTGCAGTCGCTTCGCAGCCGTGCGGCCGATCATCCTCTGCCACCACGAGCGTCTCGACGGCAGCGGATACCCCGCCGGCCTGCGTGGAGACGAGGTCCCGCTGCTCGCGCAGATCGTCGGCATCGTCGACGTCTATGACGCGCTGACGTCGCGCCGGCCGTATCGCGAGGCGCTGAGCCACGACGACAGCCGTGAAGTTCCTGCTCGAAGAAACACACGCCGGCCACTTCAATCCGGCGTACGTCGAGGCGTTTCTCGAGACGCTCGCAGCCCGCGCTGACGCCGTCACCGTCCAGTAGCCGCCTTCGCCAAGGCTGCGCGTCGGCGCCCAAGGTCCGCTACAATCGGCGTATGCCGTATCCCGAACCGTTCATCGCGCCGATGCGCGCCGAGCTGACGCGCCTTGGCGTCAAGGAACTCCGAACACCTGAACAGGTCGATGAGGCCGTGCAGAGCAAAGGCACGGTGATGATTGTCGTGAACTCCGTGTGCGGCTGCGCCGCGGGCAAGGCGCGGCCAGGAATCGCACTGGCGCTGCAGCACGCGCGGCGGCCGGATCTGGCTGCGACGGTGTTTGCCGGCGGCGATGTCGAGGCCACCGATCGGGCGCGTCGAGTACTTCACGCCGTATCCGCCGTCCTCGCCATCCATTGGCCTGCTCCAGGACGGGAAGGTGGTGTTCATGATGGAGCGGCGGGACATCGAGAACCGTGACGCCGCGGCGATTGCGGCGCGGTTGACGTCGGCGTTCGACGAGCACTGTCTGGCCCTAATTACGCTAGTTGGCTAGTTAGCTAGTTGGCTAGTTAGTAGCAAGATCACGAAGGTCAAGATTGTTATTCTATCGTGTTAACTATCGAATGCTACTTCGAACTGTCTTACTAGTTAACTCCGACCGGCGTTAGCCGCCGCGCGTATGCATCTCGAGATGCGGATCGCGCTTCAGGCGATCGACGGGGATGAGGGGCGAGCGGTCCCGCGTCGACAGCCGCTCTTCAGCGCCCCGATCGCTTCTGACCTCCCAGGTCGCGCGAATCAGCTGCGCCAGCTGTTCGTCGGTCGCACCGCCGCGGAGCGGACGCCGCAGATCAGTTCCGTGAGCGGCATAGAGGCACAGGTACCAGAGTCCGTCGGCGGTCAGGCGGCTGCGATCGCACGAATGACAGAACGGTTCCGTGGTCGAGGAGATGATCCCGAAGACCGTTCCGTCGGGAAGTGTGTAGCGGTCGGCGGGCGCCGATGACGCTTCGACGACCGGTGTCACGTCGCCGTAGTGCGCCTCGAGGCGAGCGATCATTTCACTACGCGGGACCACCCGCGGCATCGACCAGTGCGTGGCGCCGCCGACATCCATGTATTCGATGAACCGGACCTCGGCGCGATGCCCCTTCGCAAACTCGATCAAGTCGACCAGCTCATCGTCATTGACGTCGCGGATCACCACGGTGTCCAGCTTGAGGCCAGGAAACACGGGCGCCGCGACCGAGATCCCGTCGAGCACGCGAGCCAGCTCGTCGAAGCGGGTCAGGCTGCGGAAGCGATCCGGCCGCAATGTATCCAGGCTGACCGTCAGGCGGTTGAGGCCCGCGACCCTGAGCGCCTGTGCCTGTGATGCCAGCAGCACGCCGTTGGTGGTCATGGCCAGGTCGCGAATCTCGCGCCGTGACGCGAGGCGCCTGATCAGGTCGGGGAGGTCGCGTCGCAGCAGCGGTTCGCCGCCGGTGAGGCGCACCTTGTCGACGCCGAGCGCCGTGAAGACGTCGATCAGCCGTTCAATCTCCTCGAACTGCAGGATGTCTTCGCGGGGCAGCCAGACGTAGTCCGGCTCCGGCATGCAGTAGCTGCAGCGCAGGTTGCAGCGGTCCGTGACCGAGACGCGGAGATTCCGCAGCGGGCGCTGTTGGGTGTCCAGAAGCACTATGTTCATTATCCCGGGAAAAGGCCGACCTGAAGGTCGGCCTCTACCTAATTGGATCTGACTGCCTCTTACCTGGTAGAGGCCGGTCTTGAGACCGGCCTAGATCACACGGAGTCGCGTGCGGTCGTGCGGAACGTAGGGGAGAGCGGCGCGCTGCCCCTCGAACCTCGCGCTCCAGCGGCCTGGAAGGGGAGTCGCGCAGGCCGGGCACGCGCCAGCGCTGGTCAGACGGTACTCCTGGATCAGGTATCCGTAGCGCGTGATCAGCCGCTCGCCACAGGCGTGACAGGCGGTGTGCTCGAGGTCGCCAACCTGTCCCGGCAGGTTCCCCGCGTAGACGTAACGGAGGCCCGCGTCCCGGCCAATATCCGCCGCGCGACGCAGCATCGCCGACGTCGTGTTGGCGGTGTCGGTCATCCGGTAGTCCTGGTGAAATGCGGTCACATGCCACGGGATGTCCGGTGAGACGCCGGCGAGGAAGCGGGTCAGGCCGCGCAACTCGGCTTCGCTGTCGTTGAATCCAGGGATCAGCAGGGTCACGATTTCAACCCAGACGCCGGCACCGTGCAGCCACGCGATGGTGTCGAGGATTGGTTGGAGGCGGCCACCCAGCTCTCGATAGTGCCGGTCATCGAAACTCTTCAGGTCGACTTTGTAGAGATCGACGTACGGCCGCAGATACTCGAGCACGCGCTCGGTGCCGTTGCCATTGGACACGAATCCCGTGACGAGGCCGTGTTCGCGCGCCAGCGCAAAGACTTCAACAGCCCATTCCACGGTGATGAGCGGCTCGTTGTAGGTCGAGACGACGATCGAGGCGCCTTGATGACGCGCGTCCTGCACCAGCGCCGCGGGCGTCGTGTCGCGCGGCGGTGCCGACGCGTCCGGGTCGCGCAAGGCCTGCGACGTCACCCAGTTCTGACAGTAGCTGCAGTGAAGATCGCAGCCGAGCATCCCGAAGCTGTAGGCCAGCGCGCCGGGATACGCGTGGAAGAACGGCTTCTTCTCAACCGGATCGCACTGCACGCCGGCAACGTATCCCCACGGCACGCGCAGGCGCCCGCCGTCGTTGAAGCGAACTTTGCAGACGCCCATCGCGCCTTCGGGGATGGGGCAGCGGTGGCCGCACGCGTGGCAGCGGACGCGTCTCTTGCCGGTGCCGCCGTCGAGCTGTTCGACGAGCTCCGGCGCGGCATCGCGAGTCCGTGGCGACGAGCATGGTCCTGGCAGTGGTCGCCACTCACTGCACTGATTCGTACCGACATAGACTTGCTCCGATGCACGTCGTTGTCGTCGGCGCGGGCGTGTTCGGGGCGTGGACGGCGCACCACCTGCAGGCGCGCGGCGCCACGGTCACGCTCGTCGACGCCTATGGCGCCGGCGCACTCCAGGTCGAGCTCGGGCGACGAGACGCGAATCGTCCGCTGCGGTTATGGGCCAGACCAGATTTACTCAGAGCTGGCGCGGCGTTCACTCGATCAGTGGCGAGCGCTGAACGATCGACATTCGTCGTCCCGATGCGCTCTGGCATCCCGCTGGTGTTTTGTGGATGGCCGCGGGAGCTGATGCGTATACGGAAGCGACGCGTGAGACGCTCGGCCGGCTGAACATGCCGCCGGAAGTGCTGAGCCCAGCGGAGGTTGGCACGCCGCTTCCCGCAGTTCAACACCGACGGCATCGAGGTCACGCTGTTCGAGCGGGAGTGCGGCGTCGTCGCCGCGCGCCGGGCCGTGCGAGCGCTGGTCGCGGATCTCGAGCAGCGCGGCGTGCAGGTCATTGCGGGCCCGCATCGACGCGCCGGAGACGCCGGCGGTCCGCGCCGTCCGCTCGCACGACGGGTGGGGAAGTTGCTGGCGAGCGGTTTGTGTTTGCGTGCGGCGCATGGCTGCCGAGTCTGTTTCCCGCCGCGCTGGGCAGGTCGCATCCGTCCGACGCGCCAGGTCGTGACCTACTTCGGCACGCCGGCTGGTGACGTGCGGTTTACGCCGGCACGCATGCCGGCATGGATTGATTTTCCGTCCGGCATCTATGGCACGCCGGATATCGACGGCCGCGGCGTCAAGGTCGGCATCGACGAGCACGGCGGCCCAATCGACCCTGACACGGACGATCGACTGCCCGACCCGCCTGCCGTCGCCCGCGCCCGGGCCTGGCTGTCCCATCGCGTCCCGGCGCTCGCTCGGCGCGCCGGTCGCTCGAAACGCGCGTGTGTGCGTACGAGAACACCGCGACAGGTGACTTTCTGATCGATCGCCATCCCGCACACGACAATGTCTGGATCGTCGGCGGCGGATCCGGCCATGGATTCAAACATGGCCCGGCGGTGGGTGAGTTGGCCGCACGAATGGTGCTCGACGGTGAGCAGCCCGATGCCCGCTTCGCGCTCGCCAGCAAGACAACCGATGCGCGAAGGTCGTCTATTGAGCATGAGATGATGGGTCTTCATGCCCCGGATTCTCGTGACCAATGATGATGGCGTCCACGCCGAAGGCATTCGTGCGCTCGCGGACGCGCTGCGGCGCTCTCGGCGACGTGACTGTTGTGGCCCCGATTCAGGAAGCCAGTGCGATCGGCCATGCCCTGACGCTTGCGGCGCCCGCTGCGCATCGAGACCATCGGCCCCAACGTCTTTGCCATCGACGGCACGCCGACCGACTGCGTCAACATCGCGATGACGCACGTGCTCAAAGGCAAGCCCGATCTCATCGTGTCGGGCATCAACAAGGGCTGGAATCTTGGCGACGATGTGACGTATTCGGGGACCGTGTCGGGCGCGCTCGAAGGGGCGCTGCTGTCGATTCCGAGCATCGCCATCTCGGCCGAACGGATTGGCGACAACGCGGAGTTTGGACCGTCAGCGCTGGCCGCCGCGATCGTCGCCGAAGCCGTGCTGGACCGCGGCATGCCGAAGTTCACGCTGCTGAACATCAACGTGCCGGGCGGGCGCAACAAGGGATTCCGCGTGACCGTGCAGGCGAAGCGGAATCACGTCACCTCGGTCAGCGAGCGGCTGGACCCGCGGCAACGCCCGTATTACTGGATCGAGGAAGGGCTGAACGAGTGGGAGCCGCACGACCGATCGGACTACCAGGCCGTGCGCGATGGGTACATCTCGATTACGCCGCTGCAGCCTGACATGACGGCGCACGACGCGCTGAGCTATGTGCGAGGCGCTGCCACTGACTCGACCAGCCAGTCGCTGACGGCCGACCTGGTCTAGGGCCTAGTGCCCTTCCTCGCGGTGTTTCTTCTCGTATTCGAACTGCGCGACGTCCTTGTCCTTTTGCACCCTCTTGGCGGCCTGGCGCGCCTTGTTGAAATTCAACTGACGAGTGTTTTCAGAGCTCATGGCGGCGATGTGCGACAGCAGCCGTTCGAGATCTCCGCTCTGGCACTTCGGGCACGCGGGCGTGTCACCGGTCCGCACGAGCTGCTCGAACTGATGGTGGCAGCCCCGGCACTCGTATTCGTAGATCGGCATGGGAGAAGTATACTGATCGTTCGTCGGGGCGTGGCTCAGCCTGGTAGAGCACTCGGTTCGGGACCGAGGGGTCGGAGGTTCGAATCCTCTCGCCCCGACCATTGATTCTTCAAAGGCCGGCATCCTCACGGAGCCGGCCTTCCCATTTCTCCCCTCCCTCGACCGGCACCGCGTTTGCTTTTTTTAAATCGCGAGCGCCCTGTTTGCGCTCTGCCTCGAGAGGAGACTGCGATGGATCAGTTCGATGACCGCGACAATCCCGATGATTCCGCCGAACCACGCCATGACGAGGGTCTCGGAGAAGAAACCTCTGCCTTTGGTCAGCGGGTCAAGGGTAAGGTGAAGGACATCGCCGGCGAAGTGACGGGCGACGACAGCCTGGAAGAAAAGGGCGAGCGCGAGAACCAGGCTGGGCGCGAGCGCCAGCGCAACAACGACGGCATCTAGCCAGCCAATCGCGGCATCAGGCCAGCGTTCTTCGGAACGCTGGCCTTTTGTGTTTTTCTGCCAACCTCGCGTGTCTCGTCTACAATCAGTCGCGCTGATCTCTGGTCAATTGAATCAGTTCTTCGGGTGGTGACTGCTATGTTGTGCTCACTGTCACGTCGCATCCTTCCTGTCCTCGTCGTGGCAACGGCGATCTTCTGGTCATTACCGCTGCAGGCGCAGACGGCTCAGCGCCCGGCAGGCCAGGGACAGAAGCCCGCTGCTCCGCAGCGCCCGACGGCCCCAACGGCGAAGCCACCTGCGACCACCGCGAAGCCACCGGCCCCCGCGACCGCCAAGCCTGCTGAACCGGCGCCGCCGCCGAAGCCGGTCGTGCAAGACCTGCGCATGAAGACTGCCTACACCACGGCGGGGCAGAAGACCGAGAGCGTCACATACCGGAAGGGTCAGCGCGAACGCTTCGAGTTTGGCGAAGTCATTGTCATCAAGCAGCACGACCTGAAGCGCACGCTGCAGATCATGACCGCGGCCAACTCGTACATGGTCGTCCCCGATGGTGCGGCGCCCGCGGTGCCACTGCCGGCGGCCGCTCCTGGTGCGCCAGCACCGACGCCGGGCGTTGTCGCCGTGACGACCACGATCACCGACACGGGTGAGCGCAAGATGATGTTCGGTCTGCAGGCGCGCCACGCGAAGGTGGTCATCGACAAGCAGCCTGCGGCCGGTGCGTGCGACCCCTCAAAGCAACACATCGAGACCGATGGCTGGTATGTGGATCTGCCGGTTGGAGCGCAGGCGGCTCCGGACGCCACGCCGCCACCACAACCTGCGGGTGGTTGCCTTGACCAGATCAATGCGACGGTCAACGGCGACCCGAAGGTGCTCGGGTTCCCGATCAGTTACGCGACCACCATCGTTGGTGAGGACGGCAAGCCGAACGTCGTCGCGATGGAGATCAGCGAGCTCGCGATCACCAATCTGGATGCCGCGTTGTTCGATCCTCCTGCGGGGATGATGGAAATGGGCAACCTGCAGGCACTGACGAAGGCGGTGAGCGATGCGAGCGAATCAAAGCTGGCCGAATCGCTGAAGGCGTCGGCCCCGCCTGTTGAAAAGACGCCGGGCATGGCGCTCGTGGGTGTGCCGGAAATCGCCAACAAGACGAATCAGCAGGTCGACACCCGGGCGCTTCGCGGGCGTTTGGTTTCCGAACTTGCCGAACTGAAGCTCAACGCGGCACCCCTGGCGGCGGCGCCCGATGTTGCGCAACAGGCGGGTGCGCATGGATACGACTACGTGCTCGTCGCGGAGATCACCGACCTCAAGGTGTCAAAGGGCGGCGGCATCGGCGGAGCGCTCAGAGCCGCAACAAAAGTCGCAGGCGTCGCCGGCTCGAGCGCCGAGCCTACGGAAGCGGCCATCACCTGCGGCTCGTTCAGCCAGACGGAAAGGCACGCTACACCACGACAGTGAAGGGAAAGAACGGCGGCGGGCTCGACATGAAAACCGGACTCGGCGTCGCGAAATTCGTCGGCACCGGGTACCTCAACTTTATGACCGGCCGATTCATGATGAACGCCCTCAACCAGTCGATGGCGAGCAATCTTGGTGGCATGGGCATGCTGAACAATCCAAGCCTGCTCAACATGCAGACGCGGGGTCTCGGGATGACCGGGGGTCTGCGGGGCGGCCTCGGAATCGATCCGACAGCAAAGCCGCGTCGTTCCTGATGCAGCAGTCGATGGCCAGCAACGCACTGACGAGCGGATTGATGGGTGCGTCAGGCCCCCTCGCTTTGAAGAGGCGCTCGGCGACGCGCTCAAGAACGCCGCCAAGTCGGTATCGGATAACCTGAAAAAGAAGTAGATGTCGCAGCCGCATCCAACGATCACGCTCACTCGCTGCATTCGCGACGGCCGTCCTCCTGATCGGCTATTCCTCGCATGGCCCGCCGCGCAGCAGGCAGCGCCGACCCCGACGCCGACGCTGCGCGCGCCAACGTTCCAGGTCGATTCGAGCTGGCCGACAATCCCGAACAACTGGGTGCTTGGCGAAGTGACGTCGATTGCTGTGGGTCCACGCGACCACATCTGGGTGCTGCATCGACCGGCGTCGATTCCGGCCGATCGTCGTGCGAACGCGGCGCCGCCCGTGCTGGAGTTCGATACCGCCGGCAAACTGCTCGGCAGCTGGGGTGGGCCCGGCGATGGCTACGACTGGCCGGATCGCGAGCACGGCATCTACGCCGACGACAAAGGCTTCATCTGGATCGGCGGCAACGGCGGATGGCCCAAGCCGGCAGCCGAAGGTCGTACCGACGACATGATTCTGAAGTTCACGTCGGCCGGTAAACTCGTGCGGCAGATTGGCGCCCGCGGCAAGAGCACGGGGAACGCAGACACCGCCAACGTCCATCAGCCTGGCGACCTGTTCGTGCATGCGCCGACCAACGAGCTGTTCGTCGCCGATGGCTACGGGAATCAGCGCGTCGTGGTGTTCGACGCCGAGACGGGGCGATTCAAGCGGTCGTGGGGAGCCTTCGGCAATACCCCGCCGCCGACGATGACGGCCAATCCGGCGGTGTCCGCGGCGGCAGGCACTGAGCCCCCGATGCAGTTCGGCCTCGTGCACGCCGTCAAGGTCTCGCGCGACAACATCGTCTACGTCGCCGATCGGACGTACCGGCGGCTGCAGACCTTCACACTCGAGGGCAAGTTCCTCCGGCAGGTGATGCTGCCGAGTGACACCGGGTGGCGCCGGTGCCGGCCGGCTTCGCGTTCTCGCAGGATCCGAAGCAGCAATACCTCTACGTCGTCGATTCAGGACCGATGCGGATCGTGATCTTCGATCGCGCGACGATGACGGCGATCGGGTCGGTGGGGATGCGCGGGCCGAAGCCCGGAGACTTCGACATCGTGCATCACATGGCGGCGGACTCGAAAGGCAATCTCTACACCGCGGAGATCGTCACCAACCGTCGTGCGCAGCGGTTCGTCTTCGGTGACGCGTGGGGCGCGCCTTGTCAGGTCCCGACCAGACATCCGCCCCACCGTCCTGACTCTTGACATCCCGCGCGGTCAACCGGTAAATCAATTATCGTCATTCACATAGACCGCCCAGCGGTCGCCTTGTGGTCATGGAGGACCCATGCGCATTCAGCTGATGATGGCCGCCGCCGTCGTTCTGCTCTCTGCGGCAGGCGCGACGGCACAGACCCGCCCCGCCGCGTCCAATCCCGCTCTGCCCGGCACCTGGAAGTCCGCGCCCGATGAAGTCAGGCTCACCAGCGACTTCGACAAGTCGGTCTGGGGCCCGAATGCCACGTCGATTCGGACGGTTGAATTCGTCGTCCGCTCCGACACCGACGCCACGCTGCGCGTCGTCAAGAGAGTGGTCGATGCCAAAGGACGCCTGGTGGCGGCGTCAACATGGATCGAGGAGGCGCAGTTGCGAATCGGCGAGGCCACGCCGGGCGTCGCCGATCGCGTGGAGCACCAGGTCACCGTGACCAGTGCCGTGCGCCTGTTCCCGGATGACAAGGACTATCGATGGACGATCGACGGCCTCAAGGTGAAGCTCGTCACCTTTACCGACCGCGACGCCAACACGCTCGAAGTGCGCTACGACACACCAGACGGACGAGGGTCGTTCTGGGAGACGCTCAAGCGAGGCGCCCGGCGGCGCCCGGGCGGCGCCCTCAACGCCAACCCAAACGCCCAAGCCCGCCCAACTCCCAAGAGGTCCTAGTCGGCATGGCGTTGGCGTTTGGGAGTTGGAAGTTGGGCGGTCGGGAGTTATCTTCAGTTCTCGGTCGGCGGCTGGAGGCGGTCGATGACGAGCACCTCCACCGGCCCACGCTCGGTCTCCAGTTTGAGTCCGAGCTGTTCCTGCAGCGCGGTGTACAGCGACGGGCCGTTCGGATCGATTGGCGGCAGCATCGAATCCAGGAGGTGGCGGCCCCGGTGGCAAGCTGGTCCGGTGTCGGCGACCATTTGAGATCGATGTCGTAGGTGCCGGTCAGGCCCGTGCGGTCGACCACAATCCGGCCCGTCAGCTGCGACAGCACCTGCGTCGCGAGACGCGCCATCGGCATCGCCGCCGGCGAGCAGTTGCCCGAATCCCATTCGATCGCCGCAGACCGGCGCTCGCCCAGCGAGAACGGAGCTCCCGGCGGCGGCGCGCCGCGACCATCGGGTGGCAGGCCCACTCCGGCGCGGCCGTCGATGGGGCCACGCCGCCGCGTCCGGCGGCGGGCCGCCGCGTCCGTCGATCGGTCCACGTCCGCCCATGGCCGCACAATCCACCGCGGCTGGCTTGATCTGAGGGCCCAGTCGCCCATCGCTTCGCGCAACTTCAACGCCAGGATCGGCATCTCGCGTGTTTCGGTGTGGGCGACCATGCCGAATCGGTCGCGGAGCAGCGCCTTCATCATCGCGGACATCCGTTGTGCGCGGCTGCGTCGGACCCGACAAGCGGAGCCGTGCGGGATCGAAGCGCCCCTCGACGTCGAAGCGGTCGGTGTTTTGCCCAATCGCGGCGCGCCGACGATCTGGAAGTCCTGCACTTGATACGCCATGCGAATCAGCTGGCGCACGGGAATGTTGAACGCGCTCACATTGCCGGGCATGTTGCGCATCTGCATGGCGCCGCCGCCGGAGGTGTTTCGCTTCACCGAGGTGACGTCAAATGACGGCGCCGGCGGTGACTGCGCGGCCACCGTGATCGTGACGATGGATAGAGCTACCGCAAGACACACGAGAGTTTCATGGTCTGGCTCCATTGATGGCACCCCGTAAAGGGGTGCCCTACACGCTGGCCACGGGCTGAAGTCAGTCTACGGGCGATTGATCTGATCGATAACGAGCACTTCGCGCGACACCGTCGTGTCCACGAGCTTCAATCCGAGTTGCTCTGGCAGCGCGGTAAAGACCGAGCGAATCCCGAATGGTTCAAGCAAGCGTCCGATGCGGTAATTCGCGTGGCCGATTGCCGCAATCGGCAGCGCGCCGAAGCGCAGCTCGAAGTCGTACGCACCGGTCAATCCAGTGCGATCGACGACTTCCCGATCCGGTGACAGGGGATAGTGCCGCCGGTGGAATTCGCTGGCGAGTTCCGCCATCGTCACGCGCGCACCACTCAGCCCGAAGAAGTTGTCGTCGATGCCACAGATACGGCGAGTCTGGAGCCGCTCGCGCAATACGGGCCCGACGGTCGCGGGGTCCGCATTCGGGCGCGGGTTGGGCCCCCCGGCGAAACAGTCGATGGTCGACGGCTTGAGTGACGACCCCAGCCGTCCGTTCGTGTTCGCGGTCACCAGGGCATAGGCGGGGAAGGTGCGCGTCTCGCGATGCGTCGTGAGGCCAAGTTGGCCCTCCAGCATCTGCCGCAACGCGGCGCGAGTCTGCTCGTCATCCGGGCGACCGTCAACCATCGCGAGATCGGCCGGCGCGGTGAGGTCGAATGTCTCGTCGTCCATCCATCGCGGGCCGCCCACGATCGGGGTATTTTCGAGCCCGTACGCCTGGCGGATCACACTGCGGGCACTGAAGCCGAGGAACGTCACCTCCGCACCCGTGCCGCCGACGGTGACTTTCCATGCGCGTGCGCCGATCGGATCCTCGCCGGGGAGTTGCACCGGGCCAGGGAACAGATTGAAGCCGAGGAGCCGGTTGACTTGCGGCGGTCCGAATCCGCGCTGCCCGTCAGCAAGGCCGAGGGGCTGCGCTCTCAAAATCGCCCCGAGCATTCCGACGACGACGCACATCAGCACGACCGCGACGGCAAGGGTTCGGCCCGGGCGACGATCGGACTCCGGCAGCCGGAGCAGCCGGCGGACGCGTGAGAGCAGCGGCCCGCGGGTCGCCGCCATGGCCAGCGGCGGATGCGTGATGCTCCATGCCGCCAGTTCCGTCAACGCCGCGGCGTATTCGGTGGCGTCGCCAGCACACCGCGACCGCCACGTCGTCGCAGCAGTGCTCGCGTTCGGTGCGGATGCGAGCCGACATCCACCACACGGCGGGGTGATAGAAGAGGACGGTTTCCGCCAGCGTCTGCAGGATGTTGATCGCGAAGTCGTGACGCCGGATGTGCGCGATCTCGTGCGCCAGGATGGCTTCCACCTGGCGCGGCGTCAGTCCCGCGAGCGCGGCGACTGGCAGCAGGACGACCGGCCGCAGCCAGCCGACGACGGTCGGCGTGGCCACGCGCGCGGAATCGACGACCGAGAAGGCGCGACGGAGACCGAGGCGCCCGGCGATGTCCTCCGCCAGCGACTGCCATCGGGAGACCGGCTCCAAACGTGCGACCGCAGAGATGCTGCCGGACACGCCAGCAACCCGCAGCCAGGCGCGTGAGCAGGATGACCACACCGACGAGCCACAACGTGACGATCGCGGAGAACAGCGTGTCGGTGTCGAGCGTGAAGGGCAGCCTCAGCTCTGTGGGAGGAGTGACTGCGCCAGTGGTGCCTTCCGCGGTGGACCAGGGCGACGCGACCGCCACGCCGACGACAGCACCGTTCGTTGATCGCAGGAGGTGGACCGACTCGAGGAGCTTCGTACGCGGGCGTGCTGCTGAGCGCCAGAGCCGTGAAGGCCGGCGACGCCAGCATCAACGCGAGCGCCGAGCAGGCGACGGCGTAGCGAGCCTGCGGAGACGCGAATCTCAGGAGGCGCAGGACAGCACCCGCCGCGAGTGCGATCGCGGCGCCCTGCCAGACGAAATGCACGAGCGTCCAGCCTGCGAGATCAATCCAACTGGTCATTGCCGCTCTCCCTTGCCCCGAGCGGAGTCGAGGGGACTCCGCTTCTTCAAGAGCTTCCGAATCTCGGCCAGTTCGTCGGGAGTGACCTTGCCGTCCTCGAGGGCGCGCAGCACGAGCTGGCCCGCGGCACCATCGAACGCCCGATGGAGGAGATCGCCGACGAGCTGCCGCTGCGTGTCGTCTTCCGATGCCGCCGCTTCGTACACATGCGTGCGCGCGGCTTCGTCGCGGCGGACGAGCCCCTTGTCCGCCATGATTTGCAGCAGCTTGAGCACGGTGGTGTACGAGCCTTCGCGGCCCATCTCGACGGCGACGTCGCGGACGGTGCTGGGCCCTCGCGACCAGAGGACGCGAAGAATGGCGAGTTCGGCGTCGGTGGGCTTCCTGCGAAATGTCACGAGCGGCATTGTCTACGACGGTCTTCGTAGTTGTCAATACGAAAGTCTTCGTATGACACGAAGGGCACGAAGAGCATCGAAGATCGCGAAGACGGGATGGCTACTTCCTGCGCGGAATTTGCCCTAGAATGACGCAACCGGAGGGAAGTGACATGGGTATGCGGGTGAAGTCGGTCAT
Organism: uncultured Acidobacteriota bacterium; assembly: GCA_963793705.1. Taxonomy (GTDB): domain Bacteria; phylum Acidobacteriota; class Vicinamibacteria; order Vicinamibacterales; family UBA2999; genus Gp6-AA40. Next base: position 20,620 of record CAWCBC010000011.1, on the reverse strand, counting down.
CGTCGCGCTCGGGGTGTTCGCGGCGGCTGTCTGGGCGCCAGCGGCGATGCGCGCAGCGAGGCAGACGGTGCAGCGCCAGCGGCGCAGGGCGGACCGCAGGCGCCAGCCCGCGGCGGCGGCGGCCGGCGGCGGCAGAGGAGCGGCGCGCGCAGGCACCCGCTGGTCCCACGCCACGCCTCGCCAACGGCCAGCCGGACTTGAGCGGGCTGTGGGCCAATCCGTACACCGCGAACATGGCCGGCGGCCGGGGTGGCGCCGTCGGTGTTCGACCCGAAGACGCGCGAGCCGCTGAAGTTCGCCCGGCAGGGCGAAGCGCTCCCCGACGCGAAGGCGAGTGCCTCGGGCGAGCGCCGAGGACCTATGACCTGCCGTTTACCGAGTGGGGTCTGAAGCAGTGGAAGGAATACGACCCGGTCAAGAACGGCGACTACGCGGGCAGCTGTCTGCCGTTCGGCATGTCGCGCAGCATCAATTCGCCGCACGGCACGCAAATCATTCATCACCCCGACGCGCTCGCGTTCCTGTTCGAGCAGAACACCTGGCACCACTGGGTTCCGCTGCGCGCCGACTTCAAGTGGCCGGCGGACCTGCCGGAATCGTGGAACGGCATGTCGAAGGGACGCTGGGACGGCGACACGCTGATCATCGAAACCACGAACTTCAACGGCTACACGAAGCTCGATACCGCGGGCCATCCGCACAGCAAGCAGCTGAAGCTGACCAACACGTTCCGCCGCGCTCGATGCCAACACCATGGAGCACACGGTGACGGTGCACGACCCGAAGGCGTACACTCAGGACTGGATGAATGTCCGGACCTGGCGGATCAAGCCGGCGCCGGACGTCCTCATGGAATACTCGTGCGAGGAGAACAACCTCGAGAATCTCTTCATCGGGCGCGATCACGCCGTGGAAGCGGCCGGAGACCGTGGACTAATGCTGGAGGTAGTAATGAAACGGACGGTTTCGTCCTTATTCGTCGTCGCCGCGCTTCGCCGTGGCGGTTCCCGCCGATCGCGCACCACTCGATCTCGGCGGAGTTCGACGTGAACAAGCCGGTCAAGTTCAGCGGCACGATCAAGAAGGTCGACTGGGCCAACCCGCACATCTACACCCACGTCGAGGTGAAGGAGAGGCGGGAAGACGACCATTTACAAGGTCGAGGGTGGCCCGCCGAATGCGCTCTTTCGTCAGGGCTGGCGCAAGGACACGCTGAAGATCGGCGAAACCGTCAGCGTCACCGGCGTGAGGGCCAAGAATCCGACGTCGATGAACGTCGGCCAGGCGACCATCACGACCGCGGACGGCCGGCGAGTCTTCGGCGGCGCGGCGAATCGCGACGGCACCGGCGCGAACGCCGCCAACCCCGCGCCGCAGTAGACGTAACCACGAAGGCGCGAAGATCGACGAAGATCACGAAGTCTGAGTTCGTCTCTTCGTGGCCTTCGTGCGCTTCGCGATTCGTAACCGTCACATTGACGACCGGAACTCGACCCCCGGGTTCCGGTCCGCGCAGTAGCGCAGCTCCCAGTCCGACGCGAACAGCACGACATCCCGTTCGCGTCGGTCCTTCACTTCCTGCACTCCAGACAGCGGTAACGCGAGGCTCGTCGCCGGCTCTCCGTTCGCCTGCACCGGCCAGCGCGCGGCCGTGAACGGCAGCTGATCGACGGTGCACTGAATGCCGTACTCCGACTGCAGCCGCGCCGCGATGACGTCGAACTGCAGCGCGCCCGACGACGCCAACGATGGGATGGCGGAATCCGGACTTGGGCATGAACACCTGGAGGAGGCCTTCCTCCGCCAGCTGGATCACGGCCTCGTCGAAGCGTTTGTGCCGCACGTCGCCGGGCCGCAGCGCCGCGAACCGTTCCGCCGGGAACTGCGGGATCGGCGGAAAACGGACCTGCCGGCCGGCATAGAGCGTGTCGCCGATCGCCAGCTGGCCCGGATTGACCAGGCCGACGACGTCGCCGGCGTAGGCCTCCGGAACGGTCTCGCGGTCGCGGCCGAAGAAGCGATAGACGCGGGCGAGGCGCAGCGTCGTGCCGAGCCGCTCGTGCGTCGACCGCCATGTCCTTCGTGAGCCGACCGGAGCAGATGCGGAAGAAGGCCACGCGATCGCGGTGACGCGGGTTCATGTTTGCCTGGATCTTGAACACGAATCCGGACAGGTCAGCGTCGGTCGGCTCGACCAGATCAGCCGTCTCGGTCAGTCGCGGTGCGGGACTCGGGGCGAGCGACAGCAGCGCGTTGAGGAACGGCTCGACGCCGAAGTCGTTCAGCGCGCTGCCGAAGAACACCGGCGTCTGGCGCTCGGCGCGGTAGGCGGCTTCGTCATAGCGTGTGCCCGCGCCTGAAATCATCTCCACCGCTTCGATCAGCTCGCGCTGACGGCGTTCGCCCACCATCTCGCCGACGCGGGGATCGGCGGGGTCGGTCACGGCCACCGGCTCGTTCCGGGTGCCGCCCTTCTGTCGCTCGTAGAGGATCAGCGCGTGCGTCTCGCAGATCGTAGACGCCGCGGAAATCCACGCCGTCGCCGAGCGGCCAGTTCATCGGCGCGGCAGCAACGCCGAGCACGCGCTCGATCTCGTCCATCAGCTCGAACGGATCCTTCGACGGCTGATCGAGCTTGTTGATGAAGGTCAGGACCGGCAGCCGGCGCGTGCGGCAGACCTCGAACAGCTTCAGCGTCTGCGTTTCGATGCCCTTGGCGGCGTCGAGCACCATCACCACGCTGTCGACGGCCAGGAGCGTGCGGTAGGTGTCTTCGCTGAAGTCCTGGTGGCCGGGCGTGTCGAGGAGGGTGACGTGATGCCCCTTCAGCTCGAACTCGAGCGCTGCGGCGCTGATGGAGATGCCGCGCTGCTGCTCGATCTCCATCCAGTCGGACGTGGCGTGGCGGCCGGTCTTCCGTCCGCGCACGGCGCCGGCGAGCTCGATCGCGCCGGCATAGAGCAGCAGCTTCTCGGTGAGCGTCGTCTTGCCGGCGTCCGGATGGGAAATGATGGCGAACGTGCGCCGCCGCGCGACCTCCCGGGCAAGCGTGTCGCGTTCGAGCGCCCGCTCGTCGGTGGAAATGGGCTGAATCATCTATGCACTGAGGATAAACGATAGCGCCGGCGATGACGTATCCATTGCTGTGACTCGAATCGACGTCGAGACTCCGGACGGGCGGATGGACTGCCACACCTTTACTCCCGGACGGCAGCACCTGACGGAGCACTCGAGGGAGCGAGCCGTGGCCTCCCGTCATCCTGTTCATGGATGCGTTCGGCATCCGGCCACAGCTCGCCGGAATGGCCCAGCGGCTCGCAGCCAACGGCTACTTCGTTGTCGTGCCCAACCTGTATTACCGCGCCGGCCCGTTCGCCCCGTTCGACCCGAAGCTGGTGACTGTGGAGGGCCCCGAACGCGACCGGTTCAAGGGCATGATTCAGTCGATCAACGACACGATGGTGATGCGCGATACCGGCGCGGTGCTGTCGATGATCGACTCGCAACCCTCCGCACGGCCCGGCGGGATCGGCGTCGTCGGCTACTGCATGGGCGGCGGGTTTGCGTTGAGCGCTGCCGGGACGTTTCCCGACCGTGTCGTCGCAGCCGCCTCGTTTCACGGCGGCTCGCTGGCGACCGACAAACCCGATAGCGCGCATCGGCTGGCCAATCGCATGCGTGCGAAGGTGTACGTCGGCGTCGCTGAAATCGATGCGAGCTTTTCACCGGAGCAGCAAGCCCGCCTGGAGAAAGCGCTCTCAGAGGGTGGCGTCGACTTCACGATCGAAATCTACAAAGGCGCGAAGCATGGCTTCGCGGTGACCGGGCATCTCGTCTACGACCGCGACTCGTCAGAGCGCCACTGGCAGCGGCTCCTGCATCTCTTCAAAGAGACACTAAAGTTCAAAGAAACGCTTTCGAGCTGAGCCACTCCTCATCGGCACATGCTTGCCTCTATGCTTGCGACTGATCACCTGGTGCTGGAGGTTGTGATGAGGTGTATCGCCGCGGGCGCATTGACGATGACTCTGCTGTCGTCGCCGCTGCTGGCGCAGGTCAACAGTCGACCCACCGATCCACCGATCGTCACTGCTGAAAACGATTCGTGGTACCGCCGCGGCGAGCCGGTCATCTTCGAGGGCGAGTTCTACTATCCCGCCGGCCCTGATGTCTTTTTCAATGGCAACGTGATGTTTCGCTCGGGACACTACAACGGCGTTCCGCTGTACGCGGATGCGACCATCGAACCGTACAGCGTGGTGTTGGTCCCCGTGGGCCGGAATCTGATGCGGCCGTACGAGCGCCTCCGCTCCGGCGACCTGGCCGGCACGACAGGCAGTCGAGCCCCATCGTTTCCAGGCGGGAGCGTGCGCGCCTCGCGGGAGACGCCAGTTCGCGGCGGGCTCGCCGAGCAACTTTCCACAGCCAATCGGCGAAATCGACGTCTTTCCCACGGAGCGTGCGGTGGGAACCACAGGACGCCTGGCGGAGCCTGCGGCCCGCGCCATCGATGAGGTCACGACGACGCGCACGCCGCCGCGGCGCGGCCGTCCGTTCAGCTACGACAGCGTCTCGGTGCAGTTCCGGGGCGAGACCTGGGTGATGGCGGGACCGATGACGGAGATGCCGTCGGGCCTGGTTGAGGTCGCGGAGTACAAAGGCTTTCCCGTGTACGCGCAGAAGGGCAGGGAGCGCGCGCGCATCTATCTCCCGCTGGTGCCAGGACGCGTGGCGCCATTCACGCCGAAGCGTTGACTCATCGTCGACTCGCTCAGCCGTCGACATGGCGTCGACAGTCGAGCGCACGGGCACGTCGCGCGGGTCGCCCGGGTAGTAGACGCGTTCGAGAAACAGCCCTGACGCGGGCGCCGTCAGGCGCGCCACGTTGCCGCCGGCGTCCAGGAGCAGCGTGCGCGACGGCGTCGGGCGCAATGCCTCCGCGTCCCACCTCCACGAGCACGCCGACCAGCCGGCGCACCATCTTCCAGATGAAATGCGACCCCTCGATGTGGAAGAGGATCAGATCCTCATCCTCGTGCATGTCGAGCGCGTCGACGAGCACCTCGGTCGACTTCTCGGACGGATCGTCATCGGAGAACGCACGGAAGTCGTGGAAGCCGACGAACGCGCGTCGCGGCCTCGCGCATCGCGTCGATCGACGAGGTCCTCCTTGACCCACCAGACGAACGGCTTGGCAAAGGCGGTGCGCCGGCGGGCGACCTGATAGAGATAGCTGCGGGCGACGGCGTCGTGCCGCGCGTGAAAGCGATGTCGCACCTGCTCGACTCGCAGGATGCACGATGTCCGACGGCAGCGCGTCGTTGATCCGCCGCCGCAGCGTCTCGGGCGGCAGCGTCGTCGAGATGTCGAGGTGCGCGACCTGCGCCAGCGCGTGGACGCCGGCGTCGGTCCTGCCCGAGCCGTAGAGCTCGAAGTCGCCGACACCCGTCGCCTCGCGCATGGCGCGTTCGATCTCGCCCTGCACGGTTCGCGCGTTCTTCTGGATCTGCCAGCCGCTGTAGCGGGTGCCGGCGTATTCGATGGTCAGCTTCAGTCTCATGAGACCCTGTCGCCATGTCCGCGGCCCGGCATCATCCCTGCACAGGCGGTCGATTATGGTCTACTGGTCCGTATCGATGACCAGCCAAACAGCCGAGTTCAAAACGCCATTGATGAGTTCAGCGGCCCGACGCCTGCCGATCGGCGCCGAAGCCCAGCCGGAGGCGGAGTGCATTTCCGCGTGTGGGCGCCGGCGCCCGAGAAGATCTCGCTGGTGTCGGAGCAGAACGGACGCGTTCGCGAGACGTCGCGCTCGAGCGCGAGGCGGACGGCTACTACTCGGCGTTCGTCGCAGGACGCTGCGCGCCGGCACCCGCTATCGGTACCGCCTCGATGGCGAGCTCCTGTCCGGATCCCGGCGTCGCGCTTTCAGCCGGACGGCCCGTTCGGCGCCGTCGCAGGTCGTCGATCCGCGAACGTATGTCGTGGACGTCCGCGCACTCCGACGGGCGTGTCGATGCGCGGACAGGTGCATCTACGAGATGCACGTCGGCACGTTCACGCGCGAGGGCACCTGGCGCAGCGCCGCGTCGAGAGCTGCCGCTGCTGGCGCGAACCGGCATCACCGTGGTCGAGGTCATGCCGGTGGCCGAGTTCCCGGGGCGGTTCGGATGGGGATACGACGGCGTGTTTCCGTTCGCGCCGACGCGGCTCTATGGCACGCCGGACGACTTCCGCGCGTTCGTCGACGCCGCGCATCAGCTCGGCCTCGGCGTGATCCTCGACGTCGTCTACAACCATCTCGGGCCGGACGGCTGCGTGTTCGCCAGATACTCGCCGCGACTATTTCTCGCGCCAGGCCAACGAATGGGGCGACGGGCTGAACTTCGACGGGCCGAACGCCGGCGCCGGTGCGGGAGTACTTCAGCAGCAACGCCGCGTACTGGATCGACGAGTTCCACCTCGACGGGCTTCGGCTCGACGCCACGCAGAGCATCCACGATACGTCTGACGAACACGTGCTCGCGCCTGATCGCGCGCCGGGCGCGCGCGGCCGCCGGCGGGCCGGCAGATCATCCTCATCGCGGAGAACGAACCGCAGGACGTCCGGCTGGTTCGACCCGCCGACGCAGGGCGGCTACGGCCTCGACGCGCTCTGGAACGACGACTTTCACCACAGCGCCGTCGTCGCGCTGACCGGGCGCCGCGAGGCGTACTACACCGATCATCGCGGCACGCCGCAGGAGTTCATCTCGGCGGCGAAGTACGGCTATCTGTTTCAGGGTCAGCGGTACGCGTGGCAGAAGCAGCCGCGCGGCACGCGCGCGCGACGGCATCGACGCCGGCGGCGTTCGTCAACTTCCTCGAGAACCACGACCAGCTCGCCAACTCGCGGCGACGGCTCGCGCCTGCACGCGACGCACGACGCCGGGGCGCTACCGCGCGATGACGGCGCTGTTCATGCTGCATGCCGGGCACGCCGATGCTGTTTCAGGGGCAGGAGTTCGGTGCGTCGGCGCCGTTCCTGTACTTCGCCGACCACAAGCCGGAGCTGGCGGCGGCCGTGCAGAAGGGCCGCGCCGAGTTCGTCGCGCAGTTCCCGAGCCTGGCGTCGCCGGAGATGCAGGCGCCAGCTGCCGGTGCCGCACGATCCGCGGACGTTCGAGCGGTGCAAGTCTCGACTGGAGCGAGTACGACACGCACGCGTCTCATGCGCCGCCTCTACGCGGATCTGCTCGCGCTGCGGCGCCGCGACCGCGCGTTCGCGCGAGCAGCGCGCCGGCGCCGTCGACGGCGCCGTGCTCGCGCCCGAAGCGTTCGTGCTGCGCTTACGGCCGGACCGTCCGGAGGACGAGCGGCTGCTGTTGGTCAACCTCGGTCCCGATCTCATTGCCGGCTCATTCGCGGAGCCGCTGCTGGCGCCGCCGGACGGCTTTGCGTGGCAGTTGCACTGGTCGAGCGAGGATCCGGACTACGGCGGCGCGGGGACGCCCGAGGTCGTCGGCGACGCAGGGCTGGAGGATTCCCGGGCACTCGGCCGTCGTCCTGCGGCCGAGCCGGGTTGAGCACCGACGGAGGCGGAGACTCGATGACGGTCATCGACCGAGTCGACGCCGAGCTGGCGCGACGCATCAGGTGGGAGCCGACCGACGAGGGACGTCAGTCGCTGACGTGGAAAGAATGGCTCGTCACCAACGGGCTCGGCGGGTATGCGTCCGGCACGGTCTCCGGCGCGCTGACCCGGCGCTATCACGGCCTGCTGATCGCCGCGCTGCCGACGCCGTTCGGCCGCACGGTGATGCTCAACTACCTCTGGGAGCAGCTGCGCTTTCGCGGACGGCCGCGTCGTGTCGCTGCCGCAGATCGTCGAGCACGCGCTGACGGACAGGAGTTCGACTGCTCACCGTACCTGGTCGGCATTCCGGCTCGAGACGGGGCTGCCGGTCTGGGACTACGACGTCGAGGGCGTGCGGTTCGAGAAGCGCGTGCTGATGCCGCACCTCCAGAACACGACGCACATCTAGCTACTCGCTGCTGTCGTCCGAGCCCGTGCGGCTCGAGCTGCGGCCGCTCGTCGCGTTCCGGCTGCACGAGGCGCCGGTCAACCATCCGGTCGCCGCGCCGTACGGCGTGCACGCGCTCGGCGATCGGTTCGAGGTCCAGCCCGGCGGCGATCTGCCGCCGCTGCGCCTGTTCCTCCACGGCGCACGAGAAGGCGTTCACCGTGATTCCCGAGATCGTTCCCGTCCGCTGCTGTACGCGCTCGAGCAGAACCGCGGCTACGAATGCTGCGGCGATCTCTGGACGTCCCGGCTATTTCCGCCTGATGCTGACGCCCGACGCGCCCGGGCACGCTCGTCGCGTCGACCGAGTCGTGGGAAACGATCGGCGCGCTCGACTCCGAACGATCTGCCGCACGCCGAGCACCGCCGGCGCACGCGGCTCGTCGAAGCGGCGCGGTCGATGCCGCAGCGCGGGGATGGCCGCGGAGCTGGTCCTGGCCGCCGATCAGTTCATCATCACGCCCGCCGGGCGCGTCGAGGAGGCGGCGCGCGCCCGCGCGATGGGCGACGAAGTGCGCACGGTGATCGCCGGCTACCACTGGTTCACCGACTGGGGCCGCGACACGATGATCAGCCTCGAAGGGCTGACGCTCTGCACCGGCCGGCAGCGCGAGGCGGGCTACATCCTGCGGACGTTCGGCCACTACGTGCGCGACGGCCTGATCCCGAACATGTTTCCCGAGGGAACGAAGGAGGGGCTGTACCACACGGCGGACGCGACGCTCTGGTTCTTCCACGCCATCCATCGCTACCTCCTCGCCACCGACGATCGCTCGACGCTGCGGCAGCTGCTGCCGAAGCTGAAGTCGATCGTCGAGCACCACCTCGCGCGGCACGCGGTTCGGCATCGGCGTCGATCCAGCGGACGGCCTGCTGCGGCAGGGCGCAGAGGGCTATCAGCTGACGTGGATGGACGCCAAGGTCGACGACTGGGTGGTCACGCCGCGGCGCGGCAAAGCCGGTCGAGATCAACGCGCTCTGGTACAACGCGCTGCGGCTGCTCGCCGAGTGGCTGCGCGAGGAAGGCGATCCGATGGCCGTCGAGACGCACGAGCACGCGGAGCGGGCGCGCGAGTCGTTCAACCGACGCTTCTGGTACGCCGAAGGCGGCTACCTCTACGACGTCGTCGACGGCGAGCAGGGCGACGATCCGGCCTGCCGGCCGAATCAGATCTTTGCCGATCTCGCTCGATCATCCCGTGCTCGACCGCGATCGCTGGCTGCCGGTGTTCGAGGTCGTCCGCGATCGCCTGCTGACGCCGGTCGGCCTGCGCTCGCTGGCGCCCGGGCATCGCGACTACAAGGCGCAGTACTACGGCGACCTGCGCGCGCGCGACGCCGCCTACCACCAGGGCACGGTGTGGGGCTGGCTGGTCGGCCCGTTCGTCGACGCGTGGCTGAAGCTGCATCCCGGACGACAAGGCGGGCGCGCGGCGATGCCTCGAAGGCTTCGCGGCGCATCTGAACGATGCCGGCGTCGGCACGCTCAGCGAGATCTTCGACGCCGAGCCGCCGTACACGCCGCGCGGCTGCATCGCGCAGGCGTGGACCGTCGCCGAAGTGCTCCGGGCGTGGCTTCTGACAGACGGAACTGCCAATGCCCAACTCCCAATTCCCAAGTAGCGCGTTGGAACTTGGAAGTTGGCAGTTGGGAGTCTATCGCTCGCATCCGCTCGAGCACTTCGCCCAGCAGCCGATCTCTTCGCCGTACCGCGCCCAGTCGCCGGCGCGCTGCGCGGCGATGGCGCGGTCGTAGTGCGCGCGCGCCTCCGCGGCCAGCTCGCGAAGGTCGCCGGCCGGTGGCGGCGGTGGCGGTCCGCGGCGCCGCCGGCGCCGGCGGCGCGGCCGTGGTGCGCGCGGTCTCGGCGTCCTGCGGACGACGCCGGTGCCTGGCCGCCGAACAGCCGCGCCAGCGACGGCTTCCAGCGTCTGCTCCATGACGATCCGATCCTCGTAGGCGACGATGACGCGCGTCAGCTCGGGAATGCGTCCGCCCTGCGCGCGCAGGTAGAGCGGCCGGACGTAGATCAGCGATTCCTCGATCGGGATCACCATCAGCGTTCCCCAGATCACCTGCGATCCCTGCTGGTTCCACAGCGTGATCTGCGGCGAGATCGTCTGGTCCTGGCTGATGCGCGCCGACGACCTGCTGCGGCCCGTAGACCTGGCTCTGCTTCGGGAACTCGAACACCCGCAGCTGTGCCGTAGTGCTCGCCGTCGCTGCGCGCCACGAGCCAGGCCGCCAGGTTGTCCTGCCGGCGCGGCGTGAACGGCAGCATCTGGATGAACTCGGCGTTCTGTCTCACCCGGCAGCCGCATGATCGTGTAGTACGGCTGCATGGCGCCGCCGCCTTCGGCGCTCTCGTCGATGACCGGGATCTCCCACTGATCTTCGCGGTTGTAGAACGTCCGCGGGCTGCGTCATGTGATACGTCGCGTACACCTGCGACTGAATGGCGAAGATGTCTTCCGGATAGCGCACGTGCTGCGCGGATCGCCGCCGGCATCTCCGCCAGCGGCTTGAACAGCCCAGGGAAGATCCGCGCGTAGGTCGCGGCGATCGGGTCCTTGTCGTCGGCGAGGTAGGCCGTCGTCGTGCCGTGATAGGCGTCGATGACGATCTTCACCGAGTTGCGGATGTAGTTGACGCGATTTCCGGCGCGTGTCGAATACGGATAGCGGTCGCTCGTGGTGTAGGCGTCGTAGAGCCAGTACAGCCGCCCGTCGGACAGCACGAGGTACGGATCGCTGATCGAACTGCGAGGAAGTCGCCGCCAGCGCCGCGACGCGCTCGCTGATTCGCCGGTTGAACAGGATCCGGCTCTCCGACGCGATGTCGTCGCTCAGGATGATCTCGGTATGAGCCGAACCGGAGCGCGAACAGCAGCTTCCGCAGCAGCGATCCGATCGGCACGCCGCCGCGGCCCGAATACCGCGTCGACTCGTTGCCGTCTGCCGCGCGGGTAGTGGAACTCGCGGGCGTTGGTCCGGACGATGACGTAGTCGTTGGACAGCTCGCCGAAATAGATGCTCGGCTCGGTGACCTGCAGTCCGGCGCTGGTGACCGGCGGCAGGTCGCGCACGAACAGCACCGGCAGACCCTGCGACGTGACCTGGTTGACCGGCCCCAGCGTCAGACCGTAGCCGTGGGTGAACGTCAGGCGCTCGTTGACCCACGTCCGGTTCGGCAGGCGAGCTCGAGTTGAGCTCGCGCGCCGACAGCATCACCTGCCGCAGCGACGCCGTTGATCCTGTAGCGGTCGTTGTCGATCGAGGCGAAGTCGTAGTAGGTCCGGATCTCCTGCAGCTGCGAGAAGGTGTCGAGCAGCGGCTGGTGATCCCACAGGCGCACGTTCTCCAGGGTGGCCGTGTTGCGATCGATGTCGGCGCGCGTCAGCCTGGCCTCGCCGGAGATCTGGCGCTCCTCGACGGCGTCGAGCGCGAACGCCCGGCGCGTCGCTTCGATGTTGTGCTGGATGTACGGCGTCTCGCGCGCCTGCTCGTTCGGGCTGACGACGACGCGCTGCAGCACGGAGCTGTAGACGCCGCCGCCAATCGAGACGAGCAGGTAGAGCGCGACGGCCGCCGGAATCGGCCAGTTGCCGGCCGGTGAACGCCTGCAGCAATGCGAGCACGGCGCCGACGACGGAGACAGCCATCAGCAGGAGGGCGGCTGGCATGCGGGCGTGCACGTCGGTGTACGTCGCGCCGGCGGAGCCGGTCCGCAGGAATCAGATACTCGGCCTGGCGCAGCCAGGCGCCGAACGCCAGCAACGAGCAGAAACGCGGCGGCAAGCAGCGCGAGATGCCGGCGCGCCATGGGGCTCAGCGACAGCTTGGCAGGGAAGGTCGAGACGAGGCTGCCGGAGAGAAAGTAGACCGCGCCGCACGCGATCGCCGCGGTGACGATCGCCCAGCTGCAGCAGCGAGCGGACGAACTCGAGGAAGGGCAGCGTGAAGACGTAGAAGGCGACGTCGCGCCCGAGCAGCGGATCGGCCTGGCCGAATGGCACGCCGTGGCGCCAGGCCAGCCAGACGCTCCACTCACCAGCGGCGTAGAGGCCGGCCAGCAGCGCGACGAGCGCCGCGACCACATTGGCGATGGTGCCGAACTGCCGGCGCCCCGGCAGCGCGATCTTGAATCCCTCCGGCGTCGTGAACATCGGCCGCAGCGTCGGTCAGGGAGCGCCACCGCGATCCGCAGGTTCAGCGTCAGCCAGAGCAACACGCCGACGAAGACGATCGTGAAGAGCGTCCCCTGGCTGCGCAGCATCGTCGCCATGACGGACTGGTAGCCGAGCTCGCCGAACCACAGCCAGTCGGTGTAGAAGCGGACGAACGACGGGGCGGCGAGAAACATCACCAGGAAAGCGGCGATGGATCGCGAAGCGGAATGCGCGAGTAGTCATGTCGTTTTGTATTGAATGCCGGCGGCTTCGAGGTCGGCGCGGATCGCGCCGGCGAGCCGCGCCGGAGAAACGACGCGGGCGAACGGACCCCAGCTCAGAATCCAGCTTCGCAGCGCCCAGTCGTGGCAGACGTCCATCGTCATGCCGGACGCCGTCCGTCGCCGTTCTCGCGCACCTCCTGCGACGCGTGCCAGACGCGCGCCCGCACGTACGGCGCCACGTCGCCAGCGAACTCGATCTCCACGCGCTCGGCCGGCCCGGTATTGACGCCAAGCGAGTTGGCGAAGACCTCGTCGCCGATGTCCTGCCGGGGCGTGAACGTCTGCTTCTCGAGTGTCACGGACGTGATGCGGTCGATGGCGAAGGTGCGGACGGCCTTGTACTCCGGGACGTAGGCCAGAAGATACAGCCCGCCCTGTGCGAACGCCAGCCGGTACGGGTGGACGAGGTAGTCCTTGACGCGCTTGCTCGACACCGAGTGATACGTCATCGTCGTGACGCGGAAGTGCAGCGTTGCTTCGAGCAGCCGGGCGACGATGTCCGGCGAGGACGCGGCGCCGCGGGCGCGCGGGCCGGGCTTCGCCGCCAGCACCGACGGCAGGCGATCGAGAAACTGCCGCATGCGCGGCGACAGCATCTTCTCCAGCCGCGCGAACGCATTGCGTGAGGTCTCGCTGAAACGGCGTGCCGGCGACGGCCTCGAGCAGGTTGCGGCTCAGGTAGAGCGCGCACACTTCGGCCAGCGTGAATCCGGTCTCGAGCCCGTGGAGCGCCTGGCCGTCGATCCGCCATCGCACGCGCCCGTCGTCGTCGCGTCTCGTCGTAGAGCGCGAAGCCGGCCTCCTGCAGCGCGGCGAGATCGCGCCGGATCGTCCGCGTGGTGACGTCGAGCTCGGAGGCGAGCGCGTCGATGGTGGCGCCGTGGCGCGACGACTCCAGCGCATGCAGCAGCCGCCACTGTCGGATGACTTCCTGGTTGCGCGGCACGCGACTTCATCTTGTCACGAAGTCGGATCCGGGTCGCGATCCGCTGCTCGTTCGTAGTCACGCTCCTTGAATCGCCGAATCTCGCGGCGCCGGCTGCGATCCGGCGTGCCGGCGGCCGCGGCCGCCGCGCGGTAGGCGCGCTCCTGCTCGCCGCATCTCGACTTCCTCGGGCGTCGGCTTCGGCGTGACGTCGTCGTACAGCGCGCGCGCCTCGGACTTCTTCACGTGCTGATCGAGGATGATGCGGACGATGACGTCCTGGAAGCGGCCGGAGCCGCGGCTGATGCGGATGCGATCGCCTTCGCGGACTGCCGGTTCGGCTTGGCGTGATCGCCGTTGACGTCGACCTTGCCGCCTTCGCAGGCGCGCTTGGCCTCCGAGCGGGTCTTGAACAGGCAGGCGACGTCCAGCCAGACGTCAAGACGAAGGCTGTCGTTCACGACGCTCAGATCAGGATCTCGACCTTGCCCTTGGCGCGCAGCGCTTTCACGAACGCCTGGTCTCGGTTTCCCGGTTCTGATCTCTGCAGATACTGCTCGATCTTCGGCCGCACTTCCTCGAGCGGCACGGTGCGGGCCGGCTGCTTCTCGTCGACGCTGATGATGTGATAGCCGAACTGCGTTTCGACGAGTCGCTCGATCGCGCCCGGCTTCAGGCTGAAGGCGACGTCGTTGAACGGGCCGACCATCTGGCCCTGCTGGAAGAAGCCGAGGTCGCCGCCGTTGGGAGCGCTGCCCGGGTCCTGTGAGTGCTGCTTGGCGAGCGCCGCGAAGTCCTTGCCCGCCTTGACTCCTTGAGATCTGCTCGCGCCTTGCTCTTGGCCTGCGGCTTTGGCGGCGGCGTCGGCGGTCTCCGGAACGGAGATCAGGATGTGGCTGGCCTGGACCCGCTCCGGCTGCTTGAACTGGTCCGGATTGCTTCTTGTAGAAGTCTCGACCTGCTCCGGCTTGACCGCCACTTTGGCGCGCAATCTCAGTCTCGATCAGCCTGGCGATCGCGATGTCCTTGCGCGCGTCCGTCTTGATCTGCGTCCAGGGTCATCTTCCGCTCGGCCAGCGTCTGATGAACAGGTCCTCGGACGGGAACTGCTTCTTCAGATCTGCTCGATGCGGGCCTCGACGTCGGCGTCCGGCACGGCGACCTTGCGCGCCTTGACTTCCTGCAGCAGCAGCTTGTAGCCGACGATCTGGTCGAGCACGCCGCGGTAGACGCGGTCGCGCTGGTCGGCGGGCACCGGCCCGCCTGCGCGTCCTTCCAGGTTACTGGACGAAGTCCTCGACCTCGCTCCTGGTGACCTTCTCGCCGTTGACGCGGGCCAGCACATCGGGAAGCTGCGCAGGAACCGGCTTGGCCGGCTCCGGAGGCGCGCCGGGCCCTGGGTGGCGCCGGGTCGCGCCGGCCGCCGGCGGCGCCGACGTGGCCTGGTCCTTGGTGCCCTTCGAGCAGGCGGCAATCGAGCAGGATGAGCGAGCAGCGGAAGCACTCGAAACACGTGAGAACTCCTGGAAATATGCGCGAGTCGCGCAGGCTGTCGCCCTTCGACTCGCTTCGCCGCGACGGCGCGATTCGCCTTCGGCGGCTTGCCCAGCCGAAGCGCAGCCCGCGGAGCCGCGCGAGCGAAGGCTGGTGGCCAGGGCCGGAATCGAACCAGCGACACCCGCATTTTCAGTGCGGTGCTCTACCAACTGAGCTACCTGGCCCCGGTCAACTGGAAAAGGAGGCCGAAAGACGTTCGAGTATATCCAAAGCGGGGTGTGTAGCTATTTCAGCCCGGCCGTTCTGAAATCCTACCTCAGCCGTAACGTGCTCCTGGTTTTCCCTAAGAAATAGCTTTCTCAGCAGTTGGCGCTGGCCTTGCCTCTTCCGTTCGGCCATGGCGAACCTGTACCT
The DNA here is from genome assembly GCA_963793705.1 of uncultured Acidobacteriota bacterium. Taxonomy (GTDB): domain Bacteria; phylum Acidobacteriota; class Vicinamibacteria; order Vicinamibacterales; family UBA2999; genus Gp6-AA40. The sequence goes on along the minus strand of CAWCBC010000011.1, from coordinate 5,271 downwards.
CGTTAAGGGGCCGAAGAAGAAAGAACAGGACGCACCGCGACGTGGCAGGGGTTCGTCGGTCGCCCCTTCGGCTGTCGACAAGTCGACGAACGCCGCTACCGCTATCCGGCGGAAGAGATCTGGGAAGTCTCGGAAGAGCCGGATGGCAGGTGGCGGAAGCGCCGCTGCCGTGCCCGAAGCGGACGCGGACCCGAGAAGGTCCGCGTCACGGAGCTCTGAGCTAAGAGCAGCCAGCGCGCCTACGCCAGCAGCCTACGCGATAGCGACGACTTCGGCTGTTCGCGCGTGAGGCCGAGTTCCTTGCGCACGCGCTCGTCGATCGCCCGCCGGACGTCGGGTTCTCCTTCAGGAACTGCTTCGCGTTCTCGCGGCCCTGCCCGAGGCGCTCGCCGCCGTAGGCGAACCAGGCGCCGCTCTTTTCGACGATCCGCTTTTCGACCGCCAGGTCGAGCAGGTCGCCTTCGCGCGAGATGCCTTCGCCGTACATCATGTCGAACTCCGCCTCGCGGAACGGCGGCGCCACCTTGTTCTTCACGACCTTGACGCGTGTGCGGCCGCCGATCATCTGGTCGCCGTCCTTGATGCTGGCGATGCGGCGGATGTCGATGCGCACCGAGGCGTAGAACTTCAGCGCGCGGCCGCCGGTGGTCGTTTCCGGGTTGCCGAACATCACGCCGATCTTTTCGCGCAGCTGGTTGATGAAGATGAGCGTCGTGTTCGACTTGGACACCACGCCGGTGAGCTTCCGCAGCGCCTGCGACATCAGCCGCGCCTGCAGCCCCATCTGCGCTTCGCCCATCTCGCCTTCGATTTCCGCTTTCGGCACGAGCGCGGCCACCGAGTCGACGACGACGACGTCGACGCTGTTGGAGCGGATCAGCACTTCGACGATTTCGAGCGCCTGCTCGCCGTTGTCGGGCTGCGACACGAGCAGATTCTCGAGGTCGACGCCGAGCTTCTGCGCGTACTGCGCGTCGAGCGCATGCTCGGCGTCCACGAACGCCGCCATGCCGCCGGCTTTCTGCGCCTCGGCAATCACCTGCAGCGCCAGCGTCGTCTTGCCCGACGATTCCGGGCCGTAGATCTCGGTGACGCGGCCGCGCGGAAGTCCGCCGATGCCGAGGGCGTAGTCGATGCTGATCGAGCCGGTGGAAATGGAGGCGATCGGGACCGATGGAGTTGCGCTGGCCGAGGCGCATGATCGAGCCCTTGCCGAACTGCTTCTCGATCTGGCCGACGGCGATGTCGATGGCTTTGTTGCGTTCCTTCTGGTCGTCGAAAGGCGGCATGCGGGCTCCTTTAGGCGTCCGCCTTGCGCCAGGGGCGCTTCGGCGGGACAAGCTGTGATGAATCGATTGTGAAGTGGGGTGGTGACAGGGGAGGTCACAGCCGGGGTTGATCCTAGGAGCGTGCCGCACGAAAGTCAAGCGAAAATATGTGAAGCAGTTGCACTGATCATCGTAATTGGGTCAATGACTTAGAGCGTTTGTCGACTTTCGCCTCGTGGTGCCCGTAGTGGCATTTTTTGCCTGCGCTTTAGGAGCACCCCGCGCGCAGTTTTTGCGAATGTGATTGCTCCAGTGATTTCGAGGGCGACATGCGGAGCGCCTACCTGTACAGAGCGCCTCCGGCTCCACACGGACGGTGGAGCGCGGAAGGTGATCGCGAAGCCGCCATAGAGGCGTAGAGCGGCGCATCCCAGGTTGGCCGCTCTGCGCCAGTGGGCACAGGCAGGGGCACGTACGAGGGGCTCATCGCCTGTTACGACGACGCGGACAGGCGAAGCACGCTAGGGCAACGAAGCGGTTGCGGCGGTATCGCTGGCTACATCGACAGGTCGTCGCTAGTCATAGCCTATGTAGGCTGGCTCGACGAGTAGGTGTCCGGCTTGCCATCGAGGGCGTCGGGTTCGGCTTGCTCGAGTTCCGATCGGAAGCGGTCAGCGAGTGGTCGACGGCGACCGCGCCGCGCGATGTCGCGTAGCGATGGGAGTATGTGCTGGTGGTGCACAGTCGGCGCCGCGATGCCATCAAGCGCGTAACGCGACGCGCAGACCTCAGGCGCTGCTGGAGATGCGTGCCGTCGAGCGTCAGCCTGGGAGAATGACGCGCGTCACGACGTGCCGATGGAACAGACGGGTCGGAACGGCTCCAGATCACGCGACCGCACGTTGGCGCACCACGTGAATGAACCGGTGCAGCTGCCCGACAGCTTGCACGCTCCGACCGCACATTGGGACCGCAGCGCGTCCTCCGGCAGTCGTGGTACGCGGCTCTCGCGATACGACGATCCGTATACACTACACGCGCGTCCGCCGGTCGGCGGTCGACATCGAAGCGCATCATCGGAGGAAGAAGAGTCATCGGCGGGGTAGGGGTCCGATACAGCACCCTGTACGAACGGCTTCTGGCGTACGGCGGAGCGGTCGGATCGAAGAGGCGAAGTACCGCAGGTCCGGGCAGACACGAGGGCGAGGCTGCCAGTTCATAGGCCTCAGCACAGCCGACGAGCACCTCTATGTGACACGGGTGTCTCCGGCCGGCTGACCTTCGGCACGATTCCGGAGATGCACGTCTGTCACCGCGGGCCCGTCGCAATGGCTGACGACCTGTGAGCCATCGCCGGCGCCTATGAGACGTCGCTGAGCGTGCATTTGCGCGCATCCGAAGATACCAGCCGGGCGGATTCCGATCCAGACCAGGTCAGGCGAGGGAGGTATCGCGGAGGTTGCGTCTGGCGTCCCGGCGATTCTTCTGCGGCCCAGCAGTGATTGCAGGCGGGGCACCAGAACATGGTCAGACCTGGGAGCCCGTTCACGGGTCCCGCCCGCCCGAGGGCAGGACGGACAACGGCGCCGGGTCCGCTTGGGTTCGCGGGCATTTGCGAGCGGCAGTCTAGACGGAACTCCCGCCCAGGCGGTATGACTCAAATCAAGGAAAGGCGCCGATTTGCAGCGGCTACGCGCGCTCGACGGCCAGCGCCACGCCGTTGCCACCGCCGAGACACAGGCTCGCGATCCCGCGCTTCAGGCCCCGCTGCTCGAGCGCGTACAGCAGTGTCGTCAGGATCCGCGCGCCGCTCGCGCCGATCGGATGGCCGAGCGCGACGGCGCCGCCGTTGACGTTCACTTTGCTCGGATCGATCCCGAGCTGCTGCAAGCACCGCGACCAGCTGCACCGAGAATGCCTCGTTGATCTCGAACAGGTCGACGTCGTCGAGCTTCCAGCCGACCTTCTGCGCCAGCCTGCGGACGGCCTCGACCGGCGTCATCAGCAGGTACTTCGGCGGCAGGCCGCTCGTGGCCTGGCCGACGATGCGCGCCATCGGCGTCGCGCCAAGCTGCGCCGCGCGCGCCGCGACATCACGACCAGCGCCGCGGCGCCGTCGTTGACCGGCGGCGCGTTGCCGGCCGTGACCGTCCCGTCCTTCTTGAACGCCGGCTTCAACGCGCCCGAGCGTGTCGACCGAGGTGTCGGCGCGCACCGATTCGTCGCGCGCGACGACGATCGGCTCGCCCTTCTTCTGCGGGATCGTCGACGGGCAGGATTTCAGCCGTGAATCGCCCCGCTGCTGCGGCCTCCGCCGCTTTGCGATGGCTGTTGAACGCGAACTCGTCCTGCTGCCGCGCGGCCGATGTTGTATTCCGCGGCGACCAGCTCGCCGGCGTGTCCCATGTGGCACTGCTCGAACGAGCACCACAGGCCGTCGGCGACCATCGAGTCGACCAGCTGCGCGTTCCCCATGCGCAGCCCTTCGCGCGCGCCCGGCAGCAGATAAGGCGCGTTGCTCATCGACTCCATGCCGCCGGCCACCGCCACCTCGATGTCGCCGGTCGCAATGCCCTGCGGCCGCGAGCATCACCGCCTTCAACCCCGACCCGCAGACCTTGTTGATCGTCAGCGCGGCGACGTGGTCGGCGAGCCCGCCGCGGAGCGCCGCCTGACGCGCCGGCGCCTGGCCGACGCCGGCCGAGACGACGTTGCCCATGATGCATTCGTCGACGCTGGCCGGATCGATGCCGGCGCGGCGCACGGCTTCGCGAACGACCAGCGCGCCCAGCTCGGTGCGGTGAGGTCCTTCAGCCCGCCGAGGAACTTGCCGGTGGCGTGCGCACGGCGGAGACGATGACGGCGTCCTGCATCGTTCGATGTTAACTCCGTGGCCTGTTAACCAATCGCCTTCCGTCCGCGTTGTATGGGTGGGAGATCGAAATGAAGAAGCTGTTCATCGTCGCCGTTCGCGGCAGCGGCCCTGGCTCCGCGTGCGGCCGCGCCGTCGCAGGTCCCAGTGCCCACGGACATTACGCCGAGCCTGCCGGCGTTCGAAGTGGTCTCGGTGCGGGTAAACCGGTCGGGCGAACGCGGTCATCGAATGCAGGGCCGTCCCGACGGCCGCATCTTGAATCACGATGCGCCTCTCCGAACCCTTGTCGAGATGGCGTTTGGATTCCTGCCGCAGCAGCTCACGGGCGGTCCCGGCTGGCTCGACTCCGAGCGCTTCGATATTGCCGCTCAAACTGGCCAGGGTCTGACGCCGCAGACTCCGGGTGGACCTCCGGGGCCCGCTCAGCTGATGCTGCAGCGGCTTCTTGCCGAGCGCTTCAAGCTGATTGTTCACACGGAAAAGCGGGAGCTGCCGATCTACGCGTTGACGCTGGGTAAAGAAGGCGACAGCAGGCTTGGCCCGGGGATGTCACCGGCCAAGCTGGGCTGAGCGGCGCTCATGGCTGCCTATGCGCGCGGTGTTGGGGCGCTCCCGCCGCGGTCCGATTGCGGCATCACCGAAGCACCTGGCCGCGTGTCGGCCCGGGGTGCGAGCATGGCCAATTTTGCCCGGGCAATCCTGGCGCGTGTCGTTGATCGGATCGTCGAGGATCGCACGGGACTGTCAGGGGGATCTGATTTCGATCTGGTGCCGCGGTCGACCCCGGCACCGGATCAGCAACAGGCGTCGGATCTGATGGCGCGTCGATTTTCACAGCCCTCGAGGAGCAACTGGGGCTGAAGCTGGCTCCCGTGCGTGCACCAGTCGATGTGCTGGCGATCAATCGGGTCAAACGGCCGATGGAGAACTGATGGTGGAACACAACATGATGCTCCTCATTCCCCAGCTTTTTGTCTTCACGCTGATATTCGTCGTCATCGCCGTGGCGTACCTCGAACGGTCGCGGCGCGAGAAACACCGGCTCGAACTGCAGAAAGCCATCCTCGAACGCGTCGGGTCAGTCAAAGACCTGGCCGAGTTCATGACGACCGAGCAGGGTGAGCGTTT
>CAWCBC010000010.1:0-312899 GCA_963793705.1 uncultured Acidobacteriota bacterium | reverse complement strand
CGCCCGACGTCGGCGATACGGTGCTGTGGACTTTCAAGCGGCCCCACTTCCCACCAGGACGCCGCCTTCGCGTTCGGGTCACCGGCAGCGGCTTCGTGCATGCTGGTGTCATGCAGTCGGACGGCACCTGGAATCCGGTTTACAACGTGCCGCTCGTGCCACTGCCGGCAGGCGACTATGAGGCGGTCCTGCCCTCCCAGGGGTGAATGTGTTTACCTTCTTCTGGACGGAGGCGCCCCGGGCCCCTGGCCATCCGGGACACTGGGAGTGCGGGCCGAGCGGAGCCCGCGTGTTCGGTCCACGCGCAGACTTAACCGTCCGAGACCGACGCTCCCTGTGCCTCGGGACTGCTGATCGTCAGCGCCCACGACGCCGACGGCATCTACTTCTTCAAGGAGGAGCGGGACCGCGTGTTATTTTGCGAACGCGTCGCCGGGGACCTTGCGCGCCACTGCGGACGTGTCCGCCGAGGTGATGTTCGACATCACGGCCACGACAATCCCCCGTTCGCGGACCGTCACCACGGACATGACCTTGACGCCCAGCAATTCGCCGTCGTAGCCACCCGCCGTTCGTCCAAACGCCTCGAGTGAACTGAATTAGAACGGACAGTTCCCTGGATTCGGCTGATCGGTCCTCGGTAATGCACCGGGCGGCACATCGAGGTAGGTGACCCAGACCTCAGCGTTCTGCGTTGAACTCAGATTGCCAGCAGGATGAACGTGTCCCTGCGCGCTCTCGACGAAAGCCTGCAGGAGATGAATCTCCCGTCGGCATTGACAACAAGCTTGACAACATGACAACCCTCGGCCGCTAAAGATCACCGTAAGTTATTGGTGCGGAAGGGGGGACTCGAACCCCCACGGTATTGCTACCGCCAGCCCCTCAAGCTGGCTAATTTGCTGTGCTGACGTGAACCGATGCGGATCCTGCGGACGGATACAGGGCAGGAGCGTGCTGGAGCGCACGCCTCGCGACGACTTTATTCGCACAAATTCGCACACGCCGCAGAAGGTCCGCTACGATCTGGCGAGCAACGCTAGAATTGGAGACTCGTCAGGTGACATCGGGGAGGTGAGATGAGCGTGATCGATCGGATTACCGTCGACCCAACCGTGTGCGGAGGGCGTCCCTGTATCCGCGGCATCCGAATCCGCGTGAAGGATGTCCTCGACCTGTTGGCTCCCAGGGCTCGACCCGCGATGAGATCCTCGGGGACTATCCCTATCTGGAGCCCGACGACATCTCACGGCTGTCCTGGAGTTCGCCGCGCGTCCGAACGACCACCCTGTCCTCCGGCGCGCGTAGGTGCGGTTCCCTCGTCGACGCCCAGTCTGCCGCCAGCCCTGGCCCGGCGTCTTGAAGCTCTTGGACATATCGCCGAGCACGTGGCGGATCGTAGGGTCGTTGTCCGCGTCCGACCAGGTGATCCGTGAAGGTACGCCATACGGTGTTGGAGCCGTCATCGTGACGAAGGATAAACTTCGCGATACGACGACTGTTGGCCGGGGGACCGGCCATTGTGTGGCTGCGATTAGGCAACACCCGGCGTGCCGCGTTGCTCACTCGCATTGAATCTGAATGGCCGCCATCATCGCCGCACTCGAACGCGGAGAGACACTCATCGAGGTCGTCTGAACCCGCTCGAGATCGCAATCTCCATTACGAGTCTTCTCTAGTCGAGTACGGGCATTCCGAGGCCTGCAGAGATACGCGAATGTCGAGTCGTAATAGTCTGGCGCCCGTGTCACTCGAGAGAGTCTCCTAAGCGGCACAAAGATGACCATTCCCTGCGTGCCCGCGTGAGCAGCACTCGGTAGGCATTCCTGAAGGTCCTGCCGACGGTCCGACGTATGCACAGTACGTCCACTTGTCCCCGAAAAAGTTGTAACTCCATCCGCCTGCACGCACCTGAAGTCGGCGTCCCAGGTCATGCAAACCCAGTCCAGTTCGAGTCCTTGCACCTGGAACTCGGTAGCAGCGTCCTCAAGTTACCAACTGGACCGTGTATCGTCCGCGTCGTTCAGAAACCAATGGACTGGATTTATCTCCACGCGGATGTCGATGGCGTGCGGCTTGAGACGTTGTGCCCCAGAGGAAGCCACCAAGCCGTACCGTTCCGAACCACGGGCATGTGCTCTGATCCATCGTTTCGCCGCTGCAAGTTACGAGTGAGCGCGATAGGGTATCGAACAGACAACTGCTCGAGGAGCACCGTCGCCTCTTCGCGCTCACAATCCAGCACAGCCTTCACGAAATGCGAGACGGTTTCCGCGCGAAACGATCGCATGGAGACAGCGAGATGGAGGCTGTTGTCTTGACTACGTTGCCCTTCCGGCCAACGAGTCGAACGCATGGCCGGCCGCATATCAGTGTCCGTCAGCTCCGGAGAGACATACGCATGCCATTCGGGAAACTCTGACGCACCGCGTTCAGCCACTCAGAGATTCCGGCTTCGCCGTCGTTGATTTCCTGACCGCCGCCCACCAGACAGACGATCACTGCCCAATCCGCATGGCGGTCAAGATACGACATCAGGAACTCCGGTTCTGATTGCGTGAACCCCGGCGTTTCTTCCTCCTCAACATGAAGTCCGCGGTCTTCCTGAGATTCCACGCTCTTTGCGCTTCGTCAAAAATTACGACGTGATCGACGGGTGCGTCCTGGGTTCTCAATCCGTCATCCCGAAAGTGATGCATGTTCTGGATAAACGCCTGCACGGCTTGCGCGAGACCCCCCGTCGAGTGCATCGCCCCTTCGACGAAGGCGTGTCACCTCATCACGAGTCAGCGCCTCCCGAAGCACCGCCACTAAGGGGCCGTTACCGGAGAGGAACACCGCATGGGTAGGCTGCGCTACATCGCGCTTCTTGGTGGCGACGTTGAGGCCGACCAATGTCTTCCCAGCTCCCGGTACGCCAGTAACAAAAACAATGATCTTGTGCCCATGTTGTGTGCGCCGTCGATCAACGCCTCGACCCGTTGCGATGTCACACTCAAATTACGAGCGCCTGCGTCGTGGCGGGCAATGGCGTCGACGGAGTGCTGGGCATAGAGCGCCTGGGCGGCCTCGATATCGTCGGTGTCGGTTGATATGGTACGCCTCCCAGCATCGCATCGAGCCGCGCCCTGTCGCATGGGGAGGCCCTGCGTGACGAGTTGTGCCAGGCCTTCGGGGTTGCACCGGATGGGCGGATAGACACCGTCCGCATGTGGGATGGCAGCGCGATGTCCGATGATGCAGCCTCGGTCGCGACGAGGATCGGGATGATCGGGGCGTCGTGACTGCCTTTGTGGAAGTTCTTCAGATCCAGCGCATAGTCCCAGACCTGATTGACGTCAGCTCGAGGTAGTCCGACTCGCCGACTTTGAACTCGATTGCGAAAATGACGGGCCGGAAATCAGGACGGCGTCAAGGCGACTGCCGATACGAGGCACGACGAACTCGAGAAGAGCGTGCCCTCCAGGCCCATCAGCGCGGACTGGAGGACGCTGATCTGAAGAAACCAGGCATCCCGCTGTTCGAGTTCTACGGAGTAGTCGCTATTGCGACCAGCGAGCCGACTATTTCTTCAGGCGAAGCACGCAGAAACGCCGAGACATTTGCGGCGTAATAGGCGTTTGACGACGGCGTCGGCATCGGCGGGATTATGTCGCTGAAGGCCCCCGTCGTCGCCACACGGAATGTCCGCCTTCGCGCCTCCGGCGTTACGGCGAGACGGTCGCCTGAAAGGTTGGCTCGCCGATGGCTTGCCAACCGAAGCTCTCGATATAACTGAGACAGGCCCACCTCCGCTAAAGCTACGGTGGGCAACCTTCGCCTGCATTCGAGAGCGAAGGTTGGTGCGGAAGGGGGGACTCGAACCCCCACGGTATTGCTACCGCCAGCCCCTCAAGCTGGTGCGTCTGCCAATTCCGCCACTTCCGCGAGGAGGGCAGGCACCCCTGAAGGGGCGCCCTACGAATACGAGATTACTTCGCCGGCTTCGCCGGCGCTGGCGTCTCGACTGGAGCCGACTGCGTCGGCGCGGGCTTCGTCGTCGGCGCGGGCGCCGCAGGAGTCGCCGGCCCTGACTTCGATTGCGGCGCGCGTCCGCCGACGACCGAGCTGGGACCCTTCTGACCGGCGATGCCGAGATACAGCGCCCCGATCACGAACAGCACGGCGCACACGGTCGTTGCGCGCGACAGCACGGTCGCGCCGCTGCGCGCGCCGAAGGCCGCCTGGGTGGCACCGCCGCCAAAGGCGTTCGCCATACTGCCGCCTTTGCCCTGCTGGAGAAGCACCACCAGGATCAGCGTCAGACAGACGAGCACGTAGATAGTCAACGCAACGTAATACAGCATCGAATTCTTCTGAAAACGGAAAAAGCCATTATACAGGCGCCGTTCGGGACCGCGAAATGCTGTCTGCCGGAACGCCTTTACGGCGTTCCTTGGGTCTACCGGCGCGCCTCCACGGCGTTCCTCAGAATGTCAAAAAACGCCCGCGCGTCGAGGCTGGCGCCGCCGACCAGGGCGCCATCGACGTCCGGCTGCGCCACGAGATCCCGAATGTTCTCGGGCTTGACGCTGCCTCCACAGATGACGCGGCCGAGGTCCGCAGCCGAGTGTTTCATGGCGACCAGATTGTACTTCCCGCCATCTCAGTTCAGTTCGGCGTGGGCTGCTGAACCGAGTCGATGACGAGCACTTCGACCGGCCCGCGCGCGGGACGGAGCTTCAGCCCGAGCTGCTCCTCGAGCGCGGTGAACAGCGACGGGCCGTTCGGATCGATCGACGACGGCAGCTCGACGCCCGGGGGGCACCTGCGACCGATCGGGTGTGTAGTTCACCTCGAGGTCCCAGTTGCCCGTCAGTCCGGTGCGATCGATCACCAGGCGCTGCGCAGGCCCCTCGAGAAGGCTGGCCAGCATCGCCATAGTCGCCCCCCCGCCCCTGACGCTGACAGGGTTCATCGTGATACCGCAGGAGCCGGGCCCCGGCGGGCCGGACGACGCCGGCGGCGGCGTCCCTGCCCTGGCAGCGGCTGCCCGCGCCGCGCAGTCCACCGCGGCGGGGCGAAGCTGCGGACCCAGCCTGCCATCCTGCCTGGCGAGCACGAGCTCGAAGATCGGCAGCTCCTTCGTCTCTTTATGCATCACCAGCTTGAAGCGGTCCGCCAGCAGTGTCCGCAGCATCATCCTGAGCGGATCCTGGCCGCGGAGCCCGTCGACGGCACCTCACGCTCGGGCTTGGCGAGGATGTCGAAGCGATCGGAAGCGATCCAGTCGGGCCCTCCCTCGAGCTGAAAACTCTGGATCTGATAGGCGAATGTGATCAGTTCTCGCAGCTGCAGGTTCACCACCGTGAGACTGCCCCCACGAGGGTCCATCCGTATGTACCGCTCCTCCTCGCCGGACTTGTTGGGTTTCACCGATGCGGTCTCGAAGGCCAGCGGCGGTTGCTGCGCACCGTCCAAAGGCGCCTGTACCTGACGCACGGCACGCAGCGGCGCCACGGCGGCAATGAACAGTGCCGCCGCGACGATAGCCGTGGCTACGGGTAGTGCTCCCGCGCGACCGCGCGCCTGTGCCCCGTCCAGAACCGCGCGCACGCGAGTGCTCAGATCGCGGCAGGCCGCCATGGCCAGTAGCGGCGGTGTGGCACTGCTGGCAAGACGCTCCGCCAGCAGGACGAGTTGATTGGCGTACGCGGTTGCTTCACTCCGACGGAGGACTGCATCGTCGCATGCCCGCTCTGCCTCGAGACTCAAACGCCTCCAGGCGATCCACACGAGCGGATGGAACCAGTACAGCGCCCTGACAATACGCGCCATGTACTGACTCAACCAGTCGCCGCGCCGCACGTGCTCGAGCTCGTGAATCATCGCGCGGCACAACTCCTCTTCGCTCCAGGCCGTAGCGTCGAGCGGCAACATGATGACCGGCCGAAGGATGCCGTATGTCATCGGACCAGGAATCGATTCGTGCACCCTCACGGCCATAGACCGTTGGATTCCCGCCTCGGCTGACAGCCTGTGCAACAACGCCTCGCCGCGTGCGCACGACGAGCTCGACCGACGCAGCGAGCGCAAGTGCCACGTCCCGGCGAGCACTGGCAGCACACAGAGCAACATGCCGGCTCCCCAGATCGCCCACAGAATCGCGGACGCGGTCACGCCTGTCGACTCAATCCGAAACGTATCGACTGATTCGTGTGCGTCGACACCTGCCGGAGATGGACTCGTCATGACCGGGGCGATGGCCGACACTGGCGCAGACAATGCGGCTGTCTGGGCAGGCAGCGTTACGCCCCGAGACGGGATCACGAACGAAGCAGCCGGCAGCGCCAGGAGCACCGCAAAGGCCGCCACGAGCAGGACGTGTCGAGCCGCCGCGCGGCTCCGGCGTGCCAGTCCGGTCAAGGCGAGCGCCACCGCAAGCGTCAGCGTTGCCTTCACCAGCAGCGCGGTGACAAACGATGCCCCGATCCCGATCGCGATCTCTGCAAACCAGGCGCTCATGGCTGCTTCCTTCCCTTGCGTGCCCGTTCGATCTCTGCTTTCAGCGCGTCGAGGTCGTCGTCATCCCACGAACCCTCGCGCACGAGCGCGGTCATCATCTGTCTGAGCGAGCCACCAAAAAACGTGTGCAGGTATTGCTGCAGCGCCGTGCGCTTGGCGACGGCCGGCGACATCGTGGCGGAATAGATGTAGCGGAGGCCGTCCTGCTGATGGCGCAGGAACCCCTTCCGCTCGAGCCTGGCGAGCATGACGCGCACCGACGAATCGCTCGGCGGCGTCGTCAACTTCGCGCGGACGTCTTCGGCGGACGCACGATTCTCGAGGGCAAAGACCGCGTTCATGATTTCCCGCTCGCGTCGGGTCAGGCGTTCCGTGGCTGGCTTTGGCATACGCGACAGTTGTCGCATATTAGACGCGACACATGTCGCATGTCAATCCGGGGATCAAAGCAGGGTATGGCTCAGCGACCTAACACGCTCATGGACGCAACGTTCGCGCGAACTGCATGAGGTGCGCGCGTCTCAAGGCGCGGTTCGGCTCCTGGAAACGCTGTCTACCGGAACGCCTAAACGGCGTTCCTTAGGATGTCGGCAAAGGCCCGCACGTCGAGGCTGGCGCCGCCGACCAGGGCGCCATCGACGTCCGGCTGCGCCACCAGATCCCGAATGTTCTCGGGCTTGACGCTGCCTCCATAGATGACGCGGCAGAGGTCCGCCGCCTCCGCCCCGAACCACTGGCGCAGACGCTGGCGGATGTGGTGATGCGCCTCGCCCGCCTGCTCAGGGGTCGCATTGCGGCCGGTCCCGATCGCCCACACCGGCTCGTAGGCGAGCACCAGCCGGCCGAGCTGTGCCGCGGTCACACCGTCGAGGCCCGTCTTGATCTGGCGGTCGAGCACGTCGAGCGTCTCGCTGCGCTCGCGCTGATCGAGCGTCTCGCCGATGCAGACAATCGGCGTCAGATCGGATGCGAACGCGGCGCCGATCTTCCGGTTCACCGTCGCGTCGGTTTCGCCGAACAGCGTGCGACGCTCCGAGTGGCCGATGATCACCAGCTCGGCGCCGGCCTCCTTGATCATCGGCGCGCTCACCTCGCCGGTGAATGCGCCCTCGCGCTCCCAGTGAAGATTCTGCGCGGCCACGAGGACGCTGCTGCCGCGAAGCGTGTCCGCCGCGGCACGAATGGACGGAAACGGAGGCGCGACGACGATCTCGACGTCGCCGATGTCCTTGACCAGGGCGCGGAGGAGCGTCACGTGCTTCACCGTGTCCGCGACGGTCTTGTACATCTTCCAGTTGCCGGCGATAGTGGAGTTCTCATCGGTAATTCAAATGCGAAATGCAGCGTCACGCTCTACTTGCAGGCCGCGGCTTCACAGTGTCTGAATTCTGATCTTGATCGCTTCTTATTCGGGCAGCGCAGCGACTCCCGGCAACACCCGGCCGGCAAGAAACTCGAGCGACGCGCCGCCGCCGGTCGAGATGTGCGTGATGCGATCGGCAACGCCGGCCTTGGCGATCGCCGCGATCGAGTCCCCGCCGCCGACGATGGTCGTGCCTTTCACCTCGGCCACGGCGCGCGCGACGCCGATGGTCCCCTGCGCGAACGCGTCGATCTCGAACACGCCCATCGGTCCGTTCCACACCACCGTCTTCGCATCCTTCAACGCGTGGGTGTAGGCCGACACGGTGACCGGACCAATATCGAGGCCCATGCGGTCGCCGATCGACGGATCGCCGACCGGAATCGTCTCCCCGGTAGCGCCCGCGTCGATCTTCGGGGCAACGACGTGGTCGGCTGGCAGCAGCAGCTCGAGGCCGCGCTGCTGCGCCCGCGCCATGATGTCGCGCGCCGCATCGAGCTTGTCGTCTTCGACCAGTGATTTGCCGACCGGCAGTCCCTTCGCCTTGAAGAAGGTGTAGGCCATGGCGCCGCCGATCAGCAGCCGGTCCACGCGGGTGATCAGGTTCTCGATCACGTCGATCTTGTCGGAGACCTTTGCGCCGCCGAGCACCGCGACGAACGGCCGCCCCGGATGCGACAGCGCCTCACCCAGGTAGCGCAGTTCCTTCTCCATGAGCAGGCCGGCTCCGGCGTCCGGCATCAGCCTGACCATCGCCTCCACCGAGGCATGAGCGCGATGCGCGGCGCCGAATGCGTCGTTCACGTAGACATCGGCGAGGGCGGCGAGCCCCTTCGCAAATTCGACGTCGTTCTTTTCCTCTTCCGGATGGAACCGCAGGTTCTCGAGCAGCACGACGCCGCCGTCGGGCGCGGCGCCAACCACGCGCTCCGCCGCGGGCCCGATGCAATCCTCGGCAAAGGCGACGGGACGCCCCAGCAACTCCGCCAGACGCACAGCGACTGGCCTGAGGCTCATCTCGGGATTGGGCTTGCCCTTCGGCCTGCCCAGGTGCGACGCCAGCACGACGCACGGCGGCGCCAGCGTCGAGCGCGTACTGAATGGTCGGCAGGGACGCGCGGATGCGCGTGTCGTCGCCGATGACGCCGCTCTTGAGCGGGACGTTGAAGTCCACGCGCACGAAGACGCGGCGGCCTTTCAGCGCGAGGTCGCGAATAGTGCGTTTCGCCATGGGAGCTCGAGCGCTACAGCCCCCGTGCCGCGATTTGTCGCAGCAGATCGACGCAGCGGCTCGCGTAGCCCCATTCGTTGTCGTACCACGACAGCACTTTGAGGAAATCGCCGTCCATCACCTTCGTATAGGGCGCGTCGACGATGGAGGAGTAGGGGTTGCCGCGGAAATCGATCGAGACGAGCTCGGCATCCGACACCGCGAGGATGCCCTTGAGCGGGCCGGCGGCGGCTTCGCGCAGCGCCGCGTTGACCTCTTCGCCGGTCGTCTTCTTGTCCAGCACGGCATTGAGGTCGACGAGCGAGACGTTCGGTGTCGGAACGCGCATCGCAAACCCGTCGAGCTTGCCCTTCAGCTCCGGCAACACCTCGCCGACCGCCGAAGCGGCGCCGGTCGTTGTCGGAATGATGGACAACGCCGCGGCGCGCGCACGCCGCAGATCCTTGTGCGGCAGATCCAGCAGGTTCTGATCGTTGGTGTAGGAGTGCACCGTCGTCATCCAGCCCTTGCGGATGCCGAAGCGCTCGTGAATCACCTTCGCCAGTGGCGCCAGACAGTTCGTCGTGCAGGAGGCGTTGGAGATGATGTGGTGCTTCGCGGGATCGTACTTGTCGTCGTTCACGCCGAGCACCACCGTGATATCCGGTCCCTTTGCCGGCGCCGTGATGATGACCTTCTTCGCGCCTGCCGCCAGGTGCTTGGCGGCGGCGTCGCGGTTGGTGAACAACCCGGTTGACTCGAACACGACGTCGACGCCAAGGTCCTTCCACGGCAGCTGCGCCGGATCCTTGATCGAGAGCACCTTGAACTCTTCGCCGTCGACGCTGATTCCCTCGCCGCTCGCCTTGACGTCGGCGTGCAGGTTGCCGAGTACCGAGTCGTATTTGAGCAGGTGCGCGAGCGTGGCGGCGTTGGTGAGATCGTTGACCGCGACGAAGTCGATGTCCTTGGCGCCCAGGGCCGCGCGCATGATGTTGCGCCCGATGCGGCCGAATCCGTTGATCCCCACCTTCACCATCTGTCCCTCTAGCCGCCAAGGTCCGGCTAAAGCCGGACACTACGTCGAAAGTCGAAAGGTCCGCCTGAAGGCGGACACTACGTCGAAAGCAAACTTCGATTGTAGGGACCGGCTTGAAGGCGGTCAATCACGCAGCTATACTTCCGTCAACGTAAAGTCCTTAGTTTTCACAAGTTAGCGTGTATCTTCTCTACAGCGTTGCGACGTTGGTCGTCCTCGTCGCGCTCTCGCCCTACTTTCTCTATCAGGCGTTGCGCCACAAGAAGTACGTCGGCAGCCTTCGGCAGCGGCTCGGCTATCTGCCGGTCGCGCTCAATCTCGACGGCGAGCCATCGATCTGGATTCACGCGGTGTCGGTGGGCGAAGTGCTCTCGACGCGGCCGATCATCGAAGAGCTCCGCAAACGCTATCCGGCGCTGCGGCTGTTCCTGTCCACCACCACCCGTTCCGGCCAGCAGCTCGCCCGCCGCAGCGTGACCGACGTCGACGGGATCTTCTATTTCCCGTTCGACTGGCCGTTCACGGTCCGCCGCGCGCTGGCGGTCGTGAAGCCGAAGCTGTTCGTCATGATCGAAAACGAGATCTGGCC
The DNA here is from genome assembly GCA_963793705.1 of uncultured Acidobacteriota bacterium. Lineage (GTDB taxonomy): Bacteria > Acidobacteriota > Vicinamibacteria > Vicinamibacterales > UBA2999 > Gp6-AA40. The sequence goes on along the minus strand of CAWCBC010000010.1, from coordinate 302,194 downwards.
GACACTGCTGCGTGAATGCCGCCGCCGTGGCATCAAGACCATCGTCGTCAACGGCCGAATCTCGGGGCGGTCGTTTCCGCGCTACCGCCTGATCCGGCCGTTCTTCAAGCGGGTGCTCTCCGACATCGATCGGTTCTGCGTGCAGGGTGAAGAGACCGCCGGCCGTCTGACAGCGCTCGGCGCGGACCGGGCGCGCATCACGATCACGGGCAGCCTGAAATTCGACGCGCTGGACGCGACCCCCCTTCCAGGCCGCGGCCCCGCCCGCGTGCTTCGCTTCTTCCGGATGTCACCCGGTCGGCCGGTGCTGATTGCCGGCAGCACGATGCGGGGAGAGGACGACGCCGTGATCCGCGCGTTCAATCGCGTCCGCACGACTCCCGGCGGTGCCAACGCGCTGCTGGTCATCGCGGCGCGCCATCCGGAACGGTTCGACGAAGTCGAGCGGCGCTGCAAGTCGGAGGGCCTGTCCACCGTGCGGCGCAGCGAGCTGCCGATCGACGCCGAGCCGCGCGCCGACGCCGTGATTCTCGATACCATCGGTGAGTTGGCGCATCTCTACCAGATCGCGACCGCGGTGTTCGTCGGCGGGAGCCTGGTGCCGGCGGGTGGACACAACATCCTCGAGCCGGCCCTGTACGGCAAGTCGATCGTGTTCGGCCCGCACATGGAAAACTTCAAGGAGATCGCCGAAACGTTCCTGGCCAATCGCGCCGCCATCCAGGTCCACAACTCGCGGGAGCTGGAGACGGCGATTGTGGGGCTGATGGGCGACCCGGTTCGACGGGCGCGGCTCGGCGCCGCCGCGCGCGCGCTCATCGACGCCAATCGCGGCGCGAAGGATCGCACGCTCGCGGTCATCGCCGATCTGTTCCCGCCACAGGAGCGTGGCCGATCGGCGACCCTTCATCCGTTCCGCCTGGTCCATTGACCCCGTTGAGCGCCGTTTACGGTGGCGTCGCTCGTCTCCGCCGCTCCTGGTACGAACGCGTCCCGGCGTCGCGGGCACGGCTTCCGCGCCCGGTGATCAGCATCGGAAACATCGTGGCGGGCGGCAGCGGGAAGACACCTGTCGTGGCGGCCGTCGCCGCCGTGCTGAGCCGGCTTGGCCATCACCCCGCGATTCTGAGTCGCGGCTACGGACGTTCCAGGCGCACGGCAGACGTGGTCGTCGTCACCGACGGGACGGGGCCGCTCGTCGCGGTGGAGGAGTCCGGTGACGAACCGTACATGCTGGCGCGAGAGATCGCCGGCGTTCCCATCGTCGTTGCCGCCGACCGCGCCCGCGCCGGGCGCGCCGCCATTGATCGGTTCAACATCACGGCGCTGATCCTGGACGATGGATTTCAGCACCTGCAGCTGGAGCGAACGATCGACCTGCTGGTGCTGTCGTCGGCGGATCTCGTCGAAAAGCTGTTGCCGTCCGGCCTGCGGCGCGAGCCGCTGTCCGCCGCACGAGCCGCCGACGCGGTGCTCGTCTACGGCACGGCCGAGGAAGCCAACCGCATCGCCAGCCAGGTAGCCGTCCCGCGATCGTTCTTCGTGACGAGCCGCCACGGCGCATTGCGATCGCTTCAGGGGGCGGTTCCGAGCCCGCAGATGAGTGTTGGGGCGGTCGCCGGCATCGCGCGTCCGCAGCGCTTCTTCGACGCGTTGCGGCGGGAGGGCCAACACGTCGTCCGTGAGTTCACGTTCCCCGATCACCACTGGTTCACCGCCGCCGACCTGCAGGAGATCGAGCGGCAAGCAAGGGAGGCCGGCGCTGGAGCCGTCGTGACGACGGCCAAGGACGGCGTGCGCATCGAGCGGCACCGCGATGCGCTCCTGCTTCCGTGGGCGATACTTCCGCTGGAGGTGTCCATCGAACCTGACGCCGAATTCGAGTCGTGGCTGCGGCAACGCCTGTAGGGCCCGGCTTCAGCCGGACCGTGCGATATCGCATCGAGGCGGCGCTGGTCCGCGGTCTCGAGGGGCTCGTACGCCTCCTGCCGATGTCGGCTGTCCGTCGCACCGGGGCTGCGCTCGGCCGGTTCGTGCACACCGTTGACGGCTTTCACCGCCGGATCGCGCTGACGAACATCGCCATGGCTCTGCCCTCGAAATCGCTCGAGGAGCGGCGCGCGACGGTCCGCAGCGTGTTTGCCCATTTCGGGAGCGTGCTCCTCGAGCTGATCAAGGTCGGTACGCTGACGAACGACGAAATCCTGGCTCACCTCGAGACGGAAGGGGAGGAGCGGGTCCGGCAGGCGTACGCCAAAGGGCGTGGTGTGCTGCTGTTCACCGGACACTTCGGCTATTGGGAGGTGGGCGCGATGGCGCTCGCCTTGCGGGTGCAGCCGGTGTCGGTCATGGCGCGGCCGCTGGACAATCCATATCTCCACCACATGCTCGAGCGCATCCGCACGCGGCTCGGCAACTCGGTGATCTATCGGCAGGGCGCCATCCGCAAGGTTCTGCAGGAGCTGGCCGCGAATCGGGCTGTGGCCATCCTGATCGACCAGCACCTCCACACACCCGACGCCGTGTACGTCGATTTCTTCAGCCGCCCTGCCGCGACAACCAATGCGCTCGCCGCGCTCGCGCTGCGGACGGGCGCTCCTGTGATTCCCGCGTTCATCCTGCCGCTCCCGCACGGACGCTATCGCGTGGTGTTCGAGCACGCCGTGGAGCCGCCCGCCTCGGATGCACCGGATGCGGTCCGGCAATTCACGCAGCGCTGCACCGACGTGCTGGAGATGTACATTCGCCGCCATCCCGACCTGTGGCTCTGGATGCACCGCCGGTGGCGCCCCAATGCCTGAGCCGCGCGTACTGGTCGTGGCGCCGAACTGGCTTGGCGACGCGGTGATGGCGCTGCCGGCGCTGGCGGACATCCGTCGCGCTCACGCGGGCGCGCGGCTGATCGTTGCGGCGAGGCCCCCGGTCGCGCCGCTCTATGCGATGGTGCCCGGCGTGGATGCGACGATCGTGACCGGGTGGCGCGGGTCGCTGATCGACCGGCGGACGTTGTCGGACGACGTGGAACGGGTGAAAGCCGAACGGATCGACCGGGCCATCCTGTTCCCCAACTCGTTCGCGTCGGCGTGGGGACCGTATCGCGCGCGTGTCAACGAACGTTGGGGATATGCGACCGACCTGCGACGGCCGCTGCTGACGAGGGCGATCGCCCGGCCAGGAGGCTCACGTCATCAGGCGGCCTACTATCAGCACCTCGTTCGTGAGCTCGGGATGCCCACGGGTCCGCTCGAACCGGTCCTCGACATTCCGGCCGCCGCAATGGACGAAGCCAGGACGCTGCTGGCGGCGCGCGGATGGGACGCGTCGCGTCCGCTGCTGGTCATTGCGCCGGGTGCGGCGTACGGCACCGCCAAACGCTGGCTGCCGGAACACTTCGGATCGTTGGTCACGCGCGCGATTCAGGAGACAGGCGCGCACGGCGTGCTTGTGGGCACCGCCGCCGACGCGGACACGACGCGACTTGTGCTCGAATCGATCGATGCCGATCACCGCGCGGCCGTCATCGACCTCACCGGCGCCACGACACTGCAAACGCTTGCCGCCGTCATGAGTCTGGCTGCCGCCTGCGTGTCGAATGACTCGGGAGCGATGCACCTCGCGGGGGCCGTGGGGACGCCGCTGGCGGCGCTCTTCGGTCCGACGCGCGATCACGAGACGGCGCCGCTGACGCGACACAGGTGGCCGGGCGGAGGTGCTGATCAATCAGGTCTGGTGCCGCCCGTGCATGCTTCGCGAGTGCCCGATCGATCACCGGTGCATGAAGGGGCTGATGCCGGATCGGGTCTTTGACTCGGTCCGCACGCTGATGGGAGCTCGCTCGTGATGACGCCTGCCGTGTTTCTGGACCGCGACGGGACGCTCATCGAAGAGCGCGGCTACCTCGATCGCATGGAGCTGCTCTCGGTGTTTCCGTGGACGGCCGACGCGCTTCGCCTGCTGAAGCGCGCTGGCTACACGCTCGTGGTCATCACGAACCAATCCGCGATCGCCCGCGGCATCATCGACGAGGCGTTTCTCGACGAGGTGCACCGCGAGCTGTCGGCGCGACTGGCGCGCGGCGGTGCGGTGATCGATCGCTACTACCACTGTCCGCACCTTGCCGATGCGCCGCTCGAGCAGTACCGTCTCGCCTGCCGGTGCCGGAAGCCGGGACCGGGCATGATCGAACAGGCGTGCCGGGAGATGAATCTCGATCCCTCCCGGTCGTTCACGGTCGGCGATCGCTGGCTGGATGTCGCCTGCGGCATCGCCGCCGGGACGCGGACCGTTCGAGTGCGCACCGGCCATGGCATGCGTGAGGACGAGGAGTCAGAGCCGGCCGCGAAGCCGAATATGATCCTCAACAATCTGATGGAGGCTGCCGGTTGGATTCTGCGCAACTCACCGCGCTGATCGACGCGCTCGAGGGACGCACCGTTGCCGTCATTGGCGACGTGGTGGCCGACGAGTTCGTGTACGGTCGCGTCGCGCGGGTCTCGCGGGAAGCGCCGGTGCTGATTCTCGAGTACGACTCCACGGAGATCGTCCCCGGCGCGGGCGGAAACGCCGCGAACAACGTGGCGGCGCTTGGCGGCCGGGCGTCGCTGGTCTCGGTCATCGGGCGCGACGATGCGGGACGCCGGATGCTGGCGGCGCTTCACCGGCGGGTGAAGCGCACGGGAGTGACGCGGGCTGCCGGCGTCGAAACGGTCATCAAGACGCGCATCCTTGCCGGCGGTATTCATTCAGCGAAGCAGCAGGTGGTGCGGATCGACCGCGGCGTCGCCAGGCCGATCGACGCCCGCGCGCGTGCGCGCTTCGAGCAGGCGGTGCTCGCCAGCCTCCCGGGCGCCGACGCCGTGCTGATGTCCGACTATGGCTCCGGCCTCGTCACGCCGGCGCTGGCGCGCCGCGTGAGCGGCGTCCTGCGGCGGGCAGGCGCATCCCATTCCGGTGCTCATCGACTCGCGCTACGGACTGCTCGAATACCGTGGTCTGACAGCGTGCACGCCGAACGAATCCGAGGTCGAAGCAGGCCCTTGGCGTTCGGATCAACGACAACGCCCGGACCCTCGAAACCGCCGGACGCGAGATTCTGAAGCGGACGGCCATGCAGGCGGTGCTCATCACGCGCGGCAGCCGCGGCATGGCGCTCTTCGTGCCCGGCACCAAGACCGTGCACATCCCGATTCACGGATCGGACGAGATCGCGGACGTCACCGGTGCCGGCGACACCGTCATGGCCACCATGACGCTGGCGCTCGCCGCCGGAGCCACCTTCGAGGCGGCGGCGCGTCTGGCCAACTACGCCGGCGGCATCGTGGTGATGAAGCGCGGCACCGCCACCGTGTCGAAGCAGGAGCTCCGCGCCGCGGTCGGGGTCAGGCCAGTGCGGTAGAGGCCGACCTTCGTAGGTCGGCCTTCAGGTCGGTCAGGCGGCCTAAGCCATGGGTACCGTGGTGTCTCGCTCGGACCTCCTGGCGCTGGTCGCCGAGGCACGCCAGGCCGGCCGGACGGTGGCCTTTGCCAACGGCTGCTTTGACCTGCTGCACGTCGGCCACGTTCGCTACCTCGCCGCTGCCGCGCAGGAAGCCGACCAGCTGATTGTGGCGATCAATGACGACGCCTCGGTCAGGGCGTTGAAAGGAGAGGGGCGGCCCATTCTGACTGCCGCCGACCGCGCCGAGCTGGTCGCCGCGCTCCGCTTCGTCGACTACGTGGTCGTCTTCCCCGAGCCGACGGTTGGTCCGCTGCTCGAGGCCCTTCGTCCGGACGTCCACTGCAAAGGGACCGACTACACGCTCGACTCCGTCCCCGAGCGTGACGTTGTCCGCGGCTACGGCGGCCGCATCGCCATCGTCGGCGATGCGAAGGATCACTCGACGCGCGAGCTGCTCGCGCGCATTGCCGACTCCACCCCGTGAATCACCGGTTTCTGCTGATCCGCCTCGGCTCGCTGGGCGACGTCATCCACGCGATCCCGACGGCGGCGGCGCTGCGCGCGCGCTTTCCGGAGGCGCGGATCGACTGGATGGTGGATCCCCGGTACGTCGCGCTGCTGGAGATGGTCCCGGGAATCGACAGCCGCATTGCCGTGAACACCCGTCGGCTTGGACGGACGCTCGTCACCATCAAGGATCTGCGCGCGGTCGGGTACACGGCGGCAATCGACCTGCAGGGTTTGCTGAAATCAGCGGTGCTGGCGCGCGCGGTCGGCGCCGAGCGAACGATCGGCTTTGCGGCTCACCATCTGCGTGAACGAACGGCGGTGCCGTTCTATACGCACCGCGTCGACCCGCAGGACGTGGCGCACGTCGTCTTCAAGAACCTGGCGCTGCTCGAGCCGCTCGGCAGCCGCGACGTGCGCGCGGCGTTTCCGCTGGAGATTCCGTTCAGCGCGGTTGCCGACGCGGTGAATGCCCGATTCGACGGCGCGTCGTATGCGGTGATCAATCCTGGAGCGGCGTGGCCGAACAAGCGATGGCCTGCCGATCGCTTCGGTGCTCTGGCGGCGGCGATCCGCGATCGGTTCGGACTGCGTTCGCTGGTCCTGTGGGGACCGGGAGAGGAGTCGCTGGCGGCAGACGTCACGCGCGCGTCGAGCGGCGCCGCCGAAGCGGCGCCGGCGACATCCATCACCGATCTGTTCGCGATCGCGCGGCGCGCGCGGATCCTGATTTCCGGCGATACCGGTCCGTTGCACATCGGCGGGGCCGTCGGTACTCCACTCGTCGCGCTGTTCGGTCCGACTCGCGCGGAGCGGAATGGTCCCTGGTCCGCGGCCGACATCGTGATCGCGCGTACCGACGGGTGTTCATGCCACTACCGTCGGCGCTGCCGGCGCAATGCTCCGTGTATCAACGAGATTGAGCTGTCCGAAGTGGTCGAGGCCGTCGAACAGGCGTCTCGCGGCGCCGCACGTGGGGCTATGAAGGAGCGCATTGCCGCGTTCCTGGTTCGACGGCGGGCTCGCCTCGCCGGAGCACTTGTGCGAAGGCGGGTCACGCTCGGGTTCGTCGTCGCGGTCGCTGCACTGATGATGGCTCGGCCGACATGGACAACCTGGAGCGCTGGCCTTGCAGTGTCCTGTGTCGGTGAAGCGCTGCGCATCTGGGCCGCCGGCCATCTCGAGAAGGGACGCGAGGTCACGCGCTCAGGTCCCTATCGTTGGACCAGACATCCTCTCTACGTCGGCTCGGCAATCATCGCGCTCGGCGTCGTCATCGCGGCGCGGAGCGTGGTCGTGGCGCTGATCGGCGCGGCCTATATCGGCGTGACGATCCCGATGGCCATTCACGCGGAAGAAGCGTTTCTCCGCCGCACGTTTGGCGCGACGTATGACCTGTATCGCCGTGACGAGGCGCCGCCGATGCTGCGGCGCTTCAGCCTCGTGCAGGCGCGCCGCAACCGTGAGCATCGCGCCGTGGCAGGGCTCATCGGCGGGTTCGCGATCCTTGCTGCCAGGCTTCTGCTGTCGATATAATCAATTCTTTGCGCTGGGCTCCGCCTTCGCGGCTGTGCCGCTTCGGCGCAGACTTCGCTCGCGAAGTCTGTCCTAGCGCAGAGGGTAGCTCTCGCGGGCTTGCCCCGCCGTAGCGCGATCGAGGATTCTGTAAGCGCGAAGGCGGGCGGTTAGCTCAGTTGGTAGAGCACCGGCTTTACACGCCGGGTGTCGCAGGTTCGAGCCCTGCACCGCCCACTCTAGTCAGTTCGTAGTTGGTAGTTCGTAGTGTCCGGCTTCCTTGTCCGCCGTAGCGCTTCGCGCGAAGGCGGAGCCGGACCCGCCATCTTGGGGTGGTAGTTCAGTTGGTTAGAACGCCGGCCTGTCACGCCGGAGGCCGCGGGTTCGAGTCCCGTCCACCCCGCCACTACTTTCTTGTCAGAGACTTAGCGAGTGGCCGTGGCTTCGTCTCCACGATGTCTCCACGCTGCTTCATCGCGTCCACACGGTTCAGGTTCCGCAGGGCCCCGTTCGAGCACCGTGACGTGCCCACGCCACTCGGAACGCTGGATGCACATCTGACGCTTCGCCAGATCCACATCCCCCCACTCTAGCCCGATCATCTCGCCGCACCGAAGGCCCGATTCGCCACCGAGCAGCGCAACAAGCGCGCCGTGGGCCCCGACTCCTTTGCCGCGTCGAGCAGTCGCTCGTAGTCATCGAAGTCGTAGAACCCCATTGATGGCTTCGGCGCCCGGACAAGTCTGATCGTGCATGGGACGTGTTCAATCACGTTCCACTCCACGGCCTTCTTCAACAGCACGCTCAACACCGTCAACACGTTGTTCACCGTCTTGGGCGCGTGCTGGCAAAGCCGGTGCTTCAGCTTCTGAACGTCGTCGGTCGTTATAGCGTCCAGTCGCTTGCCCCCATCGTCCCCACCAAGTGAGACTTAGATCGTCCGCTTGCCGCGATGCCGCTCGTTTCCTGCGATCGGCAATCGCGTAGTCGTCGATGAATCGCGGCGCGAATTCTTCGAGCGTCGGCACCTCCTTCTTCGGCTTGTCGGGACCGTTTTGCAGCAGATGCCGCTCACGGTCTTGACCCCAACGCAACGCAGCTGATTTCGCACCCGTCGGAGCCTTGCTGCGTTCTCTGTGTTTCTGCCATTTGCAGCGGAGTGATATCCAACTCCCAGCCACCTCTCCGATAGGCCTGATTGTCACGCTCATCGTCCAATCTCCTTTGCCGACGGCGTGCAGGTTTGTGGTCGACGAAGTCTAGCAGCGAACGCTTCTTCACCAAAGAGCGGCGACCGATGCGAACCACGCCTGGAAGCTGTGCCCGCTCGATCATTGCGTAAATGGCCTTGCGCGACTGCGGAGAAAGCGCCCACCTCGTCAATCGTGAGGAGGCTGCGAGGTATCGTAGAAGTGATCGTGCTGAAGTCTTGCCGTGGCGCTACGAGATCATCTTTCTGTTTCTCAATCATGTTCCCCTTTCCTTAAAGCCGTCGGGAACCCAGCACCTCACTGTGCTGAGCGCCCCGTGCGCAGAACGTGGATTCCTTGTTCAGTGCTGCTTCACCGGAACCCGTCGGTGAGGCCCTCGCGCAGGTGCTCTTTACGCGGTCATTGAAGAAACGACACTGCAATGCATCAAAGAGGCGGAGTGTGCATAATCGAAGCCTCTTTCGTGAAGAGCAGGTCGTCTCCGTCATCCTGCCGATTTGGTCCGAGATCCATTCAAGCGGTGCCAGAAATAGTCAGCATCAAGTCGTCGTACCAGATTTCGCCAGCGCGTGCTCGCTCGAACAGTTCGGCCACGCGAGTTCCAACTGCACAACACGTTCAAACCGTTCGTCGCCTGCTTCTCTGCTTCGAGTAGTTTCGGTTCGGAGTTCGTCTTTGACTGTGCTGACGCCGGAAGTTCAGAGCCTCTTCCGCTTCTGGAGAGAACTTTCGACTGAATTCGATGATCCACAACGCGTGCATCGCTCGCTTCTGCTGGGACTGGAGACTCGCTCGATGCAACCACCAAGTGCCTTGATCGACATTGCCCAGCCATGAATCCCGTGCAATCTTCACGACGCGATGCGCTTCCGTAAGATCGCCTCTGAAGTGACCTGCGCCAAACATTTGCGTGCCTTGCCACCCTCGCAGACCACACCGTCTCAACGCCTGCTTCCCGGAAGATACGAACTGAAGAACGATGCCGAGATCTAATTTTTGTGTAATCGAATGTGTCTTTGTCTTCTGCTGAACGTTGTGCTAGTAGTAGCCATTTTCCTCTTGTGTCTCATTAGCTCCTCCTTTACCCGCAGAAGCTTCAGCTCCCGAAGCGACGATCACACCGACCTTGCCGTGATCCGATCAGTGTGGATGTTGCCGTCGATAGTTTCGCTTCTTATGTCGTCATACGTCACCTCCTTCGTTCGCATTGCCGATAGCGCCTCAACGGGATCGTCGTAAAGCCCCAACTTCTTCTCCAGCCAAAAACGCCGCTCGCATCGCAGAATGCTTCAGTCCAAGCATCACCATGGAGTCGTCGCAGCAATCGGCCTCCCTCGTCGTCGTCAAAGTGCCTAGCCTTCTACGTCGTCTGATAAGTTTTTGCGCTTACCAAGAGATTGGAAGCGCATTGAGTTCGACTAGCTGCGATAAACCAACTTCCAGCAGTGCAGCATCGGAACAGCTAGCCCTTCGCGGGCTGTAGACGCACCGAACCCGACCATCACATTTGGCATCGGAACCACCATCGCTTGCCTCCGAGCGCTGCTTGTCACCGTGCCCTTCAGCGTTACCAATTGCTTGTGCCGTCTAGCCACGTCACAGTCAACGAAGCTTCCCAGCTGCCGAACATCAGCAATAGTCCAGTAAAGAACCCTTCCTACGCAAACCTTGCGCAATCCTCCACCCGCAGTCTCGTTGATGTCTTTGGTCTGCCTCGCCTGCCTCCCTTCTTTGCTTTCTTGGTCTTCTTTATCGAAATCATGTGCTCCTTGAATGCTTCGGTTCCCAACGTTCGCAGCGTGAACCCAGCAAACTGGCACCCCGCATGCCCCCCGCGACAATTCGCTCTACACGTCGCTCAGACATCGATCCCGCGCACGCAGCCGGATCGTTCATGTCGTCAATTACATTTATGCTAAAATGTCGCAGTGACTGGAACGAAGAAGACCGCCCAACGAGGCCGACCGCCGCACAGCGAAGATCCGCCAGTGTTCCTCGGAACGACAATACCCACCAGTGTAGACGTGAGGCTCAGGAGCTAGCAGCCGCGTTGAACCGCCCGAAGTCTGAGATCCTGGCCGAAGCTATTCGCGCCTACGCCCGTCGACATCCAGGCATTAAACATAAATAAAATACTTGACACGTCAGGCCCGATTGATCTCATGATGATTCCTTCGTAGAAGCGGGACGCCCGCGTGTTGATAGCACGCGAACGCCCCTAACCGGCAACCAAGTGCTGATTGGCTGACGGCTCCTGCCATGTATCGCAGCAGTCCGTTGGCCCTCCCGTCAGGAGGGACCATGGCTCCCAACACCGCATCGTTTGCGGATCTCCTGCGATCCGCCGTCACCGATCCCGGCATCGTCTCGAGCGCCTACCGTCAGTTCCACAACTACAGCATCGGCAATCAGCTCCTCGCCTGGGCGCAGTGCCTCGCGCGCGGGCATTCAGCCCGGCCGATGGCGACCTTCCCAAGTGGAAGGACTGGGCCGACACGTCCGCAAGGGCGAGAAGGCGATCACGCTCTGCCAGCCGGTGACGATCAAGCGGACGCACGCAGACCGACGACGGCACCGACGAGAGCCGACGTCTTCACGCGGTTCATCTATCGGCCGCACTGGTTCGTCCTGGCGCAGACCGACGGCGCCGATCTGCCGGCGGTCGACGACGCCCAGCCTGGGACGCCGCGCGAGCGCTCGCAGCCCTCGACGTCACCGAGATCCCCTTCGACGCGACCGACGGCAACGTCCTCGGCTTACGCGCGCGGTCGCTCGATCGCCGTGTCGACCCGATCAACCCGCTGCCGCACAAGACGCGCTTCCACGAGCTGGCGCATGTGCTGCTCGGCCACACCGCCGAGGGCGACGCAGCACGACGGCGAGCTGACGCCGCGGAATCTGCGCGAGTGCGAAGCGGAAGCCGTCGCGATGCTGTGCTGCGCCGCGCTGATCTGCCCGGCGTCGAGTTCTGCCGCGGGTACATCCAGAGCTGGTGGGGCGCCGGCAATCCGATCCCCGAGCGCTCGGCGCAGCGGATCCTGAAGGCGGCCGATCAGATCCTGAAGGCCGGGCACGGCTGCAGACGGCGAGGTGGCCGCATGAAGGCCGCCATCTATGCGCGGGTGACGCACGCTCGACCAGGAGCCGGAGAACCAGCTGCAGGAGCTTCGGCGCTACGTCGAGGCGCGCGGCTGGACGGCGGTCGAGTACGTCGATCGGGGGTGTCAGCGGCGCGAAGGATCGTCGCCCCGCGCTCGACCAGCTCCTGGCCGATGCCAAGCGCCGGCGGTTCGATGTGCTGGTGTGCTGGCGGCTCGATCGGCTCGGGCGCAATCTGAAGCACCTGATCACGCTGCTCGACGATCTGCAGGCGCTCGGCGTGGCGTTCGTGTCAGCTGGCCGAAGGCATCGACGCACCACGCCCGCCGGCAAGCTGCAGATGCACATCCTCGGCGCGATCGCCGAGTTCGAGCGGGCGCGGATTGCCGAACGGGTGCGGGCTGGATCGGTCAGGGCACGGGCGCAAGGCCGAAAGCTGGGAAGGCCAGAGCGTCAGATCCCTGAGGAACGTCTGGCTGCCGTCAGGGGCCTCACCGTCAGGGAAGCAGCCGTCAAGCTGGGTGTCTCACCTGCCACGCTCACCGCTGGCTGTCTCAGAAATCCTCGCCGGAATCGACCGCCCCGATCCGCTGAAAACCTAAAGAATCGGGGCCTCACATCGGGCCTCCGCGTCTCGCAAACATCCGTTTTTCTGAACACGTCACACGGGCATCTCCTACACTGACTTCGGCATTCCGTTTCGATGCCACCCGATAGAGCGCCTCATGATCAGACCTAACGCTTAAATTCGGAAAGCTCCCGCATTGCCCCCCGAGGAATCGTCACTACGCCGGTGACCGTATTTGTCGGTCCCAACATGCGGCAAGCAAGGTCCGGCGAATACGCGAGTTTTGCGTGACGGGGAGAAGATACCGCCGACGTGATCATCGACCGCTTCTGCTTGAGACGTTTTCCGTCAGCCGCCTCGCAGAGATCATCATCTCACCCTAAGCCATTGCCAAGGAATCCGTTCAACCGGATCACATCATCGTCGGTAGCGAGGTCCCGTCACCAGTAGATCTCTACGCTTCGACTGCATTTCTAGACCCTAGCGCACTCGAACCACTTCTGCATTTGTACCCGCCTACAACACACTAGCTCACGCCCGGCCGTATCGGTCTGATTAACGACAGGCCGCCGGAGATCTTCAGCAGCCACCGCACACAGTTTTCAAACGTTGTTTCACGACGACCCACGTCGAGAGGAGGTTCGCGAATCATTCACGAAGCATTCGCGTTTACTTCGTGATCGATCCTACATACCTTGCCAGTGCGCATCCGTCTCTCGCCGTGCGCCACGATCGCCGACCGAAGAACGCGTGTACACGCCGAAGCCGTCAAGTTTCACGGGCGCTCTTCCGATCGAGCAGTCCAGTGACGGTGTCAAAGCCTTTACAGCATCATCACGGAATCATCGCTGCGATCCGACCGTTCTACTAATCGATGAACCGGAGCGTTCCTGCACCCGTCTCTGCGTTCAAGCTAGCATGAGATCGCTCGTGCCAGTTCGGATCAGAGAAACGTGTGTTCGTCTCCACACATAGTCCGAATTTTGTGATGGGTGCATCCAATCCGGCGCTCCAGTAAACATCATCCGTCTGACTTAACACGGATGGAACGCGACCGCACGTTGTTGCCGAACGATGACATTCTTCGTTGATGCGGAATCCGCTCTTGAGATCGACAGGTGCTGAGCGCCTTTTTTACGAATTCGTTATCGTCACCGAATCGATGCGGATCGGCTTTTTACCAAGAGGTCAACGAGAGACTGCTGCGGTTTAGACCCGAACTAGCATTCCGAATTGCCTGTTCATCAACGCTCAAAACAAGCAGACAGTTCAGACGATCATCCGTCCACTGCGCGAATTGGTATTCCCGCTGCAGCGTCCTCACATCGACGCTTTGAAGACGCGGAACCCCGTGGCGCACTAACGGAGAGCGCCTACGTTCCCGAAGTTAACGCAATGCCCTTGCGACGATGAGAGCCTCCGTTCGCAACGTTTCGACGCAACCGAAAACATGAAGAAGGAGGCGGTTTGAGCTGTTGAATTCGTCAACCGCGAGGTGCGAACAATCTACTTGAGCGGTTGCTGAGTACGACTTTTCATCGTTCCGAACGGTGAACTTGAGTCATGCTGAAGCACTTGCGTCAGCGCCATGACCAAACTGCTGTCAGCATGTTTGAAAAACTAGCGAACGCCAAGCAGCGCCAGCTATGTACGCCCGCAAGTACGACGTCTGGCATTCCTAGACTGTAAAACGATGCTCACTAATGCGCGAAGAAAGGGATTCCGTGAACTAACAGCTGTGCCGCCCTTTCTACTTCCTTCGAACACATAAGGAGGAGTGCCATCCCTCGTGTGCTCATACGGTGCCCAAATGCGCCGTTCAGCTTCTCGTGTTAACGTCGCCCGTTGATGCGCTTCAAGAGCAAATTCGCGCCTCTGCACATACGCGAAGGTCAGAAGATTGCGGATTACCTCACCCCATCACCATCGTTCTCGCATTGTTACACCGTTTGTGCCGTTGCGCTGTCACCTTTACATTCCTAGGATTTCGTCTCTCTACCGAGTCCCTTAGGTTTCTCAAAAGCTCTTAACTAGCCAACAGAGCCTGAGAATTGTCAGCAAGCCTACGTCGTTATAGAAACTCACGTTCAGTCATTTCATTGATAAAGCACGAGGATGTTCCTGTTCCGCTCCTGTGCCTAGTCTCGTGGTGCGATTGAGCAATCCTTCAAATCCGCAATCTTACGCACGCCAGCGTCGTTAACGGTGTTACGTTGCAGTTCCACCTCCCTCACGTTGTACAGAAGTGATTCGCATCGCTTTACAAAGATAACTTGATATACCAGCAACCGATGCGACTTGTCAGTCAAAGAGAGATGCCGTTCGATAATGCCTACGTGTTCTCGTTGTCCGATTGCTGTGCGAGCCTATCAGCACTACTTGTCAACGAACGTTCCCCAAGCGCATTCTCAGTTTTTGCTGAAGCCTATCCCGTCGCCGTAAAGCTGCCCTAACTTTCGTGATGTGTTTAACTCTCACGAATCAAGTACCGATAACCCGCTTATAAGCAAAGAGATACCGCGCCCAACCAACGTTGAGTGTCTCCCTCAATGTCTCCACACCGAAACGATTCACAAAAACTCGTAGACAGTTAACCAGCTCGTAAGCTCAAACAACTGATTGCGAAAGATTGCGACCACAACCTGCACGCCATCAGTGAATTACTAAACGCTCAATATTCCGTCCACCCCGCCAGACTTCGCTCGCGCCTTCGGCGCGAGCTTCGTCTAGGCGAGCCCTTCGGGCTCGCCGGTCCCAAGCGAGCGTCTTGATAGGCGAAGTCTGTCTCGCCGTAGCCGCGCCGGAGGCGTGGCGAAGGCGGACCCAACTCATCCCCGCCGTTTGAAAAACTGAACCGCCCGCTCGTGTTTTTCGGCAGCGGCACGCGAACCGAACGTCCCCAGGTTTCGGCGACGTCCGGTGCGCGGATCAGTTTTGCGCGAGTACAGACGGTACTCGCCAGACTTGAGCTTTCTAATCACGATCCGCTCAGCTCGCTAGTCTGGAAGCGGGAGCTTTCGACCGCGCTGCCGTTCCGGCTTCTTCGATTCCTCCGACGCGCTGCCCCGAATTTCTTCCGTGGGCTTCGGTTCAGTCTGCTGATCGGATTCTGATGACGGTCGAAGCTGATCGGTCTGCTGCTGGCCGCTCTTCATACGGTCCTGTTTACGCACTTTGAACCTCCTGTCGTTTCAGACTAAAGGTGCAAGCGGGGCGCCGAACTCTTCAGGATGAGGTGCAGTGCTCAGTTCGAAACTTTGTCGTACATCGCGACGTTGTGGACTGGCGTCTCCGAACTCTTCCGATCGAACGTGATCGTCATCGTCTTGCCGTCGGCTGCGATCGCGCGGCGGGCCACGCCGTAGACCGTCCCGGCGTGCGAGAGCACGGCATCCGACGTCAGGTCATCGACCTTGCGCAGCGTCACCGAGTCGTAGTCCGGGATGCCGGTGACCATGATGTCCTTGCCGAAATTGGCCATGTACTCGAACTTCTCGGGCCGTCCATCGGCGTGCACGCGGGAGACGACGCCGTGGACGCCGTCTGCCTGACGGGTATAGACGCGCGTTTCCGATCGAAGCGGCGGGCCGGGCGAGTATTTCGATTTCGCGACGTTCAGCCGCCACGTGCCTATGAGCTGCGGCGGCGCTTCCGCGGTAGATCGCTGCTGCACGCCGACAGGCGCGGAAGGCACTGCGCCAAGTGGCGTGGCGATCGCGAACTGAAGGGCGAAGGCGGTGCAGGTGACGACGAGCAGGCGCGCGCGCATGGCAGCCTCCGGTTGAAGCGGTTCCCGGCGACGACAGGAGCACTAGTCTATACACTATCCCGCTATAATCCCGCCCACAGGAGTGGTTATGCCGAAGTTTGCTCTCGCCGTTTTGTGCGCGCTCGCAGTCACAACAGCTATCTCAGCCCAGCAGCCGCAGTCTTTTTACGATCTGAAGACGATGGCGCTCGACGGTAAGCCCGGCAATCTGGCCCAGTACAAGGGCAGCGTCACCCTGGTGGTGAACGTGGCCAGCAAGTGCGGGTACACCCCGCAATACGCGGGGCTGGAGAAGCTTCAGCGCGAGATGAAGGGGAAGGGCTTCAACGTCCTCGGCTTCCCGAGCAACGACTTCGGTGGACAGGAACCGGGCTCGGCCCAGGAAATCGCGACGTTCTGCAGGCTGACCTACGACGTGACGTTCCCGATGTTCGAGAAGGTCGTTACCAAGCGCGGAGCCGATCAGTCACCCATCTATGCCTTCCTCGGGACCTCGGGCAAGCTGCCGGCGTGGAACTTCAGTAAGTACGTGATCGACAAGCAGGGTCGAATCGCGGCGTTCTTCCCAAGCGAAGTGACGCCAGAGGATCCGGCATTGCGCGCGGCGATTGCCAAGGCTCTCAGCGCGAACTGACACCCAGGCCGACCTGAAGGTCAGCCTTACTACCATCTTTACTCGGCTCAGCGACGCGAATCGCTACAGCCGTAATCCGGCGTCGAGCTCATCGACGCCGGATCTCACCCCAGCTCAATCGCCAGCCAGAGCGTTCCGTAATGGCATAGCCATTGCGGAGGTTAACGCTGGATCACCGCATGAAGCTCGCAGACAGAGCCGCCGCCCTCATTCGCTCGCAGCGGCGGTTGTTCGTGTCGCTGCTCGTCGTCCTCGCCATTGTCGTCTGGGGGGCCGTCGGTGCCTCGGCCTGGTGGATCAAGGACGTGGTTACCGGGCTGCCGAGCCCGCATGACGTTCGCGAGATCGCCGCGATGGCGCAGGCGACGACGCTGTACGACGTCCATGGTCGGACGGCCTTCACGATCTACAAGGAACAGCGGATCCCCGTTTCGCTCGATCGCGTGTCGCCGCATCTGGTGCACGCGATTCTGGCCGTTGAGGATCAGCGGTTCTTCGAGCACGGTGGCCTCGACGTCGTCCGCATCGCCGGCGCGTTTCTCACCAACCTGCGCTCTGGCCGTTCCGCCCAGGGTGGCAGCACGCTGACGCAGCAGCTTGCGCGGCAGAGCTTTCTCACCGCCGAAAAAACCTACACCCGCAAGATGAAGGAAATCATCGTTGCGGCGCGGATCGAACGCGAGTTCGAGAAGCGCGAGATTCTCCAGCTCTACCTCAACAAGGTCTACTTCGGGGATGGCCTCTATGGGGCCGAGGCCGCCTCGCTCGGCTACTTCGGAAAGCCGGCCGCCGAGCTGACCCTTGCGCAGGCGGCGCTGCTCGCCGGCCTGGTCAAGTCGCCGTCGAGCTATGCACCAACGGTTGACCTCGCCCGCGCGACGTCACGCAGGAACGTCGTGCTTCAGGCCATGCGCGACTCCCGCGCGATCGATTCCAAGGCGTACGAGGCCGCGGTCAACGCTCCGGTTCAACTCAGCGACGGTTTGCGCAGTCAGGAGCCGTTCGGCCAGTACTTCAAAGAAGAGGTCCGCAAACAGCTCGTCGAGCGTTTCGGATGGGAGCGTGTCTACGAAGGCGGGCTGAAGGTCTACACGACGCTCGACCTGGACTTGCAGAAGGCCGCCGAGTCGGAAGTCGGCCGCGGGCTGCAGGAGATCGAACAGCGGCAGCTGCGTCGCAAGAAGAACCCGCCACCGACCGAACCGCTGCAGGCGGCGCTTGTCGCGATGGACCCGGTCACTGGAGCCGTGCGCGCGATGGTCGGCGGCCGCGACTTCGGCAAGAGCCACTTCAACCGGGTTACGCAGGCCAAGCGCCAGGCCGGTTCGGCATTCAAGCCGTTTGTCTATGCGGCAGCGATCGAGAACGGTTTCTCGCCCGGCACACTGCTCACCAACCTGGACGATCCGGTCTGGACGCCGCAGGGCGACTGGGTTCCCGAGGACGGGCACTCGAGCGCCACGTCGATGACGATGAGGGCCGCGCTGAAGACGTCGAGCAACCGGGCGGCTGTGCGCATGCTGCAGGAAGTCGGCATCCCGACGGCCGTGACGTTCGCGGATCGCATCGGCGTCGGGCCCGTGCCCGCCGTGCCGTCGCTGGTTCTCGGGTCAGGCGAAGTCACGTTGATGTCGATGGCGGCGGCCTTTTCGGCGTTTGCGAACCACGGGCTCGTCCCGGCTCCGTCATTGATTACGCAGGTCGACGACGCAGACGGGGTGGTGCTGTACCGGGCTGAACCCTCCACGCGTCGCGCGATCAGCGAGCAGACCGCGTTCCTGATGTCGAACATGCTGGCCGACGTCATCAACTCGGGCACGGCCTGGACGGCTCGTCGCGTCGGGTTCACGCTGCCGGCCGCGGGCAAGACCGGCACCACCAACGAGTACCGTGACGCCTGGTTCGTCGGATACACGCCGAAGCTCGTTACCGGTGTGTGGGTGGGCTACGACACGCCGCGCACGATCATCGCCAACGGCTACGCGGCGGAGCTGGCCGTGCCCATCTGGGGGCGATTCATGAAGACCGCGACGCGCAACGACGCGCCGGAGTGGTTCAAACAGCCGTCAGGACTCTCGTCGGCCACCATCTGCCGCTTGAGCGGAGCGCTGGCCACCGACTCGTGCCGGAATGCGGTCGTCTACGACGACGATGGCAATGCCACCAACGGGTCGCTGGTCTACAACGAATATTTCATCAGCGGAACCGAGCCGCGCACGTTCTGCCCGATTCACGGCGTCGATGAGCCGAGCGGGTGGCGCGCGCTCTTTAGTTTCGGACGCGACCGTCCGCACGCTGAAGTCCGCGACGCGGTGGTGGAGCGCCGGCCGGACGAACCCCGGTCGGAGTACCCCGGTCGGACGAACGAACAGTGGTTGCGGACGCCGTTCAACCGCCAGGAGTGACTGGCGGAGTCCTTCCGCAGTCCGAGCCTCAGGCCTCGCCCACGGAGCCGAAGAAACGCGGATTCTGGGGACGCATCTTCGGGCCGGCCGCGATGACGCGCCGCGCACCAATCGCACCGACCGATAACCCCTCGCACCTCTGCACCGACTGCAGCCTGCTGCCCCGACCGGCGCCACCTCGCACCCAGCACTAAACTAGACGCGACTATGACCGTCCCGTCACGCGTGCGGGCAATCGAGCTCCCTCCGTTCGATCCCCTGAACCTGCGGGCTGCCGAATTGCGTGCCGCCGGACACGATGTGATCTCGCTGGGTCAGGCGCTGCCGTTTTTTGGCCCGCCGCCGTCGGCGCTGGCCGCGGCTCGCGCGGCCCTGGAGACGCGCGACGTCCACCTCTATTCGACCGATCCCGGCATGCCGGCGCTGCGAAGCGCCCTCGCGGATCGCCTGCGATCGGTCGGCATTGCTGCGACGGCCGAGGACATCATCATCACCGCTGGCGCGAATCACGCGTTCACGCTGGCGCTCATGACGATGGTCGATCCCGGAGACGAGGTCGTGCTGCCGGCGCCGTACTTCACGAACCACCAGATGGCGATCGCGGCCCTTGGCGCGATTCCGGTCGAGGCGCCGGTTCACGATCGCGAGACGTTTTCCGTTCGCTGGTCGGACATCGAGCCGCACATCGGCAGTCGCACCCGTGCGGTGGTGTTGTGCAACCCGAGCAACCCGACTGGCGCCGTCCTCGATCCCGATGAGGGCCGGCGCATCGTCTCCGAGCTGGCGCGGCGCGACATCGTGGTCTTCAGCGACGAGACGTACATGCAGTTCGTCTACGACCGTCCGCACTGGAGCGCTGCGTCGGCCCCCGAGTGGCGCCGCAACGTCGTCGTGGTCGGCACGTTTTCGAAGTCATTCGGGATGATGGGTTGGCGCGTCGGTTTCCTGCTGGCAGACGCGCCGGTCTGTGTCGAAGCGGTCAAGATTCAGGACGCGATGATCATCTGTGCGCCGGTCATCTCTCAGATGGCCGTGCTCGGCGCCGTCTCGGAGAATTGGGCCTATCCCGAATCGTTTCACCCCGATTTTCTGAAGCGCCGCCAGGCGCTCATCGATGGCCTTCGCGCGATTCGGCAACTGCACTGGACTCCGACAAGCGGGGCCTTCTTCGGTTTCGTGCGCGTGGACGGGTGCACCGATTCAGCCGCGCTGGCGCGATCGGTGCTCGACGAGGCGCACGTCGTGACGATTCCCGGCGCGGCGTTTGGGTGCAGCGGCGAAGGCCATCTGCGGCTGTCGTATGGATCCGCTGGCGTCGCCGAGGTCACGGAAGCGACGCGGCGGCTGGCCGCCTATTTCGAGCGTCATATGCCTGCCGCGCGAGCGTCAGCTAGTCGGCCACTGATTGCCGTTCAAAGAAATCATCGGCCATCGACGTCTGGTTGCCCTGCTGTCGCGGGCGATCGCGCAGGAGACCCTGCCGCAGTCGCTGCTGTTTGCCGGCCCTCGCGGTGTCGGCAAGCGGCGCACCGCGGTGGCGCTTGCCGAGACGATCAATTGTCTGGCGCCGGTCGAGGCCCCTTCGCTGCCGCGCGATGCGTGCGGTATGTGCGCGTCGTGCCGGCGCATTGCCCGCGGCGTTCACCCCGATATCTTGATCGTCGAGCCGGGCGAGTCGGGGTCGATCAAGATCGAGCAGCTGCGAGACGTCATCGACCGCGCGGGGTATCGCCCTTTCGAGGGCAAACGGCGGGTCGTCGTCGTCGACGAGGCGGATGCGATGTTGCCCCCGGCCCAGAGTGCGCTGTTGAAGACGCTGGAGGAGCCTCCTCAGGCGTCGGTGTTCGTGCTGGTGTCGTCCGTGCCTGACGCGCTGCTTCCGACCGTGTTGTCGCGCTGTCAGCGTCTGAGGTTCGGCGAGTTGTCGGTGGCCGAAGTCGCGGAGGCGCTGATGCGCGACCACGAATACGAGGAGACTGAGGCGCGCGCGGCCGCCGCGGACGCCGATGGCAGCATCGGACGCGCGCTGTCGGCGGGATCCACCGACATGGCGGAGGCGCGGGAGATGGCGCGGCACATGCTCGAGCAGGCCGCGCGGATGTCCGATCCTGGCCGGCGCTTCGAACTGGCGAGAGAGGTCACGCCATCCTCGGCGGCGGCAAGACCACCGGCGTGGAGCGCGAGCAGCTTGCGGCGTGTCTGCGCGCGCTTGCCTCGCTGCTGCGCGACATCGGTCTGGTCGGCGCGCAGGGCGACGCGGCGGTCCTGGCGAACGCCGATCTCGCGCCGCGGGTGCGTGCGCTCGCCAGTGCCTACGACAGCGACCGGACCGTGCGCGCGTATGCGTCGGTGGATCAGGCGCTGGCCGCGTTGGAGCGCAACGCCAGCCCCAAGGTCGTGGCCGACTGGCTGGTCCTGCAGCTGTGAAGCCGCGAGTCGCGATTACTGTCGGAGATCCTGCCGGCATCGGCCCGGAGATCGCGGCGAAGGCGGCCGCCGATGGCCGCGTGCTCGCGGTCTGCGAGCCGGTCATCTACGGTCCCGGTCTGGATCGCCACTTCGAGCCAGGCGTCCTCTCGGCTGAATCGGGCCGTGCCGCGTACGACGCGATTTGCGAGGCCGTGCGCGACGCGCAGTCCGGAATGGTCGCCGCCATCGCGACCGCGCCGGTCAACAAGCTCGCCTTTGCGCGGGCTGGTCTTCCCTGGAAAGGCCACACCGACCTGCTGGGCCACCTGACCGGCAGCCCGCACGTGGCGATGATGTTCTGGTCGGAGCCGCTGAAGGTGGTGCTCGCCACCGTGCACGTTCCGCTGGCTGACGTGCCACGGCTGATCACCGCGGATCTGCTGCGAGACGTCATCGACCTCACTGCGCGCGAGCTGCCGCGGTTTGGCGTGCTGTCGCCGCGGCTGGCGCTTGCCGGCCTGAATCCTCACGCCGGCGAAAGCGGCCTGCTCGGCGAAGAGGACGATCGTGTGCTGAAGCCGGCCGTCGACGCCGCTCGTGGGAGAGGCGTCGATATCAGCGGGCCCTATCCAGGCGACACCGTGTTCGTGCGCGCGTCACGCGGCGAGTTCGACGTCGTGATTGCCTGCTATCACGACCAGGGACTCATTCCGGTGAAGCTGCTCGCCTTTGGCGAATCGGTGAACGTCACGCTCGGGCTGCCGATTATTCGCACGTCCGTCGATCACGGAACCGCGTTCGATATCGCCGGAAAGGGCGTGGCCGATCCCTCGAGCATGATCGCGGCGACGCTCCTGGCCGCCCGCCTCGCATCGACGTAGTGTCCGGCTTCAGCCGGACTTACGGCGCGCAGAACTCGTCGGTGCAGCTGCCCCTGACGAATGCGATTGGCCGCGATCGATCGATAGATGGCGTGACCAAGGCGGCGGATGCCTGGCAGGCTGCCAATGAGGAACAGCGGCCACAGCAGCGGAACGACGCGCGCAATGCGCAGCACACCCTCGTAGCCGCCGAAGCGCCCGTCCGGTTCGACGACGTACATCTCCATCATGATCTGCGCTTCGGTGAGCCCCGGCGCGAAGCGCTCGCGCCGCTCGGCGCTCGTGGCATCGACGAACGTCAGGCGATGCAGCCAGTCGAGCCCGTGCAGCCTGCGCACCGATCTCCGGCACATCGGACAGCCACCGTCGAACAACACGACCACAGACTCGGATCGTGAAGCCGCTCAGCTATAGTCACTCGATGGCCGCCGCCAAGACCGAGCGCGAGAAGGCGCAGCGCACGATCGCGGAAAACCGCAAGGCGCGCCACGACTACCACATTCTCGACACCTGGGAAGCGGGGGTTGCGCTGCTCGGCACCGAGGTGAAATCGATCCGCGAGGGGCGGGTCAATCTTCGCGACAGCTACGCGCGCATCGACAACGGCGAAGTGTGGATGATGAACGTCCACATCAGTCCGTACCAGCCATCGCGGCTCCGCCGTTCACGAAGAGATGCGGCAGCGGAAGCTCCTGCTGAATCGCGACGAGATTCGCAAGATGGTCGGCAAGGTCGCCGAGAAGGGTCTGACGCTCGTTCCGCTGGAGCTCTACTTCAAGAACGGCCGCGTAAAGGTGATGGTGGCGCTGGCGAAAGGCAAGCAGGCGCACGACAAGCGGGAGACGCTCCGGAAGCGCGAGGTCGACCGTGAGACCCGCGCTGCGGTAAAGTCCCGCGCGAGATCGTAGAAAGAGAGTCACTCTATCCCTCGAGTAGCTGACGTCTCGCGAAACGCCTTGGTCATCTGATATGTTCGAAACAAGCTGAGCGTGCTGCACCTGCGCCTCTTCGATCCAATTGCGAACCTGGCCGCGCTGACCGAGGCATCCAGGTTCGTACGTCGGTATCGGCTTCTGATTGCGGAAATGACGCGGCGTGAGATCACCGACCGGTATGCCGGTCAGGTGTTGGGCGCTGCGTGGGCGATTGGGGCGCCGCTGCTGACGATGGCCGTTTACGTGTTTGCGTTTACGGTGTTATTTCGCGGACGGCTCGGGCCGACCGATAACGGCCTTGCATATACGGCGTACGTTCTTGCCGGGATGGTTCCTTGGCTCGCTCTGCAGGACGCTCTCATGCGATCCCCTGTCTGCGTGTCCGGTAGCGCCAGTCTCGTCAAACAGATTGTGTTTCCGACCGAGGTGCTGCCCTTGAAAGTGGTGCTGGCAACCATTCCCGCGCTGCTGGTGGGACTGATTGTTGCCGGGTGCTGGCGATTGCCGCCGGCGCGACGAGCGTGTTTGGGACCCTCGTGCTGCTGCCAATCGCTGTCGTGTTGCTGCTCCTCATGTGCGCAGGCCTGGCGTATATACTGGCAGCGGTCGGCGTCTTCTTGCGGGATATCAAGGACATCGTTGGCGTGCTGGTGATGATCGGGTTTTTCATTCACCCGATCATCTTATGCACCCCAGCAGGTGCCGCGATGGCTCGGTCGAGTATTCGCGATCAGTCCATTTACACACATCATTGGCTGTTTTCGGGACGCCCTGGTCGATGGAGCCGTGACGCGCCCCTGGTCGTGGCTGATTTCGCTTGTGACCGCGCTGGTGCTGACCGTCATCGGATGGCGCGTGTTCCGGATGCTCCGACCATCGTTCGGCAACGCGCTATGAACGAATACGCGATCCGGATCAGTGCGCTCAGCAAGGTCTTTCACGTATGGCGTCAGCCGCGCGACATGCTGTTCGAAGCATTGAGCGGCCGCCGTCGTCACAGTAGACTTCCAGGCCCTCACCGACATCAATCGTTGACGTGGCCGCGGGAACCGTCGTCGGCATCATGGGACGTAACGGTGCGGGCAAGAGCACTCTGCTACGCATAGTGGCGGGGACACTCGATGCCACGCTCGGGTCGCGTTGACGTCGTCGGCAAGGTAGCGGCGATTCTCGAGTTGGGGACCGGCTTTCATCCCGACTACACAGGACGCGAGAACGTCTTCCTGGGCGGACTCTGTCTCGGTTTGACGCGGGACGAGATCGGACGTTGTTTCGATGAGATTGTTGATTTCGCCGAGCTCGGCGACGTGATCGACCGGCCATTTCGCACCTATTCGAGCGGCATGCAGGCGCGGCTGACATTCGCGGTCGCGACGTCCGTCGATGCCGAGGTGTTGATCATCGACGAAGCGTTAGCGGTCGGCGATGCCCGGTTTCCAACTCAAGTCATTCGACCGAGTGCGGCAGTTTCGCCGGCAAGGAAAATCGATACTGCTCGTCAGCCACGACATCAATCGAATCGTGTCGGTGTGTGATCGGGCGCTGCTGCTTGACGGGGGCCGGGTGATCGCCGATGGCAATCCTGGCGAGGTCGGCAACAAGTATCACGAACTGTTGTTCGGTCCACGCCCGGTGGCTTTTGATGAACCGCCGAAGGCCCGCTGAGGCCGACACGCGCCCGCCGATTCAGGCGCACGCACACCGTCTCGCCACTGGCGGAACTCACCAACGACGCGTTCGACCCGTCAGGAGTTACCGACGAATGCGGTTGGAGGCGACATCAAGTGAAGAGATGCGCGAGCATCGCTACGGTGATGGCCGCGCCCGCATTACCGACGTGACGCTGCTGGATGCGGCGCGACGACCAGTGTCGAGGCTGCGCAGCCTCGATCGATACTTGCTTGTCTGTCGGATCGAGGCACTCGATCCGCTTGATAGCCTGTGCTTTGGCTTTTCTATTGCGGGATCGTCGTGGTCTTGACCTCTTCGGCTGGGATATGCATTCCGCGGGACTTCGCCCGTTGTCTGCTTTCCGGGCGGGCGAACAACGAGATATCTCCGTCCTGTTTCGAGCCAATATGGCGGCCGGCGAGTACTTCATCACGGTTGCTCTGGCAAATGCTGGCACGATGGTCACAAGTATGACGTGCGCTTCGATGCACACGGATTTGTCGTGGAGCACACGCCGGAATTGTTCACGGCATCGGTGCTCAATCTCGAGCCCCAGCTGCAAACGTAGTTTTTTTTTTTAAAAAAAAAAAAAAAAAAAAAAAAAAAAAAAAAAAAAAAAAAAAAAAAAAAAAAAAAAAAAAAAAAAAAAAAAAAAAAAAAAAAAAAAAAAAAAAAAAAAAAAAAAAAAAAAAAAAAAAAAAAAAAAAAAAAAAAAAAAAAAAAAAAAAAAAAAAAAAAAAAAAAAAAAAAAAAAAAAAAAAAAAAAAAAAAAAAAAAAAAAAAAAAAAAAAAAAAAAAAAAAAAAAAAAAAAAAAAAAAAAAAAAAAAAAAAAAAAAAAAAAAAAAAAAAAAAAAAAAAAAAAAAAAAAAAAAAAAAAAAAAAAAAAAAAAAAAAAAAAAAAAAAAAAAAAAAAAAAAAAAAAAAAAAAAAAAAAAAAAAAAAAAAAAAAAAAAAAAAAAAAAAAAAAAAAAAAAAAAAAAAAAAAAAAAAAAAAAAAAAAAAAAAAAAAAAAAAAAAAAAAAAAAAAAAAAAAAAAAAAAAAAAAAAAAAAAAAAAAAAAAAAAAAAAAAAAAAAAAAAAAAAAAAAAAAAAAAAAAAAAAAAAAAAAAAAAAAAAAAAAAAAAAAAAAAAAAAAAAAAACAACGCGCTGCCGCGGCCGCTGCCGTTGCTTTACGCAATCGGTGTCATGGCCGGCGAGGAATGGGAGAGGTTTGCGTCACCCGGTCAGGTGGATCGAAAACCTTCGAAACTACGCGAACACGAGTCGGCGCGGAATGAACTGGTGGCATGACAACATCGACTGGATCGGAGGGTTGCCATACGAGCGCGCCTCGATCGAGAGGGTCGTGGACGTGTTCGCCACCGACGGCTTCGGCCTTACTGGTCTCGTGGACCGGAGCGCCGGCTATGGCTGCAATGAATTCGTGTTCGAGTGCCAGGGGCCACCTGGCACGATCATCCAGACACGTCTGCCAGGCGGCCTTTCCTTCGTCCGGCGCTACGGTCATCGGGTGAGCGGCCCGTACATCGAAATTCCCGACGGGGACGTTGGTCGCATCGCCGGCGCGCTAGGGCGTGAGCAAGAAGCCGAGTTCCTACTCCTGAGGATTTGCAAGCCCATGGGCCCGGTGCGCCTGCGTGGAGACGACGGCGTGGTGGTCGCGCCTGTCGGCCAACACCCCGCTGCGTCTGACGTGTTCCACATCGCCGAAGGAATCGTGCGGAAGCCGGAGCGTCCGTTCACGTTCGCACGAAATCGAATGTGGGTTCTGGAATGTGCCGGCTCTCGGTGTACCTGGCGGACAACGTATGGGATCCACCAAACAATTCGCCTGTCTTCTTGTTCGAGGACGGCGTGCAGCTGCCGTGGCCTCATGCCTTGCACGCAGAGATTGAGCACCGCGGAGCGGGGAGATTCTCGCATTGGGGTAACCAGTTGTTGTTCGCACCGACGGACAATGCGGACCCGAACAGCAGGCTGGCGAGCTTCAGTCTGGTGATTGCCACCGAAGGTTTGCCGGAAGACGTGGACCAACGGCTTCGGGGGGGAATATCAGGCAACTGGTTAAGCCGCTGCGCTGGACGCCGCAGCTTGTCCAGCAGTTCTGGGATGGGTTCGCAGAGATTGACTCCATGGAGAAGATGAGCTTTGCTCGTCTTGCCGGACCCGCGCTCGTCGAATTCATGGCGCCGTGGATACCTCCTGACGCGGAGCTGCTGGACTTTGGCGGCGGCAGTGGCTATCTCGTTCAGCTGCTCGTGTCGGCGGGCTACCGCGCCGCCGCGACAGATCCGAGTGCGAAGCGTGAGGAGGCAAGCGGCAGAGACCCTGGCTGGCGACGCTCGATTCCTCGGACTGATCGCGCCGAACGAGCAGCGCGGCTTCGACTTTGTGATCTGCACTGAAGTCATCGAGCATGTTCTGGAGCAAGACATGCGGGAATTCATGCGCGGCCTCAGAAGCAGAGTGAGGCCGGGGGCGGGTATTTCTTTCAACGCCGTTTCAGGAGGATCTAGGTGCCACTAGCGTGTATTGCCCCGTTTGCAACCATTCGTTTCACCGCTGGCAGCATCAACGGTCGTGGACTGTGGCGCAGATTTGCGCCCTGATGCAGCACTATGAGTTTGTGACGGAGTGGGTAGGTCTTGTCGGATTCGCCGACGTCATGCCGATTCGCGACTTCAACCAGCGTAAACGGCTGAACGAGGACTGGGTCTGGCGTCACGAGTTGCCCGACGGTCAAGTCGTTCCGATTATCGGAGGTGGCGATCACATCATCTACATCGGAATAACACCGTCGGAGGAACTCCCGTTCGTCGAGCAGCCGGAGCCCATCACGACGTCGGTCACACCTCCTGTTCCGCTGAGTCTGGAGGATCCGGATCGGCTGTTGGCCGATGGGCTCCAGCGGGCGCAGCGACTTGGCACCGAACCGCATTGTTGTCGTCCCGTCGCGCGCTGTCGGTGTGCGAGCGCAGACGATGATTGTTGCCGAAGATTTGTTCGGATTCGACGATGGCTCTTGAAACACGAAAGAGGATGCTCGTGTTTCCTGGTCCATTCGAACGACTCCAGCGTGCCGTTGCCGAGGGCCTCGTGCCAAACACCGCGAGTGCGCTGGTGTTCGAGAACGGCGAGTGGCGTCGTGTCAGGCCGAGCACGCCGCAGATCCTGATGGCTCCGGCAACCGCCAGGCGGCTTCCCGTGACCACAGGATTTCAAAGGTTCGACAGGCATTTCCCCGACATTGCCAGGGCACTACGCGAGGTACCGTGGGCGCGCCGCCTGCAGCCGCGATTCGATCGGCGCGAAGACATTGTCGCCACAACGTTGCAGCACCCCGGCGACTTTCCGTTCCGCACCACACATGCGATCGAAGGTCGGGTGCTGCTGGCCATCGGCACACTAGGCAGCGGGGGAGCCGAGCGTCAACTCGTCAACACAGCTGAGGGCCTGCGTGCTCGCGGAATCGACGACGTCCACGTGCTTGTAAGTTACCTGCATGACGATCCGTCGAAAGCGTTCTACCTCGAGCGGGCTAGGGCCTGCGCGAAGTCCGTTTGTGAGACGCCAAGGGTCGATTATTCCGGCACATCGTGGGTTCGGGCTTAACCGGAATTACGCGAAGCGTTTGGCCACTGCCTGATCTCGTTGATTCTGAACGATGCAGAGGTGATCCGCAGGCTCTCGCCGGAGGTTGTGCACGCGAGCCTCGATTGGACCAACATCACTGTCGGCATGGCCGCCGTGCTGGCCGGAGTTCCTCATGTGTTCCTGTCGGGGCGGAATCTGTCGCCGGTGCACTTCGCGTTCTTTCAGTGGTTCATGTACCCGTGCTACCGGCGCTGGCCCGCTGTTCGGGAGTTCATTTCCTCAACAACAGCGATGCTGGGCGCCGGGACTACGCGGCCTGGCTTAGGCTCGAGCCCCAGCAAATAACGGTGTTGCGCAATGGCCTGCACACCGGCGACTTTTCGCCGGTTGACGATGACCATCGCAACCAGGCGCGCACGGCTCTGGGTCTGCCGTCATCAGCCAAGGTGGTTGCCGGCGCTTTTCGCTTTTCGCCCGAGAAACAGCCGCTGCTCTGGATAGACACAGCGACACTCATCCAACAGCAGTGCGCTGATGCGATGTTCCTGCTGTGCGGCGCTGGTCCGCTGGAGGACCAAGTGCAACTCCGAGCCGCGGCGAAAGGTCTGGACGGGCGCATTCAGTTCCTTGGTACACGAAGCGACATTCGCACCGTTCTCGCCGCGTCGGACTTGGTGCTGCAAACATCGCGGCAGGAGGGTACGCCAAACGTGCTGATTGAGGCACAGGCCTGCGGGATACCGGTAGTGACGACACCAGCGTTCGGCGCTGCCGAAGCCGTCGAAGACGGCGTATCGGGGCGCGTCGTTGCGGGATTCCGCGGCAGCGTTGGCCGCTGCAGCGCTTTCGATACTGGGTGACGCGTCAGCGCGCGCCCGTGCCCGCGTGGCTGGTCCGCCGTTCATTGAGGCTCGTTTTGGTTTTGACCGTATGATCCGTGACACGCTCGCTGCTATATGCCAGGGCAGGTGTCAGCTGGGCGGGTGAGCTGCTGCCGGCGGAACTGCGCGGTCGAGAATATACAAGGCTGACCGACATTCGCGCGAACAGCGGTCATGGATGGCTCGCGAAACTGCCCTCACATAAAGCCTTCTCGGATTCCCTGACCCATTCGAACCGGTCGAGGCTGGTCGTGATGGAGGATGAGGCCGTAACCGGTTTCGCCCATTCCACGCACGACACCGTGCGTCGGCGTCGGAAATGGGGCGTGAACTCACACTGGGGTGACTCGCTCTATTTCTCGTCCTCCGATAACAGCGATCCAACCGCTAATGGACGCATCTATTCGGTTTTTCTGACAGCCGAGGGATCACAGAATGGCGCTGACCATCGATAGCCCGCTGGCCGCGGACTTCGCAAAACTGATCGAGCAGCGGGCACGGCCGTCAACTCCGGTCAATTTTCAGCCTCAGAGCGAGACCGCGATTGAGAGCGCTGCGGAGCATGCCATCACGATCGCGCGCAATCTACTGGAAACACTGCAGAACGTCGGGATAGATCTGAGCGGAAAGCGCCTCCTCGAACTGGGTCCGGGCATTGAATTCGGCTCGACGCTGATGTTGGGCGAATCCTGCGCGAGCGTCGCTGTTGCGGATCGGTTTCTAGCCCGCTGGCAGCCGCAATTCCATCCACGCGCCTACGAGTGGATGCGACAGCCGATCGGCAGGCCTTCTCGATTCTTGGATGCGGTGCACGAACAGGAACGATACGCGGGCGTGCTCGAGATGTTCGATGCACCGGCGCACTCGATGGGGGAGGTTCCGGACGCGTCCGTAGACGTCGTTATCTCGAACGCGGTGCTTGAACACGTCGGGCAGTTGCCACAGGCTGCCCGCGAGCTTTTTCGCATCACCGCGGCCGGTGGAGAAGGGTTTCATCAGATCGACTTCCGGAATCATCGTGACTTCGAGTTACCGCTCGAGCACCTGTTGCTGCCGCCTGAAGACTTTCAGCGGGTTCTTGCAGCGACCAACGGCGATGTCGGTTGCCAGCATCGCCTCCGGGACGTCTCGAAGATGTTCGAAGCAGCCGGCTTCACGGTGCGCAGCGTGCACGTCAATCTCGAGCGCCACTCAGATATCTCGCACACTTCGAGCCTCGTTTGCGACGCAGCGATTCAATCTACCGGGATTGGCCCCTCGACGAACTCGGCAAGATCGGCGCGGCGATCGTGCTGCACAAGCCGAAGTCGGTGACGTAAAGGTGACGAGGAGGCAGTAGTGCCAGATCTCGATGTGCGAAACCTGCTGCAGAACTTTTCGGGATTCCCCGACGCGGCTTCGCAAGTCACGATCAAAAACGCGCGCGGCATTTCGATGCTGTCTGAGGAGGTCCTGAACCGGCTGTTTCTCCTGGCATCGCAGGCCCCAGGCCCGATTCTCGAAGTGGGTCCCTATATCGGCGGCAGCACGACTGCACTGTGCGGTGGGGCGAGACGCAGTGGCGCGCGCATCGTGTCGATCGAGGCTGGGGGAAGCCATCCGGAGCATCCGACGCTCCCCTCGCGTGACATCGTGCGCGACCTGCGAGGAAACCTTCGCCGTTGGAACAACGAGACAATGGTGACGCTCATCGAGGGTTTCGCTCAGGACCTGACCGCACGCTACCGCGCGCGGAAGGCGCTGCGATCCGAGCCGGTGCAACTGCTGTTCGTCGATGCCGACGGCGACGTCGCAACGATTCTGTTCCTGTATCGGCGCCTGCTCGCCGACGAGGCGTTGCTGGTCCTTGACGACTACACCGCCGAAGGTGCACTGGACAAACAAGCCAGGGTTCGTCCATTCGTCGACGACATGGTTCGCCAGGGCGCCTTGATCGAATACGGAGTATTCGAGTTTGGGACGTGGTTTGGCCGCTTGAATGGCCCCGCCGGCAAGGCGGTGCTTGAGCGGGTCAGCCAACCGTTCGTAAATGAGCACGGGTACCGTTACATGTACTCCAGCATTTTTCCGGTTGCAGCGAGTGCGATTGGTTACGAGCACAGGTCGGGGGTAGTACTGCTCGAAGACGGACGTCCGCTCGGGACCGGCAATTCCCTGCACGACGAGATTCGTTCCCTGGGTGCCGGCCGCTATTCGCACTGGATCAGTTCGGGTCCGACGACATCTGGCGCCGTGGTGGAAAGCACGCTCTATTTTTCCACATCCGATAACTCTGATCCGAATGAGAACGAACGTCGCTATTCGATCCGCGTCGACGGCGTCGAGACGGCCTTGGTCGACGTATAGACACGGACCATCGTCAAATCCGTGGTGGTTCCGGGAACACGCGGTGTAGTTCGACGGAGGTCGATGTGTGTGGTATCGCCGGAATCCTGAACAAGGCGGGCCGAGTGGCGCCCGCGCAACTGGAGTCGCTCGGTACGCGCGATGGCGCAGACGATGGCGCATCGCGGGCCGGATGATGAAGGTGTGTGGATCGCCCCGGACGCGCGCATCGCGCTCGCGCACCGTCGTCTGTCGATCATCGACGTGTCGCACGCAGGACATCAGCCGATGTCCAGTGCTGACGGGCGTTCGGTCATCGTGTTCAACGGGGAGCTGTACAACTTCCGCGAACTGCGCGCCGAAATGGAACGCGACGGCGTTCACTTCCGCACCAACAGCGACACCGAAGTTCTGCTTGCTGCCCTGCGGCGCCTGGGCACCGATGCGCTCCCGCGCCTGGATGCGATGTTTGCCTTCGGGTACTACGACATCCAGACGCGTGAGCTGTTGCTGGCGCGCGACATCTTCGGCGAGAAACCGCTGTACTACATCGACACGCCCGTGTACCTGGCGTTCGCATCGGAACTACACGCGCTGACGTTGCTGCCGTTCTTCGACGCGACCGTGTCCACGGATGCGATCGCTTCCTATCTGTGTTTTCAGTACGTGCCCGCACCGCAATCGATCTACAAGAGCGTGCGCAAGTTGCAGCCAGGACATTGGCTTCGTGTAAGTGCCGACGGGTCTGCGAACGCTGGCCGGTACTTTTCATTCACGACCAGCAGCGCACAAACGTCGGGGCGCGATCTCGACGACCTGGCAGATGAGCTGGAGGCGATACTCGAGACGTCGTTGCGGCGGCGGCTGATCAGCGACGTCCCGCTCGGAGCATTTCTTTCCGGTGGCGTCGATTCGACCGCGGTGGCAGCCATTGCCAGGCACCGGCTGGGTGCCGAGCTCAAGACGTACTCGATCGGGTTCGAAGGTCACCGGGACTCGGAGCATCTGGAGGCCGCGGCGATTGCTGCCCATCTCGGAACAGTGCACAAGGATCAGGTGCTGACAGCCAACGCGGTCGACCTCGGCACACATGTCGGCAGTGTGCTCGATGAACCAAACGGCGATACATCATGCCTGCCGACGTTTCTGCTCTCGCAGTTCGCCCGTCGCGAAGTCACCGTCGCGCTGTCCGGTGACGGAGGCGACGAGCTGTTCGGTGGCTACGGTCGATACTTCAATACGGTCGACGAATGGACTCGCAAGAAGGCAAATGATTCAGCGCTTGCGTGGTGGCACGCCGGTGCCGTGTACGTCTCGAGCCGCATTCTTGTTTTCCCGGATGAGGAGCTTGAACGCGTCGTCGGCGTGATCCCCGCGGACCTCCGAGCGTTACTGGATGAACTGCGAAACGGCATCGACCGGGATTCGCGCCCGCTGCTCAATGTGCTGCGCGAACTGGACGCACGAGAGCTACATGCCCGGCGCCGTACTCGCAAAGGTCGATCGCATGAGCATGCAGCACTCGCTCGAGGTCCGCGCGCCGCTGCTTGGAATCGATGTCGCGCGGTTTGCCATGAATCTGGCGGCCGACGACTGCTATCGCGGCGGGCAGGGCAAACTGGTGCTGAAGCAGGTCGCATCGCGTTACGTGCCTGCGGAATGGATGGCTCGCCCGAAACGCGGGTTTGGGCTACCGATGGACATGTGGGGAGCCAAGCAACTGCTGCCGGCACTCGATGGGCTGATCCGGTCTCCGAACTGCCGTCTGGCCGAATGGATTCCGCAGGCCAACCTCGTGCGCTACCTTGATCATCTGGGCGCGGAGTTTCACGCGTATCGCGCGTGGTCGCTGTTCGTGCTCGAGCACTGGTTGCGGACTCATCCCGCCGCCGCTGAAGCGATGCCTGTGGCCGTTTCGCCCACGGCAAGCGGGAAACGATCCGTCGTCGCCAGGTGGAGCGCGAGACTTATGCAGCGGTGAAGACTCGCTGCTCCCTCACGTCTCGCGAAACGCGTTCGTCAATGGATAGCGCCGATCGCGGCCGAAACTCTTCCGCGTGATCTTCACGCCTGGCGGCGCCTGCCGCCGCTTGTATTCGGCCGCAAACAACATGCGCTGCACGCGGACAACGGTTTCGCGATTGAACCCCCGCGCCACCAGTTCAGCGACGCTCTGTTCCTCTTCGACCAGCCCCGTCAGGATCCCGTCGAGCTCCTCATACGGCGGCAGCGTGTCCTGATCGGTCTGATTGGGACGAAGCTCGGCGGTCGGAGCCTTGGTCATCGATGACTCCGGTATGACGCGGCCTGCCGGTGCGAGCGCACCCGGCGGCCGGTGTTCGTTGCGCCAGCGCGCGAGCGCGTACACCTCGGTCTTGTAGATGTCTTTCAGCACCGAGTAGCCGCCGCACATGTCGCCGTAGAGTGTGGAATAGCCGACCGACATTTCCGACTTGTTGCCGGTGGTCACCACCATCTCGCCAAACTTGTTCGACACCGCCATCAGCAGCACCGCGCGAAGTCGGGCCTGGACGTTCTCCTCGGTGACATCGCGCGTCCGCCCCACGAACACCGGGGCAAGTGTCTCTTCCACCGCACGGACTCCGCTGTCGATTGGCAGAGTCTCGAGAGCAACGCCGAGCAGGCGTGCGGTTTCGGCCGCGTCCACCATGCTGGCTTCGCTGGTGAAGATCGACGGGAGCCGCACGCCGCGCACGCGGCCGGCGCCGAGGGCATCGACGGCCACCGCCGCCGTCAGAGCCGAATCGATGCCTCCTGAGAGACCGAGGACCACACCGGGGAACCGGTTCTTGTCCACATAGTCGCGGAGGCCGAGCATCATCGCGTGATACACGGCAGACAGCCGTGGCTCTGGCGCCAGCTCTGTGCGGCCTTGCTCGCAACACGTCAACTGCCCTGAGCTGCGGTCCCAGCGGATCAGCTCGAGCGCCTCGGTCCAGAACGGCATGACATGGGCGATGTCGCCGCTCTTGCTGATCGCAAATGACCCCCCGTCGAACACCAGCTCGTCCTGGCCTCCAACCTGGTTGACGTAAATCAATGGCCGTCGCGATTCGGTAACCCGCTCGCGTGCGAGCGCGAGCCGGTGAGGAAACTTCTCGACCTCGAAGGGCGATCCGTTCGGGACGATCAGCAGTTCGGCGCCTCGCTGCGCCAGGTGGGCGGTGACCTCCGGTTGCCAGATGTCTTCACAGATCGGAATGCCGATCTGCGCGCCGCGGAACATGACGGGTTCAGACAATGGGCCCGGGACGAAGACCCGTTTTTCATCGAAGACGCCGTAATTCGGAAGCTCGCGCTTGAAGCGCAGCTCGGCATGTCCCTCGGCAATGAGTGCCGCGCCGTTTCTCAGCGGGCGACCGGCCGTGTCCTCCCGCCACGGCAGCGTGACCACCAGACCTGGACCACCGTGTTGGCTTTCATCGACGAGTTGGCGAAGCCCCGCAGCGGCGGCCTCCACGAGCGCGGGGCGAAGCACCAAATCCTCGGGCGGGTAGCCGACGAGGATCAGCTCGGAGAACACAATCAGATCGGCCCCGCGCGCGGCCGCTTCATCCCGCATTCGCCGCACCGCGGCCACGTTGCCCGTGACATCCCCGACGACGGGGTTGACCTGTGCGAGGGCGATCGTGAGCGTCACAGAGCCATCCTAACGTGCCTGCGTCTTGACGGCAGCTACAATGACGACGTGGCGTTCATGCCGGCGGCATTGCGTCGATGAGAAATCGGTATTTCCTGCTGCTGGACCTCCCTTTTGTGTGGGTCGCGGCGCTGATCGCGTTCGTGCTGCGCTTCGATCTCCGGTTTACGGCATACCGTGACGAGTTCCTCTTTTTTGTCGCGGTGGCGTCGGTCATCAAGCCGCTCGCGTTCTTTGCCTCCGGTGTCTACGGGCGATACTGGCGGTACGCCTCGATTCCCGACGTCGTCACGCTGTTCATTGCGATAACGGGAGCGTCGATCGCGATTCTCGTCACGCTGATGGCCGCGCTCTCGGCGGCGATCATCCCAGCGTTCTCCCGTTCGGTCGTGTTCAACGATTGGTTGCTGACAATCATGCTCGTCGGTGGGTTGCGCGGGTCGGTGCGGCTGCTGGCGGAGTCTCAGCGCATTATCGGCGGCGGTGTGAAGAGACACGATGCCGTCCGCAAAGCCGTATTGATCGCGGGCGCGGGCGAAGCCGGGATGATCGTGGCCCGGGATCTCCGTCGGAATCCGCAGATGGGCATGGTTCCCATTGGTTTCCTCGACGACGACCCGGCGAAAATCGGGCATCTGATCGCAGGGGTGCGCGTGCACGGGCGACTCGGTGAGTTGCCCGCTGTTGCCGTCGCACACAGCGTGACGCTGGTCGTGATCGCCATGCCGACCGCACCGGGGACCGTCATTCGTCAGTTGAGCGAACAGTGCCGCGCGCTGTCGCTCGACTCACAGATCATTCCTGGCGTGTTCGAGCTTGTCGGTGGACGCGTCACGATTAACCGGCTACGCGAGCTGCAAATCACGGATCTCCTCCGTCGCCCGCACGCCAAGCCGTCATTCAACGCGGAGACGTACATCCGTGATCGGACAGTGACTGGTGTCCGGTGCCGGTGGATCCATCGGCACAGAGATCTGCCGGCAGGTCGCTGCACTGGGCCCCTCCAGTTTGATCATGCTCGGACACGGTGAGAACAGCGTGTTCGAAGCGCACCATGATCTGCGTCGGGATTATCCGAACCTCGCCGCCCAGACCGTCATCTGCGACGTGCGCGACGGTTCGCGGCTGCAGCGGATCTTCACGACCCTTCAGCCAGAGATCGTGATTCATGCGGCGGCGCATAAACACGTGCCGTTGATGGAGGGAAACGCCGAGGAGGCCATCACCAACAACGCCGTGGGTACCAGAAACATGCTGCAGGCGGCGCTGGCAGCGGGCGTCAGCCGTTTCGTGATGATTTCAACGGACAAGGCGGCCGCGCCGCAGAGCGTCATGGGCGCCTCGAAGCGGTTGGCGGAGGAGCTGGTGCGTCAGACGGCGCAGCGATTCGGCTGCGCGTTCATGGTGGTGCGGTTCGGCAACGTGCTCGGCAGCCGCGGTAGCGCGGTATCGATCTTTCAGCAACAGATTAAGCGCGGCGGTCCCATCACGATTACCCACGCGGACATGAAGCGATACTTCATGACCATTGCGGAGGCGGCACACCTGGTGCTCGAGGCCGGTGCGATTGGCCGCGGCGGCGAGTTGTTCGTCCTGCGCATGGGCGATCCGATCCCGGTCGTGGACCTCGCCCGGGACATGATTCGTCTCTCTGGCGCCGACGACATTCCCATCGTGTTTACCGGCGTACGTCCCGGCGAGAAAATGACCGAGTCGCTGTGGGAAGAGGGAGCGATGACACAGCCCACCAGTCATCCAGACATCCTGACGGTTCATGAACAATCCATGGATGCGACTGACTGGGGAGCGGCGATCGAGCACATCGCGCTCGCGGCAGCAACGGGCGGTCGCCACGACATCGTTCGCGAATTGAGCCGCTATCTTCCTACCTTCTCGCCGGTCGAGCGCCGCCTCCCGAGCGCGTCTGAGCGGCAGAGAAGGTGCGCCCGCACCCAGCCAGACGGCCGCGACAATGAGAGGCGCATAGGCAATGACCACGCCCGTGACCACCTCGAGTCGATGCAGCGCAACGAGGCAGGCGAGCGGCAGCAGCCAGAATATGTTGACGGCGACGACCGCCATCGTGACGCCGCCGTGCGTGCGCCAGTGGACCGCCGCGCGCTGGTAGGCATGCGTCCGATGTGCGTCGTACACGCGCTCGCCGCGCAGCATCCTGCGGATCACCACAATTGACGCATCGACGACGAACACGCCGAGGAGAACGATCCATCCCCAGAATAGCGACGGTGAAATCGAGGCGCGCATGCAGGGACATGGCGGCGAGCGAAAAGCCGAGAAACCCGCTGCCCACGTCACCCATGAAAACTCTGGCTGGAGGACGGTTCCATATCAGGAACCCCGCGGCGGCGGCGGCGAACGCGAGCGGAACGATCGATCCGTTGTTGGTCGGCGCGGCAATGGCGTACAGCAAGGCGCCGCCTCCAGAAACGGTGACCGCCTCGCTGGCGGCGAGGCCGTCAATACCGTCCATGAAATTCGTGAGGTTGATGAGCCAGACGATATACAGCAGCGCGATCGGCCAGATCGCCCAGGCGCTCAGCACATCCCCGAACGCAGTGATCGGGCGAATCCCGCCCATCGAGATGAGCAGGGCATACGCGGCGGCGAAGTGCGTCAGCAACCGCCAGCGCCTTCGTAGATGCTTCCGATCGTCGAGAAACCCCGCGACTGCGACCACACCACCCGCTCCGGCAAATCCGAGCACGACCGGCCAGGTCAACACCCCGGCGAACGCCAGAATGAACAGAGCGGCTAAGGTCGTCAGCACGATGGCCGCCCCACCGCCCCGCGGCGTCGGCTGCGCGTGCGAACTCCGCTGGTTCGGCACATCGAGCATTCCGCGCGACAGTGCGTAGCCGAGGAACACGCGAGTCAACGCCCACGACGCGAGCATGGTCCCGGCACACAGCGCGCTGATTCCCAACGTGCTCATCGTGACTGTGCCGCCCGTATCAAGGCTTCGTCGACGCTGACAGGCGGGGACCAGGACAGGCGGGTCCGGGCTTTCGAAATATCCGCTTGCAGCGATTCCAGGAGACGGTCGGCGACGTGTTGCCGGCCAGCAAAGGAATGCGGCGAGTCGAAGAAGAGTCGGCGGAATCGCAAACAGTCGTGCTGGCCGTTCCATGGCCCTCGCCAGTCGTCGCACGAGATCGGGCGTCGACAGATCCTCGCCGTCGGCGACCAGAAACGTCTCGTTGGCCGCAGCAGGATGCGCAAGACAGGTGAGGATGAAATCGACGAGATTGTCGATTCCAATGAGGCTCCGTTGATTTCTAATCGCGCCAAGGGGCAGCGGAATGCCACGCGCGATCGCTCGCATTAATAGCCGAAAGTTCGCCTGGACACCAGGTCCATACACCAGCGGCGGCCGGATGATGACGACCTCGAGGCGTCGCCCATTTGCGATCTGACGAAGGGCGACTTCAGCTGCACATTTGCTCTGCGCATACGGACCTGCGGGCGTCGGCTGGTCGTGTTCCGTGAAGCGCCCGGCCTCGCCGTTCACCTTGAGCGTGCTCACATACACGAAGCGGCGAACGCCAGCCGCAGCGGCGCTGCTGGCCAGATTGACAGTGCCGTCCACGTTGACACGACAGTATTCGTCCGACGGGTCCGCGGCCGTGTCCTGCATGATGTGGACTCGTGCCGCAAGGTGGATAACCGCATCGACTCCGTGCAGGCTATCGCTCCAGTCACGATCGGGGTGCAGGTCACCTGCTGTGCGTTCGACGTCTGGCGGGAGCATGTCTGAACTCGTCCGAATCGCTGCTCGCACGGCATATCCGTCGCGCCGCAGACGTTCGATCACGGCTCTGCCGACGAACCCGTTGGCGCCAGTCACGAGTACTTTCACCTGATTAGCTCATCGTAGACCGCGAGGGTTTGGCGGACGATGGTGTCCTGGCCGAACCGACGTTCCGCGAGAACCCGGCCATGACGGCCCATCTCGTCGCGCAGAACGGGATCGACGATCAGCCGTTCGAGTGCTGTCGCCAGCTCGTTCGTCGATCGAGGTGGCACGAGGAAGCCGTTGTATCCATCGCGCACAGCTTCGCGGCACCCCGGCACATCAGTCGTGACAATCGCTCGGCCCGCGGCCGCCGCCTCGATGAGCGACTTGGGTAAGCCCTCGCGGTATGACGGCAGGCACACCACATGTGAGCGTGCCAGTAAGCCAGGCATGTCCGCGACGTATCCGACGTACTCGATGACTCCTTCTCTGGTCCAGCCGCGCACATCATCCGCGGAGACACTTGCGGGGTTCAGCGGGTCGGGCTCACCGGCGAGGACGAAACGTGCGTCGACGCCTCGGGCGCGCAACAGACGCGCGGCAGCGATGAACTCCGCGACTCCCTTATCCCACAGCAGTCGTGTGGCCATAACCACGGTCGGCGGACCGCTTGGCGCCGCGGTCGGGCGAAACACCTCGAGATCGACCCCGGCTCCCGGAATCAGCCGGATGCGGCCGGGATCGAGCCCCAGTTCAACCAGCATCGCGTGATCGTCCGGGTTCTGCACGATTGTGAGCCCTGACGCAGTGAGTCGTTTCAGCGCTCGCTTGACTATCGGCTTCAGCCATCGGGCGTGCCCGTGTTGAGACGTGAACAACCATCCCATCCCGGCAATGGCGTTGACGACACGCGCACGGCGGACCGTCTTCGCGGCCAGGCTGCCATACAGAATCGGCTTCATGGCGACGTGATGCGCGATGTCCGGCTGTTCGCGTCTGTACAGAGCGATCAACCGCGCCACCATCCGCAGGTCAGAAAACAGATTCAGACTGCTACGGGCGTTCTCCAACGGAATCAAGCGCAGACCCGCGCGCCGGATAACGTCGCCGCAATTGCGCTCCCGAGCCACGATCGTGACGTCATATCCGTCCGCCTGGGCCGCGACTGCCAGCGGGAGCCGGTGCGAGACGACGTAGTAATCCTCGGTAATGAACAGCAGCAGCTTCCGTCTTCGACGCGGCACATTGCCGTCCGGCACGATGGGCACTCAGAGCCTCGCGAGTTGTTTCGACGATCGGGGAGAGCGCATAGAATGGCTGTACTCTACGCCCTTCACCCAGCATTCGAACGGTCCGCTTTGATCTCGGCTCGCACTGCCCCCGCTGTCGACCGGACGATGGCTTCCGTGCTTGCCGTCGCGATTGTCGTGCTTCTAGCGCGGATGACGCTGGCGGTCCTGATCGTCCCCCCGTGGCAACACCCGGACGAACCAATTCACGTTGCCGCGGCCGAAGTCTGGCGGAGCCGCATCACCGGGAACGATGCGCAGGACCGCGGGCGTGAGGCGGACATCATCGACTCGATGATCCGGCACGGCTGGTGGCGGCATTACGGTCAGCCACTGCCTCCGGGCCCGCAGCCGACTCGTTTTGTTTCGACAGGCACCGTGTTCTCCACGATTGGCCTGGTGCCGGAGTCGTCGAGTTACGCTCCGCCGTACTACGCGTCCGTCGGCTGGCTCTTGTCGCGTGCGCCGCGCGGCGCGGTCGAGCGTGACCTGTACGTCATGCGGATCGTGTCGATGCTGTGTACCGTCGGCACGCTATGGGTCGCATTCCTCGGGTCTCGCCTCGCGCTCGACGCGCTGGGCGCCGCGACGGTGACGACCCTGTTCGCGCTACATCCGCAGCTTGCGATCGCATCTACGACGGCCGGCCCGGATGCGTTCGTGACCTGCGCCGGGGCGATCCTCTGGTGGCAAACGATGAGTGCTCTTCGCGGGTCGCATCAGGGGCGGTCGCTCGCGATCCTTTGGCTCGCAGCAATTGGAGCGGCGATGGTGGACCGCCTCGGGATCGCTCTCATTCCAATCGCCTTCATCGTGACGGCTGTCGTGTCGGTTCAACAGCTGCGCTTCCGCAGCGCAGCTGCGGCGCTGGCGCTTGTCGCGATCGCGATTGCGTGTGCGGTCGCGACGATTCCAGCAATTCGAAGTCCCCTCCGGATTTCGCTCGCCGACACACTCGTCTCATCATCACCCGGCGATGCCTTCCACTACTCCGGGCGATTTTTGGCATCCCTGGTGAGCAGCTGGTGGTACTCACTCGGCTGGGTCCGCTACTTCGCGCCGCAATGGTGGGTCGTCAGCACGGCGGTCATGACAACGGTCGCGCTCGCAGGTACCTGGCGAGCGTTCGCCCGTTCCCGCGACATGCGGAGGGTTATCATCCTGGCTGTCGTAAGCCTCCTGTGCCTCCTCGCCGCTCTTGCCTGGGTCTTCCTGCGCGTTCGGGTCGGCGCGCAGGGCCGCTACCTGTTCCCCGTGATCGTGCCGACGCTGACCCTGATCTGGCTCGGGACGGCAGCATGGCTGCCTGCACGTTTCCGTCACATCGGCTCAATAGCGTTGATATCCGCGTTTGCTGTCCTGGACCTCGTTGTATGGATCCTCGTCGCGGTGCCCGCGTATTTGTAACGCGCCGCTAAGTGCATTGACCTTCAGCGCCACGGCTGCGAGAATTGGCGCGCATCCGACAGATATCCGGGCCGATTTCCTCAATAGCCACCATGATTTGGCGCCTCGATCACGACCACCCCTGGTCCAGCAAGAGAGTTATCGTCACAGGCGGAGGCGGGTTCCTCGGGCGCGCCGTCGTCACCGCGCTGAAGGCGAGAGGCGTCGAGACGCTGTTTGTCCCACGCCGGCGTGACTACGACCTGCGGGACGGCGCAGCCGTACAGGCGACTGCTCGCTGACACCAGCACGCCGCGCAACGGGCAGTCGACCGCCGTCGACCTCATCGTGCACCTGGCCGCCAATGTCGGCGGCATCGGTGCCAATCGCGAGCATCCGGCCGAGTTCTTTTACGACAACCTGATGATGGGCGTGCAGTTGATGCACGAAGCCTGGCGAGCCGGCGTTGCCAAGTTTGTCGCGATCGGCACCGTGTGCGCCTACCCAAAGTTCACGCCAGTGCCGTTTCGCGAGGACACGATCTGGGACGGGTACCCGGAAGAGACCAACGCTCCCTATGGACTGGCCAAGAAGATGCTGCTGGTGCAGTCGGCCGCGTATCGCGACCAGTACAACTACAACTCCGTGTTC
Organism: uncultured Acidobacteriota bacterium; assembly: GCA_963793705.1. Lineage (GTDB taxonomy): Bacteria > Acidobacteriota > Vicinamibacteria > Vicinamibacterales > UBA2999 > Gp6-AA40. Next base: position 259,610 of record CAWCBC010000010.1, on the reverse strand, counting down.
CTGCTTCCGGTTAACCTCTACGGCCCGTGGGACAACTTTGATCCGTCGTCGTCGCACGTCATTCCGGCGCTGATTCGCAAATGCGTCGAGGCCCAGGAATCCGATGCGAGCGAAGTATTCGTCTGGGGCGACGGCAGCCCGACACGTGAATTCCTGTACGTCGACGATGCCGCCGAGGGCATCGTCCTCGCCGCGGAGCGCTACGATAAAAGCGACCCGGTGAACCTGGGCTCTTCGTACGAGATCGCTATCCGCGAACTTGCTGAGATGATCGCCAGAGAAGTCGGCTATACAGGCCGCATCGTGTGGGATACGAGCAAGCCCAATGGACAGCCGCGGCGCAAGCTCGATACGGCACGCGCGCGCGAATCATTCGGCTTCAGCTCGTCGACCGACTTCGCGACGGGCCTGCGACGGACCGTCGAGTGGTATCGGGAGCATCGACCGGGTACGCCGTGATCGCGGAGACCGGGGGAGCCGCTGCCGACCACTCCCGCTACACGCAGTCCCGGGTCGCGCATTGGGAGGCCGTTGCGGCAGGCCAGGGGCGTGCGGACGTCGGCCGCTATTATCGACGCCGCCTGCGTCAGGTCTTCACCGCGCACGTGCCCGGCGGTCAACGTGTGCTCGAGATTGGCTGCGCGACAGGTGAGTTGCTCGCCGCTGTCGCGCCGGTGCACGGTGTCGGCATCGACTTCTCACCGCTGATGGTGAGCGAAGCCCGGCGCCGCCATCCGCAGCTGACGTTCGCTGTTGCCGACGCCCACGACCTCGCGGGCATCGAAGGCACGTTCGACGTTGTGATCCTGTCCGACCTGATGAATGACCTCTGGGACGTGCAGAGTGTCCTCGAGCACGTCGCCACGGTCTGTCACTCAGGCACCAGGGTCGTTGTGAACAACTACAGCCGTCTGTGGGAGGTGCCGCTGTCGACGGCTGCTGCCCTCGGGGTCGCCCGCCCGCGCCTGCAACAGAACTGGTTGACCAACGAGGACGTCGCGAACCTGTTCCACCTCGCCGGCTTCGACGTCGTGCGTCGCTGGCCAGAAGTGATCTGGCCGATCCCGACGCCCGCCGTGGCAACCGTTGCCAACCGCTACTTGTCGAAGATCTGGCCGTTCCGGCTCCTGGCGCTCACCAACATGATGGTGGCCCGGCCGCGCCGCCTTGGCGTCTCTGCTGATACCGGCCTGGTTTCTGTGATCGTCCCGGCTCGCAACGAGGCTGGCAACATCGAGCAGATCTTCGCCCGCACTCCCGAGATGGGCGCCGGTACCGAGCTCGTGTTCATCGAAGGACACTCGAAAGACGACACCTACGAAGCGATCGAGCGCGCGATCTCAACGCATCCAGAACGACGCGCGAAGCTGGCTCGCCAGGAAGGAATCGGCAAGGGCGATGCGGTTCGTCTCGGCTTCCGGATCGCCACGGGTGACGTGTTGATGATTCTCGACGCCGACCTCACCGTACCTCCGGAGGATTTGCCCCGTTTTGTCGCGGCACTCCACGACAACGACGCCGAGTTCGTGAACGGCGTGCGGCTCGTGTATCCCATGGAGAAGCGCGCGATGCGTTTCTTCAATCTGATCGGCAACAAGTTCTTCAGCCTGGCGTTTTCGTGGATGCTCGGCCAACCGATCAAGGACACCCTGTGCGGCACCAAGGTGCTGACGACAGCGAATTACGAGCGGATTGCGGCCAACCGTCACCATTTCGGTGACTTCGACCCCTTCGGCGACTTCGATCTGCTGTTCGGCGCGGCCCGACTGTCGTTGCGCATCGTCGACATGCCCATCCGCTACCGCGAGCGAACGTACGGCACTACCAACATCCAGCGCTGGCGGCATGGCTGGCTGCTGCTGCGGATGGTCGCGTTTGCGGCGCGGCGTCTGAAATTCGTGTAAGTCATGGCGCCTCGCTGGCTCGAGCATCCGTTAACGAAGGGAATACCGCTCGACAGTCCACTGACCACCGAACGGCGGCGCGCCATCGTGGCCGGCAAACCCTTTCTGCGGCAGATCTACGACGAATGGTACAGAGCCCTGGCGCACCGAGTTCCGTCGGGCCCAGGGCGCGTGCTTGAACTCGGCTCCGGCGCTGGGTTCTTTGAAGAGTACGTGCCCGATGTCATTCGATCCGAGGTGTTCCACTGCACAGGCCTGGATGTGATCGCAGACGCCTGTCAGCTGCCCTTTGTGGCCCACAGTCTGCGTGCGATCGTCATGACCGACGTGTTCCACCACGTGCCAGACGTTCGTCGGTTCATGCGTGAAGCGTCGCGAAGCGTTCGGCCCGGCGGAGTGATCGCGATGGTCGAGCCGTGGTCGACCACGTGGTCACGGTTCATCTACAGCAGGTTCCATCACGAACCGTTCCGGCCCGACGTCGGACCATGGGAGTTCGAGGCCACCGGGCCGCTCTCCTCGGCCAATGGTGCGTTGCCGTGGATCGTGTTCGCGCGAGATCGCGCGACGTTTGAACGCGAGTTCCCGCAGTGGACCGTGGAGGAAATCACACCTGGGATGCCGCTGCGGTATTTGCTGTCTGGAGGCGTCTCGCTCCGCGCGTTGATGCCCGGCTGGTCGTTCGCCGCGTGGCGCGGCGTCGAACGCCTGATGCTGCCGCTGATGGGTGAGATCGCCATGTTCGCGACGATCACCTTGCGACGCAGCGACGTTCCGGCGCACGTCTGATCGGCGATGGCAGCATCTCCTCTCCGTCTCGGATTGGTCTACCTGCTCCTCGGATTGGCGCCGATGGCGTTCGCGATTCGAGGCGTCAGCGAGAACCACATGATCTCGCCAGCGTCCATCGCCCACGTGGACGGGGCCAGTTACGTCGCTGCTATCCCTCCAACTGCGTTCACACCCGTGCTCGTCGCCGCGAGCGACGCCCCGGGCCATGAACAGCGCTCTGCGTCACGTCTGTTCGAAGATGCACGCGAGTTGCGGCCCGCACATGCCGTACGCGTCGGCATTGCCGCCGTCGGCAAAGGTCGCTTTTCGCATGGGACAACAGCCGTTTACTTCTCGGCCTCGGATAACTCGGATCCGAGAACAAACGGTCGTGTCTACCGCCTCGAGACAGTGGCACGGTTGCCGATGATGGTCACCGTCGCGTGGGTGCTGACTTTCATGCTTGCGGCCGCCATATCGCCATGGTTCTGGGTGCCAGGAAGACCAGCACGTGCCTGGTGGCGATCGCGTCTATGGCCGTTGGCCCTCGCGGCTGCGTCACTTGTCGTGGTCGCCGTGATGTCAACCGCAGGCCCAGACACCGTGTGGGTCTGGGCGCTGGTCAGCTGGCTCGTCATAGGTTTCGTGGCGGCGTTCTTTGCGGGCGTCGTAATGCGCCGCGTCTCGACCGGCGGATTCATCAGAGCCGTCGCGGAGGAGGGCTCCGCACTCGTGGCCACGCTGAACTCAGTTGGTTTCGTCGTGACATCGTGGGAGCAACGGATCTTCGATTCTGGCTGGAGGGGATTCGCCGCTCGCGTCGGGTGCCTGGCCGCGCTGGCGGGCATTTTCGTGGCCACGCTGACGACCAGCTGGCCAGAGTGGGTGCTGGCTCAGGCCTACGGGGGTGGTGGTCGCGTCATCCTTGCGGCGGCGGTCGCTCTCTGGCTGGCACATGCACGGCGAGGTTGGTTAGCGATCTCATTCGGCCTCGCGGTGACGCTCGGACTGTTTGGATTGGCGCTGGCGGCGCTGTGGCAGGACGTCGCGATTCACTTCAATGCTCTCGGCGGCCTGTTGCCGTTCTCCGATGCGCAGGGCTATTTCTTCGACGCCAGTCGGCTGCTGGACGGCCAGCCTTTGGGGTGGTCCGCGCGGCGGCCGCTGTTTCCTGCGTTCCTCGCCGTGCTGCTCGCGGTCACGGGCTCGCTCTACGTCGCCCTTGCGGTCATGGTGGCCTTGAATGCCATCGCCACGTTTCTCCTTGCCCGTGAAGTCAGCCGCAGCTTCGGATCTGCCGCCGCGACGATGGCGACACTGATCCTGTTCACGTTCTACCGCACCGACGGTGGCAACGGCGTGGTGTTGACCGAGAATCTTGGATTCCTGCTCGGCACGACAGCCTTCACCGCGCTCCTCCGTGGCGTGCGACTGCAGAACCTTCGAAGCTACGCATCCGGCGCGGTGGTGCTCACAGGAGCGTTGACGGCGAGAGCCGGAGCGTTTTTCGTGCTGCCTGCTCTGATAGCCGTCGCTCTCATATTCCTTCGCCAAGGCGACAGACGAAGTCGCTACAACACGAAGTCAGCACTGGTCACGATTTGCGCGATCGCGATCGCGGCGACGACCTTCCTGGTCTGGGGCAGGACCTTGTCTAACGCTGCGGCTGGCAAGGCCTCGTTCTCGAACTATTCGTACGTGCTGTACGGCCTCGTCGTAGGCGGGAAGGGTTGGGGACAGGTCAACATCGACCATCCCGACGCCCACGAGGGCGCCGAGATCTACGCGCTGGCATATCAGGCGTTTCGTGCCAGACCGAGCGGCCTGCTCCTCGGTATGGCCAGAATGGTTCGAGCCTATCTGTGGCCAAGCGAGCCATATCACATGTTCGCGTTCATTCAGGACGGGCCGCGGACCAGGTGGCTCCAGCGCGTCTGCTACATGCTCGTTCTTGTCGGTCTGGGAATGTGCGCGTGGAAGTGGCGCGATCCCGTACACGCCCTTATTCTCGCGGCCGCGGCCGGCCACTTCGCCTCGATCCCGTTCGTGCCGCCCATCGATGCGGGTCTCCGCGTCTATGCCGCCACGATGCCGGCACTGGCTGTGCTGGTGGCGGCTGGTATCACCCTCGCGGGAAACCTCTTCGCGAAGTTCCGGCGTCGTCGCGCGAAAGATACAGCGGGACCCCAGCCTGCCGACGTGACAAGCCGACTATCAGAATCGGCGGCCTTGGTCCTGCTTGCTGCCATCATGGGCGCCTCGTGGACCCTATACGTGGTTGGCACGCCCCCGACGTCATTGCAGCGTCCAACGTGTCCGAACGGCAGCGAGTCGCTCGTCGTCCGGGCGGATCATGACGCGGTGGTGCGCATCGACGAGGACGGGGCGCCACGCGCGATCCGGCCCACTGAGGTCAGGCAAAGCGAACTGCAACGGACGGTGGGCGTGGTGGAGTTGAAGGGCGAGGCCCCCAACATCCGGGCCGGCATGAGCCTTCGCTTCACGTACGACCCGATGGACGGCCAGCAACTGTGGCTTGTCGGCCAGAGCCGACGTCTCGAAACCCGCTCAGGATTGCTTCAGATCTGCGGTCACTTCACGAAGGATGAAACCGCACGCCGCTACGGATTGATGTTTGTCGACGAGGCTTGGGCCACAGAACTCCCGCGCTCGCGTTAAGGTCAGGACGCGCGCGGTGTGGCTGGTCGCAGGCCACCGTACGCGGCGGCCGTCTCCTGGATCATCCGGTCGAATCCGAAGCGGTCGCGAACCCAGCCGGGACCGGCCGCGGCAGCCGCAGCCAGTTCACGAGGGTGAGTCAAGAGATACGCGATGTGCTCCGTGGCGGACGCGGGCGTGCCGTCATGCACGATCCAGCCGGTACACCCGTCGTCAACCGCTTCGACCGCACCGCCGGCCGGCATCGTGACGACTGGTATGCCGACAGCCTGGGCCTCGAGCAGGACGTTCGGCGAGCCTTCGAAGACCGACGACAGGAATAGGACGTTCATCGCCGAAAGACTGTCGTAGGGGTTCTGTTCATACCCGACTAGATGAAATCGATGCGCGAACTCCGAGACTGCTATGCGGGCTTCGACGACCGTACGTAGCACGCCGTCGCCGACGAGGAGGAAGTGCACCTCTTGAAATCGCGTGGCTACGGCCTCGGCGACCTCCACCCAGAGCAGTGGGCGCTTTTCCTCGGAGAGTCTCATCATGCCCCCGAGGACACGAGCGGATGCCGGAATGTTCCACCGCGTCCGATACGCACTGCCGGCCGCGGAAGCCTGTGCCTCGGCCGCGCTGTCCAAATCGAGCCCGTTCCTCAAGACTGAAATCCGGCCGGCCTCGACACCGAGCCATTCGGCGTAGTCACGCGCACCGGTGTCGCTGTTGTTCACAGCGGCGACGTGCGGGTCGTCGAGAAGACATCGATAGGCGGCGCGCATGTACGGTTGATAGAAGGCGAAATACGACGGGTTCACGTTGCGCATGCCAAGGACGATCCGCTGAACACCGGCGAGGACGGCCGCGAGACCGGCCTTGGTGTTTACGGTGTCCAGCCACAGATGCACGATGTCCGGGCGGCGGGCAAGAAAAATCGAGGTGTAAGCGCTCACGTGATCCAGGTCAGGATGCAGATACGTACGCATTGCGTCGCGAAGACGTTGCGCCTCTTGTTCCGGAACGCCGTCTGGGATGGCAAGGCCCGAATGTCGATCGATGCGACTGACGCTGATCCCGGCAGTCTCCAAGGGTTCGAGAAAGAAACGCTCCGACTCCTCCTCGAGGGACAGCACGACAACCTCGATGTCGATGTCGTACCGCGTGTTGAGGCCGAGCAGCGTGTTGACGAATTGTCGCTCCGACCCGCCGGGTCCGAGCGTACCGATCGAGGCGAGCAAGAGCGGACGCTGCCGACTTGTCTCACACTGCGGCAGTGAGTGACCGAGCAATGCACGAAACTGCCGCTCGAATCGGCGATCGAGCGCCGACAGCACCCGGCTCAGCACCCAGAGTTTGAGGCGGGTTCCGCCGCGAGGCGGCGTTCGCTGCCGCAGGAGCGGCAAGTTGGCGAGCAGCCAATCCCTGCCGAGTCCCTGCAGCCGTCGACGCACGGCCGGTGTGAGGTTCACCGCCGCGTCACGCGGCCACCGCTTGGCGCTCCACGGGCAGCGCGACGACGTTGATCGATCCGCGCGCCGGGATCAGCCGCGAGATCGCCGCCGCGTCGACGGGGAGCGGCGCGAAGGACGCTTCGTCGAGGAGACGATACCGGGCATCGGCCAGGAGCGCGAACAGCGCGTCGAGTGATCCGCCGTGCTCGTTCAGTGCGTAGGCGCTCAGCTCGAGGACGAGCGCCGGGCGCCACCGTTCGAGCGTGGCGCTGGCGCCGCGCAAGGCCGCGAGCTCGTTACCGTCGATGTCGATCTTGATCACATCGAGGCGCGTCAATCCTTGCTCCTGAACCAGGGCGTCCAGCGTCATGCCCGTGGAGCCGTCCGCGTTCAGCACGACGCCGCCGTGTACGGCGTGCCGGTGCTGAGCGCCTCGAACCGGCCAGGCGGCGTAGTAGGCGGGCGCGAGGCGCTCGCCGGGAGCGAGGATCGCGACCTGGCATACCGTCACGCGGGAGGCGAGCTCCGGATTTTGAGAGAGATTGTTGCGGAGGCGCGCGCAGGCCGACGTCGGCTCGACGGCAATCACGCGCCCGTGCGGCCCCGCCTGACGCGCCATCGGTAGCGTATGGGCGCCGATGTTTGCGCCGATGTCCACCGCGACGCCCCCCGGTGGCAGCAGCCGGCGGAGTGCGCGCGCAGTAGTCCGCTCGAACACCCCGAAGCAGTAGATGGAGAGCTGAATGCCCTCCCGCAGATCGAGCGTCCAGTTGATGCCGCCGCGCCGGCAGATCGCGCGATCGGGAGGCTGCCTCAAACACCAGCGCAGCGGCGCCACGACTCCGTACAGCGCGCTGGCGAGACGGATCTTCGTCGCGGTCGACAGTTTCATCAGGCCATACTGCACAGGGCGCAACGGTCGATCACTGGTCGCATGATTCGCGAGCGAGTGTATCGCAGCTATGCCAACGAGACTCCCGGGTTGGCGTCGAGCCAGGCGTTCAGCATCAGCACATCCCACAACGGATAGCCCCAGTTCGTGCCGGCCAGATGCGCGGTCCACCGCGCGCGAATCGGCGTGGGATCGAGGAGCTGATCGCGCTCCAAGCGTGATTCCGACAGCAGGCTCTCGGCCCAATCGCGCAGCGGGCCGCGGATCCACTGATCGAATGGCACGCCGAAACCTGTCTTCGGTCGGTTGATCAGCGTCTGCGGCACATAACGGTCGAGCACGCGCCGCAACGCCCACTTACTCTGGCTGTCACGCCACTTGTATTGTATGGCAACGCCCACGCGTATTCGATGACGCGGTGATCGAGCAACGGCACGCGTGCCTCGAGCGACACTGCCATGCTGGCACGGTCAACTTTGGTCAGGATATCGTCGGGCAGGTACGTCAGCAGGTCGTAGTACTGCATCCGCTCGCGGAAGTCCGGCACGAGCCGGCGGGCATGTTCGCTCCACAGCACGCCCTTGTGCTCATGACCGCCGCGGACCAATGCGTCTGGAGTGTGCCAGTGGCTCAGCATCTGTCGGTACAACGCGTCGGGATCCCAGAGGCTGATCCTGTCGGCAACCTGATGCATCCGTGCGCCGAAGTTTACGGGGCGAACGCGCCGAGGAATCAAGTGACCGAGACGATCCCACGCCGCCGGCGACACGCGCCTCGCCATCGCGATCGTCGGTTCGCGCAGCCACTCGGGCACGGCGGTGGCGCGTGCCGAGAGGGATCGCGCCAGCTCGTAGCGCTTGTAGCCCGCGAAGATCTCGTCGCCGCCGTCGCCTGACAGCACGACCGTCACGTGGCGACGGGTCAGTTCGCAGACAAGGAAGGTCGGCAGCTGTGACGAATCCGCAAACGGCTCGTCGAAGATCTGCGGCAGCCGCGGAACGACGTCAATGGCCAGAGACGAGTCGACGTACAGCTCCGTGTGTTCCGTGCCCAGGTGACGGGCGATCGCCTTGGCATACGGAGCTTCGTCAAATCCCTGCTCACGAAACCCAATCGAGAAGGTGCGGACCGGCCGATCGCTCTGTTGCTGCATCAGCGCTGTGACCAGCGTCGAGTCGATGCCGCCAGACAGCAGCGATCCCAGCGGGACGTCGGCCACCATACGCCGGCGTACGGCGTCGCGCAGCAGGATGTCGAGCTCGTCGATGACCTCGGCGTCACGTCGCGGCCGGCGACTTCGCAGTCCGTCCGACACCACGTCGTCCAGCGACCAGAATGGCCGCTCCTCGCTGACGACACCGTCGTGCACGGTCAGCACTGTGCCCGGCGTGAGCTTGCGGATGCCGCGGTAGATGCTGTGCGGCGCCGGGATGTAGTTGTGGCGCATGAACGCCGACACGGCGTTGCGGTCAACCGTCGGCGTCCATCCGGGATGCCGGCGTAACGGTTTCAGCTCGGATCCGAAGAGGAACAGGCCGGGGAAGGTCCCCCAATAGAGCGGTTTGATTCCGATCCGGTCGCGAACGAGGCTGAGAATCCGCTCGCGCCTGTCGTAGAGGGCGAACGCGAACATTCCAATCAACCGACGCGCAGTCGCGTCGACACCCCATTCGGCGCACCCTGCCAGGATCACCTCCGTATCGGACGTGCCGCGGAAGCGATGTCCGGCGCGCTCGAGATCGGCACGCATCTCGTCGTGCGAATAGACCTCGCCGTTGTAGACGATCACGTAGCGCTCGCACGCCGACACCATCGGCTGATGTCCAGCCGGAGACAGGTCACGGATCGAGAGCCGCCGGTGACCAAGAGCGACTCCGCGTCCGACATCGAGCCACGTTCCAGACGAATCGGGGCCGCGGTGCACCATCGTGTCCGTCATGTCGCGGATCAGCGCGCCGACGCGATCGGCGTTTCGAGGTGCGTCGCGTTCGATGAATCCGGTGATGCCACACATGGGGATCGGCCGCCCAGGAAGGCGGCGAGGCCTGCGCCCGGGTAAAACAGCACTCGAGGGCCGGCTGACGGAGTTGTCATTATACCGGGCCGCTCCCGCCGCTCGCACCGCGGCCAACGACGCGCCGATAGAGCGCTGCATAAGCGTCGATTGCCTGGTCGATATGGAAGTTCTGCTCAACCCGACGGCGGAGTGAGTCTCCCACGGCACGCCGCTCGTTCGGCTGCAGCCGCAGGAGGGCAGTGATCGCGGCCGCGAGCTTCTCTGGCTGTGCAGGTGGCACCAAATACGGGGAATCGCCGAGCAGCACTCGCGTGTCACCAACGTCGGTCGCAACCGTCGGTATCCCCGTGGCCATACCCTCGGCCACTGCATTGGGGAAGCCTTCACCACGCGAGCTCGAGACGGCGATGTCGAACCCCGCGAGGGCTGCGGCCGGATCGGCGTCAACGCCTGCGCAAATCACGTACGCGTCGAGGCCGGCGTCGCTAACCATCGACGCAAGCGGTTCCTCCCGGCGCGCCGTTCCGTTTCCGACGAGGACCAGGCGCCAGGGGGGAAGTCCGGGCGTATCGATCAGTCGCGCCGCCGCTGCGAGCAGATCGTCGTGAGCCTTTACAGGCGAGATCCGAGCCAGATAGCCGATCGCGATCGTGTCGGCGCCGAGACCCCAGGCACCTCTTCGCCGTGCCCTGGTCTCGGCGTTGGGCGCGAAGTGGGCCACGTCGACGCCGTTGTGAATCGTGGGCATCAGCGGGGCCCAATATCCGATCGCGCGATGTGCCTCCAGTGCGGCCTGGGACCCGGCGACGATCGCCACAGGCACGTGGCGTGAACCCCAGGCGCAAAAACGCATCAAGAGTCGCGTCATTTGGCTGTTGGCATCGCTGCTGAGCCTGCTTTGCCGCAGCGTCCACACCTGTGGAGCGCGCGCGCCGCGCATCCGACTGATCACCCCCATTACTTCCGCGTGGTACATCCAACACTGCAACAGCGAACAGGGTTCGTTGGCCATGGCGCGTGGCATCGCGGCGAGCCGGCCCATGCCATCGAGCGACCTACCGCCGTCGAAAGTCCGTACCTCGACGCCCGTGCGTTGCAGATCCGGAGCGAGTGGCACGTTGTTGGTCAGCGTCCACACCGACTGACGCCACGTCGGTTCACGCTCCGTGATGCCCGCGACCAGCCGCACGAGGAATTGCTCGGCGCCGCCACGGTCGAGCGAGCCGATCAGATGTCGGATGTGGATCGGTGGGACGCTCATCGATAGCACGGGAGGCCCAGAGGCGTGGTAAGTGCCTCTCGGCTGCACGTCGCGCTTCACGAACACCGTATAGTCGCGATCGCCGCCGAAGCTGGATCGCATGGCGAGCTGATACTGCTCCTCGATATACCGGTAGACCTGCGGAAAGCCGCGCTCCACCTCGGGCTCAGTGGCTGTGCTGAAGAACACGATCGGTACGCGCTGCCGCTGCATCCGCGCGATGGTCAGCTGTTGATCCTCCTGCGACCCGTGCCAGCCGGCGCGGAGATACACCTGACCGCCGGCAAACGGGCGCTCGGCGTAGAAGAAGACCTGCGGCTCGAACGCGCCGGTCAACACCCGATCGGATGGGCGCGTGCACTCCAGCACGTAGCGGGTGAGCGCGCGCACGCCGGTGCTCTCGAGCGGCGCGTAAAAGTCGATCGGCCTGAGCGTCACCAGCCTGGTGACCTCCTTCGACCGCGCGACACTTGCCGCCGGCCCGGCCAGGATGCCGGTCGCGCTGATCCGCTCGCCCGTCTCCCCGAACGTCGTCGCCGCCCATAGCGTTCCCACCCACAGCCCGACGATCGCCACTCGCGCTGCCGCAGACTTCCAGCGTGGCGATGTCACCGCTCGCGACCCCCCTCGCTTTTCACAACGCCTGCGTCGACGGACGGCGCCCGTCATCCATGCGGCGAGCACGGCTGTCGGTCCGGCGACGTCGGGCAGCCGCGAATCCGGAGACTCCCGGATCAGTCCCTGATGAATGAGCAGACACATCACGACCGCCGTGCCGATGGTCGCCGTGTCGAACGGGGTCAGCGTGCCGCGGCGCCATTGGATCAGCAGGACGAGCAGGGCGGCGATCGGCACGAAGACGGTCGCGTAGTACAGCCATGCCAGCGCATTCGCCGGCGTCAACACGCCCGGCGCGATTCGTGTCCGCAGCAACGGGAGGCGGTTGCGTGCGCGCTGCAGCCACGACTCGGACGCGACGACACGACGCGCGTCGCGGTCGATGTTGTGTGTGTCTGCGACGAGCGGATCGTTAACCAGCGCTTCGATCGCTTCACGCCGGGTATTGGCGAGTACGTAGCTCCACGTTGCGCCGCGGTCGCCGATGCCGTCGGTCAACCCGAGCTGCGTCTCGCGCTGGCGGCGTTGATCGTCGCTGGTGTCCGGCTTCCATCGCACGGAGACGCGCGGGCGGCGACGGCGCGTCCACGGCGATCCACGGCATCGAGCGATCGACGTGTATCGGCAATGAGAGGATGCGCGCCCTTGCCACGGTGGAGCTGTTGCGCAGGATGCCGGACGCGTAGGCAGGGATCCCCGCTGTCGCCTGAATGAAGACCAGGAAGGGAAGGAGCAGTGCGGCGGTCATCGCCACGAACCGCATGGCCACGGCCGGAATGGCTCGAATGCGGTCTCGGTTCGCGAGCGCCAGTCCGACCGTTGCCGAGGCGCCGATGTAGAACCCGTGGTCGAGACGGAAGAGCGCCGCGATCGCCGTCATGCCCGCGAGCGCAGCCAGCGCGATGGTGGTGCGGCGCGTGGCATAGTGCCACAGGCAGACGAGGGCGAGCGGGTAGAGAAAGACCTTCGGATAGTTGTAGAGGCGCGGAAACATCGCCACGGCGACCACCGTGGCCACAGTGGCCAGCACCAGCGACCGTGAGCTGCGCGCCGCGAGGTAGAAGGTCAGCGCAGCCCCGAGCGCGATCAGCGTTACCGTCAGCACGGCTTCGCCGAGCAGGTTCTGCCCGGAGACGGTGAGCGCGGCGGCGGAGGCATAGTAGTGGAGCGGCAGCCCGGGATCGAAGAAATCGCGGACCGGAAGCTCACCGAGAAGAATCTGCCGTGCGCGCGAGAGGTGGACGAAGTGATCGTTGGCGAAGTCGATCGTCAGCCACCGGAAGATCCACGTCACGGCAAAGGCGATCGCCGTCGCCACGCGGACCGCCCATCGTTGGACCGGTGTCTGCGCGGGAATCCGATCCAGCGTGGGTGTCAGGGGCGTCATCAACGCGTGGTGAGTGTGTGCATGGCACTATAGAGACCGGCCGCTCTGTGAGTCAACGCGACAACTCAAACGACTGGATCGTGCCCGCGTCTGGGCGCTGATCATCACGATGCTGATGGGCATCGCGCTCGTCGACGTGTCGTGGCCGTTCGTCGACCTCTACAACAACTTCTACAAGGCGACGGCGTTCTCGTGGCGCGAAACGCTGACCAGCGCGTTCGGCGGCGGCATCGAGTACCGTCCGCTCCTGATCATCGGCATGAAGCTGGTTCACCAGCTGGTCGGCCTTCGAGCCTGGTTCTATAAAGCAGCTGGTCCTGCTGCAGTTCGCGGCCGTGCTTATCGGCCTGCTCTGGATCTTTCTAGCGTCGACCGGCGGACCTGACAAGGTCCGCCCCACGACAGGGCCGCGCGCGATGGCGGCGTGCATCGCCCTCGCTACCGTCGTGGGACTCCACACCTCTCGGGTCCTGTTCATGTTCGCGCCGCTGAACGCGCACTCGTTTGGCGTGCTGCTTCTCCTTGCTGGGATGGTCCTGGCCCATCTCACCGCGGTCGCGCCATCAAGGAGTGGGCATTTCTCCCCCTCACGCTCGTGGCGTTGCTGCTGCTCGAGTCGGGCGCGCTGATCGTCGCGGTGACGCTGGTCCTCTGGAGGATGAAAGCGCCCGGCGCGAGCGGCCGCGCGGTGACGGCGACGTTGATCGCGTCTGCGGTGTACCTCGCCGTTCGTTTTGGCCTTGGCGCGCAGGTGGCCACATCGACGTACACCGAGACCGGCCTCGGCTTCGCCGACGTGAGCGCTCCCCAGCTTGGTGAGATCTTTGGGAACGCGCCATGGCTCCTCTGGATCTACAACGTCGTCGCCAGCGTGCTCACCGTGGCCGCCTCCGAGCCGCGCGCCGGCCGATTCCTGTTGATCGAGGCGATCCTTCATGGCCACATCCCTTTCTGGATGTACGTCCACGTCGTCACGTCCGTGCATCACGACCGGGGTCATCGTGTGGGCCCTGGCGACATCGAGAATCTCGACGGCCAGGGATCGCTACATTGCGGCCGCGGGCGTCACGGTGGTGATCCTCGGCAGCGCTCTCGGCTTTTTGTACACGCGCGACCGGATCGCTCTGTCCGCGGGGATCGGCTACGCGATGCTCGTCTACGTCGCCGTCCCGCGGGAAGTGCTGGAGGGCCGACCTGAGGGCCGTCTTGAGGGCCGACCTAAAGGTCGGCCTCTACGGGAACGTGCCGCGCCGGGCTGGCCATTGCGACGACGTGTGTGGCGGTCATGGCCGCGGGCTGGCTGATCCGAACCGGCGAAGCGTACTTCCAGCTCCGCGACGCCGCGTGGGAGAACCACCAGGAGTGGACGAGGCGATATGAAGAACTGGGCGGGTTCACGCGGCCGCAGACCGATGTGCTGATGCTGCTGCGTACTGCGGCAGTCGCGCAGACGCCCGCTGATCCACGCCGCGACCCGGCGTGGAGCTACGCCCTCTTCGAGCGGGAGTTCGAACGGATTCCCGAGTGAGGCGATTCAGGCTTCCCGTCGTCGTATTCGTCGGGCTCGCTGCGCTGGAGCTCGGCGTTCTCGCGTTCGTCGATACCACCACCGACCCGCTCGATCGCGCGGGCAAGCCCTTCCAACTCCGTAACATTCCTTCGGGCGCAGCGATCACGCAGCGTCTCGAGGTCGGCGCGGATGGTCTCGATGAAATCCGTCTCGATGGCGAGATGACGCCTGGACGTGGCGCGGCGGTGTTGAACGCACAGCTGGTCGAGGTCGAGGACAACGGCACCGCGGTGGGAGTGGTCCGCAGCGCGAGCGTCGAACTGGCTCCGGCCGCGACGGCCTGCTGCGTGATTCGTTTCGAGCCGATCCGTGATTCCCGCTGGCGGGCTTATCGCCTGGATGTGAACGTTGGCGACCTGAACGGGCGTCAGCTGAGTCTGACGGCGGTGCCAGGGCCGGTCACCGGCCGCCTCACGATCAACGGACGACGCCAGACTGCTTTTCTGGCCTTTCGCACCAAAGCTGCGGAGGGAACCGGGTTGGCCCGCCTGCGGATGACATCGCCTGCGACGCATCCTGACGCTGGTGGCGCTCGCGTTGATTTACAACGCGGCCATCGCCGCCGCCGTACATCTGCTGGCTAGCCGCATCTAGCATAGATCCTCGACGTGCATGACGCCGTCGACCTTGGAGGCGACGCCCACGGCTCGCGTCCGATCATCCTTGCCGGTCTGATCGCTCTTCAGCCGGATGTTGCCGGCGGAGGAATCGACGTCGATCGGAATCTTCCCGACCAATGGATCCGCTGCGAGCGCCTGTTTGACGGCGGCGACGATCGCGGCGTCGCTGAGACGCATCCCATCGGTCACGTTTTTCACGCCGCGAACGGCTCGCGCGAGCTCGACGGCCCGGCGCTGCTGATCACGCGACTCCACTTCACCGGAAAGACGAACGACGCCCCGGTTGACGCTGATGTCGATGCTGACGGGCGCCGTGACAGGGTCCACTGCCAGCTGCGCGTCAACCGCGGTCTGAATGGCCGGATCCGTCGGACCGCAGGCCGCGACGAGGAGACACAGACCCAGGCAACCAAGCAACCCAGGCCACCGAGGCAACCCCCAGCCCACCCAATGTTGCGCGGCATCGATGGCATGATACTGCGTCGATGAGCGAACACTGGGCTGGCACGCGCGTCGTGGTCGGCGGCGGCGCCGGGTTTCTTGGCTCGTATCTCGTGCCGGCGCTCGTGTCCCGCGGCGCCAATGTCACGGTCGTCGACAACTTCGAGAACGGTCCGAGCTCGTTGCCCGAGAGCGTTGCTGCGGCAGTGACCGTCGTCGAGGGCGACCTCGGCGATCGACTGACGTGTGAGCGCGTGCTGCGCGGCTGCGACCTCTTCATCAACCTGGCCGCGAAGGCGTCCGGCGTCGGCTTCAGCCGGACCCATCACGGCGAGATGCTGATCGACAACCTGCTCTGCGGTGTGGTCCCCCTTCGCACCGCCGCGGCGCTGGGGGTCCCACGCGTGGTGGTAACCAGTTCCTCCTGCGTCTACCCGGACGATGCACCAGTGCCGACGCCGGAGTTGGATCCGTTCGTCCGTTCGCCCGAGGCGGTGAACGAGGGCTACGGCTGGGCGAAGCGTGCACAGGAATTGGCGGCCTCGTATCTGTCGCGCGAATCCGGCCTGCGCGTCACCGTGCTGCGACCGTTCAACCTCTACGGCGCCAACTATCCCTGGCTATCCGCCGAGAAGGCGCATGTCGTTCCGTCGCTGGTCAAGCGCGTCCTCGACGGCGAGGATCCGCTGGTGGTGTGGGGTTCCGGCGAACAGCGGCGCAATCTGCTGCACGGGAGCGATGCGGCGGAAGTCATCGTTCGCGTCATCGAGAGCGGGGCACAGGAAGCGGTCAACATCGGCTACGAGGACGCCACCAGCGTGGCGGAGCTGGTGGCGCTCATTTGCGACGTCACCGGCCGCCATCCGGCGATCGTCTTCGATCGCTCACGTCCCGATGGCGCGGCCCGCAAGGCAGCCGATGCGACACGGCTCCGCGCCCTGACCGGCAACTACGAGCCGCGCGTCTCGCTGCGCCAGGGCATTGAGGAGATGGTCGGTTGGTACGAGCGGACGTTCGGCCGTCCGGTGGCAGGGTCTAGTGGCGCGGACAGCCGAGTGAGCAGAAGGGTCGTGGTCGCCTCGATGCTGACCACGTGGACGTTCGCGCTGTTCTTTTCGCTCGTGACGTACACGTTTTCCGACGACCACTTCGGCCGCATCTCACCTGGCCGCCAGATTGCGAGATACGGCGAGCTCCCGTTTCGGGACTTCTTTGATCCAGGCTTCGTCCTGACGGACCTGGCATCAGCGGCGGTGCAGCGGCTGTTCGGCGACAACCTGCTCGGCGAAATGCTGCTGACGTCGTCGTGCGTCGCGGCGGGTGCGGTGCTGATCGCCGTGCTGGTGCGCCGCGCGACTGGTTCAGTCGTGCTCGCCGTTGTCACCGCGTCGCTGGCCGTGACGGCCTTCAGCCGGCCATACGACTACGACAAGTTCCTCTTCTATCCGCTCGGGCTGCTCGCCTGCTGGCGCTACACCGACACCCGCCGCCGCCGCGACCTGATCGTCGTCGCCGCCGTTGCGGTCGTGGCGGGGATGTTTCGTTACGACAACGGCCTGTTCGTCGGCATCTGCGGGCTCGTGGTGCTGGCGGCGATGCACGCGAGGGAATTCAGGGTCCTGATCGGGCGGACGGCGCTGTTGGTCGGTGCCGGTGTGGCCTGTGTCGTTCCGTTTGCTGTGTTCCTTCAACTGAACGGTGGCCTCATGGAGGCGGCTCGTCAGATCTCGACCTACGCGCGGCGGGAAGGAGCACGAACGCAGATCGGAACGCTGCCCGAGGGCGCCTTGTCCGATTTGCGCGTGACACCGATGCCGCCTCCGCCGCCGGATCGTGTGCAGGTTCGCTGGACGCCGGCGGCGGACGTGGAGCGCACCGCGCTGGAAGTGGGCTATACGCTGCACGATGGCATCCAGCGCGGCGATCCCGAGGATCGCACCTGGCTCTACGAGATCGACAACGCCGCACCGGCGAATCTGCGCACGATCGTCAATGACCCGCGCGTCGCTGATACCCATCTCATCGACCGCACACGGTTCACACTGAACCCGCAGGAATCGCTGGCGCGGCGGCTCTGGCGTCATCTGCCGTTCGTTGGCAGCCATCTGATCTCGTGGAGCCCAGGGGGAGCGGCGGCGGTCATGTTCTACCTGTTTCTCGCCGTGTCGCTTGGCGCGGTGGTGGCGGCGATGCGCGTACGTGGCGCACCTGCGGAGCGCGCCAGGCTGTTGAGCGCCGCGGTCATGACGCTCCTGGCTGTCGCGCTCATCCTGCGTGCGCCGGTCGTTGCCC
Organism: uncultured Acidobacteriota bacterium; assembly: GCA_963793705.1. Taxonomy (GTDB): domain Bacteria; phylum Acidobacteriota; class Vicinamibacteria; order Vicinamibacterales; family UBA2999; genus Gp6-AA40. The sequence continues at coordinate 241,719 of CAWCBC010000010.1, read as the reverse complement.
GGATTGGCGGTGTCATCGGCCCGCCGGCGGTGCTGGCGGCGTGGGGCTGGCATCGATATGCCCACTGGCGCCTCGCTGCGGGGCGCGCTGGCGGTCGGTGTGATCGCCACGCTGGCGATTGCCAGCGAATGGCGAGGCAGCGCGTACAGGATTGAGCGCAACGGTCCGCGCCTCGGCGAGGTACTCAGCGACGCAGCGGCGACGCCGCCGGACGCGCTACTGGCAAAACAACGCCTTACCGGGCTGGTGCGCTACGTGCGGCGCTGCACGCAGCCCGACGATCGGGTGTTTGCGGCGTGGTTCGTGCCGGAGTTGTACTTTTTCAGCGGTCGAGCCTTTGCCGGCGGCATGGTCGTGACCTTCGGCGGTCACTGGTCTGAGCCCCACTACCAGCGTCGTATCGTCGAGAAGATGATGGCCGAATCGGTGCCCGATCGTGCTGGTCAGAGAGGGCGACGACGGGTTCTTCGATAGACTATCCGATTGTCGCGGACTATCTCGACGCTCATTATCGACATGGCCGGCTCCAGCGCATTCGGTGGGACCGATGGTGGAGACTACACGGTCTTCACGCGAACCGATCGCGCGGCGGACTGGCACGGACCCAGCCACGTCGATGCCGTGTTTCGCCAGGCCTGCCTGATGCGCATCGAGCCGCACCCGCGCGATCACTGGCTCGGCATTCTGATCGCGCTCGTCGCCGGACTGCACAAGGCCATCCTGACGAGCACGCCGGTCAACGACGACTATCAGCACCTGGCCTACGCGCGTCAGCTCCTCGCTGGCGATCTACCGCTGCGCAATTTCTGGGACCTCAGCACCACGCTGCAAGAGGTAATCAGCGCGGTGTCGCAGCTGGTATTCGGGCATCGGCTGCTGTCCGAGGCCATCGTCATCGGCGTGGCAACAGCGGTGGCGGTCTACCTCGTCTTCCGCGTCGTTCAGCAGGTCACGGGATCCTCGCTGATCGCGGCGCTGTGTGCCGCGCTGTTCATCGTGGCCCTGCCACGAGCGTACGCGTATCCGAAATGGATCGTGTACGCCCTTGCCTCCTGGCTGTGGTGGAGCAACGTCTGGTGGCCGTCGAGACAGAAGGCGATTGCCGCCGGATTGTCCGTCGCCGCCGCGTTCTACTGGCGACACGACCACGGCGTGCTCGTCGCCGTGGGCGTCGCGCTGGGGATGGCCGCTGCTCACGGATTCTCGAGGACCGCGATCCGGCACACGGCTCTGGCGGGCGTCGTCGCGCTGGGAGTGACGCTCCCGTACCTCGTGTTTGCGGCGACCCAGCTTGGTCTCGGGAATCTGGCGCGCATGGAGCTGACCGCGCTCGACGACGAGAATGACCGTTCACGCACAGAACTGCGATGGCCGATGCGCGCGACGGCCGACCTGTTCCGGCGTGAGCCTCCGGACGTCTATGCCCCACAGCTCACGATTCGCTGGAAGGAGAGCGCGTCCGCCAGAGGCCCGCACAGCGGCCCTCGCGAAGTACGGGCTGACGCCAATCGCGGCCGACGGTCCGCAGGCGCAACGGGTCATCCTGTCGCCACGATCGATCGACTCCCTGAGATCGCTGATTGAGGACCCGCTCATCGAAGACACCGCCGGGGTCGAGCGCGGGCGCGCCGCGTTCTCATGGACGCAGTGGCCGGTATGGGATCGGCTGCGCTTCCATGTCGGGTGGTTCCGCTTTTCGCTGCTTCCCGGCATCGACCAGCAGATTGCGGCCGGCGCGGCGGCCGCCATGATCGTGCACGCGATGCCGCTGCTGGCGGCTCTTCTGGCCGGGCCGTCTCTCCGTCGATTGTTGCCGCCCGCTGTGACGCCGCGAACGTTGCTGCTATTCGCGGCGTTCGCCGTCGTCGTCAATCTCGGGCTGCTGCGTGAACCCTATGAGTCGCGGGTCGCTGACGTCATCGTGTTGCCCGCCATCCTTTTCGGCGTGTTGCTCGCCGTCCTGCTCCGTGCAGACTATCCGGCCGTCGCCAGGTGGCCACTCCGTGTCGTCGCGCTGGTGTTGATGCTCCTGGCGGTGAAGAGCCTTGCCGTCGCCGGCGACTTCGGCGATCGCACGCGGTGGCTGATCGGCGAGGGTCAGTCGCTCGCGCGGGCGAGAGGGGCGTGGAGTGAGGTCGCCGCGCGTCTCGACTGCCTCGCCGCCGTCGCGGTTCTGGGCAGGGCGCACCGGACCGCTCTGGGTGCGCTTTGCCGAGTACACACGCCGGTGTATGGCCCCGACCGATCGCCTCCTGATCCTGTGGTACGCACCGGAAATCCACTACGACTCGGATCGGCTGATGGCCGGTCGTCACATCTATTTCTTTGCCGCGTTCCGCGACATTGAGGATGAGCAGCGCCGCGAACTGGAAAAAGTGACGCGCTTTGCTCCGCCGATCGTTCTTGCCAACCGGGATAACTACGACGCCGCGGTCACGGCATTTCCGGCGCTCATGCGTTACGTGGAAAGCACCTACGTCACCGCTGCGGCGTTCGACGAGGACGGCGATCGCTACAGCATCCTCGTTCGGAAGGATTCGCCACCGGCAGTGGACAAGGCCACCGGCTGGCCGTGTTACTTCTGAGCTCCTACTCGTAGTGTCCGGCTTCAGCCGGACCTTGGCAGCCGGGTACCTCGTAGTGTCCGCCTTCAGGCGGACCCAACATCCGTCGCGAACAACGACAACGAATCGTTCGTCTCGAGGTGTCGCAGGCGGAAGGCCTTGATCACCAGGGCCTCGAACGCCGAGTCCGTTCGATCGCGATCGATCACCACGAACCCGATGTGGTTGTTTCGCAGGAAGTCCGGAGCCGCGTCCAGCATCGCCGTTTCGTCCGCCGGCAGCAGTCGACCCTTTTCACTCAGGATCGCCAGCGCCCGCGCCACCGGATCCATTCGCAGCTCATCGACGCGGCGTCGGGGAATGCGTGACAGGTAGCCTCCCATCACGGTCTTGCCGTGCGCCGTCTGGAAGAACTGCGTCCGTGCGGTGAAGTCGCCGACGCTCGAAACGCCGTCGCGGACGCCATACGGAATCTCGAGGAGGGTGACGCTCGATGGCGCTGCAGCGACGCGTTGATAGAGCGGCGGAATCTCGGCGGAGTACAGCGTCAGCGGTGCCGGGAGCAGTTCGGCCGCGAGGAGAAGACCGGCACCGATCAGGAGCGCGCGGCGCCGCGCTGGATTCCTGCGGCCCAATTCCGCCAGCGCATCGGCCACGACGACGGCAACGGCGAGCATCAGGACGATGCTGAATCGCGCCGGTGTGTGAACGAGCCCGACCAGCGGAACGTACCGCAGCAGTGCCCAGGGCCCGGGCACATAGGTATTGATCCCGGCGACGTGGATGAACGGGCCGAGTGCCAGCAGGCCGAACACGACGATCATCGCGGTCCACCATCGCGATGGCCGCCACCCGGCGCGCCACGCGAGGACCAGTATTCCGATCGCGATGAGTGGCAGCGAGGCGACGTTTTCCAGGTATGCATTCGGACGATGCGTCAGCCACCGGGCCAGCCCGTCCGGCGCAAGCGGATGATTGGGATTCGGCAGAATCAACGACAGCAGATCGACACCGGGCGGACTGCTGCGCCAGTAGATCGCGGGAGTGTCGAACTCACCCTGAGCGATGCGGACTGCCGCCGCGTAAAGAATGGGCGCGACGAAAACGGCACCGACGACAGCCGTCGCGGCCGTCAAGCCGACGAAGCGCCGGACGTCGTTTGTGGTCAGTGCCACCAGTGACAGGCGGAACTGCAGCGCCAGTCGAATGAGGATGAGGACCGTCAGCACCAGCACGGGCGTGTAGAGACTGCGCGATGCGCACCGTCTGGCCGGCCAGCGTCAGTTCCCATCCTCCGGTGACGGCGATCGCTACGACCAGGCCAGCCAGACACAGGATCGCGACGTTCAGCCCCCGGACAGCGGATCGCTCCCTGCGGGCATGGCGGTTTGGTTCAATCGAGACCACGCGAGCCACCAGAAACACCGCGCCGATCAGCAGACAGAAGATCGCGTAATAGACGTCGGTGGTCGCCGCCCACGCCATCGTGAGGCCGAGCGCAAGCGCATCGCGAAGACGCACGTGGCTGTCGGCCCGCATCAGGATCAACAGGAAGATGGCGAGCGGCGCTGCCGCGACGAGGCTGAAGTGGCCCATGCCGCGCGTGACCAGCACGGGACTCCACGCGAATAGCAGCCCGGCGAGGAACGATTCCGGAACGCCGCGCGTCACGTGGCGCGCCAGCAGGAAGGTGCTGTACGCCGTCAGCACCACCATCAGCAGATAGACGATGTTGAATGTCTCGACGACGCTGAAAACGCTCGCGAACGGCGCCGCGACGAGATCCTGGAACGTCGTGTAGTTATGAAGGCTGAGGTCCGTCCGATGGTCGGGCCCGAACAGCACGTGCGTGAAGTACGGGAAGCTGCGGTTCTCCACGAGCTCGTGGTGGAAGACCCACTGGTTCCAGACGTAGACGCCGGTGTCGCCGCCGGTACCGCCAGTCACGCGCGTGCCCAGATGCAGGGCCAGCGGCCACGAGAACGCGATGGCCACCGCCGCGTAGGCGATCAGCACGCCGACGTGAAGGCGCCACGAGCGCGGCATCAGACGCCGTCAGCAGCAGGCGCAGGCTGGCCGACGCGAGCGGCAGGCAGGACGATCCGCCGTAGATCGACGAGCGGTGGTACGGCGTCCCACGAAAAGTCGAGCCACGTCGTCTGCGCGTCGATGCGGCGCTCAGGCGCATCGCGAAGGCCCCAGGTGTCGGGGTTCTCGTAGATCACCTCGCGCGAGGGCCACCCGCGAACGCCCCAGGCCGCTTCCGCCGTTTCCGAGGACGCGATGTTCTTCGTCGTCCGAAAGCTGCCGACGTGTGCGGTGTGGTAGACCGGCGCGCCGATGTCCACGATTCGATAGCCGCTCGAGTAGGCCTTGACGAGGAAGTTGACGTCGATCCCCACCCGCGCCAGGCGGTACACCTCGTTGAAACCGCGAAGCGCATGAAGGCTCTCGCGCTCGAGGAGGATGAAATCGCCGGACCCGCCGGCGTACAAGGGCGGCTGAATCGTCTTGTAGGTCGAGTGGTTGCGGGCGTCTTCGAGCAGGTCCCAATGCACGTGGCTTTCGTCGGCGCCGAGCTTCACGTCGGTGCGCGTCGCTCGATAGACGGTTCGCGCATCGATTGTTCCTTCGGCCATGGATTGGACGACGCCACGACCCAGGTAGATGTCGGTGTTCGTGGCGAGGATGGCTCGGCCACGTGCTCGGCGGATGCCGACGTTCTTGGCCAGATACTCGAGGTAGGCGAGCCGCGGGTTCAGCGTGCAGGCCTCGTGGTACCGCGGATCGACCAGATACGTCGTCAGAACGGAGCCGAGGTTCGGCAGCGCCTCGCGCACGACGTCGCACAGGCGCGGGCGATCCGCCGGTGGCGCCCACTCGACGAGCACGATTTCGTGCACGACGTCCGCGCTCCGCGAGGCGCGCATGATTGAAGGAGAGGGTACGGAGAAACCTGCCGTTGAAATCACCTCCATAGCCGTCGTTCCTGCCGGTGACGACCATGGAGAGCGCCGGCCTGCCCTGAGCGAGCGCCAGCGAGTCGAAGGGCGTCACAGGGGCTTTCTGGTGCGACGGTCGAGCACGTTCAACGCGGCCTCGATGACATCCAGCTTCGTTTCGGTGGCCGTCAGATGTTCCTGGCTCAGTGTGGCGGCGTGTTCGGCGCGGACCATGCGATCGCGCACTTCCGCGAGCTGGGCGACATGCTTCTCGTCGCGCGCCTTCCACTGCTGCAGTTCGCGCTCGACTTTCGGGAGCCGCTCGGCGGCCTGTTCGGCCTTGCCCACGCGCTCGGTGAGCTCACTGGCTTTCGCTTTCCAGCGCGATGTCTCCTCACGCGCGTCGGCCACGGCGCGCTTCAGTTCCGCCGCACGCTGGTCGGCGGACTCGACGCGCTTCGTCAGGGTTCGTGCCTGGCCTGCCGATGCCAGGCCGAAGGCGCCGAGGAGTGAGTGCAACATGCCCATGCGGTGGCAGGGATTCTAACAAGGATATGATGCGGCGCTGATGAATGATCCTGACCTGCGGACGCGGCTGGAGGCACTGATTGCCGCTCTTGCGCCGTCGACGACGGCCCGTCCGGCCATCGGCGACGCTGCTGCTCCCGATGCTACTCCCGACGCGCTTCCGATGCAGACACCCAGCGCATTGCGACGACGCACATCGACGATCTGCTGCGGCGTGTCGCCGCGCTGAGCGGGGTCCTCGGTGCTGCCGATGGACGGGGATGGGACGACGTCGACCAGGTTGCGGCGCAGCTGCTCATTGCCGACCTGAGTGTCGTTTCATCGACGACACGGGCACTGAATGGCCTCGCCGCCTCACGACTGGCTGGCGCACTTGCCGATCTCCAGGAGGCAGCAGTTGACGTGCAGCGCGCTGTGAAGGAAACATCAGATTCGTGACGTCGTTGTGGAGGCGCATTCGGAACGTCCTGACCGGGGCACGTCAGACTGAGCAGCTTGCGCAGATCAACCGTCGTCTCGAGCGGCTCGAGGCGCAGGGCGAGACGCTTCACAAAATCTGGCTTCGCACCCGCCACGTCGAGCCGGCCATTCAGGCGCTGCTTCGTGCGCGATACTTCGACACGGCATCCTTACCGTATCCGGAGCGGCTGACGGCGCAGCGCTTCCGCCTGACGTCGCAGAACCAGGAAGACGGGCTGACGCTCGCGCTGCTGAACGAAGCGGGGCCCACCACGCGTCGTTTCATCGAAATCGGTTCCGGCTTGAGCGGCGGCAACGGCGGGTTCCTGGCGCGGGAGTGGGGCTGGTCCGGCCTCATGGTGGACGGCCACAGCGATCACATGCAGCAGGTCGGCCGGCGTTTTCCGATGACGACCGCGGTCGCGGCGTGGATCACGCGGGAGAACGTCAACGAGCTGATCACCGAGCATGGGTATGCGGGCGAGGTCGATTTGTTCAGCCTTGACCTCGACGGCAACGATTACTGGATCTGGGAAGCGGTGACGGTCTCATCCCCGCGCGTGCTGATCCTGGAATACAACTCGATGTTCGGCCCCGATCGCGCGGTGACGATTCCCTACGACGCGCAGTTCGACCGGCATCGCCATCATTCGATGTACTACGGCGCGTCGCTGGCAGCGCTGACCCGGCTCAACGCGCGCAAGGGATACCGGCTCGTCGCTGTCGAGCCCGCCGGCGTGAACGCGTTCTTTCTTCGAAACGATGTGGCCACCCACATTCCCGCGTGCGATCCATCGCGCGCGTATCGGCTCCTGGAAAAATATGACGTGCTGATGCAGAAGGGCGAGGACGTCTTCCGATACGCGGCGCAGCAGGGGCTTCCACTGGTCGAAATCAGCTAGGTTCGAGGTGGCCTGCGTAGCCTGGGTGAGACCTCCAAACGACCGCTCAGGCAACCCAGGCAACCCAGTGACCCACGCCACCTCGGATCGCCTCGGCATGTGCCCTAATGTGCGCCATGTTTATTGCTGGCGCATCTTCGTATGCTGTACACTGTGCTCGGTTTGTACGACCCAGCCGAGCTGGCAATCGACACCTCTGTTTGCCCCCTCACACCACGGCTTTGCGCGCCATGCGGAAAGCTCAGCGCCCAGCCGGATGCCGGCCGTCGCGTGACCGATCAGAACCAGCTCGGCACCGCATCCGTTGATAACGCCCGTGTGTGCTGAGGATTACCGGCCGCGCGTCTGACGCACGGCCCCTGGTGATGCGGCAGTCGCACGTACGCACATGTGACTGAGAAGGCGAAGCTTCGTCTCACGACGTGATGACTCCAGAGAAAAGCCTCATTGTCGAGGGCGTCAGCAAGCGGTACTGGATTCCGCGTGCCGACGCCGAGACGCCCCGTGTGGAGTCGCGGCTCGATCGAATCCGGCGGGCGCTCTCGATTCCGCTGACGCGCGAGGTCCTCAACGCCCGCGAACTCTGGGCGCTGCGCGACGTGAGCTTCGACGTCGATCAGGGCACGGTGCTCGGCATCATCGGCTCGAATGGCGCCGGCAAGAGCACGATGCTCAAGCTGATCGCCAGAGTGATCGCGCCGACCGGCGGCCGCATCCGAGGGCGGGGACGCGTCGTCTCGCTGCTCGAGCTCGGCGCCGGGTTTGACGACGATGCGACGGCGTTGGAGAACATCTACATGAACGCGGCGATCAACGGGATTCCGCGCGCCGTCGCGCAACGCCGCCTCGACGACATCGTGTCGTTCGCCGAGATCCAGGAACATCTCAACACGCCGCTGCAGTACTTCTCGAGCGGCATGTACCTGCGCCTGGCGTTCTCCGTGGCGATCAACATGGAACCCTCGCTGCTGCTGGCGGACGAGATCCTCGCCGTCGGCGACCTCGCGTTTCAGGAGCGCTGTCTGCAGAAGGTCCGCGAGCTGGCGCGCGACAACGGGCTCACCGTCCTGTTCGTCTCGCACGACATGGAGGCGGTCTCGCGCATCTGCGATCGCGTGATCTGGTTCAAGGACGGCGCGCTGCACAGGGACGGTGCGCCTGAAGAGACCGTCACCGAGTACCAGAACGCGGCGTGGGACATGCTGAGCTCGGCGCCGGGCTACAAGGGCACCAGTCATGCCGCCAAGTACGGCGAGATCGTCGACGTCAAGCTGCTCACGCTCGATGGACGCGAAATCGGATCGCCGCCGCGCTCGGAGGATGTCTATGTGCGGATCCGCTTCCGCACCCGTCGGGCCAAGGCGCGCGCGCGCTGTGCCATCGACCTGATGACCAAGGGCGTCCTGGTCTTCCGCTCCGCGCAGCCTGACCTGGTGCAGGTGGCTGCCGACACCTCGTATGAAGCGCTGGTGCGCATCCCCGCGAACCTGCTGTCCGAAACGACCTACACCGTCAGCGTCAACATCATGCTGCTTCGCGGTGAGGAAGAAGAGCACGCCCTGATCGTCAACAAGGCGCTCGCCTTCATGGTCTACGGCGAGGGAGTGACGTCGGAGGACGGGCGGCACCGAAAAGGCGTGGTGAACCCGTCGCTCGAGTGGACCCTGCAGACGGAGGCCAATGCCGTCCGCGTCTGACGCCGTCGCGCCCCACGCGGACATGTGGGTGATCGAGCCGCGGCAGCACAGTACGTTCGCCCGGCTCCGCGAGCTGTGGTCGTACCGGTACCTGTGGTGGTATTTCGCGTCGGTCAACGTCACGTCGCTGTACCGGCGCAGCGCGCTGGGCTGGCTGTGGCTGCTGCTGCGCATCGTGTTTCCGGTCGGACTCAACGCGCTGATCTTTGGCGACATGCTGAACCAGGCGGAGAAGGTCGGCGGCCGCGTGCCGTACTTCCTGTTCTTTGTCTGCGGCATGGCGACGTGGATGGTGTTCGAGCGATCGCTGCTGTTCATCACGCGCAGTGTGGAGCAGAACCGCAAGCTCGTCACCCGCGTCTACTTTCCTCGCCTGATCCTTCCGGTTGCTGCCGTGGCGCCGGGTCTGGTGTATCTCGCCGTTCTTCTGGTCGTGCTGGCGATCACGGTCGTGTTCTTTCACAACCGCGACGGCGTCTGGTACGTCACGCTGCAGCCGCGGCTGCTCGTCTCCGTCGCGGCAATCGCCGTGAGCCTGCTGTTCGCGATTGCCGTGGGGCTGTGGACGTCGGTGCTGCAGGCGCGCTACCGCGACGTCCGCTATGCGCTCCGCTATGTGATGCCGTTCTGGTTCCTGCTGACCCCGGTCATCTATCCGATGGAGCAGATTTCGGATCGGTATCGCTGGCTCGTCGCCATCAACCCGATGGCGCCGATCGTCGAAGCGTTCAAGTGGGGGACGTTCGGCGACGGCGTCTTCCCGGCGGTCCCCGCCGCCATGTCGCTGGTGCTCGTGGTGCTCACGATGGTGACCGGCATGTGGTTCTTCAATCGCGAAGAATCCGCGTCGGTCGATAAGCTGTGAGTGGATTCGAGTTGTGAGTTGTGAGTTTTGAGTGGAGTGAGTGTGTGAGGCCGTGCAGGACTATCACAAGCTTGAGATCTGGAGCCGAGCCATGGACTACGCGGTGAGAATCTACGGATTCTCCGCGCAGCTTCCGGCGGACGAACGATTCAATCTCGCCTCCCAGTTCAGGCGGGCGGCCGTCTCAGTTCCACTGAATATCGCCGAAGGTTGCGGCACTAGCACAGACAACGAGTTCGCACGGTTTCTGGGCTACGCATATCGATCATTGAAAGAGGTCGTGACCTGCATCGAGTTGACTGAACGTCTGTACCCCACAATCGCTCGTGACGCAGCCGCGCCGTTGATCGACGAAGGTAACCAGATCGCGCGCATGACATACACCCTGATGCAGCGTTTGGAGTCGAAGTCATGACTCATAACTCATGACTCATAACTCATACTCATACTCATAACTCAAGACTCAGAACTGATGAAGATCCTCTTCTCCATGCGCCATCCGGGCGCGCTGCGAAATTACACATCGACGCTGAAGGAGCTCGCCCGCCGAGGTCATCAGATCCACCTCGCGTTCATGATGCAGGACAAGCTCGGCGACGGGCGCATGCTGTGGGAGCTGACCAACGATCATCGCGGAGATCACCTCACACGAGCTCGGCAAGAAGACCCCGTGGCGGTTCTGGCTCGGTCTGGCGCGCGTCCTCAGATTCACGACCGACTACGTCCGCTACCTGACGCCCGAGTACAAGGACGCGACGGCGCTGCGCGACCGTGCGGGGTTGCGGCTCCCGAAGCCGCTCCGGATGTTCTTCCGTCTCCCGATATTCCGGACGCGGGCCGGCGTGTCCGCGGCCGCCGCGCTGTTGCGCTCGATCGAGCGAGCCCTCCCGGTGCGATCGCTGGATCCGCGATATCGTCGCCTCGCAGAACCCGGACGTCGTGCTGATTACGCCGCTCGTCGACCTTGGCTCCGATCAGGTGGAGTACGCGAAGGCCGCGCGTGCGCTCGGCATTCGCAGCGCGCTGTGCGTGCACAGCTGGGACAACCTGACGAACAAGGGCCTGATTCGCGTGCTGCCGGATCGCGTCTTCGTCTGGAACGAAGCGCAGAAGCGCGAAGCGGTCTCGATGCACCGCGTGAAGCCGGAGCACGTCGGCGTCACCGGCGCGCCGGTCTACGACCAGTGGTTCGAGCGGCGTCCCAGCACGACGCGCCAGGAGTTCTGCAGCAAGACCGGCCTCTCTCCGGACAAGCCGTTCTTCCTCTATCTCTGCTCGTCGCAGTTCATCGCGCCGGACGAGGCGGAGTTCGTCGCCGACTGGATCCGCGCCGTCCGTGCTGCGCCCGATCCACGGGTCCGCGAGGCCGGGATCCTGATCCGCCCGCATCCGGAAAACCTGCAGCCGTGGCAGCGGTTCAACTTCGAGGAATTCCAGGGCGTCGCGCTGTGGCCGCGCGGCGGCGCCAACCCGATCGACGCCGCGTCGAAGAACGACTACTTCGACTCGATGTATCACGCGGTTGCCGCCGTCGGCGTCAACACCAGCGCGCAGATCGAGGCGGGCATCGTCGGCCGCCCCGTCTATTCGGTGCGCGTCGCGAAGTACGCCGGCACCCAGGAAGGCACGCTGCACTTCCACTACCTGCTGAAGGAGGGCGGCGGCCTGCTGCACATGGCCGACACGCTCGATGAGCACGCCCAGGCGCTGACGGCCGCGCTCGACCGCACCGAGGAAGACGTCCGCCGGCTGCGGTGCGTTCGTGGAGGCGTTCGTTCGGCCGAACGGCATCGACGTGCCGGCGACGCCGGTCCTTGCCGATGCCGTCGAGGAGCTCGCGCGCCTGCCGCGCCGGACGCCCGAGCGTCTCCCGCTGTGGCTCTATCCGCTGCGCGCAGCCCTCTATCCGATCGCCTGGACGATGAAGGTGGTGCGGGCGATGACGCGGCTGTCGCGCAAACGGCAGTCGCAGCTGCGACCGTTGTCGGTCGGCAACTGGTTCCTGAAGCGCACCTTCTGGCTGCTCGACTTTATCTTCCGTTTCAGACCGATCAAGCGATTCGCCAAGCGCTACATCGTTCCGCGCGTCGTCACGCACACGTCGGACGGGAGCACGCCGACGGAGGAGATGGTGGCGATTCCGCGGATTCTTCAGAAAATGGCGCGCAGCGACCGCCCGATCATCGTCGGGCCGTGGCTGAGCGAAGTCGGATTCGAGCTGCTGTACTGGATCCCGTTCCTGAACTGGGTCAAGACCTACCGCCACTTCGATCCGGAGCGCCTGATCATCGTGTCGCGCGGCGGCGTCGCGCCGTGGTATCGCGACATCGGAGCCACCTACATCGATCTATTCGACTTCTACCCGCCAGAGAAGTTCCGGGCGAAGAACGAGCAGCGGCTCGCCGAGGGCAAGCAGAAGCACCTGCTGATGTCAGAGTTCGACCGCGAGATCCTGAAGGTCGTCTACCAGCACATCGGCAGCAAGGGTCTCGACACGCTGCATCCGATGTACATGTACCGGCTGTTCTATCCGTTCTGGAAGCAGCAGATGTCGATCGGGCTCGTCGACGAGTTCGCGTCGTTCCAGCGGCTGCCGGCCATCGACGCGTCGGACGTGACCGGCGGCCTGCCGCGCGACTACATCGCCGTGCGCTTCTACTTCAACGAGTCGTTCCCCGACACCGAAGAGAACAAGCTGTTCGTCACCAGCCTGCTCGACACGCTGACCGAAACGAACGACGTCGTCCTGCTGAACCCCGATCTGCACATCGACGATCACTGGGATATGCGGCCGGGACGCAATCCGCGGATTCACACCGTCGATCACCTGATGACGCCGCAGAACAACCTGGCGATTCAGACCAAGGTGATCAGCCGCGCGCGCGCGTTCGTCGGCACCTACGGCGGGCTGTCGTATCTGGCGCCGCTCTACGGCGTGACGTCGCTGGCCTTCTACTCGCATCGCGAGCGGTTCAACGTTCAGCATCTGGAGCTGGCGCGCCGGGTGTTCGGACGGTTCAAGCGTGGTTCCTACGTCGTGCTCGACACGAGCGACCTCAGCGTGCTTGGCCTGGCACTGGGCGAGCAGCGCGGGCCGCTGGCACGGCTGCTCGAACGCAGTCAGCTCGATGCTGAGCAGGTTCCGGCGGGGATCTGATCAAGATCAAATGGAACAAGAGCGCGCACGTGTCATGCTGCTCTTCAGCGGCTTGCCGACTGGCCGCGCTGATCCCGGCGCTGGGCCGCCAGCACCGTCGGCTGAGCGAGCAGTCTGAGGCCCTGGGCACGCTTCGACAGCGCGTGCGCGATCTGCTCGGGCGCGCCAAGGAGCAGGATCGGCTGCTCTCGCTGGCGACCGACGGATCGACGGAGTTGCGCGATCACGCGCGGCATCATCGCAGCGCGACACGCCGGGCGGCGCTGCTCGGGCGTTCGGATCGTCCGATTGTGGTCGGGCCGTGGTGCGGCGAAGTCGGTTTCGAGCTGCTGTACTGGATTCCGTTCGTGCACTGGCTCGTCGAGCGCGCGCACATCGAGGGGCAGCGCCTCGTCATCGTGACGAGAGGCGGTGCCGGCGTGTGGTATCGCGACCTGACGAGTCGAAGCGTCGAGATCTTCGATTTGATTGGCGCCGATGCGTTTCGTGACCACGCGGCGACGTGGAAGCAGCATCGGATGTCCACGTTCGACCGTCAGCTGCTCGCCGGCGCCATGGCGGCTGCCGGTGTCCGTCGAGTCCGCCTGCTGCATCCGCAGGTGATGTATCGCCTGTTCACAGCGTACTGGAAGGAAGAGGCGGTGCTCGAGCCGATCAGTGCGTTTCTCAAGTCACGGACCGCTGCCGGCGCCGCCCTCGCATCCGGTGCTGAGCACGCTGCCGGCGGAGTACATCGCGGCAAAGTTCTACTTCAGCCAGTCGTTTCCCGATACTCCAGCGAACCGGGCCTTCGTGCACCGCACGATTGCCGCCGCCTCCGAGCAGGCGCCGGTCGTGCTGCTGAGCGCCGGGGCGCAGCTCGACGATCATCGCGACGCGCCGCTGGGTTCCACCTCGCCCGTGCACACGATCGACGCCGAGGTTCGCGACAACCTCGCCGCACAGAGCGCTGTCGTCGCGCGGGCGCGCCGCTTCGTCGGCACGTATGGCGGCTTCTCCTATCTGGCGCCGCTCTATGGCGTTGACTCGCTGTCGTTCTTTTCCGCGCGCGACAAGCTCGTGCCGTTTCACCTCGAGCACGCACACCGCGTGTTCGGAACCGCCCGCATGGGACGGTTCGTTGCCCTCGATGTCGCGGATGTCGGCATCCTGTCGATGAATCGTTCCGGCCACGTGGCCCACTGATGAGTCGATGAAACTCTTTACGCCTAGAACCCCGCCCTCGACAGGCTCTGCGCCGGCAACTCCTGAGCGCGCCCAGGCCACGCTCGAGGAAATCTCAGCCCGGCTCGACAAGCTGGAACGGGTGGTCACCGATCTCAAGCAGAACATCGACCTGATTCCGGCGATCGTCAGGAAGCTGTATCTCGACGGCGTTGCGCTGCCCGCGCCGTACGACCTGCTGTCGGAGCGGTTCGGCTATCTGTCGCAGAACGAGGAAGACGGCCTGCTGCTCGCGCTGTTCAAACGGATCGGACCGACCGACCGGCGTTTCGTCGAGATCGGCTGCGGGATGAACGGCGGCAACTCCGGGTTCTTCGCGGCGGAGTGCGGCTGGAGTGGCCTGATGGTCGACGCGAAGTCTGCGTCGATCGACAAGGTGACGGTGCGCTTCAAGGGACACCCGGTTCGAACCGTGAAGCAGCGCATCACCAGGGAAGGCGTCAACGAGCTGCTCGACAAGTTCGGCTTCACCGGCGAGATCGATCTGCTCAGCATCGACATCGACGGCATGGACTACTGGGTCTGGGAGGCGGTCAGCGCCTGTTCCCCACGCGTGGTGGCCATCGAATACAACTGGCTCTTTGGCGCCGAACGCGCCGTCACCATCCCCTACTCGTCCGAGTTCGATTTGAGCGCGATCGGGAATCGCGGCTATCGCGGCGCATCGCTGGCCGCGCTTGCCCATCTGGGACGAGTCAAGGGCTATCGCCTCGTCGCCACCGAACGGGTGAACGCGTTCTTCCTGCGCAACGATCTGGCGCCTGCGATCACGGAGATCGAGGTGGCCCGCGGCTACCGTGCGCCGATGAACATTTCGCGCGGGAAAGACGTGTTCGAGAAGCTCGCGAAAGCCGGGCTGCCGCTGGTGGACGTCATCAGCGGGCGTTCCGGCACCATCGCGGAGCTGGCCCCGCAACTGTGACCGACACTCCTCAGCCACGGCGGTTCCTGTTCGTGATGCAGTACCCAGGCTATCTGCGGTACTTCGGATTCGACGGTACGCGGCCTGGCCGCGCGCGGACATCACGTGGACGTGATCTTCGACATCCCGCACAAGCAGGCCGAGGGGGCGGAGGCGCTGGCGGGTGTGCCGCGCGTGGAGCTGCTCGACGGCCACACGCCGGCTGTCGACGAGCTGGTGTGGGACATCGTGGCGCGCGCCGTGCGCGGCACCATCGACTACGTCCGCTATTACCACCCGAAGTTCGCGGAGGCGACCTACCTGCGGGATCGCATGCGCAAGGTCGTTCCGCCCGTGTTCGGTGTTCTGGCTCGGCGCAACACCTCCACGCGCGGCGTGACGCGCGCGCTCGTCTGGCTGTTCACGCTGTGCGAACGGGCCATCCCCAGCAGCAGACGGATCGAACGCTTCATTCAGTCGCGTCAGGTGGATGCCGTGCTCGTCACGCCGCTGGTCACGGCGCGGTGCCGCCAGGCTGACGTGGTGAAGAGTGCGCAGGCGCTCGGGATTCCCGCCGCCGCCTGCATTGCGAGCTGGGATCATCTGACGACGAAGGGGCTCATCCGGGTGCGTCCCGATCTCGTCTCGGTGTGGAATCGCGAGCAGCAGGCCGAGGCCGAAGAGTTCCACGGCATCGATCCGGCGCGCATCGTCGTGACGGGTGCGCAGCCGTTCGATCGGTGGTTCGAGCGCGCGCCCACCACTCGAGCGGAGTTCTGCCGCAAGATCGGCCTGTCGTCCGATCGTCCGGTCGTGCTCTTCGTTGGCTCGACGGCTTCGATTTCGGCGCCTGAAGCGGAGCTCCACTTCATTCGTCGATGGATCTCGGCGTTGCGGGCGGAGCCGCAGCTCGCGGACGTCGGCATCCTCATTCGGCCGCATCCGTACAACTCGACGCACTGGCTCGACGCCGACTTCAGCGACCTGCCGAACGTGGCGATTTATCCCCGCGGTGCGAACCCGGTGAACGAATCCGACCGGCAGGATTACTTCGATTCGCTGTATCACAGCGACGCCGTCGTCGGCGTGAACACCACCGCGATGATCGAGGCGGCGATCGTCGGCCGGACCGTCCATTCGGTGCTGGCGCCCGAGTTCCAGGACACGCAGGGCGGCACGCTGCACTTCCGCTATCTGCTCGCCGAGAACGGCGGGTTCCTGAGAGTCGCGCCGTCGCTGTCCGAGCACGCGCAGCAGATTGTCGAGACGATTCAGACGCCCGAGATCGGGCACGCCGCGTGCGCGCGCTTCGTCGAGCGATTCGTGCGGCCGCATGGCAGGGACGTGCCCGCGACGCCGCTGCTGGTCGACGCGCTCGAGCAGATGGCGCACTCGAGACGCGCGCGGGCGACCGTTCCGCGTCAGCTGCTGCCGCTGCAGGGACTGCTCCGCCGGGCTGGCGTGATCGCGCTGAATCGCCGGCGGCGCCGCGCCCGCGCGCTTGCCTCCCAGAAAAGGCATCCGTCGCCTCCGCCGACGCCGCACGCGACCGAGGCGGTTGCCGATGTGCCAACGACGAAAGCCGGATAGCGCATGACCGATGGACTCGACATCCTGTCGCCGGCGCGCCGGCTCGCGGATCGGATCGCCGATCTGCGCGCGGCTCCGGCGTTCCGCAACTACCAGTACGTCCGCGATCGCGTGCTGGAGATGCGCGCGAGCGTCGACGGGTCGCCCGATTACAGGCCGAGTGCCTATTGGCAAGAGGAGCTCGCCAACTTCGAGTACATGCTTGACGCGACGCCGCTCATCGTCGACAAACTCCGTCACCACTCGTTCCACATCACCGGGCTGCCTGTGTACACCTACCGTTCCGGGCGTGAGCGGCGCCTGGCGCGGTATATCGAGAAGCTGAGCGCGCTGAAGGCCCAGGGAAAGCCGGAGCTGTTCGTGCCGGAGGCCGACGCGATGGGCGGCTTCGGCTTCAGGATCGACGATCAGCTCGTCAACCTCGACACGCTGAAATTCTTCGAGGTGTTCATCGCGCTCGACAAAGGCGCGGTGCTCGACGAGTTCCGCGACGACGGCGAGCGCAAGCTGGTGTGGGAGGTCGGCGCCGGATGGGGCGGGTTTCCGTATCAGTTCAAAACGCTGTGCCCGAACACCACCTACCTGATCAGCGACTTTCCGGAGCTGTTCCTGTTTTCAGCGACGTATCTGATGACCCTCTTTCCAGGCGCGAAGGTGCGCTTCTGGGGAGAGGAGCCGGCGGAGCGCATCTTCGCGAACTGGCGGGACTACGACTTCATCTTCGCGCCGAACTCGGCGCTGTCGGACCTGACGCCGGACCGCGTGGATCTGACGGTGAACATGGTGTCGTTCCAGGAGATGACCACCGCACAGGTCACGTCCTACGTGGCGAAGGCGCACGAGCTCGGCGCCCGTTTTCTCTACAGCCTGAACCGCGAGAAATCGGGGATGAACGATGAGCTCGACAGCGTCACGCGCATCGTCTCCGAGTACTACTGGCCGCGCGACGTGTCGATCCTGAAAGTCAGCTACCAGAAGATGCTCGACGAGCCGCCGTCAACGAGCGACTACAAGCACCTCATCGGCTGGAGACGGGTACGGATCTAAGACCTGTAATGCCACGCGTCATCATCGGATCGCCGCTGTTCAACCACGCGAAGGATTTTCCTGAAGCGATCGAGTCGATCCTCAGCCAGACGTTCACCGATTTCGCGCTGGTGCTCGTCGATGACTGCTCGACGGACGAGACGCCGGCGATCGCGCGCGAGTACGAGGCCCTCGATTCGCGCGTGTCGTACCACGTGCAACGCGAAGCGCCTTGGCCTGATCGGCAATTCGCACGAGGCGTTCAACGCCGCCCGGGCGCGATATCCCGACGCGGAATACTTCGCCTGGGCGAGCGATCACGACCTCTGGCATCCACGCTGGCTGCAGCAGCTCGTTGCCGCGATGGATGCGCATCCAGAGGTCGTCCTGACGTATCCGCTCAATCGGCGGATTGGCGCCGCCGGAGAGGTGCTGAAGCGGCGCCCGTGGGCGTTCGATACCTTCGGCGAGACAAACCGCTGGGTGCGGATGCGCCGCGGCATCATCGACATGTCCGCGGGCAACATGGTCTACGGCCTCTATCGCATCAGCGCGCTGGAGCGCGCGGGCGTCTACCGCAAAGTGCTCGTCCCCGATCGCCTGCTGTTCACGGAGCTGTCGCTGTATGGGCAGTTCAAGCAGGTGCCGCAGGTGCTGTGGTTCCGGCGGTGGTACAGGCCGCATCTTCAGCCTCGGTCGCCAGCGTACCAGCTTCTTTCCCGGTGGCCGCCCGCTGTACGCGTACGTGCCGTGGTGGATCAGCCACTCCGCCAGTCTCTTCTGGACCTTCACCGTGCGCGGGACGGGACGTCCGGAGATTTCCCGCGCTGGCGGGATCGCGGCCGCCGTCCAGGTCTTTGTTCTCGCCGGCCTGCTGCACATCTGGCAGACGCTGCGCGCCATCCGTTTCCGCATTCTCGAGACGCTCGTCGGCTTGCGCCCGTCCGAACGACACGTTCGACTGCTGCTTCCGCGCCATCGCGCGGCGAGGCCTTGTCGATTGGACGCGAGCGCACCTGAGGGAATACATGGGTCCAAAAGCGTTGAGAAAGGCGCGCGCCCGGCTCGGCAAACGCGTGCGGTACTACAGTTTTGAAGCCGTGCGCCGGCCCGGACTGTGGATGCTCAACGCCGTTCGTGCCCTGCCGATTGTCAAAACCCGCGTCATCCCATCGCTGCTGAAGGATCAGCTCGACGAGCTCCCGGCGTCGCCGCATGCCGAAGCGATGCGCAAGGAGCTGGAGCCGCTGACGAAGACGACCGCTCCGATTGTCATCGGGCCGTGGGTCGGCGAGGTCGGCTACGAGCTGCTGTACTGGATCCCGTTTCTCAACTGGGCGCTGAAGGCAGTTCGGCCTCGAGAAGCGGCGCCTGATCGTGGTCTCGCGCGGCGGCGCGCGGCACTGGTATCGGCACATCACCAGCGAGTACGTCGACGTGTTCGACCTGTTCTCGCTCGATGAATACCGGGAGGCGAACGAGCTGCGCTGGGACCAGGCCGGTCATCAGAAGCAGTACCGCGTCGAGCAGATGGATCGCGACATTGCCGAGCGCGTGAGGGCGAAGCTCGGCCTCGAGCGCGTCGAGCTGCTCCACCCTGGTCCGATGTACCGGCTGCTTCGCTTTTTCTGGTTCGAGAAAGCCGGTGTCGGCATTCTCAAGCAGCACACGGAATACAAGCCGCTCGAACGAGTCGACCGCAGCGCGGCGCTGAAGGACCTCCCGCGCGACTACGTCGCGGTTCGCTTCTACTTCCGCCCGTCGTTCCCGGATACCCCGGAAAACCGCCAGTTCGCGGCGGACATCGTCCGCGCGATCAGCCGCGACGTTCCGGTGGTGCTGCTGAACACCGGGCTCAAGCTCGACGACCACGACGATCTCAACGTGCCCGGCATGGGCATCCACCACGTTGACCGCCTGATGACGCCCGAACGCAACCTCGAGGTGCAGACGGAGATCGTCAGCAACGCGCGCGCGTTCGTCGGCACCTACGGTGGCCTGGCGTATCTGGCGACGTTCTATGGCGTGCCGTCGATCGCCTTCTATTCAACGCAGGCCGAGCTGCTGCCGGCACATATGGACGTCTGGTGGCGTGTGAGCCGATTGATGGGCGTGTCGGCGTCGGCTATCGATACGCGGGCCACGGATCTGCTTGCGCACGGTGCTCGGCAGCGTCGTTCGCATGGAGCAGGCGGTAGGTTCCTAGCGGATGCTGAATGGTCTGCGACGGTTCATCCAGCATCGGCTCGGCGTGGCATCGCGCGAGGACGTAGCCGCGATCAGGAAGGACGTCGCTGCAGGCAGGAAAGCGGCCGGCCACAACGAACAGCGCGTTGTCGAGGAGCTGGCGCAGAGCGCCAGACGCCTGGCCAAGCGCCTCGATCGGATCGAACAGCGCATCGCCGCGCTGGCCCAGCAGACCGAGGGTCTCGACACGATTGCCCGCACGGGACGACTGCGAAAGATCGACGAGAACGTGGATGCGCTCGTGCGTCATGCGTTTCTCAACGGCGACCTGCCCGGCACGCAGGCGTTGCTCGCGCGCCGGTTTCGAGGCCTGTCACAGCACGAAGAGGACGGCATTACCGTGGCGCTCTTCGATCGGGTTGGCGCGACGAACCACCGGTTCGTGGAGATCGGCGCCGGCGTCAATGGCGGCAACTCCGGCTTCCTGGCGAAGGAGTGCGGGTGGACCGGTCTGATGCTCGAGATCGACGCCGGCCGCGCCGCGAGCCTGCGGCGGCGATTCGCCCCGGCGGTGACGATCGTCGAGGCGCGCGTGACACGCGAGAACATCAACGAGCTGGTGACGACGAACGGGTGTGCCGGTGACGTCGATCTCCTGAGCATCGACATCGACGGCATCGACTACTGGGTGTGGGAGCACCTCTCCGCCTGCCGCCCCCGCGTCGTCATCGTCGAATACAATCCGTTCTTTGGCGCCGATCGGGCGATCGCCATCCCATACGACGCGCAGTTCAACCGTCACTCGTTCGACGTACCGCGCGCGGCCTATTACGGAGCGTCGCTGCCGGCGCTCGTCACACTGGGAGTGCGCAAGGGCTATCGGCTGGCGCTGCTGGAGCCGCGCGGCGTGAATGCGTTCTTCGTGCGCGACGATATCGCGACCGACCTTCCGCCGCTGTCCGTCGGCGACGTCCCGATTGCCCCGGACGTCATCGCCGATTTCGGCCCCGGCGGCCTTTTCCCGCTGCTCGATCGCGCCGGACTCGCGCTGATCGAGATTCAATAGAAAGACGTCGAGACCGATGATCGTTGGATACAGGGATCTGCGGCAGTACCGGAAGAAAGTGGCGATGGTGGACGGCGCCTTCGATCCGCTGCATCACGGCCACGTCGAGTATTTCACTCGGGCGCGAGATGTTGGCGGCACGCTGCTCTGCAACATCGCGCCAGACTCGTACACCACCGCCAAGCACACCCCGCTCCTGCCTGCGGCGCAGCGGGCGGCGGTGATCGACGCCTTGAAGCCGATCGACTTCACCCATGTGAGTCCGGTCGATACGGAAACGGTGCTGCGCGAGCTGCAGCCGACGCATTACATCAAGGGCAAGGACTGGGAAGGCCGGCTGCCGCCCGAACAAGTCCGCATCTGCAAGGAAGAAGGGATCGAGATCGTCTTCCTCGACACCGTCCGCGACTCGTCGACGAAGCTGCTGAAGGCGTTCGAGGCGGGGCCCAACGGCCATGTCGATCTGCCGGCGTTCGAGACGCTGGTCTTCAGTCAGAAGGTCATCGAACCGGAGCACTACGACTCCGATTACTTCGTCAGCGACTGGCGGCAGGCCGGCAACGACTACACGATCGAGACGCGGCGGAAAATCGAGGGTCGCCACCCGCAGGTGATCAAGGACGTGTTTCAGCCGACACGGGTACTCGACATGGGCTGCGGGCCGGGCGCGCTGATGTTCCTGCTTCAGGAAGTCGGCATCGCCGCCGACGGCATCGACTTCGCGCAAAGCTCCATCGACCTCGCGCCGCCCGAGGTGCGCGACCGGATCAAGATCGGGCCGGTGCAGGAACCGAGCATCGCGGACGCTTCCTACGACCTGGTGATCTGCCGCGAGGTGTTCGAGCACCTGACGGTCCTGCAGGTGCGCGAAGGCGTCCGCAACATCTGCCGCATCAGCTCGAAGTTCGCCTACGTGACGACGAGGTTTCATCCGAATCCGGCGACGCTGCTTGACGTGACCACGCAGTTCGACGTCGATCCATCGCACATCACGCTGCTCAACAAGGATCTGCTCAGGCTGTTCTTCGTCCTCGAGGGCTTCCGTCAGCGGAAGGATCTCGAGGAACGGATCGACTGGATGGGGAAGGGTCGCGTGCTCGTGTACGAGAAAGTCTTGAGTGGTGAGTGACTCAGAACTCATAACTGGAGGGGACCAATCCATGAATCGTCAGCTCATCATCGGCGATCGCATCATCAGCGATGACAGCGATGCGTATGTGATTGCGGAGATCGGCCACAACCATCAGGGCAGCGTGAAGACGGCCAAGGAGCTGTTCCACGCGGCGGCCGAATGTGGCGTCGACGCGGGGAAGCTGCAGAAGCGCGACAACCGCTCGCTCTACACCCGCGAGATGTTCGACAAGCCGTACGACAACGAGAACAGCTTCGGCGCCACCTACGGCGAGCATCGGGAAGCGCTCGAGTTCGGCAAATCCGAGTACCGAGGAGCTGCAGGCGGAGTCGGCCCGCGTCGGCATCGCCTTCTTCTCGACGGCGTTCGACATCCGGAGCGCGGATTTCCTGGCGGCGCTGAACACGCCGGCCTACAAGATCGCGTCCGGCGACTTGAAGAACATCCCGCTCCTGCGCCACGTGGCGAAGATCGGCAAGCCGATGATCGTCAGCACCGGCGGCGGGACGCTCGAGGATGTGCAGCGGGCCTACGACACCGTCATGCCGATCAACCCGCGGCTCTGCCTGATGCAGTGCACGTGCGGCTACCCCGCGGAGTTCGCCGAGCTCGACCTGCGGGTGATCGCGACCTATCGCGAGAAGTTCCCGGAGATCGTCATTGGCTACTCCGGACACGACAACGGCATTGCCATGCCGGTGGCCGCCTACATGCTCGGCGCGCGCATCATCGAAAAGCACTTCACGCTGAACCGGGCGATGAAGGGCACCGACCATCGCTTCTCGCTCGAGCCGGTGGGCATGAAGAAGATGATTCGCGACCTGCAGCGGGTCCGCATCGCGCTCGGCGACGGCCGCAAGAAGGTCTACGCGAGCGAGGCCAATCCGGTGTTGAAGATGGGGAAGAAGCTGGTGGCCGCCCGCGATCTGGCTGCCGGCCATGTGCTGACGCCGGCCGACATCGCGATCAAGAGTCCTGGCGACGGCCTGCCGCCGTACTACTTCGATCAGATCATCGGGCAGGCGCTCAGCCGTGATGTTCGCGCCGAACAGTCGCTGACGCTGGAACTGGTCGGCCGGCCCGCCACGGCGACCGCAGGCGTTTAGAGTCGTTCGAATCGTTCGATCGTTCGATCGTTCGATCGTTCGGATCGTTCGAGTCGTTCGGGTCGTTCGGAAAAGCATCGGATGAGCAACAGATTTCGGATCGACGGCCGTGTGGCGGTCGTCACCGGCGCGTTGGGCAATCTCGGGCCCGTGTGGGCGGAGGCGTTGCTCGACGCCGGCGCAACCGTGATCGGGTTGGACCTCCCCGAGGCCACGCCGAACGCCGCCTTCACGGCGCTGCAGTCTGCGCACCCGGGCCGGCTCACGCTCGTTCACGCGAACGTGACCGATCGGGCCGCGCTCACCGCGGCGCGCGAGCAGCTCCTGGCGCACCATGACGTGCCGTCGGTGCTCGTCAACAACGCCGGCATCGACGCGCCTCCTGCGGCCGCCGGCGGGGGCTACCTGCTCGAAGACATTCCCTTCGAGGTGAATCGACGGATCTTCGACGTCAACACGCTGGGACTGTTCCAGGTCACGCAGCTGTTCGGCAGCGACATGGCCAAGGCCGGCCGAGGATCGATCATCAACATCGGCTCGCTCTATGCCTCGGTGTCACCGGACGCCCACTTCTACGATCACATCGTCAGCGATCCACCGTTTCTGAAGCCGCCGGCCTACGGCGCCTCGAAAGCCGCGGTCGCGAATCTGACGAAATATTTCGCGACGGCGTGGGGCCGCTCCGGGGTGCGCGTGAATACGCTGTCGCCCGGCGGCGTGCTCGGCGCCCAGGACGATCAGTTCAAACAGAAGTTCAACGCCCGCGTGCCGCTGGCGCGGATGGCGGTCCATCAGGACCTGATCGGGCCGCTGCAGTTTCTCGCGTCCGATGCGTCGGCCTATGTGACCGGAGTCGAGCTTCGCGTGGATGGAGGATTCACCGCGTGGTGAGGAACCTGCCTCACATCCTGGTTCGCGAAACGATTCGCGGCGTCAAGCGGGCGAAGAAGCAGGCGCAGCGCGGCGCCAAGCTCGCGCGCTACGTCGCCGGGCGCGTGAGGTCGGCTGAAAAGAGCCTCTTCTTCCATCTGCGCGACACGCGCGCCGGTCAGGTGCTGCTGCAGGCGGCGACGTCGGCACGCGGAGGACGGGAGCTCCGGGAGCGCCGTGAGGCCGCGGCGACCTACGTTCGTGGCATGGGCGCGCCGCTCATCGATCCGGACAAGGGCTACGGCACGGTGTCGCTCGACCCGGCAAGCCCGGAGTTCAGCAGCGTGCTGGCGACGTGCCGGCGCGTGTTCGAGCGCAAGCAGGCAGAAGTCGCCGAACAGATGGCGGGATTCGACGGGTGGAGCCCGGAGAAGCAGGCCAAGTTCCTGTCACGGAAGCAATCCTTCTATCGCCACCTGCTCAAGGATGAGGATCTGCGCCGCGACCCGGACCTCGTCGACTTTGCGCTGAGCGATCAGATGCTGCGGCCCGGTCACGCAGTACCTCGGCATGGTCCCGTACCTGACGCGTGTCGACCTGGTGTACTCGGTCTCGCGCGGCACCGACGAGAAGATCGAAAGCCAGCTGTTTCACCTCGATCACGAGGGGCTTCGCCAGGTGAAGTACTTCATCTACGTCTACGACGTGGACGAGCCGGAAGGCCCCTTCACATTCCTGCCGGCGGACACGAGCTTCCGTGTCGTCAACGACGTGCGCACCTGGCGCAAGCGGCACGCCGGCGGACGCGACGTCGAGTCGCGGCGCTATCTGGATGACGAAATCACGGCCGTCAAGGCAGCGCAGGACATCGTGGCGGTGAAGGGTCCGGCTGGATCAGGAGTGGCCGTCGATACGTCGCGCTGCCTCCACCTCGGGAGCCGCGTCAGCCCAGGCGCTTTCAGGCTCGTGCTGTATCTGCAGTACTGCACGACACGCGAGCTGACGAACATCTACGACGTCGATCGGTTCCGCAACGATCCGGTGAAGTACCTCGCCGTCAGCCACAGCGTCGAGCCTGGGCGGGCGCACGCGGATCAGTACGAGATGGCCGGGTGAGCATGATGGAAACCGTGGTCCTGAAGCGATGGGTGGGTCGGGCGATTCACGAGGTGGTGTGGGTACCGCGCCGCGTCGCCAAGGGAGTCAGAGAGGTACGCGACAACGTGTACTACCGCATACGGGAGACGCCGCGCGGCCGCGCAGTGCTGCGCGCCGTTGAGTTCGTCCGATCGCCGCGCAACACCCGGATGCGTCAGCACCTGGCGCAGGCGTTCATCGCGCGTACGCAGCCGCCGCCTGATGGACCCGAGCAAGGGATATGGCCTGACGGCCGTCGAGAAGTTCGAGAACTTCGAGGCGGTGCTTGCCACGGCCCGAACCATCTTCGAGAAGAAGAAAGATCGAAATCGAGCGCGAGCTTGCGGAGCTTTCAGACTGGGCCGAAGACAAACAGCAGAAGGACGTGATGCACAAATCGAAGTTCCTGCGCAATCTGCTGAGTGACGAGGATCTCCGTCGCAATCCAACCCTGGTCGACTTTGCATTGACCGATGCCATGCTCGGCATGGCCACCCGCTACCTTGGCACGCTGCCGTACCTGTGCCGAGTCGACCTCGTCTATTCCTTGCCGCGGCCAATCAACGGCAACATCGCCAGTCAGCTGTTTCACGTCGATCCGGAAGGCCTCAGCCAGGTGAAGTTCTTCATTCATGTCTTCGATGTTGGCGAAGCAGAAGGGCCGTTCACGTTCATTCCGGCCGACGAGACGACCCGCATCCTGGCGGAGATTCGCGCGCGTCGTCGCACACAGGGCAAACCCCACGTGGGCCGGTACCTTGACGAGGAGATCGAGGCGGTCGGCGGAACGCGCTCGATCGTCCGGCTGCAGGGACCCACCGGTCAGGGAATCGCCATCGATACCTCGCGGTGTCTTCATATGGGCAGCCGCGTCCAGCCGGGCGCCTCTCGGTTGTGCCTGTACCTCCAGGACCGCTCCACGCCCCAGCAGTCGAACGAGTTCGATGTTCGTCGGTTCACGAAGGATCCGATTCGATATCTGGCGGTGAAACATGGCGCGTCGCCATCCAACCGCACCCGCTCATCCGCGCAGATGGCGTGAGGCGACCCGTTGCGATCTTCCTGGGCGGCTCCGCGCTGCTCATTGCGATCGTGCTGCGAGGCGTCCTCGCCCCGTCCGCCGATCGGCTGCCGGGGATCGATTCCGGGAATCTCTACGCGTGGGAGGTGCACACGCGCGCGGCGCTGGGCGCTGGCCGGCTGCCGTTCTGGAACCCCTACCATTTTGCCGGCACGCCACATCTCGCCGACCCGCAGACGACGGTGTTCTATCCGCCGGCGCTGCTGTTGAAGTTCCTCCCGGTGCCGGCGTTTCTCGGCTGGATGATCGCTCTGCACCTGTGGATTGCCGGAGCCGGAACCCTCTTCACGGCTCGCACCATCGGACTCCAGTGGACGGCCGCCGCGGCCGCCGCGCTTGCCGTGATGCTGGGAGGCAGCGTTCCCGGTTGGATTCACAACGGCCACCTGCTCCTGCTCTATTCGGCCGCGTGGGTTCCGTGGGCCTTCGGGTTTGCCATCCTGTCGGTCCGCTCCGGGCGCATGGTGCCGGACGGCAGGCTCGTTGCGGTGCTCGTGTTGCAGTTCCTCAGTGGATATCTGCAGGGCACCCTGTACCTCGCGGCGGCACTCGCGATGTATTTCGTGTTCTCCGCAGCGTGGCCTGACCAATCGAACGCGCGCGCACCACGTTGGACGCCGCTTCGCACAACTCGTGCTGCTGGCGGTGCTGTGCGGAGCCGCCGCGGCTTTTCAGCTGCTGCCCACCGCCACGCTGGTGGCGCAGGCGGGTCGAAGCACCGGGCTGTCCTACACGAACGCAGTCGAAGGCGGGTGGCAGCCCGCAGATCTTGCGACGCTGCTGTATCCCTTCTACGGCGTCGGGACGTGCCTCCGTACCGTTTCCTTTCCGATCGCCTGGCGTACGTCGGCTGGATCCTGACCGCGTTTGCGCCGTTCGCCTTCGTCGCCCGCGAGCGTCGTCGCATGTCGGTGTTCCTCGGCCTTCTTGCTGCCCTGGCGTGCGGGCTCGCCCTTGGAGATGCCGTCGGGTTGTTTCGCCTGCAGCACGCGCTGTTTCCAGGCCTGCGAGTGCCGGGCCGTGTGCTCTTTCTGGCGACGTTTGCGCTCGCGCTGCTTGGCGGTCTTGGTCTCGAAGCGTTCCTGGCGCTCGCTCGGAACCGTGCGTGGCGTCGGCTGGCCGTGCCCGCCGTTGTCAGTGTCCTTGCCGTCGCTGCGGCGACCTACGGTCTTCTTGCGGCACCTCCTCCTGCGATCCCTCCAGGGCCTGGCTGGCCGTGGTTGCCGGTGGCCCTGGGCGTTGGCGTGCTGATGATTGCCGCCGCGGCGTTCGTGGGATCGCCTCGCGTTGCGCTTGCCATCGCGCTCGCGGCGATCGTCATCGATCTGACGACGCTGAATGCGGGCGCTGTGGCGACGGTTCCCCTCGAGACCGCGGCGGATATCCGGCACTCGATCGGGCCACCCACCGGCGGCCGGGCGATTTCCCTCTGCGAACACCGAATCGGGGCCCGCGAGTTTCTCCTGAATGACGAGCCGAGCCTCGACGGTCTTCCTGGCCTGCACCTGCGCGGCTACGGAGAATGGGCCTCCCTGGCAAGAAGCGGCGAGGTTCCGCCCGGTGACGGTCTGTATCGACGCATCGGGAGTGACGGCCCGTTGCCCGTTCGTCGCGATCTGATCGACATGGCCAACGTCACGCGCGTCATCGCGTGCCGCGAACAGGAGTCCTCGGACCCCGCGTTCGACATCCAGGTCGCAGCGACCGCGTGGCCTCGCGCAGTCTGGACGTGCGCGGCCGAGGAGCTGTCGAGGCCGGAGCTGATCGCCCGCCTGCTGCGCGGCCGCTACACCGCCGGAGGTGAGCTGCGGCCGCGCTACTACATCAAGGTGCGCTGGCCGTCTGCCATGGACGACGCGCGGCGGGCCGCGGTCGCCGATCGGCACCGTCTCGAGGACGGCGTTCGGCTCGAAGGCGAGACCTGGAAGTATCTGCTCGGCGATCCATCGGCCGACGCGGTGGTCGCGCTGATGCAGGATCCGGAGGTCGAGGACACGCACGGCGTCGATTGGAAGACCGGCGCAATCCTACCGATTGCCGAGCTGAGGGACAGAGTTCCTCCGATCCCCGGAGACGATAAGGAGCGCCAGACGCTCGTTGGCACCGCACCCTGTCCGGCGGGCGGCCAGGTGGCGATGACGGCTGTGGACCGCGTCGATGGGTACGTGTCGGCACGAGTCAACGCCCCGGCGGATGGATTTGTGTTCCTGAGCGAGCCGTACTATTCCGATCGCCACGCGTACGTGGACGGCCACCGAGTGTCAGCCGCGCGGGCCAATCTGGCGTTTACCGCCATTGCCGTTCCGGCTGGTGAGCACCAGGTCGAGCTTCGCTACGTGCCGGTGCCCTTCTATCTCGGCTCGGCAATCAGTGGAATGACGGGTGCCGGCTACGCGGGAGTCGCGTTGATTCGTCGAAGGCGAAAGATCCGGTGACCATTCTCTTCCACGTCACGCTGATGACCATGTTGCGGCACTTCGAGGGGGTGCTGCTCGAATTGGCCGCGCGAGGCCATCGCGTGCGCGTGGCGCTGCCCAATCGCCGACCGGACCTGCTGCCGCCGCCGGCGCTTGCCGGCCATGCGTCGATCTCATTCGTGCGCGCCCCGTGGCAGCGAGGCGACGCCTGGGCGCATCCGATTCATGAGCTGCGCACGCTGCGCGACTACCTGCGCTATCTCGACGACCGCTACGACGACGCGCCGAAGCTCCGCGCACGGGCGCTGCAGAAGATGGTGGCGGCCGTGACGCACGAGCACCAGTCGCACCTGTCGACACGCTGTCCGCATTGCAATGAACGGATCGTCGACGATCAGGCCGGACGCATGCTGCTGGCGTTCCGGAAGGGCGGGCGCCGGAATCTGTCGTCGCTGTTCGCGCTGATGGAGACGACGATTCCGAGCGACACCGCAATTGAGGCGTTCCTCCAGGAGGAAGCGCCGGACGTCGTGCTGGTCACGCCGCTCATCAACTTCGGCTCGTACCAGGCGGACTACGTCAAAAGCGCCCGCGCGCTGGGAATTCCGGTGGGCTTTCCGGTCTTCAGCTGGGACAACCTCACCAACAAGGGGCTGATCCACGTCGCGCCGGATCGGGTGTTCGTCTGGAACAACCGGCAGCGGATCGAGGCGGTCAAGATGCATGGCGTTCCGGCCGAGCGGGTCGTCATCACCGGTGCGCCGCGTTTCGACGACTTCTTTCTGATGACGCCGGGGCAGTCGCGGGCTGACTTCTGCGATGGTGTCGGGCTCGACCCGGCCACCCCGATCGTCGCCTACCTGTGCTCTTCGGAGTTCGTGGCCGACCGCGAGGTCGACTTCGTCCGCCACTGGATCGACGAGTTGCGTGCCGACCCCGAGCTGCGCAACTGCGGAATCCTGATCCGGCCGCATCCGCGCGAACAGAAACAATGGCGGACGTTTACGCCGCCGCCAGGTGTGGCCGTGGCGTTTCCACGCGCCCTGAATTCCGATCAGACGCTGTTCGACACCGTCCATCACAGCGCCGCTGTCGTCGGCTTGAATACCAGCGCCGAGCTCGAGGCCGGGATCGTCGGCCGGCCGGTGTTCACCATCCTGGCCGGCGAACATGCCGAGGGCCAGCAGGGCACCATTCATTTCCAGGTACTTGCTGAAGGAGCGCGGCGGTTTCGTGGAGGTCGCTCCGGACTTCGACACCCATCGCCGCCAGCTGGCCGCGGCCATGAGGGGCGAGTACGACGCCGCGGCGATCCGGGGTTCATCGAACGCTTTGTGCGGCCGCACGGATGGACGCAGCCGACAACGCCGCTGCTGGTGTCGGCGATCGAGGAATTGGCCAGGACTCGGCGCGCTCAGCTCGAAGACGCGGTACGCGCCTAGCTAGGATGTCACCGTGCCAATAGCCTCCGATGTCGTCCTGGGATCCGGCGTGGCGATCTTCCACCCGACACTGGTCAACCTCTACGGCTGCCGGATTGGCGACGACACGAAGATCGGCACCTTCGTCGAGATTCAGAAGAACGCGGTCATCGGTCGGCGCTGCAAGATTTCGTCGCATACCTTCGTCTGTGAAGGGGTGACGATCGAGGACGACGTGTTCGTCGGACACGGCGTGATGTTCATCAACGACCGGCGGCCCCGCGCCACCGCGGATGGACGGCTGCAGACCGAGAGCGACTGGACGGTTGTGCCCACGCATGTCCGGCGCGGCGCGTCCATCGGCAGCGGAGCGACGATTCTCTGCGGCGTCACGATTGGCGAAGACGCGATGATCGGCGCCGGTGCGGTGGTCACGCACGACGTGGCGCCAGGGGAGACCGTCGCCGGCGTGCCGGCGCGTGCACTGAGCCGGCAACGCGTCGATTGATGACGAACGCCTGATGACGCGGCGACTGCTGCTCGTCGCGCTGGCGTGTGCGATCGCTTGCGTCTCGTTCGGGTATCGCTTTTTATCGGCCGATCTGACCGACGACGACTATCTGTTCTTTGCGATTGGCCGGCAGATTCAGCAGTTCGGCGAGTGGCCCGTTCGGGATCTCGCGGAGGAAGGCGACCCGCTTCACAACGTCACGTCCGCTGGACTGCAGGCGCTCTTCGGCTACAACCTGGGCGGCGAAGTGTTCTTCGATCTGGCGATGCTGTCGCTCGCGGCGGTAGTGGCATTCCTCCTCGCCCGCGACGTGTCGGGTTCCGTCGTTGCAGGTCTGTTGGCCACCGCGCTCGCTGTGCTGATGGCGCCCCGTCTCTACGACTACCCTAAGGCGGCGTTCCCCATGCTGGGCCTGCTGTGCTGCGTCGGCTACATCCGCCGGCCGTCGGCGCTGCGGGCGGCGGTTGTTGGCCTGGTGACGGGGATTGCATTTCTCTTCCGGCACGATCTCGGCGTCTATCTCGGGGCCGCGTCACTGGTGACGTGGGTGGCGATCAAGCTGTCCGGAGGTGTGCAGCCCAGGTTCACCGTGCGTGCGTACGCGGCAGCCGCCGCGGTCTGCGTGCTTCCGTACCTGGTCTTTGTCGAGTTCAACGGCGGGCTGCTCGCCTACGTGAGTGGAAGCCAGCGGTTTGTTGAACGGGAGGTCTCGCGGTCCGACGATCCACGGCCAGCGTTCGCGTTCGACCTCTCCCGCCCCTTGTGGGAGCGTTCACCCGGATTCCCCGTCAAGATCCGGTGGGCGCCAACGGCCGACGATCGTGTGCGAGCGGAGGCCGAGCGTCGTTACCAGTTGACGGCGGGAGTGCAGGACGAAGGCCGCACGTGGCGGTACATGCTTCGCGACCTCCGGCAGCAGAAATGTACGCGCGATCCTGCTCGATCCGCAGATTGAAGACACGGCCAACCTTGACCGGACTGATCGGGAGGTGGTGGCAGATTCACTCGTCGAGCGACTCAGGAGCAGCCTTCGTGCACCTCCGTCGGTGGCGATCGCACCAGGCGTGCTATCGAAGAACAACGGCATTACCTGGCTCTATTACCTGATGATGGCGCTGCCGTACCTCGTGCTCGGCAGCCTTCTTCTGTCCCTCGTTCGCCGTCAGCCGGTGCCGGAGTCCTGGATCAGAATCGCGCCTGTGGTTGCCCTGTCCGCGCTTGCAGCACCCTTCTGGCTCCGCAATGCTGCCATGAAGAAAGGACCGATGCCGATCGCCTTGATCGATGTCGAGGTAGGAACCACCGGTTTCGGTGCGTCAACGAACGCTTCCTTCAGGGTGCTCGTGGACCGTGAGCGGAAGCCGACCGGCATACGCATGTTTATCGCTTCCATGTTTCACGGCGCCCGGCACATAGGTGGCGCTGCGCTCCCGCGCGTTCGACGCCGCATGGCTCAATCGGTTGATGGGCGCGGCTCTGGTGTTCGGTCTGGGGCTGATGGTCGTGTTCGTCATGCGCGAGGTGATGACGGGTGCGACACTGCCGGGTCTGGAGTCGCGGACCGACTACTCGTGGGAGGTCTACACCAGGTCGGTGTTGGCGAGCGGGCACCTGCCGGTACTGGAACCCGTTTCACTTCAGCGGTACGCCGCACCTCGCGAACACGCAGAACCTGGTGCTCTATCCACCCGCCCTCGTGCTGCGATGGCTGGATCCCGTGGCCTTCATTCGGTGGCTGACGATTGCTCACGCGCTGATCGGCGGCGCCGGGATGCTGTTCCTCGCACGCGTCGCGGGCGCCGGCTGGGTCGGCGCTGCGGTTGCGGGACTGGCGTTCGTTGCCGGTGGCAGCACGACGGGGTGGCTGCACCACGGCCATCTGCTTCTGCTCTACAGCGCGGCGTGGTTCCCGTGGGCACTGGCGCTGGCGGTGCGATCCGCCGCCACCTCGCGATTCCTGCCGGACGCCTGGCTGGTGATCGTGCTGGTTCTTCAGTTTCTGACTGGCAACCCGCAAGGCTCGATCTACACGTTCGCGGCGATCGCCGTCTATTACGGCTACTGCGTTGTCTGGCCGCCGGAGTCAGCCGGCCCAGCGCGATGGCGCCCGCTGGCTCAATTCCTCGTCCTGTGCGTGCTTGTTTGCGGGGTTGCGGCATTTCAGCTGTGGCCGTCAATGCAGCTGGCCGCCGATGCCGGCCGGAGCGCCGGAGTTGGCTATCAGGCTGCTTCGCAGGATGCGTGGCGCTTCGACGATCTCGTCTCGCTCTTTCTCCCGTTTCACGGCGTGACGGAAGAACCGCTGCATCGCTATCTCGGGGACCGCACGGCGTACATCGGCTGGCTGCCGCTGGTGATGGTTCCGTTCGCGTTCACCGACGCGAAAACGCGCCGCATGGCCACGTTCCTGACGCTGCTTGCCGGACTCGCCATCGTTGTGGCGCTTGGTGACCACCTGCGCGTCTATCGGCTGCACTACTTGCTGTTTCCCGGCTTTCGTGTCCCCGGCAGGGTGTTGTTTGTCGCGACCGTGGCGCTCGCGATCGCAGGTGCGCTTGGGCTCGAGCGCTTTCTTGCGTTGTGCCGGGACAAACGGTGGCGCCCGCTCGCCGCGCCGGCGCTGGTCTCAATCGCATGGGTGGGCGCCAGCATTGGCGGTGAGTTGAGCGCCGCACCTGGGCCAGTCGCGCCCATGCACGGCTGGCCGTGGCTTCCGATGCTGGCCCTTGGAGTCTTCGTCGTCATGGCGATCGCCGGCGCCGCGCGTCGAGGCCGAATCGTGGCGGCTGTCGTGGTCGCCTTCGTTGTTGCCGATCTCGGGCTGTTTTCCGCTGGTGCCGTTCACGCTGCCCCGGCGACCGTCCCGCACGGGTGGTCGGTGCTGCCGGCGTCGCGTGGTGGGCGGACGCTGGCAACCTGCTGGATCGATCTCGGCGAGATGCTGGAAAGCGATCGGCCAACGCTCGACGGATTGGGCGGCATGTATCTTCGCGACTACGCGGACTGGGCGCATCTGGTGAAGATGGGTACGGTTCAGGAGGAGCAGCGGCTGATCACAACCGTCAACAGCCTGGACGGGACGATGCCGGTGAGACGGGATCTTCTCGATCTCGCCAATGTGACCACCGTGATCGCCTGCGCCCCGTTGAGTGCGCCGGGCCTGACGGAGCAGCCCGCGGTCCGCGGGCATCTGATTTACAACAACGAGGCTGCGTGGCCGAGAGCGGTCTGGGCCTGCGCCGCGGACGAGGTGAGCCGCGCGGATGCCGTCAACCGGCTCGTTCGTGCGAGATACGCGAGCGACCGTTACCTGGGTGCCTCATATCTGATCCACGTACGTTGGGCGCCGACGCTCGAGGACGGGGAGCGCAGCGGCCTCGAAACAGCGTATGGTCTGGGCACCGGTGAACAGACAGACGAGACGACGCGGCGCTATCGTCTCAGGACCGTCGATCCGCAGATGCTGTTGAAGCTGGCGGCGAACGAGGTGGTCGAGGATACCAATGGTTTCGATCGGGACACAGGCCAGGTTCCCGGGCTTCCGCCTCCAGCGGCATCTGCCGGCGGCGAACAGCAGCTGTTAATCGGGACGCAACCGTGTGCCTCGTCTGGGGTCGTCCAGGTGCGTGCCCAGGATCGGCCGGACGGGGAAGTCGTGGTCGACGTAGACGCTCCCGCGGACGGCTATGTGTTCTTCAGCGAGCCGTTCTATCGTCAACGGCGGGCCTACGTCGACGGCGCCCGAGCCGACGTTCGGAAGGCGAACATCGCGTTTACGGCAGTTCCAGTCCGCGCCGGTCACCATCGTGTTGAATTGCGCTATGTGCCGTCGGAGTTCTACGCCGGATCCGGAGTGAGCCTGCTCACACTGACGACCTGGCTGGGCGCGACACGGCGACGCCGGCAGGCAAGAACTGGTCGCGAGGTCACGCACACATGATTCGTGTCGGCGTCATCGGCTACGGGTACTGGGGCCCCAACCTGGTTCGCAATTTCGCGGAGCTCGCGGACGCCCGCGTCACGGTGGTGGCGGACCGCCGCCCCGAGCGGCTGGCGCAGGCGGAACGCCGCTATCCGGGCATTCGCGTCACGACCGATCCGCTGGATCTGATCGCTGATCCTGCCGTCGACGCCGTGGCGATCGCCACGCCGGTCGCCCTGCATTTCGAGCTCGCCAGCGCCGCCCTCCGCGCCGGCAAGCACGTACTGGTGGAAAAGCCGATCGCCTCGACGAGCGACGAGGCCAGCCGGCTGATCGACGAGGCGGCCCGCCGCCAGCTCGTGCTGATGGTTGACCACACCTTTGTTTATACCGGCGCCGTGCAGAAGATCCGCGAGCTGGTCGGCAGCGGCGAGCTGGGAGACCTCTACTACTACGATTCCGTCCGCATCAACCTCGGGCTGTTTCAGCAGGATGTCGACGTGCTCTGGGATCTGGCCGTCCACGATCTCTCGATCATGGATTTCGTCCTGTCGCAGCAGCCCGTCGCCGTCTCCGCGACAGGTCTGGCGCACGTGCCGGGGCG
Source organism: uncultured Acidobacteriota bacterium (assembly GCA_963793705.1). Lineage (GTDB taxonomy): Bacteria > Acidobacteriota > Vicinamibacteria > Vicinamibacterales > UBA2999 > Gp6-AA40. The sequence continues at coordinate 206,410 of CAWCBC010000010.1, read as the reverse complement.
GCCCGAAGAACATCGCGTACATGACGATGTTCTTCGAGGGGCCGATGATCGCGCACGTGCAGGCCAGCTGGCTCGCGCCGGTGAAGGTGCGCCGCACGCTGCTCGGCGGCAGCCGACGGATGATCGTCTTCGACGATCTGGAAGCGAGCGAGAAGATCAAGGTCTACGACAGTGGCATCTCCGTGGATCCGAGCCCGGAGAACATCTATCAGATGCTGGTCGGCTACCGCACCGGCGACATGTGGGCGCCGAAGCTTGCGGTGCACGAGGCGCTGAAGGTCGAAGCCACACATTTCGTCGACTGTGTGACACGCGGGACGCGGCCGCAGAGCGACGGCGAGGCGGGCCTTCGCGTCGTCCGGCTGCTCGAGGCGGCGTCGGCGTCGATGCAGCAGCACGGCCGGCCGGTGGACATTCAGGGAGTGGTAGCAGGGTGATTCCGTACGCGGATTTGCGCAGTCAATACCGATCGATCAAGCCGGAAATCGACGCCGCCGTCCTGCGTGTGCTGGACAGCACGCAGTTCATTCTTGGCGAGGAGGTCGTCGCCTTCGAACGCGAGTTCGCCGCCTACTGCGGCACCACCGAGGCGATCGGCGTGAACTCCGGGACGAGCGCGCTTCACCTGGCGCTGCTGGCGGCGGGTGTCGGCCCAGGCGACGAAGTGATTACCGTGTCGTTCACCTTCGTCGCGACGGCCGCCGCCATCGTGTATGCCGGGGCCACTCCGGTCTTCGTCGACATCGACCCCGAGACCTACACGATGGCGCCGTCCGACATCGAACGGGCGATCACGCCGCGGACGAAGGCGATCATGCCGGTGCACCTCTACGGACACACCGCCGACATGGATCCGATTCTGGAGATCGCCAGGCGCCATCGCGCTCGTGGTGATCGAAGATGCGGCGCAGGCCCATGGCGCCGAATACAAGGGTCGGCGCTGCGGATCGATGGGGTTGATGTCCGCGTTCAGCTTCTATCCCGGAAAGAACCTCGGCGCCTACGGCGAGGGCGGCGCGGTCGTCACCAGCGACCCGGCGCTGGCCAAGCAGATCCGCGTGTTGCGGAGCTGGGGCGAAGAGCGCCGCTACGAGCACAGCGTGAAGGGGTTCAACTACCGGATGGACGGCATTCAGGGCGCCATCCTCCGCATCAAGCTGCGGCATCTCGAGGCATGGACCGAGGCGCGGCGTGCGCGGGCGGCGGACTACGCGCGCGCGTTTGCCGGCGCCGGCATCGGCGTGCCGATCGAGCGGCCGCAGTGCCGCCACGTGTATCACGTGTACGCCGTGCGGCTGTCGCAGCGCGACGCCACGCGCGCGGCGCTGCAGGCAGCCGACATTCAGACCGGCGTGCACTACCCGATTCCCGTTCACCTGCAGCCGGCGCATGCCGATCTCGGCTACGTCCGCGGCGACCTCCCGGTGTCCGAGGCCGTCGCCGTCGCAGGTGTTGTCGCTGCCGATGTTCCCCGAAATGACCACCGAACAGGTGCAGCAGGTTGCTGCCGCGGTGCTGGCTGCGGAGAAGCTTCCGGCTGCGGCTCGTGTGTGAGCTCACGGAGTTGACGGAGATCACGGATTCACAGGAGACAACGGAGACACGGAGACGCACGGAGTTGAATCCACAGAGATTACGAAGATTACAGAGGTCCACGGCCGTTCGATTGGCCGCCGAAGGCGGCCTGCCGCGATATAAGAGAACACAAATACAAACCGCACTGCCTGTCGATCAGCGGCTTGTATTTGTGTTCTCTTACATCGCGGCTGTCGGCGCGCTGCGCGCGCCGACCAATCGAACGGCCTTCCTCCGTTCGCCTCCGTTAACTCCGTTGCTCCTGTGAATCCGTTTCCTCCGCGATCTCCGGTGCCTTCTCTGCCCATGATTCATGGCTGACATTCAGGAACGCATCGTCCAGGCCGTGCACGGTCGTCGTCCGGTCGTGCCCGATCCGCCATTCGAGCGCGAGCTGGCGGACGGCTTGCGGTCGCGGTATGAACCGCGGTCGCTGCTCGAGCTCTATGGACGGTTCGCCCACGGCGAGGGCGAGTTCGACGCCCTCATGCGCCGCGCCATCTGCCGGGCGATGACGCGCAGCTTCGGTGATGGAGTCCAGATCGGCCGTGGCGTTCTCTGGAAGCACCCGGAAACATTCGACATCGGGTCGGGCGTCTTCATTGGCGATCAGGCCGTGCTGCAGGGACGCTTCGACGGTCGCTGTGTCGATGGCGATCACGTGTGGATCGGACCGCAGAGCTATTTCGACGCGCGCGACCTCGTCATCGAGGACTCCGTCGGATGGGGACCGGGCGCCCGCGTGCTCGGCTCGATGCACACGGGTCTTCCTGCCGACGTCCCGATCATTCAGACCGATCTCGAGATCAAGCCGGTGCGGATTCGCGCCTGGGCGGACATCGGCGTCAGCGCGGTCGTGCTGCCAGGCGTGACCGTCGGTCAGGGCGCGATCGTCGGCGCCGGCGCGGTCGTGACGACGGATGTCGAGCCGTTCACCATCGTGACAGGCGTGCCGGCCCGATTCCAGCGGCGGCGTGAGGGCGCTCCCGAGTGAGCGGTGGCGCAGGTGGAGCAGGCGTGAAGATCGACGGATCGACGATCGTGGTCGCCGGCGGTGCCGGCCTGATCGGATCGACGACGATCGACCTGCTGCTCGGCCAGCATGCGCCGCGGCGTGTGGTCATCTTCGACAACTTTTCTCGCGGGACGGCCGCGAACATCGCCAACGCGCGGATCGACCCGCGCGTGAGCGTCGTTGAAGGCGATATTCGTGACCGCGACGCGGTGGCCCGCGTGCTCGATGGTGCTGACGCGCTGATCCACATGGCCGCGCTCCGCATTACCGCGTGCGCGGCCGAACCGCGCGAGGCGTTCGAAGTGATGTGCGCCGGCACGTTCAACCTGGTGGAAGCCGCGCAGCGTGCAGGCGTGCGAAAGGTGGTCGCCGCGTCCACGGCGTCCATCTACGGTCTCGCCGAGACGTTTCCAACCGACGAGAGCCATCATCCCGTACAACAACAGAACATGGTACGGCGCGGCGAAGGTCATGCTCGAGGGGCTGCTGCGGTCGTATAACGACATGTTCGACCTGCCGTACGTCGCGCTGCGTTACTTCAATGTGTACGGGCCGCGCATGGACATTCACGGCAAGTACACGGAAGTGCTGATCCGCTGGATGGAGCGTCTCGACGCTGGCCAGCCGCCGCTGATTCTCGGCGACGGCACGCAGACGATGGACTTTGTCTACGTGGAGGATGTGGCGCGCGCGAACATCCTGGCGCTCGCCGCCGATGTCTCCGATGAAGTGTTCAACGTCGCCAGTGGCGTCGAGACGAGCCTCAACGATCTCGCGTCGGCGCTGTCGCGCGTGATGAATGTGCATCGTGCCCCCGAGTACGGCCCGGAGCGGAAGGTCAACGCCGTGCCGCGGCGGCTGGCGTCGACTGAGAAGGCCGAGCGACTGCTCGGCTTCCGCGCCTCCGTGCCGCTGGACGAGGGGCTGTCGCGGCTTGTCGCGTGGTGGCGCGCGGAGCGAGTACGGGCGTGAGCACGGTCCGCACCATGATCCCGATCGCCAGGCCGGTGCTCGGCGAACGCGAGGCCGAGGCCGCACGCCGCGCGATCCTTTCCGGCTGGGTGACGCAGGGACCGGAGGTGGCCGCGTTCGAACGCGAGTTCGCCGCCATCGTCGGCGCTCCGCACGCGTGCGCGGTCTCCAGCTGCACGACGGCGCTGCACATGGCTCTGGTCGCGCTCGGCGTTGGACCCGGCGACGAGGTGGTGACCGTCAGCCATTCCTTCATTGCGACGGCCAACGCGATCCGCTATTGCGGCGCGACGCCGGTTTTCGTCGACATCGATCTCGACACCTTCAACGTCGACGTGACCCAGATCGAGGCCGCGATCACGAAACAGACCAAAGCCATCCTGGCTGTGCACCAGCTCGGGATGCCGTGTGACCTCCAGTCGATCACGAGCGTGGCCAGTCGTCACGGAATCCCGGTCATCGAGGACGCGGCGTGCGCCATTGGCAGTGAGATTCGCTGGGACGGCGTCTGGGAGCCGATCGGGCGTCCGCGCGGTGACATTGCCTGCTTCTCGTTCCACCCGCGGAAACTGCTCTCGACCGGCGATGGCGGCATGCTGACGACGCGAGATGCCGATCTCGACCGGCAGTTTCGCCTGCTGCGACAGCACGGCATGAGTGTGCCCGACACGGTTCGCCACGAGGCATCCCAGGTGACCTTCGAGGAGTACCCGGTGGTCGGATTCAACTACCGGATGACCGACATCCAGGGCGCGATTGGACGAGAGCAGGTGAGACGGCTGCCGGCGCTCGTGTTGCGTCGGCGTGGGCTGGCCGCCCGGTATCACTCCGGCTTTCGCGCCTGCGCCGGCATGAAGACTCCGCCCCAGCCGGAATGGGCGCGCAGCAACTGGCAAAGCTACGCGATACGCGTGGCGCACGGACGACAGCGCGCCATCATGCAGGCGCTGCTCGACGAAGGCATTTCCACGCGTCGCGGCGTGATGAACGCGCATCGAGAGGCGTCCTATCCTGCCGGCACCTGGCGCGTCGCGCCTGGATCACGTCCTCGATCGGAGCGAAGAGGCGCAGGACACGGCCATCATGCTGCCGCTCTTTCACGATCTGCAGGAGCGCGACCAGGACAGAGTGATCGGTGCGGTCATCAAGGCCGTCTCGGAACACGCGTGATTTCCATCGTCACGCCGGCGTTCAATGAAGCCGGGAATCTCAAGAACCTCCACGCCCGCATCGTCGAGACGATGGGGAAGCTGGGCGTGGATTGGGAGTGGGTCGTCGTCGACGATCACTCCCGCGACGAGACGTTTGCCGTCCTGCAGCGGCTGTCGGCAACAGACCCGCGCGTTCGCGGCGTCCGCCTCGCGCGGAACAGCGGATCGCACGTGGCCATCGCCTGCGGAATGCGGCTCGCGAGCGGCGACGCCGTGGTGATGATGGCCGGCGACCTTCAGGATCCGCCCGAGACCATCGGTGCGATGCTCGAACGGTGGAGCCGCGGCGGGCAGGTCGTCTGGGCGGTGCGCCGATCGCGGCCTGGCGACCGGTCGCACGCCGGTTTTGCCGCGATCTACTACTGGGTCGTGCGGACGATCGTGGGGCTGCGCGAGATGCCGGCGCGGGGCGCGGACTTCTTCCTGGCGGATCGCCGTGTCGTCGACGCGTTCCTGGCGTTTCCGGAACGGACGACCAGCGTGTTCAACCAGCTCACCTGGATGGGTTTCCGCCAGGAGTACGTCGAATACGACAAGCAGCCCCGTGCCGCGGGCGCGTCAGGATGGACCCTGGCGCGAAAAATCCGGCTCGTGGTCGATTCGGTGACGGCATTTTCCAATGCGCCGCTCCGCTGGTGCGCCTATTTCGGTGCGGCGATGCTGGTCGTGGCGCTGGCGCTGGCGGTGGGCGGCATCTCGCTGCTGCCGGAGCTCGGGGGAGGCCTCCTGATTGTGATGGCCGTGTTCGTCGGCTTGTCCGGCGTGCAGATGCTGGCGCTGGCCACAGTCGGTGAATACGTCTGGAGCGCGCTCGCCGAAGCTCGTCGTCGTCCACAGTACGTCATCGAAGCGGCCACGTCGGACGACATGGAAGAGGTCCGGCTGCCGCCTCCGCGCCGAGCGCTTCGGCGCCCAAGGAAGCCGGACCACACGTGCTGCGCAGACAGTAAAATAGCAATTTCCCATAGGAACGAACCGACCCCATGATCGATTGCATCGCCGGATACCACCTCAATCCGTGGACGTGCGGGATCGCCAAGTTCAACGCGATCCTGGCCAAGGAGCTCGACGTGCCGGTCGTTGGACTGGCCTCGCCAGACCTCCGCAACTATTCACGTCCCCTGCTCTCGATCAAGATGTCGGAGTTCACCGACGCTGACGCGCAGGCGCTGGCGGTGTGGGTGGACGCGAACGTCGGCCAGTTCGATCTGTTTCTGCACGCCTTTGACGGGACGCCTATCGAGCAGCGACTGCTGGCCGCTGCCGCTCACGTGTACTGCGGCAACCGGGAGTTGTCCCATCAGCTCTCTCCGTCGCGATCCGACATCGTCGAGCTCTTCTGCCCGGGGACGCTCCTGAACTCGCAGCGGTTCCAGGACACGGAGGTGAAGGTGTTCACCTTCGGCATGGCCCACAAGATTCGCGTGCCGCTGTACCGGCGGCTTCGCGATCTGCTCGACGCCACCGGAAAGAGCTATTCCGTGTATGTGTCGACGGCGCTGCATGAGAACACCAGCTTCGATGGGTCGTTCGTCGTCCGCTTCGAGGAGCTGCAGTCGATCTTCACCGGCCAGGTGTATTTCATGGGCTACCTGTCCGACACCGCTGTCTACAACCATCTGATGGACTGCACGTTCCTGGCGGCGTTCTTCGAGAAGGGATTGCGCGCCAACAACACCACCGTGAACGCGGCGATGGAATGTGGATGCGCGGTGATCACGAATCTCGACGAGCATTCACCGGCGGGCCTGACCCACATGAGGAACGTGATCGACATCAACCTCTGCGACCGGCTTCCGGACCTCGAGCATGCGCAGCAAATCGGCCGTGCGGCGCGCGAGATCGCCCACGGTCAGTACGGATGGGACCGGCTGGTGTCGCAGTTGCGGTCAGTTGTTCAGACGTAGTTATTCATGATCGTTACGAAAGAAGCCCAGAGCGCCGGCGACCTGTCGGCGATTCCTGCAGTCGTTCCGAATCTCATTGGCGGCGCGGATGCGCTGGCGATGGACGGCCGGACATTCGCCAAGGTCGATCCCGCCACCGGCCGCGACATCTGCCGCGTCGCGCGCTCGACCGCCGCAGATGTCGCCCTGGCTGTTGACGCGGCAAAGCGCGCGCAGCCGGCGTGGGCGGCGATGACGGTGGTGAAGCGCGGCGACGTCCTGCGGCAGATCGCGCTGCTGATGCGGGAGCGTCGCGACCTGATTGCCGGCCTCGTCGCACGGGAGACGGGGAAGTCGAAGAAGGACGCGCTCGGCGAAACGGATGCGGCGATTGAGATGGGGTTCTTTGTCGCCGGCGAGGGTCGTCGCTATTACGGCCAGACGACGACGAGCGCCGTGCCACACAAGGCCGCCATGGTCGTCCGGCAACCGCTCGGCGTGGCGGGGCTGATCATCGCGGCGAATACCCCGATCGCGAACGTGGCCTGGAAGGCGTTCCCGGCCCTGCTCTGCGGCAACGCGGCCATCCTCAAGGCCGCGGAGGACACGCCGCTGTCGGCGTGGGCATTCGGACTGCTCGCCCGCGAGGCGGGGGTGCCGGAAGGCGTGTACGCCACGATTCACGGCCTTGGACCCGAGGCGGGCGCGCCGCTGGTCGAGCACCCGGACGTCGCCGTGGTCAGCTTCACCGGGTCGTGCGAGGTCGGACGATGGATTGCCGAAACCGCCGGCCGTCGTCTCGCGAAGACATGCCTCGAGCTCGGCGGCAAGAATCCGCTGATCGTGTGCGACGACGCCGACCTGAAGAATGCGGTGACGTGGTCGATCGGCTCGGCATTCAGCAACGCCGGACAGCGATGCGCGGCAGGCAGCCGGCTGATCGTGTTCGATGGCGTCTACGATCGGTTCAAGGCGATGCTCGTGGAGGCGGCCGGCCGATTGACAGTCGGTACGGGCGACGCGGACGACTACGGTCCGGTCATCAACCAGGAGCAGATGACGAGCATGCTCGCGGCCGTCGAACGCGCGAAGACCGCAGGCGCGACCGTACTGACCGGAGGCCATCGGCTCACCGGGACGGCGTATGGCGACGGCTACTTTGTCGCACCAACGATCCTCGAGCACGTCGGACCGAACGACGAGATTTCGCGGAGCGAGCTGTTTGGCCCGATTACCTGCCTGTACCGGGTGAAGAGTTTTGACGAGGCGATCTCGCTCGCCAACGATTCGCCGTTCGGACTGACGGCGTCGATTCACACGCAGAACATCAATCGCGCGATGACCTTCCTCGGCCGTATCCAGTCTGGCGTGGCGGTGGTGAACGGCGGCACCTACGGCAGCGAGCCGCACATGCCGTTTGGCGGATTGCGGCAGTCTGGCAACGGCTGGCGCGAGGCCGGAACGCAGGCGCTCGACGTCTACTCCGACTTGAAAACCATCTACATCAACCACAACCCGGATGCTGTCTAGCCGTTCACACTTCCGGGTGCTCAGTTCTCAGTTCGTGTTCATGTTCGGTTCTGAGTTCGTGTTCGGGTTCGAGTGTTCGATGCGGCTTGGGCGAGTTTCGAACTCGAACAAGAATTCGAACCGAAACTGAACACGAACCGACCGAAATAGAACGGAATGAACGTCCGCAGTCGCTGATTCCGGCTCGTCATGGTTCCAAGCGGGTACCGGGCAAGAACATCAGGCCGCTCGCTGGTCACCCGGCGATCGCGTATACGCTTGCCGCGGCGATCGAGAGCGGCGTATTCGAGTCGGTGATCGTCTCGACCGACTCCGAGGACGTTGCCGCCATCGCGCGCCATTACGGCGCCGAAGTTCCGTTCCTGCGACCGGCGGCGTTCGCCGGGGACACCTCGCCCGATATCGAGTGGGTGGAGTACACGCTCGCCGAGCTGCAGCGGCAGGGGCGCCGCTGGGACTGTTTCAGCCTGCTGCGGCCGACGAGTCCATTCCGGTCGGCCGACACCATCCGCCGCGCGTTGACGCAGTTTCTCGCGCAGGACGATGTGCATTCGCTGCGCGCGATCGAGAAATGCGCGCAGCATCCGGGCAAGATGTGGGTCGTCCGCGGCGAGCGGATGTTCCCGCTGTTGCCATCTGACAATGGCGATCGGCCGTGGCACAGCATGCCGTATCAGGCGCTGCCGCTGGTCTACGTGCAGAACGCCTCGCTCGAGATCGCCTGGACGAGCGTGGTGTTCGAGCGCCACTCGATTGCCGGCGACGTGCTGGTCCCGTTCATCACCGACGGCTACGAAGGGTTCGACATCAACGATCCGAACGACTGGATGATCGCGGAGCGGCTCATCGCGGACGGCGCCGTGCAGTTACCAGCGGTTCTGCAATCCCGTACACCTCGGTGACTGCTTGAAATCCTTGAACCACGAAGATCACGAAGGCCACGAAGGAAGCTCAGGAAGCGTGGTTAAGACGACCATGGGTGACATCCAGACCGATCAGGGCGAATCGTTAGAGCTCCAGTACGTTACCCGTCTCGGAGTTTCAGCGCCTGCTGCAGAGCTGGCGCCGACGCGGTCCCGCGCGCGCGCGCCTTTGCCGCGCTGGCCCGCATCAACACGCTCTACATGATTGCCGGGGCATGGTCCGGCCACATCGGCACGAGCTTCAGCTCGCTCGAGATCATGAGCTGGCTGTTTCTCAACGAGCTGCGCGATCTGGACAAGGGGCCGGACGCCTGCGACGTGTTCTTCTCCTCCAAGGGGCATGACGCACCGGCCCTCTACAACGTGCTGATCGGCCTCGGGCTGCTCCCGGCAGAGAAGCTCCACCAACTTCGGCGCCTGCACGGGCTGCCCGGGCACCCGCACGTCGAAACGCCGTTCATCCAGGCGAACACCGGCTCGCTCGGCATGGGGATTTCGAAGGCGAAAGGGATGGCCCTCGCCAACCGCCTGAAAGGAATCGAGCGCCGCATTGTCGTGCTCACCGGCGACGGCGAACTACAGGAAGGGCAGCTCTGGGAATCGCTCGGGTCCGCCGCCAACAGGGGTCTCGGCGAGATCGTCGCCATCGTCGATCACAACAAGATTCAATCGGACACGTGGGTGGCGTCCGTCAGCCATCTCGGCGACGTTGAGGCAAAGTTCCGCGCGTTCGGCTGGCACGTGGTGCGCTGCGACGGTCACGATGTCGCCGCCTTGCAGCGCACATTCCGATCGCTCGATGCCGTGACGGACACACCCAAAGTGATCGTCGCCGACACGGTCAAGGGCAAGGGCGTCAGCTTCATGGAAGGGCCTGCGACCAAGTCGGGTGAGCTCTACGGATTCCACTCGGGCGCCCCCAGCGAACAGAGTTACACCGCCGGTGTAACGGAACTGCTGGCTGCGGCCAACGACCTGTTCCGCGACATCGGCCTGGGCGCGGTCCGCACCGAGACGCGGACGAGGAATCCCCGCCGGGAACCTCGCCAGACCGACAGCCTCGTTGCCGCCTACGAACGCGCGCTGGTGCAGCAGGCCGAGCAGCATCCGCACCTGATGGCGCTCGACGCCGACCTGGTGAAGGACTGCGGGCTGATGGCGTTTGCCGCCCGCTTTCCCGAACGGTTCGTCGAGTGCGGCATTGCCGAGCAGGATATGGCGTCGATGGCGGCTGGAATGGCCCGCCGCGGCGTGCTGCCGATCGTGCACTCCTTCGCCTGCTTCCTCGCCGCGCGCCCGAACGAGCAGATTTACAACCAGTGCAGCGAGCGCTCGAAGGTGATCTACGTCGGATCGCTGGCGGGACTTCTGCCTGGCGGGCCGGGTCATTCGCATCAGTCCGTGCGCGACATTGGCGCCCTGGGGTCGGTGCCGAACCTCGTGCTGGCCGAGCCGTGCTGCGAGGCGGAAGTTGGCGCGCTGCTCGACGCGCTGGTGAATTCGGTTGCCGGAAGCTCGTACTTGCGGCTGGTGTCGGTCAAGTGGCCGATGCCGTTTTCGTATCCGCACCAGACCGTGCGCGTTGGCGCGGGATGGACCGTGAAAGACGGCAGCGACCTCGTGGTGTTCGGCTACGGACCATGGATGCTGGCCAACGCATTCGAGGCGGCGCAGCAGCTCGAGGACGAGACCGGGACGAGCATCCGGGTGGTCAACCTCCCGTGGCTGAATCGCGTCGACCCCGCCTGGCTGCGTCAGGCCATCGGCACGTGTCGATCGGTCGTGACGCTCGACAATCACTACCTGCACGGCGGTCAGGGCGAGATGATTGCCGCGGCGATTGCCGAGCTCCGCCTTGACCCATCACCGCGCGTGGCGCGAGTGGGCGTCACGGAACTGCCGGAATGCGGCACCAACGACGAGGTGCTCACGTACCATCGTCTCGATATCCCGTCGCTCGTTCAGGTATTCCGCGGCGCGCTCCCGCAGGCCGTCGGCGAGCGCCGGACTGCGCAGCTCACATGATCCAACTCACATGACGGTTCTCTTCTGGGACATCGACGGCACGCTGCTGACGACGGGGAAGGCTGGAGTTCCGGCGTGGGAGGCGGCCGTACGCGAAGCGACGGGGCATGAGTTTCAGCTCGCGTCGATACGCGTCGCCGGCCTGACTGATTACCAGATTGCGGTGCGGACGTTTGAAATGCTCGGCGTTGAGCCGGACGACGCAACCGTGCGCGGGATGGTTCGCCGGTACGAGGAGCTCCTGCCGGCCTCGCTGCCGCTGAAGCGCGGTTCGGTGCTGCCCAATGTCCGCGAGATTCTCGAGCACCTCGAATCTCGGGAGGACGTCCGCTCGTACCTGCTGACCGGCAACACGCGCGGCGGCGCCAGGGCGAAGCTGACTCATTACCGGCCTCTCCCACTTCTTTCCAGATGGCGCATTTGCCGAGGACGCGGGCGAGCGTGCCACGATCGCCGCCCGCGCGCTCGCGCTGGCGCGGCGCGCCGGTCCGGTTGCGGACGACTCGGTGTTCGTCATTGGCGACACGCCTCACGACATTCACTGCGCCAACGCCATCGGTGCGCGGACCATTGCCGTCGGGACCGGTGGCTACACGGTCGAGGAGCTTGCCGAGCACCGGCCGTGGCGTGTGTTTCCGGAGCTTCCCGACGTCGGCGCGTTCATGCAGCTGATCGAACGCGGTCGATCCGAGCCGGCCGTCGCCGGTGCACACGGTGCTGGAGACCAACGCCGGTGAGGGTGCAGCGCCTGCTCCGGAGATTTCCGCGCCTGTGGCGGGCCACGCGTCTGGCCCGGCGGTGGTACTACGCCCGGTACGACGCCTACCCGGACTGGCAGCCGATTCTTCAGGCGAACAGCGAGCTGTGGAGCACGGCACGCGCCTCGGCGCAGGGCGGGCCCCGCGTGCTGATGGCCACCGGCGATCGGCTCGTACGCCCACGCGGTGACGCTCGAGAGCGCGCTGGCGGCAGCCCTGACGTTTCGCGGGGCGGAGGTCCACGCGCTGCTGTGCGACGGCGTCGATGACCGCCTGCGCCGAGTGCGAGGCCTCGCTCTATCCGAATATCGAGCGCTTCGCCCGTCACGGACCATCGCGCGATCTGTGCCGCGACTGTCTGAAGCCGGCGGAACGCGTCTATCGCCAGCTCGGAATCACGGTCCACAAATACGGCGACTGGCTGACGGCTGACGATCGCGCGAACGCGCGCCGCATCGCGCAGAGCGTGACGATGGAGGACGTGCGGACGTTCACCCTGGACGGGCTGGCCCTCGGCGAGCACGCCTACGCCGGGGCGCTGCGGTTCTTTGCGACGGGCAGCCTCGACGGAGAGCCGCAGGGGGAGGCGATCGTCAAACGCTATCTCGAATCGGCGCTGTTGACGGCCTACGCGACGCGTCGTCTCCTGCGCAGCCTTCGGCTTCACGTCGACGGTGGTGACGCACGGCATCTACGTGCCGTGGGGCATCATTTCGGAGGTGTCACGCCAGGAGAACGTGCACGTCTCGACCTGGAACGTCGCCTACCGGAAGCGCCGGTTCATCTTCAGCCACGACGATACCTACCACCACACGCTGCTGGACGAGCCGCGCGAGCACTGGGAAGACCTGCAGCTGTCCGACAGCCAGGAGGCCGAGCTGATGCACTACCTGCGCAGCCGGCGGGAAGGCCTGTTCGACTGGATCGTGTTCCATCGCCCGAACCGCCAGGAGCCGCAGGAGATCGCGCGGCAGGTCGGCCTCGATCGGAACAAGCCGATCATCGGCCTGCTGACCAACGTGTCATGGGACGCCCAGCTGCACTATCCGGCCAACGCCTTCCCCGAGCATGCTCGAGTGGCTGGTCCAGACGTGCGAGTACTTCGCCACGCGCCCCGACCTGCAGCTCCTCATCCGCGTGCACCCGGCGGAGATCAGCGGATTCCCGCCGTCGCGCCAGCCGATTCTGCGCGAACTGCGCAGGCGCATTCCGCAGCTCGCGCCGAACATTCACGTCGTGCCGCCGGAAAGCGGGCTCAGCACCTACGGGCTGATGTCGCTCTGCAACGCGGCGATCATCTACGGGACGAAGATGGGCGTCGAGTTGAGCAGCGTCGGCATCCCGGTCATCGTGGCGGGGGAGGCCTGGGTCAGGAACAAGGGCATCACCTACGATGCGAGCTCGCGCGACGAGTATTTTTCGATTCTCGACCAGCTGCCGTTCGCCGAAGGTCTCGGGCCGGCGCAGCTGGCGCGGGCGCGGCGCTACGCCTATCACTTCTTCTTCAACCGGATGATTCCGCTGCCGTTCATCGAGCCGAAGGCCGGCTATCCCGTCTACCGGCTCGAGCTCAATCGGCTGCAGCAGCTGCTGCCAGGCGATGTCGGGCTGGACACGATCTGCGACGGCATTCTCGGCCGGACGCCGTTTGTGCTCGGCAAGCCGGGAGCGTCCACGCCACCAGCGAGCGGCTAGATCGCTGTGCCTGACAATCCTGATTTCGTCCTGGCGTTCGCCGCTTGCGACGATTGCCACCGCGGCCTCGCTGGCGCTCGGCGCCGTCGTTCGCCGATTCGCGCCGACCGTGGGCGCCGTGGTGCCGCCGCGGCCGGATCGCTGGCATCGCGCGCCGACGCCGACGATGGGCGGGATCGCCATCGCGGCGGCCACGACCATTGGATTCCTGGTCGTCGCTGCGCGCCCGTCGATGGTGGCCGACCTGCTGCCGTGGGGTCCCGTCCTGGCCGCCTCGCTGGCCATGTTCGTGGTCGGCGTGCTTGACGATCGACTTCAGCTCTCGCCGCTGGCCAAGCTTGTCGCCTCGCTGGCCATCGGCGCCTTCCTCGTCTTCGCGCTGGCCGGCACCGAGCCGGACGCCGCGAAGCGCACGCTGCTACACGCTGGTCGCGATCGTCTGGTTTGCCGGTGTCTGCCACGCCTTCAACCTGCTCGACAACATGGACGGACTGGCCGCCGGCGTGGCGTTCATCGCCGCCGGGTTCTTCGCCTACCTGCTCGGGAACGAGCTCGGCGGGGCGATGGTCATCCTCCTGGCGTCGCTCGCAGGTGCGCTCCTCGGATTCCTGTTCTGGAACCGGCCGACGGCGCGGCTGTTCATGGGCGACTCCGGGAGCCTCTTCATCGGCGCGATGCTGGCGTCCACCTCGCTCGTCCCGGTGTTCAGTACCGGGCTCGCGTTGTCGAGCCCCGTCGTGCCCATTGCCTTGATCCTGACCGTGCCGCTCTTCGACACCGCGTTCGTGCTGGTGCTGCGGCGGCTGGCAGGACGCAGCGCCACCAAGGGCGGGACCGATCACGTCTCCCATCGCCTCGTGTCGCTCGGATTCTCCGAACGCACCGCCGTCCGCATCCTGTATCTCGTCGGCCTGGTGTCCGGCGGTGTCGCGGCGCTGATGGTGCTGAACGACCGGCTGCGAGCCCGAACTGCCGATCGTCGCGACATTTGGCGTCGTCATGACGCTGGTGGGCATCTACCTGGCACGCGTGCCGGCGTATAACGCCGAGGACTTCCTCGCGCTCCAGAAGTCCTCGTTCGCGCCGTTCCTGAAGGACCTCGCGTTCAGGTGGCACGCCGGACAGGTCATGCTCGACCTGATCCTGATCACCGTCTGCTACTACGCGGCGTACCGCCTGCGGTTCGAGGGCGAGGATTTCGACAACTTCCTCCGTTTCTTCATGGCGTCGCTGCCGATCGTGCTGGGCTGCAAGATCGCGGCGCTGTACGCTCCGGCCTGTACCAGCGATCGTGGGACACGTTCGGCCTGCGCGATCTGTCCGTTGTCGTGCGCGGCGTGGCCATTGGCTCGCTGCTCTCGGTTCCGCGGCGTTCTATCTCGTGAGTCATTGCCGGTCTCCGCCGGCGTTGGCGCGTCGCGCGTGGTGTTCGTGCTCGATGCGATTCTGCTCGCCGTGGCGATCATCGCCACGCGCGTCTCGTTCCGGATGATGAATCTCGCCGCCGCCACCCGGAGCAAACGGAGCCGCCGCGTCCTCGTCTATGGCGCCGGCAACTTCGGGCGTCTGCTCGTGCGGGAGATGCGCGCGAACACCGCCTGGAACATGAATCCGGTCGCCTTCATCGACGACGACGCCGCGAAGGTGCATCGCTGGATCGTCGGCGTGCCGGTGCGCGGCTCGATCGACCGCCTCGAGGCGACCATGCAGCAGTACGGCGTGGACGAGGTGATCCTGAGCAGCGGCGCCATCAACGGCAGCATCGAGGCGCGCATTCGCGAGATCTGCGCCCGAGCTCGACCGTCCTGTCCGGCGTCTACATATGGAGATCCAGTAATTCAAAATGCAAGATGCAAAATGCAAACGGTTCTCTTTGAATTTCGAATTGGAATTTTGCATTTCACCCATCAGCGAGTCTCGTGTTGGTATTGATGGCCGGGCATTCTCGTCGCCCGCACCGGGGATCCGGCGCTACGTCGAAGGGCTTGTGCCGGCCCTGCTGGCGCTCGAAAACCCTCCTGAACTCGTCGCGCTCGGCGGACAGCCGGACGCGGTGCCGCCGCACCTCGAGCACGTCGCCGAGCGAGCGCATCCGCCGACCAACGCCGGCTGGACCTTAGTCGGCCTTCCGCGCGCCGCCGCGGAAGCCGGGGTCGATGTGATTCACGCCCCGGCCTACACCGCCCCATTCTGGTCGCCAGCACCGGTCGTGCTGACCATCCACGACATCAGCTACGAACGTAATCCGGAGTGGTATCCGTATCGCCGCGACTGGCTCCGTCGTGCCTTTTACCGGTGGAGCGCCCGCGCGGCCGACCACATCCTGACCTGCTCGTGGTTTTCGGCGTCGGAGATCGCGGACATGTACGCGATCGGACCCGAGCGCCTGACGGTCGTGCCGCTCGGGGTCGTCCGGGGCATTTGCGTCACCCGACAGGGTCCGCCGTGCGAGCTGCCCGCCGCGGTGACCACTCCCTTCCTGCTTCACGTCGGCGATTTGCACGAGCGGCGCAATCTGGGGACGGCGGTCACGCCGTGCTCGAGGCGCGCCGGCATTTTGGCGCGCTGCCGGCGATGTCGCTGGTGCTGGTGGGCACCGACCGCGGAACGGGCGACGCGCTGTGCTCGCTGGCGGCCGACGCCGGGGCGCCGGAGGCGGTCGTCCGCCTCGGACGAGTCGACGAGGAGCGTGCTGCACGCCCTTTACCGATCCGCAACGGCGTTCGTCTATCCGTCGCGCTACGAAGGCTTCGGTTTCCCTGTCCTCGAAGCCATGGCCAGCGGCACCCCGGTCATCGCCGCGCGGGCGGCGTCGATTCCGGAGCTGACGGGCGACGCGGCGATTCTGCTCGATCCCGATGACGACCGTGGCTGGACGGAGGCGGTGATCCGCGTGGCCACCGACGAGGAGCTGCGCCGCGAGCTGGGAACCCGCGGGGTGGCCCGCGCCGGCGTTGTTCACCTGGGCGCGCACGGCCCGGGCGACGATGGACGTGTACCAGACGTGTTTCGCCAAAGCCGCGAAGCGGCGAGCGGAAGGTCGCACGACGCGCGTGACCGTCCCCGAGGTCTCGGTGGTCGTCGTGACGTGGAATGGCCGTCGGCACCTCGACGCGTGTCTCGGCGCCCTTGCCGCGCAGCGAGGGGTGAGCCTCGAAGTCGATCCTCGTTGACAACGCGTCAACTGACGACACGGTGGCGCATGTCCGCAGCCGCCACCCATCCGTGCGCATCGTCTCGCTGCCGAGAATCGTGGCTTTGCCGGTGGGAACAACGCGGGAGTCGCCGACGCGCGTGCGCCGATGGTCGCGTTGCTGAACAACGACACCGTGGCGGATCCAGGGTGGCTCCGGGCACTGCTCGCCGGTCTCGATCAGCCGGGCGGGTTCGCGCTGACGACGTCGCGCATCGTCTACATGCACGATCCGCAGATCATCGACAGCGCTGGTGACGGGTTTCTCCGTGCGGGCGGCGCGTTCAAACGCCTGCACGGAATGCCGTCGGTCGAGGCTGCGGAGCCACGGAAGTCTTTGGCGTCTGCGGTGCGGCCTGCCTGATGCCCAAAGCCGTGTTCGAGGAGCTTGGCGGGTTCGACGAGGACTTCTTCGCGTCTCACGAGGACGTGGATCTGTCCTATCGCGCCCGGCTGCGCGGCTACCGCGTTCCGCTACGTTGCCGATGCCATCGTGCGGCATCACGGGAGCGCCACGCTCGGCCGGCACAGCGCGCGCGCGATCTTCTACGGGCAGCGCAACCTCGAGTGGGTGTACCTCAAGAACTCTCCGACCTCGGTATTGCTTCGAACAGCAGCCGGGCACCTCGTCTACGACCTGGCGGCGGCGGCGTACTTCGTGCGCGCTGGGCAGGGGTGGACGTTCGTCCGCGCGAAGGCGGCGGCGGTTGCGGCGGTGCCGTCGATGCTGCGCAAGCGTGCCGCCGTTCAGCGCTCGCGGCGCGTTGACGCTGACGCCATCTGGCGCATGCTCGAGCCGCGCTGGTTCGGCCTCAAGGCGCGGGAGAAACGCTTCGATCAGGACGTCGCGGACGTCAGGCCGTGACGCCGACTGTTGCCGCCGTTCTGGTCAACTACAACTCGGGGACGGAGTTGCGCCGGGCGCTCGAGTCCATCGAGCGCGAGGCGAGCGGCGCCTGGGAGGCGGTGGTTGTCGACAACGCGTCGACGGACGGCAGCGAGGCGGCGGCCCTGGATTTCCCGCCGGTCCGCCTGCTGCGCAATCGCGAGAACGTCGGCTTTGCTCGAGGGGTCAACCAGGCGGTGGCGAGTGCCACGCCGGCCGCATCCTCGTCATGAATCCGGATTGTCAGCTGATGCCGGGCTCACTGCGTCCGTTGATGGCGATTCTCGACGGCGACGCGCAGTGCGCGATCGTCGCGCCGCGCATCCTTGACCCCGACGGATCGCCGCAGGGGAACGCCCGCGGCGACCCGAACATGCTGACGGGCCTGTTCGGCCGCACCAGCTCGCTGCGCCGGACACTGCCTGGGCTCGAGGTCGCGCGTCGGAATGTGGTCGCCGGAACGAGCGACGACGAGTCGATGCGGCGTTGACTGGGTCTCTGGTGCGTGCATGCTGGTGCGCCGCGAGGCGATGGCCTCGGTCGGCGGATTCGACGAGCGCTACTTCATGTATTGGGAAGATGCCGACCTGTGCCGGCGGCTCCGCGAGCGGGGTTATGACGGTTCGATATGTGCCGGCCGCGTCTGCGGTGCATCGGGTCGGCCACTCGAGTCGCACGGCGCGCGCCCAGTCAGTCCGTGCATTTCACGACAGCGCCTATCTCTACTACTCCACGCACGTGGCTCGAAGCCCGCTCAACCCCAAACGATGGATCGCGCGCGGGCTGCTGACGATGCGCTGCTGGTGGAAGCTGGCGTGGCACCCGTAGGGGCGTAGCTCGTCAGCGCTCGCCTTGCGATACCAGTGGGCATCGGCCTACGAGGGCCTTTGAAGGCGCACCTTCTAGGGTGCCAAGGCCTGCTACAGGATTTCGTCGACCAGATCCGCGAGATGCGCGCCAATCGAGAGGCACGACGTCAGCCCCGGCGATTCGATGCCGGCAGCGTGAACGACGCGAGGCGAGGCCGAGTCTCTGGCGATGAAGAAATCGGCAAACGACACGTCCGGCGGGTGAAACTTCGGCCGGATGCCGCTGCCGCCGAGCCGGAGATCGGCAAGCGTCAATTCCGGGAGCAGCAGGCGAGCCGGCTCGAGGAAATCCTCGATCGGGATTCGATTCGCCTCGTAGTCGTCCTTCCGATCGAGATAACAGACTGTTGGACCGAGCGTGACGTTGCCGTGAATGGTCTTGCTCAAATGGACGCCGAGACCGTGGGTGTGGGGCAGGGGATAGACGAGCGCGTTCACCAGCTGGCGTTTGGCAGGTACCAGCTCCGCATATTCGCCCCGGCACGGATAAATCCGGTACGGCTCTCCGCCGACGGCCGCAGACACCTCGTCCGCGTACAGGCCCGCCGCGTTCACGATCGAGCGCGCCAGGATGCGCTCTGCCGGTGTGCGCAGCTCAATCGCGTCTGGCCGGACGTCAGCCGCCGGTGAGCGGCGTTCCCGTCAACAGGGCCACATCCTCCTCCACGCATAAGCGCGCCGAGCGTCTTTACGAGTGCCTCCGCTTCGAGAATGCCCGAATGCGGCGAGAACAGCGCGGCGTGTGCCCGCACGTGAGGCTCGCGGGACCGAATGAAGCCGGCGTCAACGATGCGGAGATCCTCCACGCCGTTCGCCTCGCCGCGCGCACGTAGACTCTCGAGCCTGGCGCTCTCTTCGTCGTTGTGGGCGACGATCAGTTTTCCGCAGCGGGTGAACGGGACGCGGTGCGCCTCGCAGAACTCGTAGAGCATCCGGGCACCGGCGACACAGTGCTTCGCTTTGAGCGAGCCAGCCGGATAGTAGATCCCGGCGTGAATCACCTGGCTGTTGCGCGTGCTGATGCCAGTGCCCGGGCGCGGCTCCCGTTCCAGCACGCAGACGCTGTGTCCGCGCCGCGCGATGGCTCGTGCCGCGGCAAGGCCGACGACGCCGGCGCCGATGACGGCAGTATCAACGGTTTCCATCAACTAGAATGACGCTGTTGCAGCAGTCTAACGCCTCTCCCAATGCAGTGTCCGCCTGCAGGCGGACTATCCGCGGGTCACGGTGAGCGGGATGCGAGTGCCTCGTGACGGGAGCCGCCGGGCGGCTTGGCGCGACGATCGTCGAAGCCTTTCACGACGCGCAGGTCATTGCGCACACCCGCATCGTCGCTCGACATCACGGATGCCGCGGCCGTGACGCAGGCCGTCAGCGACGCTCGGCCGGACGTCATCATCAACTGTGCGGCGTTCAACGACGTCGACGGCGCCGAATCGGCGCCGCTCGCCGCGCTTGCCGTTAACTCGTTCGCCCCGAGGAATCTCGCGCGGGCGGCGCGGGAGGTCGGCGCGACGTTCGTCCACTACAGCACCGACTTCGTGTTCGACGGCAAGGCCACGCAGCCCTACGACGAGGGCGCACCGCCCGTCGCCGCAGAGCGCCTACGCCGCGTCGAAGCTGCTCGGCGAATGGTTCGCGCTCGACGCCCCCCGCGCCTACGTCCTTCGCGTGGAAAGCCTGTTCGGCGGCGCTGATCACTGGACGGGCAGGACCGGAACGCTGGACTCCATCGTGTCCGGACTCGAGGGCGGCCGCGATGTTCGTGTGTTCACCGATCGGGTTGTGTCGCCGAGCTACACGCCCGACATCGCGGCCGCGACACGACACCTGGTCATGACCGGCGCGGCGCCGGGACTCTATCACTGCGTGAATGCCGGTCAGGCGACGTGGTACGAGGTGGCGAAGGCGGCGGCGGAGCTCCTCGGTGTCACGCCGAAGCTGGTCGCGGTCAGCGTCAACGACGTGCAGTTCAAGGCCCGCCGTCCGCAGTTCTGCGCATTGAGCCCGGCCAAGCTGGCCGCGGCCGGCTTTGCGATGCCGCCATGGCACGATGCGCTGCGCCGGTGGCTGCAGGGCCGCGCGACGGTCCGGTCCGCCCGGGCATGAAGGCGGACACTACAAGATGCTCGATCCCGGCGACATAGAATGAGAAGCGATGTCTAAGCGGGCAATCATCAGCGGGATCACCGGGCAGGACGGGTCGTATCTGGCGGAGCTGCTCCTCGCGAACGGCTACGAGGTCACCGGCGTTGTCCGGCGGTCGAGCGCCCCGAACTACTGGCGGATTGAGCATCTGCTGCCGCGCATCTCGCTTCGCCCCGCCGACCTGCTCGATCAGCTCTCGCTGCTCCGACTCATCCAGGACGTCCGCCCCCACGAGTTCTACAACCTGGCGGCGATGTCGTTTGTGCCGGCGTCATGGGACCAGCCGCTGCTCACTGGCGATTTCAATGCGATGGGCGTCACCCGTCTGCTGGAAGCGGTGCGCCACGTCGATCCGGCCATCAAGCTTTACCAGGCGTCGTCCAGCGAGATGTACGGGCGCGTGCGGGAAGTGCCACAAACCGAGATGACGCCGTTCTACCCACGCAGTCCCTACGGCGTGTCGAAAGTGTTCGGGCACTACATCACCGTGAACTACCGTGAGAGCTACGGACTGTTCGCGGTGTCCGGGATCCTGTTCAACCACGAGTCGCCGCGTCGTGGCCTGGAGTTTGTAACGCGCAAAGTCACGGATGGGGTCGCACGAATCAAGCTCGGCCTTGCGGATCATCTCGCGCTCGGGAATCTCGATGCCAAGCGCGACTGGGGGTTCGCCGGTGACTACGTCAGGGCCATGTGGATGATGCTGCAGCAGCCCCAGGCGGACGATTACGTCATCGCGACCGGTATCTCGCACTCGGTCAGCGACCTTGTGGAGGTCGCGTTCGGCCATGCCGGCCTCGAGTGGCAGAAATACGTCAGGACCGACCCGGCGCTGCTGCGCCCTGCGGAAGTCGATCACTTGATCGGCGATGCCTCCAAGGCGAAGCGCGTCCTCGGCTGGGAGCCGAAGGTGACGTTCGAAGGCCTGATTCAGACAATGGTCGACGAGGACCTCAGGCGCCTCTCGTCGCCCCCGTCTCCCGAAGCGGCCGCCTACCGGTAAGACACGTCCTATCTCGTCAGCCGAGGATCAACAACTTTGCACCTGAAGGAGAAGCTCGAAAAGCGGCAGGCCCGGATCGGCGTCATCGGTCTCGGGTACGTCGGACTGCCGCTTGCCGTGGAGTTTGCCGAGGCCGGATTCGACGTGACCGGATTTGACGTCGATGCATCCAAGGTCGCGGAGCTCAACGCCGGCCGCAGCTACATTCTCGACGTCAAGACCGCGGACGTGGCCGCGTGCGTCAAGGCCGGACGCCTGCGCGCGACAACCGACATGTCGAAGCTCGGCGACATGGACGCCGTCGACATCTGCGTGCCGACGCCGCTGCGCAAAACGAAGGACCCCGACATGTCCTACGTCGTGGCGGCCGCGGAAGAGATCGCCAAGTCCCTCCATCCGGGCATGTTGATCGTGCTCGAGTCGACCACGTACCCGGGGACGACGGCGGAGGTGCTGCAGCCGATGTTCGAGGCGCGCGGGCTCACGGTCGGTGAAGGCTTCTATCTCGCGTTTTCGCCCGAGCGCGTCGATCCCGCCAACGAGAAGTACAACACGCGCAACACGCCCAAGGTCGTCGGCGGGACGACGCCCGCCTGCTCCGAAGTGGCGACCGCGTTGTATTCGGCTGCCGTCGACACCGTCGTCCCGGTCAGCTCCACGCAGGTCGCCGAGATGGTCAAGCTGCTGGAGAACACGTTCCGGGCGGTGAACATCGGTCTCGTCAACGAGATTGCGTTGATGTGTCACCGGATGAACATCGACGTCTGGGAAGTGATCGACGCGGCGAAGACCAAGCCGTTCGGCTTCATGCCGTTCTATCCCGGCCCGGGGCTGGGCGGCCACTGCATCCCGATCGACCCGTTTTACCTGTCCTGGAAGGCGAAGCAGTCCGGCTTCGAATGCCGGTTCATCGAGCTGGCGGGCCACGTCAACGGCTCCATGCCGGAATACGTCGTCGAGCGGATCAGCGAGGCGTTGAACTCGGGCAAGAAGGCCGTCAACGGCGCCCGTATTCACCTGTTCGGCCTCGCCTACAAGAAGGACGTGAGCGACATGCGGGAGTCGCCGGCGCTCGACATCCTGCAGCTGCTGCACCGGCGCGGGGCGGAGCTGAGTTACACCGATCCGTACGTGCCGTCGCTGAAGGAAGGTCCGCTGGCCTGCAGTCGATTGCCGAGGAGGCAGTTGACGGGGTCGATTGCGCGGTGATCGCCACCGACCACAAGGTGTTCGACTACTCGGCGATGCCGAAGCGGTTTCCGCTGATCGTCGACACGCGGAACGCGCTCAAGGGCAACCCGGCGAAGAATATCTTCCGGCTGTAGGGGCCGACCTTAAGGTCGGCCCCTACTACCGCGATCCTCAGCGTCCGACCATCCCTTCGACCGGACTGCTCGCGCTTGCGTACATCTTGCGCGGGATGCGGCCCGACAGATAGGCCAGGCGTCCGGCGATCACGGCGTGCTTCATCGCCGTGGCCATGGCGACCGGATCCTCGGCGCCGGCAATCGCCGTGTTCATGAGGACGCCATCGGCGCCCAGCTCCATGGCGATGGCGGCGTCCGACGCCGTGCCGACGCCGGCATCGACGATCACCGGCACGCGCGCGAACTCGCGGATGATGCGGATGTTGTTCGGATTCTGAATGCCGAGGCCGGAGCCGATCGGCGCTCCGAGCGGCATCACCGCCGCCGCACCCGCGTCCTGCAGCTTGCGGCAGGCAATCGGGTCGTCGTTGGTGTAGGGCAGCACGACGAACCCTTCGCCCACGAGCACGTGCGTCGCCTCGAGCAGCGCTTCGTTGTCGGGGAAGAGCGTCCGCTCGTCACCGATGACCTCGAGCTTCACCCAGTTCGACAGCCCCGCCTCGCGCCCGAGTCGCGCCGTCCGGATCGCTTCGTCCGCGGTGTAGCAGCCGGCCGTATTCGGCAGGATGAACATCCGGTCCGTGTCGATGTAATCGAGCAGCGACTCACCGCGAGCGGTCGGAGATGTTCACGCGCCGGACGGCGACGGTGACCATATCGGCGCCGGAGGCTTCGTGCGCGCGCGCCATGACCGCGTGAGACGGGTACTTACCGGTACCGATAATCAGCCGCGATGAGAACGTCCGGCCCGCGATGATGAACGGCGTGTCTTTCATTCACAAATCCCGCAATCCCCAATCGTCAACCACTCACTAATCCCAAATCACCAATCATCTGATGATGTTACCCGCCGCCCACGAAATTCACGATCTCGACCTGATCGCCGTCGCCGACGATGACCTCGGGGAACCGGTGGCGCTTGATGATGGTGAGGTTGTGCTCGACGGCGACCCGCCGTGCGTCGATGTCCAGCCGCTCGAGCAGCGCCACGACCGACAAGGGCTGATCGATTTCGAATGGCTCGCCGTTCAGGGTGATGTGCACTGGGCTTCTAACTGGTAGAGGCCGACCTTCAGGTCGGCCTTCTCGTAGTGTCCGGCTTCAGCCGGACCCTGTCAACGCTCGCCCAGAGCACGGGCTGGCGTGTAGAATCGAAAGATTCGACCCTCTGCCGATTCAACACCTAGATGAACCACTCTGCGCCACAGGAGATGCCGCTGGGCATCGACGGGTTTACCTACGCCGACCTCCACCGGCCGTCCCGCCTTCGCGACCTGCACGACCAGTTCTGCGCGCGTGTCGCCGCGGACGATCCCGCGCTCTGGGCGCTCTGGGACGCCTATCGTACCGCTCCCGAGGACGTGACGTCGCCGATCGAGCGGTCGGACCTGATCGTCCGCATGGCACCGCACCTCAGTCGCTTCGTGGCGACGCTGTTCAGCGTCGGCGACGCCTTCGGTGAGCTGATCCGCGACACGGAGCGTCTCGAGCCGCTGTTTCGCTTCAAGATCGACTTCGTCCGCAAGCGCGCCCTGCCGCTCGTCAAAGGCGGCACCCACGTGGCCCTCTCTTCGCACGACGTGGCCGCTGTCGAAGAGTTGCTGCGTCCGTGGACGCACCTCGATCCTGAGCAGGCGCTCGCGATGGCCGGATGTGCGCTGCTCGATCGCGAGGCCGCCGCACGGGCGGAGGGCAGCGACGCGGAAAAGACCGACATCGCCGCGACGGTCGATGCGCTGAAGCGCTGGTGCGCGCACGCGCTGCACGATCCGGCCTACCGGTCGTGGGTGATCTTCCGATTCCCGGAAACGCTCGACTACTTCAATCTCGTGCAGGTCCAGCGGCCGCGGCCGGATCTGCCGGAAGCGATGCTCGGCCCCGACGCCCGGTTGCGGCGGCGCGATGGGTTCACAGTTGACGGATCCGCGCTGGACCCCGCGCGAGAACGTCAGCGAAATCCACTACTGCGTGCTGTGCCACGAGCGCGACAAGGACTCGTGCTCGAAGGGGCTGCGCGACAAGGCGGGACAGATCGCCTCGAACCCGCTCGGCATCGCGCTGCCCGGCTGCCCGCTGGACGAGAAGATTTCCGAAATGCACATGGTGCGGAAGTCCGGTGACGCCATCGGCGCCCTCGCCATCATCATCATCGACAACCCCATGTGTCCCGGGCACCGGTCACCGCATCTGCAACGACTGCATGAAGGCGTGCATCTACCAGAAGCAGGAGCCGGTCAACATCCCGCAGATCGAGACCGGTGCGTTGACGGACGTGCTGGGGATGCCCTGGGGCGTGGAGATTTACGGGCTGCTGACGCGCTGGAACCCGCTGAACATCAGGCGGCCGTATGCGCTGCCGTACAACGGCCGCAACGTCCTGGTGGTCGGGCTCGGTCCGGCCGGCTACACGCTGGCCCACTACCTGCTGAACGAAGGCTTCGGCGTGGTGGCGATCGACGGCCTGAAGATCGAGCCGCTCCCGGCGGAGCTGACCGGTGAAGGCGGAGGCACGCCGCGGCCGATCGAGCGCTGGGACGAGATCTATCGTCTGCTCGACGAGCGCGTCCTCGAAGGGTTCGGCGGCGTCTCGGAGTACGGCATCACCGTGCGGTGGGACAAGAACTTCCTGACGCTGCTGCACCTGACGCTGGCACGCCGCGATCGGCTGCGGATCTACGGCGGCGTGCGCTTCGGCGGGACGATCCCGATCGACGATGCCTGGGGGTACGGGTTCGATCACGTCGCGATTGCGGCCGGCGCGGGGCGCCCGACCGTCATCGACATGAAGAACAACCTGGTGCGCGGCGTCCGCAAGGCCAGCGACTTCCTGATGGCGCTTCAGCTCACCGGAGCATTCAAGCGCGGCGCGCTGCCGAATCTGCAGGCGCGGCTCCCGGCGGTGGTCATCGGCGGCGGGCTGACAGGCATCGATACGGCGACCGAGCTCTTTGCCTATTACCCCGTTCAGGTCGAAAAGACGCTCGAGCGCTACGAAACGCTGTGCGCGGACGCCGGCGAGGCGGCCGTGCGATCGACCTACGACGCCGAGGAACTGCAGGTGCTCGACGAGTTCCTCGAGCACGGGCGTGCCGTTCGTGGCGGAGCGCGTGCGCGCGCAGGCAGCGGGCGAGCAGCCGGACTTTGTCCCGCTCGTCCGCAGCTGGGGCGGCGTCACGCTCGCCTACCGCAAGCGGATGGTGGACTCGCCTGCGTACCGCCTCAATCACGAGGAGGTGGTCAAGGCGCTCGAGGAGGGCATCTGGTTCGCGGAGAACCTCGACCCGCGCGAAATCATCGTCGACGAGGCCGATCACGCGAAGGCGCTCGTGTGCAAAGGCCCCAATGGCCCCGTTGAACTGCCGGCGCGAACGATTCTCGTGGCCGCCGGCACTTCGCCGAACGTGACCTACGAGAAAGAGCAGCCGGGCACGTTCCAGCTCGACTCGAAGCGCCGCTTCTTCCAGGGGTTCCGCGCGGAAGGATCGGGCGCCGGCGGTATCGCTGCAGCCGGATTCGGCCGGTTTCTTCACCTCCTATAACAACAACGGCAGGCTGGTCTCGTACTACGGCGACAACCACCCGATGTATGCCGGCAACGTCGTGAAGGCGATGGCGTCGGCGAAGGACGGCTATCCGCGGGTGACGGCGCTCTTTGCCGACGAACTGTCACGGCTGGATCCGGCGATGCAGCCGAAGCGCGACGAGGCATGGTCGGCCCTGGTGGCGAAGCTGGACGAGGAGCTGCTGGCGCGCGTCGAGTACGTGCAGCGCCTGACGGCGACGATTGTCGAAGTGGTGGTGCGGGCGCCTGCCGCGGTGCGTCACTTCCGTCCGGGTCAGTTTTATCGTCTGCAGAACTTCGAAGCGCTTGCTCGCGCGAGCGGGCGAGTCGGTAGACGGGCCTGACAAGGCCCGTCCCACACCGCTGCTCATGGAGGGCATCGCGCTCACCGGCGCGTGGGTCGATCGTGAGAAGGGGCTGCTCTCGCTCATCGCGCTCGAGATGGGCGTGTCGAGCCGGCTGTGCGCGTACCTGCGCCCCGGCGAACCAGTGGTGGTGATGGGCCCCACCGGCACGCCGACCGAGATTCCGCAGGGCACCGACGTGCTGCTGGCCGGCGGCGGCCTTGGCAACGCCGTGCTGTTCTCGATCGCGAAGGCGCTGCGCGAGAACGGCAACCGCGTGCTGTATTTCGCCGGCTACAAGAAGGGCGAGGATCTGTTCAAGCGCGAGGACATCGAGGCGGCGACCGACCAGGTGATCTGGAGCACGGACACGGGCGCGACGATTGAGCCGGACCGGCCGCAGGACGCCCACTTCCGCGGCAACATCGTGCAGGCGATGGTGGCCTATGCGGAAGGCCGTCTCGGATCGCCGCTCGTGCCGATGTCCGGCGTGTCGCGCATCATCGCCATCGGATCGGACCGGATGATGGCCGCCGTGAAGGCGGCGCGCTACGGCGTCCTCGCGCCGCACATCCCGCGCGATCACGTCGCCATCGCCAGCATCAACTCGCCGATGCAGTGCATGATGAAGGAGATCTGCGCGCAGTGCCTGCAGAAGCACGTCGATCCCGCGACCGGCCGCGAGGAATTCATCTTCTCGTGCTTCAACCAGGATCAGGAGATGGATCGCGTCGACTTCCCGAATCTCAACATGCGGCTCCGCCAGAACACCGTGCAGGAGAAGCTGTCCAGCCGCTGGCTCGACCATCTGCTGGAGACAGTCGACCTGCCGCACATCTAGGCCGACCTGAAGGTCGGCCTCTACCACTACTCTAATGGACCGGTAGAGGCCGACCTTCAGGTCGGCCTTTCCAATAGCTCCTGCGCGTAGACGCCCGCACCGACCAGGCCGGCCTCCGGATTCAGGATCACCTTCACGGGCACCTTCTCCAGTAATTCGCGCATTGGCTCCTTGGCCAGAAACGCGTCCATGAAGAGTCCCGTCCGCAGCGCGGGAAGAATCTTCGGCGCGATGCCCCCTCCCACGTACAGCCCGGACGTTGCCACCGCACGCAGCGCCAGGTTGCCTGCCTCCGCACCGTAGGCGCTGACAAACATCCGCAGCGCGTCCGCGCACTGCTGGCAGCGCCCGCTCAGCCCCGCCTGTGAGATGCGAGCGGGAGCGTCTTCCTCGGTGACCCCCTCGAGCATGTCGCATTCGCCGCCGCGGTGAGTGAAGCGGTGCAGGTTGAGGAGCCCGGGGCCGCTGAGCACCTGCTCGACCTCCGCACGGCCGAGACGCTCCCGCAGCATTTTCACGAGGTCGATCTCGCGGTCCGTCCGCGCCGCGAAGTCGGCGTGCCCGCCTTCGGACGGCACCGGCCGCAGCTTCCCGTCCACCCGGTGCAGGTACGCCTGTCCCAGTCCCGTCCCGGCGGCAATCACGGCGGCGTTGCCGTCGGGCCTGCCGACACCGTCCTGCAGCACCTCCACTTCGTCCGCGGTGAGGACGTCCACGCTGTTGGCCATGGCCTCGAGGTCGTTGAGGAGTTGGACGCGGGGCGTGCCGAGACGCGACGCGATGTCGGCTGCCGCGATGTCCCACGGGATGTTCGTCAGCCGTGAGACGCCTCCAATCACCGGACCGGCGACGCCGATGACCGCCGCGTCAATCGTGCCGCTGACGCCCAACCGATCGATCGAACTCGTCGAGGATCTCGGTGAAGCTTCCGTACTCGTTCGTGACGTAGCTGCCGGTGGTGAGGAGGCGGGGACGCCGAATTGAGAACAGCGCGGCGGGTTCGAACACGCCGAGAAGCGTTTTGGTGCCACCCACGTCGCCGCCGACGATCATGATTTAGTGGTACCCAGTTGATACGTCCCACTAGATTATAGTGGTGGCATCTTGTGACCACTGGTGCGCCGGCACTCTCTCGTCGCCAGCTGCTCGAGCGGTACTCGCACCTCCGCGACGATCACCTGCGCTACATGCAGAAGTGGGGGCTCATCCGGCCCTCGCATCGCGCGCACGGTGAAACGTTCTACGGGTTTCCCGATCTGACGGTGGTTCGCGACGCGGACGCCGACCTCGCCAACGGCGCCACCTTCCGCGCCGTCCTTCGCAACCTGCTCGCCTCGCACCGCGGCCAGCTGACGCTCGACTTCCGCATCGAGGCGCAGCCGGCGAAGGTGCTGCAGCTCAGGCGTCCGGAGCCTCCGCCGATGGCGGTGCTGATGGACACGCTGCCGATCGATCGGTCCTCCTCGTCCGAGCAGTATTTCGCAGCCGCCTCGATCCTCGACGACGGCGACCCGGCCAACTTCGATTCGGCGGCGGCCGCCTATCGCCGTGCCCTGGAAATCGACCCGTACCTGGTGGCGGCGCTCATCAACCTGGCCAACATTCATTACGCGCGCGATCAGATCGCCGAGGCGCAGGCGCTCTACGAGCGGGCGATCTCGCTGGAAGGCGACGTGTTCGAGTCGCACTTCAACCTCGGCAACATTTTTCACGACCTCGGGCGCTACGTCGAGGCGCAGCGCTGCTACCGCGAGGCGCTTCGGCTCAACCCGACGTTCGCCGATGCGCATTTCTATCTGGCGGTCACGCTGGAGAAGAACGGGCAGTCACCGGAGGCGCGTCCGCATTGGCGCGCTTACCAGCAGCTCGCACCCAACGGGGAATGGGTGCACCTGGCCAAGGAGTTCTCCGACTAGTTGGTAGTTAGCTAGTTAGGTAGTTAGCTAGTTGGTAGTTGGTAGTTGCTTGTCTTAACCACGAAGAGCACGAAGAAACACGAAGGGCACGAAGAGAACAACACAAAAAGTGCTTCGTGAACGTCGTGTCTCTTCGCGCTCTTCGTGGTTAAAGGCGGGTGAATGTCGCTCCCGTCGGCAGGTCCGCCTGAAGGCGGACACTACGTTGTTACGTGCGAGGGCGGACCAGCGACACGATCGCGTCGCCGTATTTCTCCGCTTTCCCGGGGCCAATCCCCGGCACGGCCAGCAGCTCCGCGGTCGACCGGGGTCTGGCCGCGGCAATCGCCATCAGCGTCCGGTCGTGCAGGATGATGAACGGCGCGATCGCGCGGCGCCGCGCCTCGGCGACGCGCCACTCCCGCAGCGCAGCGACCGTGGCCTCATCGGGCGTGCCGGTGAGGTCGCGCGGCGCACGTCTCGAGCGAGACCCGGCCCGGAAAAGCCTCGAGCCGCAGCCGTCGCTTCCGGGCGCGGCGTGTCGGGACGGGGCGCGCCGGCGGAATCGACATGCGGACGTCTTCCACCCGGCCGGCCATCACGTCGCGGCCGAACGGCGTCAGCGTCAGCGTCCGGTACTCGTCGCGCGATGGAACGATGAGCCCGGCGCCGCACGCGGCGTCAATCAGGCGTTCAATCGTCTTCGTATCCTCGCCGGCCAGAAGACCTGTCGTCGACAGCTTCGTCAGTGGCGGGGGAAGGTCGTCAATCGCCCCAACCAGCATGGCGGCAATCCGGCGGCGGCCGTAGCGCTCTCCCGCCCGCGCGATGCCGGCCAGGATCTTCCGCACCCGCAGCAGCGATTCGGGACCGACGAGCGAGCGCCGGCTGCAGTTGCTGCACGAGTTGCACGCGCCAGCCGCCACCGGGTCGCCGAAGTAGCGCAGGATCGTCGAGCGGAGGCAGTCCGCGCTGTCGGCGTAGGCCACCATGCGGCGCAGCTTCTTGTGTTCGAGTGCTTTCCGTCGGTCCAGCTCCGCGGCATCGAGCGGTCGTGCCGCCCGCTCCGGCACTTCGTCGCGCCCCTTGTCGATGAGGAACTCGCGCGTCTTCACGTCCGCGTAGTTCCACAGCAGCGTGGCAGTCGCGCGGCGTCCATCGCGGCCGGCCCGTCCGATCTCCTGGTAATACGCTTCGAGCGAGCCGGGAATGTCCATGTGGATCACCGCCTCGACGTCTGGGCGATCGATCCCCATCCCGAACGCGTTGGTGGCGCACACGATGTTCACATCGCCACCCGCGAATGCGTCCTGCACGCGTGTGCGTTCCGCATCGCTGCGCCCCGCGTGATACGCGGCCGCCTGCAGGCCCGCCCGCGTCAGCGTCTCAGCCGCCTCTTCGGCCTTGCGGCGCGTCGCCGCATACACGAGACAGCGTGCGGCAGGAACCAGGCCGCGCAGCATCTCGTGCTTCTCCGTATCGCCGGATACGGGCCGGACGCGCAGCTCGATGTTCGGACGGTCGAAGCCGGCAACGACGAGGCGAGGCGTCGACAGGCCGAGCAGCTCGACGATGTCCTCCCGGACCTCGGGGGTCGCCGTGGCCGTGAACGCCGCGATCGGCGGGCGCCCCGCCCGGCCATCGCTCCTGCGGCAGCCGCCAGCCGCGGCACGGAGATGCCGGTAGTCGGGTCTGAAGTCATGTCCCCACTCGGACACGCAGTGCGCTTCGTCGACGACGAAGCAGGCCACGGGAATCTCGGGCAGCAGGCGGCTGAAGAACTGCGACGCGAAGCGCTCGGGCGCGACGTAGAGCAACGTCAGCTCGCCCGCACGGGCTGCGCGCAGCGCTTCACGCCGCGAGTCGGCCGACGCCTGCGAGTGCAGCGCTGCAGCGCGGATCCCCCGACGATTGAGCTCGTCTACCTGGTCCTTCATCAGCGAGATGAGCGGTGAGACGACGAGCGTGACACCTGGCAACAGAACGGCGGGCAGTTGAAAACCAAGCGACTTGCCGGAACCGGTCGGCATCACCGCAAGCAGATCGCGCCCTTCGAGCACGCTCTCAACGAGCTCCTGCTGCCCTGTCCTGAAGGATTCGTGACCGAAGTAGCGATGAAGCGCGGAGACTATGTCCGTTGCTGGATGGGGAACCACGTCAGACCTGCCGACCACGATGGTAGCGTCGTCTCGGACTAGTTGGTAGTTGGATAGTTGGCTAGTTGATAGTTGCTGGCCTGGCGTTCCGTTTCATGGCATCGCCCCCGATCCAACTATCTAACTATCCAACTATCTAACTATCCAACTATCCAACTACCCAACTACCCCAACTACCCAACTTCCGTCAATACGAGTAGTCGTCCCGCGGTTCGCGCTTCTTCGGCGCGCGGCGCAGCTTGTAGTACTGGCAGTCCGGACACCAGGCATCCGCATCGAACCCGGTCGTGCCCGCGTACGGCTTCACCTCACGGTGCGTGCAGAACGCCTGATTCCCGTCCTCGGCTGGCTGCTGCCAGCGGCATGAGCCAAAACGCACGAAGGCGGCCGATTGCGGGTTGTCCGACGTGGCCGGAGCCGGCGCGGCCGCCGGAGCGGGCGCGGGTGATGTTGGCGACAGCGGTGCGGGTCCGTCCCCGGGCGCGGCCGGACGAAATGGATCGTTATTGAAGTTGAACGCCAACGGCTTTCTCCAGCGCGCGCAGCGCGCGCAATTCCTCGGGAGCCACGAGCGTCAACGCGCTCCCGGTTGATTCGGCGCGGCCGGTCCGGCCGACACGATGGACATACGCCTCTGGCGTGTCCGGAACCTCAAAATTCACGACGTGCGCGATACCCTCGATGTCGAGGCCGCGCGCGGCGACATCCGTGGCCACCAGCACCGGATACGTCCCGGTGCGGAACCCTTCCACCGCGGACATCCGCTGCTGCTGGGTGCGGTCGGCGTGCAAGGCGGCGGCGCGAACCCCCAGGGTGGTCAGGCGCGTCGCCAGTCGATCGGCGCCAATCTTCGTCCGGCAGAACACCAGCACGGGCCCGGTCGCTTCGTCGCGCAGCCAGTGGGCGAGCCACTGTGTCTTCTCGTTCGCCGGTACCGTCTGCACGGCATGCGAGATGGTCGTCGCCGGCCCGCCGCGGCGGCCCACCTGCACGAGCTTCGGCTCGCGGAGAAACTCTTCGCGTCAGCTTCAACACTTCGCCGGGCATCGTCGCGGAGAACAGCAGCGTCTGCCGCTTGGCGGGAAGCGTGCCCATGATTCGCCGAACGTCGGGCCAGAAGCCCATGTCCAGCATCCGGTCCGCTTCGTCGAGCACCAGAATCTCGAGACCGCTCAGGTCAACCGAGTCGTGGCGCATGTGATCCATCAGCCGGCCGGGCGTGGCGACGACGATGTCGACGCCGGCGCGCAGGGCGCGCTCCTGGATATCCATGGGGACACCGCCGTACACGGCGATGCTCGACACCGTGGTGTGGTAGGTCAGCCCCTGGACCTGATCCTCGATCTGCACCGCGAGCTCGCGCGTCGGCGCCAGGATGAGCGTGCGCGTGCGCGGCGGCACCGGCGCGGTCTCGTTGAGAAAGCGCTGCAGAATCGGCACGAGAAACGCGGCCGTCTTGCCGGTCCCGGTTTCGGCGCAGGCGATCACATCGGCACCGGACAACGCAATCGGGATCACGCCGCTCTGGATCGAGCGCGTTGCGGCCCACCCAAGATCGCGGATGCCGCTCAGCAGGCGGCTGTCGAGCGAGAGTTGATCGAACGGAATGGGCGCCGGGTCGAATGGCGACGGCTCGTAGGGCAGCACGGCCGGCTCGGGCCGAGCCTCCGTGACACCGCGCGGGCGATGGCGGGCCTGGCCGCCCGACGGCTTGGCGGAGGCGGGCCTCGTCGGCGACCACGGCTGCGTGAGGAGGAGCTTGTTTCGGTACTCAAAATGGTTTTCTGATGATGGCTATCTCGCGCGGAACGTGATGATTCCGCGGACGGGGTCATACGGAGAGACGCCGACGGTGACGCGGTCGCCGGGCACGACCTTGATGCGGAAGCGCCGCATTCGACCGCTCAATTGCGCCAGGACCTCATGCCCTGCGTCGCACTGGACGCGGTACAACCCGCCCGAATGAACGGCCACGACCGTTCCCTGCATGTCGATCAGATCGTCCTTGCTCAATCAGCTCATCCTTTCTCGCGAGGCGTAGCAATGAGTGTGCCACAGCGCACTACTTGCCGCGCTGCGCGCAACGTTCCGTGTTTGCGCAGCGCTTCGCGCGATTAGCAACGAGTGTGCCATAGCTGGTGAGTACGTGCAACGTTCTGGCGTACTTGCATTGGCGGAATTCCCTGATTCGTGATAGGGTGATTGCCTGCAGATTACCGGCCAGCGGGATCAGAGGTTCGCACGCCTCCTCGACCTGCGCTGCCAGCGCGGCGTAATCGTCGCCGCGCAGGCGGAGCGGCGCTCCGAACGCCACGCGGATCCGCCCCGGACGGACGAACGAGGACCCGACCGGCATCAGGCGATCGACGTCTTCGAGCTTGACCGGCACCACCGGCAGATCCAGACGCGAGGCGATCATCCCGATGCCGCCGCGGAACGGTTTCAACTGGCCGTCGGCGATCGCACCCCTTCCGGGAACAGCAGGATCGACGTCCCGCTGCCCGTCACCTCGCCGATGTATTGCAGCGTGTGCCGGGCGCCTGCTTCACGCTGCGGGATCGGGAAGGTGTTGAAGAAGAAACACGCCAGGTAGTAGTTCAGCGAGTTCGTGAACACCTCGCGCCAGGTGTGCTGCGCCGGGTGGAAATGCGCTTCGAAGAACTCCTTCAGCATGGCCGGCGCGACGCGGCTGCGCCACCGGCCCGGCATCGCCGAGAGAATCACCGGGACATCCATGTGGCTCTGGTGATTCGACGCGAACATGACCGGCCCGTCCAGCGCCTGCAGATTCGACAAGCCCTCCACGCGCGCGTGCGCGAACAGCCGGGTCAGCGGCACAATCCATGTCGCGTGCGACAACCGCCGGATCAATCGCACCGGCCGGCTGCGGTTCCAGGTCGGGAAGTCGACCGGCTCCTCCGCGACGTCGGTGGTTGGAGGCGCGTCCACGAGTTGCTGCAGATCAGCGATGCTGGCCGCCTCGGCGAAGCGCGACTCATCGATGCGCGTCTGGAACCGGTCCTCGAGCGCGACCATCAGCTCGACCCGTTCGAGGGACGTCAGGCCGAGCTCCTCGAGCGTGGTGGCCCCGCTGACGTGACGGCCGCGCGCGTACCTGCCAATTAACGCCTCGAGCGAGTCTCCCTGCGGCACTGCCAGCGTCTGCCCGCCGGCCTTCACCCAGTCGCGAATGGCTGCCCGTTTCAGTTTGCGCGTGCCTTCCGTGCGTGGCAGCTCGCTGCCGGGCCAGACCGAGATCGCGCGAATGCGCTGGTGGTCCTGGAGGCGCGCGTTCGCCTCACGGATGACGCGGTCGGGATCGAGGCCGGGCTCTGCGACGACCACCGCATGCACCCGTTCCTGTGCGCCCTCCGTCACCCCGACGACCGCTGACTCGCGGACGCCGGCCACCTCATTGACCACACGCTCGACGTCCTCCGGAAAGACGTTCAGTCCTTCCGGCGTGACGATCATTTCCTTCTTGCGGCCGCGGATGAACAGCCGGCCCTGCTCATCGAGCCCGCCGATGTCACCCGTGTGGAACCACCCCTCCTCGTCGAACACGGACCCTGTCGAGTTGGCACTTGGCGCCTGCGACTTGCCACTTGGCACTTGCGACTTGGGACTTTCGTAATACCCGCTCGTGACGTTCTCGCCGCGCACGAGGATCTCGCCATCGTCTGCAATCTTCACGTCGACGCCGGCGATGGGTGTGCCGACGGATCCTTTGCTGGTCTTGAACGGATGGTTCAGCGTGACGATCGGCGCGGTTTCCGTGAGGCCGTATCCCTGAATGACGGCGAACCCCATGCGGCGCCAGAACTCTTCGAGGTCGGGCGGAAGCGGCGCCGCGCCGACGACGAACGCCCAGAACTTGAGCCCGAGCGCGGAGTGGACGCGGCGGTAGCGCCACCATCGCCCCGGAATGGACGTGCCTGGCGGCGGCGCCTCCTGCGTCTCCGGCATCGCCCGCATCACGTGTTCCCGCAGCACGTCGAGGATCTTCGGCACGCACACGAGCACCGAGACGCGCCGGGACTTGATCAGTCGGATGATGTCGTGCGGGTTGAAGCTGCGGGTGAAGATCACCGTGCCGCGCGAGCATCGGCGGCACGTTCGTCGCCATCGACTGGCCGAACATGTGGCTCAACGGAAGCAGGTTCACGAATCGGATCGGCTGAAACGGCCACGCGTACTGCGGTACTTCATCACCTCGCGTTCGACCGGGACGATGTTCGCGAGGACGTTGCGGTGCCTGATCACCACACCCTTGGGTTCGGCTGTGGCGCCCGAGGTGAAGATGATCTGCGTGACGTCGTCGCGCGAGGTGGCCACCGCCGGCATCGGACCGTCAGCGCGCCAGTCCAGCTCGCCGAGGCGCCACTGTCGAGAGGCCGCGCGAGCGTCGAGGCGCTCGACTGCCTGCGCCGCTCGGGCACGTCGTCGCCCACCGAGCAGCGCCAGCCGCGCCTCGACGATTCCTGCCACCTTGCGCACGAAGTCGGCGGACGAACGGTAGTCGATCGGGACGACGATGATCCCGGCGATCAGGCAGCCCCAATAGCACGCGATCCATTCGGGCCGGTTTTCTCCCCAGAGGATCACCTTGTCGCCCTGGCGCATGCCCGCGGCGTTCAGCCGGGCGGCGAACCCGCGCGCCGCCCGGCCGACATCCTCATAGGTATGCACCCGGCGCTTGTAGCCGTCGTCATAGACGAGGAAATCGCCGCGGTTGGTGACGAGGTCGCGAAAAAAGTCGACGAGCGTGTCGCGGCGCACCTGTGAATTATGATTCCTCCCTAGCTGCATTCTGAATTCAGCATTCTGATTTGCCCTGACTTCTCATGGACCCGACCCCCGTCGGCGCGTTATACGACAGCCTGCTGCAGTCCGCGCTCCGCCAGTTTTTCGAGCGGGCGACCTTCGACGCCGAACCGACGACGTCGGGAGCGACTGATGGCCGGCTGGCGATCGAGCCGTCGGCCAATCCGTCTGCACTGATCATCCGGTGGTTCGGAACGCGCTATACGCTGCGCGTGCCTGCCCTCTGGCCGTTCACGGCCCATGAAGTGCGGCTGGCGCAGGCGATTGGCGCGGTGCTGGCGGCGCGTTATCGGGCCATTCAGAACCCGCGAATCATCGCGGAGCGCCTGGACCTGTTCAGCGGCGCGATCGAGGACCGCTACGTTGGCGCGTTCCTGGACCCTCGGTCCTACGCGATGGATGCCCGCTCCACGCGCGCCGACCGGATCGCGTCGATCATCGAAATGCTGCGCGTCGCGGCGCTCTCGAGCTACGAGAATCGCCCGATTTCCACCGGCGTGCTGCTGCTTGGCACGAGCGCCGACCCTGTCCAGCCTGGAGTTCCGCCAACCTCGGTCATCCTGTCGTACGACGACTCGCTGGCGCGGATTAAGAGCTTCTTCAGGCTGGCTGAAGGCGTTCATACCCTGTTCCTGGCGAGTTCGGAGGGGAGGCTCCTCAACATCATCGACATCCGCGCCGGTGGGCGAGCGGTGCGACAGCAGACGCTTCACTGCCCGCCAGGCCCTTCCAGCCCCACGCGCGAGCGACGGTGCAACATGGGCACGTGTGCGCCGTGCTCAGCCCGTCGCGCGAGATCAAGATCTTCGCGGAAGGCACGGAGATGTTCACGTTTCGCGGGGCGGCGTGGCACCTCGTTGACGCCCAGGCCAAATACCGCCTCTGGGCAGACGCCGTCGGCGACGAACCGTTAGCGGCCCGGATCTTCCAGACGGCGCGCGATTTGTCTGAGGCGCGTGAGGGGGCGCTGTTTGTCGTCGTCCGTGAGCCGGACGTCGCCGTGCCGCAGCTGGTGCCCCCTGCCGATCGCCTGGATTTGCCGATCCGCGAGCTTGATGAGCGCGATGGATCGGAAGGGCCATCGCGCCGCCATCTCCTTCATTTGCTTGAACGTCGCACGATCACGGATCTGGATCCGAGCGTGTTTATGGGTCTGGCGGCCCTGGACGGTGCCACGGTCACCGATCGGACTGGCCGTCTCCTTGCGGCCGGCGCGATCCTGCGCCATCCGCCGTCCGAGCAGCTCGACGCAGGAGGCGGCGTCGAAGGCGCGCGCACGACCGCGGCCATGGCCGCCAGTCAGTTCGGTCCGGTACTGAAGGTGAGCGAGGACGGAATCATCACATTCTTCGATCGCGGCCGCATCTGGGAGATTTGACCTCGCCGAAATTCCACACAGCCATTCGCATTCAAATCGCCAGTCTTCAAATCACCAATCTCAAATCACCGAATCTCAAATAGAATACCCGTCTCCCTCGATGCGGATCTTTCTGACCGGCGCGACCGGATACATCGGTTCTGCGGCCATGGACGCGCTGCTGCGCAGCGGCCATGAGGTGACGGCGCTCGTGCGCGACCCTGAAAAGGCGGAACGCGTGTCGGGCCGCGGCGTGCATCCGATCATCGGCGACCTGTCGAGGCCGTCGTCGTACGCCGCCGCGGCAGAAGGCGCCGACGCGATCGTTCACGCGGCGCTCGACGGCTCGAAGCGCATGCAGAAGGTCGATCGGCAGGCGATCGACACACTGCTCGCGGCCGCGGCACGTCGCGCCGCCGCTGGCGAATCCGCGTGTGTGGTGTACACCTCCGATACCTGGGTGCTCGGACGAGGCGCAGGGCGGCGACGGAAGCGACGCCGGTCAATCCGATACCGTTGGTGGCGTGGCGTCCGGACCACGAGCAGCTGGTGCTCGACGCAGGGAACTCCGGCGTCCGGACGGTGGTCATCCGGCCCGGCGTGGTCTACGGCGGCGCCCGCGGGATCGTTGGCGATCTGCTGAAAGACGCCGCCAATGGCCTTGTCCGCGTGGTCGGCACCGGCAAGAACCACTGGGCGTGCATCTACGATCGCGACCTGGCCGACCTGTACGTGCGCGTGTCGACCATGGGTGATGCGGCCGGCATCTTCCACGCGAACGACGAGGCCGACGAATCAGTGGACGATATCGTGGCGGCGATCGCCCATCACGCCAAGATGCCGCCCGATGTGCGGCACATGCCGATCGACGAGGCGCGAAAAAAGATGGGTCCGTATGCGGAAGCGCTCGCGCTCGATCAGATCGTGCGCAGTCCGCGTGCGCACTCGCTCGGCTGGGCGCCGACGCTGCGTTCGGTGGCCGGCAGCGTCGCGCGGCTGCTGGAAGAATTCAGAACGGCCCGCGCCGCCGCCTAGACGATTCCGATCCGACGATTCAACCCTCGACAATCCGCGTCGATCAATCCGTAGTCGACCGCTTTCTGCGCGTCGAGATAGAAGTCAGTCCGTTTGGTGTCGCGGATGATCTTGGCGAGCGGCTTTCCGGATCGCTTCGCGAGGATCTGATAGATCTGCGCCTGCATCTGCTTCAGGCGATCGAGATGCTGCGCGGCGGCGGACGTCGATTGCCATCCCGCCCACTTGGCCGGCTCGTGAATCATGATCCACGAATGCGGCAGCGACAGTCGTCGTCCTTCGCTGGCCGCCTGCAGGACGACCGACCCCATCGAGTACGCCATGCCCTGGACGATGATCGTCACCTCGATGCCGCGCGCGACGACCTGGCGGATCGAGTCGTGGATGGCGAGGCCGTCGGTGACGTTGCCGCCCGCGCTGTTGATGTAGAGCGTGATCGGCTTGCCGTTGTCGTTGGCGAGCTCGCGGATCCGTTCGATGACGACTTTCGCGACGTCTTTCTCGATGTCGCCGATCATGTACACGTCGCGCAGCCGATCGGCCGATTCCTTGCGCAGGATCCCTTTGACGGCGTCGATCAGATCGAGGACGAGCCGATCGTTCAGGTCGCGAGGCGCGGGAAACGGCGCGACCGGCGAGCGTCCGGAACTGTGATCGCGGATCGGATTCCGCCACAGGCTCTGCGACAGACTTAGGCACGGTCGAGTCGGGCACGCACCCAGTATGCCTGCAAACTGAAAAGCCCGTCATCCGCCTCCGCTTGGGCTTCGGTGGGACAGGCGGTGATCACCGCGCGGTTTGAGGCGCTGGTAGCGAAGGAGTAGCGTCGGAACATACGCCTAAGACGCCGCAACGCCGGCGTCACGGGGGACCCAATCAGGAACGGCGTCAAGCCGTTCACGGGGCGCATCCATTCCGTTGAAGTGCGAAAGCGCGAAAGCGGATGGTAGAGGACTTCCAACCTCGAGCCCGGCAGCTAACCCCGTCGGCGTGATTGGAGGCCAGCCGTGTCTTCTCCCGATCACCCGCGGGCGTCACGGTGCTTCCCATGGGCGCCAACATCTACAACGCGCGGATTCGTTACGGATTCATGGAGGATCCGGATGTCCCCTGGTCGAACTGGGCGTACAGGTGGAGATGTGATCGGCGATTCAGGAATCGTCGAAGTCGCGCTTGTCTTCGTCTGAGACGCCAGGCAGGAATTCGAAATACGCGTCGAGACTGCGATC
Organism: uncultured Acidobacteriota bacterium; assembly: GCA_963793705.1. Taxonomy (GTDB): domain Bacteria; phylum Acidobacteriota; class Vicinamibacteria; order Vicinamibacterales; family UBA2999; genus Gp6-AA40. Next base: position 166,111 of record CAWCBC010000010.1, on the reverse strand, counting down.
CAGTGCCCGTCGCAGCTGCGGAATCGTCCCGTCGATCGTGTGCAGGGTGAGGCCGGCTGTCTCGCCGGAGTTCAGCGTCAGCCGGACGTCCTCGGTGCTGACGAGCGTTCCCTCCGGGACCAGCCGCAAGCCATAGACCAATGTGTAGCGCGCCATAGTCAGAACTATATGCTGCTACTGGTGGTCCGGCTAAAGCCGGACACTGCGCAGTGGGCTTAGCCGGACCGCCAATGCCGCGCAATCGTGACCGCGCCGATTGCGGCTCCGCGCAAGCTTTGCCATTGGCTGCGGAAAGAACAACAGGACTGCTGCCGTGAGCAGCAGTCCGCGCTCGATGATGCTGGCCTTGCGTCGCAGCCATCCTGAGATTCCGACCGACAACGCAGCGATGCCAAGTACCGCGGCCGCCGAGGTCGAGACGACATGAAGCGCGCTGCCCTGCAGCAGCACTCCGCCGCCGTCGGGGCTCAGCGTGAACACGAACGGCACGACGAAGGCCGGCGCCACGTACTTCCACGAAATCATCGTCGTCCGAAACGGGTTGCCGCCGGTGATGGCCGCCGCCGCGAACGGCGACAGCGCAGTCGGTGGGCTGACCTCCGACAACACCGCGTAGTAGAAGATGAACATGTGTGCCGCACCCGGCGCGATGCCGACGTTCGTCAGCGCCGGCGCGACCATGACCGCCGCGATGATGTAGGACGCCGTCACCGGTACCGCGAGGCCGAGCACCCACACCGCCAGTGCCGCATAGAGCGTCGTCAGCAACGCGTGACCGGCCGCGAGTGTGACGATCACGCCGGCAACCTTCAGTCCCAGTCCCGTCAGCGTGACGACGCCGACGATGATCCCGGCGGTGGCCGTGGTCGCCACGACCGGAAGCACCGCGCGCGCGCCCGACGCCAGCGCCCGAGCGAGACGCGACGGCCACAAGCGCCGTGTCGCGCCGCAGGAAGCTGGCGGCGACGGCCAGCACGGTTGCCCAGAACACCGCGCGAAACGCCGTCACTCCCCGCACCATCAGGACCACGATCGCCACCAGCGAGCCCAGATGATGCCAGCCCTGGTCGGTGACCGTGCGCAGACGCGGCACCGGGATGTCCACCGCGTGAATCGCGAGTCGCCGCGAGTCTGCCTCGACCATGAGGAACACCGACACGTAGTAGAGCGTCGCAGGAATCGATCGCCATCGCGAGCACCTGCAGGTACGTGATCTTCAGATACTCGGCGATGAGGAACGCGGCGGCGCCCATCGCCGGCGGCGAAATGATGGCGCCGATCCCGGACGCCGCGAGGATCGCGCCGCCGGTGTCCGGCGGATAACCGGCGCGCCGCATCATCGGCCAGGCCACCGCCCCGAGCATCACGGTGCTGGCCACGCCGCTGCCGGACGCCGCGCCCAGCAGATATCCGGCGACGGTGACCGTTCGGCCGGGGCCTGAACCGCTGCTCGATCGCCCGACCGCAGCCGCGGCCCAATCGATGAAGAATCGGCCGGCGCCGCTGTGCTCGAGCACCGCGCCGTAGATCGTGAACAGCACGATGTAGGTCGCCGTGACGTCGAGCGGCACGCCGAAGATGCCCTCGAGCGTCATGTAGAGCGTGCCGAGGATCCGCGGGACGCTATAGCCGCGATGCGCGATGAGCGACAGCCCAGCCTGGTCGAGCAACGCTCCGAAGTACGCGTAGGCGAGGAACAGCGCGGCTGTCACCGGGAGAATCCAGCCGGTGGTTCGTCGTGTCGCCTCCAGGATCAGCAGCGTGGCGATCGCGCCGAGCACCAGGTCGAGCGTGGTTGGCGTTGCCGCGCGCAGGACGAAGGCGTCGAAGTCGACGATCGGCCAGGCCAGCGCGGCGACGGCAAGAGCGATGCACAGACCGTCGACGGCGTTACGAGCCCACGCAGAGCGCCCGCCGGCGGAGAACGGATACACGAGAAATGTCGCCGCAAGTGCGATCAGCAGAAAGCTGACGCGATAGATCTGCGGGTCGACGATGCCGATGACCCAATACAGCGCGTAGAGGGTGAGGCCGAAGCACAGGACGTCGCCCGCGCGATCGCGGACGCTCGCCTTACTGGTTCCGCCTCCGCGGCTCGGCGTCAGTCACAGCCGCTATGGCGTGACAGGCCAGACCTGTCGTTCGCGGTAGTAGCGGATGGCCCCCGGGTGAAACGGAACCGGCGATCCCTTCAGCGCCGTCTCGATCGCCAGTTCACGGGCCTGCGGATGGATGGCAGCCAGGTCACTTTTCTTGTCGAAGAGCAGCTGTGTGATGTCGTGGGCCAGTGTCTCTGCCATCGATTCGGACACCACGAGGAGATTGGCGACGGCCACAACCGGCACGTCGGGATTCGTCTTGTAGGTTCCTTTGGGAATCACCGCGGTGAAATACAGCCCCGGCCCGAAGGTCTTGTTCAGGAGCGGCACGATCTCGTCGGTCGAGATGAAGCGCGCATGAATGCCCGGGGTGTTGACCAGGTCGAGGATCGAGGCCGTGGGCAGCCCCGCGTTCCAGAAGAAGGCGTCGATCTTGCCGTCCTTGAGCGCGTCAACGGACTGTGCGACACCGAGGCTCTGGGCCCGGATGTCGCGCTGCGGATCGAGCCCGGCAGCCTGCAGGATGCGGTTGGCCAGCACGGTCGTGCCGGAGCCCGCCGCGCCAGTGGACACGGTGCGGCCGCGCAGGTCCGCGACGCGGTTGATTCTGGAATCGTCCAGCGCCACCAGGTGCACGTAGCTGGAATAGAGCACGGCGAGCGTGCGGACGGGCACAGCGCCAATGCCCTCGAATCCTTCTTTGCCGACCATCGCGTCCTGCGCGGTGTCGGCCATCGTGAACGCGATATCGGACGTGCCCTGTTTCAGGAACTTCAGGTTGTCCACCGACGCCGCCGTCACTTCCGCGGTCGCTTCGACGCCCGGAAGGTTCTCGGTGATGACCTTGGCGATGCCGCCGCCGTAGGGATAGAACACGCCCCCGGTGCCGCCGGTCGCGATTGACAGGCGCTGTTTCACCGGCGTGGACGACGATCCGCCCGAGCACGCGGCAATACACGAGCGCGACCATCAGCGTTGCGGCCAGGCGAAGGAAGTTCACCGCGAAAACTATACTCGGACCAATGATCGTGGCGCGGGCCTTGCCAGGTCCGCGAGGCGAGCCTGACCAAGGCTCGCCCCACGATCGACTACGGAGCTACGATGGTCACACTCGATGACGTCAGGGCAGCCGCGGTGCGGATCCGTGGAGTGGCAGTACGAACGCCGCTCCTCGAGGTCGGTCCGCTGGCGCTCAAGTGCGAAAACCTGCAGCCGATGGGTGCGTTCAAGGTGCGCGGTGCCTGCAACATGATTGCGCAGCTGTCGCCAGAGTCGCGCGCCGCGGGCGTCATCACCTATTCCTCCGGCAATCATGGTCAGGCGGTCGCGCTGGTCGCGCAGCGATTCGGCATTCCCGCCGTGGTCGTCATGCCGGAGACGGCGCCGCCGATCAAGGTCGATGGCGTGCGGCGGTATGGCGCCGAAGTGATCGTCGCTGGAACGACGACGCTGCACCGCAAGGCCAGGGCCGAGGAGGAGTGCGCCCGTCGAGGGCTGACGATGGTGCCGCCGTTCGACGATCCGTGGGTCATTGCCGGCCAGGGCACCGTCGGCCTGGAAATTCTCGAGCAGCGCCCGAACGTCACGACGGTCTTCGTGCCCGCGGGCGGAGGCGGGCTGATTTCGGGCGTGAGCGTGGCGATCAAGGGCATGAGAAGCGGCGTTCGGATCGTCGGCGTCGAGCCGGAGGGCGCGCCGAAGATGTCACGCTCGCGCGCGGCGGGTCATCCGGTCACGCTCGACCACATCTCGAGCATCGCCGACGGTCTGCTGGCGGTCAGGCCTGGAGACCTGACGTTCGAGCACGTGCAGGCGCTCGTCGATGACGTCATGACCGTGACGGACGATCAGATCAGGGCTGCTGTCCGATGGTTGTTCAGCGAAGCCAGCCTGGTGGCGGAGCCGAGCGGCGCTGCGGCCGTGGCCGGTGCGCTGGCGCGAGGATCGATGGACGGAGGGAGTGTCGCGATCGTGTCCGGCGGGAATGTGGATCCGGAAGCGTACGCGAGGTACATCACGCAGAATGCCAGATTCAGCATGCAAAATGCAATCGTCACGGCGGAACCCGGCCTACGAGAGTCAGTGCACCAATGCGCTGCGGCGTCGATTGCTTCCTCCACCGTCTTGATCTCTCCGTCCAGCTGTTTCTCGTAGACCTGCCTGAGAATCTCTCCCACCTGCGGACCTGGACTGAGTCCAAGCTCGAGCACGTGTCGGCCCAGGAGCAGGGGAGCCGGCGGCTGGTGTTCGACGCCGAGCGCGCGGGCACGCTCCAGAAACCAGTCCATCGCTGAGCAGTCGAACGAGCCGGTTCGGCCCAGGCAATCGGCGCGCGCCAGGCGCGCCAGCAGTTCGAGGTCGACCTTCTGCGCCAGCCGCCGAAACGCCCCGTCGCCGACGTTCGGCGCCTTGTGGAACATGCCCGGCTTCAGGTGATTGGCGACGAGGCCAACGACCTGGGAGCGTACGTCGAAGCCGTCGATGCTGTGAACGTTGAGTCGATCCAGCAGCGACAGCGTCGGCCCGACGCCAGCCTGTTCGTGGTCGATCGATCTGATTCGACCGTCGATCACGGCAGTCGTCGCCGGCTTCCCAAGGTCATGGCAGACGGCGCCGAGCATCACCGTCGTCAGCCGCGGCCGATCGAGGTCGGCGTTCAGCGCGCGGGCTTTGTCGATCACCATCAGCGTATGGATCCAGACGTCACCTTCGGGGTGCCATTCCGGTTCCTGCTCGCACCCGACGAGCGGACGCAGCTCGGGCAGCAGGCGATCGATGACACCGAGGTCGAGCGCGAGCGTGAACCCAATTGACGGACGCGCAGCCCGTAGCAGCAGCTTCTCGAACTCGCCCCAGATCCGTTCCGCCGGGAGGTCGTCGAGCGGAATCCGCCGGCACAGCGCAGCGGTTTCTTCCTCGAGTGTGAACTCGAAACGCGCGGCGAACTGCACGGCGCGCAGCACGCGCAGGCTGTCGTCGCCGAAGGTGCGCACGTCCACCGCACGGAGGATGCGGCGCTCGAGATCGCCGCGTCCGTCGAACGGATCCTGATACTCGTCGGTCAGCGGATCCCACGAAATGGCGTTGATGGTGAAGTCGCGGCGGCGTGCGGCCTCTGCCAGCGGCATGTCCGGATCGCCCTGGACGTCGAAGCCCTTGTGTCCGCGGCCCTGCTTCGATTCCCGACGCGGCAGCGCGACGTCGATCGCGGTGTCACCGGCGCCGGGACGCGACAGCTTGTACACGGGAAAGCTCTGGCCGACCGGCTCGACGCGACCGAGCGAGCCGAGCACTGCCGGCAATCGATCCTGCGGAATCCCGAAGACCTCGACGTCGATGTCCTTCGACGACTCGCCGCGCAGCCGATCGCGCACCCAGCCGCCGACGATGAAGGCACGGCCGCCCGCCTCGCGCGCGGCCCGCGCGATGTCGAGGGCAAGAGGAGGCGGCTTGCGCTTCTGAATTCACATCTCGACCTGAACGCCCAGCTCGACGACGCGCTCGGGCGGCAGCTTGAAGAAGGCGGTGGCCCGGACGGCGTTGCGCGCCATCAGGACGAACAGGTTCTCGCGCCACTTCGCCATCCCGGCGCGCTCGGTGACCACGATCGTTTCGCGTCCGAGGAAAAACGTCACATCGTCGGGGTCGATGGGAACGCCGAGCTCGCGGATGCGCATCAGCGCCTCCGGAATGTCCGGGTCCTCCATGAAGCCGTACTGCACGCGGGCGTTATACATGCCATGCCCCAGGCGTTCAACCGTAATGGATTCCTCCGGTGTCACGTACGGGACCGGAACGGTGGACACGGTCAGCACGATGACGTGCTGATGGAGCACCTTGTTGTACCGGAGATTGTGCGCGAGGGCGGCGGGCGTGCCGGTCGGCTGCGCGGTCATGAACACGGCGGTGCCATCGACGCGCGTCGGCGGGTTGGCCGCCACGGCGGCGGCAAACTCCTCGAGCGGGAATGCGCGCGCGGTGAGCCGCTCGGCGACGAGCCGCCGGCCGGTCTTCCAGGTCGTCATCAACGTAAAGATGAGCGCGGCGATCACCAGCGGGAGCCAGCCGCCCTGCAGGATCTTGAACGCGTTGCCCGCGACATACGACAGGTCGATGGTGACGAACACGAGGACGAACGCGGTCACGACCGGCACCGACCATCGCCACCGCATGCGCCCGACGACCGGCAGCAGCGTGCCGGTAATCAACATCGTCAGCGCCACGGCGATGCCGTACGCCGCGGCCAGCGCGGCCGAGGATCTGAATCCGATCACGATGAGCACGCAGCTGATGGCGAGGAACCAATTCACCTGCGGCACATAGACCTGGCCCATGGCCCATGACGAGGTGTGCTCGACGTTGAGGCGGGGCGCATAGCCAAGCTGAATCGCGGCGCGAGTCAGCGAGAACGCGCCAGAGATTAACGCCTGCGACGCGATGATCGCCGCCGCCGTGGCAAGGACGACGAGCGGCAGTCGCGCCCACCCCGGCGCCAGCATGAAGAACGGCTGGTTGGCGGTTGCGCCGTCCGTGAGGAGGAGCGCGCCCTGGCCGAAATAGTTCAGGAGCAGCGAGGGCAGCACGAGCGCAAACCACGCCAGCCGGATCGGCCGCGTGCCGAAGTGTCCGAGATCCGCGTACAGCGATTCGCCGCCGGTCACCACCAGGAACACCGCTCCCAGCACGGCAATCGAATGCAGTCCGTTCTCGCGGAAGAACGCGATCGCGTGCATCGGATTCACCGCGCCGAGCACGACCGGCTGGCGGACGATCCAGCTGATGCCGAGCACCGCCAGGACGATGAACCAGACGACCATGATCGGTCCATACAGGCGGCCGATGCGATGCGTCCCATACCGCTGCACGCTGAACACGACCACGAGGATGCAGACCGAGAGCGGGACGACGTAGGGCTCGAACACCGGCGTGGCCACGGTGATGCCTTCGATCGCCCCCAGGACGGTGATCGCGGGCGTGATCATGCCGTCGCCGTAGAGCAGCGCTGCGCCGAACAATCCCAGGAGGACGAGCGCCGGCGGCACACCGCTGCCACGCGGCGGCAGCAGCGAGGTGAGCGACAGGATGCCGCCCTCGCCCTTGTTGTCGGCGCGCAGCACCAGCGCCATGTACTTGATCGAAATGACCAGGACCAGCGAGTAGATGATCAGGGACAGGACGCCGAGCACGTTCTCGTGCGTCGGCGGGACGGGATGGGTGCCGAAGAAGCACTCCCGCAAGGCGTACAGCGGGCTGGTGCCGATGTCCCCGTAAACAACGCCGACCGCTGTCAGCGTGAGTGGAAGCAGAGGCCTGCGTCCACTAGTTGTCGACAAATACCACTCCGGTCACGACGCGTCGTTGACAGGACCACGAAAAGAAAACGGCCAGGCGCGGCGCCTGGCCGTTGAAAACGATCGAGTGTGGCGTGTCGGGCGCGCGTTCGCCGAGGCGGACCTGGTCGCGGAGATGTTTCGGTGGTTACGCGACGCGGCGCTCGCCGACGAGCGGCATCCGCACGACGCGAGGCTCCTGCCGGACGACGTGCTGACGCGCCGGCTTGGCCTTCACGTCCCACCCTGGTGTCTCGTGCCCGCACGATGAACACAGCAACGACACGCGGCCATCACCGAAGTGCAGCAGCGAATCGTGGCCGTGCAGTCCGCAGACGAACCGTCGCAGCTGCTCGCCCACTCGCGTCATCACTCCGTTCGACTCGGTGAGTCCTCTGTGTTGCGAAGAATCCGTAGCCATCATCACGTTCCCCTTGCTGGTTTCCTTCCGTCCAATTAGGACGCCGTCTGCCATCAATGCGGTCCCAGGCCGTCGGCGCCGAACACTTCAAGAGAAATGCCAGATGAGCCGTCCGGGAAGGAACCTGCGTTTTCTCAATCCCTTACAGGGCGAGCGAGCCGGGTGGCTCCTTTCGGGGGCGGTCAGAAACTCCGGGAGACCTGAGAAGAATCCTACGGACCGCCGACTTAATGTCTAAAGACCTAACGCATTAGCCGGATCTGCACGCGTTGGCAGGCTCAGCCGTAGCCGCGTGGCGGCTATCGCTCGCGAAGGACGGCGCGCAACACGAAGCCGACATTGGCCGGCCGCTCGCCAAGTCGACGCATGAAATAGGGAAACCACTGTTTCCCGAAAGGGAGATAAAGGCGCATGCGATACCCATCGGCGACCAGCGCGGCCTGCAGGTCGCGTCGGATTCCATACAGCATCTGGAACTCGAACCGATCGCGGGCGATGTTCCGCTCCGCCGCGTAGGCGCAGGTGTCGCCAATGATCGTCTCGTCATGGGTGGCGATCGCCGGATAGACGCCGGCGTCGAGCAGGAGACGCATGAGTCGGCGGAATGCGGCGTCGACGTCCGCCTTCTGCTGAAACGCCACGGCCGGCGGTTCCTTATAGGCGCCTTTGACGAGGCGCACGCGCGCGCCGAGTTCGATCATCCGCTGCACGTCCTGCTGCAGTCCGGTGCAACGCCGATTGCAGCGCCAGGCCGATGTTTCGGTACTCCTGCTGCCACAGCGTTTCGAACACCTCCAGCGTGACGTCGGTATATCGGGAATCCTCCATGTCGATGCGTACGAAGAAGCCATGGCGGCCGGCGGGGTCGAGAATGCGCCGCAGATTGTCCACGCAGGTGGCACGATCGACGTCCACACCAAGCTGGGTGAGCTTGAGCGAGATGTTCCGCTCGATGCCGGAGGCCACCAGCACGTCGATGAGCCGGAGATACTCACGCGTGGCGGCCGCCGCGTCATCGGTCGTGCCGACGCTCTCGCCGAGATAGTCGAGCGTCAGGAGCATGCCGCGCTCCTGCAGGACCCGCGCGTCGCGGATGGCTTCCTCGACGGTCTCGCCGGCGATGAACCGCCGCGCGAAGCTGTCCGGCGTCGCCATGCCGTACCTCGACGCCAGCCGCTTGAGCGCTGTGCTTCGCGACAGGGCGAAGAACAGTGCTTTGGAGCCCCCGTACATTCAGGACTCAGTGGGTGTGACGGGACGGTGATTCGAGCAGATGGTCGAGCGAGCGGGCGTAGTAGCGCAGCACGTTGCGGTCGCGGACGCGCAGGCGGCCGTTCTCCGCGACGATAATCCCGCGCCACTCGAGCGGTTCGACGGCGGCATCGACCGCCTCCGGTCCGCTGGTCACGCTGAGGTTCGCGCCGCAGGCCGCCAGCGTCTCGATGAGCACGGTGGTGCGCTCTTCCAGCTCGCGCCGCGTGATCGATGGACGCATGGCCGCGGCCACCAGCGCCGTCGGCAGCACCTTGTAGAGCCGTCCCACGGTTTTCATGATCGTGTGTGCGAGGTCGAGCACCGCACGCCGGGAGTTGGCGTCGACGCCGTCCACGGCAATGGGCGCGCCGAAGGTCACGAACGCGCGTGACTTGTAGCCGACGGCGAAGCGCAGCGATCTCGGCGATCTCGCGGCTGAATGGGCGCTGTCCGCGTTTCACCCGCTGCCGCGACGAGCACATGATCCTCGATGACCAGGTCGTACGAGACGGCGGCCGGGACGATTACGATGTGGGGATGCTCGGCTTGCAGCGCGGCGTTCAGCAGTCCGGTCTTCGGGCCGCTTGATCTCGCCGCTGTAGCTGCGGCCGCCTTCTGGAAAGAAAAACAGGTCCTGCTTGCGCAGCAGCTCGCCGACGTACGCTTTCAACGTCATCAGGTAGACCGGGTCGCGGGAGTTGCGGCGGATCGGCATCGCGCCCGTGACGTGGCGATTCAGCAGGCCGAGCGGCCCGCCGAACATGTTGATGCCGGCGGCGATGACCGGCGGGCGCACACCGTTGTCGTCGAGCACCAGCGGCTCGACGAGATAGTCGAAGTGGCTGCGATGGTTGGAGACAGTAGACGACGCGGCCGCTGCGCGTGGCCGCCTTGGCCGCTTCGATGTTCTCGCCGATGCGCTCGACGTTGCGGAGCAGCAGGTAGACGGGATGCTTGAGCGCCCGGTACATCGAGTAGCGCTGCGTCGTGCGCAACTCTCCGAGGTACGCCTCGATCCGTTCGCGCGCCTCCCGACCGCTGTCGCCGTGCGCGCCCTCGAGATATTTCGCGATCTCGTCGCGGGACAGCACGGCGCGCGTGATTTCGTCAAGCATCGCCAAGGCTGGGACTATAGCAGGACCAGGGGCGCAGGTGGGAGCAGGCGCGCTACGAGCCGCCGGCAGATCGCCTCGGCAAACTCCATGCGTCCCGGCCGTCCCGCCGAGATCGCGCGTTCGGATCGAGCCCTCGGCGAGCACGGCCGACAGTGCGGCCATGACGCGATCGGCGATCGCTCCCTCGCTTGATGTGCCGAAGCATCAAAACGGCGGAATGCAGGAGCGCCATCGGGTTGGCGAGCCCTTTGCCGGCGATATCAGGCGCGCTCCCGTGCACGGCTTCGAAGACGCCGATCTCCGTCCCGAGGTTGGCGCCGGGCACCACGCCGAGCCCGCCGACGAGCCCGGCGCACAGGTCGGAGACGATGTCCCCATACAGGTTCGGCATCAGCAGCACGTCGAACTGCGCCGGGTTCATCACCAGATGCATGCAGGCGGCGTCGACGATGCGATCGTCGCAGCGGATGTCTGGATAGCGCGAGGCCACCTCCTGCACGCTGCGCAGAAAGAGTCCGTCGCCCATCTTCATGATGTTGGCCTTGTGGACGACGGTGACCCGCTTTCGTCCGTGCGTCCTGGCGTACTCGAACGCGAACGTCGCGACGCGCGTGCGACGCAGCCGCGGTAATGATCTTCAGACTCTCGACGACGCCTGGAACGACCTCGTGCTCCAGGCCCGAGTACAGGTCCTCGGTGTTCTCGCGGACGATCACCAGGTCCACGCCGTCGTACCTGGATTGCACCGACGGAATGTTCCAGACCGGCCGCAGGTTGACGAACAGGTCGAGCGCCTTGCGCAGCCCGACGTTGACGCTGGTGAATCCGCCGCCGACCGGCGTCGTCACCGGTCCCTTCAAGGCGACCTTGTTACGGCGGATCGAATCGAGCAGCTCCGCCGGCAGCGTGTCGCCGTGCTTCTCGAGCGCGAGCACGCCGGCCAGGTGCGGTTCCCACTCGGCCTTGAGACCGGCGCAGTCGAGAATCCTGACAACGGCCGCCGTGACCTCGGGGCCGATGCCGTCGCCGGCAATGAGCGTGATGGTGTGGGTCACTGGCCGTGGTCGCGCGCTTCCCAATACAGCAGCGCCAGCGCGCCGGCGATATTCGCCATCATCAGGCGTGTGGAGAGCTGATGCAGCCCGTCGAAGCGGATGCGCCTGGCGTCGTCTGCCGGCAGCAGTGACGGCAGGCCGGCCAGCCTCGAGCTGGATGGAGTCGATGGTCTGGAGCACGACCAGGCCGGAATACATCGCGACGAGCAGCATGACGCCGATCACGGCGAGCCGCACAGCGAACGACCGCGGGCGCGGACCGAGCAGCCCCATCGCCATCATGCTGACGAGCATGACGCCGCCGCACGCGTACGCGACGTAGTGGAATCGCGCGAGGATCTGACCGAACAGATCGCCGGCGAGGGCGCGGCCGATGGACGGGGCGCTCGCCTGCAGCACCTGGAACGTCGCCGGCGCGACGATCGCGCCCAGCACGACCATGCCGCCCAGCCAGACAACCAGCGCGAGCACATAGACGTACCGCAGCGCGAGCATCAGCCCATTATAGGAACGATATAATCTCGTCCGGAGGTCTCCAATTTGGCAGTAGAGGCAGCGGCGCGGGTTCCGGCGCTCATGAACATCGCCACGCGTCTGCGCATCGATTCGGTGCGCTCGACGACGGAGGCAGGGAGCGGGCATCCGAGCACGTGCTGTTCGGCCGCCGAGATCATGGCGGCGCTGTTCTTCGGCGAGATGCGCTACGACCCGCGCGATCCGGAGAATCCTGACAACGATCGCTTCGTGCTGTCGAAAGGACATGCGGCGCCGATTCTGTACGCGGCATGGGCGGAAGCCGGAATCATCAACCGCGACGCGCAGCTGACGCTGCGTCGTCTCGATTCGGACCTCGAAGGACACCCCACGCCGCGTCTGCCATGGGTCGATGTCGCCACCGGATCGCTCGGTCAGGGACTCTGCGCGGGTGTCGGGATCGCCTTGAACGCGCGCCGCATCGCCTCGGACTACCGCACCTACGTGCTGATGGGCGATGGCGAAACGGCGGAAGGGTCGGTCTGGGAGGCCGCTGCCGCTGGTGCCCATGAACGCCTCGATTCGCTGTGCGGAATCGTCGATGTGAACGCGCTCGGGCAGAGCCAGCCGACGCAGTGGCAGCACGACATGGACTGCCCATGCCGCGAAGTGGTCCGCCTTCGGCTGGCACGCGCTCGTCGTCGACGGTCACGACCTGCCCGCTGTGCTCGATGCCCTGGAGCAGGCGCGGCGCACGAAGGGTCGCCCGACGGTCATTCTGGCCCGGACCCTCAAAGGGAAGGGCATCTCGTTCATGGAGGGCAAGGGCGGCTGGCACGGCAAGGCGGTCAAGAAGGGCGACGAGCTGGACAAGGCGCTCGGCGAGCTGCAGGCGCAGTTCGTTCCTGAGGACGAGCCGCTGCAGCGGCCGGCCGCGCCCGCGCGACGGCAGCGTCCGGCGCCGCAGCAGGCGACGCTCGGTGCCCTGGCATACACGCTGGGAGACAGCGTCGCCACCCGCGAGGCGTATGGAGCGGCGATCGCGCGGCTGGGCGCCGCGGACGATCGGATCGTCGCGCTCGACGCCGACGTGAAGAACTCCACCTTCAGCGAGAAGTTCGGACAGCAGTACCCGGATCGCTTCTACCAGATGTTCATCGCCGAGCAGGTGATGATCGGCGCCGCCATGGGCCTGGCGGCTCGTGGCGCGATCCCGTTTCCGTCGACGTTTGCGGCGTTCCTCACGCGCGCCTACGACTTCATCCGGATGGCGGCGATCAGCAACGTCAACATCAAGATGGCGGGTTCGCATGCCGGCGTGTCGATTGGCGAGGACGGTCCGTCGCAGATGGCGCTCGAGGATCTGGCGATGATGCGCGCGCAGCCGAACATCACGGTGCTGTACCCGTGCGACGCCGTCAGCACGGAACGGCTGCTCGAGCAGGCCGCCTATCATCACGGGCCCGTCTACATGCGGACGTCGCGTCCGAAGACGCCGGTGATCTATGGCCCGGACGAGACGCTTCGAACTTGGCGGGCTCAAGGTCCTGCGCCGGAGCGGTGCGGACGTCGCGACGGTCATCGGCGCCGGCGTCACGGTCTTCGAGGCGCTGAAGGCGCACGACGAGCTGCAGGCGCAGGGCGTGCAGCATCCGCGTCGTCGACCTCTATTCGCTGCAGCCGATCGATGCCGCATCGCTGATTCAGTGCGCGGAGGAGACGCAGGGACGGCTGATCACCGTCGAGGATCATTACCGCGCGGGCGGAATCGGCGACGCCGTGGCGTCAGCGGTCGCCAGCCGCGGGTTCACGGTACGACGCCTGGCCGTGGCGGAGATACCACGCAGCGGAACGCCGGATCAGCTCATCGATCACTACGGCATTTCCGCCCGTCACATCGTCGAGGCGGTCAGGGTCGAGGCGATCAAGACCCGGTAGGAAACCCCGACGCGGCGATGACACGCTGCGCCTGCCAGAGGTGACGGCGTTCGTGCGCGACCATCAGCGCGAAGCCTGAGTTCAGCGACATCTTGATCCAGTTGCTCGCCGGCGAGTGCACCTTCGCCCGGCGCAGGTCGAGTCCGCTCGCCTGCCGCAGGCGATCGACGAACTGCACCTGATACGCGCGGAACGCAGCCATGATCTCGGAGCGCGACCGCTGCGGTCCCGGGTGGAACGTCGCCGGCGCCTTCACCCTGAGTCGCACCGGCGGCTCCATCGTCCGGACGAAGAACCGGCCGATCAGATCGTGGGTGAAGGGACCCTCGCCGTAGAGTCCACGCCGGATTGACTCCGCGATGCCCTCGTCGAGACGCGGAAGATACAAGCGGGCCGTGGAGTTGAGATGGTCGATGCACTCAGCAACCGACCATGACCCGGGCGCCGGCCGCCACGTGAACTGCTCCTCGGTGAGCGGCGCGACGAGCGCGTCGGCCTCTGCGGCCAGGCGCTCGAACTGCTGCCGGTACTCGTCAATCTCGGGCGCCAGCGCAAGATGACCAGGGGCAGCCACGACAGCATTGTAGCCGCGCGATGCTGCGTATAATCCGTGCGCACGTCCACAGAACCGCATGACGATCACGCGCCGCGAGTATCTGAAGATTTTTGCCGGCACAATTGCGGCAGCCGTGAGTCACACCTGCGGCTGGCGCCATACTGCGCGCTCGTGTCATACAGAGTCCGCCGACTCCAGTCGCAAGACGCATCGATACGCATCATCACGTATTTCCTCCGCCATACATCGCGGCGCTGGCCGCGGGGAAGCAGGACGCGCAGATCGCCACGGCGTGGTCGGTCGCGCGCACGCTCGACGACATGGAACGCGCGGGAGTGGAGACCTCGGTTCTCTCCGTGACGCAGCCGGCGGTCACGTTTGCGCCGCCCGACGTCGCGCGTCGCGTCGCGCGCGAGTCGAACGAGTGGGTCGCCAAGCTGGTTGCCGACAATCGCGGACGATTCGGATCGTTCGCAACCCTGCCCCTGACGACGCCCCTGACGACGCCCCTGCCGGATGTGGACGGCGCGCTGAGGGAGAGTCGAATACGCGCTCGATACGCTGAAAGCCGACGGCGTCTGTCTGCTGACGAGCTATGGCGATCGATGGCTTGGACACGCCTCCTTCGCGCCGCTCCTCGACGAGCTGAACCGCCGGAAGGCCGTGGTCTATACGCACCCGGCGACCGCGGACTGCTGCCGCAATCTGCTGCCCGGGGTTCCCGACACCGTCATCGAGTTCGGCACCGACACCAGTCGCACGATCACCGACATCGTGTTCAGCGGGACCGCGGATCGCTGCCGCGACGCGCAGTTCATCTTTTCGCACGCCGGCGGCACGCTGCCGTTTCTCACCGAGCGGCTGGTCCGCCTGCCGGTGCAGAACGCGGCGATGAAGGCGCGCGTCCCGCGCGGAGTGCTGACGGAGTTGAAGCGATTCTTCTACGACACCGCGTGGTCGGCGCATCCGATGGCTCTGGCGTCGCTCACCAGGCTCGTGCCGACGTCGCAGATTCTGTTCGGATCCGACTATCCCTATCGCACCGGCGAAGACCACGTGAAGGGTCTGATGGAATACGGCTTCACGGCGGCGGATCGTCGCGCCATCGATCGCGACAACGCGCTGCGACTGCTGCCGCGCCTCAGTGGAGCTCTAGCCTGACCTCCGTGGCCTCCACGGGCCGATGCGTATCGCTGAGTTAACTCTATCCCTGACATCTATTTACAGGCGCGGAGACCGTCCGATAGAATCAATAGCGCGCCGAATTGCGGTTCACCCCCGCAACAGTGGCGCTCCTCCTTACAATTCGGGCCGCTTTCCGTTCTTCAGTTCCTCCGAACGTCGGCGGGCACAGTCGAGGCAGGCCGGTCCTTTCGTCGTCGCTTGAGGTGTCTGGTGCTCGCAGGCAAGTTGCCACGTACACGACTGTTTTGGATGGGCACCGGCGTGCTCCTCGTGGTTCTCGCGATTGGCGCGGGGATCGCGCTCAAGCTGAACGGCTCAGCTCAGCCGACTCCGGCTCCGTTCTCCGATTTCCTTACCGACGCCAAGGCAGGGAACATCAAGGCGGTCGTCATCGACGCCGACACGGTGACGTTTGAACGGCCGAGACGGCAAACGGTTTACGAGCGTCGCGCCGCAGGGCTATTTCGCCGCGAACCAGACACTTCGTGTCCGGGCTCGCCGATCGTGGCATCCGCGTCGACGTCAACAGCGTGCAGCCGTCGCGCGTCGGCAGCCTCAGCGCGCTGGCGACTCGGCCTCATCTTCTTTGGCGTTCGCCGGGCTGGTGCTGTTCCGCATGGTGACCGGCCGTGTGCCGACGCTCGAGAAGGCGCGCACCATCGACCCCGAGGACGTCACCGTGACGTTCAAGGACGTCGCGGGCGTGGACGAGGCGAAGGACGAGGTGCAGGAGATCGTCGACTTCCTGAAGGAGCCGGCGACGTTCGCCACCATCGGCGGCCGCATTCCGCGCGGCATCCTGCTCGTCGGCCCGCCGGGCACCGGCAAGACGCTGCTGGCGCGCTCGATGGCGGGAGAAGCGGGCGTGCCGTTCATCTCGGCGAGCGGCTCCGACTTCGTCGAGATGTACGCCGGCGTCGGCGCGTCGCGCGTGCGCAAGCTGTTCAAGGAAGCGCGCCGCCACAAGTCGTGCATCATCTTCATCGACGAGCTCGACGCCGTGGGCCGCAGCCGCGGCGGCAACTCGCTCAGCCACGAGGAGCGCGAGCAGACGCTCAACCAGCTGCTCGTCGAGATGGACGGCTTCACCCAGTCCGAGAGCATCATCGTCGTCGCCGCCACCAACCGCGCGGACATCCTCGACTCGGCGCTGCTGCGTCCCGGCCGGTTCGACCGGCAGGTGACCGTCGGCAACCCCGACATCAAGGGGCGCGAGCAGATCCTGCGCGTGCACTCGCGCAAGGTCGCGCTCGAGCCGGACGTCGATCTGCGCGTCGATCGCCCGCGGCACGCCCGGGCTTCTCCGGCGCCGACCTCGCCAACCTGGTCAACGAGGCGGCGCTGATCGCCGCGCGCGCCGGGCGGCCGACGGTCGGCAACGGCGATCTCGACGCCGCGCGCGACAAGGTGCTGATGGGCGTCGAGCGCAAGTCGGTGGCGATGAGCGAGCACGAGCGCATCACCTGCGCCTACCACGAGGCCGGCCACGCCGTGGTGGCGGCGCTGCTGCCCGACGCGGACCCGCTGCACAAGGTCACGATCATCCCGCGCGGCCGCGCGCTTGGCGTGACGATGCAGCTGCCGGAGGCGGATCGCTACACGCACTCGAAGCCGTTCATCGAGGCGCAGATTGCGATCCTGATGGGTGGCCGCGTCGCCGAGGAGCTGTTCCTGCGGCAGATGACGAGCGGCGCCTCGAACGACATCGAGCGGGCGACCGAGCTGGCGCGCAAGATGGTGTGCGAGCTCGGGCATGTCGCCGCTCGGCCCGGTGCACTTCCGCCGGCCGTCGAGCGCCTGGGACAACGACAGCCGCGCCGCCGGCTTCAGCGAGGAAACCGCGCGCCGCGTGGACGACGAGATTCGCGCGCTGGTGATGCGCGGCTACGAGACGGCGCGGCAGATCATCGAGCGCCAGCGCGCGGCGGTGAAAGGGCTGGCGGAGGAGCTGCTCGAGGTCGAGTCGGTGGACGCCGATCGGCTGAAGCAGATCGTCGCCCAGCACGTCGTCCCGGTCGAACGCCGTAATACGCCGATAATCGCGCCATGACTCTTCGGGTTCTTATCGTCGGCCTCGGCCCGATTGGTGCCAGCGTGGCGCGGCAGGTCATCGCACGGAAGGGCTTCACGCTCGTCGGCGCCGTTGACGTCGATCCAGCGAAGGTGGGACGGGACGCGGCCGACGTGATCGGCGCCGACAAACCGCTTCGCGTCAAGGTGACGCGCGACATCGGCCCGACGATCAAGTCTGCCAAGCCTGACGTCGCCGTGCTCTGCACCAGCTCCTCGCTGAAGTCGGTCGTCGGCGCAGTTCGAAGAAGTCCTCAAGCACCGCGTCCCGATCGTCACCACGACCGAGGAAGCGGCGTATCCCTCGCGCGCCAATCGCCGGCTGGCTGCGCGCCTCGACGCGGCGGCGCGCAAGGCCAAAGTCGCGGTGCTCGGCACCGGCGTCAATCCCGGCTTCACGATGGACGCGCTGCCGATCGCGCTGACGGCGGTCTGCGAGCGCGTCGACGTCGATTGAGGTGCTTCGCGTGCAGGACGCGCGCGTCAGGCGCCTGCCGTTTCAGCAGAAGATCGGCGCCGGGCTGACGACAGAGCAGTTTGCCCGCCGTGTCGAAGTCCGGAACCGTGCGCCACGTCGGGTTCACCGAGTCGATTCAGATGATCGCCGACGCCATGGGCTGGAAGCTGGATCGGGTCACCGACGACATCGAGCCGAAGATGGCCGATGCGGACGTCGCCAGCGACCTGCTGTCGGTCAGCGCCGGCCAGGTCTGCGGGCTCATTCAGCGTGGAACCGGCTACGTCAACGGCGAGCCGCGAATCCGGCTCCGGCTCGAGGCGTACCTCGGCGCGCCCGAGTCGTATGAATCGGTGCTGATCGAGGGATCGCCGCGGATTCACTCGCGCATCGACGGCGGCGTGCACGGCGACATCGCGACCGCGTCGATGGCGGTCAATTCGATTCCCGCGGTGATCGCGGCGCAGCCCGGATTCCGAACGATGCGTGACATGCGATTACCATCGTTCTATGGCGGCACAGTAGCGTCACCATCCGACAGACGCATCCCCGGATGATGTGCCGGGGATCCTGTCGATCTACAACGACGTCATCGCCACATCGACCGCCGTCTACCGCGAAGACCCCGCCACACTCGACGATCGACTGCAGTGGTTCAACGCGCGTCAGGCGCAGGCGTATCCCGTACTCGTCGCGGCCGACGATTCAGGCATCCTCGGATTTGCCTCGTACGGCGACTTCCGCACGTGGCCGGGCTACCGGTTCAGCGTCGAGCACACGGTACACATCCGCGCCGACCAGCGGGGCCGCGGCGTCGGCACGACGCTGATGCACGCGCTCATCCAGCGCGCGACGGAGCAGGGCAAGCACGTGATGATTGGCGGCGTGGACGCCGACAATGAGGCGTCGCTGCGATTTCATGAGCGGCTCGGATTCGTCCGCGCGGCCCACCTGCGTCAGGTCGGATTCAAGTTCGGCCGCTGGCTCGACCTCGTGTTCGTTGCAACGCATGCTGGACGGCTCGTGAGCGCCCCGCTTCCCGACGTCGTCCTGCTCAAGCTGCCCGGACGCGAGCCGGAGCAGTTCGTCATGATCGGTCGAAACGAGCTGTTTCCGACGCTGGCGCCCGGCCAGCCGGCGTCGCGGGAGCAGTGGATCGCTCACTTCGGTCAGCTGCTCCAGCAGCCGCCCTTGAGCGAGGCCGGTGTGCGCGAGGCGCTGCTCCGCCGAGGTCTCTCGTCGCGCGAGATCGACGATCAGCTGGAGACCGCGCGGCGCAAGTTCGGGGTCATGACGTCGAAGCCGACGTCGTGGGAACACACCACGCGCATCGGCTACCGCAATCCCGACGGGCAGGAGATCGTGCGCAAGACCGATGTCGGCGGACCCGAAGGACAGCGGATCTACGTGCTGCGCTGCACCGTGTGCGGGCATCAGTACGCGGACTATGGCTTTGACGCCGATATCCGGCGGTGTCCGGTCTGCCAGGATGGACCGCGCGCGCTGCCCATCCCCCCTGACGCGTGAACGCGTTCGACCTGGTGATCTGTCTTCAGCATTGCCGATATCACTGCCGTGATGCCGGTGAGCGTTTTGCCCACCGATGTTTTGCCGGGTCCGGCTGAAGCCGGACACTGACTGTCACTTTGCGGGCTGCACCGCCGCCCGTCGTCCCATCCTTGAGGTTGAAGAGCGAGAGGCGATTGTTGGTCAGCAGCACTTTGTACGGCGGCGTCCACCTGCTGAGGATGAAGCGGTTGTATCCGGGTACCAACAACTCGGTGCCATCCTCGAGACGGAGCTTCGTGCCCTGCTCCTCAGCGGCGACGACGCGAGTCAGGAATGCCGCGTTCGTCGGATACACGCCTTCGACGTGCTGAGCGGGAATCTCTTCGCCACCAACGTACAGCCAGGCGGCGCGCACGCGTTTTCCCTCCACCATGACGTCGCGCTCACCGACCATCACGTCAGCGGGAGCGACCGCAATGGTTCGCTCAGCCAGCAGCCAACTCGATCCGCCGTTCAGCCGGACGACGTGGTCGTCCTTTTCCGCGATCGAATCGGGAAAGTAGTTCACGTTCTCCATCGGCTGTGCTGACGCGGACACGGCAGCACACACCAACATACCGACTCCGATCGCCGTCCGTACGCTGCTGATACGCATACGCCCTCCCGGGTCACACGACACGACTCGAACGGCTGCAGTATACGCACGGCCGGGCCATCCATGTAAAGGACGTCGAGCCGCTGCGCCACATTCCTTACTTCCTCCACTGGATGACGCTCCAGATGTTGGAGAAGTCGTCTGTCCACGCGCGTTCCTTGCGCGGCTCGAGGTGATCCCATCGCGTGTCGGTGGCAAGCGCGCCGAGGGCCGCCTCAGATCGGGCGAGGACCGCCCAGTGCGAGCCATACCGTCCGGCGTCGATGTTCTGGGTGCTGTTCTGCAACCGGACGCGACCGGTCAGCCCCAGGTCGCGCATGACGCCGGCGACGACGGGACGAAGGTTGAGATGGTTGTTGGAAATATGGATGGCAAGGATGCCGTCCATCGTGAGGCGCGAGAGATAGAGTTCAACGGCTTCGCGCGTGAGCAGATGGATGGGGATCGAATCGGAGCTGAATGCATCCAGGACGATCACGTCATGCATGTCGGAACGCTGCTTCAGCGACAGCCGCGCGTCGCCGATGACCACGTCGCACCGCGGAGCGCAGCCGGCGAGATGGGTGAAGTACCGCGCGTCGCGGGCGATGCGTTCGACCTCGGGGTCGATCTCGTAGAAGATCCACCGCTGGTCCGGCTGCGCGTATGCCGCCAGCGTTCCAGTGCCGAGCCCAACGGCGCCCACTGACCTGACCGCCCCTGCCGGACGCGTGGCGAACACCTGCGCGATCGGACTCTCCCGGTGGTAGTACGTCAACGGCTCGCGCGATCCGATGTCCTGGCGTCCGTGGATGGTCGTGCCGTGGAAGAGCGTGAACGATCGATGCTGCCGATCGGACATGACCCGATACGTGCCGAAGAACGTGCGCGACGCGTAGGCGACGTCGACGAAACCGCGGCCGCCGATCACCACGTAGAGGCCGAGCATCAGCAGGACAGAGACGCCGAGCCGGCGGCGCTCGCGCGAGATGCTCAAGCACACGATCACGGCTGCGAGCAGCAGGCCCCACACAATCAGCGCGACCCTGATCCCGTGCCGGGCCATTTCAGCGCGACGATCGTCAACACCGCCGCCGCCGCCGGCTCCACCCACCACCGTGTTCGGCTCAGCAGCGGCTGTGTGCCGGAGGTGAACGTCAGCAGCAGGATCCCGCACGCGAGCGCGATCGGGTATTCGATCACGCTCGTGAAGAGCACCGGCGCCAGCAGCGAATTGAACACGCCGCCGAGCGCGCCGCCAATGGCGAGCGACAGGTAAAAATCGGTCAGGTGTGTGGCGGCAGGGCGGTCCGCCGCCAGGGCACCGTGGCACACGATGGCGATCACGAAGAACGCGACGAGATGCATCGCCGCCATCGCCGCCAGCGGCAGTCGCGCCTCGCTGACGAGCACCCAGGTCAGGTAGAGCAGCACCACCGGGAAGAAGCGATTGCACAGCGCGACGACCGCGTGTCGAGTACGTGCTGAAGGTCACGACGAACGTGATCAGATACAACGCGAGCGGAATCACCCACAGCAGAGGAACGGCCGCGACATCCGTCGACAGGTACGCCGTGACGGCCAGCATCAGGCTCGACGGCACGAACGCAAGCGCGATCCAGCGGACTCGGCGGCTCCACGTGACCGCATCAGCCCCCCTCCACGGCCGCTGGCGATTCGGCGGCAACCACGCTGACGCGGCGCCACATCACGACCGCACAGATGATGGTCAACACGACGGCCGCGGTGTATCCAATGCTCCAGATCCGCGTCTGTGTGGAGAGCGCCAGCGACGGCTCGATCACCGTCGGGTACAGCACGAGCGAGGCAAAGCTGCCGACGTTGCTGGCCGCGTACAGGAAATAGGGATCAACCGGCGCGCGATCGTGAGACGAGGCGAACCATCGCTGCAGCAGCGGGGCGCTGGTGGCGAGTGCGAAGAATGGCGCACCGACGGAGATCGCCGACAGCCACAGCACCGAGGCGATCGGCTGTCCCGCCGCCGACACGCTCGTCGCGACGGCGATGGGCAGCGTCAGCAGCGGCAGCGCCATCACCACGAGATGCACCGCGGCCTGTTGCCACGACGTCCGCAGCTTGACCACCCAGTGGCTGTAGGCGTACCCGGCCAGCAGCGCCGACTGGAAGAACAGCATGCACGTCGTCCAGACCGCGGGCGAGCCGCCGAAGAGCGGCAGCAGGAGCTTGGCGAACATCGGCTGGACGAGGAACAGCAGCAGCGCGTTGACGAACATGGCTGCCGCGAACAGAAGCCGTCATACCCGGTACAATATCGGCGCCTCCATGTGTGACGCCATAGCGACGAAGGGGCTGGTCATGAATACTCGATCGATCATCGGGCTTGCGCTGCTCACCGCGGTGGCCATCGGTGTGCGCCAGCATGCCGTGTCCGCCCAGGGCGGCGTGTCAGCGGGCACCGTCAGGAGAGCCGATCCGATCAAGGCGGAGGAAGTACCGTCGCGAAAGCGGCCGGCGCCGATCCCGCCGCGCGGCACCTACCAGCCGCCGCGGACGCCGTGGGGCGACCCGGATATCGCCGGCGCCTATAACAACAGCGACGAGAGCGGCATTCCGTTCGAGCGCCCCGAGGAGTTCGCCGGCCGCCGTCTCGAGGATTTCTCCAGGGCCGAGCTCGAGAAGCTGACGAAGCAGCGTCAGCAGCAGACTATCGAGCGCGCCCCTGGACTGAGCGAGTTTCCGGGCGCGACGAGCCCGATGCACTGGTTCGAGAACTACTTCGCGGCCAACAGCCGTGCCTGGCTCGTCTCGGATCCGCCGGATGGCAAGGTGCCGCCGGTCACGGACGAAGGGAGAAAGCGGGCAGCCGATCGGGCGGCGGCGCGCAAGGGCAGAGGTCCTGCGGACTCATGGGAAGACCGCAGCCTGTACGACCGCTGCATTACCCGCGGCGTCCCCGGTTCGATGATGCCGGCCATTTACGGCAACTCGTACCAGATTCAGCAGGGACCCGGCTTCGTCACGATCACCTACGAGATGGTGCACGACACACGCGTCATCCCGGTGGACAACCGGCCGCACATCTCCTCGAAGATCCGCCAGTATGTCGGCGATGCGCGCGGCCGCTGGGACGGCAACACGCTCGTCGTCGAGACCACCAACTTCAACGACAAGGTGCCGTATCGCGGATCGAGCGACCAGCTGCGCATCATCGAACGCTTCACGCCGATCGGCCCGGACACGCTCGAATGGGCAATCACGTTCGATGATGCCCACACCTGGGCGAAGCCATGGACGTTCGCCATGAACCTGACGCACGACGAGTCGCAGCCGCCGTTCGAGTACGCCTGCCACGAGGGCAACTACGGACTGCGCAACATCCTGTCGGCGGCCCGCGCCGAAGAGCGCATGCAGGCAATCGCAGTCGAGCAGCAGCGGTCGAGATAAGCGCGATCAGGTGGTCATCACCGTGGACGACGATGGACCTGGACTCGCGGCGGACATGAGGGAAACCGTGCTGCTGCGTGGTGTCCGGGCAGACCAGAAAGCCGCGGGTTCCGGGCTCGGCCTCGCCATCGTCCGTGATCTCGCCGAACTCTACGATGGCTCGATTTCCCTTGGCGAATCGCCTCTCGGCGGCCTGCGCGCATCGCTGACACTCCGTGCGTCTGACCCTCTACAGCTGAGATCCAACGGCCCTCGCCCGATGGATTCAGGACGTCAAAAAGTGGTACCCTTCTTAACCTTTCCTGAGCCACCCGGCATGGGTCCCTCATCGAAGGCACCCTCCGCCTGAGACCCTGTTGCCGACATAGACAACCGTGGCCGAATGGCCAGAAGAAACGGGAGAACGATGGAACTGTATGCACCTGGTGCGCGAGTGGCGCACGTGGAATACGGCGACGGCACGGTGACACGCGCCGACGAATTTCACACAATCGTCGACTTCGACGCGCATGGCGTACGCATGTTTTCGTCACCGCGGGTTGTCTTGAAGTCGTCTGCAGTCCCGGCGCCGATCAAGGTGGCCAAGCGCAAGCGGGCAGCGCGGGCGACGGCGAAATGAGAGTTCATCTCGTCAACCCGAGCGACACGTCCTTTGGCGTGGCAGTGATCACGCCGCGATGGCTGTACGTGCTCGCCCAGGCGACGCCCGACACCTACGGCGTTCCGCTTCTGACCGACGAGACCCTTAACCCGTTCGATCTCGAGACCGTCACGCCGGGCGACGTCGTCGGCATCGGCATCCACACAGGTAACGCGCACCGAGGATACGAGCTCGGCCGGCAGGTCCGCGAGCGTGGCGCGTACGTCGTCTATGGCGGGATCCACGCCACGTTGTACCCGGAGGAAGCAAAGGATGTCGGGCAGGCCACCGCCGTCGTCAAGGGCGACGGTGATCTCGTCTGGTCGCAGGTGATTAACGACCTCGCCGCCGGGCGCCATCAGCCGGTGTACGACGGAGGCCGGATCGACGGGCGGTCGTTCTGCGGCGGCCGCTGGGACCTGCTGCCGAAGGACAGCTACATGTTTGCGTCGGTCCAGACCGTCCGCGGCTGTCCGAAGCACTGCTCGTTCTGCTCCGTGTGGCGCACCGACGGCCAGCAGGCGCGCATGCGCGGCGTCGACGATCTCGTCGAGGAGATCCGCGAGCTGCGAGGCCTCGGATTCAAATTCATCGTGCTGGCGGACGACAACTTCTATCCGGTGTCGAAGGCGGATCTGGCGATGGCCGCCCGCCGTCTGGACAAGGGCGGGCTGAAGAACCTCGAGGCGGTCAGGCGGGAGCGGTTCGAGCTGATGGAGCGGCTTGCCGAACTGCCGAACGACATGACGTTCTTCACGCAGATCACCATGGAGGCGGCCGAGGACCCCGAGTACCTCGACGCCATGCGCAAGGCGCACATCCGCGGGGCGCTGGTGGGCGTGGAATCGGTCACGGCCGAGGGGCTCAAGAGCATCTACAAGGACTTCAATCTCGCTGGCGACGCGCTGGTCGAGCGGTTGAAAGTGTTCCGCGAGCATGGCGTCCACGTGCTGGCGTCGTTCATCTTCGGGCTGCCGACGGACAGGTCAGACACCTTCGACGCGACGGCGACGCTGGCGCAGGCGGCCGACGTGTCGTTTGCGCAGTTCGTGCTGATGACGCCGCTGCCCGGGACGGTCGATTTCGAAAAGTGGGAAAAGGGCCTGGCCGCGCCGCCGATGATCGACGACGTGCCGCTGACGCGGCATTGGCTGCTGCCCGCCAGCCGCCGACCGAAGGTCTATACGCCGCATCCAACGATGTCGCCGGAACGAGATTCGGAGCGGAACACAGTCCGCGTGGGACTCGTTCTACAGCCTGTCGAATATCTGGAAGCGGGCGGACTGCGTGAAGTCGCTCAAAGCGAAGCTCGCCTTTGTGCTGATCTCGAAGCTGTACCGGCAGATGTACGCGAACACCGGCATCGCCACCGACAGTGCACGCCACCAGCGGGCGAGCCGGATGGCGCGTCTCCTGGCAAAACCCTGTCGCCGGTTGTTCGTCTCGTCGCCTGAGCCTGCGAGCCCGCTCGCACAACGCTCACCGTCACACGCGGCGTAAACTCTCCTGCATGCGCAGGACGCTCACTGTCGGCTGGCTGGCCGTGCTCAGCTGCGTGCTGTCCGGTCAGTCGCCGCCGCAGAAACCCGGTCTCACGCCGGCCGTCCCGAAAGAGTCAACCCTCCGGGTTCGACTCGAGCGTGTGGGCCGGATACCGACCACGACAAACCCCACCTCGCCCGCCGTTGCGGGAAGCCAGCTCCTCTTGATCGATCAAGGCGGCGTTCTCTATCGCTGGGACGGGAGTGCCGCGACGCCGCTGATCACGATCAAAACCGTTCCAGCTGGTGTGAAACCGATCGCCCCGGAGCCGCTGATGAACGTCGCGGCGGACAAATCGGGATCGAAGGTCTACGTGATGTTCCTTTCCGCGACGATGCCGCGCGACCTGCCGCGTCGAATGTCACCGAGAGAGCCGGATAGCTGGTATCTCCTCTACGAGTATCAGTTCGACGGGACGACGCTGTCCGCGCCCAGGCCCGTGACGGCCATGCAGGCGCGCAGCGAGGGCCATCTCGCCGGCGGATTGGCCGTTCTCGACGACGGCTCGGTGCTGTTCTCGGTGGGCGACAACGGCGACTCCTACGAGGACGGGCGCGATCACGGCCAGAATCCCGCCGTCCATCTCGCCAAGATCATCCGCATCAATCCCGCCGACGGCTCCACGGCGGTCGTCGCCCTGGGCGTGCGCGGGGCGCAGCGACTCGCGGTCTACACCATCGCCGGTGAACCGTGGGTGACGTTCGGCGAGCCTGGCGGGTGGATATCGGAGGAGCTGAACGCAGTGCGGCAGAGCGACCTGCTGACGGCCAGGCCCCCGCTCAACTTCGGCTGGGGACGGAACCCGGCTGATAAAAAGGCTCGTGAGGGGACGTTCGAGATCGACACGGTGGGTAACTCGAGCGCGCGGATTCCGTCCGGCGAGGCGGGCTTTGTCGAGCCCGTGGCGGAGTTCGGACGCGAGCGCAATGAGCCGATCGCCGTCTCCGGCCCGGTCCACAGTGACCATCTCGTTTGCCCGGATCACGTTCCTGTTCGGCGATCTCGTCAGTGGGCAATTGCTGGCGACGACCGGGCCGCCGGCGACGAAGAGACAGGATGTGTTCCGCGTGACGCGTCGTCGACGGCGACGACCGGCCGGTGACGCTGAAGAGCCTTGCGGGAAACGAGCGGCCAGACCCGCGCTTCTTCACGTTTCCCGACGGCTCGGCGGGCATCCTGCTCGAGCGGACCGGCGACTTCTATCGCGTGACAGAAGTGCGCTGACGACGCGACCAGGTTGTGTTGTAACCTTCGCGCATGCGACGCCCGTTTCTCCCAGTCATTCTGGCCATCGTGCTGATGGCCGTCGGCGCTCACCTCATCGCCCGGCAGAACGGCGTCACGCCGTTCACCGACGCCGACTGGCCGCGCTTTGCCGGCGACTTCGCGGGGACGAAGTTCTCGAAGCTCACGCAGATCAACACGGCCAACGTCTCGCGGCTCGCGCAGGCGTGGACGTTCCAGGGCGTCGGCACGCAGCAGACGCCGATCGTCATCGGCGGGGTGATGTACGCGTCTACGCCAACGGGCGTCGTCGCGCTCGACGCCGACACGGGATCGTTGATCTGGCGGTACGGCGCGGCCCCGGCACCAGGCGGACGGGGAGCGCGGTGGCTCGGACGAGGCGGACGCGGTGCGGCCGCAGCTGCCGAACTTGCGCCGCAGGACGGCGAGCCAACGCCACCACCAGCCGCAGGTGGTGCGCCGGCCGCGCGCGGGGCTGGACCGGCGGGCGGTGGTCTCGCCGCGGGCGCGCCAGGCGGACGGGGAGGCGGCGGTGGTCGAGGCGAAGTGTTGCCAACGGCCGCAGGACCCGGCGGTGCACCATCCAGCCGCGGTCTCGCGTACTGGCCCGGCGACGGAACGATTGCGCCGCGCATCCTGATGACCGTCGGCCGGCGGCTCGTCGCGCTCAAGGCCGCGCAGCGGCGAGCTCGACACGGCGTTCGGCACCGGCGGCTCCATCGACATGGGTGTCGCCTGGGGCGGCGTGCCGCTGGTCTACAAGAACATCGTCGTCGTCGGCTCCAACAACGGCGAGGTCACGCAGGGGCCGTCGCCCGGCGACACGAAAGCCTTTGATGCGCGTACGGGCGCGAAGCTCTGGAACTTCGCGTCGGTGGCGCAGCCGGGCGATCCCAATCACGCCAAGAGCTGGCTGGACGAGGGGTGGAAGAATCGCCAGGGCGTCAATCACTGGGGCTGGTACTTCACGCTCGACGAGCAGCGCGAGATTCTCTACACCGTGTTCGGCAGCCCCGCAGGGAATTACTGGGGAGGCGATCGGCCGGGCGCCAACCTGTACGGCAACTCCGTTGTTGCCGTGGACGTGAACACCGGGAAGTATCTCTGGCACTTCCAGAGCGTCCATCACGATCTGTGGGACTCCGATCAGCCGTCGCCACCCACGCTGATCGATGTCACGCGAAACGGGCAGCGCGTGCCGGCACTCGGGCTGATCAGCAAGACGGCGTGGATGTTCGTGCTCGACCGGACCAACGGCGCACCGGTGTTCGGCGTCGAGGAGCGTCCTGTACCGAAGGGCGACGTGCCGGATGAGTGGTACTCGCCGACGCAGCCGTTCCCCGTGAAGCCGGCGGCGCTCGCCCGCGTCGATTTCAAGAAAGAGGATCTCGTGACGGCCGCCGACACGACGCCCGAACACGAGAAAAACTGCCTCGCGCTCTGGGAGAAAGCCGGCGGCTTCTACAACGCGGGGCCGTTCACGCCGTTCCACTATCAGGCGGAGGGCGCTCCGGCGAAGA
The DNA here is from genome assembly GCA_963793705.1 of uncultured Acidobacteriota bacterium. Lineage (GTDB taxonomy): Bacteria > Acidobacteriota > Vicinamibacteria > Vicinamibacterales > UBA2999 > Gp6-AA40. Next base: position 137,641 of record CAWCBC010000010.1, on the reverse strand, counting down.
CCACCACCCAGTTCCCGGGCAATGGCGGCACGAACTGGGGAGGGCCGGCCGGCGATCCCGCGCTCGGCTACATCTACGCGTTCACGCAGGATGCGGCGCTCACGGGATGGGTGGAGAAGAAGCGTCCCGGCGGCAACTACGGCAGTGGGCAGCGGCTCGCCGCAGCCGTACGACCGCGGCAGCATCACCGGACCTGGTCCGTACTCAGGGTTCTCCGCGTCGATGGGACCGGGTCTGCCGCAGGGTCCCTGTCAGCGTCCACCGTGGGGACGCCTCACCGCCGTGAACGCCGCCACCGGCGACTTCGCGTGGCAGATCACGCTTGGGTGTCACCGACGGCTTGCCGCCGGAGAAACAGAACACCGGGCGCGGCGGATCCGCGGGACCGATGGTCACTGCCGGCGGGCTCGTGTTCATCGGCACGACCGCTGACGCGCGGTTCCGCGCCATCGACTCGAAGACGGGTAAGGAGCTGTTCGTCACAAAACTGAACGCCACTGGCAGCGCCACGCCGATGACGTATCAGGGGCGCAGCGGCAAGCAGTACGTCGTGCAGGCCGCCGCGGGGACGCTGAACGTTTCGCGCTGCCCTAGATCGTTCGGATCGTTCGGATCGTTCTAGTCGGAACGCTCGAAGCGTACGGCTCCGCGCGCTGACGCTGTGAAGCCCATCGCCGGGCAAGCCTGCTGGCGGCTCCACGTGTTCGCGACGTGGATCAAATCCGGTGAGCGCCTCGCGGCACGGACTGACGAAGCACGTCGTCGCCTTGAATGATCGTACGACAGCCTTCAAATCGTGTCGGTAACCGGGTATATCGAACGTCAGTGGCGATAGATGCGGCGCCGTCGTTACCGCCCTGCGGGTCTGATTTAGTGTCTTCGCTGATCACGGATCGCTCGCAGTGTCAGCTCGCGATAAGGCTCGCCCGGTGAGGCCACCGCCTCGGCCAATCTGATGGGCTCGCTCACCGAACGAGACTCTCTACCCCGCGAGCTCTTCGAGCATCCGCTTCTGCCAGGCGGCGGTCGTGTCGATGGAATTGAACGTGAACACGTGGAGGCCGTGAACCTTGTTGGCGGGATCCTCGATGACCGGCGCGAGCGACCGGAGGAACGCGTCCGGTCCGAACGACCCGGCCGACGCGATGTGGCCGAGCAGGCCGGTGTTCTTCGACAGATAGCGCGCCGAGTCCGCGACGCCGATCTGCGTCGCGATGCGCATCAGCTTTGTCAGTTCGACGACGCCCGGAACGCCCAGATAGAGCGGCAGCGTCGACGCCTTCGCCGCGCACCTTCAGAATCCACTCGCCGACCTCGTTCGGATTGAACGCCATCTGCGTCGCCATCGTCTGCGCGTGCGGCTGTTTGTCTTTCAACGCCCGCATCAGCGCATCGTTCGGGATGGCGGAGTGCCCTTCGGGATAGGCAGGGACGCCGATCTCGTCCAGCGGCTGCCCGGACTCAGCGACGGCGCGCACGAGGTCGACGCCGTCCTTGAACGTGCCGATCGCGTCGCCGTCGCCGCCGACGACGAACACCTTCTTCATTCCCGCGGCGCGGATGCGCGTCAGCAGCTCGCCGAGATGGGCGCGGTCGCGAACCAGCTTGGACGACAGGTGCGGGATGACGTCGTAGTTGCGGCCGGTGCGCGTCAGCCACTCGGCCAGCTCGATCGTCGCGTCCATCCCTTTGGCCGGTGAGGCGGTCACGGTGACGGTCGCACCCGCGGGCAGCGCCTCCGATTTTTCCTGGATCCCCTTCAGCGGGATGATCTCGAACTTGGATTTCCTGACGACGGAGGTCAGCGCCGTGCGCTGTTCCGGTGTGAGGGTTGCCTTCTCTTTAGAGCCAAACGGCCACAATGCCATTGGGATTCTATGTTGGGATAGTTAATAGTTGGTAGTTGGTAGTCGGCAAGTGTAGTCGAACGTAGTTCGAAGCGTATCGATCGGTAGTCGTAGTTGAGCCGAACGGTCCTCGAACTATCGACTTCGATACCGAAGCAGGGCGTCGGGATTCCAGCCGGCGGCGCTCGGCAGCTTCTTGAAGTCGGTCGTCGTGATGTACGGGCGGGTGAAGTAGACCGGATCCTCGACCTTCGTCGTCATGGTCAGCCACGTGTCGCCGTTGGGAACGGTGTTGAGGTCGAAGTATTCGGTGACGACGGCCTTGTCGCTGTGCGGCGCGCCGTTCTTGCGCACGTAGCCGGCGCGGAGGTTCGTGGTGACGACTTTCAGGTTGCCCAGGCGCGGGGCGCCGCCGCGGCCGCCGCCGGCGCGTACTCCCATTGCGCGACCGACTGTCCCTGCCAGCTGGCGCGGCGTCGCCGCCGCCGCGGCGCCGAAATGCAGCAGCCGCGTCTGCGTGCCGGCATCGGTGTCGATCTGCAGCGTGTTCGGCGTCGCGCCAGGTGATGTGCATGCGGCCGGGCAGCCGCATCACGTTGGCCGCCGTGTAGGCCCTGCACGGCTCGCCGGCGGCCTCGTCTTTCGCCGGATCCCAGCTCGTGCCGACCTTCCGGCCCTCGCGTTCAGCGGGAGCGAGTCGAACACGCCGCTCTTCGGCGTGACCATCCGGTACTTCCAGTCCTCGGTGATGACCGAGACCCAGTAGCCGGTGAGATCGAGCGCCGCTCGCTCGCGCGGACTTGCCGCCGGCCCGCCGCCGCCCGCGCCGCCCGCGCGCTGGGCGTACGCCGGTGTCGCGACGAGCAGCAGTACAGCACACGACGTAACCACGAAGGCCACGAAGGTAGCAGAAGGAATGAGTATCTCCGTCAATTCGACCTTCGCCTCTTCGTGGTTTCCGTCCAGTGGCGTCTCAGTCAACAACCTCACCGCCACGCGAGCCCCACGTGAAGCCGTCGATCGGCCGCACCAGTCTGACCATCAGCGCGCGGTACTCGCCGGGCACCCGCGACGGCCGCGCGGTGACGACGACTGTCGCCGACCTTCAGCGACTCGCGCGTGACGCCGCTGTTGGCGAGCTGCGCCGTGCCGCTCCACTCGACCGCCCACCGCTGCTTGGCGCCGCTGTCGTCCGGCGCCTCATGTGGACGAACGAGTGCGGGTTGCGGTAGACGAACTGCACGAGCTTGCCTTCGAGCTTGATCTCTTTCTTGCTGTCGTACGTGGCGCCGTACGAATGGTGCGCCCGACGCCGACGCCGGCCGCGACCAGGAACCCGCCGAGAAGAAGAATTACGTTTCGCATATCACTTTCTCTACGACTCTTCGAAGGCTGCGATAGACCGCCTCGACGAACATGTCGGTCGTCCAGGCGCCTGTCGTTGATCCGTACCGCCGTCGAAGTCGAGCGTCGGCCGCGCCGCCTTCACCTGCTCCAGCGTCATGCCCTTCTTGATCATGTCCTGCACGCGGTCGCGAATGATGTGAATCATGTTGCGGTACGACGCCACGTCAGCCGTGTCCGACAGCCGGCCGCGGCCCGGAATGATCCACGTGCCGCCCTGCGCGCGATATTCGGCCACCGCCAGGTCGAGGATCTTGTTGAGCCCGCTCAGCACGCCCTGGATGCTGCCGCCCTTGTCGACCTCGATCACCGGGTAGCTGACGGTGGAGTAGAGGTTGCCGGCGCTGATCACTTCGGAGTGGCGGAAGAACACGAGGCTGTCGCCGTCGGTCGTGGCCGCGGGGGCGTGGTAGACGATGACCGCCTCGCCGTTGACGTACTCCGGCAGCTTGTGCAGCTCGTCGAAGTACGTGTCGGTCGGCTGCGCGACGGCCGGTGCGGCCGGCTGCTTGCCGGCGGGTGCCGACATCCGGTTGAGCACGTTCTCGTGCGCGACGATCGACGCGCCGCGTCCGACGCTCGTCGACCGCGGCGCCGAAGCCCTGCACGCGCGGGAAGAATCCGGAGGTCGCCAGCTTCTCGTTGCCGCCGATGTTCTCCGCCGCGGCGCTGGTGTTGACGATGTAGCGCAGCGGCGCGCCGGAGCCGGCGAGCTGATGACGGCGTTCATGTACGGGCTGGCCCAGCCCCACGCTCCCGGACAATTGGCGCCGGCGCAGGTGTTCGTCGTCGCGCTGCGCCTGCGTCATCGTCGCCAGCTGGTTGAGCGCCGCCTGCAGCTTCTCGGTCATGTGCGCCGGGCCGGTGTTGACCATCAGCACGCCGTCCGGCCCGACCGACGACGGCGACGTTGTTCCCGTCGACGACCAGCATGTAGACGTTGCCCTGCACCGGCAGCACGTGGACCTCGCCGTCGCGCGGGCCTGCGCGGCGATGCGCTTGTCGAGTCGATCGCGCTCTTCGATGCCGGCACGGTCAGCTTGCTCTCGGGCATGGACCCGTTCAGCGTGGCGCGGTACTCGGGATACGTGGTCTTCACGCCGCCGAGCGCGGCCGCTTCAGGAATCCAGCTGACCTCCTTCAGCCACTCGGCGCGCGCGCGCGTTCTGTCCGGGCAGGAAGTGCGGCACCCGGTGACGGTTGGTGCCGCCGTTCTCCGCGAACGACGACCCGTTGCACGTTTCCATCGCCGCCGTCGCGGTCGGATCAATCTGATAGGTCGTCGACTGCACGTACGGCTCGTCCTGATAGACCGGATCGTCGGTGACGCTGACGATGGTGAGCATCTCGCCGTGACGGGTGATGAACTCCGTCATCGTGTACAGGTCGCTCGCCTGCGGACCGCCGCGCTTCAGGTAGCCGTCCTTGAAGTGCGTCGCCGTGATCTTCAGCGTGTTGCCGACCCACTCGCCGGTCGAGAACCCGGTCCAGCTGTGCGGCGCCCACGCCGGCGGACGCGGCCGGCCGTCCATGAAGACTCGGGCGATCGAGCGAGCGCATGAACTGGATGTGGTAGACCTTGACCTCGCGCGTGAGCGGATCCTGCTCCTTGAGGATGCGCGCGCCGCCGAGGCCGCGCCACTGGTGCGGCGCCGAGTGCGGCCGGCACTGGTATTCGGGCGTGCCCCAGATGGATTCGGCCGTCGTGTCGGAGCGCAGGCGCCCGGCCTCGTTGAACGGGATGCCGAGATAGTCGCCGAGCGGCGGCTGCGCCGTGGTGTCCTCTTCGTTGTTCTCGAGGCGCCACTCGCCGGCGATGTCGGGCGGCGTAGCAGGACGCGCCGGCTGCGTCAAGACGGGCGCGCTGGCGAGCACGGCCGCGAGCGCGAGCAACAAACGCGCGGACAGACGGTTCGCGTCACGCGTGACCATACCCCCTTGAACGGCGGATTATACCGGATGTGGGGCGGGTTCCGCTGTGGCCGCAGCTACGCGAAGCGCACCCGCCATAAGTATCCTCGAATGGAAGTCGCACTTTTCCCAACTGGCCCGCCCGGCGTCGGCATGGCGGCCGCGGCGCGAAAACCAGCGGCCGCTGCTGCCGCAGCACGCCCGCCACTGCCCGGTCCTCGAGGCCGGCAGCGCGCTTGGCTTCATGGTCTTTCCGGCGCTCGAGCCGCACGAGTCGTTCCACGTCGAATTCCAGGGCGAGGGGCAGTACCAGTTCACCTACTTTCTGCAGATGCCGCGGCCGGGCGATGGCAGCCGTCTATTCCGCTGACGATGACGCTGCCGCTTGGCAGCATCGGCGATGATCAAGGAGGAGGTCGCATTCACGTTCCGGATCCGCCGCTCGGCGGAGGAGGCCAAGCAGTTCATGCGCGGGCGTTCGTCGTCCCCGAGGACCTCGGAACGCCGCAGGGCGCCATCACGCTGCGCGGCAACACGAACTTTCAGACGCCCGAGGGTGGGACACGGTCTACACGCCGGTGTTCAACAACATCGAGCGCCCGATGGCGCCGATGCTGGTCGTGCGCGTCGAGACCGACTGGTACCCGCACGATTCCGAGTTCCGCTACGTGCTGCAGCCGGGCGAAGGTATTGCCGGCGCGCACAACCTGCCGATCGGCCAGGTGTTCTTCGTGCCGCGCGAGGAGATCACCATGCGCGCGTGCACGGACGCGGAGATGCGCACCTGCGCGAAGCGAAGGCCAACTTCTCCCGGGAGAAGGCGAGGCACCGTGTGACGACGCCGCACGGCCTGCACCACAGCCCGCACTACTTAAGAGAGAGCCGCGCGCGGAGCAAATCATGAAATCCACACTTGCAGTAGTTGCGCTCGCCGTGACGTGCGGCGCGTCCAGCATCGTCTTCACCCCAGCAGGCGTCCGGCCGGTATCTCTGGCAGGCGGGAATGGCACGATCGGAGGTCGGCGAGATCAACGTCTTCCGGCGCTTCCCCGCGGAACGCAGAGCGCAGGTCGAAGACTTCTATGCGCGCGTGCTGGGGCTGACGGCTCTGCCGTCCACGGCGCCGGGCGGTGGCCAGATGATCCGGTATCCGGTCGGTGCGTCGGAGGTGAAGCTCTTTCCCACCGACATGGCGGCGCCCAATGCCGCACCCGCCGGGGACATCGCCGGCATGCGATTGCTGACGTTCTTCTATGCCGATGACGCGGCGCTGACGAAACGGTTCGTAGACCGCGGCCTCGTGCCGCCCGATTTCAGCCCTCGACCGCACACCGCGGCGCGACACGCGCGGCCCTTGTGCAGGACCCCGCCGGGCACTGGGTCGAGCTCGTGATCGTGCCCGGTGCGTCAGCAGACGCGCTCGCCCGCTTCGAGATCGGCCTTGCCGTCGCCGATCCCGATCGCAGCCGTGCCTTCTATCGTGACGTGATGGGTCTGGACGTCCTCGAGCCGCTGCAGAACCCGTCGCTCAGCGCGACGATGTACGGCTTCCGGCACGGATCGGTCACGGTGCGGGTGTGGGCGGCCAAGTCCGGCGCAGCCAGGGATGCGCAGACCGGCGGCATGCAGTACATCGTCTGGAACGTGTCTGGCGTGAACGATGTCGCTGTGTCACGCGGCGCGACGATCGACCGGCCGCTCTCCGCGCCCGGCCAGATGCGAACCGTATGGCTGCTCGATCCCGACGGAATCAGCAACTACTTCGCGCAGTACCGGCGGCAACGACAATTCACCGCCGAAGGGCTGAGGACGTCCAGGGTTATCTACGGCGTCATATCGCCGTCACCGTCGTCCGGTAGGCGACCTGCTCGTACGCCGACAGCATGTCCTCGAGCCGGACGATGGCCGTGGCGAGTGCCCGCGCGTTGAACTGCCCCGCATCGAGCATCCCCACATAGCGCGGAATGTCGCGCATCGGCTGCGACCCGCCCGCCTGCCCGGCGTGGTGCGTGCGACCGCCGATTGAGAAGAGGACGCCGGGCAACGTGATGTTCCCGCGCGGAAGGCTGGTGGTGACGATGTGCCCTCCGGGCGCCGTCATTTCGTAGGCCTGCCGCATGGGCAGGATGCCCGTCGGATCGGGGCCGGCTTCCAGCTTCGGCGGCACGGCGTCGGCGCCAACGGCCTCAATCACGAAATCCGCGCCGGCGCCGCCAAGCAGGCCGCCGCTGGTGCGTCCACCAGACTGGAATCGGTCCGTCGGGAACCGCGTCAGCTCACGCACGCGGGCCACCAGATTGTTGCCCTCGGCGTTCGGGTCGAGAGCGTGTGTGGCGCCAAGCTTCAGCGCGAGGTCACGCCGTACGCGTATCGGATCGATGGCGATGATCGTGGACGCGCCGGCGAGCTTCGCGCCAATCACGGCGCTGAGACCCAGCGGTCCGCAGCCGACGATAGCCGCGGTCGATGCTGGTTGGACGGAGCGAGGGTCGGCGAACTCGTGGCGCCGAGTCCGGCGACGGCCACGCAGCTGCACACCATGCCGAGATCGGCGGCGGCGGCTTTCGTAAAGATGGGCACCACCCACTCTTCGTTGGTGACCATGAGCTCTGCGAGTCCGCCGATATGCGAATTGGCAACGACCGGCGTGCCGTCCTTCATCTCGGCGATCACCGCGAGTTTGTTGTCGGACAGGTACTGGCACATGTCCGCCCGGCCGCGCAGGCATTGATAGCAGCTGCCGCACTGTGGCGTGCCCGAGACGCAGACGCGGTCGCCCACCTGCACGCGCCGCACCTGTGGTCCGACGGCTTCGACGACTCCCACGCCCCCGTGACCCTGGATGGTGCCGCGCGGCGCGCCGCCGCGCCCGCCCCCTGGTGCACCGCCAGCAGGCGGGCCACCCGGACCACCGCCGGCACGGCCAGCGGCGGCGGACGCCGGCGCCTGCAGCGAGAGCACGAAGGGCACGTTCGAGTAGCAGAGGCTCGTGGCTTCGGTCCGGACCACGATCTGCCGACCGGAAATTGGCCGCAGCGTCAGCTCCTGCAGCGTGGTGCGATCGGGTCCGGCGCCTCGCGTCACCCACGCGCGAAAGCGGCGGGCTGTCACCACCGCCGGCGCCTGGCCGGACGTTGACGTCCCTTGCGCCGCAAGCGCCGCCGCTCCAGCGGCCGCAGCTGGCTCTTCTTCAGGAGTTGGCGTCTCGAGAAGCTCACTCGACGCGGATCCTGAAGCAGAGTCGCCGCGACAGCTGCTCCAAGGACCAAGGACCAAGGACCAAGGACGGACCAAGCACCAAGCACCACGGACCAAGGACTATCTGACAACCCTCATTTCGCCGCGTGTCATCAGCATCGGGCCGAATGACGGCGTCCCCAGGCGGCCGGCTTCAACACCCACCGTGCCATTCAGCTCGTAGCTGACGCTTCCACCGACCGCCAGCCGCCGCAGCGCTCCGGCAAGTCCCGGGATGTCTGCGAAGCTGATCGACAAGTCGAGCGGAATCACCGACTCCTGGCGCGCGGACAATGGGAGTCCGAGTGGAAAGTCGGCGTCCGCGGCGCGGTTGCCTTCGAGCGACAGCGCCGCGTTGAGCGTGCTCAGTGTGAATCCGAAGGCATTGGGGTTGGTCACCTTCAGCCAGACGCGCACACCCGCGCCGCCGACGGGCATCGTCCGTGACGGGCCGAGAATGCGCAGTTCGGCAGGCTGACCCTCGGCCTGCTCGAAGCGCGGCGGCTGGACGATCTGCGAGCAGTCCACTGAGGGTGGCGCAGCCGGAGCCGAACATCACCGCGACGAGCGTCAGCGAGGGGTGATTCGCATACCGCGGCTTTCTGCAACGTCAGCGCCACTTGCCTTAGAATCCTTGAGCCACGAGGCCACGACTCCTTCGTGGCCTTCGCGTAAGAGAGGCGCATGCAACGACGTGAACTCCTTCAAAAGATGGCGGCTGCGGCAGGCGTCACCGCAGTCAGCCCAGAGCTTTTCGACTGCAACCGTGTTTGCGCAGACAGCCGCAACCCGCCGCAGCCACAGGTCAGCAGGCCTTGGGCGCCGGAGCCTTGGCGCAGGCGGCGGGCGAGATGAGCACTTTTCTCCCTGGCTTTACGGTTTCGAAGGTCAAGACCAGCGGGCACGACGATTCACGTCGTGAAAGGTGGACAGGGCCCGCCGCTGCTCCTGCTGCACGGCGCGCCGATGTCGCACATCACCTGGCGATTCATCGGCCCGCAGCTCGCGAAGCAGTACACCGGTGATCGCGCCTGACCTTCGCGGCTACGGCGACAGCGGCAAGATTGCCGGACACACCGATCACGCCGGCTACTCGAAGCGCGCGATGGCGCTCGATCAGGTCGAGGTGATGAAGCACTTCGGCTTCGAGAAGTTCCCGGTCGTCGGCCACGATCGCGGCGGCCGCGTCGCGCATCGCATGGCGCTCGATCACCCGGACAAGGTGACGAAGCTCGCCGTGCTCGACATCCTGCCGACCTATTACCTCTACACGCACGTGACGCTCGACTTCGTCCAGGCGTATGCGCACTGGTTCAACTATCTGCAGCCGGCGCCTGGCCCGGAGAACGACCTCAAGGCAGCGGCCGACCGGCGCGCCGGGCAGAAGATGCAGACGTCCAGGCCGAGTATTACCACGACGTCGACGCTGGAGAACATCCACGCGATGTGCGAGGACTATCGCGCGGCGGCATCGATAGACCTGAAGCACGACGAGGCGGACTGAAGAAGAAGATCGCCTGCTCCGCTGCTCACACTCTGGGGCACGCGCGGACCGATGGGCCGGCTCTACGACGTCCTCGCGGTGTGGCGCGAACGCGGGACGAAGGTCACGGGGAAGGGCCTCCTGGCGGGCACAACCTGCAGGAAGAGGAGGCGTGCACCCGCAGGTGCTCGCGGAGCTCGACAGCGTTTCTCAAGGGATGATCGTTGAACGTTCGAACGTTCGGATCGTTCGAATCGTTCGGGTTCGCTCGTTCGTCGATCTGGTGCTGGTGTTAGGCGCTGGCATCGCCGGCGCCGCGCAGTTTCAGCGTGCGCTCGTGCGTGGGCAGCGAATCGCCAACGACGGCGATTTCGACGGCCGGTTCAACTTCTGCCGGCTGGTGTACGACGGCAATCGCAACGGCGGCAGCTGGCAGACCGACTATCCGAACGCCGACATCAACATGTCGATCCGGTTCTCGGAGCTGACGAAGACGCGCGTCGCGTTCTATCCGTCGGGCGAACCGAAGCACCTGCTGGTGCGTGCGACGGCTGACAGCCTCTTCAAATGTCCGTTCGTGATCCTGACGGCTCCGGGCAGCGCGATCTTCGACGATGACGAGGTGAAGGCGCTGCGGACGTATCTGGACAAGGGCGGCTTCATCTGGGCCGACGATTTCTGGGGCACGACCAGTGGGAGCAGTGGGAAGGCGAGCTCCGGAAAATCCTTCCGCGAGCTGAGCGCCCGATCATCGACCTGCCGATGACATCCGCTGCTGCGCCGCAGTTCGTCGTCACCGAGATTCCGCAGATTCCGAACATCGGCTTCTGGAGACGCTCGGGCGGCGGCACGTCGGAGCGCGGTTCCGACAGCGAAGTCCCACGCGCGAAGATCATCTCGGACGATCAGGGCCGGCGATGGTGCTGATGACGCACAACACCGACATCTCGGACTCGTGGGAGCGCGAAGGCGAGGACGTCGGCTATTTCTATGGTTCAGCCCGAAAAGGTACGCGCTGGGAATTAACGTCTGCTGTACGCGCTGACGCATTATCATCTCGCGCACGGCGTCGACGACCGCCTGAGGCTGGCTGCTGGCGATCAGATGATCGCTGCCGGGCGCGACTCGCCACGCGCCCGCGCGAACAGCACGAGCGGACTGCCGCGCTGCCGCAGACGAGTGCAGGCGCCGCGAGCGACCCCCTGGCCGGCTCGTAACGATACCGGTCGCATGCTCGCCGAGGATCACGGGACACTGCTGGATGAATAGAGTCCACGCGCGCCAGCGGTCCTGGTGGCGTCATCCATAGGCCCGGCGGTATGCCGTTCAGTTCGTCGCGCCGGCAGCATCCCGAGCGTGTCGCGGGCCTCGTGTTCTCGACGCGAGCAGCAGCACACGCGGAGAAACAGACGTCGCCGACTCAGTCGCCGTCTGCGGCGGCGAGCACCTGCCGGGCGCAGGTGCAGGAGGATTTCGGGGCTCCGTCACCGTGTCGCACCACTTCCGGAGGTGCCGTGACCGGCCTGCCGTCGAGCACGAACGTCATCAGCTTCGGCGAGAACGGCGTCGCCTGATTGCCCGGTCCGGCGTCGCCGCCGGTGGCGCCGACGCCGCCCATCAGCGCGACGTACTGGCGTCCGTCGAGGCGATAGGTGATCGGCGGACCCATGCCGCTGCGCAGTCCGGTCTGCAACTCGAGAAGCTTCTCGCCCTTGTCGGCGCTGTAGGCGACAGCAGCCGGCCGTCGCCAAGCACCTGGAACACGAGGTTGCCGGCGGTCGTCAGCGTGCCGCCGCCGATGCCGCCGCCTCCAGGACGACGCCAGCGCATTTCCTGCTTCACCGGATCCCAGGCGACCAGCGCGCCGCGTCCGCCCGGGCCCTCGATCGGCGGCGGTCCGATCGCCGGCGGCGGCGGACGCACGGGCGTCGGCGCCGGTCGCACGGTGCCGGTCATCCGCCCGGGCGCGGATTGAACGTCGGCTCGGCGGCGTAGGAAAAGCTGTTGTTAGTCGACGTCGGGATGTAGACGAGGCCGGTCATCGGATTGAAGGACATCGGCGACCAGTTGTGCGCGCCGCCGCCGCCGGGTGAGATGAGGATCGCGTCGGTGCCGTAGAACGCCTCGTCGTTGACGATCGGCCGCCCGGTCCGCTGATCGATCCCCTTCGCCCACGTCACCTGCGAAAACGGCTGCGCCGAGATGAACTGGCCGGTCAGCCGATCGATCACGTAGAAGAACGCGTTCTTGTTCGCCTGCATGATCACCTTGCGCGTGCGGCCGTTGATCGCCAGGTCGGCGAGGATCAGGTGCTGCACGCTGTCGAAGTCCCAGTTGTCGCCGGGCACGACCTGGTAGTGCCACTTCAACTCGCCGGTGTCGACGTGCACCGCGAGGATCGACGCGACGTAGAGGTTGTCCTTGTCCTTCGACGAGCGCAGCTGGAACGTCCACGGCTCGGCGTTGCCGGTGCCGACGTAGACGAGTTCGGCGTCGGGGTCGTACGCCATCCCGTCCCACACCGCGCCGCCGCCGCCTCGCGTCCACCAGTCCTTGTCCCAGGTCTCCGCGGCCTTCCTCAGCGCGGCGATTCTCGAAACGGCTTCGACGGATCGCCGGGCACGGTATAGAAGCGCCAGGCGCGGCGCCCGGTCATCGCGTCGTAGGCGTCGAAGAACCCGCGCGTCGGGCGATCGCCGCCGCTGACGCCGATGATCACTTTCCCTTTGGCGATGCGCGGCGCCATCGTGATGGTGAAGTGGTCCTGCGGATACGCGACGCGCGATTCCCAGACCGGCGTGCCGGTTGCGGCGTCGAGCGCCTGCAGCCGTCCGTCGATGACCGGCGCGATGATCAGTCCCTGATAGATGCGCGAGTCCGCGATTGACGACGCCGCAGCAGATCTCGGGCCGCACCGTCTCTGATTGACCTGCGGATCCCAGCGCCAGCGCTCCTTGCCGGTGCGCGCATCGACCGCAAAGACGACGCTCCAGTTGGTGATGCCGAAGATGGTGCCGTTCCAGACGAGCGGCGTCGCTTCCTGCCCGCCGCCGCCGGCGCCGACGTCGTACGACCAGGCGAGGCCGAGACGGCGCGACGTTCGTCGTGTTGATGTCGGCGAGCGGGCTGTAGCGGGTTTCCGCCTGCGTTCAGGCCGTAGGTCAGCCACTCGTCGCCGGCCTGCGGCGCCCGCCTCAGCGCCTCGTCGTCCACCCGCGCGAGGCGGCGACTGCTGGGCGGCCACCGACACCGCGATCGCAAGCGCGCCGATGACCGCGGTGAAATCGTGGGAGCCACGAAGGCACGAAGATAACGAAGATCACGAAGAAAGACCACAATTCTTCGCGATCTGCTTGCGCTTTCACCCCTTCGCGGCCTTCGGGTTTAGACTGTGCCGGATGCCGGCGAGTGCTCCGGAGGCGCCATTTTCTGCAGTTGCTGGCGGCGACTGCCGCAGGCCTGCCCTTCGCCCGCCGCGCCGCCGCACAGACGCGTCCCCGCCACGCACTCCTCGATCCCGGGCCTGTCAGCGTCACCATGCTCGGCGAATCGTTGGGCCTTATCTCCGGCCGCGGCGGGAATGTCGTCGCGCTGAACGGCCCTTCGAGCGGGCTGCTCGTCAATGCGGTGGACCGCCCGACGTCTCGAGATGCTCCGGCATCGACGAAGCGCGTCGAGTTCCTGTTCAACACCGACTGGCACCCTGAGCACACCGGCTTGAATCTGGCTGTCGCCGGGATGGGCGGGCAGATCCTCGCGCACGAGTTCACGAAGCAGTACCTCGTCCATCGATCGATACGTCGAGTGGCGCAACAAGATGTACAAGGCGCTGCCCGCAAAGGCACTGCCGACGAAGACGTTCACCAAGGCCGGTCGATGACGTTCGGCGGCCAGACCATCGAGTACGCGCCGCTCGGCCAGGCGCACACCGACGGCGATATCTATGTGTTCTTCCGCGACGCGAACGTGCTCGTCGTCGGCGACATGATGACGGTCGGGAAGTATCCGATCGCCGACTACACCAGCGGCGGATGGCTGGGTGGCCTCGTGACCGCGACCAAGACGCTGCTCGACCTCGCCAAGCCGACACGCGGATCGTTCCTGGTGAAGGGCCGGTGCAGACGCGCGCGGACCTGCAGGCGCAGTACGACATGCTGTCGGCCTCGCGTGACGCGTTCGTCAAGATGATGCGGCAGGGAATGAGCGCCGACGAGATGCTCGCCGCCGGCGCGACCAAGGCCTTCGACGCACGCTGGGGCAATCCCGAGCTGTTCGTGAAAACCAGCTATCGCGGCCTCTGGCTGCACGTGCGCGAAGTCGGAGGCATTGTGTAAGTGGAAAGCTGGAACAGTGGAAAAGTGGAAGAAGTGGAAAAGTAAGTTGAAGGTGCAACGGTTTGCTGGCGTGGCGCTCGGATGTGTCGCGCTCTTGATCGCCGCGTTCGGCACCGCTCTGTCGGCGCCCGCGCAGATCCGACTGCGTCTCCCTCCGCGTCCTCGACCCTTCGCACTTTCCGCTCGCAACTCCTTCCGCTCTTCTGAATCTACTGCGTCACCTGCCACAACCAGCGCGCCAAGACCGCCGATCTCGCGCTCGACACGATGGATCTCGCAGATGTGTCGAGCATGCGGAGGTCTGGGAAGAAGTCGGTCCGCAAGCTTCGCGGCGGGCTGATGCCGCCGGCCGGCGTCCGGCGGCCGCCGCAGGCGGAGGTCGACACGTTCGTGCGTTCGCTCGAGCACGCGCTCGATCAGGCGGCGCTGGCGAATCCCAATCCCGGCCGCGTCGCGCTGCATCGGCTGAATCGCGCCGAGTACGCCAACGCGATCGAGGACTTGCTTGGCGTGCGTGTCGATGCCGCGGCGCTGCTGCCGAAGGACGACGAGGCGGACGGCTTCGACAACGTCGCCAGCGTGCTGACGGTTTCGCCGTCGTTCCTGGAGCAATACATTTCCGCGGCGCGCGTCGTGACGAACATGGCGCTTGGCAACCGGGCACAGCGCGCGGTCAGCATGACCTACCGGCCCGCGCGCGGCACCGATCAGACGCAGCGCGTCGAAGGACTGCCGCTCGGCACGCGCGGCGGCCTGATTGCCGACCACCTGTTTCCAGCAGACGGCGAGTACAAGATCAACATCAACGGTCTCGCCGGCGCCGGCTACGTCCGTGGCATGGAGTACGCGCACACGCTGGTGGTCACGCTCGACGGCGCGAAGGTGTTCCAGGGGCGCATCGGCGGCGAAGAAGACATCAAGAACATCGACCAGCGGCAGGCGGCGGCCGTCGCGGAAATCAACGGCCGTTTCCAGAATATTCCGCTTACCGTTACTGCCGGACCCCACAAGGTCGCCGTCACATTCGTCGCCCGCACGTTCGCGGAGTCCGACGAGGTGCTTGGATCGTTCAAGCCGGGTGCGCTCGAGGACCGCGTTGTGCGCGTTGGAAGCGTCGAGATCCTGGGGCCGTTCAACCCGGCCGGTCTGAGCGACACGCCGGCGCGCGCGCGCGTCTTCGTCTGCAGGCCGCCGCCTTCGCCGAGGGCTTCGGCGTCGACAAGCTCGCAGGACATCCAGGCGAGCGAAGTCGGATGCGCTGCGAAGATCTTCACCAGCCTGGCTCACCGCGCCTTCCGTCGCCCGGTGACGCAGGCGGATATCGACGCGCCGCTCGCGTTCTACCAGTCAGCCCGGAAGAACGGCGATTTCGAGTTCGCGATTCGCGAGGCGCTGCCCGCGATTCTCGCCAGCCCGAAGTTCCTCTATCGCACCGAGCGCACTCCTGCCACTGTGAAGGCGGGCGTCGCGCATCGGCTCACGGATCTCGAGCTCGCCTCGCGGCTCTCGTACTTCCTGACGGGACGCGCGCCCGACGAGCAGCTGCTGGCAGCGGCAGAGAAGAACACGCTCGTGCAGACGAACGTGCTCGAGGCGCAGGTCCGTCGCCTGCTCGCGGACCGGCGCTCGCAGTCGCTGGTCACCAACTTCGCGTTCCAGTGGCTGAAGCTGCGCGCGCTCGACGATGCGGATCCGGACGCGATCCTGTTCCCGAATTTCGATGACGGCCTGCGCGAGGCGTTCAAGCGCGAGGTCGAGCTGTTCGTGCAGAGCGTGTTCCGCGACGATCGTCCCGTGCTCGATCTGCTGAATGCCGATTACACCTTCGTCAACGAGCGGTTGGCGCTTCACTACGGCATTCCCAACGTGCGCGGGAGCCGTTTCCGCCGCGTCGTACTCAGCGATCAGAACCGCTTCGGTCTGCTCGGCAAGGGAGGCGTGCTGACGGTGACGTCGTAAGGGAACCGCACGGCGCCTGTGCTGCGCGGCGCGTGGATTCTCGAGAACCTGATGGGAACCCCGCCGGCGGCGCCGCCGCCGGACGTCGAGGGCTTCCCCGAGAACAAGGACGGCGAGAAGGCGCGCTCCGTGCGCGAGATCATGGAAACCCACCGCGCGAAGCCGGCCTGTGCCTCGTGCCACGGCATCATGGACCCGCTCGGCTTTGCGCTGGAGAATTTCGATGCGATCGGCGAGTGGCGGAGCGCCGATCGCTGGGCCGGGACGCCGATCGACGCCGCCGGGAAGCTCGTGGACGGCACCGCGGTTGGCGGGCCCGTTGATCTGCGCAACGCGCTGACACGTCGTCCCGATCAGTTCGTGCAGACGTTGACGGAAAAGCTCATGACCTACGGTCTCGGGCGGAGCGTCGAGTACTACGACATGCCGGCGGTGCGGCAGATCGTTCGTGATGCGCAGCGTAACAACTATCGTTTCTCGTCGATCGTGATGGGGATTGTGAAGAGCGCGCCGTTTCAGATGCGGAAGGCCGCACAGTAGGATCTGGCTGTTCACGCTTCCATGTGCTCGCTTCTCGGTTCGTGTTCAGGTTCGATTCCGGTCAGGGGTCGCGCTTCAGGTCGGCCGCGGATGTGGCTATGTATATCTCGAAAAAATACCTCTCTCGTCGGACCTTCCTTCGCGGCGCCGGCGTTGTTGTCGGCCTGCCGCTGCTCGACGCGATGATTCCGTCGATGACGGCGCTGGCGCAGACGGCGGCCGCGCCGAAGCCGCGCATGGGATTCCTCTACCTGCCGCACGGCGCGATCATGGAGCACTGGACGCCGGCCACCGAGGGCGCCGGCTTCGAGATGCCGACCATCCTCAAGCCGCTCGCGCCCTTTCAGAAGCAGGTCACGATCATCAGCGGCCTCGAAAACAAGCCGACCATCGCGCCGCCGGTGCATGCACTCAACCCCGGCACCTGGCTCAGCTGCGTGACGCCGCGGGCGACGCAGGAGCCGTTCGCCGGCATCACGATCGACCAGATGGCCGCTTCGCACATCGGTCAGGACACGCCGCTGCCGTCGCTGGAAGTGGCGACAGAAGGACGCGGTGGTGGAGGCGCGTGCGATAGGAACTACGGCTGCAGCTACGGCGGCACGATTTCGTTCCGCACGCCGACAACGCCGCTGCCGATGGAGGCCGACCCGCGCAAGCTGTTCGAGCGGCTGTTCGGTCAGGGCGACTCGCCTCAGGAGCGCAAGGCGATCACGCGGCAATACACCAGCATTCTCGACCTGGTGTCTCGCGAACCGCCGATCTGCAGAAGACGCTGGACGCGCCCGATCGCGCCAAGCTGGGCGACTACCTCGAGAGCGTTCGCGAGATCGAGCGCCGCGTCCAGAAGATGGAGGCGCAGGACCTGAGCGCGCTCGCGCTCCCGGACGTGCCGGTGAGCACGAGCTTCGACCAGCGCCTGAACCTGATGTTCGACATGATCGCGCTGGCGTGGCAGGCGAACCTGACGCGCGTCTTCACGTTCATGATGGCGGCGGAAGGCAGCAACATGACCTACAACCACATTGGCGTGTCCGACGCCTTCCATCCGCTCTCGCACCACCAGAACGACAAGGCGCGAAAGGAACGGCAGTGAAAATCCAGACGTATCACGCCGACGCCTTTGCAGAGTTCCTGGCCGAGCTGTCGAAGATGCCGGACGGCGACGGATCGATGCTCGACCACGGCGTCCTGCTCTACGGCAGCAACATCGGCAACGGCAACGCGCACGACGAGTTCCCGCTGCCGACGATGGTCGTGGGTGGGGAGGGGGGAGGGGGGGGGGGGGGGAAGATCGAGGGCAGCCAGCGCCTGCGGTATCCCGATCGCGCCCCGCTGGCGAACCTGCGCCTGACACTGCTTCAGCGCACAGGGCTTCCGACGACGGAAGTCGGGACGGCCGGGCGCGTTCTCAGAGTTTTATCGCGAATGCTGACATCATCAAAAACGCGAAGCCCGCAAACGCGAAGGCCGCGAAGAAAGACGATAGATCTCTTCGCGTTCTTCGCTGTTTTCACGCTGTTCATCATTCTTGCGTCCTGGTTTCGGCCGCCCCGATCGTCGACGCCGCGAAGGCTGGCGACCGCCCGGATGTTTCGCCTGATGGAGAAGCGCGTCGACGTCGACGCGCCGACCTGACGGCACGACGGCGCTGCCCTGGGCGGCGCACGATGGCGACGTCGAGCTGGTGCAGCGGCTGATTCGCGCCGGCGCCAACGTGAAGGCGGCGAACGATTTCGGCGCGACGCCGATGTCCGAGGCCGCGGTCTGGCCGATCGGCGCTGCTCGGCGCGCTGCTCGAGGCCGGCGCCAGCGCCGATCACCCGACGCGGACGGCCGGACAGCATTGATAGTAATGGCGCGCACAGCGGGTGAACGCGCGCGCCTGCTGCTCAAACATGGCGCCAACGTCAACGCGGTAGAGACGTGGCGCGGGAGACGGCGCTGATGGGGCGCGGCGCAGAGTCAGCCCGCGATGGTGCGCGCGCTGATCGCCGCGGCCGCCGACGTCAACGCCCGCACGGTCGTCGACGACTATGGTCGTCAGGTCACCGCCGAGCCCCGCGCAATTCATCGCCCGGCTGGTCAGTTTACCCCGCTCCTGTCCGCCGCGCGCGAAGGCTGCGTCGGGTGCATCGCCGCGCTGGTCGATGGCGGCGCCGAATCAACCTCCCGGACCCCGAGAACATCGGTCCGCTGCTGCTCGCCGTCATCAACATGCGGTTCGATGCCGCCGCCGCTCTGATCCAGCGCGGGGAAAATCCCAATCACATCGATTTCTGGGGACGCGCGCCCGCTGTTGCACGGCAGTCGACCTCGACGCCCCATTCCACGCAGCAGCCGGCCGGATCGGCCCGTGCTCGACAAGACGACGCCGCCCTGCAGGTCGTCGAACAGCTGCTCGAGGCAGAAGCAGATCCCGAATGCGCACTGACGCTGCCGCCGCCCTTCCGCAACGTCGGCAACAATGGCAGGCTCAACAGCCTGCTCACCACCGGGGCGACGCCGCTGCTGCGCGCCGCCAAAGCGCTCGACGCGCCGGTCAATGCAGAGTGCTTCTGGCGAAGAGCACGAGCTGATGATGAAGAAGCTCTCGCGGCATCACGCCGCTGATGGCGGCCGCGGGACTGGGCTCCGTCGACGCCGACACCCGCCGCTTCTATCTCTCCGAGGACACGCAGCAGCGCGCCATCGACATCGCTGACGCTGCTGCTCAAGGCCGGCGGCGACGTCAACGGCAAGGACTCGCGCGGCCTGACGCCGCTGCACGAGGCGGCCCGCTGGGGCTGGAACGACGTCGTGCAGTTCCTCGTGGAGAACGGCGCTGACCTCAACGCCAAGGACAGCCGTGGCAACACGCCCGTGGACTCAGCGCTCGGCAAGGCCGGCGGCAACAGCCGCGGCGGCCAGCGGATCGACGTGCACCAGGACACCCGCGCTCGAAGCTGATGGCTCGTTAAACGTTCGATCGTTCGAGCGTTCGATCTTCGAATCGTCGAGTCGTTCGATTGTCCGATCGAACGCATCGTGCCCGAATGCCCGCACTGCGGCCGTCGCGATTCCACACTCGCCTGACCGACGATGCCCCCATTGCACCGACCACAAGCCAGCTCCATCCTGCACCACCGGAGCCCCCTTGCCCGCACCCCTCGCACCGACTGACTACTGTGATCCCATGGCTCCGATCCATCCGTGTTGACCCGCTCAGCCAGCGCTGGGAGACGGGCGACCCGTTTCTGTTCTGCGTCCACCACGTCGACCACTACCCGGCTGGCAACGACCAGATGGGCCCGGCAGCCTCGCTCGCGGGCGCAACATCGGCCAGGACTTCGACGGCATCGATGGCTGGCGGATGTACCACGGGGACGTCTCCCCGGATTTCCCCAACACCCGCACCGCGGATTCGAACGGTGACCCTCGCGCGCAGCGGCTTCATCGATCACTCCGACTCGCTCGGGGCGACCGCGCGCTTCGGGAGGGCGACGTCCAGTGGATGACGGCCGGCAAGGGTATCGTCCACGCCGAGATGTTCCCACTGCTGGACCGCGACGGGCCGAACCCGCTCGAGTTGTTCCAGATCTGGCTGAACCTGCCGCGCGAGCAAGATGGTCGCCCGCCACTTCACGATGTTGTGGGGCGACCGCATTCCGCGTCCTCGCGTTGACCGACGCGGCGGGAACCACGAGTCACGGCCATCGCCGGCGGGCTCGGAGACGTGCGGCCCCGGCCCCGCCGCCGCACTCTGGGCGTCCCACCCGGACAGCGAGGTCGCGATCTGGACGATCCCGATGGAGCCGGGGGCGCGGTGGGTGGTGCCGCCTGCGCGGGCCGTCGGCACGAACCGAACGTTCTACCACTTCGCCGGCGAGAGCTGCGGTCGCGGGCAGACGTCCGGTCCGGGCCGCGGTATTGGAGCGTGCGGACGTGGCTGGTCGAAGAACCGTCGGATCGAATGAGATCCTTCTGTTGCAGGGTCGACCATCGGCGAGCCCGTCGCGCAGTACGGCCCGTTCGTCATGAACACCCGCGCCGAGCTCCAGCAGGCGTTCGCCGACTACCGGAGCACGCAGTTCGGCGGCTGGCCCTGGCCGAGCCACGGGCCCGGTGCATGCGCGAGAGCAGGGACGTTGCAAAACATGCGGACGGCCGCGTGTGGAATGCTGAGCAGCACGACGAGCACGTCGCGCGATAGGAGCTCGTTGGCCGTGCTCGACATACCGAGGCACTGAGGCATCGTAGCTATCCGTCCTTCTCAGGACCTGGTAGTCTCACTGTGTAGGCGTTAGAGGACAGCATGAGCACTATCGGCACGCTTGAGGAACTGAGAGACTGCTACCCGCAGCCGCTCGAACGGTCGCTGCGCAAATCGCTGACGAGTCTCGACGCGCATATGCGCCGCTTCATCAGCCTGTCGCCGTTTCTGTGTCTCGGGACGTCGGGTGGCGGCGGCGCCGACGTCACCCCGCGCGGCGACAGCCCGGGATTCGTGCACGTGCTCGACGACCAGACGCTGCTGATTCCTGACTGGCCCGGAAACAACCGGCTGGATTCGCTGACCAACCTCGTCGGGAATCCGAACGTCGGCCTGCTGTTCTTCATACCCGGCGTCAACGAGACGCTCCGCGTGAACGGCAGCTGCCGAGATCACGATGGAGCCGACGCTGCTCGAGCGCTGGACGGTCAACGGGAAGCATCCGCGTTCGGCGATCCGCGTGACCGTTCGCGAAGCGTACCTGCACTGCGCCAAGGCGCTGATGCGATCGCGGCTGTGGGACGCTGACTATCGGGTCGAGCGGACCGAACTGCCGACCTACGCGCAGATGCTGAAAGACCAGGGCGTCACCACGCAGAGCGTCGAGCAGCTCCAGGCCGCCATAGACGACAGCTACACGACCCGGCTGTATTGATGTAAACGTTTGGGGGCCTGGCGTCGTTTGAACGATCGCCGGGGTCTCGAGGCCGGGGCTCCGAACGGCTCGAACGCTCCGAACGGCTCGAACAACTCGAACGATTCGAACGATCCGAACGCCTTTTACGGTAAGATTCCGCTTCTTGGTGCGGACCTTGCAGGTCCGCGGATTACGAGGTTGATGATGAATTCACGCTATACACGTGCTCTGGTGATGTTTGCGATGGCCGTGGTCCTGGCTCACGGCAGCGCGTTCGCGCAGGCTGCGGCCCAGACCAAGCCGTTTGAACCGCAAGTCGGCCAGCCCGGCAAGGACGTCGTCTGGGTGCCGACGCCGCAGGCGCTCGTCGAGAAGATGCTCGACATGGCCAAGCTGACGCCGCAGGACTTCCAGATGGATCTCGGCTCCGGCGACGGCCGCACCGTGATCACCGCCGCCAAGCGCGGGGCGCGCTCCGAGGGCATCGAATACAACCCCGACATGGTGGCGCTCTCGCAGAAGAACGCGAAGGACGCCGGCGTCGCCGATCGGCGATCTTCAAAAAGGCCGACATCTTCGAGACCGACTTCTCGAAGGCGCAGGTGATCACGCTGTTCCTGCTGCCGCAGCTGAACGAGAAGCTGCGCCCGACGATTCTCAACATGCGCCCCGGCACCCGTATCGTCTCCAACAGCTTCACGATGGGTGACTGGCAGGCGGATCAGACCGAGACCGTCGGCGGCGATTGCGTGAGCTGGTGCACCGCTCACCTGTGGATCGTGCCGGCCAAGGTTCAGGGCGCGTGGGAGATCCCGGGCCGCGGCACGCTGACGCTCGCCCAGAACTACCAGATGGTGACGGGGACGCTCGGCTCCGCGCAGGTGTCGGACGGGAAGCTCCTCGGCGAGGACATCACGTTCAAGGCCGGCGGCACGACCTACACCGGCAAGGTGAGCGGGAACACGATGTCGCTGACGGCCAACGGCGGGAAACTGACGGCGACCAAGAAATAGGAAAAATCCCAAATCCCAACGGCCGACATGCTTTGGGATTTGGGATTGGATTCTATCGACAGTCTCCCGGTAAAGTCTTCCAGGACCGGACGTCGATGACCGGCCGGCTATAAGCGGGGTCGCGCGCAGGGTTCGCAATCGAATCCTGAGGCACGCGCGCCCCGCCGATCCTCACGCGGCCACCCAGCACGCCAACCCCCTGCGGACCGTTGACGTCGACTTTGCGAATGAGCCCGGTCACCTGAAGGGCCGTGCGCTGGCGTGCCTTGATCTCGCTGAGCAGCTTTTTCGGCCCCTCGAGCCGGAAGCGGAGGCCCGGCTCGATTTCGAGGGTACCCGGCTGATCTTCACGGCGGTCGCCCACCGTGAAGGTGCCATTCTTGGCGCAGCCGTTGATGGAAACCAGCGCCGAGTCTTTCGGCGTTTCGGTCTCCTGCGCTGCACCGGTGTTCAGCGCGGCGGGATGAACGCGGCCGTCAGCGCTCTCGCGAGCTTCATGGTGTCAGCTACGGCGTTACTCCCTGGCTCGATCCGGCGAACAGCCGCTTGCCGGTTGCCTTCAGCACCACCGAGTTGGCGTTGCCCGTATTCGAACCGTCCTTCGCCGGGCTGCCATTGACGGTCACGACGTCGCCTTTCTTCAACGTGTCACGACGCCAGCCGTTGCGCATCAGGATGTTGGGGCTGCCCATTTCCATGCCCCAGTTCGAGACCTTGCCGGTCTTCTCGTCGGTGACGTCGATGTAGAAGAAGGTGTGTGGGTTCTGCCACTTGACCTCCGTCACCGTGCCGGTCATCTCGAACTTCTTGCTGCCGTCGAACTCGGCGGAGAACGAATGGTGCGCCGGAGCCGTTTTCGCGACCAGGGCCAGGGCGAAGGTGAGAATCAGGATCTGTGTCGCTCGCATCCAGAGACCTCCAGTAGGGCCGTGTTTCACGAATAGCTTATCGCAGTTACTTACCGGGATTCACCCGCCGTTCACCGATTGCCTGGAACGCCCCGGCGGCCGTTGCAGTCTCATGCCTGCAGTCAAGTCGTTCACTGGAGGCGCAGATGTTCTTCTCTCCCAAGCCGGTCCCGAAACGAGTCAGCAGAGGTGTCCTGTGTCTCATGCTGATCATGCTGGGGGTTGCGCTGTTTGCCGGATTCGACCTCATGGGCACGGTGGAATCACGCGGACCTGAGGTCCGCGCCAGGTCGCCCCGCCGCCGCCACGCACCGGGACAGGCGCCGGGACAGACAAAGCCCCGATACGCGCCGACGCCTTCCTGACATCGGCCAGCGGCCATTCAGGCTCTTACGGCGGCCATTCAGACTCTGACGGCCGGGTCATCACGAGGGTCGTCACCGAGTGGTGGCCGACGGCGCTCGTGCTGGACTGGATGCAGGCGGTTCACCGGGTGTGGCCCTCCGTTCACCGATTGCGCAGGAACGAGCCCGCCGCAGCCGTAGTCTCATTTAACCGTCAGCTCGCTCACTGGAGGCGCGCAAATGTTCCTTACTCCGAACCTGGTCGTCGGGCTCACCGTCATGGCGGTCGGCATCGTGCTGCTGCTGGACACGCTGGGCATCCGCGATGCCGCCAGCATGATGAAATTCTGGCCGGCGCTGATCGTCCTCTTTGGCGCCAGCATCATTGCCCAGGCGTTCAGGCCGGCCGACCCTGCGCTCGCGAAGAGGGGAAGCGGCGGCGTGCCCTGCTTTTTCCTGTTCCTGCTGGGCGTCGCGCTCTTCTGGTCGTTCGGCTTCCCTGGTGGTGGCGAGGCGCGCGTCTCCGGCCCACGTGTGAACATCGCCGGCGTCATGAGCAACGCCAGGAGTCAGCCGAGCGGTTCTGATTTCCGCAGCGGTCGCGTGGCGGCGGTGATGGGGCGCGCAAGCCTGGATCTTCGACAGGTGAAGCTGGCGCCCGGCGAAGTCGTGGACGTCGACGTCTTCGTCGCGATGGGAAATGCCACCGTGCGCGTTCCGGACGACTGGATCGTGGACGCCAGCGCGCTGCCGGTGATGGGCGCGGTCGAGCAGAGACGTTTCCAGCGCCCAAGCCGGCCGCCGATCAGCCTGTCGAGGCGGGGGCGCCGCTGCGCCTGCCGCCGCTGCGCCGGGCGCCAGCTGCGTCCGGGCGCCATTGCGCCCGCCACTGTGCCGGCCACGGGCCGCCGCCGCGCCTGCGGTTGCACGGGTTCGTCGTGATGGGTAAGGTCGAGGTCACCTCGTGAACATGCCCGCCGCCCCCACGTCCGTGACGCCGCAGCTGGTCTTCGGGGCTGTTCGTGATGGGCCTCGGGGTCGTCCTGGGGCTCGACTCGCTCGGCGTCGCCGACGCCGGCTACATTCTGCGATTCTGGCCGTTAGGCCTCATCCTGCTCGGCGTCACCATCGCCAGCCGCGCCGAACCGCACTCACGCTTCTGGGGGTTCGTCTGGATGTTCGTTGGCAGCTGGCTGCTGCTGCGGATTCCTCGGCGTCGTTCGCGTTGGCTTCTGGCAGCTGTTCTGGCCGATGATGCTGGTCTTTTTCGGCGGGAGCCTGATCTTGAAGACGCTGCGCCAGAGCGGCCACCTGGCGATCGACAATAAGGGCGCCGACCGCCTGTTCGCCGTGATGAGCGAGTCGAAGCGCCGCTACGACGGCAAGCCGTTCGACGGCGCGCACATGACGGCGTTCATGGGTGGCTGTGTGCTCGACTTGCGCCGGGCGATCGTGCATCCCGGCGAGACGCGGGTCATCGACATCTTCGCGATGATGGCCGGACACGAAATCAAGGTGCCGCAGGAATGGACCGTCACGCTGGACGTGATGCCGATCTGGCGACGTGAAGGACAAACGCGTCCCGCCGGTCGCCCCGCCGCCGCTCGCGGGAATCGCGCCGGGTGCCGCGCCGACGCTGCTGGTGCGTGGCTCCGTGGTCATGGGCGAGGTCAAGATTACGGATTAGCAGCCAGACATGCACCCGATCCTGGGCAGCCTTCGCCGGCTGGCCATCTACCTGCTCGCCTGGCTGCTCATCGGCCTGCTGCTGTCCGTCGGTCTCGGCTTGAGCGGCGGCGGCGACTGGCTGACGGCGGTCGTCTTCTTCGTGCCGCTCAGCCTGGTCTTCGCGCTCATCACGCAGTCCGCGTGGTACGTGTGCCGGATCTTCCCGCTGGTTCGCGCACGCGGCTGGACCGTGGCCGCCGCGCAGATTCTGGCGGCGGTGTTTGCCAGCGCCGTCTGGGTGGCCGCCGCCGGCGGGTGGGCGCGAACGCTCGACGTGGCGGGCGTCGGAGCGGCCGGAGCCGCGCTGTACACCACCCAGCGACCGCTGCTGTTCGTCGTCGGCGCCCTGCTGTTCTGGCTGGTCTCGGTCTTCTTCTATCTGCTGATCGCCTTTGACGCGTCGAAGGAAGCCGAACGCGCAGAACGTCGAGCTGAGCCTGCTGGCGCGCGAGGCCGAGCTCAGGGCGCTGCGCGCGCAGATCGATCCGCATTTCATCTTCAACAGCCTGCACTCGATCAGCGCCCTGACCGCGACCGACGCGGCGGCGGCGCGACGCATGTGCCTGCTGCTGGCCGACTTCCTCCGCGAAACGCTGCGCCTCGGCGGCAACGACCAGATCCCGCTGGCCGAGGAGCTCGCGCTGGCCGATCGGTTCCTCGCCATCGAGCAGGTTCGGCTCGGCGCACCGGCTGCGCGTCACCCGCGAGACCGACGCCGGCGCGGCGGCGCTGCCTCGTGCCGCCGCTGCTGCTGCAGCCGCTCGTCGAGAACGCGGTCAACCACGGCATCGCGCAACTGGTCGACGGAGGAACTATCCGCATGGCCGCCACCCGCACCGGTTCGACGCTGACCATCACGCTCGAGAACCCCTGCGACCCCGACCGGGCGCGGACCCGCGGCGTCGGGCTCGGCCTCGAATTGCTGCGGAAGCGCCTGACCAATCAGTACGGCGCGACGGACGCCGTGTATGCGCAGGAGCGCGCGGGCGAATTCCGGGTCGAAGTCCGAATTCCGGCCGTGACCGAGTCCCGGCATGACGGAGCCAGAAGGCCGACCTGAAGGTCGGCCTCTGCGAGTCATCGTCGTCGACGACGAGGAGCTGGCGCGGGCGCTGCTGCGCGAACTGCTCGGTGCGCATCCGGACATCGAGATCATCGCCGAGTGCGGCAACGGCTTCGAGGCGGTGAAGGCGGTCACGGAGAAGAAGCCGGACCTGCTGCTGCTGGACATCCAGATGCCGAAGCTCGATGGCTTCGACGTGCTCGAGCTGATCGGCAGCGACGTCCCGGTGATCTTCGTCACGGCCTACGACCAGTACGCCATCAAGGCGTTTCAGGTGCACGCCGTGGACTATCTGCTGAAGCCGTTCGGTGCCGAACGGCTCGCCGAGGCGCTGGCGCGCGCGCGGACGCGCATCGGCGCGCGCGAGGCGCTGCCGGCGAAGGCGCTCGTGTCAGACGCGCGGTCGGCGCGCGCGCCGCTCGAGCGCATCCTCATCCGCGATCGCGCGGACGTCCACGTCATTCCGGTGGCGAAGATCGACTACATCGAGTCGCAGGACGACTATGTGCAGCTGAAGGTCGGCGACAGGCAGCTGCTGAAGGAGCAGACGCTGGCCGAGCTCGAGCAGCTCCTCGATCCCGGCCGCTTCGTGCGCATCCACCGGCGCTACCTGCTCAACGTCGCGCGCCTGGCGCGCATCGAGCAGTCGATGACCGACAGCCGCGTCGCGATCCTGCAGGACGGAACCGAGCTGCCGATCAGCCGATGCGGCTACGCGAAGCTTCGCGAGATTCTGTAGTCAACCGTGCGATAATCGCGCCCTCCCGAATAGAGCGCAACGGATTGCCGCACGGATCATCGACATGACCACTCACGACACGGACGCCTCGCTCGCGCCGCTGGCGAAACGCATTCGCTTGGCGATTCTCCGCGAATCGAAGCGCGCCGGTGTCGGCCATATCGGCTCGGCGTTGTCGGTGGCGGAGATTATCGCCGCGCTCTATGGACAGTGCGATGCGCGTGTCACCGATCCGGCGCATCCCGACCGGGATCGCTTCGTGCTGTCCAAGGGTCACGCGGCGCTGGCGCTCTATGCGGCGCTCTGCCGAGCGCGGCTGGATCGACGCCGGCGACGCTGGCGACGTATTGCGGCGACGACACCATCCTCGGCGTGCATCCCGATCACGCCCTTCCCGGCATCGACTTCTCCACGGGCTCGCTTGGACAGGGCCTGGCCTTCGGCGCCGGCGCCGCCCTGGCCGCGAGGCTCTCCGGCTCCGATCGGCGCGTGTTCGTGCTCGTCAGCGATGCCGAGTGCAACGAGGGCAGCCTGTGGGAGTCCGTGATGTTTGCCGCGCATCACCAGCTCGTCGAACCTGGTCGCCATCGTCGACGCCAACGGCCAGCAGGCGCTCGACCATACGGCGCATGTGCTCGATCTCTCGCCGCTCGATCAGCCGGTGGTCCGCCTTCGGCTGGCTCACCCACGTCGTCGATGGCCACGATCTCGGCCAGCTGACGACCGCGCTGGCCGGCTGGCCACCGGCCAGCCCTGAGAAGCGAAGCTGAGCGAGGGCCGCAGGTCGTCGTCGCCCGCACGGTCTTCGGCCGGGCGTCTCGTTCATGGAAGGCCGCATCAAGTGGCACTACATGCCGATGAACGACGACGAGTATCGACAGGCGGTCGCGGAGGTGGACGCGGTAGCGTGCGACAGGCGTTCATTCGCACGCTGGTCGACCTTGCCGACGAGGACGAGCGGATTCTGCTGATGACGGGCGATCTCGGCTACATGGCGATCGAGCCATTTGCCGAGCGGTTCCCGCGCCGGTTCTTCAATGTCGGCGTCGCCGAGCAGAACCTCGTCGGCCTCGCCACCGGCCTCAGCGAGTCCGGTTTCATTCCGTTTATCTACTCCATCACCACGTTCGTGGCGATGCGGGCGTATGAGTTCATTCGCAACGGGCCGCTGGCCCACGGCCTGCCCGTGCGCATCATCGGCATCGGCGGAGGATTCGAGTACGGCGCATGCCGGCGTTACGCATTTTGGCGTCGACGACATCGGCGTCATGCGCGTGCAACCGGCACTGCGAGTCATTGCTCCCGCCGACCACGAGCAGGCGGCATCGGCGCTGCGGGCGACCTGGCAGCTCGACGGGCCGATCTATTACCGGCTTGGCAAAGACGACCTGAACACCGTTCCCGGGCTTGAACGGGCGATTCGAGCGCGGACGGGCCCAGCGACTGAAAGAGGGCAGGCAGCTCCTCGTGATGGCCACCGGTGCGATCGCGCGTCAGGCCGACGAAGCGGTCCGAGCGCTGCTCGAGCGCGCGGCATCGATGCCGGGTTCATCATCGTCGACACGGTGAACCCGCCGCCCGTCGAGCAGCTCCGGCAGGCGCTGGCGGACGTGCCGATCGCGATGACCGTGGAAGCGCACTATCTGGTCGGAGGTCTGGGATCGCTCGTTTCGGAGATCGTCGCGGAGCACGGCTGGCCTGCAGGGTCGTGCGGTGTGGTGTCAATGAGATGCCTGTCGGCCCGGTCGGAAGCGAAGCCTACATGGCGGATCGATATGGGCTGTCGCCATCCGGCCTCGTCGAATCGGCACTTGGCGCGCTCGCGTGACCGCGCCGAAGCCCAACGGGCGAAGGCGGGCTCATTTCCATCGTCCTTCCTGTCTACAGTCAGGCCGCGCATATCTAGGCCATCGTTCGTAACTACGTCGCGGCGCTCGAGGACATCGGCCTGCCGTGCGAGCTCGTGCTGGCCGTCAACGGCGACGCTGACCAGTCGCTCATGGTGTGCGAGTCGCTCGGGCGCACGTTTCCACAGGTCCGTGTCATTCACGATCCGCAGCCCGGCTGGGGGCGGGCGGTCAAGGCCGGACTGCGTGCCGCGCGCGGCGACCTGCTCTGCTACACGAATGCCGCCCGCACGAGTGCCGCGGAGTCTTCGGCAGATCCTGCTCGAAGCGATGGCGCATCCCGGTACGGTGGTCAAGGCGATCCGTCGCGTGCGTGAGAGCTGGCGACGACGAATCGGGTCGCTGTTGTATAACGGGGAATGCCGCGTGCTGCTGGGGCTGTCGACCTGGGATGTCAACGCGACGCCGAAAGTGTTCTCGCGCGCCCACGCCGCGCTCCTGACGCTCCAGAGAGACGACGACTTGCTCGACGCTGAGTTCCTGTTCACGTGCGCGCGCGAAGGCTATCCGGTGCTCGAAGTGCCGATCTTCGTGACGCGGCGACAGGGCGGAACGAGTACGACCGGCTACAAGTCAGCCGTCCGGATGTATCGTCGGAGCGTACCAACTGTGGCGGGATTCCCGCAGGCGCGCGACATGAGTCGGGCCGGCAGACAACCCGCCGACGAGGCGTGGCGGGATCCCGCCGAGGTCGTCAGCGGCTGGAGACGTGCGGGTGATCTGGATCCGGCGCTACTTCGCTACCGCGCGAGCGGGTCCTGGTGGGATTGCCTGGAGTCGGCCGGACTGACGCTGCTCGTCACGCGCGAATACGAGCATCTCGTGATCGCGCTCAGCGTCGTGCGCGGCAAGCCGCTCGTTTCGTATCTGTCGCTCCCGCACCCGTCTGGACTCGCGGTGGATCGTCGCCAGAATGTCGTTCACGTCGCGAGCACCAGGAATCCCAATCAGATCTATGACCTGGCACCAGTCAGCGAGCTGATGCCGCGGCCCGATGTGAAGGCGGGCAGCCTGAAGGGACCGACGCTCGTGCCCACGCGGGCCCGAATGCTGCCCGGTTCGCTGTACACCCACGACCTCGCCTTCATCGGCAAGCAGCTCTATGCGAACGCCGTGGGGTACAACGCCGTCGTCCGCGTTGAGGAGAGCGGGTTCGAGTTTGCCTGGTGGCCGCGTTGCGTGGAAACGCAGGCTGGTACACTGATCCAGCGAAACCATCTGCAGCTGAATTCGATCGCGGCCGGGGCGTCGCTCGGTTCGTCGTATTTCTCGGCGTCGACCGATGCCGTCTCGCGCCGCCGGCCGGGCCACGTGAATTTTCCTGTTGACGGCCGTGGCGTCGTGTTTTCGGGCGCCACCCGCGAGCCGATCGCGTTCGGACTGACGCGGCCGCATTCGGCCCGCCTGCGTGGCGGCCGGATCTGGCTGCTCAACAGTGGATACGGCGAGTACGGGTTTGTCGACGGCCGTGCGTTTCAGCGCGTCGCGACGCTGCCCGGTTGGACACGCGGGTTGTCGTTCCACGGCCGCGTGGCGTTCGTCGGCACGTCGCGTGTGCTGCCACGGTTTCAGCACTACGCGCCGGGAGTGAAGATCGAGCGCGCGATCTGCGGGGTTCACGCGATCGACGCTGAGTCGGGGCGCGTGCTGGGCAGCCTGACCTGGCCGGCCGGCAATCAGATCTTTGGCATCGACTGGGTGCCGCGTCGCGTCGCTGAGGCCCTTCCGTTCACGCTCGGCGCGCCAGCCCCGCCGCTCTCGCTGTTTTACGCCTACCGGCCGCCAGGCGTGCGGCTGCCGAAGCGTCAGGCATCGAGCCGGCAGAGAAGAACGTAGGGGCGACCTTTCCACCTTCGGCAAGGTACGGTGACCCGCCACTTTAGGGAGTCACCAGGCATCGCCGATACAAGGCGAGGACATGAGCGACTGCAGGCTTCTGATGGTATCGGCGATGTACGAGAACGGCGGGAACGTGACGCACCGCTTTCTCGACGGGCATCCCGACATGTTCGTCTACCCGTTCGAGTCACAGCTCGGCACCACTCTGGTCAATGACCATTTGACGTCGATGTTTCCCGTGAAATATCGCTGGCCGGTGTTTTCGCTGGCGGCGACGCCGGAGCAGGACTTCCAGGCGATCATCGACGAAGAGTGCCGCGTGCGTCTCCGCACGCCGCACGTCAGCAAGTTCCGCCACGCCGCCATGGATCTGTCAGACACCGAGCGCGCCGATCGCTACGTGCAGCGCGTGCGCGCCACGGGCCGATCGACGGGCCATAACGTCGCCGCGTTCTTCGGGGCGACGTTCGACGCGTGGAAGGACTATCGCCGTGGATCGAACCCGAGCGTGTACGTCGGCTACAGTCCGATCGTCGGCGTGGATACCGGCCGCATCGTTGAAGATCTCCCGCAGGCCCACGTCCTGCACATCGTCCGCAATCCCTGGGCCGCGTACGCGGACACGAAAAAGCGCCCCAAGCCGCTGTCGCTGGCGCACTACATGACGGCCTGGACGACGGTTCAGTATCACGCCCTTTTGAGCCGCAGCCAGTGCCCCTCCCGCGTCCATGTCATCAGGGCGGAAGACGTCATGGCCGACTCGCAGGGAACGCTCGGGGCGTTGTGTCAGAAGCTCGGTGTGCAGAGTGCTCCGTCGCTTTCGACAATGAGCTGGAACAGCGAGCCGCTCCCGGAAGCCTATCCATGGGGAACCATTCGCCGAGCGACACCCGACGCCAACGTCGCGACGGCACGCGAGCTGACGGCGGCGGAGCAGGCTGAGGTCACCGCCCGCGCCGCGCACTATCTCGACGACTTCGATTACCAGACGCTGCGTCGCCAGCTCGCATGAGCCGGGTCGTCGTCACGGGAGGCACGGGCTTCGTCGGCGCCAACCTCGTGCGACGTCTCATCCGCGACGGCCATCACCCGGCACTGCTGGTTCGGCCCGGGTTTCGCCCTGGCGCATCGAATCGATTCGAGACCAGATCACGATCCACGAGGTGGACCTCGGCGATCCTCAGGCGGTCATCGCCGTGCTCGATTCGATTTGCCCGACGTGGATCTTTCACCTCGCGGTCTACGGGGCCTATTCGTGGCAGACCGACACTGAGCAGATGATGCAGACAAACGTGGTCGGCACCGCGAACCTGCTCGAGGCCGCGTTCGCCGTCGGCGTCGAGGCGTTCGTGAACGTGGGGTCGTCGTCGGAGTACGGACGGCAGGATCATGCTCCAGCCGAGACCGAGCCTGGCAAGCCGGACACTCCGTACGGCGTGACGAAAGCCGCGGCGACGGAGCTGTGCGTCAGCTCGGCGCGATTGCACGGATCACGGGTTCGCACGGCCCGTCTCTACAGCGCCTACGGGCCGTTCGAGGATCCTCGCCGATTGATCCCGTCCTTGATCGTCCACGGAATGCCGGGGAGTGTTGCCGCCGCTCGTCAATCCGAAGACGGCGCGCGACTTCGTGTTCGTCGACGACGTGGTCGACGCGCTTGTGCTGGCGGCGCGTGACAGTTCCGCCGAACCTGGCGCGATCTACAACATCGGCACCGGCGTGCAGACGACCGTGGGTGAGGCCGTCGACATCGCTCGCCGCATCATGGGCATCGCGGCTGAACCAGTGTGGGGGACGATGGCCGCCCGGTCGTGGGACACCGACACATGGGTCGGGGACGTACGAAAGAGCAGGGAGATCCTTGGGTGGTCGCCGCGCCGAACGTTCGAAGATGGGCTGACGGAGACGCTCGCCTGGTTCACACAGCATCCAGCCGAGAGGAAACGATACGAGGACGCGTGGCCACCAGTCAGTCTCGTGCAGGGCACCCGCTTCGAGGGGTGCCCAGCAGGCCGGTTGACATGAGCGCCGAACTCGAGCGGCGTTGGTCGCTGGTGCCGCGGGCATGGGCGATCGGCTATGTCGCGGTGTTCGGCGTCTTCCTGCTCTCGATCTCCTGGTCCTTCGGCGACACCGTCGCGCTGATGCAGAAGGCCGCCAGGCTCACCTGGCGCGAGTCGGTCGTCGATGCCTTCACGCGCGGCCTCGAGTATCGGCCGCTGTTCAACCTCGCCATCAAACTGTCATACGAGACTGTCGGAGCGCAGATTTGGTTCTACCGGGCGCTCGTGCTGATTCAGTTTGCCCTCGTGCTGGGTTTCGTCGTGTGGCTGTGCCGGCCGCTCGGTGCCCGTCGGGCGATTGCTGCGTGTATCGCGATCAGCTGTCTGTGCGGGTTGCACAGCACGCGGATCCTGTTTGGCTTCTGGCCTCTGAACCATTACGCGTGGGTGCTCGTTCTCCTGCTCGGCGCGATCGCCCTGGCGTTTCGCCCGGAGACGCGGTCGATCGACTGGGTGCTGGGGCTGGTGACGCTTGCCGCGCTGTTTGCTCTCGAGCTCGGATTGCTGCTCGTGCCCATCCTCGTGATCCTCTGGTTGGCCAGGGCGCCGGGGCTCAGCGCACGAGCGGTCGTCAGCGTGCTGATCGCCGCGGGACTCTATCTGACGATTCGGCTGACGTTCACCAGCGAGCTGGCGGTGAATACATCGGTCAACGGCAATGGGTTCGGTTTCTCGATGCTGAACGCGGAAGGTGTGCGCTCCGCGTTTGGTGATCCCCCCTGGCTGCTGTGGATCTATGACGTCGTGGCAACCGGATTGACCGTCGTGCTCTCCGAACCGAGAGACGGCGTGTACTCGTTCGTCGAGTCGCTGCTGGCCCATGACATGGAATCCTGGCGCTGGTTCCACGTCGGATTGTCCACGCTCACGAGCGCCGTGATCGTCGCCGGCCTGGTGCTCCGCTCGTCATCATCCTCTCGTGGCTTCCGCCTTCAGGCGGAAGGAGGTGTCCGGCTTCAGGCGGAAGGAGGCCGTGACCGCCTGCTCGTGGTCGTCGGGCTGACGCTGATGCTGTTCGGCAGTGGTCTCGGGTTCCTCTATACGCGCGACCGCATCGCGCTGTCGGTGGGCGTCGGCTACGCACTGCTCCTGTATGTGGCCCTCGCCGGATTGATGGAGCGCATGCCGGCTGCCGGGTGGAGGCGTCGGCTCGCCGCCGGCGGGCTCGTGGTCCTCGCCGCCGCCTGGGTCGTTCGCAGCGGCGAGACGCTCCTCCAGCTTCGGGATACGGCCTGGGACTATCACCTCGAGTGGACGACCCGACTCGACGAAAAGAGCGGGGCCACCGAACGGACCGATCTCTTCAAGACGCTGCACGACGACTCGCTCCGCACAACTCCCGCTGACCCGCGTCTCGATCCGGCCTGGACCTACACGCTCTTCGAGCGCCGGTTCACGCGGTCGTCCGAGGATCAGCGGTGATGGATGCAGTGGGGCGAGCCACGCCACCCCACGGCGCAGGCGCCGTGGGGACCCCGGGGTCAGGCTCGCCGTCGGAAGGCCGTGTGGGCTGTGGCGATCGCCGTGTTCGTCCTGTCGTTCGTGATTCGGTTGCTGGAGTTCACGTTCCACAACGACCACTACGAATTCCTGGCGCTCGGCGAGGAGATCCTGAGGGGCGCGATCCCGGGCATTGACTTCTTCGACTCCGCGCGCCCGCTCCAGCACTACCTGTCCACCGCCGGGCTCTGGCTCTTCGGTCATCAGATGCTGGCCGAAGCGCTGGCCTGCATCGCGCTGCTGTCCTTCGGCGCAGCGTCGTGTTCTTTCTCGGCGTGGAGCTCTCTGGTGCGATTTCGCTGGGCGTGCTGGCCGCGACGTTCGTGGTGGCGATGCTGCCGCGCCTGTACGGCTACCCGAAGATCATCGCTCCCGCCCTTGGCCTCATCGCGCTGTGGCGGTACATCGACCGTCCGTCGCCGTCGCGTCTTGCCATCACGGCGGCGATGACAGCAGTCGGCTTCTATCTTCGGTTCGACCACGGCGTCGCGTCTGCAGCCGCGGTGGGCGTCGCACTGGTCGCCAGACACTGGCGCGAGTGGCGTCCGCTCGCCGTTGCCACCCTGCAGTACGGCCTCGTCGTCCTTCTCCTCTGCGGTCCGTGGGTGATGTTTCAGACGACGATGGGCGGATCGCTGTCGAGCGGCCCCGGAAGCGGTCGGCTAGTACCTGCTGCAGGGCGAGGATGTGGTGACGCTGGGGATCCCGCGTGTGCCGTCGGAGCGACCATTCGTCTGGTTCCGGCCGGCTGGCCCGCTGGCGACGGTGGGATGGAATCCGACCGTGCCAGACGAGCAACGCTCCGCGCTCGAGCAGCGGTACTCGCTTCGTCGAGTGAAGCTGGTCAACGACCATGCCTGGCAGTACGTGCTTCTCGACAGATCGCCGGCGACGCTCACGCGGCTGCTGGCCGATCCGTCAGTCGCCGGGGTGACGAACGTCGATGGCCGTGGCCAGATCCTGCGCGAGCCGCCGTGGGACGTGCTGCGCCGCTGGCTGCACGTGCCGGTCATCGAATCGCCGTTCCTGAACGAACAGAACGCCGCCATCTGGCTCTATGACGTGATGTTTCTGACGCCGCTCGTCGCCGCCGGGATCCTCGCCGTGCGGATGGCCAAACGGCGCAGCGCGGCAGGGGAGGCGCCGAAAGTTCTGGCCGTGATCGTCCTTGGCGTCCTCTTCAACATTCTTCTCATCAGGGGCAACCTCGACTCGCATCTTCCCGACGTGATCGTGCCGGCCGCGCTGCTCTGGGCGTGGATGCTGCGGGGATCCTGGCGGGCACGATCTCCAGTGCGGTTCGGCGTCGCCGCGGTCGCCCTGTTGTCCGTGTGGATGGCCGTCGATGTCTATGCCGGCGCGGTCAACTACCTGACAGCCACCGAGCTGTTCTCAACGCCAAGAAACGTGGCGCGGCGCCTCGTCGGCACCATCCGCGGCCTTCGGGCGGATCCGCTCGAGCAGTTCGCGCCTCCAGGGAGCCAGGGGCTGCGCGCGTTGATTCGATACGTGGATCGATGCACCAGGCCGACCGACCATCTGCTGGTGCTCGGCTATCAGCCGGAAATGTATTTCACCGCCAACCGGCGGATCGCCGGCGGCAACGTCTCCTACCAGGCGAATCTGGGAGCGACGCCGGCGCAGCAGGCGATCATCGTCTCCCGCCTCCAGCAACAGAGCGTTCCGGTCGTGATCCAGCCGGTCAACACCATGACGGAAGTGGAGCAGACGTATCCGATCCTGAAGCGCTACATCGACGAGCGCTACCAGCTTGCGCAGGAGTCAGGCTTCGGCGAGGGCCGCCTGTTTCGCGTGCTGGTCGATCGTCAAGCCGTGCCCTCGCACGTCGACCAGGAGCTTGGGCTTCCGTGCTTCAGTGGTCAGAAGAGCCCGTAGATACTCACGTTTCGTGAAGTTGAGCCCTCAGTGGCCGAGGCGTTCAGGTATGTCAGCGTGGCCATCCCGCTCCTCAGCGCGGAAAAATCGCGCTTCCGGCCGTCGCCGAAGGCACACGCTTAGCTACCGTGCTGTTTGCATCGCCGTCGCCAGGAGGTGAGCCTCCATCGCGATTTTAGAGACTTCGGTGATCGCGCCGCCTCGAGGGATCGCCACACTGACATACCTGAACGCCTCGACCCAAGCCGAGCCGGGTTGGTTACAGGAGCGCGAGCCCGGCGGCTGCCGCGAAGTGGCGGAAGTCGCGGTCCCGCGTGACGAGCGGTACGGACGCGTCGAGGCAGCTCTGCGCGATCAGGGCGTCGGCGACGCGCGCCTTTCGACGCCTGGACAGAACAGTCGCTCGGAGCAGCCCCGCGCGCTCCCAGAAACCCTCGGTCAGAGGCAGGAGCGGAAGTTCCAGGAGCGCGGCGCGCAGAGCGGCGGGTAGCCGGGGATCGCTCAGGAGTTCGGTGAGCACCACCGGCGGCAGGACGGCGATGTGCTGGTCCACCGCGTCGGCCACGACGTCAGCGTCACGCCCCGGCGCGCCGCTGAGATAGGCCACCAGCGAGCTCGTGTCGATGGCAATCACGACCGGTCCTCACGCAGCCTCCGGAGCGCGACCGAGAACTTCACCTTGCCCCGGAGGCGCGAGAGGGTGCGATAGGCGTCACCTGCGGCCACCAGCCTGAGCCCGTCGCGAACGGTCTCGGTCACGCCTTTCCCAGTGGATTGCAGGGCCTTCTCCAGGAGGTCCTGGGGCAAGTGAACCGTCACCTTCTTGGTCGCTGGTCGAGCCATGTCCCCAGTCTACCAGCATCGATGCCAGCATGGCTGCCGGCATCAACGCGTACGCCTGTCTCAGGTGGAGGCTCAGGTCCGAGGACGCGGCGAAGCGGGCATGTTCAATCGCGATGGAGGCTCACCTCCTGGCGACGGCGATCCAAGCAGCAAGGCAGCTAAGCGTGTGCCTTCGACGACGCCGGAAGCGCGATTTTTCCGCGCCGGGGAGCGGGATCGCCACGCTGACATACCTGGACGCCAGCGTCGCGACCTCGAACTCGAAGTCAGAACCTCGAACCGAACCCGAACCGAACCTGAACACGAACTGAGAAGAGAGAACCCGGAAGTGTGAACAGCTGCGGCCTCTTCGTCAGAAGAGCCCGTATGTGTTCCCGTTCTCGTCGATGTCCATCTTCTGGAACGCCGGCGTCTTGCCGAGGCCGGGCATCCGCTGCATCTCGCCGCAGAGCGCGATGACGAAGCCGGCGCCGACGCTCGGCACGAGCGAGCGGATCGGAACGACGAAGCCGGTCGGCCGGTTGCGCAGGTTGGGATCGTGCGACAGCGACATCTGCGTCTTCGCCATGCAGACCGGCGCGGTGCCGAGCCCGAGCTTCTCGATGCGCTCGAGGTCCTTCACCGCCTGCATCTGCAGATCGATTCCAGCCGCGCCATAGATCTTCGTCGCGATCGCCTCGATCTGCTGGACCAGCGGCGTCCCTTCCGGCGTCAGGAACGAGAACTTGTTCGGCTTGTCGCAGGCGGTGACGACGGCTTTCGCCAGTTCCACGGCGCCCTCGCCGCCCTTGGCAAAGCCCTCGTGCACGACCACCGTCTCGGCGCCGGCGTTGAGCGCCAGCTCGCGGACGAGTGCGATCTCCTTCGGCGAGTCGGTGGGGAAGCCGTTGACCGTGACCACGCACGGCAGGCCGTAGGCGCGAACGATCTGGACGTGCGCCGCGAGATTGTCGGCGCCGCGCCGGATCGCTTCCAGGTCCTCCTTGCCGAGGTCCTTGAACGCCACGCCGCCGTGTGACTTGGTCGCGCGCACGGTCGTCACCAGCACCGCCGCGCTCGGCGTGATCCGCGCCGTGCGGCAGACGATGTCGCAGAACTTCTGGAAGCCGAGGTCGCTGGCAAAGCCGGCTTCGGTGACGACGTAGTCGGCGAGCTTGAGCGCCATGCGGTCGGCCAGGATCGAGTTGGCCGCGTGGGCGATGTTGCCGAAGGGCCCCGCGTGAATCAGCGCCGGCTGTCCCTCGCGCGTCTGCACCAGGTTCGGCTTGAGCGAGTCCTTCATGATCACCGTCATCGCGCCGCCGGCCTGCAGGTCGTCCGCGGTCACCGGCTTGCCGTCGTAGGTCGAGGCGACAACGATGCGGCCGAGGCGGCGACGCAGATCCTGGAGATCAGTGGCGAGCGCGAGCGAGGCCATCACTTCGGACGCGGCGACGATGACGAACTCGTTTTCGCGCGGAATCCCGTTGGCCTTCCCCTTCAGGCCGGTGACGCTGTAGCGCAGCTGACGGTCGTTCATGTCGACCGTGCGCGGCCAGGTGACCGAGGCCGGGTCGATGTTGAGCGGGTTGCCGTTGTAGATGGAGGCGTCGAGCGCCGCCGCGAGCAGGTTGTGCGCGGCCGCCACGCAGTGGAAGTCGCCGTTGAAGTGGAGGTTGATCTCCTCCATCGGCTCGACCATCGACTTGCCGCCGCCGGTGCCGCCACCCTTGACGCCGAACACCGGTCCCATCGACGGCTCGCGCAGGCAGAGCATCACCTTCTTGTCGATGCGCCCAAGTCCCTGCGTCAGCGCCACGCTGGTCGTCGTCTTGCCCTCGCCGGCCTTGGTCGGCGTGATCGCGGTGACGATGACGAGCTTGCCGTCGTCCTTGGCGGCGAGCCGGCGAAGCAGCGACAGTTTCACCTTGGCGCGGAACTCGCCAAACATCTCGAGCTCATCGGACTTGATGCCGGCGGCCGCCGCGATGTCGGCAATCGGGCGCAGCTGTACCTGGGATGCGTCGGACACTACACTCATTGATGTTCCTTCTCCAAGGCCGACCTGAAGGTCGGCCTCTACTTCTTACTTCAGGTCGACCTCAAGGTCGACTCGACCAACTACTTGAGAGCCTTCGCGCACCAGGCGGGCCCCTTCGGCCATGGCGCTCAGTTTGTTAAACGCGACGTCGCGCGGCAGGTGGACCAGGCCGCAGTCGGGATTGATCATCAGACGCTCGACCGGAATGACGGCCAGCGCGCGGCGGATCCGGTCGGCGATGAGGCCCGGCGACTCGACGTCATGCGTCTTGACGTCGATCACGCCCATGCCGAGCGTGAACGGCACCTTGAATTCCTTGAACAGCTGCAGATCGTCCTCGCCGCGGCGCGCAAACTCCAGCGACAGCGCCTGGACGTGGGCGTCGAGCACTGTCGGAAACAGATACCGGTAGGTGCCTTCGAACGACGGCTTGCCGTAGCGGTTGCCGTAGCAGATGTGCAGCGTGACGTGGGCGCTGACGCCGTCGACGAGCGCGTTCACCGCCTTGATCGCCCACGGCAGATCCTCGGGGAAGCCCGAATAGTACGGTTCGTCGATCTGCAGATGGGTGGCGCCTGCGCGTACCAGCTCGCGCACCTCGAAGTTCATCACCCGCGCCAGATCCAGCGCGAACGCTTCCTCCGACGGATAGAACTCATTGCGGAGCCGCTTCACCAGCGCGTGCGGACCAGAAATCGAAATCTTCGACGTGCGCTGCGAGAACTGCCGCAGGAATCGCACCTCGTCGAGCAGGCCGAGGGAGCCGGTCGCCAGCTTCGATCGCACGACGCTCTCGTAGAAGTCGTAGTAGAGGCGCTTCGACCCGTGATCGACCTGCACGCCGGGAATGCGCTCGGCGAAGTAGTCGATCATGTTGTCGCGGTGCAGCTCGCCGTCGGAGATGATGTCGACGCCGGCGACCTCCTGGTCCTTCACCGCGGCCTTGCGGGCCGCGTCGTACATGTCGTCGAGGTCGTGTCGGCTGACCTGGCGCTGCAGGAAGTCGTTCTTGGCGCGCTCGAGCCAGGCGGGCATCGAGTAGCTGCCGATGACGGTGGTTGGTAGAGGCGGTAGAGAGTCATGGTGTCGTTCAATCGCGCCGCTTGGTGTAGAGAATCTGCGTCTTCGATCCCTTGCGGTGCGTGAAGGGGGCGAAGTTCACATGGTACCCCGCACGGGCACCGACCGCGTGCAGGAACGCGCCGTTGACCCACGTGACGAACGAGCCGTCGAGCTTCCCCGGCCCGCGGAAGCCCTGCACGTAGTCCTTGATGCTGGTGACGAAGATGTCCTGCACCTGCAGGTAGCCGCGGGGATGGAGCAGCGCCGCGGTGTTGACGAAGCTCTCCGCCGCGCCCCGCGAGAGGTGGAAGCGGATGTCGTGCGGCACCTCTGCCAGCACATCGTCCAGCGGCGATCGGCTCACACCCTTGGGCAGGTGTGCATCGTCGCCCTCGTCAATCGCGCGCAGCCGCTCCTCGAGCCGGAGGACGTCCCAGATGCGCGTCCAGAACGCCATCCCCTTGTCGTGATCGCCGACCGATTCAGGGCCGTAGGCGAGCAGCCGCTTGATCGCACCGGGCAGCTCCGCCGGGCCGAAACCGAATTCCGCCTTGAGCTGCTCGGCCGCGGCCGCGCTGATGTACGGACGCACTTCGACGATGTACAGCTGGTTGTCGCGGCGGGCGATCTCGTCGAAGGTCAGGTTGTCGTAGACGTTCGTCAGGTGGACGAACAGGATCTTGAACCTGAGGAACGACAGCACCTTGAACGGGTTCGTCGCGTCGATCGGGATGACGCTGCAGAGCGGCGCGTGCGGACCGACGGCGGCGAGTGCGGTGTCGAGCGTCGACGGCGAGTAGTCGCCGAGCAGGAACTTCAGCGCGATGGTAGTAGCCGGTGCCCTTCTCGGTATCGAACGCCTGGAACTGATCGAGCCACAGGCGCGCGCGCGCGCCCGAGCCGACGCCGATTTCCATCGCGTAGATGTCGTGAGGCAGATTGCCGCGCTTGTCCAGGTCCTGGAGCAGCGTCCCAGAATTCGACGACCGATTCCTGGACCGCGTCCGGGTGGTTGGCGTCGGAGCCGCCGCTCGGGAGTGCGGCCTCGAAGCCGCGCTTGGCGTACGCCTCCCAGTCACCGAGCTGCTGCCAGAACAGGCGGTTGAAGGGCCAGATGATCGACTCGCGCCACGGCTTGAAGGCGTCGAGGATGAACGGCGCCTGTCCGTTCTGCGGTGCGACACCCTTCAGCGCGTCGACGGCGTTGGTCAGATGCTGATCGAACGCCGGCGTCGCGGCCTGCCGCAGGTCGATGGCGATTTCGCACAGCGGCAGCAGCTGTTCGCGCTGATCGACCGCGCGCCGGACGACGACCGGGTCGCGAAAGCAGGTCTTGTACTGAATCCAGTCCAGATGGACGCGCAATCCAAGCGCGTTGTCCTGGTCGATGCCGCTGCGCTCGATGAGCAGCGTCAACGGTCCGATGATGCGGCTGGTCAGCTCGGCGACGTCGGTGCCTTTCGGCAGGGCGGACGGAGAGTAGTTTCGTTGGATGATCAAGAACAGGCCGCCGGCGTGAGGCCCACCTCCGCTGGATGCGTCGGCGGGGCAAGCTGCAAACAGGCATTATATTTCTCCGGCACCACATGACCACTACTTCCACTCTGGCGCGATATCGGATGTATGTCGGCGGCGAATGGGTTGACGCCGGATCGGGCGACTATTTCGAGAGCGACAATCCGTATCTCGGTGAGCCATGGGCACTAATTCCACGCGGAACGGCGGCTGACGCCGATCGCGCCGTACGCGCGGCCCATGCCGCCTTTACGTCGGGGGAGTGGCCGCGCCTCACCGCATCGCGGCGGGGGGCCCTGCTGCGCCGCCTTGGCGACCTGATTACCCAGAAGTCGGCCGCGCTCGCCGAGATCGAGGTCCGCGACAACGGGAAGCTGCTCGCCGAGATGAGCGCGCAGACGGCGTACATGGCGCAGTGGTACCACTACTACGGCGGCCTCGCCGACAAGATCGAAGGTGCCGTCCTTCCGACCGACAAGCCTGACACGTTCAACTACACGCGCTACGAGCCGCTTGGCGTCGTCGCGGCCATCATTCCGTGGAACTCGCCGCTCCTGCTGATGGCGTGGAAGCTGGCGCCGGCGCTGGCTGCCGGCAACACGGTGGTGGTCAAGCCGTCCGAGTTCACGTCGGCGTCCGCGCTGGAGTTCATGAAGCTGGTCGAGGAGGCAGGATTCCCTCCCGGCGTCGTCAACGTCGTCACCGGCTTTGGCGCGGATGTCGGCGCCGCGCTGATCGAGCATCCGCTCGTCAGGAAGATCGCGTTCACCGGCTCCGACGCCACCGGCCAGCGTGTGTACGAAGCCGCGGCGCGCGGGATGAAGCGCGTCAGCATGGAGCTTGGCGGCAAGTCGCCGAACATCGTGTTCGAGGACGCGAACCTCGACAACGCGATCAAAGGCGTGATCTCGGGCATCTTCGCCGCCACAGGTCAGACGTGCATCGCCGGCTCACGCCTGCTCGTCCAGCAGAGCATCCACGACCAGTTTCTCGAAAAGCTGGTCGCGTTTGCGAAGACGGCGAAGATGGGCAACCCGATGAACGCGGACACGCAGATCGGGCCGGTTACCAACAAGCCGCAGCTGGAAAAGATCCTGAAGTACATCGACATCGCCAAGGGTGAAGGCGCGCGCGCCGTACTTGGCGGCAGCCGGGCGTCGCGGCCCGAGTGCGGCAACGGATGGTTCGTGGAGCCGACGATCTTCGAGGGCGTCCGCAACAGCATGCGCATCGCGCAGGAAGAAGTGTTCGGTCCCGTCCTCGCCGTGATTCCGTTCAAAGACGATGAGGAAGCGATTGCGATCGGCAACGACGTGGTCTATGGGCTGGCGGCCGGCGTGTGGACCCAGAACATCCGCCGGGCGCTCATCATGGCGGAGAAGCTGCAGGCGGGGACCGTCTGGATCAACACTTATCGGGCTGTCAGTTATCTGTCGCCGTTCGGGGGATACAAGCGATCGGGGCTTGGCCGCGAGAGCGGTCAGGAGATGATCAAGGAATACCTGCAGGTAAAGAGCGTCTGGATCTCGACGGCGACGGACGTTCCCAATCCGTTCATCCAACGCTAGACATCGACACGCCGACGATAGTCGCGAGACTACCGACTCACGAACTAGCCAACTAGCCAACGTATGAGCACGTCATCAAACTCTAGGTTTCGTAGGAGTCGGCCGCATGGGTGGGCCGATGGCGTCGCGTCTGCTCGACGCGGGGCATTCGCTGTGCGTCTTCGACACCAACGCGGAGGTGGTCAAGCCGCTGGCCGCGCGCGGCGCGGAGAAAGCGGCGTCGGCGGAGGACGTGGCGTCGAAGGCCGAAGTGGTCTTCATCAGCCTTCCCACGCCGCCGATCGTGCAGGCGGTGAGCCTCGGCGACAAAGGCATCCTCAAGGGCTCGCGCGTCAAGACGATGATCGATCTGTCGACGACCGGGTCCGAGCGTGGCCAAGGTGGTGGCGAAGGCGGCGGGGGAGCGCGGCGTCGCCTGGGTGGATTCGCCGGTCAGCGGCGGTGTCACCGGTGCGACGAAAGGGACGCTGGCGGTGATGGTCTCGTGCGCGAAGCCGACGTTCGACGAGATCGATCCGCTGCTGAAGGTATTCGGCAAGACGTTCTACGTCGGCGACAAGCCGGGCCTCGCCCAGATCGCCAAGCTGGCGAACAACCTGCTCGCGGCGGCCGCGCTGGTCGTGTCGTCCGAAGCCGTGGCGATGGGCGTCAAGGCCGGTCTGGACGCGAAGGTCCTGATCGACATCATCAATGCCGGCAGCGGCCGCAACAGCGCGACGCAGGACAAGTTCCCGCGGGCGATTCTGCCGCGCACGTTCGACTTCGGCTTTGCCACCGGGCTCTCGTACAAGGACGTCCGGCTGTGCGTCGATGAATCCGAGGCGCTCGGCGTGCCGATGGTCGCCGGCGCGGCCGTCCGACAGATGCTGGCAATCACGCAGGCACGGTTTGGCGCCGATTCCGATTTCACGATGATCGCCAAGGTCGTCGAGGAGTGGGCCGGCGTGGAGATTAAGGGATAAGAGATGAACAAAGAGCTATTCGACAAAGGTCTCGAAATCCGGAAATCCGTCCTCGGCAAGGAGTTCGTCGAGAACTCGATCAAGAACGCCGACGACTTCAACATGCCGATGCAGGAGCTCGCCACCGAGTACCGCTGGGGCTACGTGTGGGGACGTCCCGGCCTCGACAAGCGGACGCGCAGCTTCCTCAACCTGGGGATGATCGCGGCATTGAACCGGCCGCACGAGCTGAAGATCCACGTGCAGGGCGCGCTGCGCAACGGCC
This sequence comes from uncultured Acidobacteriota bacterium, assembly GCA_963793705.1. Lineage (GTDB taxonomy): Bacteria > Acidobacteriota > Vicinamibacteria > Vicinamibacterales > UBA2999 > Gp6-AA40. The sequence continues at coordinate 92,802 of CAWCBC010000010.1, read as the reverse complement.
TGACGCGGCAGGAGATCATGGAAGTGTTCCTGCAGGTGGCGATCTACTGCGGCGTGCCGGCCGGCGTCGACTCGTTCCGCATCGCCCGCGAGGCGTTTGCGGAATACGACAAGCAGAACGCGCAGAAGACCTAGAGGCGCATCTCGCGTGCCCTCTCTCTTCGATTCGCTCCCTGACGCATCGCCAGAAGAAGCCTTCACGACCCTGCTGGACGACCCGGCCGTGCGGATCGAGCGAATCGTTTCGCACGGGCACGCCTCGCCTGAAGGATTCTGGTACGACCAGCCGTACGGCGAGTGGGTGCTGCTGGTGCGTGGCGGCGCGACGTTGCGGCTCGAGAGACCGGACGAGCGGATCGTCCTCAAGCCAGGTGACTATCTCTGGCTGCCGCCAGGCCGCCGCCATCGCGTCGAGGCGACCGATGCCGCGACGATGTGGCTCGCCGTCCACGTGCTGAACGTGTCACGACCCGCGGGTCAACAAGTCTGACCGCGGCCGCCTCGGCCGCGTTCCCAGGTGACTGCTGAGGTCGGATCCGGTGACCGCAGGCTGTAACCGCCCCCGACGCCTGCTATTCGCGACGGTTGGAGAACGGTAATCGGAGCGTTGAACGAGCGACCGACGGATTGCGGTTTGCAACCCTAGGTTCCAGCCGCGTCAACACACCCGTTGACCTAGCCGCCTCAATGCACCCGGCAACCATGCCCACAAACGTCACGATTCTCGAACGGATTGGTGAGCAGAAGCTGATCCTGCCAATCCTTGTCTCACGCGCGCTGGCCGCGCACGCTCGGTTGACCTACTACCTGATGCTCCTGCAGACGGCGCACGCGCGCGCCATTGCGCCGGCTGAGCAGGCACCGAGCCTCCGCGTCGAACGGGAGGCGAGCGGCGTCACCGACAGCTCGTTCGATCGCATCGTCGCAGGGAGCTCGATGATTGGCAGCAACACGCTGCACATCCCGCAGGCGGAGTCGATCGTCGAACAGCTGTTAGACGAATTGCGCCTGATGCTGCCGCCGCTGGAGGTTGCGGGCCTGACGCGTCCCGAGGTGCATGCGCGGTTCGACATCTATCAGCGTCGCTTCGACGACCTCCTCGCGCACATACCCGTGTCTCACGAGGACCAGCTCACCGTCGGCACCATCGCGGTGTTGACCGGGCTGTCAGCCAACAGCCACGACACCGCGCATCAGCTGGCGATCGACCTCCACGGCGAGCTCGATCGTTTGCAGTCGAACGTTGTCGAGGAGGCGATCGACGGGGCACGCGTGCTTGGCGTCATCGCCGCCGATCGGTCGCTTGTGCGGGCGTTCATGAGAGGCGTCAACGACACGGCGCCGCTCAAGTTCGATCACCCCGGCCTCGAGACGATGGTCACGCGAGAAGTGGGCGAGCTCGCCATCCAGACGGATCTGGGCTCGACGGAAACGCAATTCGTCGTGGTCACCATCACCGGCTTGTCGGCGCTGGTGACTTACACCGACGTTCATCCGCGGCGAATCCGGTTCCTGCACGACATGCTGCAGCCTTTCGGGGTCCAATGGTCCGCCGTCTCCGTCTCCCCGGGAGCGGATTATGACGTGAGCGCCGGACGCTTCACCGCCGGGACGCCCGAGCATCTCGTGCGCTATCTCACGTTTTTGGGTTCGCGGCTCGTCTTCCTCATCGACTGGATCCGTGCACGCAAGCGGCTCGCGCCTCATCTGACGAAGCCAGTGGCCACCAGCCTGCTCAAGTGGGCCGCCGACCACAACGTCGGCCATTGCGCCTTCCTCCAGGTCGGCGACCTCGGCGTGATCGACGCGGTACTCGAGCGTGCCGCGCCCGTCCACTTGCGGCCGGCCCGCCTCGACGAATGGCTCGGGGCGGACGCTGCGCGCGGGTTCCTGATGGACGTCTTGCGCGTGACCTCGTCAGGCTTGGCCTCCGGCCGATCGTTGAGCCTCGTCGAGGACGACATCGAAGCGGCGCTGCTCGAGCATCGCCAGACGGTCGACGCCACTTCGGTCCAGACCGAGGCCGGGCACGCGACGATCATCGCCGCACTCACCGAGCGGGTCCGGCATACGCTCGCGCATGCGTTCCGCGACGAGCCGTTGGTCAATTCGGCGCGGACCGCGGAACTCGCCAAGCGATGGTCCGCTCGCGTGGATCAACTGATCGTCCACGCCTGCCGGCGGCTCGATCGGTTCTCCGTGCGGGATCTACGAGAGTTGCTCTCCGAGACCGACGGCGTCTCTGACGCCCTCGAGGAGGCCGCATTCCTGCTCACGCTGCTGCCCGACTCGGTCGATTCCGAGACGCTCGTGCGGCTCGTCGGCCTGGCCGATCTCGTGCTGGATGCGGTTTCCCAATATGTTCGCTGCCTCGAGGAATTCCGCGATCTGTCCGCGACATCCAGTGACTCGGATGTGCAGAGTCTTCTCATCGACATCGAGCGGCTCGTCGAGCTAAACCGTCAGGCGATCGAGAAGCGCCGGGCGCTGACCGAACGGCTGCTGCGACGCCCAAACGATGTTCACGATGTGCACGTCGTCGTCGACGTGGCGCGCGGCTTTGAACGGGCGGCGACGGCCCTGGCGCGCGGCGGCGGCATGGTCCGCGATCACCTGTTGAGCAATCAGCTGGGCCGCTGACGACAGGGCCGAGAGTTCCCGGTGTGGAGAGTCGCTACCGATCAACCATCAGAGCTGGGACTGAAACCGGAACTGCAGGAAGTGTGTCTTGCCGACAAGCCCGAACCGGTCGAGCGAGCCGTACCCGTAGATGCCTTCCAGACGAAAGTTGTCGGACAGGTACCAGTTGACCATCGGGGTGAATCGCCAGTACTTGCCCCCCGAGATGCTCTTGCTGTCGAGATCGATTCTGCTGAAATGCGCGACGAGTTCCCATGCGCCAGGCCCGCCCGAGAAGACCGGCTTCAGCGGCGAAATCTGATTGAAGTAGCCACCCTTGGTGTTGTACGTGCGAACCTCGCCGGTGATCAGCCAGGTCGCAAATACTTCGCCGCCGTGAAAGAACGGATTCCCGGTCTCCGGCGAATCGACGCGCTGAAAGAAGTATTCGGAGCCGAAGGTCAACGATCCGGGCCGGTAATAGATCTCCGTGCCCGTCAAACGAGTGCTGTCGGCGGGGAACTGCTGCGGTGTCGACGAAGAACGGAGCCGCCCATGCACCAGGGCGAGCCTTCAAGCGCAGCTGGCCGTCCTTCACCTTGCCGAAACGCTCGGCGACGCCAATGTGCAGCAGCGTGCCGCCGTCGGCGGACAGGATTGGAACCCAGGCGAAACGGCCCGAGATCTGATTTGAGTACGTGGAAAACCCCTGGTCTTCCGACAGCGCATCACCATAGACGCCGAGGTTCCACAGGATCTTGGCCTTCGGCACGTGGCCCAGCCACTTCACGCCGTCGCCGAGGATCGGCACCGTCGCGTCGTTAATCGGGGCACGTTCGTGCGTCCATCCGCCGTACCCAATCATCACCTTGTTCAGCGAGAAGCCTTCCTTCGTGCGGCCGACGAAGATGTGTCCCCAGATTTCGGGAACAGCCACCATGATGCCGGTCTGCCGCATAACCCACTCTTTGTTGGTGCCGTCGTACATGATGCCGGCGCTCCACGTCGTGGGCCGTTCGAACCCGAGGCGGCCTGAGAAGAGCACGCGCCCGTCGCGGTACTTCCATTGGGAATCCAGGTCGGGGATTTGTTCCTTGCTCGTCTCGTCCTGATCGAACTTGGCGTAGTCGAACAGCAGGCCGAATCCGATACGAATCGACCCCAGCTTTCCTTCGAACTCGTTGAAGTTCACCAGCCTGCGGACAGGCGCGTCGCTCTCCTCCGCCGTGATCGTCTCTTCGATCGCTGGTGGCGGTGAAGCGGGTGCGCCCTGCGTTGGTGGTTGCTGGGCCGTAACGGTTGAAGGGATGCCGACCAGCGCGAGCAGAATCAGTGCCTGTGCGGCGTGTACTCGCTTCACTGGTCGGCCTCGTAGCGGCGTGGTGATCGCTCAGTAAGTGCGGAACATCGTCTGGAGCTGGTCCTTCGGCGTGTTCTTCATCAGCGCCAGGGTCAGCAGAATCCGCGCTTTCTGCGGGTTCAATTCGTCGGATGCGATGAAGCCGAGCTTGTCGTCGTCGAGCTCGACGTTCCGCCCGACGAGCCCGGTCGGTACGCGGGAGGCCCGCACGACGACCACGCCTTTCGTCACCGCCGCGGCTGCCGCATCGACCGCGGCCTTGGTCATGTTGCCGTTACCCACGCCGGCGATGACGATGCCCTTGGCGCCGCGGGCCACGGCGTTGTCGATCACGTCTCCTGGCATGTCGACGTAGGCGAAGATGATGTCCACGCGCGGCAACTGCGTGACCGAGGAGATATCGAACTCCGTCTGGGTGGTGTGCTTCCACGGCGGCGTGGCGAAGAAGTCCTGCTTGCCGTAGAGCGTCGTGCCGGCGAGGCCGCGGAAGGGTGACTGGAACGTCTCGACCGCCGTCGTGCTGGTCTTCGTCAGCGAATGGGCGGCGTGGATGGCGTCGTCCATGACCACCAGCACACCCCGGCCTCTGGCTTGCGGATCCGAGGCCACGGCGACGGCGTTGTACAGGTTCAGTGGTCCGTCGGCGCTGACCGCCGTGGACGGACGCATCGACCCGACCATCACCACGGGCTTGTCGGTCTTGACTGTCAGGTTCAGGAAGAACGCCGATTCCTCGAGCGTGTCGGTGCCGTGCGTGATGACGAACCCGTTCACGGCGTTGGACCTGGCCAGCTCGTTGATCCGTTTTGCGACTTTCAGGAGGATGTCGAAGCTCATGTCCTGCGAGCCGACGTTGGAGATCTGCTCCCCTTTGATGGTGGCCAGATCCGAGATACCCGGGACGGCCGCCAGCATCGCGTCGATCGTGACGGCGCCCGACTTGTAACCCGCCTGCGTGCCGCTGGCGGCGGCGCCGGCAATGGTGCCCCCGGTCGCGAGGATCGTGATGTTCGGTTTGGTGGTGGACCGACCGGCGGTGCCCGTCGGCGCCTGGGCTGACGCGAGATGGGCGCTCATGGTCAGAGCCACGACGGCCATCGCAGTCTGTTTCGTGTAAGAGACGTTCATGATGTTTTCTGCTCCTTGGTGGCCGCTTACTTCTTCTTTTGTACGTAGAGGCTCTTGTCCAGATTCGTGAGCTTGGTCGGGTTGAGGATGTCGGCGATCTGCGCTTCCGTGAGCAGCTTCTTCTCGCGAATCACTTGCAGAATGCCCTTGTTGGTCCGGTAGGCTTCGTTCGCCAGTTCAGTCGCCTTCTCGTAGCCGAGGACCGGATTCAGCGCCGTGACGATGCCGACGGTGGTGTTCATGTACTCCTCGAGCTTGCGCGTGTTGACGGTGATGCCGTCGATGCACTGCACGCGGAGCGCCCGCGAGGTGTTGTAGAGCAGGTGCTGCGACTCCATGACCACCAGCCCTTCGATCGGCTCATACGCATTGAGCTGCAGCTGTCCTGAGTGCGCCGCGAGTGTCACCGTGTAGTCGTTTCCCATGACCCGGAACGCGACCAGGTTCACCAGCTCTGGAATCACGGGATTCACCTTGCCCGGCATGATCGAGGAGCCGGGCTGCCGCGCCGGCAGGTTGATCTCGGCGAGTCCCGCGCGGGGGCCGGCCGCGAGGAGGATCAGATCGCCCGCGATCTTGGAGAGCTTGATCGCGGTGCTCTTCAGCGCCGAGGAGTAGGCCACGAACCCCTGCTGGTCCCAGGTCGCGGCAAACATGTCGGTGGCCTCGACGATCGGCTTCCCGGTGATCTTGGCCAGGTGCTGGGCCACCTTCGCCTGATATCCCTTGGGGACGTTGATGCCGGACCCGATCGCCGTCGCGCCCATGTTGACGGCGTACAGATGCCTTTCCGCCTCGCGCAGCAGGGCGATCTCGCTTTCGAGGGACGCCGCGAACGCATGGAATTCCTGACCGACCGTCATCGGCACCGCGTCCTGCAGCTCGGTGCGTCCCATCTTGACGATGTCGATGAACTCGTTACCCTTCGCCCGGAATGACTTCACGAGTTGCTCGAGTTCGGCGGTGAGCTTGTCGTTGCGGAGCATGAAGGCGACCTTGATCGCGGTCGGATACGAATCGTTCGTCGACTGCGACATGTTCAGGTCGTCGTGCGGCTCGACGACGTCGTACTGGCCCTTCTTGTGACCGGTCAGCTCCAGGGCCACGTTCGCGAGCACCTCGTTGGCGTTCATGTTGGTGGAGGTACCGGCGCCGCCCTGATACCAGTCAACCTTGAACTGGTCGTGATACTTGCCCTTGCGCACGGCATCGACGGCCTTCTCGATCGCGGCGAGCACCTCGGGCTTCATCGCGCCGACGTCGGTGTTCGCGCGCGCGGCGGCCAGTTTCACGATCGCCCACGCTTCGATGAACCCCGGGTAGTGGTTGATTGGGATTCCCGAGATGTTGAAGTTCTCGAGCGCTCGCGTCGTCTGGACGCCGTAGTAGGCGTCCGCCGGCACCGCCTTCTCGCCGAGCAGGTCGCGCTCCATGCGCGTGAGGCCCGTCGGCGTGCCCGCTCCGGTCGTACCGTCGAAGCCTGTTGCTCCGGTGTCGACTGCGCTGTGGCGCTCGTTGCGTCATTTCTGGAGCAGGCCGCCGACAAGGCGAGAGCGACGACGAGTGAGGCCGTGGTGGTTTTCATCCGCATGGAAATCTCCTGACACATGCCGCTGTGCGTGGCGGTCCCTTGAGCAAGAGGACCACCAGTGGTGCACATGGCGTGTGGCGCGCGGAGCCTGCGAATTTTTGATGTTTTTAGCGGCCGTCACTGACACGCTCACGACGCCTGAGCGCGGGGTGACCTTGGAGTCACGAGATGTCGTGACCATACGTCGCCGATGAACGACCAATCGACGGATTGCGGTTTGCAGCCCTGGGTTCTAGCCGCTTCCACACACACGACGATGATGCCCACGAAGGTCACGACTATCGAACGGATTGGTGAGCAGAAGCTGATCCTGCCAAGCCTTGTCACCCGCGCGCTGGCCGCGCACGCTCGGTTGACCTACTACCTGATGCTCCTGCAGAGGGCGCACGCGCGCGCCAGTGCGCCGGACGAGCCGGCGCCAAGCCTCCGCGTCGAACGGGAGGCGAGCGGCGTCACCGACAGCTCGTTCGATCGCATCGTCGCAGGGAGCTCGATGATTGGCGCTCACACGCTGCACATGCCACAGGCGGCGTTGGTCGTCGAACAGCTGTTAGAGGAATTGCGGCTGATGCTGCCGCCGCTGGAGTTGGCGGGCGTGACGCGCCCCGAGGTTCATGCGCGGTTCGATATCTATCAGCGCCGCTTCGACGACCTCGTCGCGCGCATACCCGTGTCTCACGAGGACCAGCTCACCGTTGGCGCTATCGCGGTGTTGACCGGGCTGCGAGCAAACGGTCACGACACCGCGCATCGGCTGGCGATCGACCTCCACGGCGAGCTCGATCGCTTGCAGTCGAACGTTGTCGAGGAGACCATCGACGGGGCACGCGTGCTTGGCGCCACCGCAGCCGATCGGCCGCTCGTGCGGGCGTTCATGAAAGGCGTCAACGACACCGCGCGACTCAAGTTCGATCACCCCGGCCTCGATACGATGGTCACGCGAGACGTGGGCGAGCTCGCCATCCAGACGGATCTGGGCTCCACGGAAACGCAGTCCGTCGTGGTCACCATCACCGGGTTGTCGGTGCTGGTGATGTACACCGACGTTCATCCGCGGCGGATCCGGTTCTTGCAGGACATGTTGCGGCCCTACGGGGTCCAATGGTCCGCCGTCTCCGTCTCCCCGGGAGCTGACTATGACGTGAGCGTCGGACGCTTCACCGGTGGGACGTCCGAGCATCGCGAACGCTATCTCACGTTTGTGGGTTCGCGGCTCGTCTTCCTCATCGACTGGATCCGTGCACGCAAACGGCTCGCGCTTCATGTGACGAAGCCCGTCGCCACCTGCCTGCTGAAGTGGGCCGCCGACCACAACCTCGGCCATTGCGCCTTCCTCCAGGTCGGCGAACTCGGCGTGATCGATGCGGTACTCGAGCGTGCCGCACCCGTTCACGTGCGGCCGGGCCGCCTCGACGAATGGCTCGGGGCGGACGCGGCTCGCGGGTTTCTGATGGAAGTCTTGCGGATAACCTCGCTAGGCTTCGCCACCGGCCGATCATCGAGCCTCGTCGAGGACGACATCGAAGCGGCGCTGCTTGAGCATCGCCAGACGGCCGACGCCTCTTCGGTCGAGACCGAGGCTGGGCACGCGATTATCATCGCCGCACTCACCGAGCGTGTACGGCATACGCTCGCGAGTGCGTTCAGCGACGAGTCGTTGCTCAATTCGGCGCGGACAGCCGAACTCGCCAAGCGATGGTCCGCTCGCGTGGATCAACTGGCCGTCGAGGCCTGCCGGCGGCTCGATCGGTTCTCCGTGCGGGATCTGCGAGAGTTGCTCGCCGAGGCCGACGGCGCCTCCGACGCCCTCGAGGAAGCCGCATTCATGCTCACGCAACTGCCCGACTCGGTCGATTCCGAGACGCTCGTGCGGCTCGTCGGCCTGGCCGATCTCGTGCTGGATACGGTTTCCCACTATGTTCGCTGCCTCGAGGAATTCCGCGATCTGTCGTCGAAATCCAGTGACGCGGATGTGGAGAATCTTCTCATCGACATCGAGCGGCTCGTCGAGCTGCACCGTCAGGCGATCGAGAAGCGCCGGGCGCTGACCGAACGGCTGCTGCGACGCCCAAGCGATGTCCCTGATGTGCACGTTGTCGTCGACTTAGCGCGCGGCTTTGAACGGACGGCGACGGCCCTCGCGCGCGGCGGCGGCATGGTCCGCGATCACGTGTTGAGCAATCAGCTGGGCCGCTGACGACGGCTAAGCACGTACGCCGGGAGTTGTCGGCCGACGCCAATCGCGATATCGGGCCAGGATGAGTCGGATGGTTGAGAGGAACGGGTTACGCAGCTCGCGGCGCTGATACGTGCAGCGCATGCACTCAAACATCCGGGCGTAGGTCAGCTTCTGTAGCGGCGTGCGTGGCGTGCGCCGTAGTTCCGACAAGCATCGCGGGCAGTTGAACATGAAGATTTTGCCAGGTGCATATTGTATGCCCGGGAACCCCTCGGGCCGACCACGATCGCTCCTCCCGCCCATTACGCCATGTGATCGTGCGCCACTGCCGCGCGGGCCAGGCTGCGACGACCTCGCCCACGCTAGTGGTGGCTGCGCGTTCTAATGCGTTCGCATTATTGTTCCGCCGGCGTTCAGTGGTCTAGTTCTCACGCCCAACCCAGTCCCAGGTCTGGCACGCCGCGGGGCGGCGTGCCAGACGGCCACTCCCACACACGGTCGCAGCGCGTCTTCGATTTCAGACCGACGGCTATACTGAGTCCGACCCGCGTTTCACAACTGTGGGCGAGCCATGCCAGATCGGGAAAATCCGAAGCGTCCCACTCGAAAGCGTTACCGCCCCAGGGCGGAGACCCTTGCGTTGCTCAAGGTGTCGGGCAATCCGATCAACGGACTCGGGGAAACGACGCCGCGCAGACCATCGCCGTTCTTCTGGCATCCGCCGGATCGGCATCCCTACGGAGAATTGCAGAGTGCCGCGCGGCAGAGTTCGCGCAAATGCCCGGGAGCGGCGCCGGCGTTTCTTGCGGCCTACAACCATCCGGAACTGATTCCGGTAGGCGAGGTGCGGACCGACGCTCCCGCTGAGCAGTTCAGCAGTGAGGCCACCGCGTTCGCGCTCTCCAACGAAGCCGACGATATCGGCATCGCGCCGATGGACCCCCTCTATGTGTTCGAGGGGTACACGATCGACCACCCCTGGGTGATCGTGCTTGCGCTTGCCCACAACTACGAACGGCTCAAGCAGGTTCCGTCTGACGAGACCAACGGCGTCGGTGTCACGGACATCGGCTGATCAGTACGCTCGCGGCACGCGGGCGTCGTATGCCCTGGCCAATTGGATTCGTTCTCAGGGGTACCACGCCAGTGCATTTCCCGGACCTATGGCAGACGCCCTGCTGCTGATCCCGCCGGCCATTGCCTCCGGCCTGGGCGAGCTGGGCAAGCACGGCTCGTTGATCAGCCGGCACTTCGGATCGGGTGTGCGTCTCGCCGGCGTCACCACCGACATGCCGCTGGTTGCGACCGCGCCCGACCGCTTCGGCGCGGACGAATTCTGCATGACCTGCCAAATCTGCACGAGGGAGTGTCCACCAGACGCCATTGCCGAAGACAAGCAGATGGTCCGCGGCGTGGAGCGCTGGTACGTGGACTTCGATAAGTGCATCCCGTACTTCGCCGAATCGGCATCGTGCGGGATCTGTATCGCCGTCTGCCCATGGACACGGCCGGACGTGCGCCCGAAGCTGCTCACCACGATGGCCCGGCGCCTTGGTCAGGCTGCTCTAAAGGCTGAAGATCCGACCCTCTAACCCGTTTGCACTATTGAGCGGGCCGGCCGGGACCACTAGAGTCCCACCGTGCCCCATATTGCACTGCCAGAAGGCTTTCCGGGCATTACCGGAGGCTTTGCCTTTCGGCCAGAGACCGCCCGGCCGATGCGCGAGCTTGCTGAAACCCTGCTCCGCGGTCCCAGCACGCTGACGAGCGGCGAGCGCGAGATGATCGCCACCTTCGTCTCACACAGGAACGAGTGCGATTTCTGTCAGCTCAGCCACCGCGCCGCGGCCGCGCATTGTCTCGACGGGAACTACGAACTGGTTGACGCGGTGAAGCGCGATGCCGAGGGCGCCCCGGTGTCGTCGAAGCTCAAGGCGCTGCTGGCCATCGCCGGAAAGGTGCAGCAGGACGGCAAGCTGGTGACCGCGGCCGACGTCGACCGCGCGCGCAGCGCCGGGGCAACCGACCTCGAGGTCCACGATGCGGTGCTCATCGCGGCCGCCTTCTCCATGTTCAACCGCTACGTCGACGGCCTGGCGACATTCACGCCGACAGACCCGGCGGCCTACGACGTTATGGGCCGGCGGATGGCGAAAGAGGGCTACATCCGCAAGTAACCACATGGCACACATCGAGCTGCAAAAGGACCTGCCCGGGATCCGGGGTCCGATGACCTTTCGGCCGGAGACCGCCAAGCCGCTCAACGAGCTGGTTGACGTGCTGCTGCGCGGACCGCACACGCTCACGCCCGGCGAGCGCGAGCTGATTGCGACCTATGTGTCGGCGCGCAACGATTGCCGCTACTGCCAGACGATCCATGGTGCGGTCGCTGCGCACCACCTCGGCGGCGACGAAGCGCTGGTGCTCAACGTGAAGCGCGATCCGGAACGTGCGGCCATTTCCGTCAAGCTCAAGGCGCTGCTGGTCATCGCCGGCAAGACGGCCGAGAGCGGCAGGCTGGTGACCGCGGCAGACGTCGCACGTGCGCGCGCGCTCGGGGCGACGGATCTCGAGATTCACGACACGGTGCTCATCGCCGCCGTGTTCTGCCTCTGCAACCGCTACGTCGACGGCCTGGCGACATGGGCGCCGGACGATCCCGATTTCTACCGCCAGCGCGCCGCGCTCATCGCCGAACACGGATACACGGCATCCACGGTCACAGCATCACCCGGTATTTCCCCGCTCCATTCATAGGACACAGGACGATGAAGGACGTTTGTCGAGCACTGCTCCTCTGTGCGCTCACAGCCACCGGTGTATTCGCTCAGGACACCACCGGCGTCATCGAAGGCGTCGCCAGCGACCCGAGCGGCGCGGTCGTCGTCGGTGCGCGCGTCACCGCGCGCAATCTCGATACCGGCTTCTCGAAGGAGACCACATCGGCCAGCGACGGCTTCTACCGGCTGCTGTTGCTGCCCGTCGGCCGCTACAGCCTGACCGTCGAGGCGCCGCAGTTCGCCGCGAAGGTGCTCGAACCGATTCAGGTCAACGTCAGCCAGACGGTGCGGGTCAACGCGCAGCTGGCGGTGCGTGCGCTGACCGACTCTGTGACGGTCACCGGCGGGGCGCAGCTGGTCGATACGGCCACCAATGTGCTCGGGCGCGTGATCACCGGGCGCGAGCTGGTTGACCTGCCGCTCAACGGACGCAATTTCTCGCAGCTCGGGCTGCTGGAAACGGGCGTCGCGCCGCTGACCGCGGGGGTGACCACGGCTGGTGGCAGCCTCCGTCAGGGACAGGCCTATGCCGTCAACGGCATGCGGCCCGAACAGAACGTCTACCTCGTTGACGGCGCGCAGAACATGAACCGCATGGACGGCGGCTTTGCGCTGCGGCTGCCGGTGGAAGCGATCGCGGAGTTCCGCATCCTGACGCAGAGCGCGCCGCCCGAATTTGGCGGCACCGGCGGCGCCACCACCACCGTCGTCACCCGCTCGGGGAGCAACCAGCTGCACGGCAGCGTCTACGAGTTCATCCGCAACGATGCCTTCGACGCGCGCAACTACTTTTCAGCGGAGGTCGAGCCGCTCAAGCAGAACCAGTTCGGCGGCACCGTCGGCGGCCCGATCAAGAAGGATCGAGTGCTGTTCTTCGGCTACTACGAGGGCTTGCAGAACCGCCAGGGAATCACCACGTCTGCCACTGTGCCGACCGACGCCGAGCGCCTTGGCGATTTTTCTGGCCTTGGCACGCCGCTGCTGAACTTCGCGACCGGCGGGACGCCGTTCCCCGGCAACAAGATCCCCGAGGCGGCGATCAATCCGGTCGCCCGGAACGTTCTGGCGCTGTATCCGCGTGGCAACGTGTCGCCCTCGATTTATCGTGAGACGCTCGTGGGCAATAACGCCATACACCAGGCGGGCGGCCGCATTGACGTGAACGCGTCGGCGAACGATCAACTCTTTGCCCGCTATTCCTACTCGGGTGGTCATAACCTCAATCCGATCTCGGTCCGCGGCTCCGACGCGCCCGGCTTCCCCACGCGCGACGACCTGTCAACGCATATGGCCACGGCCACCAGCACGCACATCTTCTCGCCGGTGCTGACCAACTCGGCGCACGTCACCTACCTGCGCCACAAGTTCTTCTTCGACCAGCGCCAGAACCAGACGCCGCCCAGCGCGCTCGGCTTCGGCTACTCCTCGTCAAACGAGATCGGCCAGGGCCCGCCCTTCTTCAACGTCAGCGGCTACACACCGATCGGCGGCGCGATCACCGGGCCGCGCAACACCGAACAGCGCACGTTCGAGGTGCAGGACAGCCTGACGTGGTCACGCGGGTCGCACCTCGTCAAGTTCGGCGGCGAGTACCCGGAACACCAGCATCGACCTGTTCCAGGGGATCGCACCGAACGCCTTCTTCGTCTTTGCCAGCACGTTCCCGACCAACAACGCGGTCGCCAACCTGCTGCTCGGCGCCCCGGTGACGTTCTATCAGGGCTTTGGCAACTTCGACCGCGAGATCAACGTCTGGAGCTTCGGCACCTATGCGCAGGACGAGTGGCGTGTGGGGTCGAACCTGACGTTCAACTACGGACTCCGCTACGAGCGCATCAACCCATTCACCGAGGCGGAAGACCGGCTGAACGGCTTCATTCCGGGAATGCAATCGACGGTGCGGCCAGACGCGCCGCGCGGCCTCGTGTTCCCTGGCGACCCCGGAGTCGGCGAGGGGATCGCGCACAGTTACAACGCGTATATGCCGCGCCTCGGCGCCGCCTGGGATCCCTCGGGCGACGGCATCTGGTCGGTGCGGGCGAGCTACGGTCTCTATTACGACCAGTTCCAGAACGGCGCGGGCACTGCCTCGCAGGTTGCCATCAGCGCCGTACCCTGGGCGCAGTTCGTCCAGTACAGCGGTGCCGGTCTCAACTTCCAGAACCCCTACCTCGGGCGCCCGTCGCCGACCGCGACACCCTTCGTCCGGCCAGCGACGATCTTCGCGCTCGACGCCGACGCCAAACCGCCGTCCGTGCAGGACTGGAACATCGGGGTGCAGCGCGCGTTGTTCAGTCGCTATCTCGTGGAAGCGCGGTATGTCGGAGCGGCGGGAAGGAATCTCCCGCGCAACGTCGAAGCGAACCCGGCTGTCTTCGGTCCTGGCGCGACGGCGCAGAACGCGGATCGCCGGCGGCTCTACGCCAACTGTCCGGCCGACGGCAGCGCCTGCGACTTCTCGACCGTCGCCATGCTGCGAAACATCACGAGCTCGTCGTACCACGCTGGTCAGTTCAGCCTGTCGCGCCGATTCGGCGCCGGCGTCGGCTTCAACGTCTCCTACTGGTATTCGCACGCGAACGACTACCTGTCGGCGATGAACCTCTCCGGCGCGGCGGCCAAGCCGCTGGCCGGCGAGAACGATCTGGCACAGAACCCGTTCGATCTCGAGGCCGAATACGGACCGTCGCTCTTCGACGCGCGGCATCGCTTCGTCGCGAGCGCCAGCTGGATGGCCCCGGCGCTGGACGACGCGGCGCCGGCGGTCGAGATGATCCTCGGTCACTGGCAGATCAACGGCATCGCCACCTTCAACTCGGGGACGCCGTTCACCGTGTCCGACTCCGCCAACGTGGCGCTGCAGGCCAACAGCCCGCCGATCTCGGGCTTCCCGGCCAGCCGTCCGAACCTGATTGGCGATCCGAACGCCGGACCGCACACCGTCAACGAGTGGCTCAGCCGCAGCGCATTCGAGCGGCTGAGCGTGCAGACACAGGCCGGGCAGTTCGGCAACGCCGGCCGGAACATCGCGCGCGGACCGTCGTACGCCAACGTCGATCTGGCGCTGGTGCGTGACTTCGCCATGGCGAGCGACACGCGTCTGCAGTTCCGCGCCGAGGTCTTCAACCTCCTGAACCGCGCAAACTTCGGACTACCGGTCGCCGACCTCAACTCCCCCAATTTCGGGCGCATCTTCAGCGCAGGTCCGCCGCGTCTGATGCAGTTCGCCTTGAAGCTGATGTTCTGATGGCCGACGAACACCACCTTCGCTACGAGGGGTGGCGCGTCGCCGCCGCCTCGGGCGTCGGGGTGTTCGTCGGCTTCGCCTCGGTCTTCATCACGACCTTCGGCGTCTTTCTGAAGCCGCTGGCCGAGGAATTCGCCTGGTCGCGCGAGTCGATCTCGGCCGCCTTCGGCATCGCGGCCATGACCGTTGCGGTCTGCTCCCCGCCGCTCGGGTATCTGCTCGACCGATTCCATCCGCGGCGAATCATCCTTCCCTCCATCGCCGTGTTCGGCCTGGCGTTCGCCTCGCTGTCGCTGCTGACACCGCACCTCTGGCACCTCTACCTCGTGTTCTTCGTCATGGGCATCGTCGGCAACGGCACCGCGCAGATGGCGTACGCGCGTGCGGTGTCCAGCTGGTTCGACCGCCGCCGCGGCATGGCACTGTCGATTGTGCTGGCCGGCGGCGCGGTCGGCGCGATTGTGCTTCCGCCGATGACGGAAGCCCTGATCGGCTCGATTGGATGGCGCTCGGCGTGTGTGGCGCTCGGCGTGATGGCGGTGGTCATCGGACTTCCGACGGTCGCCTTGTTCGTCCGTGAGCGACCCCTGCTCCTGCTCGCTCAGGGCAAGCGGCGGACGGGGTCGAGCGGCGGCGTCCCCTGAGCGAGCGCCAGCGAGTCGAACGGGGGCAACGCTACGTGAGGGGTTGACCTCGCGCGTGTTCTGGATCGTCGTCATCGTGCTGTTCTTCGCGTCGATCGCCCAGAACGGAGCGGCGACGCATCTGTCGGCGCTGCTGACCGATCGCGGCGTCACCGCCAGCGGCGCCGCCATCGCGCTTTCGGTCATGGGGGCATCGAGCCTGATTGGCCGGCTCGTGACGGGTTGGCTGCTCGACCGGTTCTTTGCAGGCCGCGTGGCGTTCGCGCTGCTCACCACCGCCGCGCTCGGGACCTTTCTCCTGGCGAGCGCACCGTCGTTGACCATCGGCGCGGTGGCGGCGGCGATGATCGGGTTCGGCATGGGCGGCGAGGCCGACGTCACACCGTACGTGCTCGTGCGCTATTTCGGGTTGCGGTCCTTCTCGATGCTTTACGGCCTGACGTGGACGTTCTACGCAGTCGCCGGGGGGGTCGGGCCGGTGTTGATGGGCCGGGCGTTCGACACGACCGGCTCGTACGAGACCCTGCTGACGAGGCTCGCGCTTGGAACGGTGGCGGTTGCCGCCTTGATGTTGTTCCTGCCGTCGTATCGCGCGATACAAAGTCCGTTCGCGGAATACGACAAGGAGAGCGCGCAAGAAACCTAACCTCAGGTCGGCCGCACCCGCTTCGTCAGGGCAGCGTGGCTTCCCCCCTTGATGGTTTTCCAGTCCAGTCCGAACCTGACCAGATACTTCCGCAGGCGATCAGCATCGTTGGACGCGGCCTTTCGCGTCCGCGACACGCCGAACAGCCGTCGCCCAGCCTCCGAGAGCGTCGTGCACGAGCGGCAGACACGGACGATCTCCTTCAGCTGCAGGCGATCGAATTCGTCGATGGTCGCCAGCCTCTCTGGTGGCAGCAACGACTCGAGGACCTCGCTTCCCGGCTCGACACCCTCCATTTCGCGCCACGAAGACAGCAGCCGGCGGACTTCTTCGTCCACGATCGAGGTGGTGATTCGACCACCCGGTGCCAGCGTGGCCATTCTGAGAATCGCGCCGTTGAAGTCGCGAAAGTTGCCCGGCCAGAGCGCCTCGCTCGAGGTGGCAAAGGCGAGGAAGCGCGTACGCGCCTCACGGCTCATCGACAGCCGCGTGCCGGTGATGGTCGAACAGGCAACCAGCTCGTGTTCGAGGTTCGGCTCGACATCCTCGGCTCGTTGGGCGAGTCCCGGAAGACGGAAGGTCCACAGGTTGATGCGCGCGAGCAGATCCTCGCGGAACCGGCCCTGACGGACGAGCGCGGCCAGGTCCGCGTTCGTTCCGGCGATCAGCTGGAAATCGCTGCTCTACCTCGCGGTCGGCGCCCAGTGGCAGAAACTGTTTCTCCTCGATCGCGCGGAGCAGCACGCCCTGCTCGTCGGCACCGAGCTCCCCAATCTCGTCGAGGAAGAGGACGCCCCCGTCGGCCGAGCGGAGCAGGCCCGGACGATCGCGAACCGCGCCGGTGAACGATCCGCGCACATGACCGAAGAGCGCCGATGCCGCGGCGTCGCCTCTGATGGTCGCGCAGTTCACCTCGACGAACGCGCCGGTCAGGCGCTGGCGGCTCTTCTTGAGCTCGTAGATGCGCCGGGCAAGCTTCGACTTGCCGGCGCCGGTTGGCCCGGCGATCAGCATCTGGGGCGCGTGAGGCGATCGCAACCTGCTCGATGCGCTCGATGACCTCGTTGAAGACCCGGCTGCGCGTGTCGATGCCGGCCTTGAGAAACGACTGGTCCTGTCGCTGCTGACGTTGAAAGCGCGCGGCAAGACGATCGTATTTCGACAGATCGAGATCGATGATGCTGAACGACCCGGGTTCGGTTGCCTTGTGTCGACGTCGGCGGCGCCGTCTGAACCAGGCGATCCGGGGATTGATCGCGTCTCGGTCAGGAGAAAGAGGCAGATCTGGGCGACGTGCGTGCCCGTCGTCACGTGAACGAGGTAGTCCTCGTTCTCGGGATCGAACGAATAGGCCTCGGTGAAATCGTGCAGCGCTTCGTAGACGAGCCCGAAGTCCCAGGGGTCGCCGAAGTCCACCACGTGAGTCCGGACATCCGTTTCAGGCGAGACCGATTGCGATGTCGGCGGTCGACGATGTCGGCGAGGGTCTTCTCGCGGCTGGAGTGGAGCAGCTCGAATCGACTGATGATGAGATCGTCGTGTCGAAAGAGATCGACCGTCGGCCGCCACTGGTTCCACCGCTCGGGACCCTGTCCCCGGTCCAGGTTTGCCCCCAGGAGCCCCATCACGACAACTTTCAGCTTGGCTAGCATTTAAAATCAATCAATATCCTAATGTATAAGAATCTTCCAGCAAGTCAAAGCTCGGTCATCCAAAAATCAGCTGTTTTCGCAGTGTTGGCTGCTGGCACTGCGCCTGCTCTATCCGCATGAGCTCGTCCCGTCGGGGGGCGAGCGTGCGGACGGCCGGTGCGGCGCCATGAGCGCGTCGCGCCGGCCTCGGGGATGTGCACGACGGCGATCCCGCCGTGTTCGAGGCTCGACACGATGATCACGATCGACGGATCGATGGGGGAGGGCGGCGGTCAGGTGGTGCGAACCGCGCTCGCGCTGTCGCTCGCCACTGGCCAGCCGTTCCGTCTCGACAACATTCGAAGCGCGCGCGATGAAGCCGGACTGCTTCGTCAGCGCCTGAACTCCCTGCAGGCCGCGGCGACCGCCTCGGCGAGGCGCGGGTGGAGGGGCATGCGCTCGGCTCGCGTGCGATCACGTTCGCGCCGAAGGCTTCGTTCGGCCCGGTGACTACGCTTTGCGGTCGGAACCGCGGGCAGCGCGACGCTCGTGCTGCAGACGGTGCTGCCACCGCTGCTTCACGGCGTCGGGCGACTCGACGCTCACGCTCGAAGGGGGCACGCACAATCCGTGGGCGCCGCCCTTCGATTTCCTGGAGCGGGTGTTCGTGCCGCTCGTGAACCGGCTCGGTCCTAGCGTGGAGACGTCGCTCAGTCGTCCTGGCTTCTATCCGGCCGGTGGCGGCTCGTTCGCCGTCACGGTGCGTCCCGAGCCGCGCTCGGCCGACTCGAGCTGCTGAATCGCGGCGACGTCGTCGCGCGCCGCGTGATCGCGCTCGATCGCGAATCTGCCCCGGCACATCGCCGAGCGGGAGCTGCGCACGACTCTGCGGAGCCTGAACTGGAGCGAGGACTGCGGCAGCATCAAGTCGTTCGACGGCATGTCAGGGCCGGGCAACGTGGTGCTGGTCGAGATCGAGTCTCGAGCACGCGACGGAGATCGCGACTGGCTTCGGAGAAGTAGCGGTCGCTGCCGAGGCCGTTGCCGATCACGCAGCGAAGGAGATGCGGCGCTATATCGCCGCGGGTGTTCCAGTCGGTCTGCACCTGGCCGATCAGCTCCTGACCGTTCTCGCGCTGGGCGGCGGAGGCGTGTTCCGCACGCTCTCGTTGTCGCGCCACGCGCTGACGAATATCGATGTGATCCGCCGATTCACCGACGTCCGCATCGATGTGACCGAGGAAGGACGCGACGTCGTGCGAGTCGAAGTGGACCGCTAAGGAACGCCGTTAAGGCGTTCCGGTAGACAGACGAATGATGAGGATGTCGTGAAGAACGTAACTGTTTTCGGAGATCACGAGCCCAACACGCTCGCGCAGCTCGAGGATGTGGCCAGCCGGGCCGCGCGGGCGGCGCTGATGGCCGACGGTCACCTCGGCTACGTCATGCCGATCGGCGGCGTCGCCGCGTATCGGGAGCAGGTGTCGGTCGTCGGTGTTGGCTTCGACATCGCCTGCGGCAACGCGGCGATTCGTACCGACCTCACGGCAGCAGGCTCACCCGATCTCGTCGGCCGGCTCGGCGAAGTCGCCGACGTCATTCAGGACGAGCATCTCGTTCGGTATCGGCCGGAAGAACCGCGCGGACGATGCGCCGGTCGAATCATCCGCTGTTCGAATCTTCCGTCCTGGGAGGCGCTGCCGGGCCACGCACGTACCGGTCTCCGCGACAAGGCACGAGCGCAGCTCGGAACGGTAGGCAGCGGCAACCACTACGTTGACGTCTTCGTCGGACGAATCGGACGCGATCTGGGTCGGCGTGCACTTCGGCAGCCGTGGACTGGGACACACCATCGCCTCTGGCTTCCTTGCGCTGTCGCAGGGTGAGAAATGGGGGACGCGTGTGCCGGAGCGGGAAGCGTTGCTCCCGCTCGACCAGCCGATGGGGCACGACTATTGGGAGCTGATGACGCTGGCGGGCGAGTACACCTACGCCGGTCGTGAATGGGTGGCCCGCAAGGTCGTGGCGATCCTTGGCGGGCGCGAGCTCGAGCTCGTGCACAACCATCACAACTTCGCGTGGCGCGAGGAGCATGACGGCGAGACGATGGTCGTCATCCGAAAGGGTGCGACGCCGGCGTTCCCGGGTCAGAAGGGCTTCATCGGTGGTCGATGGGCGACGATGCCGTCATCGTCCAGGGCACGCATGCCCGGGATAAGCACCTCGCGGATCTACAGCGGACGGCGTTGTTCTCCACCGTCCACGGCGCGGGCCGCGTGATGTCGCGCTCGGCCGCCGCTGGCAAGGTCAATCGGCGCACGGGAAAGGTCCTCAAGCCAGGCGCGGTATCGCCGCGCATGATGGAGGACTGGGTGAAGCAGAAGGGGGTCGTCCTGCGAGGCGGCGGACTCGACGAGAGCCCGCACGTCTATCGCCGGCTGCCCGAGGTGCTGGCGGCGCAGAAGGGCACGATCGAGGTGCTCCACACGCTCCGCCCGTTGATCGTCGTCATGGCCGGCGCGGATCTCTCGATCCGTACAAGGACTGAGTGGGACGCCCTTGCGTCAGGGCAGCGTCGCGACTCCGTTGATGGTGCGTTGGGCGTTGACCGGCAACAGATGCTATTCTCGCGCGCCATGCCGGTCGTCGCGGCGACATCTTCGGCTCCTCGCGCGCGATCGATCGGAGCGCTCGCCCGTGTCGTCGGGCCGTTTCTCCTCGGCGGCGCGATTGCGCTCGTCCCGGTCGCCTGACGGGCTGACGCCCGCGGCGTGGCACTACTTCGCGCTGTTCGTCACCGTCATCACGCTGATCATCACCGAGCCGATTCCGCCGGCGGCGATCGGCATGGCCGGTGTCACCGCCGCTGCCGTGCTGGGCTGGTGCACGAGACGCCGAGAGCGTCGGCGGAGTGGGCGCTGAGCGGCTTCGGCAGACAGGATCGTCTGGCTGATCTTTGCCGCGTTCATGTTCACCGTCGGCTACGCGCAGACCGGACTGGGCCGCCGCATCGCGCTGCATCTGGTTCGCGCGCTCGGACACCGGACGCTCGGGCTCGGCTACGCCGTCGCCCTTGCCGATCTCGCGTTCGCGCCGTTCACGCCGTCCGCGACGGCACGCAGCGCCGGAACGATCTATCCGGTCATCAGCCACATTCCCGCAGCTCTACGGCTCGCGTCCCGGACGACGGCACGGCGCGGCTGATCGGCGCGTATCTGCTCTACACCGCGCTCGCGGTGAGCTTCATCACCAGCAGCATGTTCATCACCGCGCTGGCGCCGAACGCGCTGGCGATCACGCTCATCGAGCAGGTCGCCGGTGTGCGAATCTCATGGCTGCAGTGGTTCATCGGCTTCGCGCCGATCGGCGTGGCGTTGTTGATCCTCACGCCGGCGGTGCTCTATGTGATTTACCCGCCGTCGATCCGCACAGCGCCCGAAGTGCCGCGCTGGGCGGCCGGCGAACTGCGCGCGATGGGGCCGATGTCGCGCCAGGAAGTGATTCTCTTCGTGCTCGTCGGATCGGCGCTGGCGTTGTGGATTACGGCAACCGATTACATCGACCCCGCGCTGACGGCGATTCTGACCGTGCTGCTGATGGTCGATCGCCGGCGTGGTGTCCTGGGACGACGTGATTGGGCAGAAGCAGGCCTGGAACGTCCTCATCTGGTTCGGCACGCTGGTGACGCTCGCCGGCGGGCTTGCCGAGACCGGATTCGTCGGCTGGCTCGCCAAAGCCACGGCGCCGACGTTTACGGGGTTGAGCCTCAGCGTCGCCATCATGGCCATCGTCGGAACCTTCTTCGTCCTCCACTACTTCTTTGCCAGCATCACGGCCCACACGACGACGCTGCTGCCGGTGTTCCTCACGGTGGCCATCACGATCACCGCCATCTCGCCGACACGCTGGTCGCTGCTGCTCGGGTATCCACTCGGCCTGATGGGCGTGCTGACGTTCTATGCGTCAGGGCAGAGCGTCATCTACTACGCGAGCGGATACATCAGCCGGCGCGACTTCTGGGTGCTCGGCCTGGTGATGGGGGCGCTGTACCTCGGCGTGTATCTGCTCCTGATCACGCGGTGGCTCGCATTTCTCGGCATCTGAGGCGCCGAACGTCAGTAAGCGGAGGATGCGGAGGAAACGGATTCACAGGAGAAACGAAGGAAACGGAGGACGAACGGAGTTTTAAACCACGAAGATCACGAAGACCACGAAGAAGTGGCGGCCGTTCGATTGGCCGCCGAAAGGCGGCCTGCCGCGATGTACGAGAGGCGAATACAAACCGCTCTGTCGGTCCATCAGCGGCTCGTATTCGCGCTCTCGTACATCGCGGCTGTCGGCGTGCTTCGCACGCCGCCGACCAATCGACCGGCCCCTCCGTTCGCCTCTGCGCCTCCGTTGCTCCTGTGAATCCGTTACCTTCGTCCCCTCCGCTACTTCTCGCCGGGTCACGCCGTGGCACGCATGTCGTGAGTATTTGACTGCGGCGCGTGAGATGAACACCGCGTCTCCGAATTCGTGCGCCTGGTATTCGCCCGCATCCGCCTGTTCGGTCATCGTCTCCAGCGCGCGGTCGTCCTGGAACGCCCGCAGCAGTTCGTAGTGGCTGCTGCCGCGATTCGTGCAATCCGGACACGATCGCGTCGACGACGCGGAGATCGGACGACGGGTGATCCGCTGCGTGGCGATTCCTTCGCCGGGCAGCACCCAGCCCGGTGAGCACGGGCGGCATGTTCGAGCGCGCGCACGACAGTCGTGCCCACCGCGACGATCCGTCCGCCTCGGTGCATCGTCTGCTGGATGAGCGCCGCCGTCGCGCGCGGAATCGAATACGGCTCGTCGAAGCGGCAGCACGCGCGTCGAGTTCGGCGTCGCCGGTCGACGAGATCCCTGCCGCGTGCGTGATCGTCGCGAACTGCGCGCCGCGCGCGCGGATCGCGCTCGGAGCATCGCCCAGTCGAGAACGAAACCCGCCGACGGCGGCTCGAACGCGACTGGCCGGCTGGCAATGCTGGTCCACGTATCCCAGATCGCCAGCGGCTCGCTGAACGTAGGCGTATTGAATCGGTCGTCCATGTCGCGCGATGCCTTCCCAGACCACGGCGGCGGCGTGCTCGAATTGCACCTCCACCAGACGCGGATGACCGAGGATGGCGACGACTGTCGCCCGGAGCGGGCCTAACGCGAGGGCGTCACCCTGGCGCAGGCGCGGCGGCTCGGGCCGGTGCTCCGTCGGCGTGCGATAGTCGCCGGCGCCAAACACCACCGCGGTGAAACGCTCAACGTCACGCAACGCCAGCGACCGTCGCCCAGCCAGGCGGATTTCCACTGGCCGTCCGGTCGGCAGATGAGTGCCGCGCAGGCTGGCCGGCATTGTTGCGGCGTCGTTTGCCACCACGAGATCGCCGCGGCGCAGAAGAGCACGGGCAGGTCCGCGGCGTGGTGGTGAGAAATCAGTCCCGTCTCGTCGATCACGAGCAGCTTCGACGTGTCGCGCGCCCTGCCGACGGTAGCGGCCTCATTGCGCGCCTCTGCATTGGACAGGCGCCCTTGAAAGGGCGCCCTACGCTCGTAGGCACCCCTTCAGGCGTGCCGTTGCCGCGGAACGTCAGCTCGGCGATCAGGTCGGCAATCTCGCGCGCGGCGGTCTCGGGGCGCTTGAGCGTGGACCGATCGGCGTCGGGCACCGCGAGCGCGTGGAGCGGCGTGTCCATGTCGCCCGGATCGATCGCGGTGACGCGGATGCCTTCGTCGGCCAATTCCGCATCCCAGATGCGGCTCAGATGCTGGAGCGCCGCCTTGCTCGCGCCATAGGCCCCCCAGTTTTCGTACGGGGTCACGGCGGCGTCGCTGGAAATGTTGATGACGTGCGGGTTGCCGCCGGCGCGCGCGCTTCCCGCCAGCGCTCCGAGCAGCGCCTTCGTCAGACGGAACGGCCCGACCAGGTTGGTGGCCAGCGCCAGCTCGAGGTCTTCGCAGTCGGTGTCGGCCAGGGGCCGCAGTGGCACCGGCCCGAGCGACGAGGCGTTGTTGATCGAGCACGTCGAGGCCGTCCAGGGCGCCGAGGATCTGGATGGCAATCGGATGGACGTCCTCCTTGCGCGAGACGTCGCCGACGATTCCGCTGGCGGTGGGGACAGTCGAGCATCGTCCGCTCGACGTCGCGGCGATGGCGGGCGACGAAGGCGACGCGGGCGCCGCGGTCGACGAGCTCGCGCACGAGGCCGCGTCCGAGGCCGGACGTGCCTCCGGTGATGGCGATCCTGCAGGTCTTTCAGGCGGTGGTCTGTCATGAAGGCTCCTCTCGCTTGTCGGGCGTCCGCCTTCAGGCGGCCTTGAGCGTTGACGACCACCAGCCTACAAGTTAAAGTTAACTTTAAGTCAAGCGATTTTCGAGCGATTCTTAGATGAGCTGACATCCTGACCATTGCCGACGTGGCCCGCCGGAGCGGCGTGGCCGCGTCGGCCCTGCGTTTCTACGAGCAGCGCGGCCTGATCCGGTCGGAGCGCACCGGCTCCGGCCACCGCCGGTTTCCGCGTGCGGCGCTGCGGCGCGTGGCCTTCATCGTCTTTGCCCAGAAGATCGGCCTCTCGCTCGAGGAAATCAGCGCCGAGCTGGCGAAGCTGCCGCCCAACCGCGTTCCGGAGCGCGCCGACTGGGCCCGGCTCTCGTCGCGATGGACCGCGCGCGTGGACGAGCGGATCGCCGAGCTGCAGCGGCTGAAAGAGGGGCTCACCGGGTGCATCGGGTGCGGCTGCCTGTCGTTGCAGACGTGCCGCCTGGCCAACCCGAACGACCGCGTCGGACGTGCCGGGCCAGGTGCCCGCTTCTGGATCGGCGACGCGCGGCGCGCCCGCCAGTAGACTGGTGCGGTTCATGACACCCGCACACCCGACGCGCGAGCTGGCGTCGGCCCTCGCCGCGGCGCGGATCACCGACCTCGACGCGGCGACGGTCGATCACACCGAGCGCGCCGTGCTCGACTGGCTCGGGTCGGCGATTGCCGGATCGGTGGAACCTCCCGCGACGATGGCGCATGCGGTTGCGCGAGCCTTTGGGTCGTCGTCTGAGGCGACGATGTTCGCGGGCGGTCGGGGGTCGGCGGCAGCGGCGGCGCTGGCGAACGGGGTGGCGTCGCACATTCTCGAGCTCGACGACATCCACAAGACGTCCACCGTCCACGGCGCTGCGCCGATCGTGTCCGCGGCGCTGGCGGTGGCCGAGCGCGAGCATGCGTCAGGCGAGCGGTTCCTGACCGCGGTTGCGGTCGGCTACGAAGCGGCGTTTCGAATCGGCGAAGCGGTGAATCCCAGCCACTATCGCTTCTGGCATCCGACCGGGACCGTCGCGACGTTCGGTGCCGCGGCGGCGGCAGGGTCCATCCTCGGGTTGACGGCGGAGCAGATGCTGCACGCGCTTCGGAACCGCCGGGACGCAGGCCGCCGGCCTGTGGGAGTTCAACGCCGACGGCGCCATGAGCAAGCACCTGCATCCGGGGAAGGCGGCGATGAACGGCGTCATCGCCGCCGACCTTGCCCGCGCCGGGTTCACCGGCGCGAGCCGGATCCTCGAGGGCGAGCGTGGCTTCATCCGTGCGATGAGCGAGTCGGCCGATCTGTCGCGGGTGACCGCGGGGTTGCCGGCGATCCGGAAGATTCAGGAGAACGGCTACAAGCTGCACGCCTGCTGCGGCCACACCCACAGTGCGATCGATCTGGCGATTGCGCTGCGTGGACGCGCCGGGCTCTCTGAGGCCGACGCCGGCTCGCGGATCGAATCGATCGAGGTCGACACCTACGGGCCGGGCTACGAGATCGTCAAGGAGTCGCGCCCGCGGACGCCGTATCAGGCGAAGTTCAGCATGGCCTACTGCGTCGCGGTGGCGCTGCTCGAAGGCCGGGCCGGCCTCGAGCAGTTCGCCGGCGATCGCTTCGCGTCAGACGGCGTTCGGCTGCCGGCGCTCGCCGTCGCTGCTCGAGCGCACGCGCGTCACGGTGGCGGACGACCTGACCTCGAAGTATCCGGCCGCCTGGCCCGCGCGCGTGACCGTCACGCTGCGCGACGGCTCGCGCCTCTGCGACGCCAGTGACTACCCGCGCGGCAATCCCGAGAACCCGATCGATCGACGCGAGCTCGAGGAGAAGTTCAGTTGGACTCGTGTCTGCCACGACTTGGATCGGCCGTCGCCACTCGAGCGCTGCCACGCGTCAGCGACTTGTCACATCGAGCAGACATGTCGACCGGGTCTTCTCGCCTGTAGGTCATCGCGGCACGTGAGGCGGTTGCCTGCACTTCGTGCCTGATGGGAAGGCCTCGCTGTTGGGCTCGGCGGCGACGCCGAACGTGTTGAGCACCATCGACACCATCCGATAGCCGCCGGTCGTGATCAGCACGTCCAGCAGCTGCTTCTCATCGAATTGCTCGTCGAGCGCTGTCCACGTCGCGTCGGAGATCGTGTCGTCGGCATACAGCTCGTCGGCGGCGCGGACGATCGCCGCGTCGGCGGCGCTCCAGCCGTCGTAGCCGGATCGCGCCAGCATCCGGATCTGGTCGTCGGTCAGCCCGGCGCGGCGTCCGGCCGGCGCATGCGCCGCCCATTCGTACGCCGATCGGCATCGCCATCCGATGCGCAGAATCAGCATCTCGCGCACACGAGGCGACAGCGTCGATTTCGTCCGGATGTACTCCGACAGGATCTGCCGCGGCACATACAGCTTCGGGTGGCGGGCAAAGGTGCGGTAGACGGCTGCGATGTCGCGCCCGGAGCCCGACGGATCCAGCATCGCGCGGATCTCCGGCGTTGCCTGCGCCAGCACGACCGGCTCGATGCGCGGTCGTGACCAACCGGTACGCCACCGACGCTCGGCAAGCGCCGCAATTCTGGCTTCTCGATCGGCTTCCAGCCCGCCTCGAGATCCACGCGTGCGCTGTTCAACACCTCCGCGATCATCGTCATCTCCGCGACCGTGAATGCGGCGTCCATCAGCTGCGTGCACGGTGTAGCGCTGTGCCAGCGTCGTCCAAGTCTCGTTGGTGACGAACGAGGACTCATGGAGCTCGTCGGCTGCGCGCAGCAACGTGCGTTCGAAGTCGTCCCAGCGAGGCGGCGTTTGCTCGGCGATGGCGGACAATTCCTGCGCGTTCAGGCCGGCCGCGGTCGCGCGGCCTTGATGCTTGGCCCACAAGTAATCCGATCGCGTGTGCCAGGCGGTTCGCAGGATCAGCAGCTCGCGGTGCGCGGGGAGTGAGCGTCGACTCCGCCGAGGATGTAGTTCGCGAAGGGCAGAACGCCCTTTCACGAGTTCGGGATGCACCAGCAGCGTCCGGAAGTCGGCACCTGTACCGAAGGCGCCGCCGTAGCTCGCCGCGAGCGCACGCTGTTCCTCCGTGAGCGCGTCCTTCGCGACCGGATGTAACCGCGGTGCGGCGGCGAGCACGGTTGCGGCGGTCAGAATCGAACAGGAGACGAAGAAGATACGTTTCATTGCGAAGCCGCTCCTGAACCTCGAACCTCGAACCGCGAACCTCGAACCCCGAACTTCGAACCGAACCTGGACACGAACCGAGAAGCGAGAACCTGGAAGTGCGAACTGTAGAATCTCGTCTGTGCCGGATATTAACCCCAGGTTCGAGGAATTCACCGACTATCGCCGCGCGGTGCGCGAGCTGTGCGCGCAGTTCGGCAGCGACTACTGGCAGTCCGTAGACAAGAGCGCCGAGTATCCCGAAGCCTTCGTCAAAGCGCTCACCGACGCCGGCTGGCTGGCCGCGCTGATCCCGGAGGAGTACGGCGGCGGCGGACTGACCGTCACCGAGGCGTCCGTCATTCTCGAAGAGGTCAACCGCTCCGGCGCCAACTCGGGCGCCTGCCACGCGCAGATGTACATCATGGGCGCGCTGCTGCGTCACGGCTCGGACGAGCAGAAGCGCCGCTATCTGCCCGAGATTGCCGCCGGACGCCTGCGCCTGCAGTCGTTTGCCGTCACCGAGCCGACGACCGGCACCGACACGACGAAGACGCGAACGATGGCCGATCCGCCGTGGCGACCGCTACGTGGTCAACGGCCAGAAGGTGTGGACGTCGCGCATGCAGCATTCGGATCTGATGCTGCTGCTGGCGCGGACGACACCGCTGCCCGACGTGAAGAAGAAGACAGAGGGGTTATCGATCTTTCTCGTCGATCTCCGCGGCGCGACCGAGAAAGGGATGACGGTCAGGCCGATCCGCAACATGGTCAATCACGAGACCAACGAGGTGTTCTTCGAGGACTTCGAGGTGCCGGCGGAGAACCTGATCGGCGAGGAAGGGAAGGGCTTTCGCTACATCCTCGACGGCATGAACGCCGAGCGCATCCTGATTGCCGCGGAGTGCGTCGGCGACGGCTACTGGTTCATCGAACGTTCGCGCAGCTATGCCAACGAGCGCGTGGTGTTCGACCGCCCGATCGGCCAGAACCAGGGCATCCAGTTTCCGATTGCCCGGGCGTACGCGAATGTGCGCGCCGCCGACCTGATGCGCTACGAAGCGGCGCGGCTGTTCGATGCGGGACGCCCGGCGGGCGCGGAGGCGAATCTGGCCAAGCTGCTCGCCGCGGACGCGTCGTGGGAAGCGGCCAACGTCTGCCTGCAGACGTTTGGCGGATTCGGGTTCGCCGCGGATTACGACGTGGAGCGCAAGTTCCGCGAGACGCGGCTGTATCAGGTGGCGCCGATCTCGACGAACCTGATCCTGTCGTACATTGGCGAGCACGTGCTGGGAATGCCGAGATCGTTCTGACGGTGAAATGCAAAATGCAAAATTCAAAATGCAAACCGAACGCAGACCAGTGCTTTAGTTTGCATTTTGCTTTTGCATTTTGAATTACGGAGTCGCTGATGCCTTCCCGTCCGCCTGATGCGAACCATGCTGTTCGTGCCGGCGTCGCGCCCGGCGCATGATCGCGAAAGCCGCGGCGAGCCTTGCGGATGCGGTGTGTCTCGATCTGGAGGACTCGGTCCTGCCCGATGAGAAGGCCGCCAGCCGCGGCAACGTCGTCCGCGCGCTGCAGGAGATCGACTTCGGCCGCCGCGTGCGGATGGTGCGGATCAACAGCCTCGACACCGACGTACGCCGAGCTCGACCTGATGGAGGTCATGGGGGCCGCCGCCGATCGCGTCGACGTCGTCATGATGCCGAAGGTTGCGTCCGACGCCGACGTGGTCTTCGTCGACCGCTCCTGACGCAGGTCGAGGACGCGCGCGGCCTCACGCGCCGCATCGGCATCGAGGCGCAGATCGAAAGCGCCGCCGGGTTCCTGTATGTGCGGGAGATTGCCACGCGCCTCACCACGGCTCGAGGGACTGATCTTCGGGCCGGGTGATTTCGCGGCGTCCATGCAGATGCCCGCGTCCGCCATCGGCGAGCTCGACGCCTACGACGCGGCGTATCCCGGGTCATCGCTATCACGCCGTCATGCTGACCATCGTCGCCGCTGCCCGCGCGAACGGCCTGCGCTGCATGGACGGACCGTATGCCGGCTATACGGATACCGCCGGTTTGATTCGCGCCTGTCAGATCGCCTGTGCGCTTGGCTTCGACGGCAAGCAGTGCATTCACCCCGGTCAGCTCGCCACGGTCAACGCCGCGTTTTCTCCGTCCGACGAAGAAGTCGCGCGCGCGTCAGCGCTGGTCAAGGCCTATGAGACGGCGATCGCCGAAGGCCGCGGCGCGGCGTCACACCAGGGCCGGATGATCGACGCCGCCAGCCTCCGCATGGCGCAGGTCATCCTGCGGCGGCATGAGTTGGCGCGATGAAGCCAACTCCAGGACGCTTCGCAGGATCGAGCAGCGTGAGTTCTGTGCGCCCCAGCAGGTCCGTGAAGCCACGGCCCAAGGTGACCCGTTTGCTGCCGAGCGTTCTCACCGCAGCTGCGATCCAGGCCTCCGTGATGTGCTTCGCAGCCAGGTCGCGATCGCGGCAGAGCTGTCGGAGCGTGCGCCATTCGCGTCCAAGATCCGGCATGTCAACCCCCGGGATAGCCCGCAGTGAATCGATGAACGCGATCGCCGCGCCAATGGATCTGGCCTCGGGCGCGCCGAGTGACGACGCGGTGACGCTCGTGCTCAAGGCAGACGGCGTCGAGACACGTCCGACGACGCGGTTGCTTTATCGTCCCGGGCTCGAGACTGCACCCGACGACACGCTGCGCGAGTTTGCGGCAGCCGAAGAGCTCGAACACCAGCGCAACGATCTGGACGCGGCGGAAGGCGCCTTCCGGAAGCTCGCCGCCGCTCGTTCCTCCGCGATCCGCGCGGGCGCCCTCGTCCGGCTGGCTCGGGTTCTCAAGAAGACAGGAAGACGCGAGCAGGCGCTGCGCGTTTACGACGACCTGGCGAGTCTGCGCGGCGCGCGGGTGGACGGCGTACCAGCGGAGCTCGTCGCACGCAGGGCGCGCTGCCGAATCCTCGACGAGCTGAAGCAGACCGCCAGGCTGCGCGAAGAAGCGGCCGCCCTCCGCACGTGGCTCCTGGCCGGCGCGTGGGAGATCGATCGCGGTACGTTCGTGCAGTACCGAGGACGAGATTGCCTTGTGGCTTGGCTCATCGGTCGCCGCGCCTCCCGCGCAGCAGGCGCTCGCGGAGTCAGCCGACTGGCTGTGGACTCGCCGCGGCACGACCGGCCGCACCGCTGTGCGCCTTGCGGGAGTCGATCTCGTGCTGCTGTGGCGATCATCTGGAGACGAGACGCTCGCGCTAGTCGCCGGACCAGATTATCAGCAGCGCCAGTGGTTCCAGGCGATTCGAACTGACTCCGTCGATGGCGATCTCCGGGTCGGTCTAGCGTCTGCCGCCGGGCAGGTGTTCGGCGCGGTCACGGATGCCGGTGGCCCAGCGACCTTCCGGCGACCTTCGTCCGAATCGGGCCTGCCGTGGGACGTCCTGGTCGCCACCAGCGACACGCCGTTAATCGGCTCGAACAGGCGACGACTCGCGATCCTGATCGGCCTCGGGTTTCTCGTGCTGCTCGTCATCGCCGGCGGATATGTCATCGCTCGAGCCGTATCACGCGAGCTGGCCGTGGCACGCCTCCAGTCGGACTTTGTCGCATCGGTGTCCCATGAGTTCCGGACGCCGCTCACATCGCTCCGCCAGTTCACCGATCTGCTGGGCGAGGCTGATGACATCACACCTGATAAGCGGCGTCAGTTCTACGCGGCGCAGTCGCGCGCCACGGAGCGGCTGCAGCGGCTGGTGGAATCGCTGCTCGACTTCAAGCGGATGGAGGCCGGCTCGCATCCTCTACCAGCGCCGGCGCCTGCCCGTGTCCACGCTGGTCGAAGCGTGTGTCGATGACTTTCGGCGCGAGGCGGCGACTGCCGCGGCTTCGATGTCGAGTACGCGCGCGCCGGCGATGAGCGGACGATCGACGCTGATCCCGATGCTCTCTCGCTCGCGCTGTGGAACCTGCTGGACAACGCGGTGAAGGACTCCGGCGACAGTCGCCGCGTTTCGGTGTCGCTGGACGGTCTGAACGGATCGGTCGAAATCAGTGTCCGCGACCGCGGCTTCGGCGTGCCGTCTGATGAACAGCAGGAGATCTTCCGCCAGTTCGTGCGCGGTCGAGACGCCCGCGTTCGCGGCATCAAAGGGCACGGGAATCGGGCTGGCGATGGTGCAGCACATCGTTAGCGGGCACGGCGGACGCGTCGCGCTCGTGAGCGCGCCCGGGGAAGGCAGCACGTTCACCATCGTGCTGCCCGCGACAGACTGATGGCAAAGATTCTCATCGTCGAGGACGAACCCGACATCGCGCTCGGGCTGCAGGAGGACCTGACGCGGCATGGCCATGAGACGCAGGTCGCGTCGGATGGCGAGGCCGGACTACGGCTCGGGCGCGAAAAGGGATGGGACGTCATCCTGCTCGACCTGATGATGCCCGGCCGCGACGGTTTCGAAGTCTGCCGCGAGCTGCGGCGGTCGAAGCGTCACGAACGCCGATCATCATGCTGACCGCGAGAACGCAGGAAGCCGAGAAGATTCTCGGCCTGGAGCTCGGCGCGGACGATTACGTGACGAAGCCGTTCAGCGCAGGCGCCATCGTCCGCTGCGTCGAGCAGCGAGTGGTTCGAGAGGGGATCGATTCCGGCGACGAGCCCGCCTTTGCCGTGGTGAATGGCGAGCGACTTCGAGCGAGCGCCTCGGCTCGAGCGGGGACGACGCAGCCGCAGACGCAGGCCTTCCTCGATGAGCGCGGTGAGGCTCTTGCGTTCACGCGCCGAAGCCGCCTTGGCCCTGACTAGGAGCTCGTCGTCCAGGTCAAGCGTGGTCTTCATGACCCAATTATACAGAAATCTGTATTCGACAGCCGCTCCCGCGTAGACCCAGACTGGCGCTCGGATCGACACGGTCCCACGTGGCGTCTTGACGGAAGGTGCCCCTTGGCTGGTTCGTCTGAATATGAAGTCAAGAGAGGAGGCCATGCTTCCGGATCAAACGTCGTTTTGTCGTCGAATCGTGTGCGATGGGTATGGCAGCGGGCATGTCAGCCCTCAGTATCCGGGTGCGAATCGTCCAACGTTCTCATTCGACAAAGCAATCGCATCGCCTGGTCGCCAGACGGCCAACACATCGTCAGCCGCTGGGGACATCAGAATCCAGTCACGAATCTGGGCACTGGAGAACTTCCTGCTCGCAGGAAACTAATGTGGAGAGCGCCCGGTCGGTATCGGCCGGGCAGCTAAGCCGAAGGGCATCGAACAGTCCTACCTCGATAGCAGCCCACACGAGAAGAGCCCATCCAGCAAGGAACGCGACTCCTCCAATTGGTGTAATCGCCCCGAATGTTCGGATCCCGCTGAGCGCGACCGCATACAGGCTGCCAGAGAAAAGAAGAATGCCGATGGTGAACAGCCAACCGGCAGTGCGTACGACCCACCCGTCGAGGCGAGCCAGGGCGAGCGCCACGATCAGCAGCGCAAACGCGTGATACATCTGGTAGCGCACACCTGTTTCAAAGACTTCGAGGCTCGCGGGTGACAAACGAGCGCGCAGGGCATGCGCGCCGAATGCCCCGAACGCGACGCCGAGAAACGCCGCCAGGGCCCCGATCAGCAGAAATGTTCGGTCCATGCGGGGATTATGCAGCGAGGCCGACCTGAACGTCGGCCGTCTTCAGCGCGGAAGGTCCTCCTAACTATCCAGACAACTACCTATGCCAACTAGGTTTACGATCAGGCCGTGGTCCAGAAGTGGCGGGCGGGCGTATGTGTGCTGGGTGCGGCGTGGCTGGCCGGGCTGGGCCTGAGTCGCGCGCCGATTCAAGCCGCGCAGTCGGCTGCGACGTCTGAGGTCCGCCTGAAGGCGGACACTACGACGGCGGCCGCACCGTCTCAGCGCGCGGTCTTCAAGCAGTACTGCCTCTCCTGTCACAACGAGACGATGAAGAAGGCCGGTGCCGTGCCGGTCGCGCTCGACGCCGACGGTCTGTGGGACATCGCCGCCAACGCCCCGACCTGGGAGAAGGTCGTCCTCAAGATGCGAGCGGGCGTGATGCCGCCGGCTGGCGTGCCGCATCCTGACAAAGCCGCGCGTGCCGCGTTCCTCGGCTGGCTCGAGGGCGAGCTCGATCGCGCGTCGGCCGCTCGCCCGAACCCTGGACGCACCGAGCCGTTCCACCGGTTGAACCGCGCCGAGTACCGCAACGCCGTTCGTGACCTGCTGGCCCTGGATCTCGACGTCTCGTCGATGCTCCCCGCAGACGATGCGAGCTACGGGTTCGACAACATCGCGGGCGTGCTGAAGATGTCGCCGACGCTGATGGAGCAGTACCTCGCGGCGGCGCAGCGCGTCAGCCGTCTGGCGGTCGGCACTCCCGTTCCGGCTCCGTCGGTCGAGTACGTCCGCATCACCGACGACCTGTCCCAGGATGTCCATCTGCCTGGCCTGCCGCTTGGCACCCGCGGTGGAACGCAGGTGAACTACGTATTCCCGGCGGATGCGGAATACGAGATTCGCGTCCGCATCGCGCGCGACCTCAACGAGAGCGTGCCCGCCTACACCGAGGACCAGCACGTCGAGATCAACATCGACGGCGCGCGTGTCGGTGGCTTTACGCTGCCCGGCGTGGGCGCGCCGCGCGCCGGCACAAGCCGCGGCGCGGGGCCTGCCCAGAGCCGGGGTGGTGCGACTGCCGCGAACGGGGCGAGGGCCGCGCCGGCTGCGGGACGAGGCGCAACGGCTGCGGGACGAAACGTCAGGTCAGCCGGAGCGGCCGCAGATTTCGCAGATCGACGGCGGCATCCGCGTGACGGCCAGGCAGCGCGAAGAGCGGAACAAGGCGGACGAGAGCTGGAATCTGCGCGTGCCCGTCAAAGCCGGCCCGCGTGAATTGACGGTCACGTTCACCAATCGCACGTCGGCGCTCGACGAGACGCAACGGCTGCCATTCCTGCGCCCGTACCCGTCAGGCGTCAACATTCCCGAGACGCGAAAGGGCGTTCACCTGCGCAGCGTGGAGATCGTGGGGCCCTACAACGTGCGCGGCCCCGGCGACACGCCAAGCCGCCAGCGCATCTTCACCTGCCGTCCGGCGAACGATTCGAACGGTCTCGAACGTCTCGAACGGTTCGAACGATTCGAACGATCTGTGCGCGCAGCGCATCCTCTCTACGCTCGCTCGCCGCGCCTACCGTCGTCCGGTCACCGACGCCGATGTGGCGCCGCTCCTCGTGTTCTATCGCGAGGCGGCAGCGCAGGGCTTCGAGGCGGGTATTCAGAGCGCTGTGAGGCGCCTCCTTGTCAGTCCCGAGTTCCTGATGCGCGTCGAGCGCGATCCCGCGAACGCCGCGGCGGGAACTTCATATCGCATCAGCGACATCGAGCTGGCGTCGCGGCTGTCGTTCTTTCTGTGGAGCAGCATTCCGGACGATGAACTGCTGTCGGCCGCAGAGCGCGGCCAACTGCGTGACCCCGCGGTGCTTGGGGCGCAGGTGCGGCGGATGCTGGCTGACCGGCGCGCCGACGCGTTCGTCACGAACTTTGCCGGCCAGTGGCTGTTCCTGCGCAACCTCCAGGCCGTTGTTCCTGTCCAGAGCGTCTTTCCCGACTTCGACGACACGCTCCGCCAGGCTTTCCGTCGCGAGACCGAACTCTTCTTCGACAGCATCGTCCGCGAGAACCGCAGCGTGCTCGATCTGCTGCGTGCGGACTACACGTTCCTCAACGAGCGGCTGGCGCGGCACTACGGTGTGCCGAACGTGAAGGGGAGTCACTTCCGGCGCGTGGCGCTTGGTCCGGACAGCACGCGCGCGGGCATCCTCGGCCAGGGCAGCATCCTGACGGTCACCTCGTACCCCGATCGCACCTCGCCGGTTGTTCGCGGCAAATGGATTCTGGAGAATCTTCTGGGCACGCCGCCGCCACCGCCGATTCCCAACGCCGGCGACTTGAAGCCGACGCGAGGAGACGGTGTCGTGCTGTCGATGCGGGAGCGCATGGAGCAGCACCGGCGCAACCCGGTCTGCGCCAGCTGCCACGCGATGATGGATCCGCTCGGGTTGGCGCTGGAGAACTTCGATGCGGTTGGCAAGTGGAGAACGCTCGGCGAATCGTCGGCGTCGATCGACGCCTCGGGCGTGTCTCCGGACGGCACCAAGTTCCAGGGCGCAGCCGGCCTGAAGCAGATGCTGCTGCAGTCGGACCGCTTCGTGCCCACGGTGACGGAGAAGCTGCTGACGTATGCGCTCGGCCGCGGTCTCGAGCACTACGACGCGCCGGCCGTGCGGACGATCGTGCGGAACGCCGCACGCGACGACTATCGCTTCTCCTCACTGATTACGGGCATCGTCCAGAGCGCCCCGTTTCACGATGCGAAGAGCGGGGAGAATGAGGCAAGAATGTTTGTAAGCAAGATCTTCTTGCCGCGGCGGACGTTCCTGCGGGGCATCGGCGCGACGCTCGCGCTGCCGCTGCTGGACGCGATGGTCCCGGCGCTGACGGCACAGTCGCGGACCGCGGCGCGCCCGATCCGCCGCCTCGCCTTCATCTACATGCCGAACGGTGTCGCCCGGAACTTCGCGGGCATCAACTACTGGACGCCGCTCGGCGAGGGCGCGTCGTTCGAGTTCTCGCCGATCCTGAAGCCGCTCGAGCCGTTCCGCGATCGGATGGTCGTCGTCAGCGGGCTCGCGCAGCATCAGGCAGACGCGCACGACGACGGCGCGAATGGCGACCACACGCGCGGCACGAGCTCCTGGCTGACGGGCGTGCATCCGAAGCGGACGGAAGGCGCTGACATCCGCAACGGAATCTCCGCGGATCAGATCGCGGCAGCCGAGATCGGACGGGACACGGCGCTGCCGTCGCTGGAGCTGGCGATCGACCTCAACTTCCTCGGCGGCCAGTGCGAGAACAGCTACGCCTGCGCGTACATGAACACGCTGTCGTGGAGCACGGCGACGACGCCGCTGCCGACAGAGAACAATCCGCGGATCGTCTTCGAGCGGCTGTTCGGCGACGGTGGCACAGCCGAGCAGCGTCTGACGCGGGCGCGCGAGAACCGCAGCATTCTCGACTCCGTGATGGCGGATCTGGCCCGGCTGCAGAACAGCCTTGGTCCGTCGGATCGGACGAAGGTGACGGACTATGTGGACTCCGTGCGCGAGGTCGAACGCCGGATCCAGCGCGTCGAGCAGCGCAATGCGTCGGACCTTCCCGATTTGCACCAGCCGTCCGGCATTCCGGAGCGTTTCGACGAGCACGTCAAGCTGATGTACGAGCTGCAGTGGCTCGCGTACCGTGCCGACATTACGCGGGTCGTGACGTTCATGCTCGGGCGCGAATTGAACTTCAGGACCTATCCCGAGATCGGCATCACCGAAGGGCACCACGGACTGTCGCACCACCAGGACAACCCGAACCAGCTGGCGAAGTACGCCAAGCTGGGTACCTACCAGGCCGAACTTTTCAGCTGGTTCCTCGAGAAGCTGAAGTCCACGCCAGAAGCCGATGGCACGCTGCTCGATCATTCGCTGTTCCTCTATGGCGCGGGTCTGAGCAATCCCAACCTCCACGCGCACTACGACCTGCCGCTCGTGCTCGTTGGCGGCGCGGCCGGCCAGCTGAAAGGCGGCCGCCACGTCGTCTACAAGCAGGAGACGCCAATGACGAACCTGCTGCTGTCGATGCTCGACAAGGTGGGGGTGCAGCCTGACAGGCTGGGCGACAGCACCGGGCGGTTGGAACGCTGCTGTCAGGGTCCTGTGATGCACTGAGCCCAGTCGTTGGGCGTTGGGCGTTGGTAGTTGG
The DNA here is from genome assembly GCA_963793705.1 of uncultured Acidobacteriota bacterium. Taxonomy (GTDB): domain Bacteria; phylum Acidobacteriota; class Vicinamibacteria; order Vicinamibacterales; family UBA2999; genus Gp6-AA40. Next base: position 55,692 of record CAWCBC010000010.1, on the reverse strand, counting down.
GAGTTTCGCTTGTCGCCTGCGTCATCACCGTCGGCGGCGCAGAGCCTCGTTGGTGGACGCTGCCAAGATGGGCGACTTGACCAGCGTCCGTGCGCTGCTCGCGAAGAAAGCGGACGTGAATGCCGCGTCCGCCGACGGCATGACGGCATTGCACTGGGCCGTGCAGCGTGACGACATCGCGATGGTCGAAGCGCTCGTGAAAGCCGGTGCAAAGGTCGAGACCGCGACCCGGCACGGCGTGACCCCGTTGCAGCTGGCGGCGACCAACGGCAATGCGGCGGTGATCACGCGACTGCTTGAGTGCCGGAGCCAACCCCAACACGGCGCTGCCTGACGGCGAGACGGTGCTGATGACGGCGGCGCGCACAGGCGCGGTCGATGCCGTGCGCGTGCTGCTGGACCGCGGCGCAGACATCCGCCGGAAGCATCCAGCGAAGGGCCAGACCGCCCTGATGTGGGCGGCGGCCGAGAACAACGCCGGCGTGGTGAAGCTGCTCGTCGAGCGCGGCGCCGATGTGAAGGAGCGCTCGAACGGCTCGTTCTCACCGTACCTGTTTGCTGTTCGCGGCGGCCACGTGAGCGCAGCCACGGCGCTGCTCGATGCCGGCGTCAACGTGAACGAGACGCTGCCTGACGGCACGACGGCCCTCGTGCTCGCGGTCATCAATGCGCACTACGAGCTGGCCTCGGTCCTTCTCGATCGCGGCGCGAATCCGAACGCCGACGGTCAGGGATGGACGGCCTTGCACCAGATTGCCTGGTCGCGGCGGCACAACGCCGGGTTCAACCTGCCCGGGCCCGGTGGCGACCGGTGGTGTGGACAGCCTGACGCTCGTTCGCAGGCTGGTGGCGAAGGGCGCCGACGTCAACGCACGACAGAAGAGAGAGCCGCGCGACGGCAATCGCAACATGCTGAACCGCCTCGGCTCGACGCCGTTCCTGCTGGCATCGAAATCGGCCGATGTGCCGTTGATGCGCGTGCTGCTCGAATGCGGCGCCGACGCACGCCTGGCGACGAACAACGGCACCACCCCGCTGATGGCGGCGGCGGGCGTCGGCATCTGGGCGCCTGGCGAGAACCCGGGCACACACGAGGAAGCGCTCGCCGCGGTCAAAGTGATCGTCGACGCGGGCGGCGGCGACGTGAACGCGATCGACAAGGAAGGCGAGACGGCGCTGCACGGCGCGGTGTACCGCGGCGGCGCCATCCCGGTGATCCAGTTTCTGATCGACAAGGGCGCACGCCTGGATGTCGTCAACAAGAAGGGCTGGACGCCGCTGACCGTGGCGGACGGCGTCGAATACACGCCAGCCGTGCTCAAGCGCTATCCGGAAGCGGCGGCGCTGCTGCGCAAGACCTTGCGCGAGCGCGGCATGCCCGTGCCCGACTCGACCCAGCCGGGCGCCGGCGGCGCCGGGGCGCCGCGGACCGCCGAGCAGGATGCGCGCTCGACGATCTGGAATGGCGTCTTCACCGAGGAACAGGCGAAGCGCGGCGAGCAGACCTACGCCAGGTCCTGCGCGAAATGCCATGCGGAGGATCTGCTGGGCAGCACCAACGCGCCGGCGCTGGTGGGGCAGGCATTCTTTGCGCGCTTCGATCGCCAGAGCGCGGACGACGTCCTCGACGTGATCCGCCGGACGATGCCGCAGGAGGCGCCGGACACACTGGGGATGCCGGCCTATGCGGATATCGTCAGTTATCTGTTCAAGTCGAACGGCAGTCCGGCAGGGAAGACCGAGCTGCCGACGGATCGGGCAAAGCTGCGTGAAATCCTGGTGACGAGCAGGTAAACTCACTGGCCTTAACCACGAAGAGCACGAAGAATCGAAGCTCACGAAGGATGAAAATTCTTGATTTATTCCTCTTCGTGGTCTTCGATCCTTCGTGACCTTCGTGGTTGTTCGGGAGAACGTTCGATGAAATCAGTGCAATGGAATCTGCGGGGGCCGCTGCTGCTGGCGCTGGCGCTTGGCGCGATCGTGGCCGTCACGCGCCGCGGCGCAGGAGCGCGGCGGCGCGCCGCCGGCCGGTCCGCAGGGCGCTGGCGTGCAGGCGGGGCGACTCCGGCCGCGGCCCCGGCGCCGAACCCGAACGCCACCGGTGTCGTCGAGTTTCAACCGACCGACGGCATGCTGACACGGCGCCTCCGATTCGAAGCCGGCGCGCGCACCAACTGGCACACACACACGCACCGGCAGATGCTTTGGGCTGAAGAGGGACGAGGCCTCTACCAGGAGATGGGCGAGCCCGTGAAAGAGCTGGTGAAGGACGTGCCCGTCCTGACGAAGGCCAACGTGCCGCACTGGCACGGCGCCGCGCCGAACAGTTACGTGGTGCAGCTGACGATCTATGGCGGTGACATCAAGTGGGGCGCGCCGGTCACCGACGCTGAGTACGTGAGCAAGAAGTGACGAGCCACCTTCGCCCTCGCGCTTCGGCGGAGTCGTGCGGCGACTGCCACGATCGTGATTCCACTGGCGGCGCAGGCGCCCAACTCCGGGCCGCCGCCGGATCCGCCGCGCCCGGCGCCGGTCAGCCCGCCGCTGACCCCGGTCACCTCGCAGGATCATCTCGATGCGCTGAAGAACCCGTCGCGCTGGCTGATGTACTCCGGCGACTATACGGGTCGCCGCCACAGTCCGCTGACGCAGGTCACCCCCGCCAACGTCAACCGGCTGGCGGCACAGTGGGCCTTCCAGGCCGACAACATGGTGCCGGGCCGCGGGTTCGAAGGGACGCCGCTGATGCTCGACGGCGTCCTCTACGTGACGGGCAACAACAACACCGCCTGGGCGATCGACGTGCGCACCGGCGCGTCAGCTCTGGCGCTACCGTCGCAATCTGCCGTCGGGCCTGACCTACGGATCGGCGAACGCGTCGAATCGCGGCTTCGCCGTGCTGGGCGACCTGCTGTTCATGGGCACGCTCGACGCGCACCTCATCGCGCTCGATCGCCGGACCGGCAAGCCCGTCTGGGACGCGACGGTGGCGGACTTCACCGTCGGCTACGCCATTACCCAGGCGCCGCTGATCGTCAAGGACAAGGTGATCCTCGGCATTGCCGGCGGTGACATCCCGACGCGCGGTTTCGTGGACGCCTACGATCCGAAGACCGGCGTGCGCGCCTGGCGCTTCTACACGATTCCGGCAGCTGGCGAACCGGGCAGCGAGACCTGGTCGGACCCCGACGTGCTGCCGCGCGGCGGCGGCGCCACCTGGCAGACCGGCAGCTACGATCCGGAGCTCAACCTGCTCTATTGGGGCGTCGGCAACCCGAATCCTGATTACTTCGGCGAGGATCGCAAGGGCGACAACCTGTACACCGCATCGCTCATTGCGCTCGACGCGGATACCGGGAAGCTGCGCTGGCATTTTCAGTTCACGCCGCACGACCTGCACGACTGGGACTCCAATCACGTTCCGGTGCTCGCCGACGTGACCATCAACGGCCGCGCGCGCAGAGTGGTCATGGTCGCCAACCGCAACGGCTTCTTCTACACGCTCGACCGGGAGACAGGAGAGTTCCTGGTGGGCAAGGTGTATACCGGTACGCAATGGGCTCGCGAGCTGACGAAGGAGGGCAAGCCGATCGTCCTGACGAACGGCCTCGCCACGTCCGCGAAGCCGACGTGCGTTCCCGACTACCGGGGCGCGACCAACTTCAATCCGCCCTCGTACGATCCGGCGGCACAGCTGTTCTTCGTGATGGCGCGCGAGACGTGCGCGATCTACTCGCCGAGGCGGGAGGCGATGGTGCCCGGCCGCAGCTTCATGAGCGGCGGCATGGAGAAGCTGCCCGCGCCTGACTTCAGCGCGCTGCGCGCGATCGACCCGAAGACCGGCGCCATCAAGTGGGAGCACAAGTTCGCGCAGTCGTCGATGGCTGGCGTCATGTCCACGGCGTCCGGCCTCGTCTTCGCCGGCGATCAGGACGGCTACTTCAACGCCTTCGAGTCACGCACCGGCAAATTGCTCTGGCGGTACCGGACCGGCTCGCCGATCCACGGCGCCGCGGCGACGACCTACCTGCTTGATGGACGTCAGTACGTGCTGATTCCGTCGGGCATGACGCTGACGGCCTTCGCGCTGCCAGAGGGCCGTTGAAACGCCCAACGCCCAACTCCCAACGCCCAAAGACCCACGTAGGGCGCCCCTTTAGGGGTGCCATCGTTGTTGCGGTCGCGTTCACCTGTGCTGCTGCTCTCCTCCACGGCCAGGGGGCACCGCGCAATTCGCCGCCGCTTGGCGTCGCTTCCGCAGACGCTCTTCACTTCCGAACTGCAGATTCGCGTGTCGGCCGTTGCGACTGGCCTGTCGCATCCGTGGAGCCTCGCCTTCCTGCCAGATGGCAGACGTGCTCGTCACCGAACGCAACGGGCGGCTCCGGATCATTCGCAACGGCGTGCTCGATCCAACGCCGATTGCGGCGTTCCCGACGATGAAGGCCGCGGTGCTCGGCGGATTGCTCGAGGTGGCGCTGCATCCGCGCTTCGCTCAGAACCAGCTGCTGTATCTCACCTACACGAAGACGCGCGACGACGGTCTGACGACGACGGCGCTGGCGCGCGGGCAGTTCGACGGCAAGGCGCTCAGCGACGTCAAAGAGATCTTCGTCGCCAACAACTGGAGCAAGTCGACGACGAACTACGGCGGCCGGATCGCGTTCGATCGCAATGGCGTCCTGTTGCTCACCGTTGGCGAGCGGCAGGAGCAGGATCGCGCGCAGAACACGCGCGACCACGGCGGCAAGGTGCTGCGGCTGCGCGATGACGGCAGCGTGCCGCCGGATAATCCGTTCGTGGGGAAGGCCGACTACGCGCCGGAGATCTATTCGCTCGGGCATCGCAGCCCGCAGGGACTGGCGGTGCATCCCGACACGGGGGCGATCTGGGAGAACGAGCACGGACCGCTCGGCGGCGACGAGATCAACGTCATCCTTCCGGGCCGCAACTACGGCTGGCCGCTGGTCACCTTCGGCAACGACTACGACGGCAAGAAGATCAGCGAGCTGAGCTCGCGTCCGGATCTCGAGGCGCCGTTCATGTACTGGATTCCGTCGATCGCCATTTCGGGCATGACCTTCTACACCGGCGACCGGTTCCCGGCGTGGAAGGGCAACGCCTTCGTCGGCGCGATGTTCGAGGGCCGGACCCGCGGCACCGGCCACATTCAGCGCATCACGTTCAACGAGGGACGACCGATCCAGCGCGAACCGATCCTGACGGAGCTGCGCCAGCGGATTCGCGATGTGCGCCAGGGTCCCGACGGGTTGCTCTACGTGCTCACCGACGAAGACAACGGCGCGGTGCTGAAAATCGAGCCCGTCGCCGCCACCTCACGCTGACCTCCTCACTGAATCGTCACTTCAAACGTCAGCTTCTGCATCAGCTCCGACAGTGCCGCTCGTCGCTGGTCGCGTTCGAGTGTGGCCTTCTGAATGTTTGCCTGGAGCTGCTCGAGACGATCCTCCTGGGCATTCAGCTCGCGCGTGTATCGCTCGATGAGCGAGCGCTCCTGGCGGATGGTCCCGAGCGCCTGAATGTTCTGCCGGATCCGCTCCTGATCGGAGCCGATGGTCGTCACCTGCACGGTCAGGTCTCGGAGCTGCCGTTCGGCCTCGGCGAGTCGGGTCCTCGCGTCGACGACCGGCTGTAGGGCCCGGCGGACTTCATCGACCGATATCCCTCGCTGACCGAACGTGGCGATCAGGCGATCGTCGAGCTGCTCGATGGTGAACCGCGTCTCACCGACGAGGCGTTCCGACAATCGCAGCGTGGCTTCGCCGCGAGGCGCCACGGGCACGCGGAAACGGGCGACCGAGGCCGTGGTCTCGACGGGCACGGGCTCGGCGCTGAGCGTCCATCCGGCACGGATCGGATGCTCCACGATCAACGTTCGGGCCGTCGCGTCTTCGTTGCGGATGCGGTAGACCCAGCCCTGGCGCGTCTCTTCGGACGCGATCACCACGCCCTCGCGCGCGATAACGCGCGTATAGCGGCCAGACGACTCGTCCATGCGTGCATCGACCATGACCGCGAGGTCGCTACCATACGACACGAGCCGTTTCTCCGCCGGTCTGAGTGGTTCGACGAGTCCCTCGCCGGCGAATGCGTTGCCATCAATCACGGACAAGGAGCCGCCGTCGAGAGTGAGCCCCGACGTGTTCGTCAGCCAGACCGCGCGAAGGGGACGGCCGCTGCCCGGTGTCCGGTTCCAGATCGATACCCGTTCGGCGGAGACGCGTGTATTCAGGATCGGCACCAGCGCGGACTGATTCGTGCGAATGGTCACCGGTTGTTTCAAGCGGTACTCGAACAGGTCGCCAAGCTCCTGCGCAGCCGCTGCGGGCGCAGCGGTGAGGCGCGCGTTCTGGACCTCATCGGCGGCGGCGAATCGCGGGGCGGCGGCTGGCCCAACGCCGCTGCCTCTGCCTCCGGCACCGCCTTGAAACGCGACCGCCTGACGGGCGTTTTGGACGTCGACCATTGTGGACTCGGCGGCGACCACGACCGTTTCAGGAGATCGCGCCCACGCGCATCGATGCGTCGACACTGACGAGGCCGTTTCCGCTGACCGGCAGCCCGTCGCGTCTGGTGGTGGTGAAGCCCGAAAGTGTGAAGGTCAGGCTGTAGCTGCCCGGCGGCAGCCCGTCAATGGCGTACAGTCCGCTGCGGTCGCTCACGGTGGAGCGCGATCTCTCGCTTAAGGCGACACTCGATGCGTCCACTGTCACGCCAGGCAGCACAGCACCACCTGCGTCGCGGACAACGCCGCGGATGGTTCCCGTGCCGACCTGCAGCGTCGCCTGATGCGTCTGCGGATTCAGCAAAGCGGTCTGTGGCAGCGGCACCTCCGGCCGCCGTGCGTAATACGGCTGCGAGATGCGCTGCACGAACGATTGCGGCGAGCCGGCGACCAGCGATAGCTCGACGTTGGTCCAGTCCGCCCCGACCGTGTTGTCCACGACGGCCCAGCCCTGCAGCACGGGCGAGGCATCGCCGTCAGGCAGCATGAGCCGATACGTGGACTTCCAGATCGGCACCTCGCTGACGTAGCTCACCACCAGTCGGCGCGTGCCGTTACCGCTCGCCGCCAGCGTCATGCGCCTGACGTCCTGATCACGGCCCGAGGCGACGACTGCCAGGTATCGTGCGAGGTCGTCGCGGAGATCGCGTTCCGCGATGCGGACGCTGACGGTTGGGCGCAGCGTGATCGAGCGCACAGTGCCGTCGTTCGAGATCACCGTGAGGACGTCCGTCGGCTCGGATGCGGCGTCCCGCGCCGGCTTCCGCTCGATCCCGAGCAGCCGTCCCTCCACGACCGAGGTGCCGGTGCTGTACCTCGATGCGCGCGCCGCGCAGCGCGTTGTAGAACTGGAGCAAATCGGGGCGAGTGCCCAGCGGTACCCGAAGCGCCGCCAGCCGCTGTTCGAGTGGAGCAACCGAGTTGTACCCAATCGAGGAGATCTGGCCGTTGTCGAGATCGAGCGCGGTCAGCGACTTCAGGACATCGTTCAACTGGCCGCTGGTGAACTGAATCGCGACGTCCACCGAGCCGGTGACCGACCCCTGGTGTTCGAAGAAGCCGACACCGCTCTTGTAGAGGACCACGCGTCGCACTGGCAGTTGCGTCGGTTCAGGCGTTGCGGCCTGCTGGGCGTGCGGCGCAGCAGCCACAGCCACGAGGAGCGTTGCAGAAATGAGAAGACGAGTGATCACGGGCAACCTCCCTGGCCAGCATGGCCTGCGTATTGGACTCCGCAGGTCTTTTTCCAGACGTAAGGCGCCGGTGGACGGCGTGGCTCGAATCGGGAACAATCTGCCCACATGCGTATAACGCTGGCGATGGCAGTGTTCTTAGCGACGGCGGATCTGGCGTTCGCGCAGCTTGCTGTGCCGAACGGTGCAGGCGTCTCGATGGGCCACCTGCACTACCGCGTTCGCGACGTCGATGCGAATGTCCGCTTCTGGGTGTCGCTCGGCGGCACATCAGTCCGCATCGGATCGAACCAGGCGGTCCGATTCACGGATGTCTTTGTCTTTCTGTCGCAGGGCGATTACGCGAGCCTCTCCGAAGGCGCGGTGGTCAATCACGTCGCGTTCCGCGTCCCCTCGTTCGAGGCGCTCGCCAAGGCCGGCATCAAGGTGCAGCGGCTGGAGGGGTTCCCCGGCGTTGGCAACACGACGACGCCGGAAGGTGAGCGGGTCGAGCTCTTTGAAGACGCGGCGCTCAATCTGACGTTCACGCCAGATGATGGGAAGCACTCGGCCGGATCGGATCGGCACAACAAGCCCGTCGGCGTGCCGATCGCGTTTCACCACATTCATCTCTATGTGCCCGGCGACGAGCACCTCGCGGCCAAGGCCTGGTACGTCCGGATGTTCGGCGGCGTCGGCGGCAAGCGTTCGAACTACGACGCGGTCGATCTGCCGGGCATCAACCTGAACTTCAGCGGCGGTCGGACGTCGGCGCCGATGAAAGGCCGGACGCTGGAGCACGTCGGCTTCGAGATCGCCGGACTCGACGCGTTCTGCAAGCGGCTGGAATCGATGGGCGTGAAGTTCGACACGCCGTATCGCAAGAACGCCGACGGCATCGCGACGGCAACGCTGACCGATCCCTGGGGAACCTCGATCGAGCTCACCGAGGGCGTTCGTGGATCATGAAGTGACCGCTGGTCGGACAGACCGACGGAGTTTCCAAGGACATGGCTGACGATAAAACGAACAACAACGTTCAACTCGGCTGCGGCACCCTGATCCTCATCGCGATCATCGTGATGGTGTTCTCCGGCGGCAAGGACACGAAGAAGCTGCGGGGCCAACTCGATGAGGTCAATGGAAAGATCGATCGGATCGAAAAGAAGATAGACGACCTCTCTGAGAAACTGAGCCAACTCCCGCCGGCAAGCGCGACAACGAAGGCCCCGTTGAGCCGACGTCTACATCAGCGTGCGAATCGGTTGTGCCGTCGAGAAACGCCGCGATGTCTTCGACAGCTTCACCGTAGTACGTGCGGTAGTTGTCCTGCGAGACGTAACCCAGATGCGGCGTCGCCAGCACGTTCGGCAGCCGCCGCAGCGGATCATCCGGACGCGGCGGCTCCTCGTCGAACACGTCAAGTCCGGCTCCTGCAATCCATCCCTCGCGCAACGCCTGAACGAGCGCCTGGCTGTCGACGATCGCCGCACGCGAGGTGTTGATCAGGTACGCCGTCGGTTTCATCCGCTTCAAATCGGCGGCGCCAAGTAAACCGCGCGTCCGCGCACTCAGCACCAGATGGATGGAGACGAAGTCGCTCGTGCGCGAGCAGCTCCTCCTTCGATGCGGCGAGGTCCGCGCCAGCAGCCCGGGCGCGATCGGCCGTCAGGTTCTGGCTCCAGGCCAGCACCCGCATGTCGAATGCGAGTCCGACTCTCGCGACGAGGCCACCGATGTTGCCCAGCCCGAGCAGGCCCAGCGTCCGTCCGCGCAGATCGCTGCCGACGGTGCTTTGCCACGGGCCATTCGCCCGGAACGACGCCGACTCCGGCGCGACATGTCTGGCAAGGCCAAGGATCAGTGCCCAGGTCAGTTCTGCCGGCGGTTCCCGCCCGCTGGCGGTGCCGCACACGGTGACCCCGTGCTCCCGCGCCGCCTCCAGATCGATGGCCGCGTTCCGCATCCCGCCCGTCACGAGCAGCTTCAGTTTCGGGAGGCGCGCAAACAGCGACCTGCGTGAACGGCGTGCGCTCGCGCATGACGACGACGATCTCGCAGTCGCCGATGAGCGACGCCAATTCGGCCTCGTCCGCCACGTGGCGATGCAGCGCACGGACGTCGACTCGATCGGCGAGTGCGCCCCAGTCCGCGCAGCTGAGGGCTACCTGCTGGTAGTCGTCCAGGATCGCGCATCGCAGTGTGCTCATGGGCCATAATGCTGGCGCATTTCTGGGTAGCTGGGTAGCGTGAGTAGCTGGGTTGCCTGGGTCGATCACGACACACCGAGGAGCTTCTCCCTGAACACAGCCGAGGGTCCGCTGGCGACACAGCTGGCGGCATGGGTATCCGGGCTCACGTTCGATGATCTGCCCGCCGATGTCGTCGCAGCGACCAAGCTGCGCGTGCTCGACGTCATCGGCCTGGCGCTGGCAGGATCGGAAACCGCCTTCGGCCGCTCGACGCGCGCCGCCGCGATTGCGCTGTCCCCGCCTGGCCCGTCACGGATTCTCGGTACCGGCGAGAAGGTGTCCGTGTCCGCCGCCGCGTTTGCGAACGCGGCGTTCGCTCAGGCGCTCGAGTTCGACGACACCCACAACGAGTCGATCGTGCACATGAGCAGCCCGGCGGTTGCTGCGGCGCTCGCGCTGTCCGAAAGCCGCCGCATTCCCGGTCGCGACGTGATCGTCGCCATTGCCCTAGCCAACGAGATCTCGTCGCGCGTGGGCAGCGTGGCGCCCGGCCAGTTCCATCGGCGCGGCTTCCATCCGACGGGGCTGTTCGCGCCGTTTGGCATCACGTATCTCGCCGGAAAGCTCCTTGGCAGCGACGCGGAAACGATGGCGCGGGGCGCCGGCATTTGCGGCAGTGTCGCTGCCGGCCTGCTCGAGTGCTGGGTCGACGGCACCCAGTCCAAGTTCCTGCATTCGGGTTTCGCCGCGCAGAGCGGCATCACCGCCGCGACGCTGGCGCACGCGGGCGTGACGGGTCCGCCGACCGTGCTCGAAGGCCGGTTCGGCCTGTTCGCGTCACATCTGCAGGACCCGGGGACGAAAAGGGATCTCGAACGCGTGACCGCCGGTTTGGGAGTGACGTGGGAGAGCCGGAACGCCTCGTTCAAGCCGTATCCCGCGGCGCACGTGCTGCATCCGTACGTGGACGCCGTGCTGCGCGCGCGTGAGACGCACGGCATCACGTCCGCAGACGTGTACCACATCGAGTGCCCGGTGGCGGAGTTCAACGTGTCGATCGTCTGCGAGCCGGTCGCCGAGAAGCTCGCGCCGGCGTCGGACTCCCACGCGAGGATCAGCCTGCAATACACGATCGCGGAAGCGCTGCACGAAGGGAAGCTGGGGAAGACCGCGTACGCTCCGCGGAATCTTCGGAATCCGGCCATCCTCGGGCTGGCGCAGCGCGTGCGGTACTACATCGATCCGGACTTCCCAGGCCCTGGCCGCTTCAAAGGGGCCGTTCGCATCACGCTGCACGACGGCCGCGTGATCGAGGAGACGCAGGAACATAATCTTGGCTCACCGGAGAACCCGATGACCGCAGCGCAGCTGCGCGCCAAGTTCGACGAGAACGCCAGCGGTATGCTGTCCACGTCCGAACGCAGCCGACTGGCGAGCGAAGTCGATCGGCTCGATCAACTGGACGATGCCAGCACCATCGTCGAGTGCGCGACGGGGCACCCCTGAAGGGGCGCCCTACGAGTCAGAGTAGTACGTAGGGCACCTGTTTAAGGGTGCTACGGATTTGGTGGTACGTAGGGCACCCCTTTAGGGGTGCCACAATCGCAAAACATGTCTGAAACACGAACTCTCGCCTCCTACATCGTGAACGGCCGTTACGAAGACATTCCTGACGACGTGCGGCACGAGGCGGCGCGCTCGCTGGTGAACTTCATGGGCGTGGCGCTGGGCGGCAGCGTTGATCCGGCCGTCGATATCGCGATCCGCGCCCTGACGCCGTTTGCCGGCAAGCCGACCGCGGCGATTCTCGGGCGTGTCGAGCGGCTCGATCCCCTGCACGCCTCGCTGATGAACGGCATCAGCTCGCACGTGGACGACTTCGACGACACCACGCCGCAGAACTACATTCACCCGACGTCGCCCGTGGCGTCGGCGATGTTTGCGTACGCCAGCGCCAACCATGTGACCGGCCGCGACTTCCTCAACGCCTTCGTGCTCGGCTTCGAGGCGGAATCGCGGATCGGCAACGCGGTCTTTCCCGCGCACTACGATGTGGGCTGGCACATCACGGGGACCGCGGGCATCTTCGGCGCCGCCGCGGCGATTGGACGGCTGCGCGGCCTGTCCGAGCAGCAGATGGTCTGGGCACTTGGCCTGGCCGGAACGCAGGCGGCCGGGCTGCGCGAGATGTTCGGATCGATGGGCAAGGCCTTTCACCCGGGCCGCGCCGCGCAGAACGGCTATGCGTCCGCGATGCTCGCCGAGAGCGGCTTCACGGCAGGTGAGCGCGGCATCGAAGGGCCGCGTGGGTTTGCCGCGGTGCAGGCCGCGCGGTACGACCTGTCGAAGGTCACCGAGGGTCTCGGCGTCGACTTCAATCTGCGGCGCAACACCTACAAGCCGTATCCCTGCGGCATCGTCAACCACCCGACGATCGAGAGCTGCATCGAGCTCCATCACACGCACGAAGCTCGACGCCGGCGGACATCGTCGCCGTGCGTCTGCGCGTGGCGCCGCTGGTCCTCGATCTGTGCAACCAGCAGAACATCACCCGCGGCCTTCAGGGCAAATTCTCTGTCTACCACGGAGCGGCGATCGGGCTCGTCCGCGGACAGGCCGGGCTCGACGAGTACACCGATGCGGCGGTCAACGATCCGGCGGTGAAGCGTGTGCGCGAGCGGGTGACCGCCACCGGCGATCCGGGGCTGACCGAGGACCAGGCCCACGTCGAGGTTGAACTTGCCGACGGCCGGCGCCTCACCTGGTTCGTGGAGCAGTCGCTCGGCAACATTCATCGCCCGCTGTCGGACCGGCAGCTCGACGACAAGTTCAGCACGCGGCGCCGCGCGGGCGCTGCCCGCAGACGCTGCCGCGGTCGTGCTCGATCGCTGCTGGCGGATTGCCGAACTCGACGACCTCAGGCCGCTGGTCGACGCGACGGTGCCTGCAGTTCAACGCGCATGAACGAGAGAACGACGCGAACGGCTCGAACGACTCGAACGATCCGAACGATTCGAACGCTGCGTGCGGCCGCTGTTCCGCGGTCGTCTTCGGCTGCGGCGGCCGCCCGGCCAACGAAATCCGGATTCCGCGCGGCGCGGGCGGTATCGGGTTTCTCCCGCTTCTCGTCATGGAGAAGCACCGCCTGATCGAGAAGCACGCGGCCGAGGCCGGAATCGCCGAATCTGACCGTCCGCTGGGTTGATCTCGGCGGGCCATCGGTCGTCAACGACGCGCTGCTGTCCGGCGCCGCCGACTATGCGGCCGCGGGGCCGCCGGCGATGTTGACGCTGTGGGACCGCACGCGCGATTCGATCGGCGTCGCCGGCGTCGCGGCGATGACCTCGCTGCCGATGTACCTGAACACGCACGCGGCGCATCTGCGACGGTTGACGATCTGCGCGAGGGTGACAAGATCGCCGTCACGGCCATCAAGGTGTCGATCCCGGCGCTGGTGATGCAGATGTACGCCGCCAGGAAATACGGCGCGGCCGAGGCGACGCGATTCGACAGATACACCGTGTCGATGACGCACCCCGATGCGGTGGTCGCGCTGCTGTCCGGCGCGACCGGCATCTCCGCGCATTTCGCCTCGCCGCCCTTTCATCAGCGCGAGCGGCGCGACCCGAAGATCCGCACGATCATGACCAGTGACGACGTGATGGGCGGATCGACGACGTTCACGATGCTGTCGACGACGAAGAAGTTCCGCGACGAGCAACCCGGCGTCTACAACGCCGTCCTGCGGGCGCTGGAGGACGCCAACGCGCGCATCGCGACCGACCCGCGTGCGGCGGCGGAGATCCTGCTGGCCTCGACTCCGGACAGCGGATTCTCGGTCGACGAGACAGTCGCGATGCTCACGGATCCCGCGGTCACGTTCACGACCACGCCCGAGAACGTCAGCAAGTACGCCGACTTCATGCACGAGATCGGATCGATCACGCAGCAGCCGGCCAGCTGGAAGGACGTGTTCTTTCCGGAGATTCACTCGGCGCCCGGCAGCTGATGCCGCTGCTCGAGCGTCGCGCGGACGTCACGCTGCAGTACCGCACGTCCGACCGCGTAGTGATCGGCGACCAGGCGCGTCAGCTTCAGCGTCGAGCGCGGCGATCGCTTTGTCATCCTGGGACCATCAGGGTGCGGCAAGTCGACGCTTCTGAAGGCGGTGGCCGGCTTTGTCGCGCCGGTCGAAGGCCGCATCCTGCTGAGCGGCACGCCCGTGACCCGCCCCGGCCCCGATCGCATCGTCGTCTTCCAGGAATTCGATCAGCTGCTGCCGTGGAAGACCGTGATGCAGAACATCACTTTGCGCTGACGGCGGGCGGCCGGCTTCCGGCGCGGAGGCTGACGCGCGCGCGCGTCACTACCTGGAGAAGGTGAAGCTGTCGCCGTTCGCCGAACAGCTTCCCGCACACGCTGTCCGGCGGCATGAAGCAGCGCGTGGCCATTGCGCGTGCCATGGCGATGGAGCCGCAGATTCTGCTGATGGACGAGCCGTTCGCCGCGCTCGACGCGCTGACGCGCACGCGGATGCAGGAAGAGCTGCTGCAGCTGTGGAGCGACACGCAGTTTACGATTCTGTTCGTGACGCACTCGATTGACGAGGCGATCAGGGTCGGCAACCGCATTCTGCTGCTGAGCGCCCACCCTGGAACGGTCAAGGCCGAAATCAGCAGCTCCGGCGTGGACGATGCCGACGCGGGCGGACGTCTGCTGTCGGCACGGATTCACGATCAGTTGTTCGACACCGCCCAGGGGCACCGATGCCTGAGCCGCTCGCGCAACCGATTCCGGCGTGGCGTCGGGTCTACGAGAACAGCTGGATCCGCAAGACGGCGCTGCTCGTCGTGCTGGCGTTGGTGTGGGAAGGCTACGCTCGGGTCCTGAACAGCCCGCTGCTGTTTCCGACGCTCACCGCGACCGTCGGTGCGCTGATCTCGTCGATGCGCTCGGGCGAGCTGTCGAGTGCCATCGCCTACTCGTTGAAGCTCCTCTTCGAAGGCTACCTGCTCGGTCTGGTGTTCGCGGCGCTGCTCACGGCGCTGGCGAGCGTCTCGAAGATCGGCGCGGACCTGCTCGAAACGCTGACGTCGATGTTCAATCCGCTGCCGTCGATTGCGCTGCTGCCGCTGGCGATGATCTGGTTCGGGCTTGGGGATGGCAGCGTGATCTTCGTCCTGGTCCATGCCGTGCTGTGGTCGGTCGCGCTGAACACCCACGCCGGTTTCCGCGCGCTCAGCCCGACGCTCAGGATGGTGGGGCAGAATTACGGCCTGTCGGCGGTCGGTTTCATTACGAAGATCCTGATCCCGGGTGCGTTCCCGAGCATCCTGACCGGCCTGAAGGTGGGCTGGGCGTTTGCCTGGCGCACGCTTGATTGCCGCGGAGCTGGTCTTCGGCGCCAGCTCGGGGTCGGGCGGTATCGGGTGGTACATTTTCGAGCACAAGAATCAGCTGCTGATTCCCACAGGTCTTTGCCGGTCTGCTGACGGTGATTCTGTTTGGCTTGTTCGTCGAGCACGTGATCTTCCGCACGATCGAAGAGCGCACCGTGCGCCGATGGGGAATGCAGATTTGAACCACGAGAGCACGAAGGATCTTCGAAGATCGGCTTCGTGCTCTTCGTGGTTAAAGGCTGGTGAAGGATGCGCCCGTTCATATCTGCACTCGCTCTCGTCACGACGCTCGCCGTCGGCGATGTCGGCGCAATCCGCGCGTCCCTACGCGCCGGCGCGGACGCCGTGGGGCGATCCCGACCTGCAGGGTGCATACACCAACAGCAACGAGAGCCTGATTCCGATGGAGCGGCCGGCGTCGCTCACTGGCCGCACGCTCGGGAGCATTACGCCCGAGGAGCTGGCGCGCCTCAATGCGGAGCGCAACGTGGCGCGCATCGAGGCGGATAAACAGCGATGGGAGCTCCGCAGCCCGCTGCACTGGTTCGAGAACCACGACCCGAAGGCGAGCCGCGCGTGGCTGGTGATCGATCCGCCGGACGGCCGCATTCCGGCGACGACGCCCGAGGCGAAGCAACGCGCGACGGCGCGCGCACAGGCGCGGCAGGGCCGCGGCGACGCGGATTCCTACGAGGACCGCAGCCTCTACGATCGCTGCATCACCCGCGGACTGCCTGGGTCGATGATGCCGGCGATCTACGGCAACGCCTACGAAATTGTCCAGGGGCCCGGCTACGTCGCCATCAGCTACGAGATGGTCAACGAGCTTCGCGTGATCCCGCTCGACAATCGTCCACATGTCCGCACGCCGATCCGCATGTACATGGGCGATGGACGCGGTCACTTCGAGGGCAACACGCTCGTCGTCGAAACCACCAACTTCAACGAGAACAGCACCTATCGGGGATCAACGGATCGCTTGCGGATCATCGAGCGCTTCACGCCGGTGGCTCCGGAGACCGTCGAATGGTCGGTGACGCTCGACGATGCGGCGACGTGGGTGCGGCCGTGGACGTTCGCGATGCACCTCACGAAGACCGACGAGCGGCCGTTCGAATACGCCTGCCATGAGGGGAACTACGCGATGCGCAACATCCTCGGCATCGCTCGCGCGGCAGAAGCGACGGCCCGCTCAGGGCGCTAGGCGTTCGCTGGCATGAACCACGAAGAGCACGAAGGTCGAAGATCACGAAGAACAATTCTCATCATGAAAATTCTTCGTGTTCTTACGTCCTTCGTGTCCTTCGTGGTTAAAGCCAGTGATCCGGCCGCTCCAAGGCATCCTCGTTGTCGCGGTCGAGCAGGCGGTCGCGGCGCCGTTTGCCAGCCGGCAGCTCGCCGATCTTGGCGCGCGCGTGATCAAAATCGAGCGGCCGGGGTCGGCGATTTCGCGCGTTCGTACGACACGACGGTCAAGGGCATGGCGAGTCACTTCGTGTGGACCAACCGCTCGAAGGAGTCGCTGACGCTCGATCTGAAGCGCGCGGAAGCCGTCGAGGTCCTGCGGCGTCTGATGGCGCGCGCGGACGTGTTCATCCACAACCTGGCGCCGGGCGCCGTTGAGCGTCTGGGTTTTGGCTCAGAGGGACTGCGCGCGCAGCATCCGCGGCTCATCACGTGCGGAATATCCGGTACGGATCGTCCGGTCCCTATCGCGACAAGAAAGCCTACGACCTGCTGGTACAGAGCGAAGCCGGGCTGGTGTCGATTACCGGCACGGACGACACGCCGTCGAAGGTCGGGATCTCGATCGCCGACATCGCCGCTGGCATGTATGCGTTTTCGGGTGTCCTCGCGGCGCTGCTGCGACGCGAGCGGACGGGCGAGGGCGCCGCGGTGGATGTGTCGATGTTCGACGCGCTGGCGGAATGGATGGGGTTTCCCGCCTACTTCACCGAGTACGGCGGCTCGGCGCCGTCGCGCAGCGGCGCACGGCACGCGTCGATTGCGCCGTACGGTCCGTTCATCGCCGGCGACGGCCATACCGTCTATCTCGGACTGCAGAACGAGCGTGAGTGGGTGCGATTCTGCGACGAGGTGCTGCAGCGTCCGGAGCTGTCAACGGACGAGCGGTTCACGTCGAACACGGCCCGCGTCACGCACCAGGACCAGCTCGATCAGGCCATCACCCACGCGTTTTCAGGCCTGTCGGCGGCAGAGGTCGTCGCGCGGCTCGACGCCGCCGGCATCGCCAGCGCCCGCATGAACACGATGCGCGAGTTTCTCGATCATCCGCAGCTTGCCGCACGCGACCGGTGGCGCGAGGTTGAGTCACCCGTTGGCCCGCTGCGTGCCCTCGTCCCGCCGATCGCGCTGGATGGCCCGCAACCGGCGATGGGCCCGATTCCGGCGCTCGGGCGAACACACCGACGCGATTCTCGATGAACTTGGGTTATGACGCCGGGACGATAGCTGAGTGGCGTCGAACCGGCATCGTTTAACCGCGAAGACCGACTTCGAACGACTCGAACGATTCGACACTCGATCGTTATCCCGCCGACCAGCCTGCGTCGATCGGCAATACCGCGCCGGTGATGTCGGCCGCGGTGTCGGTGCAGAGGAAGGCGATCAGACCCCGCCACGCCGTCGGCGGCGATGAGTCGCCCCGTCGGCTGCTTTCCAGCGAGCAGGCGTATCTCCGCGGCTGCTGGTGAGAGCCCCTCATTTGCCGCCATGCGCGCGATCGAGTCCTCGTGCACCGGTGACTCGCTCGTCCCCGGGCACACGGCGTTGCACGTGATGCCGTCCTTCGCCGTCTCCAGCGCGACCGCGCGCGTCAGTCCGATGAGCGCGGTCTTTGTCGTCACGTAGCCGACGCGGTTGGCGGCCCCGCGCAATCCGTAGATCGACGACACGTTGACGATACGGCCCCATCGAGTCCGCTTCATGGCTGGAACGACGAGCCGCGTCGTGTGAAAGGCCGCGGACAGGTTGACCGCGACCGATTCGTTCCAGTCGTCGGGTGTGAATGCATCAATCGGTGCGTTGTGCCTGGCGACCGCGTTATTCACGAGGATGTCGATCGGACCAAGACTGTTCGTGGTTTCGCTGACGAGGGTCGCGATTTGCGCCGGGTCGCGCAGGTCGGCGGCCGACGCGCGCACCCGAACGCCGAATTCACGCTCGAGGCTGGTACGAACCGCCTCGATGGCGGCGCTGTCGCCCAGTCCGTGAATGACGACGTCGCATCCGTCGGCGGCGAGGCGGCGGGCGGTGGCCAGGCCAAGCCCTTGGGTCGAGCCGGTAATCAGCGCGCGTTTGCCTGTGAGGGGGCGATTCATGTCGGGAAGGATGTTGTATGGTATGCGGAATCTGTCGTTCATTCTTCCGTGTGCTCGGTTCTCTGTTCGTGTTCATGTTCGGTGCTCGGTTCGAATTCACGGTTCGCCGTTCGCGCGACGCGAGCGGCGCGCGCGGCTGAAAGGCAAACCTCCAGGTAGCTTCCGCCTGAAGGCGGAAGCCACGGGTCCGGGAATCGGGAGTTGGAAAGTGGGAGTTGGGAGTTGTCCTGAGTGGCGATAAAAAAGGGCTGGACCGGGCGGGTCTACGAGGATTTCGAGGTCGGCGACATCTATCAGCATCCGCTCGGCCGCACGGTGCTGCCTGTGGACAACAGCTGGTTCACGCTGCTCACGCAGAACGTCAACCCGATTCACTTCGACGCCCACTACGCGGCGCAGACGGAGTTCGGAAAGCCACTCGTCGATTCCACGTTCACGCTGGCGCTGGTGACGGGACAGTCGACGATCGATCTGTCGCTGAACGTGATGGCCAACCTCGGATGGGACGAGGTGCGCCTGCCGAATCCGCTGTTTGAAGGCGACACGGTGTATTCACGCAGTGAAGTGCTCGAGACGCGCGAGTCCAAATCCCGCCCCAACGTCGGCATCGTCAAGGTCCGCACGGTTGGCTTCAAGCAGGAAGGGACCGTCGTGATCGAGTTTCTGCGGACCTTCATGGTCTACAAACGCGACCATGTTCCTCCGGACATTCGTGCACGCATCCCCGAGCCCAAGAGATGACGATCCGTCTGCGTGATGCCGCGGCACGCGAAGAGTCGGAGTTCGGACGGCGGACGCTGGAGCAGCTCGTACGGAATTGCGAGGTGGGCAGAGGAGCGGACGCCGGCTTGCCAGGACAGCGGCCTGACCGTCGTGATGCTGGTCGAAAGGATTCGGCGCGGAGAACATGAGCGCACTGCGCATGTTTGTCCCCGGACGGTGACAACGCGATTGCTGATTTCGTCGTCGAGACGGTCGATCGCGCCGGCGCCAACGAGTGCCCACCGGTCATCGTCGTCGTCGGGCCACGTCGGGGCTGGATCCGAGGGCCCGGATTAGGGAGAATCGCGCACAGCTGCCGCGCAGATCCTGGCTGGCAGAGCAGGAGGTCCACTCGTGTTTCATCCCCGCATTCCCCGAACGCGTCGATTGGTCGCTATCTCCGGCCTTAGCCTGTGCATGGCGGCGCTTCCGGTTTTGAGTGCCGTCGCGTCGCGCCAGGGCGCGGCAGGTGCGCCGAACACGCCGTGCGTCGCGATCATGCTGCCGAGCGTGAAGGGTGCCACCGGTCAGAGCGAGGATGTCGCCAGAGCGGTACGCGATCTGCTCGCGAGCTACCTCACGGCGCCTGCGTTCAAGACCGTGGCGCTTGACGCCAAGCTGCCGGTGCTCGCCATGGCCGAAGCGCGTGAAAAGGCGTGCGCCAACGTGGTCACGATGACCGTGACGGGCAAGCAGGGGGGCGGCGGTGGCGGGTTGCGGCCGCTTCGCGGGCCAGGCGGTAGGTTCAGCGGCGCCGTATATACCAGGCACGAGCAACGCGGCCGGAGCGATTGTCCGTGGCGCTGCCGTGGGCACCAGTCAAGCCGTGGCGTCGATGGCGTCGAACACAAAGGCGCGGGACGAACTGAAGCTCGAATACACCATGCAGACGACCGATAACGCGGTTCGTGTGCCGAAGACGACGCACGAGGCAAAGGCGCAGGCGAACGGGGAAGACCTCGTGACGCCGGTGATCGAAAAGGTGGCGACACAGATCGCCGATGTGCTTCTGAAAACCGCGCGTTGATCTCGACAACATCCTCCACGAGATGGCCCTGAAGCCTTGACCACACGGGCGCACGTCACGGTGCGCTCCGTTCGACGACTCGCACGGGACGCGTTGGCGACCTCAGCGGCGGACGATACGCTCGTCGGTTGGTCTCCTGACGGGTAACTCGCCATTCGACCGTTTCATCCACGGCAAACGCGAGGCGATGACCGCGGAACAGCAGGCCGGCCTGCAGATCTTCCGCGGCAAGGGCAATTGCACCGCGTGTCACGTCGGCCCGACATTCAGCGACGAACAGTTTCACAATACCGGCGTCGCCTGGCGCGAGGGCCGCATCCTGGTTGAGGGAAGATTTGCAGTCACCGGAAAGCCCGAGGAGCGCGCCGCATTCAAAACGCCGACGCTGCGCGAGATCGCGCGCACTGCGCCCTACGTGCACGATGGCAGCCTGCTGACGCTTCAGGAGGTCGTTGACTACTACGACCGGGGCGGCAACGCGAACCCGGGCCTCGATAGCGAACTGCGTGCGCTGAAGCTGGCGCCCGGGGAGAAGAGCTCGCTGACCGCATTTCTGGAGGCGTTGAATGGCGCCAGGTGAGGCAAGCTCGAGCGTTTCCTGAGGCGCAGAGCGGAACGGGCCCGGGCATTGCAGCGCGAATCCGTACATCGGGCCATCGTGGCCCGTGCTATGGAGGTGGTATGACCTGGCTTCGGTTGCTCCTGGTGCTCGTCGCCACGCTCTCGCTCACGGCCTGCGAGGCCATCGGAGATATCTTCCAGGCCGGCATGGCGGTCGGCGTGATTATGGTGATCGGCGTGATTGCGCTGATCGGCTTCGTGATCGCCAAGATCAGGATCGTGAACAGGCCGACGTAAACGTCGGCCTCTACCATCACACATGACCGACGGCTAATCCGGAGTCGGATGGTCGGCCGCGTCGATGATGACGACCGGCATTGGACCGATCTGTTTCTCCAGTTTCAATCCGAGTTGTTGCTGGAGCGCGCCGATCAACGGCGGCGGCAGCGGGTCAGTGCTGTTCGGATCGAGGCCGGCGGCGCTGACCGTTGATCGTTCGTTCGGACATGTATTCCAGAACCATGTCGAAGAGTCCCGAGAGCTCAGTGCGATCGACCACCGGCGCAGATAGCTCGCTGGAAATCCGCGAGACGAGCGCGCGTGAGTTCCATTCCGCCGTACAGGAGCGCAGATGCGCCGTTTGCACGGCGCATCATCATCGAGGTGCCGCAGGTGGGCGTCATCGACGAATCGCCAGACGCGCCAGACGCTTGAACGCTGACTGCATGCGGTTCACGCTGTTCCCGTTCAGCCTCCGCTGTCTGCGGCTTTGCTGATGGGCGCGGTCGCCGTCCTCCGTTGTTCGATCTGCTGGACGCATTCCGGCGTTGCGCGCGTCAACCGCGAGCCCAGTCGTCCATCGCTCCGCGCGACTGGTCAGCACGTATACCGGCGCCTGGCGTGTGTCGTCGGTGCGTCCGCAGGCCAAAACGGTCGGCCAGTAACGTCCGGAGCATCGCCTTGACGTCGGCGGGCGTGGCGTCGGCGCCAGCGTTGGCGGTGATCTCGAAATAGTCGGTGGTCAGCCACGGCGGCCCGCCCTCGATCTGGTAGTCCTTGACCTCGAACGCCTCGGCGATCAGTTGCTTCAACGTCGACGTCCCGGCAGTGAACCGCCCGCCAGGCTGCGTCTGGATGCCGAACCTCGGGAACGCGGGCGGCCCTCCGCTCTGGGCGGCCAGTCTGCCAAGCTCGGCCGGCGACAATACAGGCTTCACCGACGCCACCTCGAACCGGCGTTCGGCGGGCGGCGCTTGCTGCCGATTGGGCCAGGACGGCGCCGGCGCAGGTCGACAGGCAGCGCAATCGCAAAGGCGATGAACCGCGGAATCAACGATCAATTAGACACTCGAGCGGCGCGTTACGGTTTGCATCCGGTCCTTCCCCTGAAGGCACCCACGGACGATTTCCGGGTCTGGCACCCACCTACGAAGGGGCGCCCTTACGTGAGTTGGCGCCACGTCCAGCCGGACGACCCAGTCCTCGAGGCCGGGCCGCGCGGCAGGATATCGCTGGATGACCATCGGATCGTGCCCCGGCACGATGTGATCGACCGATTCCGCCAGCCGGCGCAGCGTCTTATATCCCTCGACGGTGTCCGCCACGTTGTACGTCACCGGGAACACCTTGCCCTCGAGGAAATGGGCATACAGGTGGGACGCGTCCGACGCCAGCACCACGGCGCCGCGCGCCGTCTGCACGCGCACGGACTGCAGCCCCTTCGAGTGTCCGCCGATGTGGTGCACGGTGATCCCCGGCGCGATCTCGTCGTCGCCGTCGTGAAACTGCACGCGTCCGTCGAACACCTTCCGCACCATCGCCACGACGTCGTCCGCTTCAAACGGGATGCGCATCTCCGCGTGGCACATGCAGCGGCCGGTGGCATACGCCATCTCGATGTCCTGCAGGTGATATCTGGCGCGCGGAAACACATCGTGGTTGCCGCAATGGTCGTAGTGCAGGTGCGTGATGATGACGTCCTTCACCTCGTCGGCGGCGATGTTCAGCGCCTTGAGCCCTTCGACGACTGGGCGCAGCAGCGTCGCGACCCCGCTTGGCCGCCATGTCGGCGCCGAAGCCAGTGTCGACGATGATAGGTGCCGTGCGGCCCGACGATGGCCCAGACGAAATACGCGAGCGGTTCGATGACGTCGTGAAGGTCGCCGCGCAGGAAGTTCTCGGAAGACGGGCGATCGTGGTGCGCGTAGCGGATCGCGTACACCTGGTGCTGGCTGTCACTCATTGAAGTTCCGCCCGCGAGTCTCCGGGCCGATCCACACCATCACCATCGCCACCACCGCCGACGCGACCATCGTGGCGCTCATGCCGTTGACCGCGGAGAAGCCGCGGTCCTGCATCGCGCCGAGCAGCCACGGCATCAGCGCGCCGATCGCCGCTCCGGCGTGGTAGGTGAAGCCCGGACCGACGCCGCGCACCGCGGTCGGGAATCGCTCCACCGTGTACGCCGGCGCCATGCCCCACACGCCCATCCCGAAGAAGCCCATCGTCGCCGCGCCGATGACGAGCGCCTCCGTGCTGCCGCCGTAGAGAAAGAAGGGCAGCGACGCGGGGCCGAGGATGAGCGTCGCGGTGAACGCGCCGCGGCGGCCGAGACGACCCTCCGAGAGCCGTCCCCACGTGGCCGTGCCGGCAATCGCGCCGATGTTGAACGCCGCGAGAAACGGCAGGAGGTTCGTGTGCCCGGCGTCGCGCAGGAACGTCGGGTACCAGAAGTTCAGCGAGTAGTAGATGCACATGAACGACCCGATGACGAGCGTGGTCTGGATCGTCGTGCCGAGGAGATCGGGCTGGAAGATGCGCAAGAGCGAGAGCTTCGGCTCCGCCGCGCCAGGCCTCCCGCTCTGCTCTTCAGCTTTCGCTGCCGTTCCAGCCACACCGGGCTCTCTGGCACGCCTCTCCGGATCCAGAGCGTCAACAGCGCGGGGATGAGGCACACCCAGAACATGGCGCGCCAGGCGAGGTCCGGCGTGTCGTTGAAGAGCGGGTAGACGAACTGGAAGACGGCAGCGGCGAGCAGATAGCCCCAGTACCAGCCGCCGAGCAGCAGGCCCGAGACGCAGCCCGCGCAGCTTCGCCGGCCAGTGCTCGAGCACGAGCGGCATGCCGGCGGCCCATTCGCCGCCCATGCCCAGCCCGAACAGCGCGCGCAGGGCGAACAGCATCGCGTAGGACGTCGAGAAGCCGCACAGCGCCGCGAACACCGAGAACCAGATGATCGACAGCGTCAGCGGCAGCTTGCGCCCGTACTTGTCGGCCATCGTTCCGGCGATCGTGCCGCCGACGCAGCCGCATCATCGAGCGTGATGGTGCCGAGCAGCGCCGGCCAGCGCTCGATCGATCGTGAAGCTCTGCTGGATGTCGATGACGATGAAGGCGAGGATGTTGAAGTCGAAGGAATCGACGATCCAGCCGAGCATGACCGCCCAGAACGCGCGCCACTGGTCGCGCGTGACGGTGCGGATGGACGGACGTTCAGCCTGTTCCGCGGCGATGGATTGAGCTGTGTTCATTAATGGGCCTTGCCCGCCGAAGCACTTGTGCGACAGGCGGGTCACGATTCGCTCACAGTCAGGGATTTGCAGAGCGCCTGCGACAGCGCGCCAGCGACGGCAGACGGGGACCCGGCGGCCGTTTTCGACCGCCACGCGACGAACCCGTCGGGCCGGATGAGGACGATGTTGGACGTCAGGTCGTAGGCGTCGGCGAGCGTGCCGTCTGGATCCTCGAAACCACCGCTGCCCACCTGATAGACATCAACGTCGCCAGGCAGCTGTCTCGATTCACCGGCCGCCGCGACGGCCTTGATCCAGGAGTGAGCGGTCGCGCCGCCGAGCATCACCAGGCGGCTGCCGAACAGATCCAGCGTCGAGACGCGAGCGCCGTCGCGGATCACCCACGCGTGCGGCGCGCGCGTGCCGACCCGCGCGTGCGACTCGCGTGGATTCTCGTGCAGCGGTCCCGGATCGCCGTCGTGGCAGATGTGCCGGCGAGTCGTAGCGATAGCCCATCTCGACGTTGAGGTCCGGCGCGACCGGCTCGATTCCGTCCGTGCCGAGATAGGGGGCGGTCCGTGTCACGTAGCGCGAGTAGGCCTGCTCGGTCGTGAAGGTGCCGACCGGCCGCCGCTCGGCGTCGTAGGTGTCCAGCAGTTCCGGACCGGCGTCGCCGCGGATCACCATCGCCAGCTTCCAGGCAAGGTTGTGCGCATCCTGGATTCCGGTGTTGCCGCCGAACCCTCCGTTGGGCGGCATGGCGTGCGCGGCGTCGCCGGCGATGAAGACGCGCCCGCGCTGATAGTGCTCGGCCCAGTTCGCCTCGGCGTTCCACGTCATCACGTTCTCAATCGTGATCGGGCACGTCCTCGGATCCGAGCGCGAGGCGCACCCATTCGAGGCAGCGCTGCTCGGTCAGGCCGGCGGCGACATCGGTGATGGGATGCGCCGGATCTCCGATCGCATTGACGGCGAGGAACCCGCGGTCGAACGGCTTCTCAATCCGGAAGAAACCGCGCAGCGCCGGATGGTTGACGTAGATGACGCTCAGGTTCCGGCCGCGGAGCAGCCCGGTGACGTCGGCGCGGAAATAGATCGTCACGCTGCGCGAGAACACGCCGCGCCCCTGCATGCGGATGCCGAGCGTGTCGCGCACGCGGCTGTGGGCGCCGTCGGCCGCCACCATGTACTGCGCGTGGACGTGGTCGGTCTCTTCGCTGTCGCGGTCGCGGATCACCGCGTGGACGTGGTCCGCGTGCTGCTGAAAGGACACCAGGTCGGTGGCGAAACGCAGCTCGGCGCCGAGCTCGTCGGCTCGTGATCTTGAGCAGCGGCTCGAGCAGGCTCTGGGAAATGAACACGCGCTCGCACGGACTGACGTCGCGCACACCCTCGTTCAGGTTGGCGATGAAGTAGCCGAGCTCCTTGCCCGCCAGCGTCTCGACGGCCATGATGGCGCCGTCCTGCACGAACTGATCGTCGGACTTCTGCCGCACGATCTGCTCGATGCCGACCATGCGAAGAATCTCCATCGAGCGCTGGGTGATCTGCGCCGCGCGCGGATGGATGGCGGTGCCGCGGTGATGCTCGACCGCGAGCGCAGGAATCCCGTGATGGCCGAGCAGCAGCGCCGTTGACATGCCGACCAGGCTGCTGCCGACGATCAGAACCGGGACTTCGATGTCGGCCATCGGAAGTCAGTCGCTGTCACAAGACCACGAAGAGCACGAAGATCACGAAGAAAGACAATTTCCATGCCTCGTGTTCTTCGTGACCTTCGTGGTTAATTCAGCTCTTTCCACAGGACTTCGACGTTCGGCTTCACGCGAGTCACCGGCGGCTGCGCGTAGCCTTCTTTGAGGAAGCGCTCCGGCATCTTCCACGAGCTCGCCACATCGTCTATCGACTGGCCGGCCTTCTTGGCGGCGCGGACCGACGCCACGAAGTCGCGGATGAACTCCGAGTACATCATGACGTCCGCGGTGCGTGACGCACCGTCTGGTTGTGCCCGGTGATGACCGTGTCGATGTTCGGCACCTTGGCGGCGTTCGCGATCGTCTCGGCGTAGGCGAGGCCGCTGCCGCCGTTGTTGATGTCCATGATCGGCATGCCCTTGTTCGGGAACGCGTCGCCCGGTGTGCATCGTCCGCAGCGCCGGGAAGATCACGAACGCGTCGCCGCTGGTGTGCGCTCGGCCGAAGTAGCGCAGCTCGATCCGGTCGTTGCCGCTGCCGATCGTCATCTGATCCGTGAAGGTCCGCTTCGGCAGCCCGCGGCCGTTGCTGTCCTTGAACACGTTTCTGTCGGTCAGCGTGACGCCGTAGGGGATCTTCATCTCCGGCATCATCTTCGCGGTGTTCTCGTGTGTGACCACTTCCACCGTGGCGGGGAAGTCCGGGTTGCCCTCGGTGTGGTCGTAGTGCGTGTGCGTGTTGATGATGCGGGTGACCGGCTTGCTGGTGATCTCGCTGATGCGCGTGATCAGATGCGGCGCCCAGCCGTAGATCTTCGTGTCCACGAGCGTGACGCCATCGGCCGTGATGAAGACCGCCGTGTTCCCGCCGCCGCCTTTGATGACGAAGAGGTTGTCCTTCAGCTTGTCGACGGTCAGACCGGCGAGCAGACGGCTGCGCCTGCAGCCCGCCGCCGGCCGGTGCGCCGCCCTGACGCCCGGGCTGTGCCGGCGCCTGCTGAAAGGCCGCGACGGTGGCCGAGAGCGCGCCGACGAGAACCAGCGTAGCCGAGGACAAGCGTTCTCTTCATATCAACTCCGATCTTCGAATCGACTCGAACGACTCGAACGACCTATTTCAGTTCATCAAAAACGACCTGCGCGTTGTTCCTCGCGAAATCCGCCTGCGACAGGTTCGGTCCCGGCCCTTCAGTTCGTCACCGGCTGATATCCCACGAACTTTGCCGGCGTCTTCCATTCCGCGGCGAACTGCGCGGCGGTCTTTCCGGCTTTCTTCGCGGCGCGGGCCCCGTTGACGAACTCGCGCAGGAACGCCGCGTACTCCCGCATCTCCGCGACCGTCGTCTGCGCGTCGGTGTGGCCGTTGATGATCGCGTCAACGCCGGCCAGACCCTTGGCCGCCTTCTCGACCGTATCCGGATAGGCGAGCCCGCTGCCGCCGTTGTTCCTGTCCATGATCGGCAGACCCTTGTTCGGGAATACGTCGCCGACGTGCGCGATGCGGAGGGCCGGGAAGACCACGAACGTATCGCCGCCGGTGTGCGCCGGGCCGAAGTAGTGAAGCTCGATGCGCTCGTTCCCCGTGCCGAGCGTCAGCGTGTCGCGGATAGGTCTTCGTCGGCAGGCCGCGGCCACCGTTCTGTGTGATAGATGTTGGGCTGCGGGCCTTGCTGGACGCCGGAGACCGGCTTGCCCTGCTCCATGTAGGTCTTCGTGTTGTCGTGCGTGACGATTTCGACCTTGGCGGGAACTCGACATTGCCGCTCGCGTGGTCGAAATGGAAGTGCGTATTGATGATCGTCGTGACCGGCTTGGCGTGATGGTCTTCAGCTTCTGATCAGCGGCTGACCCCAGCCCGGCAGTTTCGTGTCGACGAGCACCACGCCGGCGTCGGTGATAAAAGCGGCCGTGTTTCCGCCGCCGCCACGCAGCACGTAGAGGTTTGGCTTGACCTTCTCGACCATCAGCGCATCGGCGGATGGCGTCTCCTGGCCGAACGGCACCGGCTTCGCGCCCGCCTGCGCCCTGACGGCCCTGCTGACACGGCCGCGACCGTGGCCGACAGCGCGCCGGTGAGAACAGAGCGTTCCGAGAATCAGCGTTACGTTCAATGTCAGTCCATCCCGAAGGCGAGGAGCACATTGCCCGGTCGGTTGAGGATTCCGCCGTACCCGGCATTGAAAAACACCATGCCATTGGCGACGATGGCCCCCGGGCCTTCGATGCCGCCGCCGGTGGCCATCACACCGTTCACCGTGTCGAACGATCGGTTGGTAGTCGAAGGTCCAGAGAATCGATCCGTCCTTCGTCGAGTAGGCGCGCATGCCGCCGTCGAGCGAGCCGGAGAGCACCGCGCCAGGAATGACCGTCACCGCGCCGCCCTGCCCGGCGCGGCAGGACTTGGCCGTGTTGCACAGACGCGCCGGCGCCTCCATGCTCCACGCCAGTTCGCCGGTTGCCAGCTTCAACGCCCGCAATCCGCCCGGTGTCGGCGACTGCATGTCCCCCACACCCACGTACGCGTTCTGCTCGTCCGCAGCCGCACCCCACTGGCCGCCAAAGCCGCTGCCGCGCCCGGTGCGCTGCTGCCACACGAGCTTGCCTTCGTTGTCGGGATCGAGCGCGTACGTCATCCCGGACTTCTGCGGCAGCACGAGCAGGTCGCGGCCGTTGATACGAGTGAGCGACGGCGAGGCAGAGAAGTCGAAGTCGGGCCCGAGCGTGGCGGGACACGACGGGTTGTCCGGATTCTGCGGCCGGCACCCCATCGTCCAGAGGTCGTTTGGCGTAGTCTGGTTCACCCACTTCACGGCGCCGGTCTTCATGTCGAGCGCAATCACGGCGTCGGTCGTCTTCTGTTCCGGCTCCGCGTAGCCGTTTCCGGTGGCGACGTACACGAACCCGCGCTGCGGATCGACAGTCGGCGCCGCCCAGATGCCTCCGCCGGCCGGCCCGAACATCTGCACCCCGTCCTTGTTCTTTGCCCGCGGCTTCGGCTCCTCGACGGTGTAGGTCTTCCAGACGACGGCGCCGGTGCTGGCGTCGAGCGAGGATACGCTGCCGCGGAATGTGCAGCACTGATAGCCGCCGCGGCCGCCCTGGCCCTCCTCGTTGAGTCCCTGGACAGGCACGTAGACACGGCCGGCGTGCACCGTCGGCGCGCCGGTGATGGCTGCGGACGGATGGTCGTCGACCTTGCGCGCCCAGATCTGCTGGCCCGTCGTTGCGTCGACGGCGTAGGCGTAGGCCTTCATGTCACCGAAGTAGACCGCGTAACCGCTGCGGCCCGCGGCCTTGTACGGTCCGACTGAGAGAGCCGTGCGGACGCCGCTGTTGGCGACGAACGTCCAGTAGGTGCAGCCGGTCTTCGGGTCGAGGGCGTGGACTTCGGCGTTTTCACTGGAGACGAAGAGCCGGCCGCCGGCATAGGCCGGCTGCGCGCGGGCGGCGTTGACGTTGGCATAGCCGAACGCCCATTTCAGTTTGAGCTTCGGCAAGTCGTCGGCCGTCACGCCGCCGGTCTTCGCAAACCGTGCGTTGGAGATGCCGTTTCCCCAGCCGTTCCAGCTCGGGCCGCAGCGACGGGTCCGACATCGCCGGCGACGCGCTGCACTTGGATGCTGCCGCCGAGGCGGTGTTTGAACCGAGTGGTCGTCCGGCGAGGAACTCGGACACGGCACGACGATCCGCTTCGCTCAATGCCGCGCCCTGTTGCTGCATCTTGCCGTTGACGAGCGAATTGAGAATGGCCTCAGGAGTCATCGCGCGCAGCGCGTTGCGCGTGGGGGCTCCTGCATCGGTTTCGGAGTGACACGCCGCGCACGCGCGGTCGTAGGTGGCCGGGGCCGGGAGGAGCAGGGGGACCAAACGCCCCCGGTGGGGGGCCTTGCGGTGGCGGCGCGGGCGCCTGTGCGGCTCCTGAAGCCGTGATGCTGATTGCCGCAAACGCGATGAACGCCCAAAATCTTCATCTAGACCTCCGTCGTCAATCGAGGGCGTTATGATACGACGGCGGGTCCGCGCCTCGAGCATGTCGCACGGCGCGGAACCCGCCCACACTAGCCACTATCCAACTAGCCAACTAGCCAACTACCAACTAGCCCGGAGCCTGCCGATGGTTTTCGAAGTAAACGGCAAACGCCACGACGTCGATGTCAGCCCCGACATGCCGCTCCTGTGGGTGCTGCGGGAGACGATTGGCCTGACCGGCACGAAATTCGGCTGCGGACTCGGCCAATGTGGGGCCTGCACGGTGCACCTGGACGGTACGGCCACCCGGTCGTGTCTGACGACGGCGTCCGCGGCCACAGGAAAAAAGATCACGACCATCGAAGGACTGTCGCCGACGTCCACACACCGGCTGCAAAAGGCGTGGATCGACGAGCAGGTGCCGCAATGCGGCTACTGCCAGTCCGGCCAGATCATGTCGGCCGCCGCGCTTCTGGCCAAAACGCCGAACCCGACCGACGCGCAGATCGACTCGGCGATGACCGGCAACATCTGCCGCTGCGGAACCTATCAGCGGATCCGCCGGGCGATTCATCGCGCCGCGCGCGCGTAACGTCCGCCTTTGGCGGAAGGCGAGGATCACATGACGTCAACCAACTCTCACGCGCCGCGTTTTCCTGAAGAGCGCCACCGCCGCGGGCAGCGGCCTGCTGATCGGCGCCTATCTGCCGCTTGGCTCCGACCCGGTTGCTCGACGCCGCCGGCGTCGTTCGAGCCGAACGTCTGGATTCGCATCAACGCCGACGACAGCGTGCGAATCGTGCTGACGATGCTCGAGATGGGGCAGGGGGTGATGACCTCGATGCCGATGCTCGTGGCGGAGGAGCTCGATTTCGACTGGACGAAGATCAAGACGGAGTGGGCGCCTGCCGACGCGAAGTACGGCAATCCGAATTTCGGCGGACAGCAGCTGACAGCCGGCAGCAACAGCGTGCGCGGCATGTGGAAGGTGCTCCGCGAGGCGGGCGCGACCGGGCGCGCGATGCTCGTCACCGCCGCGGCGCAGACCTGGGGCGTCCCGGAAAACACGGTGACGACCGACAAGGGCGAGGTGATTCATCAGGCCAGCCGCCGACGGCTGAAGTACGGCGCGCTGGTGGACAAGGCCGCCGCGCTGCCGGTGCCGAAGACGGTCTCCCTGAAAGACCCGAAGCAGTTCAAGCTGCTCGGACAGTCGCTGCCGCGCCTCGATGTTCCTGAGAAGGTGAACGGGACGGCCGTGTTCGGCCTCGATGTGAAGCTGCCGGGGCTGCTGACCGCGCGCGTCGTGCGCTGCCCCGTCTTCGGCGGCAAGGTCGCGTCGTTCAACGCGGACAAGGCGAAGGCGGTTCCGGGTGTTCGCTTCGTCACGCCGATCAGCAGCGGCATTGCCGTCGTCGCCGACAACTACTGGGCCGCATCGAAGGGCGTCGAGGCGCTGCAGGTCACGTGGAATGAGGGCGCGCTCGCGTCGTTGAACAGCGCCGACATCATGAAGAAGTACGTCGCCCTCGCTGAGCAGCCTGGCAAGGTGGCGCGAAACGACGGGAACGCGCAACGCCGCGCTTGAACAGCACGACCCTCAAGCTCGATCGCGTCTACGACGCACCATTTCTCGCGCACGCGACGATGGAGCCGATGAACTGCACGGCGGATGTGAAGGCCGGCAGCTGCGATGTCTACGTGCCGACGCAGGGACAGACGGCGTCGCATCAGGCGGCCATCGCCGCCTCAGGGCTCAGCGCCGACAAGGTGAAGATTCACACCACTTACATGGGCGGCGGTTTCGGCCGGCGCGGTGAAGCCGACTTCGTGACCGAGGCCGTCGAAACGTCGAAGGCCGTCGGCAGGCCGGTCAAAGTCGTGTGGACGCGTGAAGACGACATGCAGCACGACTACTACCGTCCGGTCAGCTACGCGCGCATGTGGGGCGCGGTCGACGCGTCCGGCAAGCCGACGGTGTTCATGCAGCGCCTCGTGCAGCAATCGCTGATGAAACGGATCGGCGGACTTGGACCGGACGGCGTCGATCGAATCTCGTTGGAGGGCTCGGCGACGCTGCCGTACGACATCCCGAACGTCCGGGTGGAGTACACGGAGACCGACCCCGGCATCCCGTACGGGTTCTGGCGATCAGTTGGCGCGTCGTTTCAGGGCTTCGTGGTCGAAGCGTTCATCGACGAGCTGGCGACTGCCGCGAAGAAGGATCCCTATCAGTTCCGGCGCGACCTCCTCGGCAAGGCGCCGCGCCATCGCGCGGTGCTGGAGCTCGCAGCGGAGAAATCAGGCTGGGCAACAAAGCTGCCGGCCGGCCGTGGGCGCGGCATCGCCGTGATGGAATCCTTTGGCAGCATTCTGGCGCAGGTCACCGAGGTGTCCGTCGATGCGCAGGGCGCGGTGAAGGTCCACAAGGTCGTGTGCACGGTGGACACTGGCTGGGTGATCAATCCAGACACGATCAAGGCGCAGATGGAAGGCGGGATCGTGTACGGGTTGACGGCGGCGTTGAAGGGCGAGATCACAATCAAGAACGGGCGCGTCGAACAGCGGCACTTCAGCGACTATCAGGTGATGCGGCACAACGAGATGCCGCAAATCGACGTCTACATCGTCCCGAGTACCGAGGTGCCGGGCGGCATCGGCGAGCCGAGTACGGCGCTTGCCGCCGGCTCGCTGGTGAATGCGATTCACGCCGCGACGGGAAAGAGGGTCTACAGTCTGCCAGTGCGGCCGCAGCAGCTGCGCAACTCGACGGCCTGACCCGCCGCTCTTACTTTTTCCGTTTCTTGCGGGAACGGCGAGGGCTGTCGGCAGCGACCGTACGACGCGGCAACAAACGCACGCGCCGCTCTTCGGCGCGCTCGGCCCACCCCTCAGCGATCAGGACGTCCGCGTCGCGCCGCGGCAGGTCAAGTCGGTCGCCGACTTTGGCTGATTGGAGATTCACGCCGTCGAGGATGTCGGCGTACTTGCGAATCAACGTTACCGAGGCGATCTCATCAGCGCCTGCGTCGGCGGCCCAGCGTTCCGGGCGCGGCGACTGGTCAGGCGAGCTCTTGGGTTTACGTGGGTTCCAGTCCATCAGGGGCAACTCATTGATCGCAAACCACATGCCTTTTCGGGATGGAACGAAATCCAATGCGGATCGGGATTCCATTGGCCGTCCGGTTAGTCGCGCTGGCCGCGGTTTATCTAATGAATCGGTCGATCGTCGAAATGTGAGCGTCGTCGCCGGTGGCACTACCGGGAGTCAGACGAGCGGGCGGGAGGGCAGTAGATGAATGTCCATCTGTCACCGTGCGGTGCCCAGAATGACCATTTCCACTACATGCATCAGCTGTCGGATCGGTCCACTAAGATAGCGATGTGCTCGTGATGTCCGAACTCAACCAGCTTCTCCACGACGTTCTGACGAGCCGCGTCTACGACGTCGCGCGCGAGACGCCGCTGGACGCGGCGCCGCGCCTGACGGAGCGTCTCGGCAACGAGGTGCTCTTCAAGCGCGAGGATCTGCAGCCGATCTTCAGCTTCAAGATCCGCGGCGCCTATAACAAGGTCGCGCACCTGACCGATCGCGAGCGGGCGCGCGGCGTCATTGCCGCCAGCGCCGGCAATCATGCGCAGGGCGTCGCCTACTCGGCGAAAGTACTCAAGCTGCGCGCGGTGATCGTCATGCCGCAGACGACGCCGCAGATCAAGGTGGACGCGGTGCGGGCGATGGGCGCGGAGGTCGTGCTGTCCGGCGACAGCTATGCCGATGCGAAGATCGCACTGCGACGCGCTGGCCGAGCAGTCGGGGATGACGGTCATTCACCCGTTCGACGATCCGCTCGTCATCGCTGGACAGGGAACCGTCGGCGCCGAGATTCTGCGTCACAGCCAGGACCGGCTGTCGGCGGTGTTCGTGCCGGTTGGCGGCGGGGGACTCATCGCGGGCATCGCCGGCTATATCAAGGCGCTCCATCCCGGCGTCAAGATCATCGGCGTCGAGCCGTTCGAGGCCGACGCCATGTATCGATCGCTCGCGGTCGGCCGGCGGGTGCAGCTGGATCACGTCGGCATCTTTGCGGACGGCGTCGCGGTACGTGAAGTGGGCGAGCGCACGTTTGCCATCGTCCAGCAGACGGTTGACGAGATCGTCCGTGTCACCAACGACGAGATCTGTGCGGCCATCAAGGACGTCTTCGACGACACGCGGTCGGTGATGGAGCCGGCCGGCGCGCTGGCGGTTGCCGGTCTGAAGGCCTGGGTCGAGCGCCAGGGCGCGCGCAACCAGTCGCTCGTGGCCGTGCTGAGCGGCGCGAACATCAACTTCGATCGGCTGCGGTTCGTGGCCGAGCGCGCCGAGGTCGGCGAAGCGCGCGAGGCGCTGCTGGCGGTGACCATCCCTGAACGTCCAGGCGCGTTCCGTGAGTTCTGCTCCGTGATCGGGCGGCGCACCGTGACGGAGTTCAACTATCGGCTCGCCAGCCGCAGTCAGGCGCACATCTTCGTCGGCTTTGCCACCGAGTCGCGCCATGACGGCGCGCAGCTGGCCGCGCAGTTGAAGGCCGCCGGCTACGAGACCGTCGACCTGACCGGCAACGAGATGGCCAAGCTGCACGTCCGCCACATGGTGGGCGGACACGCGCCCGGCGTGCGCAACGAGCGGCTGTGCCGGTTCGAGTTCCCCGAGCGGCCCGGCGCGCTGACGCAGTTTCTCGAGAAGCTCGGCGGGCGCTGGAACATCAGCCTCTTCCACTACCGCAATCACGGCGCGGACTTCGGCCGCGTGCTCGCCGGCTTCGAGGTTGCCGACGAGGACCTGGAGGCATTCCGCGCAGTTCCTCGACGAGCTCGGATATCCGTATACGCAGGAGCAGGACAATCCCGCGTACAAGTTCTTCCTGGGGTAGGTCGAGCTGGCTCTTAACCACGAAGAGCGCGAAGATCGCGAAGCACGAAGAACTCTAAGTGTCTTGAATTGGCGATCTTCGAACTCTTCGTGCTCTTCGTGGTTAAAGACCAGTGACGAGCGTCACCAATTCACTCAGGCTCTTCACGCGCGTTCACGTCGTAACCCGCATAGAGATCGTGCGGGTCGAGCAGCATCGCCTGCAGCCCCGCGCTCCGCGCGCCGACGACGTCCACGTGAAACAGGTCGCCGACGTGCAGCGTCGTCTCCGGACGGCCGCCGGCGCGGGCGACCAGAATCTCGAAGAAGCGGCGGTCGGGCTTCTCGACCCCTTCGACCTGCGAGTCGCAGATCACGCTGAAGTAGCGGCGCAGACCCGATCGCTCGAACACGCGATGAATGATCCCGTTGGCGTTCGAGCCGATGGCGAGTGGAATGCCGGTCGCGGCCAGCCGTTCCAGCGCCGGGATCACGTCGGGCGGCACGTACTCCCACAAGTTGTGCTCGGCGTGATACGCCCAGAGCTCCTCGAGCACGGCTTGAATCGGCGCGTCAGCCGGGTACTCCCGCGCGCGCGAGCATGACGCGGAAGTGCAGTGACCCGCGATCCGCATCGTTGGTGGCCGCCACGCGATCGGCGGTATCGACGGCGAACCGTCCGTGGGGATCGGCGGCACGCAGCGCGTCCGGCGAAACCGGGATGCCGTGGCGGGCGAACGTGTCGCTGATGCGCTCGAAGTTCGGGAAGACCAGCACGCCGCCGGCGTCGAGAGACAGGAGTTCGATCGGCACGCGACTAACGATCGTATCAACTCCCAACTAGAATTCCTCCTGATGCACGACGACTTCATGCGCGCGGCGCTGGAGCAGGCGCGGCTCGGGCTTGCCGCCGGCGAAGTGCCGATCGGCGCCGTCGTCACTCATCGATGGCGAGATCGTCGCGCGCGCGTTCAACCGGCCGATTGCCGCCGTCGATCCCACGGCGCACGCCGAGGTGCTGGCGCTGCGGGCGGCGGCCGCGCACGTCGGCGAACTACCGGCTGACCGGCGCGTCGCTGTATGTCACCGTCGAACCGTGCCTGATGTGCGTCGGGGCGCTGGTGCACGCGCGGGTGCGGGAGGTGGTGTTTGGCGCCGTGGAACCCAAGTCGGGCGCACTCGTATCAACAGTGCGAAGCGACGAACTCCCGGGCTTGAACCACCGCTTTCGTGTCACTGGCGGGGTTCTGGAGGCGGATTGCCGAGACCTGATTCAGCAGTTTTTCCGCGAGAAGCGCGGATAACTCCCAACGCCCAACTTCGCACTCCCAAGCCCCCAGTCGGGAATCGTTTGGAAGTTGGGAGTTGGTAGTTGGGAGTTGAGCGTGTCTAATATCCTCGACTCACAAATGATCTGGTGGTACTGGATTCTCCTCGGTCTGCTCCTGGCCGCGATCGAGCTCGCCACGCCCGGCGGCTTCTTCTTCATGTTCTTCGCCGTGTCGGCGCTGCTCGTTGGCGTGCTCGACGTGATGGGCATCCTCCAATCGGACTCGCTGCAGTGGGGGCTGTTCTCGGTGCTCTCGCTGGTGTGTCTCGCGTTCTTCCGCAAGCCGCTGCTCGAGCGGATGAACAAGAACGAGCGCCACGAGGCCGTCGATTCGATCGTCGGCGAGCTCGCCACGGCGTTGTCGCCGATGACCCCAGGCCAGTACGGACGCGCTGAGGTCCGAGGCGCGGCGTGGACGGCGCGCAATGTCGATACCGTGCCGATCGACGCCGGCGAGCGGAGCCGCGTGGCGGCCGTGCGCGGGTTGGAACTGGACATCCGGTCCGAAAGGAGTCGCTGATCGATGGATGGCTCTCTGATTGTCTTGCTCGTCACCGCGGTCTTTATTCTCTTCGTCGTCTTTCGCACCGCGGTCGTCGTTCCTCAGCAGAGCGCCTACGTCGTCGAGCGGCTCGGCCGCTATCACGCGACGATGAACGCCGGGTTTCACCTGCTGATGCCGTTCGTCGACGTCATCCGCTATCGACACAGCCTGAAGGAAAGCGCCTGGGACATCGCCGCGCAGGTCTGCATCACGCGCGACAACGTGCAGGTCGGCGTCGACGGCGTGCTGTATCTGAAGGTCCTCAATCCCGAGCGCGCGTCCTACGGCATCACCGACTATCTGTTTGCGATCACGCAGCTGGCGCAGACGACGCTGCGAAGCGAGGTCGGCAAGATCGATCTCGATCGGACGTTCGAGGAGCGGACGACGATCAATACGCAGGTCGTCGGCGAGCTGGACAAGGCGTCGGAAGCGTGGGGCGTGAAGGTCCTGCGCTACGAGATCAAGAACATCACGCCGCCGCAGGACATCCTGGCCGCGATGGAGAAGCAGATGCGCGCCGAGCGCGAGAAGCGCGCGGTGATTCTGACGTCGGAAGGCCAGCGCGATGCCGCGATCAACAACGCGGAAGGCGAGAAGCAGCAGGTGATCAAGGCGTCGGAAGCCACCCGGCAGCAGCAGATCAACGAAGCGGAAGGCCAGGCCCAGGCGATTCTTGCGGTGGCGACGGCAACCGCCGAAGGCATCCGCCGCGTCGCCGACGCGATTCGCACCGATGGCGGCATGGAAGCGGTGCAGCTGCGCGTCGCCGAGCAGTATGTCGAGCAGTTCGGCCATCTGGCGAAGAGTTCGACGTCGGTCATCGTGCCCGCGACGCGTGTCGGATGTCGCCGGCATGATCGCCGCGGCGATGAAGGTGTTCGGCTCGGTGCCGCCGCCCACGCCGCCGCGCCACCAGATGCCGCCGCCTCCGCCGCGGGCGTAGAACATTGCACGATTGCTGATCTGTGATTCGTGAATCGTTGCTGATTGGTGACTGGCGGCTGGCGATTGAAAGGCATTCGTCGATAAATCGGTATTCAGCAGTCGCCAATCGTCAACGGTTCACCAATCACAGATCGCCGATCACCATTGTCAGAGACTGAAGTGCAGGCCGACTCCGATGTATGAGATGTCGTCCTGGAAGAACTGCCCGTAGGGCGACGGCCCCTGATACACCTCCACCATCAGGGTGACGAGTCGCGCCGGGTGTTCACCGAGCCCTGAGTCGCGTGAACTGCACTCCAATTCGTCCGCTCGTGGCCGGCGACCAGTCATGCAGCTCCGAGGCCTTGACGTCGATGCCGGCGACCAGTTGCGCGACCGCGCGAGGCGATCTCACCTCCGCGCCCGCGTGCCACAGCTTTGCCGCGATCGGCGCCGGGTCCCGGTGAAAGACCCGTTCACCACCGCCGTAGACCCGCAACGCGCCCACCTCCTGCGACACCAGGAACTCGAACGATTCGAACGACAGGTTCTTGCGCTCGATGTCCTCGCTGCGCAGCAGGAACTCATCGCCAAGGTGCGAGCTTTGGTGGTAGACCTTCGTGCGGATCGAGAAGCCGTTTCTCCGAAACGTCAGCGGCAGCCCGATGATGTAGTCCGCGTTGATCAGATCGTTGGAGGGGGCGCCGAGGTCGAACTGGGCGAAGATGCTGCCCACGAGATCCAGCTGCACCCCGTCGCCGCGGTCGGGTCCGTTCCATCGCACTAATCCGAAGCTGTCCCCGACGCCGACTGAGCCGATCGTCGTGCCCTTGCCTGAGGGGTCATCAAGGGACCGAAACGTGCCACGCAGCCAGCTGACGAACGACCGTGGCTCCTTGGGGTCGGCGAGCAACGGGCAGAACATCTGATCCTGGGGGAAGGCGATCGTCCCCGTCGCTTCGGACTCGTGAACGCCGGCGCCGCATCGAGGTGCAGGGATCGTCTGGGCGGCTGCCTGCCGGCCGAGCGCGAAGAGGAGAATTGCGCAGGCGATGAACGGAGAATACCGAGCCGGATACGTCATCTGAGCCTCCTGCTATAATTTTGTGTTCGCGCTTCGTCGAAGGCGAGCAGAGAACGAGTCCAACATCGAAAGTCCAACTCGTAGAGGCCGACCTTCAGGTCGGCCTTTCTGCACACGACCCGGAGAGGTACCGAAGTGGTCGTAACGGGGGCGCCTCGAAAGCGTCTTGTCGGGTAACCGGCACGTGGGTTCGAATCCCACCCTCTCCGCCAGCCTTCGCTAAACCGCTCGCTTCGCTCGCTGGCTTCGGCTGGCAGGCCAGCGAGCGAACTCCCCCCTCCGTCGCCCCATTTCCACTAAGCTTTGGCGTCCGCGAATCGGGAGGGACGTGTGCAGACCACACAACAGCCGCCAGCCGCCCAGTCGCCGCTCCTGACCAGAACCTGGTACGCATACTACGTGCTCGGCGTGCTGACGCTGGGCTACGTGATCAACACCATGGATCGCTCCCAGATCCTGGCGGCGTCGCTCCAGGCCATCAAGAAGGAGTTCGGCGCCAGCGACTTCCAGATGGGCCTGCTGACCGGCCTCCCGTTCGCCGTGTTCTATTCGGTCATGGGCATCCCCATCGCCGCGTGGGCCGATCGGTCGAGCCGGCGCAACGTCCTGGCAATCGCCGTCGCGAGCTGGAGCGCCATGACCGGCATCTTCGGCCTGGCGGTGAACTACGCGATGCTGTTTGCCGCGCGCGTCGGCACGGCGATCGGCGAAGCAGGTGGCAGCCCGCCGTCGCACTCGCTCATCTCCGACTACTTTTCGAAGAGCAGACGGGGCACCGCCTTCGCGATCTACGCCCTGGGCGTGCCGATCGGCAGCTCGCTCGGCGCCGCGTTCGGCGGCTGGGGCAACCAGCACCTCGGATGGCGGATGACGTTCGTCCTCGCCGCGGTGCCCGGGACTCGTGCTTGCCCTCGTCATGTGGCTGACGATCAAGGAGCCTCCGCGGGGACTGTCCGACGGCGTCTCGCGCGCCGCAGGCGAGCGAGCGCCCGTGCCGGGCATGTTCGAGGTGCTGCGCACGCTGTGGCAGAAGCGGTCGTTTC
Organism: uncultured Acidobacteriota bacterium; assembly: GCA_963793705.1. Lineage (GTDB taxonomy): Bacteria > Acidobacteriota > Vicinamibacteria > Vicinamibacterales > UBA2999 > Gp6-AA40. Next base: position 15,716 of record CAWCBC010000010.1, on the reverse strand, counting down.
GTCACCTGACGCTCGCTGCCGCGCTCCACTCGGTGGTCTGGTATGCGAGCAGCGCGTTCAACAACGCCTTCCTGCAGCGCTCGCATCAGATGTCTGCCGGCGAGGCAGGCTACTGGATTGCTGTGCTCTCGGCCATCGCCGGCTTCGGCACGTTCCTCGGCGGCTTTGCCGCCGATCGACTGAGCGCTCGACGGAACGACCGGCGGTGGTACCTGTGGGTGCCGGGCATCGCCACGCTGCTGTGCGTGCCGTTTCAGTTCCTCGCGTATCTGTCGGCCGATCGCGTGGTTGTGCTGCCCTCGTTCGTCGGCCTCATGTTCATGGCGGCGATGTTCTTCGGACCGTCGTTTGCCATGACACAAGCGCTCGCCACGCTGCGCATGCGCTCGGTCGCGACGTCGTTGCTGCTGTTCATCCAGACGCTGATCGGCTACGGCCTCGGCCCGTCGGTGACCGGACTGATCAGTGATTCGCTGAAGGCGTCGTATGACCAGGACTCGCTCCGCTACGCCCTGGTCATCATCGGCGTCGTCAACGTCTGGGCCGCGCTGCACTACGTGCTCGCCGGTCGCACGCTCCGGCAGGACCTGGAGGCGACGGAGAAGCTTGCGACGGCTTAGTCTGGTCCTTAGTGTTCGTGTGGCGTCCACTGGACCACGGACGGATACGGTCCAGCGGACGGACCGACCCAAGCACCAAGACAACGGATGATCAATCTGAATGTCAGAGATACGAGCTCGTGATTGCTGGCGGTGGTGTGGCGGGCCTGACCGCGGGCCTGACGGCGGCGCGGGCCGGCCGGAAGACGCGGGTCCTGACTGGCGCATGCACTCGGTGGTCACCTGGTGAGCATCGAGCGCATCGATGGGTTTCCTGGTTTTCCCGACGGTATCCCGGGCTACGACCTGTGCCCGATTATTCAAGAGCAGGCAGTTGCGGCCGGCGCGGAGTTCGCCGCCACGGGCGCGACCGCGCTGCACGCCGATGACGGACGCTGGCGCGTGACGACAGGTCAGGGCGATGTGTGGGCACGAGCGATCGTGGTCGCGACGGGCACGACGCTGAAGACGCTCGGGATTCCTGGTGAAGAGCCACTGCGCGGCAAGGGCGTGAGCCACTGTGCGAGCTGCGATGCGCCTCTGCTCCGCAACCGCATTGTCGGGGTCGTCGGCGGCGGAGACTCTGCCCTGCAGGAAGCGTTGACCCTGGCGCAGCACGCCTCACGAGTGGTCATCCTGCATCGCGGCACGGCGTTCTCCGCGCAGGCGGCGTACGTCGAGGGAGTGAAGCAAAAACCCGAAGATCGAAGTACGCTTTGGCACGATCGTCGAGGAAGCGATCGGCAACGGCGGATTGAACAGCGTGCGCACGCGAAACCTCAGCGACGGGAAGACTGACGAGCTCGAGGTGGCCGGTCTGTTCGTCTATGTCGGGCTCGCGCCCGAAACGACGTTGCTCGACGGTCTACTCGCGCTCGATGCCTCCGGACGGATCCCGGTTGATGGCGAGATGCGCAGCAGCGTGCCCGGTCTGTTGGCGGCAGGAACGGTCCGCTCCGGGTCGGCCGGGCGGGCAGCGGCGGCCGCAGGCGATGGCGCAACGGCTGCGCTGAGCGCCGATCGGTACTCTAAGACGGAACGTGGTCCGGCAAAAGTAGAGGCCGACCTTAAGGCGGCCCCTACGATGAGACGCTATGACTCAGCGGATAACGGTTCACGATCCTCGCGGGTATCCTCCGAAAGTCGTCGGCAAACGTCTGGCGTCGCGGCTGTCGTCGCTGGACGGCAAGACGATCTACCTGGTCGATTGTCTCTTCGACAATTCCGCCGTGTTCATGGACCAGCTGCAGCAGTGGTTCGGTGAGCACCTGCCGGCGGTCGATGCACGCATCATCAGACCGAAGGAGACCTGGGCCGACGATCCGGAGATGCGCGCCACCATCGCCGCAGACGGCGATGCCGCGATTCTCGGCATCGGTCTTTGAAGCACCTGTAGCCCGACGGTCGTCGGGCTCACGGCGGCGCTCGAAGAGGACGGCGTTCCATCGGTCGCCGTCCATACGCAACGATTCGCGCGACTCTGCAACGCGACAGCGCTGTCCATGGGGATGCCGCGCCTGCGTCAGGCGTACACCCCGCACCCGGTCGTCGATCAGTCGGCCGCGCATCTGCGTGCGTACATCGACGGCAACGACGCCATTTCCGGCCGCCGGTTCATGCAGGAGGTGCTCGACGGCCTGACGGCGCCGCTCGATGACGCGGATCTCCAGGGCCTGTCGTTCGAGCGCACGACGCCGCGGCTGGTGGAGCCCGATACCGAAGACAACCTGCAGCGTCTGTTCATCGAGAACCACTGGACGGACATGCTGCCGATCGTGCTGCCGACGGAGGCGCGCGTCGAGGCGATGCTCAAAGGCACGAGTCATCCGCCGGAGAAGATCGTCGGACGGCTCCGCCCGACGGTGTTCCGCGAGGCCTGGGAATCCACCGTGGAGAAGGTGGCGGTCAACGCCGTCATGGCGGGTGCGCGGCCCGAGTACCTCCCGGTCATCCTCGCCTTGGCCTCCAGCGGAATCACCGCGCGATCCAGCAGCACGACGTCCTTCGCGACGATTTCGGTCATCAACGGCCCGATCCGCAACGAGCTCGCGATGAACTCGGGCATCGGCGTCATGGGCCCGTACAACCACGCCAACGCGACGATCGGCCGCGCCTACGGTCTGCTGTCGCAGAATCTTCAGGGCGGGTCGGTTCCAAACGAGACCTACATGGGCTCGCATGGCAATTGGTACGCGTACACCGCCGCGATCCCTGAGGCGGAGGAGCGCAGTCCCTGGCAGCCGCTGCACGTGCAGAAGGGGTTCAAGCCGACCGACAGCGTCGCCAGCGTCTTCTTCGGCGGGTGGTACACGCATGCCGGCTACGGTCCGCGGGCAACGTGGCAGGAGAAGATGCGCCACGCGCTGGCCGCCGTCGAACAGTACAGTCCGCCATTCTTCGTGATGGATCCGATCGTCGCGCGCGGGTTCGTCGATCTCGGCTTCGACACGAAGGAGAAGCTGATCGCCTGGTGTGCGGACAACGCGCTGCTGACCGCACGCGAGTACTGGGACAATCAATCGATTCAGTTGTTGCGCCCCAAGGCCGTCGCGGGTATCGAGCCGTACGCCTCGCGTCTCAAGGCCCACCCCGACGAGGTGATCAAGATCTACGAGCCCTCGGACATCAACATCGTCGTCGCCGGTGGCGAGACGCAGGGAGCATGGAAGATGATTAGCGGGGCACTACGGGCAACCGTATTGATTGACTCATGGCGATAACGGTCCACGATCCACGCGGTTACCCTCCGAAGGTCGTCGGCAAGCGTCTGGCGCCGCGTCTCTCGACGCTCGACGGCAAGACGATCTATCTGGTCGACTGTCTGTTCGACAACACCGACGTGTTCATCGAGCAGCTTCGGCAGTGGTTCGCCGAACAGCTGCCGGCTGTGAACACCCGCATCATCCGGCCCAGCAAGACGTGGTCCGACGACGAAGAGATGCGGAAGGTGATCGCGGCCGACGGTGACGGCGCGATTCTCGCCGTCGGTCTTTGAAGTACCTGTAGCCCGACGGTCGTCGGGCTTGCGGTGGGGCTGGAGCAGGACGGCGTCCCCTCGATTGCCGTGCACACGCACGTCTTCAAGCGGCTCTGCGACGCAACGGCGCTGGCCATGGGCATGCCGCGTCTCCGTCAGGCGTATGTGCCGCAGCCGGTCGTGGACCGTTCGGCTGCGCACCTGCGCGCCTACATCGAAGGTCAGGATCCCATCTCCAAGCGGCCGTTCATGCAGGGTGTGCTCGAGGGCCTCACGTCTCCTCTCGACGAGGCCGATCTGCAGGGGCTGACGTTCGAGCGTTCGACTCCGCGGCTGGTCGAACCCGACACCGAGGACAACCTCCACCGGCTCTTCGAGGACAACCACTGGACGGACTCGCTGCCGATCGTGCTGCCGACGGAGGCGCGCGTTGAGGCGATGCTCAAGGGGACCAGTCATCCGCCGGACGAGATCGTCGGGAAGCTCCGCCCGACCGCACTCCGTGAGTGGTGGGAATTCACGGTGGAGAAGGTGGCGGTCAACGCCGTCATGGCGGGCGCGCGGCCCGAGTACTTCCCGGTGATCCTTGCGCTCGCGTCGAGCGGTATCTCTGCGAGATCCAGCAGCACCAATTCGTTCGCCACGATCACGGTCGTGAACGGCCCGATCCGCGACGAGCTCGCGATGAACTCCGGTATCGGCGTGATGGGGCCCTACAACCACGCCAATGCCACCATCGGACGCGCCTACGGTCTGCTGTCGCAGAACCTCCAGGGCGGGTCAGTTCCCGACGAGACCTACATGGGCTCGCTCGGCAATTGGTACGCGTACACGGCGGTGCTCCCTGAGGCCGAGGAGCGCAGTCCCTGGCAGCCGCTGCACGTGCAGAAGGGGTTCAAGCCGACCGACAGCGTCGCCAGCATTTTCTTCGGCGGGTGGTACACGCATGCCGGGTACGGACCCCGGGCGACGTGGCAGGAGAAGATGCGCCGCTCGCTCGCCGCGGTCGAGCAGTACAGTGAGCCGCTGTTCGTGATGGATCCGATCGTCGCGCGCGGATTCGTCGATCTGGGCTTCGACACGAAGGAGAAGCTGATCGCCTGGTGCGCCGACAACGCGCTGATGACCGCACGCGAGTACTGGGACAATCAGTGGATTCAGTACCTGATGCGGCCGCGCGCGGTGGCTGGCGTCGAGCCGTACGCCTCACGTCTCAAGGCGAAGCCGGACGAGGTGATCAAGATCTTCTTGCCCTCGGAGATCCACATCGTCGTCGCCGGCGGCGAAACGCAGGGCGCGTGGAAGATGATCAGCGGCTCGCTACGGGCGACGGTCTCGATCGACGCCTGGCGGTAACCACAAGCGAACCTGTGAATCAGGTGCTGCGTCAGCTCATGAAGTTGGCCCAGGGCAATGTGTCGCGTCGGCCCAACCCGAGGGCTCGCATATAACCGCGACACTCGCAGCTAACCGCAGTGCTGATCGTGGAAACAGGCATGTTAGGATCCGCGCGTTCACGTTAGACGACCGCGAAGGAACCAACGATGTCCTGGTGGCAGAGACTGTGGCGTGAGCCTTCAAGTCCTTCCCTACCTGAACGACTTCGTGTCGTGAATCTCACGATGGACGGGTGGACTGAAGAGACGCCGACCGATCAGATGAGGACGTGGCGTAATTCTCAAGGAGACGTGCTGTCCTTGGCGGCCGCTGGTGGATCCCTCGAATTGCCATCACTCAGCGACATCGGTGGGCTTCAGGGGTGGTGTCGAGCCGTGGCAGAAAGTCGTGGGGCGGGTTTAATCGAGATGCAACTCGACACCGGGAGGCTTGGTGCGACGGTCGCATTCATCTACAAGCGCCTCCAGATGCCGGCCTACGTCTTCACAGGAATTTTTGGTCCCCAGCGATGAGGTCATCCCAGTGTGGACTGTCGTCAGCGGCGAGCGTGGGACGACAGGCGTTCGTGAAGCGATCGTCACGACTCAGTTGATGAAGACCGGTAAGCTGACGATCGAGGATTACAAACGGTCCTGGGCACAGGATCCGTATGACACCACCTACCGTGGGGTCGATCGGAGCGTCCTTCGCTTTGTTTCAGACGATGAAAATTACGACGAGCAATTTCCAGATCATCCGCTCTCGAAGGTCAGGCGTGTATTAGCAACCCTACCCAGTGCGGTGCGAATCGAGTCGGGCGCCCCAGGTTCTTGACGTCGTCCAGCGCTTCGGCTGCGACAAGTCGTCTAACCCCAACTGGAGCCGACATGAGCCGCGAACGTTCGGCCGACAGCGGCAAGAGTCACCGATGCATGAAGATCGAGGCCTACTTCGCGAGCTGATCGGAGACGGACGACCGGCGCTATCGCTGACCGCTGTCGCGCTGTTGCTCTCCGGAGTGTTCGCGATCTTTCTGTCGTTCAGACGAGAGTTTCTTCCGCACGATGTGAGTTACTTGGGCATGTCGGCCGCTGAATTGTGCCGATTCGCGGACTGCCGGGTTGTGCGCTTCATGTTTCACGATCGCGTCGCATTTGGAGGCACGCTCATTGCCATTGCGGTCCTGTACTTTTGGCTCGCAGCTTTTCCTTTGCGTCAGGGGGCGGCGTGGGCGTGGTGGGCTTTCGTCGCGAGCGGAACGCTGGGTTTCGCGAGCTTTCTGACGTACCTCGGCTACGGTTACCTCGATATGTGGCATGCCACGGCGACACTGGCGCTGTTGCCGACCTTCACTCTAGGACTGCTGTATTCTCGACGACTCGCAACAGCGCCGGCCACGCCCTGGATCCGAACAGAGGAAATGAAAGCCGCCGCTTGGCCCTTGCGGCTTGGCCGATGGGGACTGTTGGCCACGGGGCTGGGTATTGCGCTCGCAGGACTCGTGATTCTCTATCTCGGCTCGACAGAAGTGTTTGTCGTTGAAGATCTCGGCTTCATGGGCGTCACCCGTCAGATGCTGGATGACGTCAACCCACGTCTCGTTCCACTGATCGCCCACGACCGGGCCGGTTTCGGTGGTGGCCTCGCCACGATCGGTGTCCTATTGACTGTGTGTGCGGTTTACTCGCGGCCGAGTCGTTCATTTCATGAAGCGGTGGCAATCGCCGGAGTAGCCGGGTTCGGGTGCGCGATCGGCACTCATTATGTGGAAGGGTATGTGAATCCCATCCATCTTGCTCCAGCGTTCGCAGGAGCGGCGTTGTTCAGTGTCAGTATCGGATGCGAAATCATCGCCTCACGCACAGGCAAGTCGAGCGGCGCGACGGTCTCGATAGACGCCTGGCGGTAAGATTCGCAGGGTGAAGCCCTCGCGTCTTCGAGCGATCCCCTCTGTCGACAAGATCCTGCAGTCGTTAGGCGAGACGGGGCTTCCAGCACCGGTAGTGGTCGCTGCCGTGCGGCGATATCTGCACACGCTGCGAGATCGTAGTGTCCGCCTTCAGGCGGACCGCCGGAAAGCGCAGAAGAAGACGATTCCTCCCTTCGACGCGCTGGTCGCTGACGTCCGGGAGCGATTGTGGAGCCTGCGCGCGTCGCGCATCACTCCGGTCATCAACGGAACCGGCATCCTGGTCCACACGAATCTCGGCCGGGCCCCGCTGAGCACGGACAGCATGCGTGCGCCACGGCGATCGGCGCCGGCTACAGCTCGCTGGAATACAGTCTTGCCGACGGCGCGCGCGCTGGCCGCGCGGCATACCTCGAACACGCGCTCGCGATTCTGTGCGGCGCCGAAGCCGCGACGGTCGTCAACAACAATGCCGCCGCACTGGTGCTCATCATCGACCACTTCTGCCGCTCGGACGGCGCAGACGGGGGCCGTCTCGGTAGAGGCCGACCTTCAGGTCGGCCCGAAGTCGTCATCTCACGCGGCGAGCTTCTGCAGATTGGCGGCGGCTTTCGGATCCCAGAGATGCTCGAGGCGCGCGGCGCGCGGCTGCGTGAAGTCGGGACGACCAACCAGACACGCGTCAGCGACTACACGCGCGCGATCAATCGCCACACCGCCCTCGTGCTGAAAGTGCATCGCAGCAACTTCTTCATGGACGGCTTCGTCGAGTCGCCGTCCACAGACGAACTCGCCGCGCTGGCTCGAAAGAAGCGAGTGCCACTGGTGGAGGACCTCGGGAGCGGGGCGATCGTGCGGACGGAGGCCATCGAGGGCGTGGAGCACGAGCCGACGCCGTCGGAAGTCCTGAAGCAAGGCGTCGATCTCGTGTGCTTCAGCGGCGACAAACTGTTCGGCGGCCCACAGGCAGGCATCATCGTCGGCCGCAAGCGCATGATCGATGCGCTCAAGCGCGAACCGCTGTTCCGCGCCCTGCGGTGCGACAAGCTGATTCTGTCGGCACTAGAGTCAGACGTGGACACGTACCTTCGCGGCGATCTGCGCAGCCCCGTCATCGAGATGATGCAGGTCACCACCGACGAACTCCGCGGCCGCGCTGAACGGATCGTCGCGGCACTCGCCGGTGGGACCTTGAACGTTCGGATCGGAACCGGACGGGCGCAGATCGGCGGCGGCACGCTGCCTCGCTCGGCGCTGCCGTCGGTGACGATCGAGGTGAGCCACGCCACGCTTGGTCCGCAGGCACTCGCGGCCCGCTTGCGTGAGCAGCCGGAGCCGGTCATCGCCTACATCGGGCGTGGCAGCCTCAAGCTCGATCTGCGGACGATCTTCCCGCACCAGGACGCCAGCGTGATCGGCGCGCTGCACAGCTCTATCGGCGGGCTGACCGCGGTCGATGTCAGACGCTCGGCACTACATCGTCGCGACCGCCGGACACGTCGATCACGGAAAAAGTGCCTTGATCAAGGCGCTCACCGGCACCGATCCCGATCGCTTACCCGAAGAAAAGGCGCGCGGCATCACCATCGACCTGGGTTTTGCCCATCTCGACCTGCCCCCCCTCACTTCGTCGTCATCCATCCACGTCGGCATCGTGGACGTGCCAGGACATGAAGACTTCGTGAAGAACATGGTGTCCGGCGTCGGCGCCATCGACCTCGCATTGTTGGTCGTTGCGGCGGACGATGGTTGGATGCCGCAGACGGAGGAGCATCTCCAAATCCTGCACTACTTCGGCGTGCGTCGAGCGGTGGTGGCGCTGACGAAAGTCGACCTGGCCCCTCGACCTGGCTCCGGGCAGGCCGCAGACGAGGCAGCCGCGTCCGCCGAGGTCCGCCAGCGCCTGGAGGGCAGCGCCTTTGCCGACGCACCGATCGTTCCGACATCGGTTGTGACCGGACAGGGACTCGATCTGTTGAAGGACACACTGGCGCGTGAACTGTCTGCAACGCCACCGCCGCGCGACATCGGTAAACCCAGGCTGGCGGTCGATCGTGTCTTCACCGTGGCGGGCGCAGGAACGGTCGTCACAGGTACGTTGACTGGCGGCAGACTTCAGCGTGGCCAGGCCGTCGTCATTCAGCCGAGCGGGCACCCTGCACGTATTCGCCGCATTCAATCGCATGGCCGCGATGTCGAGGTGAGCGGGCCGGGCACGCGCACCGCGCTGAATGTGACGGACGTGAATCCGGTTGCCGGCGTGCATCGCGGCGATGTCATTACGCTGCCGGAGATGGGTGGTGCCAGCGACTGCCTTGACGTGATGCTCGAGGTTTCAGCGAGGGCGGCCAGACCCATCAAGAACGGCGTGCGCGTGCGCGTGCACCACGGCAGCGGAAACGTGCCGGCACACGTGGCGCTCGGCAGTGGGAAGCAACTGGCGGTCGGCGGACGCGAGATCGCCCAACTGCGCTTGGAGGCTCCGGTGTACCTGTACGCTGGCGACCATCTCACCGTCCGCGACTGGTCGGAGCAACAGACGCTGGCCGGTGCCGTCGTGATCGATCCTGATGCCACGCGGCGGGCGTTTCGTCACCGGGACCGGCAGCAGTGGCTGGAGCACGTCGCCGGATCGCTCGACACGCCGGCTGCGTTCGTGGCGGTGTACGTCGCTCGTGACAGGGTCGTTCGACACGCTCGCGCGTTCGTGAAATCGCGCTTCAGCGGGCAGGACATCGACACGGCCATCGAACAGCTCACCCGGCAGGGAATGGTGGTCACCTTCGGTGACCTGTTAGTCGATGCGGCGACGTGGACGGCCGCGCTCGGGCGTGCGGCGCAACTCGTCGACGACCTTCACCGCGAGCACCCGGAGCGTCAGGGTCTGTCGCTGACCGATCTGCGCAACACGATCACGAACGAGTTTCCGGTCAACGAGGTATTCGACTCGCTGATCGCGGCCATGTGCGAGCACGGCTTCGCCCGCTCCGGCTCGAGCATCCAGCGTCCGTCGCATCGCGCGCAGCTGCCGGATCCGCTTCGCGCGGCCGGTGAGACGCTGCGTCAGGCCCTTGCCGCACAGCCGCTCGAGCCGCCGTCGCGGAAGGAGCTCGCACCGGATGCCGCCTCGCAGCGAGCGCTCAAGTTCCTGATCGAAAGCGGCGAGGTCCTTGAAATCACGAGCGAGCTTGTTCTGAGCACCGCGGCCGTGGCACAGGCCACTGCGCAGGTCAAAGCATTCGTCACCCAACACGGTCCGGCGACGGTCAGTCATCTGCGACAGGCACTCGGCAGCAGCCGGCGAGTCGTCGTGCCTCTGCTCGAGTACTTCGATCGGACATTCGTGACCGTACGACGTGGCGACAAGCGGGCGTTGCGATGATTTTAGATGGAGGCGCCGGATAGAATCCGAAGACGTAAAGCACATGGAAACGACAGTGCCGCTCACGAGCCTCTCTCACGGTGGAGGCTGCGGCTGCAAGCTCGCTCCCGCTGTATTGGAACAGATCATCGCCAGGTCTGGCGGGCGAGGTCTGATACCACCCGATCTGCTCGTCGGTATCGAGACCAGCGACGACGCGGCGGTGTACCGGATCAGCGACGATCAGGCGATTGTCGCCACCACCGATTTCTTCATGCCGATCGTCGACGACCCGTTCGACTTCGGCGCCATCGCTGCCACCAACGCGATCTCGGACGTGTATGCGATGGGCGGCACGCCGCTGTTCGCGCTCGCGCTGGTGGCCATGCCGATCGACAAGCTGCCGGTCGACACCATCAGGCGCATCCTCGAGGGAGGCGAGTCGGTGTGCCACCGCGCCGGGATTCCGGTCGCCGGCGGCCACAGCGTCGACTCCGTCGAGGCGATCTACGGGCTGGTGGCCATCGGCCTCGTCAATCCCCGTCACGTCAAACGCAACGCGGAGGCGAAGCCCGGCGACGCGCTCGTGCTCGGCAAGGCGCTCGGCGTCGGCCTCTACGGCGCCGCGGTCAAGAAACAGCAGGTGACCGAGGCGCAATACCGTGAGCTGCTTGCCAGCACGACACAACTCAACACGCCAGGCATATCGCTGGCGCGGCTTCCCGGTGTGCACGCGATGACCGATGTCACCGGCTTCGGGCTGATGGGCCACCTGCTGGAAGTCTGCCGTGGCTCCAATGCTCGCGCTCGGTACGGTGGAGCACTGTGCCGCTACTGACCGACGCTCGAGCGCTGGCCTCGACTGGCTTCGTCACGGGCGGATCGGCCCGCAACTGGAAGGGATATGGCAGCCTCGTCGATCTGACGACCATGGAGCGTCCGAGCAGGCGATTCTGACCGATCCGCAGACGAGCGGCGGGCTGCTCGTCGCGTGCGCACCCGAGGCGGTCGATGAGGTGCTCGAGTGCTTTCGACGCGAGGGCTTTCAGCGCGCGGCGGTCATCGGCGAGATGGAAGCCGGGGAGCCAGGCATCGTGGTGGAGTAGCAGATAGGATGGACGGCGGAGAGTGATACGTGCCTGGTGGTCGTCACGGTCTTCAAAATCGTCGCCCCGGCACTCCGTGCCGGGGGGTGGGTTCGATTCCCACCCTCTCCGCCATTCTCGTGATCAGAATTTCCTTAAGGTTTTCGCGTTCTTGTAAGAACCGATTTCTCTCCGCCTTCCGCAATGTTTTCCTCGCCTGTCTCGAAGTAATCGCCCGTGATGGGGGCGCGCCCGCCTTGGGTGACATTTCCGTGGGACATCCGCGTGACATCTTCCTGGCAGTTCCCACGCGGCGGGGCGTCGGATACGCTGTCGCGAATGTCGGACGCATTGCGCTCCTTCCTTGCCGACCCGCGCCGGCCGCTTCGACACGCTCACCTCTGACGAACTTCAAGGTTTCCTGTTCGCCGTCGCCTGCGCACCCACTACGTGGCTTCCTTTTATCGAGGCGTACCTCGCCGGGGCGACGACTCTCCGACCATTTGGGATCTGACTTGGGCAATCTTGGAGCTGTAGTCACGACTGTAACAGAGCGAGCCTCGAAGCAACCTGCTTCGAGCGTTCGTCTGTGGCGAGTGAAGTCACTCTCTAGAGTGTGTGGGGGGGTTCGGCGAAAGCATCATGCCGCTGGATCCCGACCAGTTGATCGCGCTTTCCAGATTTTGTGCGTCCTTGATCGCGAATAAACTACCTCAGAGGATACTCTGTCGTAAGGATCTCATCCGTCCTAATATTCCACTGCAAATCTGGCCTAGCGTCCGAAATCTTACGCGCTACTACACTGATTCCCATAAATGCTGGTTGCCCGAGAATTCCCACGGTCGACTTCTCTGTCCCCAGCGGCAGTATCGTGCACGGCAAACCCGAATTACAACGCAGGATCTCAAAGCCGGTTGCGCGATTCAGCAATCCATGAAAGGCACCGTCCGCAAACCGCCAAAAATCCCACGGCAATTCATGTGGAGGCCAGGTCGGATGCGTAGAAATAAATAGCAGCCCGCCAAGCCTCATTACCTTGTTGATTTCCAAGATGGCCTTCCAAGGCATGACCAAGTGCTCGAAGGTAGAGATTGTCGCTACGGCATCGAAGCGGAGGTTTAGAAGGCTGAGTGCTGACGACAACTCGTGGATATCACAGGCCACGTCAACGTCCGTCGCAGGATGAATATCGACGCCAACAAACCGCTTACACCCGACAAACAGATGGCGGATTGTTGACTTGCGCGCTCCAAGCTCGAGCACGTTACATTCTTCGAGTTTGTTTACCTCGTCGAGAAAGTAGCGAAAATTGACGTGAAACGGGTCCGAAGAGGTATCCGCACACAGAGGTTGGCTAGCTCTATCGATGATCGTCAGTAGTAACCGGCGCAACCATGGTGGCGAGTTCCGCAATAGCCTCATGCGACTATACCGCTGTCTCTCTTTGGCTTCCTGTGCATTTTGGTTCAAGGAGGCTTGAAGGAAATGTCCCTTCGGCTGTTGAAATTCAGCGGCGGCTCCATCGCCAATTCGTGCTCGATTCATTGAGGCTAGTTTTCAAGCACCGCCGTCCGCTCGCATTCAATCGCGATCCTGAAAGAGGTTGTATCCGCGCGCTTCTAGCCAGTCCAGCTTCTGCTGCAGGTTGTAGAACTCGGGCATAGGGAGGATCGGCCGGCCGGCGGTCGCGTTGCAGATCGCGATGTCGTGGACGCTGAGATAGCAGTCGTGCCAGGCGCGTTTCAGCGCTGATTCGTGCGCCGCCTCACGCCGACTGCGCGCAGACGTTTCCTTCAGGAAACATACCGACAAAAACACAGCCAGGGCCGCGGCGCGCGCGCGCCCGGGCGGCACGCCCGCGCGAAGTGCGAGATGGAGGGCGAGCAATCCCGGCAGCACGTAGGGGATGTAACGCATGGAATCGGCAGAGCCCAGGCCGAACAGACTCGGCCAAGCGCGGTGACGAATGCGAAGACGAGCGTGAACGCCATGAGCGCGGCCACGACGTTCCAAAGCGTCGAGGTGCCGCGACTCCGCACCGCGCGGAGAATGGCGTAGCCCGTGAACGCAACCGCCGCGAGCGCGAAGGCGGTCCCTAGCGGCTCTCCAGGGAGCAGTCCGATTTTGGGGTTGAGCGGACGAGCCAGAATTCGTCCCGCAAAGGGAACGTACTGCCAGGGTTGATCCGCAGTGAACTGGAAGCAATCCACTGCGGGCATCCAGACCAGGTCGTGCGCGAAGAGCGCGACCGCCGCGAGGCTTCCCGCGAGCGCCACGCCGTACGCGGCTCGTTCGCGCATGCGGAGTGCGGGCTGGCAGGCCAACAGCACCAGAACCGCCGGTGTGATTGGCCCAAGCAGCATGGTGAAGCCGGTATTTACCGCAAAGAAGTTGATGACAGCGATGAGCACGGCACGAAGGGGGTGCGAGCCGACGGTGAGCGACAGCCCATAACACGTCAGGAAGAGGGCCGGCAGCGGACCGTGCGCCAGATTTGGCGTGATGATGTAGCCCTCGACATTGGTCGTCGTCAGGAAGAGCAACGGCACTACGGCATCCCACGGACGCACCGGGCCGCAGATCCGTCTCACCAGCCAGAGCCCCGCCAGGCTCGCCAGGAACATGGCTACGGCACAGGCCGCAACATCCGCTTTTCCATTCCAACCGGTTTGGGCAAGAACGACGGCGGTGATGAGATTGCCAAGACCCTGCCGTTGGGGACCGTGCTGCCAGCGGAACAACGTCCACGGGTCGGCGTTGGTGAAGAGACCGTCGAGGAAGCCCCACTGGTCCAAGTAGAGCAGATTGACCACGTAGTGATCGAGGAACAGCGCCAAGCGCACAGTCAGCGCCGTGAACACCAAGACAAGGATCGACGCAACATGGCGCGGAGTCAGACGGGTGTTGACGTGGCGGATCGCTTTCATACGATAGCGCGAGCTTCGCAAACCGTCGTGTCGCCCACCTCCGAACGGCGAGTCGCGGATCGTATCGTGTTTGTCCGCCTCTGCGGCGGGGCGGTAAGGCGGACGAGAGGGGCGGTCGATGATCGATCGCGTTCAAGCCAAAGCTCCACGGTTTGTGGAAAAGCGGGGTTCTGAGGTCCGCGATTTGCCCGGAATTCCCGTCAGCCCGATGGCAGCATAGAAGTAACCCGAGTTGTAGTCATAGGCGAAATCGCTGTTTTGTGAAAGTGGCGCGCGCCAGACTGCGTATCGTTCTTCGCGGTGGTCGATGTGAGTGACATTTCGAGTGACATCGAAGCGGAAAACGACGCAGAAGGACGCGAAGGGACGAAGGCCGATGAAAGGAATCGCAAAGCCGAAATCACATAGCCGATTGGGCTTAGCCGATTGAGGCGTGATTTCGTTGGAGTTTTCGAATCGGCTTTCAAGACTCCCCGCCTCTCCGCCAATTCAAAGAGTCGCCGATTTCCTCAATGTTTCCGCGTAGAATCTCGAGAATAGGATCTCTTTTCCATCGATATCATCGCCCCGATTACCTCGGAATTGATGCCCGCGGGAGGCGACCGGCGGTCGGGGCGACATTGTCGCGCGACATTGAGCCATGTGGTCTACTCTGAGGCTGGTGCGCATCACCAATCCGACACCGTGATCGTCTCCTCGCTTGTGTCGCGACGGGAGTCGGTTCCGTCGCTGCATTCGCGCATCCCAGAAGATTCGGGCAAAGCCCCCGGCTCCGAAGAACGGCGACTGCTGTGGATCGATGATGGAAGTCACCGTCCGATCCCGACGTCTGGTTCCTCACACGCGAAGGCTTTCAGATTGACTGCGTCGTCACCGGCTCGGCCGGTCTGGCCATGGCTCGCACGGGGCGCTATCAGGGCATTCTGCTGGACCTGCGGCTGCCAGACCTGCCGGGACTGGCCGTCCTCGCGACCTGAGAGCCGAAGGAATCGACGTTCCGGTTCTCGTGTTGACCGGCTTCGGGGACTTCGAGTCCGCCAGATCGGCTGGAACGTTCGGCGCCGCATTCAAGGCCAAGCCACTTTACGTCGACGATCTCGAGGTCGCCGTTCACAAGCTCATCGCACGAAGTCGAACCTCCGTCGAACGCCTGGATCACGTCCCCGACGCGGCACTTGCCCAGCAGCGCGCTGAATTCACATCGATTGCTCACCTGCTGGAGCAATTGCAGCGAGTATCCGAAGCCCGCCATGAAGACACGCGTCTGGCGATCTGCACGGCATCCTGGTGCGGACGCTTGCGGATCCTGCCGTGCCGATGCCTGCATTCCTGGCCTGCGCCAAGGGCCTGAAGAGAGTGGTCACGCCTCTTGAACTCAACGCTGCATTGGCGCTGCTTTCGGAGGTCGAGACGACGGTGATTGAAGCGTTGGCCAGGTCGACCGGGTTGAATGCCAAGGTCGCACGCGCGATTGTCATGCT